>NZ_JAIMJB010000004.1:184566-257559 GCF_021295345.1 Motilimonas eburnea
GGCATCATGACTTACCTCGGCGTGTAGAATAATGCTTGAGGCAATTGCAACGACTTGGTTTAGTCGGCAGATTTAATGATGTCGACCACCGAGGAAGGCCGTAAAGCCGTTGACCCACTAACGGCATTATGACTTACCTTGGCGTTTAGTATAACGGTTAAGGCAAGCGCAACGGCTTGATTTAGTCGTCAGGTTTAGTGGTCAGATTTAATCATGTCGACCACTGACTAAGGCCGTAAAGCCGTTGATCCACTAACGGCATCATGACTTACCTCGGCGTGTAGAATAATGCTTGAGGCAATTGCAACGACTTGGTTTAGTCGGCAGATTTAATGATGTCGACCACCGAGGAAGGCCGTAAAGCCGTTGACCCACTAACGGCATCATGACTTACCTCGGCGTGTAGATTAATGCTTGAGGCAATTGCAACGACTTGGTTTAGTCGGCAGATTTAATGATGTCGACCACCGAGGAAGGCCGTAAAGCCGTTGACCCACTAACGGCAATATGACTTACCTCAGCGTGTAGTATAACGCTTGATGAAATCGCAACGACTTGATTTATTTGGCAGATTTTATGATGTTGACCACTGATTAAGGCCGTAAAGCCGTAGATCCGCTAATGGCATTATGACTTAACTTGGCGTTTAACGGATGTGACAGTCGCAACGACTTGATTTTATAAGTCGTTGCGACGATAGTATGGCAATCACTAACCAGCGTGAGTTAACCGATGCAGTCCAATCAACCGACCTCTTACATTAGCAAAGGCATGACGACAACCAAAGGTATGGCCACAGCCTTAGCTCTTATTGCCTTGTCTAGTTTGATACCGAGCCAAGCCAACCCCGTTGGCTCTAATCCAATTATTGATTGTCAATTCACTCGCTCTAGTGACCAATACGGAATAAACCAAGAAGCATTAGACCTTAAATTTGAAATCGACCCACAAGGCCCCGCTGGCTTTTTAATTGAGAGCTCAGGTGCCATTAAGGAGGTCAAACTTATCTACAAAGGCAATGGCGCAGTCTTTATTGATGAAAGCAGCACGGGCGAAGTGTTTGTTACCTCAATCGATCGCCATTTAAATGCAGTGCACTCCAGCCACCGAGTCAGCCTGCAAGGTTCACTGTTTGCGAAACAATACTACGGGCGTTGCAGCAGTAATAAACCTTGGTCTTAACTTAACAGCTCACTTACGCACCTTGTGTTCCAGCTAAAGACTGGAGCTTGGCCGCGGCAAGGTGAAAGGAGCATAAAACGCCCTATTAAGGCTGATAATGTTTGGCTAAAATGTGTAGCAAAGCGAAACCGAGCCAAACATTAGCAGTCCCGCTGGAACAGTTTGTTATACCTTTCTGCTCTTCCAATTTCGTTTTTCTACTTGTCTAACATTTTCAACTCTCTTTAATTCTTCAAGATATATGATTAAGTCAAGTAGCTCTTCATCTCGTTGATCTCCCACAAACTCACAAACTCTAACTAAATTACCATAGTTTCTAATGAGCTTCTTAGGAGTATCATCTACCATGATCATCGATTCTAAGGAATATCCTTTTTTCTTTACCTTTTTAAGGTCTTTTACATAAAACCAATCATAGATTTCCGGATCAAATTTTCTTACACAACGTTCTCTTGACCAAACAAATTCTAAGTCATGATCCTCACCAAAAATCTGGTTAACGATCTTCGCAGCATATAGTTCATTAGATGAAGTCCAAACAGCAACTAAAAATTCATCAAGACAGTACTCCAAAAACTCTTTTAAGTATGGCCTCTTATATACGAAATATTGTCCTGCTATAAAACTATGCCCCATATTCAGCTTATTTTCAGTAGCGTAGATTAACGTTTCGTCTAGATCTAATATTAGTAATTTCTGCTTCATGCTCGACAAAGGTATAACAGCTCTTTTAACCAACAAACTCAATCAAACTCTGCTGACCATCCAACATGGCTCAAGGATATTCGTTCCATAGTAGGTCAGTTTAGAGACCCTAGTTCACGCAGCATTTACTTAAACCTCACCGAATGTTGCATGGGGGCAGGCACTCGCGAGCCTTCCTTTAACAGCGTTGACTAAGTGAATAGGCACATAAAAGTCCACAGCGCCATTGGAGCTATTAAAGAGTGATAAACGCGTACCGTTCATCAGATCCGTTGAAAGCTGTACGCGAACGATAGACGAGGCTTTTATCACCTTCCCTCGCGCTCTAAACAAGCGCTCGATAAAAAACTGGCGAATGGTTATTTCGTCCCCCTCTATCTCGATAACGGCATCAAGACTTGAGCATCTTTGTTCGAAAAGCCCATTCAACAAAGGAAAAACAAAGGCGACACACAAGACAAACACGATAATAAAAACAATAATATTCATAACCTTAACACCAAAAATCAACCCTGTCAGCCGTGGCTTGAATTATAAAGGCCTATGGCAGCGGCCAGTAACTTGCTTGCACTTATACACAACACAGGGGGCTGTCATTGACTTCACTTAGCCGTGGGTTGCCATGGCACAACTAAACACTGCTACCTACACCTTGTTAATTCGGTGAGATGAAGAGCGAAAACACGAACAGCAACAAAAAATAACAAATACATCATCGACAGCCAAGTGTCCTCAGTGAATAATAGCGGTTTTGCTCAACATGGACTCTTTATGAAATTACTTACCTTGATGATGGCCACGTTTGTATTCTTAAGTGGCTGTCGTGTCGCCGATGAGGTCGGTACAGCGGCTAAAAATACCAGCACAGAACGCGTATGGGTGTTTGCCCAATTTAATGTTCCCGAAGAAAACGATGGTTTAGAAAGCTATTACTACTATGGTAATGTCGCGAAACCCTTATTTGACGCCATCAGTGATAATCAAATTGAAGATGGCTTTATCATTTTAAAAAAAGTGCGTTATTGGGGTGATGATGATCGGGTGCATGAATATCAAGATAGCCAAGACAGTGGTGATTTGGTTTTTCGTATTGCCGATATTCGACGCATTAAACAAATCAAGCAAGATCCCCTACTCGATCCCGCCAATAAACAAGAAGTGATTGAGTTTCAGCAATAAACATACTGAAATACCTTACTTTTATTGCAGTAAGCCATTGCGAACTAGGCCGCGACGTACGTTGCGGCAAAGTTTAATAAAACGCTCAAGATCGGCGAAATTGGGCTTTTGCCCCTGCGCCATGCTTATCCTCCAACTGATGATTTCCATTTCCACCAAGTCTAATAACTTCTTGGTGCAAACCTCACAATGATCACTGCATATACTCGACTCGGGCGCTTGAAACGGAAACTCGGCTTCGACCTTTGCCATCATGGTTAGCATCACTTGTTCACAACTGGGTTTAGTCATCTTCTATCGCGCAAACGAAAAAGGGAAGCAGCGCTTCCCTTTTTGTTATGTCACTCTATCCAGGGCTTATTGCCAAACATATAGATTAAATAGCTTTTTACCGCGCTTGATCAGGGTAAATTTACCGTACAGGGCATCGGCCTTATTAATAACCGCTTCGGTCTCAGCGACTTTTTCACCATTAACCGCTACCGCGCCGTTACCGATAAACTCACGCGCCATCTTGTTTGATTTGGCTAACTCAGAAGCCGTTAGCAGTTCAACTAAACTTTTCTCATCGCCTTCCACTTGGGTGCTTGGCAAACCATCTAGGGCTAGTTGCGCTAAATCCGATTCGCTTAGGGAAGTTAAATCGCCTGAGAACAAGGCATTAGTAATGCGCTCAGCCGACGCTAGGCCTTCTTCGCCGCGTACTAAACGTGTTACTTCACGGGCTAACACTTGCTGACCTTCAGGACGGCCTTGAATGGTTTTGTCTTTTTCTTCAATCGCGGCGATTTCTTCTACCGATAAGAAGGTGAAGTAACGAAGGAACTTGTACACGTCGGCATCGGCTGTGCCTAGCCAGAACTGGTAGAAGGCGTAAGATGAGGTTTTGTTTTCATCTAACCAAATGGTGCCCGACTCGGTTTTACCAAACTTGGTGCCGTCTGCTTTCGTCACTAATGGCAGTGTTAAACCAAACACTTGGTTTTTGTTCATGCGACGAGTTAGCTCGGTACCGCCTGTGATGTTACCCCATTGGTCAGAGCCACCAATTTGTAGGGTACAGTTTTTGTCACGGTTTAGCGCCGCAAAGTCGTACGACTGTAACAGCATGTAACTAAATTCGGTGTAAGAAATACCAGAGCCTTCACGCTCGATACGTTGTTTCACCGATTCTTTTTGGATCATGGCGTTAACGCTGAAGTATTTACCCACATCACGTAAGAATGAAATCGCGTCAATTTGGCCAATCCAATCTAAGTTATTAACCACTTCGGCGCCGTTTTCTGCGTCGTTGAAATCAACAAAAGCACTCACTTGCGCCTTGATTTTTTCTACCCAGCCTTCAACCACATCTGTGGTGTTTAGCTGGCGTTCAGCCGCTTTAAAGCTAGGGTCGCCAATTAAGCCGGTCGCTCCGCCCACCAGCGCAAGGGGCTTATGGCCATATTGTTGAAAGCGCTTTAAAACCAAAAGTGGCACTAGGCTACCAATGTGCAGGCTGTCGGCAGTGGGATCGAAGCCACAATACAGGGTGCGACAACCTGTTGAAAGGTGCTCTGCTAATTCTTCATCAGCGGTACACTGTGCAATCAGCCCGCGGGCTTGTAAGTCTTTCAATAGTTCATTTGTTGCTGTCATCGCGAAACCTGTTTCGTTATTAATATAAATCTAAAATGGGGCTCGATTTTACACACTTGCCATGGCAAAAAACAGGCTCAACCTAGTTTGTTTGTGGATTTTGACCGCTTTTTTCAAGCTTAGTTGACGTTAAAGGCTGTCAATCCGAGTCGATTTAGCCCAGCTTCCAATATGGCTATCAAATTCGATTGTGCTAATATCCCATTAATTCTTTTTTACATAGTGAAATCATTAACATGAAAATTGGCATTATCGGTGCAATGGAGCAAGAAGTTGAGCTACTTCGCGCGCAATTAGAGCAAGCTGAAACCAAGGTTATTGCAGGTTGTGAGTTTTACCACGGTCAATTAAATGGCGTTGAAGTCATCTTAACTAAATCCGGTATAGGTAAAGTAGCTGCGGGCGTTGCTACAACCTTACTACTTGAGTTATATCAACCTGATGCTGTGATCAACACAGGCTCAGCCGGTGGTTACGATCTAAGCTTAAAAGTCGGTGACGTGGTGATTTCTTCAGAAGTGCGTTATCACGACGTGGATGTGACTGCGTTTGGTTATGAAATGGGCCAAGTGCCACAACTGCCTGCGGCCTTTTTGCCCGATGCTAACCTAGTGCAAGTAGCGAAAGGTTCGGTTGCCGCCGTTGATCAAACGGTGAAAGTGATCGAAGGCCTGATTTGTACCGGCGATACTTTTATGGCCGATCCCGCTAAAGTGGAATACGCGCGCAATAACTTCCCGACCATGGCAGCGGTTGAGATGGAAGCAGCCGCCATTGCACAAGTGTGTCATCAATTTAAGGTGCCCTTTGTGATTATTCGTTCTCTTTCGGATATTGCCGGCAAGGAGTCGAGCCAGTCTTTTGACGAATACCTCGTCGTGGCGGCGAAACATTCAAGCCTGATGATAGCCGAGATGGTTAAACGCCTTGGCTGATCCCATCATCAAGGCTCAAGCCCATACTCCCGGCGATGTGAGCGTCGATGCCTAGTTTGCTCGAGCTTTATCAAATGATGCCAAACCAACTAATGTTAGTGTTAGCGGCTTTGGTATCATTTTATTTCCCCCTACCACTGCAATATCATCCCTCTACGACCTTTGGCTTGTTATTGCAATTAATCGGCAATCGGGTCGCCAATCCACAAAATAGTATTTCTCAGCAGCAACTTGCCGGGGTTCTAGGGTTAGTTGTGGTGCTGGTGCCCAGCCTTGCTTTAGTGATCGCCCTTAAACAAGTGCTGTTTTTTGAAGATGCGTTTGATTTTCTGTTACTGCTGTTTTTATTTGAATGGCGTGCTTACAGCAGTACTTATCAAGCGTGTCGCCAAGCGCTGCTGGTTACCGATAAGCCAAGTGCCCGCGATGGCTTAAGCCAGATAACCCTGCGTGATGTCGATAGTTTATCCTTACTTGGATTACAAAAAGCCGCAGCAGAATGCTTAACCCTGCAAATAACTCATCGCTGGTTTGTGGTGTTTTTCTGGTTTGCTATTGGCGGTATTTACGGTGCCCTACTTTGCCGTTTGCTCCAGCTTTGTAGTTTTTACTGGAATAGAAAGAAAGCACGTTATCGTCACTTTGGCATCGCCGCTCAGCAAACGTATCAATTGATCGCGTTTGTGCCCTGTTTATTATTGGCGGCGACCTTAAGCTGCTATGGCAATACCCTTTACGCCCTTAAAAACTGTTTACGCCAAGGCGCGAGTTGGCCAGCCTTGAGCTCTGGAATGGTATTAAGTGCACTGGCAAGCAGTTTAAAAGTGCAACTGGGCGGACCGAGAATTTATGACACCATCAAGATGCGTTTTGCCCTGTTAGGCACGGGCGATAACATTAACCAAGGCCATTTGAAGCCGGTTTATTCACGCTTACATCAAGCGGCTTGGTTGTGGTTAGTCGTTTACATATTAATCAACTTAGTACTGTGGCTAATGCAGCAGCCTAACATGCAGTATGGGAGCTAACATGGATCGCATTAAACTTGTTCTAACCTTAATTTTGACCCTATTTTCAGCCCTTGTTTTCGCAAATAACCCGGTGCCCTTGGTGAGCCAACAAGACTTTCTCAGTTGGCAGCAAACCGGCAAGGCAATGCAAATTGTTGACGTACGCAGCCCAAGTGAATTCGCCCAAGGCCATATTCAAGGCGCCATTAATATCCCGTATGACATGATAGAGCAGCAACTGGCTCAACTCGATAAATCAACCGACATCGTAGTTTATTGCCGCTCAGGACGCCGTGCCGCCATTGCCGAGCAAACGTTATTAGATCAGGGGGTTAAACAAGTGTTTCACTTAGAGGGGGATATACTGGGTTGGCAAGCTAACAAGCTACCTTTGGCAAAGCCCTAGCGCCAACATGAATATCAGGATCACTACAGCCCTAACATTAATATACCCAATCAACTTGAAGATGCATGTTTCAGAGCGCCACCGTATTTTCAATACTAGGCACACTAATGCAAATGTAGGCGCCTTCTAAATTAGCGTAACAACGTAGTGGAAGCAGGGTGGCGCACCCATGGCGCGCCCTTTCTTGATTATTGTCCTGCCGCGGCCACAAAAGCCATTTCAACCAAATAATCCGGGTCGGCTAATTCAACCTTAACGCAGGCGCGTGCGGGTGCCGTGCCCTCATCAAACCACGCATCCCATACCTCGTTGAGCTCAGCTAGGTTAGCAAAGTCCGTGATGTAGATGGTCACCGATAAGATGCGCGTTTTATCACTGCCCACACTGGCTAGCATGGATTCCGCTTGACTAAATACCTGTTTAACTTGATCTGCGATCCCGTTTGATAAATCACCTTCTGGCACCTCAACAAAATGTGCAATACCGTTAAAAACAGTCACATCAGACCAGCGTGTAGTTGGGTTAATACGTTGAATATCCATAAATTTCCTAGCTAAATAATCATCAAAGCCGATTCACTTTCACAGATGATGAGATTCAATATGAAAGCGAAAAGGCGAGTTTAACATGTTTTTTGCTTTACTCGCCCTCTGTTACGGATGATGGCTAGGTCCCTGATGATATAACCTTTAGTCTCTCACCTTAAAGCGCAGAGTCACTCTCGCTAAAGCTCTTTGTGAAACGCTTTCTCGAGCCCTTGTTCAAGCTCATGCTCAAGGCTTTGTTGCAGTTCTTCCTCCAGCGCTTGCTGCGACAGTTCATCGAACTCAATGGGCAACACTTGCTCAGTCATCAACTTACCGCCAGCATTTACCTGAGCCGATGCTTGCTTGAGTAATTGTGCTTGTGCTTCCTTAAGGGCTTGGGCGAGCACTTGCCGCTCTAAATACGCAGGATCCGTGTACTTGATTAGTTCTTTTGGCCAAGTGGGGATAACTTGTTCCATTTGCTGGTTTAACACTTTTTCAGCAAAAACCGTTGGTGAGCCAACACTGATCAACATCACCGCCATTTGATTGGTTTCGGCATTCCAAACCAAACCCGCTTTTTCCGCTAATTCAGGCACCGGCGTATAATTGGACACGAGGTAATACAAGGGGCCTTGTTGTTGGATTTCATTGGCGGTATCGAGTAAAGCCACTGCCGTAGCATAGTGCTCACCCAGTAAAGGCACCATGCGACTTTCAACAATAGGCTGCTTCAGTAAATTGACTTCTTTAGGGTCTAGGCCCACTAATGGTTTTAGCAGTGCCCACATTAACTGTCCTTGAGGTGATAATAACAATAACGGCGCAGCACAGGCATTTAGAAATAATACCCACCACAATAAGTGAAGAGGCCGACGAAGTATGAGTATCCATTTACCCAAGATAGGTTTGCTCCAATCAACGCCGGCACGTCGCCGGCGGCGGATTATAGCGAGCAAATTTTAAACAATCGAGTATTATTTCAAAGGAAGAATACGTTTTTTTTCATTCACTTAAGCAAACGTCACCAAGAGTAAAAACCGCCTCTTAATCAGTTATTTAAAGGCAAGTGTCAAACGATTTTGCGCATTCAGCGCCGCCATTAAAGGCGATGAAAAAGTGATGAAACTCGCCTTCGCTTCACCCGTTAAGGACTCGGCTTGAGGCAGCTTCACGGTTTTCGGATTGGTGTGCACACCGTTAACAAGAAATTCGTAATGTAGGTGAGGTCCTGTCACGCGTCCCGTTGCGCCTACCGTGCCAATTTTATCACCTTGTTTAACACGCTGGTTTTGCTTAACTAAGCGTTTATTTAAGTGTAAGTATTTAGTGATGTAGCTAGAGCTATGTTTGATCACAACATAATTACCATTAAACTTGTTGTAACCTGAAGTGATAACCTTACCATCACCGGCTGACACCACAGGGGTGCCAGTTCGTGCTGCATAATCAATTCCGCGGTGCGCTCGAACCTTACCTGTTACGGGATGACGACGTTTGGGGTTGAAGTTGGAACTGATATATTTAAAGTTAACTGGCGCACGTAAAAAAGCCTTACGCATGGCCTTGCCCTCTGGCGTGTAAAAGCTGCCATCTTCACTTCTCACCGCCTGAAACTTTTCTCCTTGATTGATGAATTCTGCCGCTAAAATGTTACCTGTTTTCACAAACTCTCCCTGTGAATATAAGGTTTCATAAAGCACAGCAAAGCTATCGCCTTGGCGTATATCTAAGGCAAAATCCACATCCCAACCAAATATATTAGCGAGTTCCATGATCACACTGGGCTCTAAACCACTGTTCATCCCTGCATTCCAAAAGTTAGAGACAATATCGGCGCGGGTAAATGCGGTGCGGGTTTCGAGTTCAAGAGTGTCTACTTCAACATTAAACCCGGTTGCTCCCTTAGTGACCACGAGCGTCTCGGTACTATTGTAGGGATAACGCAATTGCTGCAACTTACCGTTTTCGGTCAAGGTAAAGTGCAAGGTATCGCCCGGGTGGATCCGCCTTAGCTTATGAGCATCTCCCCCTAAATTATCTATGCGAAATAAGGTTTTAGCACTAATGCCCGCACGCTCAAAAATCAGCGCTAAGCTGTCGCCTGGCGCGACGGTGATTTCTTTATTGGACCACTGCTGAGTTTGGCTTGAAGCGCTCAAGGATGAGACTTCAGGCTGCGTCAATGACAAAGGTAGCGGGTATTTTTTGCCTACCTGATACTTTTGTTGGCCGGGCTCAAGTATTGCCTCTATGGCTTGTTCGTTTATTGATGATGTTGTCGTACTCGCGGCCAGTGTCACGGTTTCACTGCTAGCAGCTTGCAAATACCGACTGGATAAGACGCTAAAGCCAATGACAAAACACACTAAGATAAGGCTATATATATTGTTAATACGAAAACTGGAAGACATCTAAACCACACTGAACCCAAACTTTAGACTGATGGATTCTATCTATTGCGGCTCAGTTTAGCCATGCCCGCTCAGCTTGGGGTCACGTTTGAGCTCTCAATTTTAAAACTTAATCCAGGGTTCTGGGCTTTAATTGCGCGTAATCGAAGAGATCTTGATGAGAAGTGACCAGCTGATCTTTAACATTAATGGTGAGGATGGTAACCATAGGCAAGCTAAACTCGATGGTTTGCTCGGGAAAGCCATAAAGGGATCCTTCTCCGCGATAATGGTAGGTACCGATAAAGACAGCCACTTTTTTCGCCACAAAAAATTGGCTTTGCTCAAACCTTGCTTGTACCATACCTTGGTTGGCCCGATGCAAAAATGCCAGTATCTGACGTTTCCCCTTGTAACTTTTGCCCGCAGTACTGTCGGTCAAGGTTGACTTTTCACTGAGGTAATTGCCTAACTCAGTATAATTCCCCGCCATTAACAGTTGCATATAGTGCTGTGCTAAAGCCTCACGAGACAGGGCCGGTAATGGTTGCGCTGACAGCGTCACTGCCCAGCAGATAAGGGCGATGGCGCTAAAAAAACGTAACGAACCGGCAAACATGGATCACCTTCTTAAGTTAAAAACAGGCAATGATAAATGCCAACGAAGGGCAGCTAAACGCAAGCTTAGTGTCCCTGTCATGGCGATTCCTAATGCCCAACCATCATCAATGCCAAGGTACAAACTGCTGGTGTATAAAACGCCACCCAATATAGAGGCCGTTGCATATATTTCTTTTTGCAACACAAACGGGATTTGTCCTGCTAAAACATCGCGGATCATGCCGCCGGCAACGCCCGTGATCACCCCCATGACGACGGCCACTACAGCGGGCAACTCATAAGATAAGGCCTTTTCAGCCCCTATCACAGTAAACAAGGCTAAACCGAAGGCGTCAAGAACGGGCAATAAAAAGCTCGGCAGACGATGGGCCTTGCGCGCCGTTAACATACTGATCAAGGCGGTGGCAAAAATCACATATAAATAAATGGTTTCGTTGATCCAAAAAACAGGCACGGCCCCAATTGCCATGTCTCGAATGGTCCCCCCACCGATGGCTGTCACTGAAGCTAACACCACCACGCCGATGGGATCCATTTTTAGCCTGCCGGCCACCAGCACCCCAGAAATGGCGAAAACAATACAACCAAGTAAATCAGAGAAAAAAACAAATTGAGCAAGCATGAGTTGGATGGCAATCAGTCAAATTTGGCGCGATTTTACCCTAACCAAACTTAAAATATTATCTTTATGTTAAAAAAAACGGTGCTAAGGTTTGTGTCCTTAGCACCGTTTATGAACTGAGCTTAATTTAGGCTCCTTCTAAACTTCCGTCAACATCAACGTTGGCGGCTTTACCCGCTTTACGGCGTTTGAAAAAATCGGTCACATTGATTCCAAGTTTCAATAAACAGGGAGTAAGGACCAATGTCAGCACAGTCGCAAATGCCAAGCCACCCGCAATGGCTGTCGCCAACTGCGACCACATCTGGGTGCTAGGTGCGCCAAACTCAACAAGGCGATTAACAATATCAACATTGGTTTCTAAGACCATAGGCATGAGGCCTAGTACGGTGGTCACTGTGGTCATTAAGACGGGACGAAGGCGCTGGGCACCTGTGCGCAAAATAGCCTCGACAGCCGTCATCCCTTTGCTACGTAAGTAGTTAAAGGTGTCGATCAATACAATATTGTTATTGACGACAATCCCCGCTAGCGCAATCACACCAATGCCTGACATGACTATACCAAAGGGCTTTTGCGTTAAATATAAGGCAAAGAACACCCCCACGGTAGAGAACAATACAGCACTTAAAATTAACCCAGCTTGATAGAAGGAGTTAAATTGGGTGACCAAGATGATCGCCATCACAAACAAGGCCACCAGAAATGCCTGACTTAAAAAGGCCGACGACTCTGCTTCGTCCTCATTCTGGCCACGAATTTTAATGCTTAGCCTAGGGTCGATATCCATGGCCGCCAATTCCGCATCAATGCCAGCCAATATTTCATGCAGCTGATAACCAGGCGCTAAATCAGCACTGATGGTAATGGATTTACGTCCATCAACCTTGTGAATAGTGGCTTGCTTATGGGCCGCAGACAACTCAACAAAGTTAGTAATGGGCACTTGACCATGGCTGGTTTTGATACGTAATTCATCCAGTCGCGCCAAGCTGCGTTTATCTTCAGGAAAGCGCACCCGAATATCTAACTCATCGTCAACATCATCAGGGCGGTATTCACCTAGCTTCACCCCTGAAGTGATAAATTGCACTGTGCTACCGACTAAAGCAGCATCAGCACCGTAGCGAGCAGCATCAGCACGATCAACATTGAGTTGCCATTCAATACCAGGTTTGTCGCCGTTGTCTTCGATGTTAACAAAGTAGCCTGAGTTCACCATTTTCTCACGCATCATCTTAGCCGCAGGCTCTAGTAACTCGGAAAAACGCGAATTAAGCTCTATCGCCACATCCTTTTCTGAAGGGGGTCCCCCTTCGTCCTTTTTGATCACAATGGTGATACCCGCTAACGCTTGTGTACGTTGATAAATGTCCTCGATGACCTCATCGGCTGGACGTCGGACTTGCCAATCAAATAAGTTCACCCGGATGGTGCCGATAAGATCGTCTTCATTGTTACCTGAGCTACCCGTTTTCACCACCAAGGTGTCAATGTCATCCATGCCCAGAATCTTGTTTTCAACCTCGGCCATTAAGGCGTCTTTTTCATAAATTGACAGGTCGCCATAAGAGCGAACTTTTATATTAAAGCCTGCGGGCTCCATATCAGGGAAAAAGGTAACGCCAAGATTAGAACTGCCATACAAGAAGATCACCAACACCGATACCACTAACGCGGAAAGGAGAGCAAGAAAAGGATACTTGATAGCACGGTTTAAAAAGCGCACATACTTTCCGGTAAAACCCGGTAAAGTCAATATGTTACCTGTTTCAGCCTGTAGCAATGCTTGTTTGTTTTTTTCAGAAACGGGCCTTGCCTTACCAAATATTCCCCCTAATGCTGGCACAAAGACTAAAGCCATCAACAGGGATGCCAACAAGGTGCAAATAAGGGTTAGGGGCAGATATTGCATAAATTCGCCCATGATCCCAGGCCAAAACATGAGTGGCGCAAAAGCCGCAAGGGTGGTCGCCGTTGACGCTGTGATTGGCCACGCCATGCGCTTAGCAGCAAGGCGATAGGCTTGTTTTTTGGGGATCCCTTCTGACATTTCACGATCGGCATACTCGGTCACCACTATCGCCCCATCAACGAGCATTCCTACCGCCATGATCAAGGAGAACATCACCACTATATTAATGGTCATACCAAAGATAGCTAAGATCAAAATGCCGGTTAAAAATGAGCCCGGAATCGAGATCCCGACTAAGGCTGCACTGCGAACGCCAAGAATGGCGACAATCACTATCACCACTAAGATGATGGCCGAGCTAACATTAGCTTGCAATTCACCTAGCATGTTTTTGACTTCTTTTGACTGATCGCCAGCGAAATCAACCTTGACATTCGTTGGCCAAGCCTTACTTTCCTCAGCCACCAGCGCACGCACTTTCTCAACCGTGGAGATCATGTTTTCACCCGGTCGCTTCACCACCTCTAACGCCAGAGTAGGCTTGCCATTGACGCGAGCAAATGACTCAGGATCCTTAAAGGTTCTTCTTATGGTGGCGACATCAGCAAAATAAACAACCGTATCACCGTCTACCTTAATGGGTAGACTCATGATGTCTTGTAGATTACTGAATACGGATGGCACCTTGATGGGAAAACGGCCTTGACCTGTATCCATGTTACCGGCGGCCACTATCTGGTTGTTTCGCGAGATAAGTTGGTAAATATCGGCCGTATCTAGGTTATAGCTTTCAAGTAACAGGGGATCGACCAAGATTTCCATCATGTCTTCACGATCGCCTTGTAACTTAACCTCTAAGACCTCACGCATGCCCTCAATTTCATCTTGCAACTCACGGCTAATCGCCACCAAAGCACGCTCTGGTGCAGATCCAGAAATCAGTACGGTCAACGCCGGGTTCATACTGGCAAAGGTGATTTCATGTATGGTGGGCTCATCTGTGCCATCAGGAAGCTTAGCCTTAGCTAAGCTGACTTTTTCTCGCACATCGGCCAAGGCATCTTTTACATCGATACCCACGTTAAATTCCATGGTCACAGAGCCATGACTTGCCAAAGCCACCGAGGTCATTTCTTTAATGCCCTCTATTCCCTTGAGTTCTTGCTCAAGTGGTCGCAATAACAAACGCTCAGCATCTTCGGGTGAAATGCCTTCGTGATGTACCGAAACATAAAGAAACGGAATTTGGATATCTGGATTCGATTCTTTAGGGATATTGCTATAGGTGACTGAGCCGGCGATGAGTAGCAGCAGTAACATCATGACGACGGTGCGCGCACGTCCCAATGCGGCATCTATCATACTAACCATTATTTGCCTCCGCGCTGACAGCAATCACTTTGTCGCCAGGGTTAACAAACCCTTGACCTACAGTAATGACATCAACAGTGCCCGTAAATCCTGCCAACCAAACCCCATCATCTTCAGCTTTCACGACCTTAATGGGGGTAAAGACCACATGCTCATCAGAAACGGTTTTGATCCCGAGCTCGCCATCATCATCTAAGGCCAACACCGCCGGCGTCACTTTTATCGCCATGGTCTCTTGTAAGGGAATACTCAGCTCAGCACTGAGTCCGGCTAAATAGGTTAAGTCGGGGTTATCGATCGCCACTTCAATCCGAAAGGTATTGGTGGCCGCATTGGATACTGAGGAGATATATTTTATGGTTCCAGCCACATTATCGTAGTTGATCAATCTTGCATGGGCGGTTTGCCCCAGCTTGATTTGGTTAATGTCTTTTTCGGTCACATCACCCACCACAATAATCGGATCGATATCAGCCACTTGCGCAATGGGATCGCCAATGCCTAAAAAGTCGCCCTGCTCGACCATTCTTTGGTTAAGAATGCCTGAAAAAGGAGCTTTGATGAGGGTTTTTTCGATTTGTAAAGATAAGCTTGCAACGGATACCCGTGCGTCAACTAATGCCGCTTCAGCCTCAGCTAACCTTGCTTTACCCTGAAAGCCTTGAGTGCTTAACTTTTTAGCCCCGTTGTATTCAATTTCTCTTTGTCTTAGTAATGCCTTCGCTCGGGCTAACTGCTCTTTACGATCATTCATTTCCAATCGCACAATGGGATCGCCCTTGTTCACTAACGCACCACGCTTGGCATAAACTTCAACCACTTTTCCGCTCACCTCAGCACTCAAGGTTGCTTGGCGGCTTGGTTCACTGCGGCCGTATAAGGTTAAATCTTTAACCACCGACTGCGCTACAAACTGTGCCACCCGCACCTTAGGTAACACTTGCTCGGTCTCAGCTTGCTTAGTTTCATGTAAATCGGTTTGCTCTTGAGCTTGCCCAGAGAGCATCCATAAAAGTAATAGCACGGTAAGAAAAATGGCAATGATATAAGGTCGCGTTGCGAGCCAATTCGACACAGCAGCTGGGCCAGGCATGATTTCTCCTTGAATAAATGACGTTTCGTCATCAACAGCTAATATTGATTCCATTAGATTACATTATCGAACCGCAAAATGATATTTAGATGATAAAAAATGCAGTTTGATTTTTTTCATCCTAATGGATATTGGGTTAAGTTTCTGACTGAAAGTGCGGTTTAGTAACAAATACGGCCCGCAACTGGTAGGCGATCACTTTTATTAAGTGATTGATATTGATTAAATAATATACAAAATAATGGAAGTATGATTACGCTAATAGTTAAAAGCCACCCTAGCTGCAAGATCGCAATCATAGGTGGCTAAAACACTATATAAATAGTAGGACGTTATATGCTGAAGCTAGAGCCGCAACCACAGGTCGAGGTCGCGTTTGGGTTGTTAACTAAAAACCTTGAGCCTTCGAGTCCTTCAGTATAATCGACGGTACCGCCCACTAAGTATTGTAAACTCATCGAGTCAACGACCATAGCAACGCCGTCATTATTGACTACCGTATCCCCTTCGTTTACTTTTTCGTCAAAAGTAAAACCATATGAGAAACCAGAGCAGCCCCCCCCTGTCACGTAAACACGCAAATTTAGGTTGGGGTTTTCTTCTTCAGCGATTAACGCTTTCACTTTATTTGCCGCGGCATCACTAAAGTTGATCGGTAATGCTGTTTCTACACCTGTCGACATCTGTCACCTCTAAACGCTATATCTGAGCTGATTATCTAATACCTGAGTAAACAGTTCAAGTATTCATCATTAACAAGACGTTTACCCTATGTGCCACCCATCTCTGGGTCTTTGTCAGCTTCTTGATCCTGCTCAGTGGCATCAGTGGGCGCATCCAGCGCTTCATCGGCCACCTGCTCAGGTTCAGACTCATCAACAGAGGTGGTTTTGAGCGCTTCACTGGGTTGGCTTGTTAGCTCATTAAGAGCAGAGGCGCTTTCTAGTGTCGGCTCTGGTGATGACTCTGGAGTCGGCTCTGGTGATGGCTCTGGTGATGGCTCTGGCGTGGGCGCAGCCACATAGACCTGTGACCAAGGATATTCAGCAGACCAAGATTGTGCTTGCTGATTAGCGCCCGCCAAATCAATCGATAGCTTAACATCCGCAGCTTGCATGCCATCAGGCAAGCGAATGTCACCTTCCAAAATTTGGAAATAAGTAAAATCCAAAACCATGTCAGGTTGATTATTTAACGCCAACGTCGCAAGGTCAGCCGTCACCGTTTGCTGCTGCGGATCTTGCCCGGTGATGGTAAAGGTAGCGGTGCCTTTAATGTGCTCACGCTCCTTGGCCAGTTGTACCAACACTAAACGGTATCGAATAAGACCCACTTCAACCTCGCTGAAGGTCAAAGAATCGATGGCAACCCCGCCAACCATTAGCTCAGGAGCCAGAATTTTTTGAAAAAACGCTAACTCTTTTCGTAATTCAAAGGCTTCATTCTGTGCCAAGGTTAAGGTTTGGTTGATAGAGACTAACGTCGCTTGTTGGGTCTCAAGTTCGGTATTTTTTAGGGCTAATGCTTGTTCAAGCTCGCCATTTTTCTCTCTAAGCTGCTGAATGTTATTTTGTAGTGGCACGATCATGGCAGCCGTGTCTTGGTAGCCCTTCTGCCCGGTTAGATAACCAACACTGAGCCCTGCGCCAATCAATATGGCCCACCAAGTGATCCGGATTAACTTTTTCAACCTTTTAACCTCTTGTATATGGAGAGTGAGAGTGTGCTTTTGGTGCTCTGGGTTTAATGTATTCGTTTATTTTTTCACCCATTTAGCCGCATATTATCAAAACTGCAAAATGTGCGCTGTAAAAAAAATATCTGCGCGGCACAGCCCCCCACCTTTTGTTTGACAACCAAAAAAGGTTAATCAAAGGTGTGAACGCTGCACTTAACGCGGGATTTTGCTATATTGCGTAAAAATTTTTTTCAAAGAATAGGACAACCATGAGCCAATCTTCACAACTCTTCGAGCAAGCTAAACATGTCATACCTGGCGGGGTTAACTCTCCTGTTCGCGCATTTAATGGCGTTGGCGGTTCACCCTTGTTCATTGAACGAGCCGATGGTGCTTACATATACGATGTCGACAATAAAGCGTACATAGATTACGTCGGCTCTTGGGGGCCTATGGTGCTGGGCCATAATGATCCTCGAATCAAATCTGCAGTATTAGCGGCGGTAGAAAAAGGACTCAGCTTTGGCGCCCCAACCGCGATTGAAGTAGAGATGGCAAAAAAAGTCCGTGAATTGGTCCCTTCAATGGAGCAAGTGCGCATGGTCAGCTCAGGTACTGAAGCCACCATGAGCGCCATTCGCTTAGCCCGTGGGTACACTAACCGAGATAAAATCGTTAAGTTTGAAGGGTGCTATCACGGCCATGCTGACTCACTACTCGTTAAAGCTGGCTCTGGCGCGCTCACTTTAGGTCAACCTAGCTCACCCGGTATTCCCGCGGATTTTGCCCAACATACCTTAACCGCTGACTTTAATGATCTGGCCTCAGTTGAAGCCTTATTTGATCAATACGGTGACGACATTGCTTGTATCATTGTTGAGCCTGTTGCAGGCAACATGAACTGCATTCCCCCTCATGCTGACTTTTTATCAGGTCTGCGCACCATATGTGATAACACAGGTGCCCTATTGATCATTGACGAAGTCATGACAGGGTTTCGCGTCGCACTTGGTGGAGCCCAAGCACATTATGATGTTGTTCCCGATCTCACGACCCTAGGCAAGGTGATCGGAGGTGGTATGCCTGTTGGTGCGTTTGGCGGTAAAAAGGAAGTCATGGAGTATATCGCTCCTACCGGGCCTGTTTATCAAGCCGGTACCCTATCGGGTAACCCGGTTGCGATGAGTGCCGGATTAGCGGCCCTGAATGCCCTTTGTGAGCCGGGCGTTTATCAAACATTAGCCGAAAAAACCGAATACCTCGCGAAGGGGTTAAAACAGGCCGCCGATGAGGCTGGCATTGCTCTTGCGATTAATTATGTTGGCGGCATGTTCGGTTTCTTCTTCACGGATGAGCCCAACATCACGCGTTATCAGCAAGTCACACAATGTGATATCGAACGTTTTAAACGCTTCTACCATTTAATGTTAGAGCAAGGCGTTTACTTGGCGCCTTCTGCATTCGAAGCCGGTTTCCTTTCTTTAGCACACAGCAAAGAAGACCTAGATAAAACGATCGCCGCCGCTGCGTTATGTTTTAAAGCGCTGTAACGACAAATTTGCGCAATGGTGAGCTCACCATTGCGCGCTATCCCGTCATTAGGCCAATCGCCTCTCATCGACCGGATATCATCGATTTACGCAGCGCCTTTCTCGCTACGATGCGATGCTCCATATCTATGAAAACCCCTATAGCTCCCTGTGCAGATATTCATTGATAATCTTCTCTGACAGCCACACATTGGTCCCGGCCAGATGACTTGTTTGTGCTTGGTTTTACTTAGTCGTGCTAGTTTTATAATTAACAATAGAAACTTATGCTCCGACTAAACCACAGCCACGCATACTATGTCGGTATGATCGAACCACTCAATTAACGTGCACTAGCAGGGTAACGTAATGAATCAAACTCTCGACCTTTCAGGCAATTGGCAACTTCGTAGTGACGCTGAACATAATATTAGCTGTGACATGCCCATTCCAGGAGACATACATAGCGCATTACTTGCCGCACAACATATCCCAGACCCCTATGTAGGAATGAATGAAGCTAAGGTACAGTGGGTTGGCCAGACACAATGGACAGTTAGTCACCATTTTAACCTTGATGCCAATCAGCTGAATGTTGAAGCAATCGAGCTCTGGCTAGAACAACTCGACACCATGGCTAGCATTAGCATTAACCAGCAACAGGTTTATCGGGCGAGCAATCAATTTAAACGCCATATCGTCGACATTAAGTCCGCGGTCAAACAGGGCAAAAATGAAATATCGATCACCTTTGAGCCTATTGCCCCTATCGCAGCAGAGCGAGCTGCTAAATTGCCCTTCCCTGTGCCTTGGGCGGTAGGGAATAACCAAGTCCCCCACATGAACACCATTCGTAAAGCCCAATGCCATGCAGGTTGGGACTGGGGCCTTTGCTTGTTAGTGGCTGGGTTATATCAAGCTCCGCAAATTAAGCTGATCCAAGATGTCAGCTTACGTTACCTAGAGCATAAACAGGAATTTAAAGGCAATAACTGCGAAGTGTCCGTTACCCTAGAGTTGTTTTCCTATTTGAATAAAAAACAAAACGTCAAAGCACAGCTGGGTGAGTTAGTCACAGAGCGAACGGTTAACATCGCGCCAGGCGTAAACCATGTCCAGTTTAGCTTTTTAGTCGAACAGCCCCAACTGTGGTGGCCAGCAGGGTATGGAGAGCAACCCCTCTACCCATTGAGCGTCAAAGTGCAGCAGCAAAGTATTGAACAACACATAGGTCTGCGTCATTTAACCTTGATCACCGAGGAAGATGAAGTCGGTGCAAGTATGATGTTTCGCGTTAATGGCCGCGATATCGTTTGTAAAGGTGCAAACTGGATCCCTGCAGATGCAATGCCAAGCCGTGCAACCAATGAAAAAGTTGAACAACTGCTGTCTGACGCCGTCGCCGCTAACATGAATATGATCCGAGTCTGGGGAGGCGGGGTTTACGAATCCGATGGGTTTTATCAAATGTGTGACGAAAAAGGCATCTTGATATGGCAAGACCTGATGTTTGCCTGTGCCCAGTACCCATCTACCCCCGAATTTATCAGCGACGTAGAAGGCGAGCTCGCACACCAACTAAAACGCTTACAACATCATGCCTGTATTGCCCTTTGGTGTGGTGATAATGAAGTGATCGGCTCTATTGGCTGGTATCCCGAATCTCGTGAAAACAAACGAAAGTATACGGTGAATTATGATCGACTTAATCGAGCTTTAGATTTCAATGTGTCGCAATTAGATCCAAGCCGGCGCTTCTGGCCCAGTTCTCCTTGTAATGGCGAATTAGACTTTGGTGATGCCTGGCATGATGATAACAAAGGTGACATGCATTTTTGGGATGTATGGCATAGCGGAAAATCATTTAGTGCTTATCGCGAGGTCAACCCGCGCTTTTGCTCTGAATTTGGTTATCAATCCTTTCCCTCATTTAATAGCGTAAAAGCCTATGCTGATGAGCAAGACTGGAACATCACATCTCCTGTCATGGAGTGGCATCAGCGCAATAACGGTGGTAATTCAAAAATCGTTGAAATGTTTACTCGATTGTTTCGATTTCCTGTGGGGTTCGAAAACTTCTTGTACTTAAGCCAAGTACAGCAGGCCATCGCCATCAAGACAGCCACCGAATACTGGCGTTCAACCAAACCTATTTGTATGGGTATTTTATATTGGCAGCTAAATGATGTTTGGCCGGTTGCTTCGTGGTCAAGTATTGAATACAACGGCCAATGGAAACAGTTGCATTACCATGCCAAGCGTTTTTTTGCGCCTTCCTTGGTCACCTTTGTTCCTGCTGAAGATGGCATCGACGTCAAGCTCATCAGTGATCATGATACAGATATCACCTTTGCTGGACAGTTAACCCAATATGCTTTTAATGGCGACATCGTCTCTACCACGCCAATCACAGCCATCAGCCCAGCCGATCAAAGCATCACTATCCATCGCTTAAAGATAAGCCATGATAGCCCTACCTTCTGGCACATTGAGCTTACCAGTGAAGACGGTCAAACTTATGTGGAAAATGACTACAACCCCCAAGCATGGAAAAGTTGTGAGCTAGCTGCTGCCAAGTTAGATTATGAAATGATTCAAGCAGAGGATGGGTTCTCTATCACTCTCAGCAGTGATGCCCCCGCCTTTTATGTCACCCTGAGTTGTGATGACTTGGGTCGCTTTAGTGATAATAGCTTCACTCTACTACCCAACCAGCCGCGTGTTATTCGCTACCAGCCTAGTCAACCCATTAGCATTGACGAACTTAATAAGAAAATTAAGCTACAACATTTAAAATCAAGCTATTAGGGATAAAGTAAGAGGCGAAAAAAAAGGGAGCATTCGGTGCTCCCTACTCAAAAAACCATTACAAAGGAAAGGAAATGGCTCTTTGTAAAATATCCACGTTTTCACTCCCTTGATAGGGCTACCACTGCGTTCCTTGCTGTGGGGTTTTTAGTAAAGTGAGGTGCAGTCACTTTACATCCACTCAATACACAATAGTTAAATAAATAACGCTTCAAAAGACTGCAAACGAGAAAATAGCAAACAATCGCCTAAAAACCCTAATCTTGTTTGCGTAAATTTCGTTAACTGGCTTGTGTTTTTCTTAAAAAACGTTAAAAACCCACGTTAAAACCGTAAAAAACATACTCTAAAATATTGTTTTAAAAGGACATAGCAAACCACATAGATAGCGCTATCATTCAGTACTTATTTATTATCCCTCCTCAATTTAGCCCCGCATAATGCATGTCATCTTATCTCCTTAGAAACTTGAGCAATATTTCCCCCGCCCCATCGATCAGGCTGACTGCCCCATCCAGATAATAAAACGGCGACAAACATAGGCAAAAGAAGCTTTAGCTTAAGTCTTTATCCATAAGGGTATTACGAAAGGAGGAGGTAAAGCCAAAGCATAAAAAAGCCGTGGCAAGGTGATAGCAAGAAAGAGTAGCTAGGGCCTGTTGACCTTTCGTGGTTAGTTTTTGTTCGAGTGGGAGACACCCTGTCTAAGAGCGTTTTGAGCAAGGCGAGCGGTGTGCAGCTTAGCATTCTAAGTAAATACCGCTCAACGACGCGCAGAATGCTTACGCCCGAAGGGCTTTAGCCGAATCCAAAGGACAGCGTTTGTTGGTCATTTCTACTGCGTTAGCACCTCTTCGCATTGATAGCTATGCCACAAAGATGCTGCCCACAACGATTGTTTTGTATAAATACCCAACAAATCACTGAAAAAACAATCTCCAAAGGTCAACAGGCCCTAGGATTTAGCAAAAAAAAAGCGCTGTTAAACAGCGCTTTTTTGCAAAATGGAGTTCATTTATTACTTCATTACGAAGTCAACGCGACGGTTGTCGGCCATGCCTTCTGGCGTGCTGTTGCTTGAAGCTGGGTTGCTCTTACCTAGGCTAATGGTTGACAGTGCGGCTGAATCAACACCAATTGATGTCATGTAGTTGTATGCAGACTCTGCGCGCTTGCCACCTAGCCACATGTTGTAACGCTCAGTACCTGAACTGTCAGTGTTACCTTGCAGCTCTACAGTAAGACCATTTAGGTTGATTGCGTCAGCAACACAACTCATGTGGTGTTTCATGCCGCGACTCAGCTCGTAGTTATCAAAGGCAAATTTCAATGGCGTAAATCCAACTACACGACCATCAACGGCTTGAACGTAGTTTTTACACTGTGAAGGCACGAAGAAAGCAACTTCTTCAACCACTTCCACTTCTTCTTTGATGGTACAACCAAACTCATCAACCACGTCACCCGCAGGCGTATCTGGGCACTGATCTTTGCTATTTGCAACACCATCGTTATCATCGTCACCGTCATGACAGATACCCGCAGCTAGCGCTGCAGTCATCACTGCTGTTGCGACACCACCCGCGCCAGACACGTCTAGCGCATAAGCAATACCATAACCAGCACCACCACCAATAACAGCACAAACGACAGGTGGGAAGCCATCATTCTGAGCTACACCTTCTGTCGAAGAACAACCTGAGACTAGCAAGGCTGAACTCACAGCGGTCGCCAAAATTAAATTTTTGTTCATTGTATATCCTTTATTTTTTTATTATGTCCAGTAGCCAACATCAAATTATAAATAGATTAACCAAAAATTCTACTAAGCCAGCTTTTATTCTGCTTGTTATTATTTTTAGTACAGCTTTTTTGTGAACCTAATTGGGATTTTTTAACGGGTAAGTATATAACCTCAGAACAGGTTTTATCAACTAATGCGCCCGTACTAGGAATAAACCTTCCCATCACCACCCCATCAGGCATGGTCAGCTGGTGACTTTTCGCCTGACGCCGTTTCATATATTGAGCAAAAACAGGCACTGCACCACCAGAGCCGGTCAAACCCGCAGGCTGATTATCGTCTCTTCCCACCCAAACGGAAACCAAATCGCGCTGATCCCAGCCCACAAACCAACTATCACGTAACTCGTCTGTGGTACCGGTTTTCCCGCCGAGTGCAACATTGGGTAACCGCCACGAGAGGCTTTTCGCGGTCCCTGTTTTAGTGACTTCCTCTAAGTTATATAAGGTCAAATAACTGGCAGCTTGATCAAGCACCCTTGTCGCGCGTTCGGCTTTTTTGTATATCACTTGGCCTTTTGCATCGGTAACGGCTCGAACCGTCGCCAAAGGTTGGTATAAACCTTGACTGACTAAAGTCTGATAAATTTGATTAACCGCCATCGGCGACATCGAAAGGCTGCCTAATACCAATGATGGATAGGGTTTAATGGGTTTATCTACTCCCATATCATTAAGTGTACTGACCACCTTATCTAAGCCGACATCAATGCCTAAGTTCACCGTTGGAATATTTAGGGAGTCGCTTAAGGAGGTATGCAAAGGAACACTGCCACGATACTTTTTATCGTAGTTTTTCGGCGTCCAAGTCTTACCTGATTTATTCTTGAGTTTAATGGGCTTGTCTTTTAGTAGCGAGGCTAACTGATAATCGCCCTCTAATGCGGCAACATAAACAGCAGGTTTAACTAAAGAGCCAATCGGCCTGACCGCATCTAGAGCGCGATTAAAGCCAGCGTATTTTACATCGCGACCACCGACGACCGCGATTAGCTCGGCTTTACGCTTATCGGAAACCACAATGGCGCCTTCTAACCCTTTTAATTTACGATCTTTTTCAATTCGAGCTAGCCCCTCAACCAAAGCGGTTTCAGCACTTTGCTGAGCAACCGGATCCAACGAGGTAAACACGCGTACACCCGCTTGGATCACATCCAAACCGCCCACTTTCTCTTCTAGTTCACGGCGCACCAATGCTAAAAAGGCGGGTGCCGTTTGTTTACCTAAAGCCCCTCTTTTGATCACACCGGTATCAAGTGCGGAAGCGACGTCATAGGTATGACGTTCAATTAATCCATGCTCCATCATCATATTCAAGACAAGGTTTCGCCTTTTTAATGAACGCGCTGGTGAGCGCCAAGGGTCGTAAAAGGAGGGCCCTTTAACTAAAGCAACAAGATGGGCGATTTGACTGACAGATAACTCCGCCACCGGGCGACCGAAATAAAAGTGGCTAGCTAAACCAAAGCCATAAATACCATCCGCGCCGTTTTGACCTAAGTAAACTTCATTAAGGTAGGCCTCTAAAACTTGTTCTTTGGAATAGCGAAAGTCAATGATGATGGCCATGTAAGCCTCTTGAGCCTTACGCAGCAAGGTTCGATTGCGATTTAAAAAAATATTTTTCGCCAACTGTTGTGTCAAGGTACTGCCACCTTGAACGGTTTGACCGGCTTTTAAATTGGTGACCATCGCCCTGACAATCGCAGTCGGTGAGACCCCGTTATGCTGATAAAAATCACGATCTTCCACCAGCAATAAAGTATCAATTAATAACTGGGGCATTTTGTCGAGGGTCACCATCATACGGTCTTCCGCATTCGTGGTCCCAATACGATCGATAAGTAAAGGCTCGAGACGGACATACCCCAGCTTTTGTCCTGTCTCAACTAAGGTAATGCTGCTGACTACCTTATCGCCAAACTCAATCAAAATGCGCTTTTCAGGCTCTGCGCCATCGAAAAAAGCAAACGCCCTTCTCACTACCTCAATACGCGTCTTCGATTGCGCATACTCTCCAGCCCGTCTTGGAGCAGGATCATAACGATAATTGAGCATACTCAGCTCACTAATGACCTCGCTTTTTTCAATCGGCATGCCTGGGTATAAAGTCAAGGGCCTAGCAAACACTTGTGCCGGCAACTGCCAGATGGGGCCATCCAATTTGCTACGAATTTTGCTATCCAGGTAGATACCATAAAGCAGCACCGCGGCAACCAGTGCTAAGCTCAGTTTTAATGAAGTGGCAAACAGCCATGCACCTGCTTTTTTTGCGGTGAAACGGCGCGCCTTTTTACTGGGTTTACGCCTTGGTTTTGCACGAGTGGTACGTGAGGGAGTCTTCTTGCTAGTCGCCATAATTACTAAAATTGCTTAATGTCGAGTAAGGCCAATAAAAAAGGCAACATAGCATTAGGCCAGCATGAAAGAAACAACGTTTGCAAAACGGTTTAGCAATTTTGTCACTGATAGTTTACTTAAAGCATGATGGCGGCCAGTGTTTTGCCGCTCATCCACCTGGCACTAAGTCGGCAACTCCCAATGATGTTTAGGGTAGCGCCCCTTCATTTCTTTTTTGATATCTTGATAACTGCCTTGCCAAAATCCAGCAAGATCGCGCGTCATTTGCAAGGGCCGAGCAGCCGGCGATAACAAAACAATCATGATAGGTACGCGTCCGTTCGCTATGGTTGGCGTCTGTGTGACACCGAACATATGTTGTAGCTTCACTTCAATGTACGGCGCGTGGTCACCGTGATAGTGGATCTTTACCTTGCGACCCACGGGGGGGTGATAATATTTTGGAAAGTGTTCGGCCAAGGCCTGCTGCTGTTCCCAACTGAGAATTTGCTTCACGAGCATTAACGTATCTAATTTTGCAACGTCATCGATGCGCGTACACGCCAACAAATACGGCGCTAACCATTGCGAGACCGAGGTTCGTAACCCCTGTAATGACAGATCTGGCAGCGCCAGCTCAGGCATTAAACCGCGTGCATATTCCGCCAAGGCGATATAATCCTTGGCTGCATTAGATAGAGGCAGTGAAGGTAAAGATAAAATACCTTCAATTAATGCTTGGCTCCTTAAGCTAGGATCCATGTTCGACATAGGCTGACTAGAGAGAACAATGCTACCTAAACAAACTTGTTCAACTCCCTTAACTTTTTGACTGGCAGCATCCCAAAAAACCTTTTCTCGATGCTGGATCAGATGAGGCAAATAACGTTCGACATGTTCAAGTGTTAACGGCGCGCCATTAAAGGCGGTGACATCTTCGTGTTGACTTTGCCCGCCGATATCAGCCACTGCCAGCATATGGTGCCGATTCAACACATGTTCAGCATAAAGCTGCATTCCTACCCCGCAAGCCAGTAACCAACGCTCACCTTGTTGGCGCTTAATCGCAATACGATCGGGATAAGCAAGGGCGATAATCAACCCAGTATATTCAACGGGGAGCACCTTAGGCGCTTGAACGCCAAGCTTATGTATCGCTTGTCGATATAGCTGATTACCTTCTTTATTGAGGGGATGTTCTAGTTGATAAGATAAATCCCCTTGCTGTGCTGCTCCACTCTCCGACACCGTTGCAGGCGAAGAAAGTACCACCATTAATTTGGCAGCAAGCGCCGCCACGCCGGTTAAGCCATGCTTGTGCTCAAGCCACTTGGCTTTAAGTAACATATGAGCGCTACGTGCATCGGTTGCAAAAGCAAGCATGGCTTGCCCGTGAGGTGTCAACTTACCCTTTGTGTCCAATGCATCAAAGCCTTGTAACAAGGAGAGTGCCATCCGCCAGTTAACCACAGGGGGGGATGTCACCCAAGTTAACTGGGCCGGGTCTTGGATCCCCCAGCCAGCTAGCTCTAACACTAAATCGGTTAAATCCACTTCATTAATTTGCGGTTGGCTATGTGACTCTAAGCCACTGTACCCTTCTTGATTAATCAAGCGGTAACAACGCCCCGCTTGCACACGACCGGCTCGCCCCATGCGCTGCATCGCAGATGCTTGACTGATTAATCGAGTCACTAAGCGGGTTGCCCCTGTGCGGCCATCTAACTTCACCCGCCGCTCACGCATGGAATCGATGACGATGCGGATCCCGGCAATGGTTAAGCTGGTTTCAGCAATATTAGTGGCAAGCACCACTTTACGTTCATTGTCAGCGGGGGCGGCAATCGCCTTACGTTGCGCCGCTAAGGATAACCCGCCGTATAAGGGGCAAATCTGAACATCTCGCCAGCCCTGCTGCCCGAGACGTTGGCTCAATTGCAAGATTTCTTTTTTACCGGGCAAGAAAACCAAGATATTACCCGTGTCGTTCGTGACGGCCTGTTTCACTTGTTCAGCTAATGCATCTATCAAATAGCGGGTTTGAATGGCACCACAATAGTCTACCTCTACGGCAAACATGCGCCCTTCACAACTGAGCACGTCAGCCTCAGGCATTACCTTTTGCAGGGCGAGATTGTCTAAGGTCGCCGACATGACCATCAGTTTGAGGTCATCACGTAGCGCCCCTTGCACATCAAGGCACAGGGCCAGACCGAGGTCGGCATGTAAGTTGCGTTCGTGAAATTCATCAAAGATGATCAATCCAACGCCATTAAGCTCAGGATCCGCTTGTAACATGCGCGTCAACACACCTTCTGTCACGATTTCTAAGTGCGTTTGATTTGATACTTGCGTATCCCCGCGCATGCGATACCCCACCGACTCACCGACCGCCTCTCCAAGTTGCTCAGCAAGATAGTAAGCAATGTTTTTCGCCGCTAAACGCCGAGGCTCAAGTAAGATGATTTTACCCGAGATCTGCGCCTTTTTTTGTAATAGGTACAAGGGTAATGCGGTTGATTTACCGGCCCCAGTTGGCGCTTGCAAAATTATTTGATTGGTTTGACTAAGGGAAGCCGATATAGCAGAAAATAACGATTCGATGGGCAGCACAGGGGTCACCTTTTCAACAAAATGCGCCGACATCTTACCCCAAGGTAAGATGCTTAACCAACAGCGGTGCCAAACTCAATCCATTGACTGCAAGTCGATAGCCAAATAAGGTAACTAACCCCTTTTCATACCAAGAGACTCAAGTGCAATTTGAATCCCAGCTCCAAGCGGCCACCTTGGTGCGCCGCTACAAACGTTTTTTAGCCGATGTCATCTTAACCGACGGCACCCAAATCACCGTCCATGTCGCGAATACGGGGGCCATGACTCATTGCGGCGCGCCCGGCGATACCATCTGGCTCAGTGACTCCAATAACAGCAAGCGTAAGTATCGCTATAGCTGGGAGTACAGCCAAAATGCTGCCGGTGACTTAATCTGCGTGAATACGCAGCGTGCTAACCAAATTGTTAAAGAAGCCTTGTTAACGAAACAGATCGCACCGCTTTCGGATTACGACAAGATTGCCAGTGAAGTAAAATATGGCAGTGAAAATAGCCGCATCGACTTTTTATTAAGCCACCCCGAGCAAGTGGATTGCTATGTCGAAGTGAAAAGTGTCACCTTGCTCGAAGGAGGCCAAGGATGGTTCCCCGACACGCAAACAGTGCGAGGTCAAAAGCATTTACGAGAGTTAATGGAGATAAAAAAAGCAGGAGCAAGGGCGGTGTTGTTATTTGCCGTTATGCACAGTGGAATAAAGCAAGTGAGTGCGGCAAAACACCTTGATCCCATCTATACTGAATTGATAGACCAAGCCACGGCCTGCGGGGTAGAAATTTATACCTACGGTGCGCAGCTGGATATTGAACAAATGAGCTTGGCACACAAATTATGTTGGCTTAATAAACCCTGACTCAGTTTATTGCGTATTGGTTAAGATAAAAGCAAATCTATCGGATTAATTGTAGCTTGAGCAAAAAAATATAAATTGCAATTGATCCACGTCAGCTATTTTGCTATAGATAGCCGCCTTATTTTTGCTTCCATCACTAGTTAAGTGTGTAAAAGGAGAAACGTCATGCCAGAAGGCAAGGCTAAAAAGACACTGGGCGTATTGTCAATTGCTGGACTTGACCCATACCAAGAAAAGCCTGGTGAAGAGTTCATGAATGACGCTCAACTTGAGCACTTTAAAACCATTCTAGAAGCTTGGCGCAACCAGTTACGACAAGAAGTTGACCGCACTGTAGGACACATGAAAGACGAAGCGGCTAACTTTCCTGATCCTGTTGACCGCGCGGCACAAGAAGAAGAGTTCAGTCTTGAACTAAGAGCCCGCGACCGTGAACGTAAACTGATTAAAAAGATTGAGAAAACGCTACAAAAAATCGAAGATGGTGATTTTGGCTACTGCGACAGTTGTGGCATTGAAATCGGCATCAGACGTTTAGAAGCAAGACCAACAGCCGATTTATGTATTGACTGTAAAACCCTTGCCGAAATTAAAGAGCGTCAACTAGCCGGTTAATTACCGCTTAATCTCGACACTAGATTGAAGGGGCATCAGCCCCTTTTTGCTTTAATAGAATCAACACCACCATGACCTTAGTCCCCGCAAGCCGTATTGTTAACCCAGAAACCGACAGACAATCCAAGCCATATATTGGCCGATTTGCACCCAGTCCTTCTGGTCCATTGCATTTTGGCTCACTGGTTGCCGCGTTAGGCAGTTACTTACAGGCCAAAGCCAATCAGGGGCAATGGCTAGTGCGCATTGAAGACATCGATCCCCCCAGAGAAGTCGCTGGCGCAGATAAGGCTATTTTAACAACCTTAGAGCAATATGGACTGACTTGGGATGGGCCGGTGCGTTACCAAAGCCAACAAACCGAGCTCTATGAGCAGGTATTAACCCAGCTTAGAGAGCAAGGCTTAACCTATGCGTGTCAATGCACCCGCGCCATGATTAAGCAGCAAGGCGGCTTATACTCAGGCTCTTGCCGTCAGTTAGCGCTCACAGACAAAAATAATGCCATTCGCTTACACGTTGAACAGGGCGTGACCGCATTTATCGATAAACTCCAAGGTCAGGTCTTCATCAATCCGGACATGGCCCACGAGGACTTTATCATTAAACGAAAAGACGGCCTTTACGCTTATAATCTGGCCGTCACCCTGGACGATATCGATCAAGGCATCACTGAAGTGGTTAGGGGAGCGGATTTACTTGAACCAACAGCGCGCCAAATTGGTTTAATGCAATTACTCAATGCCCCGGTGCCGGACTATGTGCATTTACCCTTAGCGGTAACTAAACCTGGTTTTAAACTATCCAAACAAAATCATGCCCCATCAATTGCAGACCAAGATATTCGCCAAACCACTTGGCGCGCTTTGGCTTTTTTAGGTCAACAGCCACCGCCAGCATTAGTTCATGAGCCTCAAACCAACATCATCCATTGGGCCATTGCCCATTGGCAACTCAAAAAAGTGGCCCATCAAACCGAGCAAATACTGAGTTAAGTTGTGTTTAGTGCCACCCTTGCATATTATATGCGCCTAAAATATCGGCGCGTCTCAGAGGATACAGACCATTAAGCGTATAAAAGAATTTTGCAAAAAAGTGTTGGGTAAAAAGTCCCAGCCGCGAACGGCCACCAGCGCCTCGCCTGCAACCGTAGCAACGGCAAAGCCAGCACGAAGAAAAAAGGCAAAGCCAAACGCGGCACGTAAAACCCAAAAGCCGTCAACAGACAGTAGCACCACCATCAGCCGTAGCGAACACAGCATTTCTCGCAACGACATCAGTGAAAATGCGCTTAAGGTACTTTATCGACTGCATAAATCCGGACATAAAGCCTACTTAGTCGGCGGTGGTGTGCGTGATTTGTTACTTGGGCTCAAACCCAAAGACTTTGATATCGCGACCGATGCGACGCCTGAGCAAGTCAAAAAACTGTTTCGTAACTGTCGTTTGGTTGGCCGCCGCTTCCGTCTGGCTCATATATTATTTGGTCGAGATATTATTGAAGTCGCCACCCTTCGCGGTCATCACAGCGATGGCGAAAATGAAAAGCATGTTTCCGCGCAATCACAACAAGGCATGCTACTGCGCGACAACGTCTACGGCTCTATCGAAGAAGATGCCGAGCGCCGCGATTTCACCGTCAATGCCCTGTATTACGATATTGCTGATTTTTCCTTGCGTGATTTTTGTAACGGCTTATCGGATTTAGAGCGCCGTAAAATCGAATTGATTGGCAATCCCGAAACACGTTATCGTGAGGATCCAGTCAGAATGTTACGGGCGGTCCGTTTTGCCGTTAAGCTCAACATGGACATCAGCGAGCGAACCAAGGCCCCGATCCGTGAATTGGCGCCCCTACTCAAAGACATTCCCCCCGCTCGTTTGTTTGAAGAAAGCCTCAAGCTGCTGCTTTCTGGTCAAGGCTTAGAAACCTATAAACTGCTCCAACAATACAATTTATTGCAACAGCTCTACCCTGTTTCTTTTGTTAACGGTGAAGACCCTAAATCGGAAGCACTGATCCACGCCGCACTGGCCAGCACGGATAAACGCATTAAGGCCGATCTACGTGTCACACCAGCCTTTCTTTATGCTGCTATTTTATGGTATCCGGTAGAGCAGAAAACCCAAGAGATCATCGCTGAAAGTGGGCTACCTTTTAACGATGCCTTCTTAATGGCGATGAACGAAGTATTAGACTTCCAAGTTAAAAGCATTGCTATCCCCAAACGCTTTAGTACCACCATGCGTGACATTTGGGTATTACAAACCCGGATGCCAAAACGTTATGGCAAACATGCCTACCGTATTTTTCATCATCCCAAGTTTCGCGCAGCTTATGACTTTTTGCAGCTACGTGCCGATATCGAGGGTGGCGAGTTGGTTGAACTGTGTGAATGGTGGACCGAATTTCAAGAGCAGGACGAAGATGGCAAACGTAGCATGGTAGCCAAACTCAATAAGCCTGCCAGTAAAAAGCGTCGCTATTCTAAAAAGAAGCCGAGATCGAACGCGTCATGATGACAACCTTATGTTACATCGCCTTAGGCAGTAACCAAGGCGATCCAGTGGCAAAAGCCAATTCTGCCATTGCGGTGTTATCAGCGCATCCTGACCTCACTGTCACTACCGTGTCGAGTTTATATCGCAGTGCGCCTATGGGGCCTCAAGATCAGCCCGATTACATCAATGCGGTGTTAGGGATTGAGACCCAACTTGATGCGATTGAGCTCCTTGATTGTCTGCAAAAAATTGAGCTAGACCACGGCCGCGAGCGTAAGGATGAACGATGGGGGCCACGAACCCTAGACCTAGACATTCTGTTGTTTGGTCAAGAAACCATTAACAATCCGCGTTTAACCGTGCCTCACTATGGCATGAAACAGCGAGAGTTTGTAATATACCCCCTTTTAGAGATAGCACCGCAGCTTGTTCTGCCTTGTGGTACAAGTCTAATCAGCCTTGCTGATAATTGCGACAGAAATGGCTTAGAAATCTACTCTCAGTAAAATATTTCTGACGCCAAATTGGAGAACACATGAGTAAAATATCCGCATCCCGCTTATTGAAGATGAAGCAAGAGCAGCAGAAGATTACGTGTATTACTGCTTACGATGCTAGTTTTGCTAGCTTATTCGACCAAGCTGGTATTCAAGTCCTATTAGTTGGTGATTCACTCGGCATGGTGCTCCAAGGCCACGACTCAACCTTGCCTGTCACCCTAGATGATATCAGTTACCACACCCGAGCCGTTAAAGCGGGCAGCGAAAAAGCCTTAGTCATCGCCGATCTCCCCTTTATGACTTATTCGAGCCCAGAGCAAACCTACACCAGTGCTGCGCAGCTGATGCGTGCTGGTGCACACATGGTGAAATTAGAAGGTGGCTTATGGCTAGCCGATACCATTAAAGGATTAGCTCAGCGTGGTGTGCCGGTCTGTGGTCACCTAGGGTTAACGCCACAATCCGTTAATGTATTCGGAGGCTATAAGGTACAAGGGCGTGGCGACGAACAAGCCAAACAGCTCAAGCAAGACGCTCTGGCTTTAGAAGCCGCAGGCGTACAACTGCTGGTATTGGAATGTGTGCCCGTTCCTGTGGCAGAAGAAATCACCAAAGCCCTAACCATTCCGGTTATTGGAATCGGCGCGGGTAATGTCACCGATGGCCAAATTTTGGTGATGCACGACGCCTTTGGTATTTCTGCCGGATTTTGCCCTAAGTTTTCCAAAAACTTTCTTATCGAAACAGGTGATATCAGAAAAGCCGTTTCCCTTTACAAAAGCCAAGTTGAAAGCGGCGAGTTCCCCGCTCCTGAGCACAGTTTTTACTAGGTAAATCATGGATATTACCCAAAACATAGAAGAAATTCGCACTACCGTAAAAGGGTGGCGCCAGCAAGGGCTTCGCGTTGCCTTTGTCCCCACCATGGGCAATTTACATCAAGGCCACCTGACTTTGGTGGAAACTGCCAAACAGCATGCCGATAAGGTGGTGGTCAGTATCTTTGTCAATCCGATGCAATTTGATCGCGCCGAAGATTTACAAGCTTATCCACGCACCTTAGATCAAGACGCGCAATTGTTGATTGCTCAAGGAGCAGACCTGTTATTTACCCCAACGCCAGAGATCATTTATCCGCAAGGTGTTGCGATTCATACCTATGTGGATGTGCCGGGTATTTCAGAAGTGCTTGAAGGCGCCCTGCGTCCTGGCCATTTCAAAGGCGTAAGCACGGTGGTGACCAAGCTGTTTAATATTGTTGCACCTGATGTTGCCTGCTTTGGTGAAAAAGATTATCAACAACTGGCCTTGATCCGCAAAATGACCACAGATCTTGCCTTGCCAATCGAGATCATCGGCGTGCCAACGGTCAGAGCTGAGTCCGGTTTAGCCTTAAGTTCACGCAATGGCTACCTGACTCCAGCCGAGCTTGAACTGGCACCTAAGCTAAGCCAAGTGATGAAAGAGATAGCAACGCAAATGGCGGCTGGCCAGCGTGATATCCGAGCATTAGTGCAAGCCGCGACAACTGACCTCAACAGCAACGGATTTAAGACTGATCAAATCGATATTGTCGACGCAGCGACACTGTTGCCATTAACCGAACAAAGCCAAGATGCAGTGATCTTGATGGCCGCTTACTTAGGTAAAGCCAGACTGATTGATAACTGCACAGTAAATTTGCACCCTTAATCAATTTAATTTATATTGCACCGCTCAAATAGCCCTAACTAATTGAGTGACACTCGGAGAAAACATTGCCATGCAAAAGGTACTTTTAACAGGCAAACTGCACCAAGCGCGTGTAACCCACGCTGAGCTTAACTATGAGGGCTCATGTGCGATCGATCAAGACTTCATGGACGCCGCTGGTATTTTAGAATACGAGCAAATCGAGATTTATAACATCGACAATGGTGAGCGTTTCTCAACTTACGCCATCGTGGGCGAGCGTGGTTCAAAAATCATTTCTGTAAACGGTGCTGCTGCACGCAAAGCGGCGGTAGGTGATCGCGTGATCATATGCACCTATGGCTCAATGAATGAAGCTGAAATCCAAAACCACAAGCCTAGCTTGGTTTATCTGGATGCTGATAACAACATCGTGCGCACCAGTAAAGACGTGCCGGTACAAGTCGCTTAATCACGCCTTGTCGCATAAAAAAGGACGATAATTCGTCCTTTTTTTATGCCTTTTAATCATGAAATTGGGATTTATAGGGCCACTGCTAAGCGCCAGGAATCTTGGCCACTCGCCCAATATTTTCGTTCAAAGGGCGTGATGGCAACCTCACTTTGATACTGCTCTACTTGAGCCTCAATGCCGGCAATGGCAAGAGAAGCGGCAAATTCATCAATGTAAGTTTTCCAATTACTACGAACTTCTAATTTGCCTCCTAGTTTTAAAATAAAAGGAAACACGGCACTGCCATGCCAACGGCGCTGAAAATGTTTTGCTTTTGGCCAAGGGTTGGGATAAAGCAAATAGTGATGGCTTAACTGCCAACCGGCATCCACGGCTAAACGCCAAAAATCATTTAGATCAACCTGCAACAAGACTGCATTATCAGGTAGGCTTAATGGGGTTTTAGCCAAACGGTGAGCCGATTTGTCTAACCCTATCACCATGGCATCAGGATGCATTTGGGCAATTTTAACAGTGCTTTCACCGACCCCGCAACAAGAGTCAAAAATGAGAGGACGGGAATCCCCTTTTAGTTGCTCAGCTAATTGGTTAAAAGCAGCCAGCGTATGGGCTTGGTACGGCTTTTTAAACTCCGTATTCAGGTGTTTACGCACAACCTCGTCTAATTGCTCATTTAACCCTAGTTGGTTTGACACAACTTGGCGAGAGTTTCCTAATTCGTTCAACTTCTTAACCCTATTCCTTTGTTCACTAAATAGTACGCTACGCTGTAAAACACAGCGATAAAACTGATGATCACCAAGAGTGACATCCAAACTGAGACATCCGACACGCCTAAAAAGCCGTAGCGAAATGCATTGATCATGTACACCACAGGGTTAAGCTGGGATACCCCTTGCCAAAAACCAGGCAACAGGCTAATGGAGTAAAACACCCCACCAAGGTAGGTTAACGGGGTCAACACAAAGGTAGGAATAATACTAATATCATCGAAACTCTTGGCAAAAATGGCGTTGATAAACCCCGCGAGTGCAAACGTAATAGAGGTAAGCAATACGGTGAGCGCCAAAATAAATAAGTGATGAATGGCCAAAGGCACAAACAACAGCGAAATACAGGTAACAATGAGCCCCACTAATAAACCACGGGCAACACCGCCACCCACATAGCCTAAGATCATAATGTGATTAGGGACAGGGGCCACTAGCAACTCTTCAACATTACGTTGAAACTTAGCACTATAAAAAGAGGAAGCGACATTCGAATAAGAGTTAGTGATCACCGACATCATGATCAGGCCAGGTACAATAAACTCCATGTAACTGACCCCACCCATTTCACCAATGCGCGAGCCAATTAAATTACCAAAAATAACGAAATATAGACTCATGGTAATGGCTGGCGGCACTAAGGTTTGTACCCAAATCCGGGTAAAACGATGTATCTCTTTGATTAGTATGCTTTTAAAGGCAATAAAGTAAAGCTTTGAGTGCATTATTCCGCTCCTTCTTGCACTAACTGAACGAAAAGCTCTTCAAGTCGGTTACTTTTATTACGCATACTGAGCACTTGAACGCCCTGCTCGCTTAAGTACCCGAAAGCAGCATTGAGCCCCTCTCCTTTGGACACATCTAATTCTAAAGTATGATCATCAAGCAAGGTAAAAGGAGCTGAAAACTTGAGCTCGGGTGACACAGGCGCAATATCTAGGATGAAGGTCTCACGGGCAATACGAGCCAAAAGCGATTTCATACTGGTATTTTCAATCAGCTCTCCCTTGTTAATGATACCTATGTTGCGACATAACGTTTCCGCCTCTTCAAGGTAGTGGGTAGTCAATACAATAGTGATACCCTGCTGATTTAACTCGCGTAGAAAGGTCCACATTGAACGGCGTAATTCAATATCCACACCCGCAGTAGGTTCATCTAAAATCAGCAACTTAGGTTCATGCATTAGCGCTCTAGCTATCATCAAGCGTCGTTTCATGCCGCCCGACAAAGTGCGGCTTTGCTGCTTGCGCTTATCCCATAAATCTAACTGCTTTAAACAAACCTCGGCGCGTTGCCAAGCCTGCTTACGTGGCATACCATAATAGCCGGCTTGGTTAACCAAGATTTGTTCAACGGGCTCGAACTGATTGAAATTAAATTCTTGTGGCACTAAACCAATATAGCGTTTTGCCGCCTCTAGGTCGGTATCGATATCCTCACCAAATATCTTCACTTGTCCTGAAGTTTTATTCACCAGTGAACTTAAGATCCCGATGGTTGTTGATTTACCAGCACCGTTGGGCCCTAATAAAGCATAAAAATCACCGTGCTCAACTGATAAGCTAATTCCCTTTAAAGCCGCATTACCGCCTTTATATACTTTTGTTAAATCATTAATTTCAATCGCGTTCAAACAAGCCACCTTAAAATATCGATCAGCAAAAACAAATCTCGATTTAATCGGTTTTGTTTTACTTGATTTTATTCTGGAACGACTTTACCTATGTAAGGTAAGTTTCTGTATTTTTGTGCATAGTCAATGCCGTAGCCTACCACAAACTCATCGGGGATGGAGAACCCAACCCAATCAACAGGCACATTTACTTCTCGACGTGAAGGCTTATCCAGTAAGGTACAGATAGTTAAAGAAGCGGGATCACGCATCAATAGCATTTCGCGAATTTTGTTTAGCGTAAAGCCGGTATCGATGATGTCTTCGACGATCAACACATCTTTACCACGAATCTCATCATCTAAATCTTTCTTGATTTTAACTTCACGAGAACTTTCCATTTTATCGCCATAGCTAGAGGCGGTCATAAAATCGAGTTGAACAGGAAGGTCTACTTTTCGGCTTAAGTCAGCCAACAAAATGCATGAACCGCGTAATAAACCAATCATGACTAGGCATTCAGTATTTTTATATTTTAATTCAATTTCTTTGGCGATCTCACTAATTCGTTGTTGTACTTTTTGTTCAGAGATTAATACCTCTACTGAATGTTTCATAATTTATTCCTAACGTTTGTAAATTTTGGCAATTTAATAATGTCACTAATAATAAAGCACTAGCTAACAAAATTCGATAAATTCGGACTCATAAAGCGAATAATTCTGAGTTATGCGTTTTTAATATACATAAAATGTAATTTGACAGTCTATTGATTGTACTAATTTGACCGTAAATGATAATCTGCTGCGGTATAATATAAAATTATATTTTCATAATTATAACAGCAGTAGACAGTAGACAATATCATGGAACCACGCGCAGAATTTAGACGCCGAACAAGATTGGCACCGGAAGCCCGCCGCAAACAACTGATGGAATGTGCACTGGAAGTTTTCTCAAAGCGAGGAATCGGCCGTGCCGGACATGCAGAAATTGCTGAGTTAGCTCAAGTGTCTGTCGCCACGGTTTTTAATTACTTTAACACCCGAGAAGACTTGGTTAACGCCGTGCTTACTGAAGTAGAACTTTACTTCCGCGGTATCGCCTCAGCCGCTTTTGTCCAAAGCAAAGATCCTATGGAAACTATCCATGATTACATTGCTTTTGTGGTAGAAGCCGCTTACACCAAACCCGATTACACGCATATTTGGTTAGAGTGGAGCTCCTCGGTTCGTGAAGAAATTTGGCCTCGTTACCTGAAATTACTCGCCCATAACACAGACTTGATGAAGAAAGTGATCAAACCTGGGTTTGATGACAAAACCTTCGAGTGTACTTTAACTGTGGATGAGTTTTGTCGCGCGCTAACCGGTTGCGGCTATATGATTATTCAAATGATCAATCAGCCGAGCAACCCTTCGCAAGATAAGGTAATTGAGTTCGTTTATAACTACATCACAGCTATCTTAAGACCCGCTGGTAAGTAGTTATAACATAAGCAATACCTACCTACTCCAGTAGGTGGTTTAGGGCCCAAAATAAAAAGCTGCTTCGCATTCGCTTAGCAGCTTTTTTATGCTTGGAATCGATAGCTTCAACACTCAAGCTTTATCATCAACACCCCAGCGTTGGCTTGCCTGATTCTCGATCCCTAAATGATCTAAAATACGTGCTACCATAAAATCCAATAACTCTTCGATCTGAGTCGGCTGGTGATAAAAGCCAGGGGCCGCAGGCATGATGGTGACCCCCATTTGCGATAAACTCAGCATGTTTTGCAAGTGCAACGTCGATAATGGGGTCTCTCTTGGTACTAAGATCAGGCGCCCCTTTTCTTTTAGAATCACGTCTGCCGCTCGTTCAACTAGATTATCCGACAATCCATGGGCAATGGCGGCTAACGTTCCCCCGCTACAGGGACATATCACCATGGTTTTGGGTGCGCCTGAGCCCGATGCCACAGGCGAAAACCAATCTTTGGCTGCCCAGACCTTAATCTGCTCAGGCATCCCTTGATATTGCTCGGTTAAATGCACGGCTAATTGCTCTGGATCCGCTGGCCAATCAAGGCCCAGCTCTGTTTTAACCACAATTTTTGCCGCATCTGACATTAGGAAATGGACCTGATACCGGGCTTGAATCAAAGCCGTTAGCAAGCGCAGGCCGTAGGCCGCACCAGAAGCCCCAGTGAGGGCCAGGGTCATGCTGCCTTTAAAGGGTTGTTTCACAAGCTACCTCATTACTAGCAAGGCGAGTTAATAGTTTTTGGTGTATACCACCAAATCCTCCGTTACTCATGACCAAGATACTGTCTCCTGGCTTAGCACGAGTCATAATATGCGCTATCAAGCTATTTAGATCAGATTCAACAACCGCTGGCGTGTCGCTGTTACTAAAACAAGCAGGTAATGACCAAGTTAATCCCTCTGGCTCAAGGCAATATATAAAGTCTGCAGCCTGAAGAGAGGTGACCAATTGGTCTTGATGGGTCCCCATCTTCATGGTGTTAGAGCGTGGCTCAAGGACCGCAAGAATACGCCCATTACCGACTTTAGCGCGCAGTCCAGCCAAGGTGGTTTTAATGGCGGTCGGATGATGGGCAAAGTCATCATACAGAGCAATGTCATTCACCTTACCTTTTAACTCCATCCGGCGTTTGGCATTTTTAAAATGAGATAAGGCGGCAATGCTATGCTCGGGTAATACACCTACGTGTTTAGCAGCAGCAATCGTAGCGAGTGCATTGGCGATATTGTGCTCACCGAGTAGGGACCAGTTCACTCTACCTTGGCATTCTTGTTGAAAATAAACATCAAACACAGTGCCATCGGCTTCAATCGTTTGGGCCGACCAATCGCCATTCAAGGTTTGTTGCTCACTCCAACAGCCCATGGCTAGCACCTGCTCAATGCTGCTTGTTGCCGCGGGGTAAATAATTTGCCCTTGGGCAGGCACCAAGCGAACGAGATGATGAAATTGCTTTTGTATGGCAGCCAAATCAGCAAAGATATCGGCGTGGTCAAACTCCAAGTTGTTAATGATCAACGTGCGGGGTTTGTAATGGACAAACTTAGAGCGTTTATCGAAAAACGCACTGTCATATTCGTCCGCTTCAATCACAAAAAAAGGCGTATCGCCTAAACGGGCCGAGATACCAAAGTTTTCTGGCACGCCGCCAATTAAAAAGCCCGGTGACATCCCCGCCTGCTCCAGCACCCATGCAAGCATACTCGAAGTGGACGTTTTACCATGAGTCCCAGACGCGGCGAGGACCCATTTATCTTGCAGTACAAAATCGTGCAACCATTGTGGGCCAGACATATAGGGTAAATTACGGTTTAGCATGGCTTCCACACATGGGTTCCCACGGCTCATCGCATTGCCCACCACTATCATATCAGGAGCGGGCTCCAATTGAGTCGGATCGTAACCTTGGATCAATTCAATGCCTTGCTCTTCGAGTTGTGTACTCATGGGCGGATAGACATTGGCATCAGACCCTGTTACACGGTGTCCCAACTGCTTGGCTAAAATCGCTAAGCCTCCCATAAAGGTGCCGCAAATACCTAAAATATGAATATGCATTACTTTCTCTGCTCTGAACTTAAGTGGCAAAGCCATGTTAACTGATGCCATCAACTAAGGCTAGATTAGTCAGTAGCTAGGGCTTATTACTGCCTTTTTCCTTATTGGGTAAATCCGCTTGGTTAGGTGCACTCTGAGGCAGTAAAGCGGGGATGGCCAGCTCAGGCGGTGATACTTCGACAAAAACATCTTGGTTTTGCCAAGTGTAAGAGCGATAGAAATGGCCTAAGCAATGATACAGAGGGGCGTGTGAAGGCATTGGCCGAGTGACGACCACACACCCAACCGGTAATTGGTAGAGTAAACGAATGCCTTGCTCGGTTTTTAGCCATTCACGCCATTGGTTATCCGCTAAAATTTGCTGTTTAATTTGCCAAGGATCTGGGCTTGCTTCAGATATCTCACTGCGCTTTTGAATCGTAACCGAGCCCGCGACGGCAGTAAAAACCCACCCGCAAAAACAGCACGCTATGATATTAGTTATACACTTTTGCATCATCATGTTCAGTACTCCAAACCATCATCGCAAGGGAGTCGACCAAGCTGCGAATAGCGGATGTTAATATACCTATACCCTAACATGCATACAACGGCGACGGTGACACATCAAAAGTACAAACGGTGAAAATAAAAACAAAAATAATTTGATCTAGATCCAGTTTTTAGCCTATTTGTTAAGTAAGGCAAAAAAATGGGGCGGCTACTATGAAACTGTTTATCTCGCTTTTTACGCTCTTAGCATCCATGCACGTTAACGCAGTATTACCTCAAGAAGAGGCTGCGCCGAGTATCAAGCTAGATTGGTTTTGGCATAATGAATATGGCCAAGAACAATTGGTGAATGCTCAATTTACCCGCGAACAACTTAAACAAGGCCTGCAACAACAACACCGAATTAACTTTACCCTTACTTCACCGGTGCGTGCATTACACGGTTACATAGGACCACGCTTAATGCATGTGCTTGACAGTATCAATGCCGTTTCACCCAGTGATGCCACCAAATTTGTCAGTATTGAACACGCCTTTTCGGTTCGTGATGCCAGCCCAGAATCCACCTTATTCTGGCAGGCTTACTACCAATACCAAGATGACGCCTTCAACTTCTTGGCCGTTAATCCTTGTTATAGCCAAGAACTAGAGCAAGGCCCATGTATTCGGCCCAACTATTCACAAGTCTTTTATCACTCAAGGGGAACATTTAATGCCCTCGCACAGCAGCTAAAATCACGAGAAAGTGAGGCGACTTCTATCCAAAATGTTCAAAACTGGGTGTTAAGTATTCCTGACAGCAACGAACGACTTGATTCTTTCTCGCCACCGATGGCCGTGTTACTTGAAAATGCGGCAGACAGTGACGAAAGGGCCATCTTACTCGCCACTTTAATTAGTCAAATTGCGCCTAAATACCATATGTTTCTGGTCTATCCAGCGACTAGTCAAGGCAGTGTTTCGCCTGCATGGCTAACCATTGAAGCACGCAGTGGGGCAACAGGGACGCCGGTGATCATTGATAACCATCAGCACACACTATTGAGCGGCTCATCGGCTCAATTAAAAGAAATGATGCAGTCGAATACGCCCATGATCAGTGAGCCTCTTTACTAAAGATGCATTGATTCTCAATTTGGCAGTGTTTTAGCCAAGCCATCCCATTGATGCAAAGCACTGCCCTCAACCAACATAACGTGATGCTCGCTCCTCTGCGCAATTAGAGAGCAACAACCCCAAATGAACTAACTTTAATCGGGTCTCATAAAAAAACACTCAACAGAGAAAACAAGTTGATATAACATAACACTTGTTATTCATTCATTGCGATTTGGCTTAAGTGCAGTATCAACGACACCGATTAACTATCCTTGTCTTAATCTGTTGGCTTTTTAGCCAAGGTGCACTGCTGTTTCATTGGTATCACACAGCACATGAGCCGTCACATCATACTGATAATCAATGCCTATACTGTGCTCATTTCAAACAACCTTTTGATCTAGGGATCGCGGCCGCCCCCCTCATCGTAAGCCATATCAAGGGTTATCCAGCACCTACTTCGAACAAGGCGCTAACTCAAGTACCTGCTTACTATGTTTACCAAACTCGGGCACCGCCTATACTCAACCAAAACTCACTTTTTTGAACAGACCTTTACCCTATTTTAAATTCAGAATGAAAGATTAAGGATTAACATGAAATTTCAACCTCATCTTCTCAGCGCCAGCCTCATCGCCTTAAGCACATTTTCAACCAGCGCACTGAGTAATGAAACTGAGCACCGTGCTCATGGCAGCCATGAGCATGGCTCAGCTAAGCTCAACGTCATTTTAGCCGGCGAGGAACTGGCTTTTGAGTGGGTTTCACCGGCAGCAAATTTACTCGGTTTTGAGCACCAGGCAAAAACAGATGAACAAAGGCAAAAAGTGAATGAAGTTGTCGCTTTACTCAAAAACGCTGACAATATGATTAACTTGCCAGCAAGTGCTAACTGTACTCTTGCTTCTAGCAATATTGATAGCGATATATTGGTGGCAGAGAATAAGCATCAAGATAAGCATGCTAATGAACATGAACACGATCATGAACATGAACATGAACATGAAAATGAAAATGAAGACGATCATAAGCATAAACACGAAGACAAGCATGCTGATGAACATGAACACGATCATGAACATGAACATGAACACGAAAACGATCATGAACATGAACATGAACATGAAGACAAGCATGAACATGAAGGTGAACATAAGCACGAAGGCGATCATGAACATGAGCACGATCATGACCATGACAGCGCACATGCCGATATAACAGTGAGTTACCTCTTTACCTGTCGCAACCCTGGCGCAATTACTCAGTTACCTGTTACCCTGTTTAAACATTTTCCTTTAACGGAAAAAATTCAGGTTCAAGGGATCATGAATGAAACACAAATGGCAACCAATCTATCCCCTGATAATGACAAGATCACTTGGTGAGGTAACCTACACGGATCATGAACAATACATCATCCATCTTAAGTATTAAGGATCTCAAATTTGGTTGGCTGAAAAGCCAACCTCTGACCATTGAGATAGAACAGCTCGACTTGAATCAAGGCGAGCGTGTCTTTTTAAAGGGACCCAGTGGCAGTGGAAAGTCTACTCTACTGGGCTTGATCACCGGCATCAATCAACCCAACAGCGGCTCAATTAACATCTTAGGTAAAGAGCTCACTCAACTTAAAGGCAGCGCTCGCGATCACTTTCGAGCAGACCATTTAGGCTATATTTTTCAACAGTTTAACTTACTACCTTACCTAAGTGTGACAGAGAACGTCACCTTACCCTGTTTTTTTTCTGCACGACGTAAAGACAAAGCCCTCAGCTCAAGCGCCTCACTTGAGCAAGAAGCCAAGCGCCTGTTGGATCATCTAGAAATCCCCAGTCGTTTGATTAACCGTCCCGTCACCGAGTTAAGTATTGGGCAACAACAACGAGTCGCAGCAGCAAGAGCATTAATCGGCAAGCCTGAATTTATTATCGCCGATGAGCCAACATCATCCTTAGACAGTGATGCACGCGAATCATTTATCCAACTCTTGTTTAATGAATGTATCGAGACCAATATTAGTTTACTGTTTGTTAGCCATGATGCAGGCCTGCAGAGTCTGTTTGACCACCATATTGATTTACCCAGCATTAACCTAGCGTGTCAGGGAGGTAAATAAATGGCTATCGCCAAACTCGCGTTAAAAAGCCTTTATAATCGTCGTGCAACGGCAATTTTAACGGTGCTTGCCATTGCACTTAGCGTAACCCTATTACTGGGTGTTGAGAGGGTTAGAACCCAAACCAAAGAGAACTTTGCCAATACCCTCTCAGGTACTGACTTAATTGTTGGCGCTCGAACTGGGCAAGTTCAATTATTGCTCTACTCGGTTTTTCGAATTGGTAATGCGACCAATAATATCTCTTGGCAAACCTACCAAGAGATAGCCAATGACAAAGCCGTAAAATGGACAGTTCCCTTTTCTCTTGGTGATTCCCACCGTGGCTTTCGGGTCTTAGGCACCAACCAAGACTACTTTAAACATTATCAATTTGGTCAAAGACAATCCCTAAGCTTGGCTCAAGGCGAACTATTCAATACTCCAATTGAGGCCGTGATCGGTGCCGAGGTGGCGAAAAAACTCAACTACCGCCTGGGTCAAGAAATCGTTATCGCCCATGGCAGTAGCGACGTTTCGTTTACTCAACACGATAACTTGCCCTTTACCGTCGTGGGGATTTTGGCCCCAACCGGCACCCCTGTTGACAGAACGGTACATGTCTCCCTTGCCGGCATAGAAGCCATTCATTATGGCTGGCAAAATGGCGCGCCCCGGGCTGGTAAGCTACAACAAGAACAACTGGATCAAGTGTCTCTGGAGCCCGAAGTCATCACGGCTTTTCTCGTGGGCCTGAACTCGAAAATGCATACCTTTGCTTTACAGCGAAAAATTAATGAGTATCAGTCAGAAGCCATAATGGCTGTATTGCCTGGCGTCGCTTTACAAGAGCTATGGAGCACAATGAACATGGCAGAGCAAGCGCTATTGGTTGTTTCAGGCTTTGTTGTGGTCTCAGGCTTACTGGGCATGTTAACCACACTGTTAACCAGTCTAAATGAACGACGCAGAGAAATGGCCATTCTACGCTCAGTAGGGGCTCGCCCCGCTCACATCTTTACATTACTGATATCAGAAGCGGGATTACTCGCTTTATCGGGTGCTGTCGCAGGGGTCGCACTACTCTATGGTTTGATTTTGATGATTAAACCATGGGCAATGGATCTGTACGGCATTTATATTCGTTTCTCTGCTTTAACATCTTATGAGCTTACTTTATTAGCAATCGTGGTATTATCTGGTTTTATTATAGGACTGATACCTGCGTGGCGAGCATATAGGCTGTCTCTTGCAGATGGCATGACAATTAGGATTTAACGATGAAAATGATAAAGTACCTACTGCTGGCATTATTAGCACTTCCCTATTTGGCAAGTGCGAATGTCATCACCATGGAATGGGACGAGTTGCTGCCAGAAGCCGAGCGCCTTGCGCAAGCACAAGCCCCTGATCTAAGTCATGATGCGAGCATGGCGAATCAGCAACAGAGTACTGATGTGAATGTACGCGATGATCTCAATGGTAAAACCGTTCGTCTTCCTGGATTTGTGGTGCCGTTAGAAGGTGATGAACACACCATTACTGAGTTTTTCTTAGTGCCCTATTTTGGGGCCTGTATTCATGTGCCACCACCGCCACCAAACCAAATTATCTATGTCAACTACCCGAAGGGCGCACCTATCGACGATGTTTGGGGAGCAGTTTGGATAGAAGGTAAGATCAAGGCTGAGACGAAAAGTAATGATTTAGCCACCGTTGGTTACACCATGGAGGGCATTAAAGTCGAGGTTTACCAGGAATAAAATGTATTTGGCTGGCTGTGAGACCCATACAAGCCAGCCAAAATCGCACAACTTCAGTATATGTATACTGCTAAGGCAACTAACCCCACGAAGTAACCAATGCCAAGCAGAATATTCCAGACTTTATTTTTCAAAATAATCATGCCATTCTCCATTTAGCTGCCGCTGCTAACAATATTAACATTTTAGCAACATGACGCAACCGATATCCATCGCCTAACATTAACATTAGATTAACAAACCTAGGAGCGGTTATGGCCGAGTCGAAGCCACTGGTTGAAGTAGATCAGGTTAAAAAAGACAGTCACTTATTTAACAGCAAACAGAAAACCCTTCAACTGGCTCGCCACTACGCTATCGATCACGAGATCCAAGCCAACCCAGATAGCAACGTACTCAGTCGTGCCAAAAAAAGAATGGCCATTGAGCTTGGCCAGAAACAGCACAATCTAGAGAAGATATTAGCCCAGGCCTATGCCAATTGTGGTGAAGATGATACGGCCAGTGATGTTGACCCTGACTGGATGCACGCATTTCTCAGCCTCGCCGAAACCATTAGCAGTAAAAACATGCAAACACTGTGGGGTAAAATACTCGCACAAGAAATCTCAACCCCTGCCAGCTACTCAGTGAAAGCCCTTGAAACCTTAAAGAAAATGACCCAACGTGAAGCCATTATCTTTCAAAAACTGTGTCAATTGAGCTCTACGTTTAGCGGCGATTCATCCCATAAAATCATCACTGGTTTTTCACGGGTGGCCAATTCGTTTCAAATTTTTAGCCAAAGTCAAAGCCAAAAGCTATCCTTAGGTCAATTTCGCTTTCCCTACTCGAATATTCTATTAATGGCTGATTTGGGATTACTTTATCAAGGTGAGCTGGAATCAGGAGAAATGGTAGCAGGGCAGCCGTTAGCGATTGATTATCATGGCTATACCCTAAGCCTAGTTCCTAATGGCAAACGCATTAAGCTTTATTATTACAAATTCACTCAAGCGGGCGATGAACTAAGCAAGTTAATCAGTTGCGATGCCTTGCCCGAATACGTACAGGCCTTATCTCAACGACTAGAAAGCGATTTTCAAATCCACCAAAATGTGAACACCAAAGCCTAGCTTCTACAGAAGCTAAGCTTTGTCAGTGTGGCTCTGCCGATGGCACAATGGCCTAAGCTAACGCGCCTAACTTAGGCGGGTGGCTCGTATTGAAAGCGAAAAGTGACCACGCGATTACGCCCCTTAGACTTAGCCTTATACAGCGCTTCGTCAGCTCTTGCGATAAACTCACCAGTGCTTTCTTGCCCCATCTGCGTGACACCAAAGCTGGATGTGACCTTCATACCACTTGGCCATTGGTGCTGCTCCATCGACACTCGGATATTTTCCGCCAATTTAGTGGCACTGTCGATTTCTGTATTAGGGCAGACTAATAAAAACTCTTCTCCGCCCCAGCGCACTAAACTGTCACCTTGTCGCGTTTTACTGGTGACTAAACCAGCAAATTCTTTTAATACTTCATCACCTACGTCGTGACCAAAATTATCATTGATCATTTTAAAGTGATCGATATCCATAAAGATGATCGACAAAGGCGTTTTTTGCAGATAAACCAACTGCACTTGTTCAAACAACGAGTCTCGGATCCCCGCCCGATTTCTGGCCCCCGTTAGTGGGTCTCGCTTGGCCATGGTTTCAAACTTCTTGCTTTCTAGTTTAAGCGCTTCCGTTAACGACTCGAGCTCAAGGGCCTTTTGCTTACTTTGAAACAGAGCGCCTCTTAAACGCTTAAGGTCAAACAGTAGATACAACACAGCAAACGCAACCCAAGTGACGATTATAATGGTCAGAAACAGGGTTTCAGGGATCAGCTTGCCATCAAATCGAATTTGCTCAACAATTATTTTGATTGGGCCTTCACTGACAAGGCTACCGGTTGCAATTTCAATGACAGAGACATTGCTAAAATCCGGGGCAAAATGCTCTAGTGGGATACTGTTTTCTGAAATCCACCAAGATGCCACGCTGAAGTTTTGTAAGGGGATGACCACTTCTGAGCGATAGTTATTGGGCTCATACTCAACCTCATTTACCTTCATGGTCGCGTCATTATGAATATCGGTATAGGAAGGGTGGTAGTTGCGAATGTAGAAACGGATACGCTTTGAGCCCTCTCCCTCAAATCGAGCATTGACCGCCACCGTGTCGTACTCTGAAATGTCAATGCCTTCACCGATATCGGCTAACTTAATGGCTAATTCACAAAACGGCCATTGGTAAGCTTTAACCACATTACATTCTAGTACTAAGGCTTGTGGAGTACGGGAAAGCTTTGCTGTGGTTTGCCCGCCTTGAGACTGATCGGTAATGGCCTTAACTTGAAAATCTGTCGATGAATCTATCACCAAGCTTTTATTAAAGCTGTGCTCATAAGCAAAGAGTGCACTTATGGTCAGCAACACTAAGCATAGTAATCCTGTACTGATGGACTTTGACTGCATTACACTCTCCTCAGGGGGCACAAACAAATAATAGTATTAAGTTAATCATAATCTCCCTTTCGTTACGCTCGAGTCAAATAAATAAAAAAACATCTTGCTAACAAAAATATCTATAGAATACAAAATCAACGGATATAGATCGACACATGAAGAAGCAGTTGCGCAATCGTGTGCTTTGCCTCGTTAAACTGCCGCGAGAATGCGGCAATTTAACTGTTTAAGAAAATCCGTAGGGATGAGAAGGGGCAGGCCTGTCACCCTGCGGGGGAAATGACGTACCAAGAATGGTACCTAGGGTTACTCTTGCTCCTCTTCAATCAGTTCTTGGTAATCATGCACATCCATTAGATCATCTAACTCACTGATATCATCAGGTCGAACTTGAATGATCCAGCCATCATCATAGGGATCAGCGTTAATCAAGGTAGGTGAATCCGCCAGGTCTTCGTTACATTCAATGATGTCACCCGAAATAGGCGAAAAAATATCGATATTGGTTTGTTCTGCTTCAACTGCAATGCATTCGTCACCTACATCAAGATGCTCACCCACTGAGGGTGCATCGAGGCTGTATATCGTTCCTAATGCCTGTTGAACGTGGTCAGTTAGCCCTAACGTAACCGTGCCATCCTCTTCAGGGCGCACCCACAGGTGAGCATCGGTGTATTTCAAATCCGTTGGCAAGTGGCTCATTTATCTCTCCAGATAAGCAAAAATAAACACAAGATTATTTCTACTGAGCGTAGCTAAAGCAGCGTTATCTGCAAGGAAAAATTGTTAGCCTAGATCGCAATCCAATGAGTTTCCGTTAGTTTAACCATGATGGCTACCAAGCCAAGTCAGGTTAACGTGCTAACTTGGGAAGCTCTCCCACCAAGCCAGTTGCGTGGGCGAGTAGACGCTGTTTAAGCAAAGGCGTGTTATCAACCAGCTTTAGGCCAATGTCTCGGACAAACTTTTGCAATGGATGCTTACCACTAAAGCCTTGTTTCAGCGCTTCCATCGCCGCAATCATTTCTACCGCTTGCGTCTTGCGCCAGCGCTCATAGCTTCTTAAATGTGGATACAAGCCAATATCAAATCCCGAATCAAGGTTCTCACTAATGGTTTGAGCCAGTGCTGCTGCATCCATTAAGCCAAGGTTAACCCCCTGACCTGCCAATGGGTGTATGGTATGGGCAGCGTCCCCTACCAGCGCCACACGGTGTTTTGCGAAATCACGTGCGAAACGCATCGTTAAAGGCACACAAGCACGTTTGCCTAACACTTGGGTTAAGCCCAATTTATTGTCAAAAGCCATGGTGAGCTGACGATTAAACGACTCATCATCCAGTGCCATCAAGTCCTTGGCTTGTTCTGGGCTGGCCGACCACACAATTGAACTATGGTGGGCATTAAATAAGGGTAAAAATGCAAGTGGCCCGTCGGGTCTAAAAATTTGCCAAGCCGTTTGTTGATGAGAAGCTTGGGTTTCAACGGTAGCAACAATGGCATGATGCTGATAATCCCTTGACGTTAACGGGATCCCTGCATGTGATCGCAACCAGGATTGCGCGCCATCCGCGCCAACAACTAACTTGGCCGTGAGTGCTTGACCATTATCTAAGGTGAGCCAAGCTTCGCCTTCACCCATGGCGAGCTGTGCAACACGCCTAGGGCAAAACAGGGTAAGATTGGCTTGTTGCGCAATAGACTGAGATAAGGCCAGTTGAATATTACGATTTTCAATGATGTGGCCTAACTCGGACAACTTACCTTGCTGGGCGTTAAAATGTAACTCGCCAAAACTGTCTTGCTCCCAAACCTGCATTTGGTGATAAGGCTGCACGCGAGAGAGTGCTAATTGCGACCAAGCTCCTATGTTGGTCAAAAAGTTTTGGCTGGCTCGGTTGATAGCACTGACGCGATTATCGGCCAACGCATATAATTGAGGATCTAATTCGCGACTTTCAATCACGGCGATACTGATGGGGGAATTATGTAAAGCGCGCGCTAGCGCGAGCCCCACCATGCCGCCACCTAAAATAACTAAATCAAAAGAACGCATCATTTTGTTTTCACCGAAAAAAGTTCAAAATTACCTAAGGCTTGCTCAGATAAAGGCTGCTTAAATACGCGACATGTATCCATTAAGTGCAGAACACCATTACGCGCCCAGACTAACGGCTCATATTGGTTAGCAAAGGTGCGAGCTAATAAATCCGTCATTGTAATTGTGCGTTGATGGTCTTGCTCTCGGTATTGCCAATACTCATCTAAACAAGCAAAACCACCAATATCCTTGTGGCCAGCTATCACTTTCGCAAGAACAAACAAATCCCTTAAGCCCAAATTATATCCTTGGCCTGCAACCGGGTGTAAGGTGTGGGCAGCATTGCCAATCAATACCGAACGATGGCTAACGGGCTCAGGAGATTGAGTTAAAGTAAGGGGATAAGACACGCGCTCGCCAACACGCTCTATCGCGCCTAAACGAAAACCAAAAGCCTGTTGTAAGGCTTGTTTAAACGCATCATCGTCCAACCCCATGTATTGCGCTAAATCCTCATTGGCAACCGACCAGACCAGGGCGCTACGATTTTCCGACATGGGCAATAATGCCAGAGGACCGGTTTGCGTGAAGCGCTCAAACGCCCGCCCGTCATGGGCTTCGCTGGTCACCACGTTGGCGATGATGGCACTGGTACCGTAGTCATCAGTTTGTTGCTGCAATTTTAAGAGTTGTCGACAAGGACTAAATCCCCCATCCGCCGCCACCAAAAGACGAGCTGAAATCGACTGTTCAGAAGTTAGCTCAACATTAATCTGGTTTGACTGCTGGACAATACTTTTCACGCTATCGGGTTGATAAACCTTAAGGCGTGCTAAGCCTTGCAACTGTTGTTGCAACTCCCTGCCGGCATGCGCTAACTCAATGACATAACCCAATGCATCAAGCTTTTCTTCAGCGGCACTTAAGTGCGCGATACCGCTATGGCCACGATCAGACACGTGAATATGCTCAATAGCCGTCGTGTAAGGAGAGAGATGAGACCACAACCCTATCTGTTTTAACAGTTGCGTAGAGCCATAAGAGAGCGCAATAGCACGGCTGTCAAAACTAGGATGAGCAACTTGAGGGCTGGCGGCATCAATTAATGCCATGTTGAGGTGCGGTGCAAACTTTGCCACCGCACAAGCAAAAGTGGCGCCCACCATACCGCCCCCAACTATAATTAAGTCTACCTCTTCGGTTGCGGTTGTGTTCGCCATGCTGTTCTTCACTTAGTTGTTAGTTTTAGCCATCAATGCTTCGATATCGGCGATCGTTTTGGGCACTTGCGCAGTCAGGTTATCAATACCCTGCGCGGTGATGACAACATCATCTTCGATACGTATGCCTATACCTTGCCATTTAGCGTCGACCTCGGCCATCTTGCTGATGTATAAGCCAGGCTCAACCGTTATCACCATGCCAGGTTCAAGTAACCTAGAACGATCACTTGATTGGTAATCGCCCACGTCATGCACATCTAAGCCAATCCAATGAGATAAGCCGTGCATGTAAAAAGCTTTATAGGCCTGTTGCTCGATTAGTTCGTCGACATCACCTTGCATTATACCTAACTTAACTAAACCCGAAACCATGATTTGTAAAACAATATCATTAGCTTGCTTAATAGACTTACCCGGTCCGAGTGTGGCTAATGCCGCTTCATGAGCCTCTAGCACAAGTTGATAAATGGCCGCTTGCTCTGGGCTAAATCGACCATTAACAGGAAAGGTGCGCGTAATATCACCAGCATAGCCTGCAAATTCAGCACCCGCATCAATCAGCACCAAGTCACCATCTCGCAACTGACTCTCATTTTCGGTGTAGTGTAAAATACAAGCATTATCACCGCCGCCGACGATAGTGCTATAGGCCGCGTCCCGCGCTCCCTGCATGGCAAATTCGTGTAGAATCTCGGCTTCGAGTTGATATTCCCACATGCCAGGGCGACATTGCTGCATAGCACGAATATGGCCATCAACCGAAATTTGAGCCGCTTTGCGCATTAACTCAACTTCATGACTGGATTTGAACAAACGCATTTCATGTAACATAGGGCGCCAATCGATGATTTGGTTGGGCGCTTGGCAACCTTGTCTACTATTTTGACGTAACTGTGCCAACACTTGATGAAATTGTTGTTCGGCCTGTTGATCTTGCTGTAATACAAAATAGACCGCCGAGCTGTGGTCAAGAAGCTTAGCCAATTCTTCGTTTAATTCAGCCAATTCAAATGCCTGATCGGTCGCTAATTGCTCCACCGCAGCACGCGCCCCTAAACGACGCCCGTGCCATATTTCTGCTAGTTCATCTTTCGGTCGGCAAAACAAGGTCGTGCTCACTTGCCCTTGTTGTTTTTTTATTACAAACCAAGCATCAGGCTCGGTAAAACCCGTCAGATAATAAAAATCACTGTCTTGACGAAAACGGTATTCAGTATCACGACTTCGCGTTTGTTCATGAGCAGCGGTAAAGATGGCAACGCTATTATCTAGCATCAATTCACCGAAAGCTAACTGGCGTTGATGAAATTCAGATTGCATTTAAAAAAACCTATAAAAATGAATTGAAGACGTCACTTCACACTCATTATCAGTGTAAGGTGGGCTTATCTTTAATAGGAGTGAGAGGCTGGCCAAACTCGTTGAAGCACAGCAGTGCGCCAATGCGTAGATATTCACTGACCTCGCTAAATGCAATTTCACTCTCTTCATCTTCCTGTTCAAAGTCTAAAGATACTTGTGAAATATCACGGATGTCGGTGATCAACTCTTGAATGTTTTCAGGGGCTTGATTGAGCTTTGATTGCATCATACCAAATCCGACCAAAAAGCTTTGTGCCCATTGCGCCATGGCTTCGGCTCTTTCATCAAGAGGTTGCTCATCATCCGGTAACAATAACGAAAACGCCATATTGCCATCTGTTAACTGAACGCAAATGGTTGAGTACATTTCTACCGCCAATTTTTTTACGGGGGCAGGCAGTCCAAAACCTTCATTCACAAGATCATTAAACGGCGCTTCCCAACTGGTCGCATCCAGCTTAACACCTGCGCAAATCAGCCCAGCTAATGCGCCGTGAAACTCCGCTGCCCCCACCATTAATGAAGCAGATTCAAGAACACGGGTAACTTCATTAAAATCTGGCATTGATTTATTCGTCATGGCTTATCTAAACTCACTATTAACTGGTCTATGTTACCCTAAATCCTAACATTGCCTTAGTGTTGGCGCTAGCTAGTACTTGAAAGTTCACCCATTGGCCTTTATAGTCGCAGCAAAAGGCACCTATATTGGTGTTGGGCACTTCTCATGTTTGGAGTTCAGTAATGAGCCAATCGGCTGTCGAAATCAATATTCTAGGGAAAGCTTATAAAATGGCCTGTCCGCAAGGCCAAGAGAGTGCGTTACTTGAGGCTGCAGAAATATTGAATGAGAAAATTGCAGAGCTGAAACAACGCACAAAAATCGCCAAAAGTGAGCAGCTTGCGGTGATGGCAGCGCTCAATTTTTGCCATGAGTTAAAACTTGAGCAAGCCAAAAATAACGAATACGCAGACACCATGGCACAACGTATTCAGTTACTACAAAGTACCATTGAAAATGCACTTATTGAAAAAGGCATTGAAAAAAACGATTTATAGATCGACAATCAGTTTGAATTTCCTGGGGTGTTTGTCAATATGGTGACGTCCCTGAGCCGATAATTACAACATCGGGGATTTTGCTTACTGCTATTGCGCAGGCTCAGCATGTACTGAGAAGCCTACGGTAGTGACAAAATCACCACCTTGAGCCGTCGGGTTCAAGGGCTAAAACCATGTAACGGCATCCTGGGTTCCTTACTTCTAACACGTGCTAACGGCAAAGGCATGCATACCAATCGTCATAAAATACGCCAACAAGTTCGTGCCAAAAGACAGCAGTTGCCGCCAAAGCAACAGCTGCACTTCAGCCGTCAACTCCCTAAGTTAGTAGAGCAACACCCGCGAATTAGCCAAGCTAAAAAAGTGGCTTTGTACTTGGCTAATGACGGTGAACTGTGTCCTCAGCCCTTAATAGAATGGTGCTGGCAACAAGGCATAAAAACCTACTTACCTGTGCTTGATCCGATGAATGAAGGACACTTGCTGTTTTTGCACTATCACGCTCAAAGCCCAATGCAAACAAATAAATTTGGCATCGCGGAGCCTTGCATTCAACATAACCAGGTTGAACCGGCCGAGCAACTCGACATCATATTTACACCTTTAGTCGCCTTTGATCAGCTTGGAAACCGCTTAGGTATGGGGGGCGGTTTCTATGATCGCACCCTAGCTCTCCTGGATGGCCAGAAAAAAAAACCTTATACCATAGGCTTAGCACACGATATCCAATGTGTACCTAAACTTCCCATCGAAGCATGGGATGTGCCACTTCCTGAAGTCATCACCCCGACTAAAATCTGGTCATGGGGTAGTGCTTTTAAGCCCAAGGATACGCTATAATCCGCGCTTCTTTTATCGTACTCTCGGAGCATAAGCATGACACAGGATGAAATGAAAAAAGCCGCTGGATGGGCAGCGCTTAAATACGTCGAAGAAGGCAGTATCGTAGGCGTGGGTACCGGCTCTACAGTTAATCATTTTATTGATGCCTTAGGCACCATGAAGTACGACATTAAAGGCGCAGTCTCTAGCTCAGAAGCCTCAACAGAGCGCTTAAAGGCGCTTGGCATTGAAGTGTTTGACTTAAACAACGTCAGCGAACTCAGTGTTTACGTCGATGGCGCTGATGAGATCAACGGCCACAACCATATGATTAAAGGCGGTGGCGCTGCATTAACACGTGAAAAAATCGTTGCAGCAGTGGCGGACAAGTTTATTTGTATCGTTGATGACACGAAACATGTTGACATTTTAGGGGAATTTCCACTGCCAATAGAAGTGATCCCAATGGCTCGTAGTTATGTGGCAAGAGAACTAGTGAAGCTAGGCGGCGATCCGGTCTATCGCGAAGGTGTGATTACCGATAATGGCAACGTCATTTTAGACGTACATAACCTAAAAATAATGGATCCCGTCAAGTTCGAAAAACAACTCAACAACATCGTCGGTGTCGTGACTAACGGTCTATTTGCTGATCGTGGTGCGGATGTGGTGCTTGTTGGCACGGCGGATGGCGTAAAAACGTTATAATTTGATCAAAAAATAACGCTATTCAGCGCCGAAAACCGGTTTTTTGTAGTAAATTTTCTAAATTAATTGTATCTTGTCAATTGACAATATTTGAGCAATTGACACATTTTGGGTTCGAGGGAAGTAGCATGACCACCTTTTCACTAGGTAAGGAAAAAATCAAGATCCTTCTTTTAGAAGGCCTTCATAGCAGCGCTGAAGAAACATTCCGTGCCGCTGGTTACACCAACATTGAGTCGTTAAAAACCTCATTAAGCGAAGAAGAGCTTAAAGAGAAGATCAAAGACGTTCACTTTGTGGGTATTCGTTCTCGTTCTAACTTAACAGCAGAAGTCATTGAAGCTGCTGAAAAGTTAGTGGCCATCGGTTGTTTCTGTATCGGTACCAACCAAGTTGACCTTAAAGCAGCGCAACTTAAAGGTATTCCAGTATTCAACGCGCCTTTCTCTAACACCCGCAGTGTGGCTGAAATGGTATTGGGCCAAATCCTGATGCTACTACGTGGCATCCCAGAGAAAAACGCAAAAGCACACCGTGGCGTATGGCTCAAATCGGCTGATAATTCTTACGAAGCGCGTGGTAAGAAGCTAGGTATCATAGGTTATGGTCACATCGGTACCCAGCTAAGTATTCTGGCTGAAAACTTAGGCTTTAACGTTTACTACTACGACATCGAAAACAAGCTTTCTTTAGGTAATGCAACCCAAGTGGCTAGCTTACCTGAGCTACTCGCCATGTCTGATATCGTCAGCTTACACGTACCAGAAACCCCATCAACTAAGATGATGTTTGGTGCTAATGAACTGGCTCAAATGAAACAAGGCTCTATCTTAATCAACGCGTCACGCGGTACTGTGGTTGATATCGATGCCCTAGTTGAAACCTTGAAAACTGACAAGCTATACGGCGCAGCCATTGACGTTTTCCCAGTTGAACCAAAATCAAACAACGACGAATTCGTTTCACCACTTCGCGGTATCGACAACGTGATCCTAACACCGCACATCGGTGGTAGCACGCAAGAAGCACAAGAAAACATCGGCTACGAAGTAGCAGGTAAACTGGTGAAATACTCAGACAACGGCTCAACCCTATCTGCCGTTAACTTCCCTGAAGTTTCTTTACCTGAACATGTGAAAACCAGCCGTCTACTGCACATTCATGAAAACATCCCAGGTATCATGATCCAAATTAACCAAGCTTTCTCAGATGAAGGCATCAATATCGTTGGTCAGTACTTACAAACTAACGAGAACATTGGTTACGTGGTCATTGATGTAGCAAGTGATGATCGTGAAGGCGCGCTCGCTAAACTTAAAAATATCAAAGGTACCTTACGCGCACGTGTTCTACACTAAGCATTGTACCTGATAAAAAAAGCGGCTATTGCCGCTTTTTTTATGTCTGATATAACCAGAGTTTACTCTTTCACTTTCAAGGTAAATACCACCTGGATTTCATCTCGTACCGTGAGCTCATCTCTTAAATATCCACCATTAGGTGCACTTTCCATCATCATGGCCGATTTCGCTCTCACAATAGGCACCGCATTACGCTGAAGATAACTGATTTGGTAGATAGCACCCAGTTCAGCATCGAAAGATTTAGCCAGCATCTGGGCTTTTGACTTCGCATCTTCTATCGCTAATTTCCTTGCTTTAAGCTGTAAGTCCGCACTGTCTTGTATTTCAAAGCGGATATTATTAACCTGTTGTAGATGATTGGCCAAAATCAAATCCAATAATTGGCTCAGCTTATCTAAATCCATCAACGAGATGGTTAACTGCCGAGAGGCCTTATACCCCACCAACAAAGGCTTATCATCTTTACGGTATTCGTATTCTGGGTGAGTGTAGAGGGTCTGCGCGACGATGTTTGGCTGCGCGATATTCAGCTCTTTAGTGGCTGATACAATAAAGTCATTAACGCGCTTATCAAGCTGTTGCTTTGCATTTAACGCATCTTTATCAACCACCTCGGCACTGACCTCTATAACCGCCATATCTGGGCTCACTTTCACTTGTGCAAACCCTGAGGTGATGACATGAGGCTGTTCTGGAGTAGCGGCAGCAATCACAGAGCAACTAAATAATAAACAAGAAAAAATAGCTAAACGCATAGTGTTAATCCTAGAAAACGAAACAAGTAAGCGATTAAACCCCGATTGCTCACAAACGGGGTTACTTTTCTTGTCGAGAAATTTTTTGTGGCGGTGAAATAAAACCTTGGTAAGCATCGATATGTAGCCGGGATAGACGCTCTAGCTGAGCTTGACTTTCAACGCGTGTTGCTACCGTGACGATGCCCAACTTAAGCGCAGCCTGACACACCGCATCCAGAAACTCACTGTCACCAGTGACCTCTTCAACCTGATTGGTATAACTATAATCAACCTTAACATAGGCAGGGCATAGCTGCTCCAAGTAAGTTAAAGATTGAAAATGTCGGCCAAATTGGTCAATACCAAAACTTAAGCCCGCTTGCTTAATAATGTCCAGCAGCGGCATGATTTCTTGCTGGTGAGCAAAACACGCTGTTTCCGGTAATTCTACGACTAACTTTGTCTTTAGTTCGGGATGTTGACGTAAAAAGCGCGCTAACCAAAGGTGAAAATCCTCGTCGAGACAGGAGGTCATGGTTAAATTGACCGCCACACAGGGGAACGCTTCCAAAGCAAGCTGTTGAGGGACCTTCTTTAACACGTATTGGTCAAACAGACAGCCAAGCTTAAAGTGCTCAATGGCTGCCATAAACTGGCTCGCAAAAAAATGCTGCCCATCTTTATCAATATAGCTAAATAACTCCCCGTGTAACATTTGCTCCGTTTCGCGCATCACAACGGGCTGTGCCTTAAATGCAAAGAGATCTTGATGTATGGCGTCCTGCACTAAATGCTTCCATCCTGCCCTGCCGAGGTTAAAGCGTTCACTGCACTTAATTAAGTGGATAGGGTTTAAACGCTGCGTTCTTGAAATTTGCAACGCATTGTCTGCTCGACAAAGTAGCTCGGTAATGCTCTCTTCTTGCTGGCGTAATACTAAGCCGATATAAGAGATAGAGGAAGCTTCTTCAAGGGGGCTCACCACTAAATCTGACAAGGCATCTTGGATAACCTCAGCAACATGCAACAGCTGATCAGCCTCAAGACCGGGTAATATGACTGCAAACTCATTGATTGAAAGTCTGGCTAAGACCACTTGGTCATTATGCATTACCGCCGCTTGAATAGTTGAGGCTGATGCTTTCGCTAGATGATCTCTGGCTGCCTCACCTTGCTCAAGGTAAACATCCTCTAAGATATCTAACGATATCAGGGCGACACCACCAGAGCCGGATTCAGCAATCCACGTTTTAGCCTGCCCCATAAAGTAGGCGCGATTTCCCAGCCCCGTTACCTCATCTCGGTATATTTTGTCCCGTATGGTTTCTGCTACTTCGGCTTGCTGTTTGAATTGCTGATTGATCGTAGAGTGCATTTCATTAAGGGTTTTAACGACTTCTTGCAACTCTTGAGTTTGAGGTAAATCAAGTTGCTTGTTGGCGTTAGCGCCACGCATGGCTTGTGCTTGATCACTGACTTTCATTAAGGGCATCAAAAGCCGTTTGATCAGCACCAATGCCAATACCACAGCAACAATATATATGAGTAATAACCAGCCAAAAAGCTGTTTTGCCTGCTGCCACAATGCCGCCAATTGTGACTGTATATTCGCCTGAAAGATCACCTGATAAGTGGCTTGGGCTTGCGTAGGTAACGACTGCGTGATTTGCAACGGCGCAATAGCCACATAATGACTAAACCAAGTAGGCACGATGAGCTCGGATGGCGCGCCTGCTAATGATAACACCATTTCCCCTTGGTCATTCTTGACCGATACCCGACTAAATTGTTCTTGTTGCTCCACTAACAGTGTGGTTGCCCGATCCCAGTCCGACGCTAAGGCAAGGGGGCTGATCTGGCGACTGAGCTTTTCAGTCAGCTGGGAAAAATGTTCTGAATGAGCGCTAAGGTATTGTTCCTTTGTGGCCAAAAAGACCGTATAAAACGCGATACAAAATACCAGTGTAAATATCACAAAAACGGTTGTGCCTAACTGTCTATAAAGCGTCATAGTGGCCCTCAATCAACACTTCTTTTCGGCTTGTTCATGCGGTTGTTTTTAAAACCACCACGTAACTCATTCCAGCTTTGTAAGCGCGACGCCTTTCCTGCAATTTGACCCCGACCCTTCGCTTTCATTAACCAAAGGTTAGTACCATTAAAACTGTAGACGGGCGCTAAATCTTTGCGTTGGCTCGCCGGTTTAATATCCGTATCCAAGTTATCTAAAATCATCGGCATCGCATCGGGTGTTGGATAATATGCCACCACCATATGAAATTGATCTAAGGTTAACGCTTTAACATAAACCAAACGTAGCTTTTCTTCCGCTACACCCAGTTCAATTAACGAAAAGTACTTCGCAATACTAAAATCTTCACAATCACCAGCCGCTACCGCTAAAAACTCAACAGGGGTTGCCCAATAGTCCTTTTGTCCCCAAAGTTTGCTGTCGTTCACGAATGCCATCTGATTAAAAAAAGCATTCACTTCTGTTAACTTGCGCTGCTCGCTGCTGCCTTGCTCTTGAGCAATAAGTTTACGCCAAGCCGTCACCCTTTTTACGGCACGCTCGCTGTTATAAACCCGCATTACTTTTTTATACAGGGCTTGCTCGTCAATACCTTGGCCTGCCAACACCACCAAGCCAGAGCTGAGTAGTAGCCAGCCAACCAACAAAAAAGGCGTATTTACCCTAATGAATTTAGGTGTAAAAACGCCTTTAAGCCAACTCATCTATCGTTTTACTGAATGTCGCGTAATTGCTGACGCCAATCTTCTGGTGGCGCAACACGAAGGGAGCCAAGTAAGCTGCCCATGGAATTAAGAATACGGAAGTTGGCTTCCATCACTTCGTAGCGTGTTGAAACCAAGTCTTTCTTCGCTTCAAACAATTCCGTTTCGGTGTTAAGAACATCTAATAAGGTGCGCTTGCCAAGATTAAACTGCTTACCATAGGCATTTCGGGTCTGCTCACTGGCCTCAACATGACGCTCTAGAAAAGCTTGTTGTTGCTCTAAATAACGTTTGGCATCCCAAGACAGTCTTGCTCCTTGGTGAATATCCCTTAAGGTACCTTCACTGATAAATTTAGCTTCGTTAACCTGAAAAGCCGTTTCTTCAACATAAGCTTGATCACGGCCACCATTAAATAAGTTGTAGCGCATTCTAACCATGCCTAGCAGTTCATCATTGCTCCCTTTTGTGCCATCGGCATCATCAAGAAAGTTGTTTTCTACTTCGATTGCAACCTCAGGGTAATAACGCGATTTTGCTACTTCGTGTTGTGCATTCGCAGCGTAGATGTCCTGACGTGACGATTTTAGTCGTGGATGATTGTCCATGGCTCTTTGTACGACATCTGCAAACGTGCTGGGAACACCTGAGAAGTCCGGCTGAGGGACTTCTAAGTTTTCAGGGTATTCATTAACCAAACGTAAATATTGCGTCTCGGCATCGGAAAGATTGTTTTCAGCATTAACCACGTTTGCACTTGAGCGCGCTAAACGCGCTTCAATTTGTGATAAATCAGAGGTTGAGCCAATACCCGAGTCAGTGCGCTTTTTGATATCGCGGTAAATCTTTTCATGGATTTCAAGGTTTTGCTCAGCTAAGGCTAAGGTCTCACTGCTTTTTAGTACATTTAAGTAAGCTGAGATAGTTTTAAGAGACACATCCTCGGCATCAGCAAGCAAGGCGTATTGCTCCGCATTGGCCTCAAACGCTGTCCGGTCATATTCCGCACCGGTCGCAAAGCCATTAAACAGGATCTGACGCAAACTAAAACCCAACTCTTTGCGCGTATAGGTGGTGGTTTCAAAGTTATCTCTGTCGGTTCTTTCTCTACCGATACCGGCATTGATATCTATGGTGGGTAAGTAGCCTGCAAATGCCCCATCATTGGCTTTTTGAAATGCACCAACACGACTCAGAACGCGGTTAATTTCTGGGTTGGAAACCAATGTTTTTGCCACACTACTCTCTAGGGTTTCTGCATAGCTAGAGCTTGAGAAGATGAACCCAGCAGCCAATAAAGAGCTGATAATCTTTTTTTTCATCGTAAAATTTATCCCTTAACTTATGATTATTGTTATCTTTCTCTTAGTGCGGTTTGCTGTGCTCTAAGAATTGGTTTAAGTAAATAATCCAGTACACTTTTTTTTCCTGTCATCACATCGACACTGGCTAACATACCGGGAATGATGGGCAACTGAGACTCACCACTGCCGATCGAGCTTTGCTCGGTTCTTACACGGATAAGATAGAAGCTATTCCCTTCTTCATCCATGATGGTATCGGCACTGATGTGCTCTAGTGTGCCTGACAACCCACCATAGATAGCAAAATCATAGGCGGTTAATTTAACCACCGCATTCAATCCAGGCCTTAAAAAGGCGATATCTTTAGGTAAAATTTTTGCTTCTACTAATAGGGTATCTTCTAATGGCACAATTTCAACCAGATCCATCCCCGGCTTAATCACTCCCCCTAAGGTATTAATGTTAATAGTTTTAACTTTACCTTTAACGGGGGAAACCACATTGGTTCGTGACACTCTGTCTTTGAGCCCAACTTGTACTTCATTTAGCGACGCCATTTTACCTTCGGCTTCATCTAATTGCTCTAAGACTTTACGCCGAAACTCAAGGGCTGTTTCACGGCGCTTGCTGATGGTTTCTTTAATCGATGCCTTTATTTTAGGTATGCTTAAACGCGCACTCTCTAGTTCAGATGCCGTGCCATTTAAATCCCGCTCTAACTTAATCAGCTCAACTTCAGAAACTACGCCTTCTTTCGCCAGTGGCCTTGTTAAACTTAACTCTTTACGCACTAACCCGTAAGCTCTTTGCAGATGCTTAACCTTAGAATTGACTTCAACCAGCTCTTGCTCTTTCTGCTGTATTTGCTGAGCCATGATCAATAGTTGATTATTGATACCTGCAATGGCTTGTCGATAGCGCGCTTTCTCAGCGGAAATTTGTAACGTATGTTGCTGTTCAAATTCTTCGCTGTACGTTAATTCCACCTGATTAATGACAATTTGTTCTTGCCAAGGCACCGAGTTATCCGCGTTCACTTGAACACTTTCCTTCTCAGCATTTAAACGAATAATGTCACTGGTTAAGGTAAACGCATTTTGCTCTTTTTCTCTAAAATCACTGCGAAATTTAGTGTCGTCAATCCGCATCAAGGTTTGACCTTTTTCAACGACATCACCTTCTTCAATATATATTTCGCGTAAAATGCCACCCTCTAAATTTTGGACAATTTGCACCTGTGAAGAAGGAATGATTTTACCTGTCCCTACGGTGACTTCATCGAGCTCAGCAAAGTACGCCCAAATCACCGCACAGACAAAAAATAAAAACATAAACCAAAGTAATAAACGTGCCCGCAATGCGGTATTGAGTAAGCTGGCAGCGCTGGTCTCATTGATATAATCCAGTTCATGCTTACTGGGTAACTGATTGGTGTTGTGTAAATTATCCATTGCTCGCCTCACGAACCGCTCGCCCAGCAATGGTGACACGCCCTTCTTTCAATGCGGTCAATACCGCCTCTTTTGGCCCATCGGCCACAATTTTGCCAGTATCCATCACAATAAGGCGATCAACGATATCAAGCATGCTGGTTTTATGGGTAATGAGTATCAAGGTTTGATGCTTATCTAAACTTGCCAGCTGCTTCTTGATATGCAACTCTGAGCGATTATCCATGGCACTGGTTGGTTCATCCATAATAAACACATTAGGATCAAGCAGCAAAGAGCGAGCAATTACGACAGACTGACGTTGGCCACCCGATAATAATCGGCCCCCCTCACCTACTTGACGATCTAATCCATTGGGATCACGATCCGTGAATGAGGATATGCCAGCACGATGGGCCGCTTTCAATACCATATCATCGGATGTAAAGGGCACACCCAAGCAAATGTTTTCTCGTATCGAGCCATAATAGAGGGGTGAGTCTTGTAACACACACCCCATGGTGCGTCTTAAATCAGCTGGGTGGATCTGGTTTTGCTCAATCCCATCTAAATGAATACTACCTTCGCTCGGGCGATATAACCCCATAAGCAACTTTTGTAGGGTTGTTTTACCCGAGCCAATACGGCCTATAATGGCCACTTTTTCGCCAGGGCGGATACGTAAATTAATGTCTGAAATAACATTATTTTCCTGCTCTGGGTATTTAAAGCTAACTGACTGAAATTCGATGTCCCCGACCATATTAGTACGGTGAATGTAGCGCTTACCATCTTCAGTCTCATCAGGCATTGCCATGATATTTTCTAAAATAGCCAGACCCGATTTTGTTTGGGTATAGCGAGTGATGAGTAACGACAGTTGACTAAGTGGGCCTAAAGCACGACTACTTAACATCACAGCGGCAATTAATCCCCCCATGCTTAGCTCACCGTCTTTAATAAGGTACACACCAAATACGATTAAGCTCACACTCAACATTTGTTGTAAGAAGGATGATAAACTCGAGACCGAATTACTTAATTTACGGGTTTTGATACTCCAGTTTGACATATGGGAAACCGCTTCTTCCCAGCGGTGTTGATAGATCCCTTCCGCCCCGGTTACCTTAATCCCCTCAATGCCATTTAATCCTTCCACTAAATTGGCATATTTCTGCGCAGCCAATCGAGATCCTTCATCAATACTACGGCGTAAGGGCAGTTGAATAGCAAAGCTGTAGGCTAAAAGAATGAACAGGCATAAAGCCGGTATAAACACCATAGGCCCTGCAACTAACCAGATCACGGTCAGCGTTAACAGTGCAAAAGGCACATCAACCAGAGCGGCAACGGTGGCACTTGTGAAAAAATCCCTAACAGATTCGAACTCTTGCAAATGACGAGCAAACGCCCCTGTTGAGGCAGGACGCGCTTCTAAACGCATTCCCATGACTTTTGAAAAGATCTTTGATGAAAGCAGAATATCTGATTTTTTTCCCGCTACATCAATAAAGTAGCTTCGCATCTGCCGCATGATAAAATCAAACACAAAGACAATAGAGACACCGATTGCCAGCACCCAAAGGGAGTCAAATGCTAAATTGGGAACGATGCGGTCATAAACATTCATCACAAATAAGGGGCTGACCACAGCGAACACATTAATCAGCAATGAAGCAATCAGTACATCACGATAAATAGGTAAAGAGCCACGTATGGTGCTCCAAAACCAATGGCCGTGGCCACTATCAATCAGCTGCGGCGTACGTTTATCAAACCTGTGTTGCGGTTTAACAAAAAAGACCTTGTTTTGATACAAGGCTTTAAGCTCTGCCAATTCAATTTGCGTTTCGCCTTCCCCTGCCAGTGGGAAAATAACCTTGGCAGTGCTGGTTTCTTTATCTACCGACAATAAAACACACGCTTGATTTTCGTCTAAAATCAAAATACAAGGCAGCAATAAAGCAGAGATGTCTTTTAAGGGCATATGGCTCAGGCGGGCTTGTAAGCCGCCTTTTTCTGCCGCCCGTGCGACTAAACGCGGCGATAAACGACCGTCTATCATAGGTAAACCCGCCGTCAATACTTCAGCTGAGTGCGGCTCGCCGTAGTGTTTAGTTAAAAACACTAAACACTCTAACAGCGGGTCAACAAGCGGGTCTCCACCTAGTTTGTCACCATCATTTACCACTAAATACGTATCCTTACCTTAGCAAATAACACAACATGCCTCAGAAACGAGGCATGTTGAAATTATAACTCAACTTTTCAATGACTTACCAATTACTTATCGATGATCAGGTTGCCATCTTGAATAAGCTTTTGAATAAAGTCTTCACCGCTGGCTGCACCAGCATCACTGTATCGCACACCATCTAAGGTAATGGTCATGGTATCACCACCTGCGATGCCGTCTGCATCAACAATAATGTCTATGCCACCATTGGCATTTTCTGTTGCCTGTAAGTATTGGTCAATTGTGTTTTCTGACTCGCCTTGTAACAGGTCGGTTAAGTCCAATTTATCTTGGTTTAAGTTGAAGTCGATAATGGTGTCTTTATTACCTGACAACTGTTTGTCATTACCCGATTCAAGGATGACATCCTCTGCAAAGAAGCGGAAGGTATCGCGACCCTCACCACCGATGAGAATGTCATTACCTGAGTTACCCGCGATATCATCATCACCCAAGCCACCTATGATGGTGTCGTTACCAGAGCCACCACGCAGTACGTCGTAACCTAAGCCGCCATCAATCATGTCATCACCATCATTACCATAAATATAATCGTAATGAGAGATTGGGCGCTCTAAGCCATCTTCGGTTGCATTAGGATCATCCACGCCTTGAGAGCCACCATAGATGATGTCATCACCCGCTCCCCCATCAGCAATATCCACAATAGAGCTTGATACTGAACCGGTGTGATACGCATCAAGCTCGGCTTGATCTTTTAACGCTTCTTTATCCAAGAAGGCTTTGGTTGATGCCTCATCAGTTTCTCTAAAACCATCACCTAAGTAAATGGTATCGGAGCCAATCGACCCTTTCACGTAGTCATTACCACCAGATGAATCAATTAATTGCTCTTCTTGGCTCATAACTTTGCGTTCGTCTCTGGCGCCAACGTTGATAAATGTACGGCTGCCGTCAGGGTTAGTCACAAAACCATTGTAACCACCTAGCTGAAGCTGGAAGTCCTTAGAGCCTGTGTCTGTTCCTGAAACAGTGGTTATTTGATCATTACCGCTTTCACCCGTTAAGGTAGAGCCAGTAAAGTCTCTTTCGGTCACGTTGATCGTCACGATAGCCGTGTCGGTTTCGCCTTTATCATTGGTGATGGTGTACTCAATTCTTGCCGTTTCTTGCGTTTTGCCAGGAATATACACCAATTCACCGTCAACGATGTAAGCTTGGCCAGCACCATTAAGGACATTGATACCTTCGATCGTAATCTCTTTATCACTGTCCGCGGTATCACTGTCCGATGGGTTGATATCGTTATTTAGAATATCAACATAGACTGGCTGTCCAGCGAAGGTACTCGCGGAATCATCAACCGCATCTAACATAGGGTCGGTTACACCACGCACCGTGATATTGAGATTAGCTGAAGATAAATCGCCATTATCATCCGTAATGGTATAGGTGAACTTATCAACTAAGGTTTCGTTACGGTCAAGCGCTTGTACTTGGGCATTTTTGTTATCAAGAGTGTAAGTATAACTGCCGTCTGAGTTGAGCACGAGAGTACCAAATTCTCCTACTAACACTTGACCTACACCACCGCTGACATTCCCCACGGTTTCACCCACAGCAGCGCCTATGACGGGAGCCGGGACGTCTTCGCCATACATGTCGTTAATCAGAACGTTACCGTTAATCACCGCGCTTGAAGCATTATCTGGCTGACCTGATGCCTCAGTGACTAAATCAGTATCTAAGTTAGCCACAGGTGTCGTGTCGATAACAGGGAAGGTAACACTGATATCAAAATCAGATTTTGCCTTATCGCCATCATTATCAACCACATTAACCACGATATTGTCAGCAAACGTATCGCTATTTGCCGGCTTGTCGCCCAACGTGACCACATAGGTGTATTCACCGGATGAAAAATCAAATACGAGCTCACCGCCATTTTGAGTATCAATTTTAACTTTAAAGTCAGGCCCTGCTGGACGGTTATAAGTCACGCCATCCACTTCAATGGATTCAATAAAGCCACCATCGGCACCATAATCAATACCCGTTGCAACCGAGCCTGTCACTTTGGTATCAACGTCACCTGTCACAACTGCCTTCACTGAATCCAGTAATACAGTCAATAAACCATTAGCCGTTGTCACGATTTGAGTCGGCTCTGAGCCATCAGCTTTAGTCGGGTGCGCCACCATATCTAAATATTCGGTTGAGACGTTACTGCCTATCCCGATAGCTTCAGCTTCAATATTGTTATCTTCAACAAACGTTTGCCAAGTGGATTCATAATCGCGGATTTCTTGCTTATCATTGTCGTCATTTGGCACACCATCTGATAAGAAGTACACCTTGGTTAGATCGGCGGCCGAACCATCGGCTTTAGTTGGCGGATTAAAGCCGTCTACCAATGCTCGTAAGGCATCATCATAATCGGTCCCATTATCCGCATTGAGGGTATTAAGCAGGGCTTTCGCCTCAGCCAAGGTTAACCAATCCGATTCCACGTCAACTTGATGTCTAAACGAGACTATCTTGATGTTAACGTCACCAAGATTGCTGTAGGCATCAATCAGTTTCTCTAAGCTTTGCTTGGCGATGGTTAGGCGATCTGTGCCGCCCCAATTAGCATTGTTTGGTCGATCACCTTCCATGTCCCAACCCATAGAGCCAGACACATCAAGCACAAACACCAAGTTAGTCGTTTGTTGAGTAAAATCGATAGGATCTGGCGACACGATATTCGCCGTTGGAATATCATCAATGATGTCTACATTAAGGGTTAAATTAGTCGTCACGCCGTTGTGACCAGAAACAGTAATGTCAAAGGAGTTCGCATTGTCGGCGGTATTAGTGCCATTGCCAGCTTGATGACTAAAGGTGTCATTCAATTGATACTGGTACTGTCCTGCGTTAGCACCTGTGGTTTCAACCGTTAATACGCCCTGTGCAGTGGTCACCGTAATAATGCCTGTGTTTGCATCTAGTACACCACCTGCAATACTGCTGATTGATAAACTGTCATCAGTGCCCAATAAATTACCAGAAACCACATGGCCTACGCCTGGGTTACTTCCATCAATCAGGCCTGCTTCATTAACCTCCACATCGACAGGAGCAAGCACAGGTGCATCATTATTCAAAATCGTGGTTTCAACTTCTCCGCTAACCGAGCCTAATGTCGTTGACTCTAGAGAAACTTTAAACTTCTCATTTGATTCATATTCATTATCATCGACGGTACTTGCACTCAAGGTTGCGACGACAGAATTAGCAGCCAATGGACCCGTCAGTGTAACAAGGTAAACACCTTTAGATGAATCGAATGTAATTCCTTGTAAGCCTGTAAAATCTTCAGGGTTTAGCGCCGTGCCCTCGGTCATTTTCAACTCAAGGGTCACATTAATACCGTCAGCAACCCCTTTATCTCCAATCGTGATTTGGTAACCAGCCACTTCCCCTTCATTGACAGCATTAGCCGATGAGCCATCAGTCGCTGTGAGAGTGAAACTAGGAAGATCATTATCAACCCCTTTCGAGTCATCAATAACCGTTGTGACCGTATCACCTTTATCAACAATATTCTCAAACGCATTATCAGTATCAACTATGCTCTCGATACTGACGATGAAGGATTCTGCTCCCTCGTATATCTCGTCTTGAATAGTTTGGATATCAAATGTGGCGCTATTAGAAGGCCCGGTAATAATGACTGACTTCACACCAGTAAAGTCCGTACCGTCTGCAGCTTTACCTGAATATTGCAGGTTAATCGTTACCGATTTTCCATCTGGTACAGGCGTATCTAGCGTTAGGGTATAGTCCGTTGCCTTTTCACCTTCTACAACGTCAGTTGGGCCCGCGAGCGTCACGATAGCGGTATCTTCTGGCCCTGGGTTACCGTCGGTGCCGGTTTGGTCATTGATGGTGGTTTCCACCACGGACGTGCCTTTCACCAAGTTCTCATAACCGCCACCTGTAGTGTTGCCTAGGCTCACTTGGAACTTCTCGCCGTTATCGGCGTAAGCATCGTCTAGAGTATCAACGGTAAACACGGTTTCTGTGGTGCCTACTTTGATCACCACGTCTTGGGTTTGAGCAATCACATCACCGTTATCGGTGGTGATATGCCCAGTGATGACTTGAACGGTTAAGTCGGTCGCTGGCGCTTTATCTACAGTCACGGTGTAGCTGGCGCTTTCACCTTCTACTACCGAGGCATCGCCACTGAGGCTGATGGTCGCCGTGTCTTCTGGCCCTGGGTTACCGTCGGTGCCGGTTTGGTCATTGATGGTGGTTTCCACCACTGAGGTGCCTTTCACCAGATTCTCATAACCGCCACCTGTGGTGTTGCCTAGGCTCACTTGGAACTTCTCGCCGTTATCGGCGTAAGCATCATCTAGGGTATCAACGGCAAACACGGTTTCTGTGGTGCCGGCTTTGATCACCACGTCTTGGGTTTGAGCGATAACATCACCGTTATCGGTGGTGATATGGCCGGTGATGACTTGGACGGTTAAGTCACTCGCTGGCGCTTTATCCACGGTCACGGTGTAGCTGGCGCTTTCGCCTTCTACTACCGAAGCATCGCCACTGAGGCTGATGGTCGCTGTGTCTTCTGGCCCTGGGTTACCGTCGGTGCCGGTTTGGTCATTAATGGTGGTTTCCACCACTGAGGTGCCTTTCACCAGATTCTCATAACCGCCACCGGTGGTGTTGCCTAGGCTCACTTGGAACTGCTCGCCATTATCAGCGTAAGCATCGTCTAGGGTATCAACAGCAAACACGGTTTCTGTGGTGCCGGCTTTGATCACCACGTCTTGGGTTTGAGCGATAACATCACCGTTATCGGTGGTGATATGGCCGGTGATGACTTGAACGGTTAAGTCGGTCGCTGGCGCTTTGTCCACGGTCACGGTGTAGCTGGCGCTTTCGCCTTCTACCACACTAGTATCACCGCTTAAGGAGATGGTCGCCGTGTCTTCCGGTCCTGGGTTACCGTCGGTGCCCGTTTGGTCATTGATGGTGGTTTCCACCACTGAGGTGCCTTTCACCAGATTCTCATAACCGCCACCTGTGGTGTTGCCTAGGCTCACTTGGAACTTCTCACCGTTATCGGCATAAGCATCGTCTAGGGTATCAACGGCAAACACGGTTTCTGTGGTGCCGGCTTTGATCACCACGTCTTGGGTTTGAGCGATAACATCACCGTTATCGGTGGTGATATGGCCGGTGATCACTTGAACGGTTAAGTCGGTCGCTGGCGCTTTATCTACAGTCACGGTGTAGCTGGCGCTTTCGCCTTCTACTACCGAAGCATCGCCACTGAGGCTGATGGTCGCTGTGTCTTCTGGCCCTGGGTTACCGTCGGTGCCGGTTTGGTCATTAATGGTGGTTTCCACCACTGAGGTGCCTTTCACCAAGTTCTCATAACCGCCACCTGTGGTGTTGCCTAGGCTCACTTGGAACTTCTCGCCATTATCAGCGTAAGCATCGTCTAGGGTATCAACAGCAAACACGGTTTCTGTGGTGCCGGCTTTGATCACCACGTCTTGGGTTTGAGCGATAACATCACCGTTATCGGTGGTGATATGGCCGGTGATGACTTGAACGGTTAAGTCGGTCGCTGGCGCTTTGTCCACGGTCACGGTGTAGCTGGCGCTTTCGCCTTCTACCACCGAGGCATCGCCGCTGAGGCTGATGGTCGCCGTGTCAGCGCCAACAGGTGGGATCGTAGTACTGTCATCAGTAATAGTGGCTGTGCCCGTGCTTTGCAGGGTATCGCTGCCACTGACTAAAGTCGCGTTTAGCTGGTAAGTTTCATTTGGCTCTAAATACGCATCATCAATGGTTTGCGTACGCACTAAAATGGTTTGGTTGCCGCCATTTGGTAAATTAACCTGACCATTAGATACGGTCCACGTCGTGCCGCCATCGGTGCTGACTTCAAAACTGGCCTCGTAATCCGCTGCCGTAGCGGTGCCATCAGTTAAGCTGAGGCTGACCACGCTGCCAAGGGCCGCTTTACCTACTTCAACGGTGAAGATGGCTTGGTTGCCTTCAACCACCGAAACATTATTGGCTTGGCTAGCTGGGTTAATAACTAGAGTAGAACTGTCGTTATCGGTAATGGTGGTAGTGACAGCACTGTTACCTTTAACTAGATTCTCGTAGCCGCCACCTGTGGTGGTGCCTAAGGTAACATTAAACTGCTCGTCAACTTCCTTGACTGCGTCATCAAGGGTTGCCACTGTAAACACGGTTTCTGTGGTGCCGGCTTTGATCACCACGTCTTGAGTTTGAGCAATCACATCACCGTTATCGGTGGTGATGTGGCCCGTGATCACTTGGACAGTCAAGTCTGATGCTGGAGCATTATCAACACTAACCTTATAGCTCGCATCATCGCCTTCAATAACAGTGCTTGCACCACTTAAATTGATCGTAGTGGTGTCTTCAGGCCCTGGGTTACCGTCGGTGCCGGTTTGGTCATTGATGGTGGTTTCCACCACTGAGGTGCCTTTCACCAGATTCTCATAACCGCCACCTGTGGTGTTGCCTAGGCTGACTTGGAACTTCTCGCCGTTATCGGCGTAAGCATCATCTAGAGTATCAACGGCAAACACGGTTTCTGTGGTGCCCGCTTTGATCACCACGTCTTGGGTTTGAGCAATCACATCACCGTTATCGGTGGTGATATGGCCGGTGATGACTTGAACGGTTAAGTCAGTCGCTGGCGCTTTATCCACGGTCACGGTGTAGCTGGCGCTTTCACCTTCTACTACCGAGGCATCGCCACTGAGGCTGATGGTCGCAGTGTCTTCAGGTCCTGGGTTACCGTCGGTGCCGGTTTGGTCATTAATGGTGGTTTCCACCACTGAGGTGCCTTTCACCAAGTTCTCATAACCGCCACCTGTAGTGTTGCCTAGGCTGACTTGGAACTTCTCGCCGTTATCGGCGTAAGCATCGTCTAGGGTATCAACGGTAAACACGGTTTCTGTGGTGCCTGCTTTGATCACCACGTCTTGGGTTTGAGCAATCACATCACCGTTATCGGTGGTGATATGCCCGGTGATGACTTGAACGGTTAAGTCGGTCGCTGGCGCTTTATCC
>NZ_JAIMJB010000050.1 GCF_021295345.1 Motilimonas eburnea
TTTGTTTGCTTGAATTATCACTTGCGTGATAACTCGGTATTGAATATCTCATCAAGATATTCAATGAACTTTATCAGCTTTCCAAATTGTTAAAGAGCAATGGTTTATGTAAACCACATTTAAATATTCTCAGCTTTACCCAAAAACACTTAAATGTGGTATCCCGTAGGGGATTTGAACCCCTGTTACCGCCGTGAAAGGGCGGTGTCCTAGGCCTCTAGACGAACGGGACACATAAGCTAGACTCGAAAGCATGCTTTCGACAGCTTATGCAAGGCGAACACAGTGAGCGCCCTTATTCGCTGTCCATGACTTCGGTCATTCTCTCAACTAATCAATCATACAATCTGTGTGAACACTCATTGACTCTCGTCAACAAGACAACGTCGCTTTTGGTAAGGAGGTGATCCAGCCCCAGGTTCCCCTAGGGCTACCTTGTTACGACTTCACCCCAGTCATGAACCACAAAGTGGTAAGCGTCCTCCCGAAGGTTAAACTACCTACTTCTTTTGCAGCCCACTCCCATGGTGTGACGGGCGGTGTGTACAAGGCCCGGGAACGTATTCACCGCGGCATTCTGATCCACGATTACTAGCGATTCCGACTTCATGGAGTCGAGTTGCAGACTCCAATCCGGACTACGACGGACTTTTTGGGATTCGCACACTCTCGCAAGTTAGCTGCCCTTTGTATCCGCCATTGTAGCACGTGTGTAGCCCTACTCGTAAGGGCCATGATGACTTGACGTCGTCCCCACCTTCCTCCGGTTTATCACCGGCAGTCTCCCTAGAGTTCCCACCATTACGTGCTGGCAACTAAGGATAGGGGTTGCGCTCGTTGCGGGACTTAACCCAACATTTCACAACACGAGCTGACGACAGCCATGCAGCACCTGTCTCACGGTTCCCGAAGGCACCAAAGCATCTCTGCTAAGTTCCGTGGATGTCAAGAGTAGGTAAGGTTCTTCGCGTTGCATCGAATTAAACCACATGCTCCACCGCTTGTGCGGGCCCCCGTCAATTCATTTGAGTTTTAACCTTGCGGCCGTACTCCCCAGGCGGTCTATTTAATGCGTTAGCTTTGGAGCCCACGGCATAAAGCCACAAACTCCTAATAGACATCGTTTACTGCGTGGACTACCGGGGTATCTAATCCCGTTTGCTACCCACGCCTTCGCGTCTCAGTGTCAGTTATTGGCCAGGTGGTCGCCTTCGCCACCGGTATTCCTTCAGATCTCTACGCATTTCACCGCTACACCTGAAATTCTACCACCCTCTACAAAACTCTAGCCTGCCAGTTCCAAATGCAGTTCCCAGGTTGAGCCCGGGGCTTTCACATCTGGCTTAACAAGCCACCTACACGCGCTTTACGCCCAGTAATTCCGATTAACGCTCGCACCCTCCGTATTACCGCGGCTGCTGGCACGGAGTTAGCCGGTGCTTCTTCTGTCGCTAACGTCACAGCAACGTGCTATTAACACGCTACCTTTCCTCACGACTGAAAGTGCTTTACAACCCGAAGGCCTTCTTCACACACGCGGCATGGCTGCATCAGGCTTGCGCCCATTGTGCAATATTCCCCACTGCTGCCTCCCGTAGGAGTCTGGACCGTGTCTCAGTTCCAGTGTGGCTGGTCATCCTCTCAGACCAGCTAGGGATCGTCGCCTTGGTAAGCCGTTACCTTACCAACTAGCTAATCCCACTTGGGTTCATCTTATGGCGTGAGGCCCGAAGGTCCCCCACTTTGGTCCGTAGACATTATGCGGTATTAGCAGTCGTTTCCAACTGTTGTCCCCCTCCATAAGGCAGATACCCAAGCATTACTCACCCGTCCGCCGCTCGTCAGCAGAGAAGCAAGCTTCTCTCTGTTACCGCTCGACTTGCATGTGTTAAGCCTGCCGCCAGCGTTCAATCTGAGCCATGATCAAACTCTTCAATTAAAGTTTTTT
>NZ_JAIMJB010000051.1 GCF_021295345.1 Motilimonas eburnea
GCTCCTTGTATGTTGTAACCAAACATATTTACTATTGAACCAGTTCCGGGGAAGCCGCCCGCTCCTTGAAGCAGAATCCGTTCTGACTTCGTCTGTAGAGGGGCTCCCCACCTCATTGTTCAGCTCGAAGAGTATCATGAAGCTAGTACTAGACTTCGCATCACAAGGTCGAGCGACATTAAGTGCGAGGTTGGGGAACCGGACATAGTTTATCTCATTTTAAGTTTGGAGTCTGCTTGTGAAAATTGTTGCCGGTATTGATATCAGTGCTAAATCCTTTGATTTATCTATTCGCAGCCAAGGGAAATCTGGTAAGGCACAGTCGTTCAAGCAGGAGCATTCAGACTTTGAAAGAGTTGAAAAAATGCTGCGTAAGAACAAGGTTGAATTGGTGGTGATGGAAGCCACTGGGATCTATTACTTAGACCTCGCTGTGCACTTGGTGAACGCAGGTCTCAGCATCGCTGTGATTAACCCGCTTAGTTCTAAACGCTTTGCAGAATTGAAACTATCACAGGTCAAGACTGATGCCGCAGATGCTGCATTGCTCGCAGAATACGCCGAGATTATGGTTCCGCCTGTTTGGATCCCACCTAAGCCAGAGTACATGGCGCTGAAAGACATTGGTCGGCAAATTAACCGACTGACCAAAGATAAAGTTAAGGCGAAAAATCGACTACACGCGCTACAGTCAAAAACGAGCCCGCTCATCTTAATTGAGGACGTGGAAGACAGCATCGAGGTTTATGAAAAACGTATTGAGCGATTGACGCAAGCCGCACTGAGCCTGATAGAGGCCGATGAAGCATTGAATGGCATTTACCCCTGCTTCATTGCCGCAAAAGGCATAGGTCAGGCGAGCGCCATTGCTATCCTTGCCGAATTTGTCGTGTTACCAACAGACATGAAAGCGAAGCAAGTGAGTCGATATAGCGGACTGGACATTAAGTTAAATCAGTCAGGCACGAGTGTTAAAGGTGCGTCACGTATTAGCAAAGCCGGTAATGCCTATTTACGCTCAGCACTGTATATGCCCGCGATGTCAGCGGTTCAGCACGATGCAAACGCAAAGCTGTTCAGAGAGAATCTAACCTCAAGAGGCAAAACCAAGCTTCAGGCGAATGTTGCTGTAATGCGTAAGTATTTAACGGGATTGTGGGCAGTTTATAAAGAAGGTCAAGCATTTGACTCCGCAAAATTATTCAATTTTGAGAGTAAAAATGCTTGAACTTGGACAGAGTATCTACA
>NZ_JAIMJB010000052.1 GCF_021295345.1 Motilimonas eburnea
CTTGTATGGATAATTAACCCACCTAATTGACCCTTTACACCCAGTTTCGGGTAATGTGAGACCCAGGCGTTAGCTGCAACTAACGCTTTCCTTGTCGTAGTTCGATTAAATGATGGCTCCTCTATTGAGAGACCGATAACAAGAACGAACGCGACAAAGGACTCCAAGCAAAACACTCGAATAGTCTACTGGGTCTCGAACCCGCATTTGCAAGCAAGAGTTAGCTTATTATGAATTCTAAAACTAATCAAAATATTACCGTCGGCGTCGATACTGGCAAGTTTCAACTCGATATTTATATTCGCCCCCTTGATATCTATTTCACCGTTGCCAATGATGAAAAAGGCATTAAAGAGGCGGTCAAAGCCATTAAAAAACACCAGCCAAATCGCATCGTTATTGAAGCCACTGGTCGCCTTGAAATGCCTTTTATTGTGGCTTGCGCCGAAGCCCATTTACCGTTTGTTATCGCCAACCCCATTCACATTAAACGCTTTGCTGGCGCCATTGGCCAAAAAGCAAAAACGGACAAACTAGACGCTCAACTCATTGCCCATTATGGTGAGGCCATTCAACCCACTCTATCAACCTTGAAGCCAGCTGTTATGCAGTCTATGAGCGACTTAGTCGCAAGAAGAAATCAACTATTGGTGATGCAAACCATGGAGAAAAACCGTCTTCAAATTCTCCCCAAAGCGCTCGCTGTGACCATCAAACCTGTCCTAACAGTATTCAAAAATCAAATCGCAAAGATAGAGGCTAACATAGTAAAACTCATTGAGTCTTGCCCAGAATATCAGGCCAAAAACATCATCCTACAAAGCATGAAAGGCATTGGTAAAATTGCCGCAGCTTCTATTATCAGCAACCTGCCAGAGCTAGGCTATATCAGCAACAAAGAAGCCAGTTCATTAGTCGGGGTCGCACCAATGAACAAAGAAAGTGGCCGCTATAAAGGGCAACGAAAAATCCAAGGTGGACGACATCAAGTCCGAACCGTTTTATACATGGCAATGATGTCTGCCATTCAATCAAACCCTGTTTTTAAAGCAACATATCAACGACTCGTTGCGGCCGGAAAGCCTAAGAAAGTAGCCATCATCGCTTGTATCAGGAAGATGGTTGTCACGCTCAATTCGATGCTCAGAGACGGTGTTATGTGGGAAGCGCCAAAAGTTTAAAAATAACTATTGACGCCATAGTCTCTTGTTAT
>NZ_JAIMJB010000053.1 GCF_021295345.1 Motilimonas eburnea
CATGACTGGGGTGAAGTCGTAACAAGGTAGCCCTAGGGGAACCTGGGGCTGGATCACCTCCTTACCAAAAGCGACGTTGTCTTGTTGACGAGAGTCAATGAGTGTTCACACAGATTGTATGATTGATGATTAAAGATGTGTTTATGAAGAGGTCGCTCGCAAAGCTCGCCTTTTCGTAAACTGTTGTGAAGCTGTGCTTCACAAATCGAGTTTACGTGTCCCGTTCGTCTAGAGGCCTAGGACACCGCCCTTTCACGGCGGTAACAGGGGTTCAAATCCCCTACGGGATACCAGATTTAAGTGTTTTTGCAAAAGCTGAGAATATTTAAATGTGGTTTACATAAACCATTGCTCTTTAACAATTTGGAAAGCTGATAAAGTTCATTGAATATCTTGATGAGATATTCAATACCGAGTTATCACGCAAGTGATAATTCAAGCAAACAAACGAATCGAAAGATTCAGCTAAGTGTAAAAACTTGGCACAGGTAATCCAGTAGGATTACTTAAACTTGTTCGCAAGTGTCTTGTGTAATATCTAGGCAAAACATAGAACACTGTTTAGGTGTTGTATGGTTAAGTGAATAAGCGTGCACGGTGGATGCCTTGGCAGTCAGAGGCGATGAAGGACGTGGAAGTCTGCGAAAAGCGTGGGGGAGTTGACAACAAGCGTTAATCCCACGATGTCCGAATGGGGAAACCCACCTGTTTACAGGTATCACATGTTGAATACATAGGCATGTGAGGCGAACCGGGAGAACTGAAACATCTAAGTACCCCGAGGAAAAGAAATCAATTGAGATTCCGGCAGTAGCGGCGAGCGACCCCGGATTAGCCCTTAAGCTTTATAGGTGTTAGTGGAAGGCTCTGGAAAGTGCCACGATACAGGGTGATAGTCCCGTACACGACAATGCCTTTAATGTGAAATCGAGTAGGACGGCACACGTGAAATGCTGTTTGAATATGGGGGGACCATCCTCCAAGGCTAAATACTCCTGACTGACCGATAGTGAACCAGTACCGTGAGGGAAAGGCGAAAAGAACCCCTGTGAGGGGAGTGAAATAGAACCTGAAACCGTGTACGTACAAG
>NZ_JAIMJB010000054.1 GCF_021295345.1 Motilimonas eburnea
ATGGGGGGACCATCCTCCAAGGCTAAATACTCCTGACTGACCGATAGTGAACCAGTACCGTGAGGGAAAGGCGAAAAGAACCCCTGTGAGGGGAGTGAAATAGAACCTGAAACCGTGTACGTACAAGCAGTGGGAGCCGACTTGTTCGGTGACTGCGTACCTTTTGTATAATGGGTCAGCGACTTAATTTTAGTAGCAAGGTTAACCGTATAGGGGAGCCGTAGGGAAACCGAGTCTTAACTGGGCGCTTTAGTTGCTAGGATTAGACCCGAAACCCGGTGATCTAGCCATGGGCAGGTTGAAGGTGCCGTAACAGGTACTGGAGGACCGAACCGACTAATGTTGAAAAATTAGCGGATGACTTGTGGCTGGGGGTGAAAGGCCAATCAAACCGGGAGATAGCTGGTTCTCCTCGAAAGCTATTTAGGTAGCGCCTCGTGTCTCACCATTGGGGGTAGAGCACTGTTTCGGCTAGGGGGTCATCCCGACTTACCAACCCGATGCAAACTCCGAATACCAATGAGTGCAATCACGGGAGACACACGGCGGGTGCTAACGTCCGTCGTGGAAAGGGAAACAACCCAGACCGTCAGCTAAGGTCCCAAAGTGTATGTTAAGTGGGAAACGATGTGGAAAGGCTCAGACAGCCAGGAAGTTGGCTTAGAAGCAGCCATCTTTTAAAGAAAGCGTAATAGCTCACTGGTCGAGTCGGTCTGCGCGGAAGATGTAACGGGGCTAAACATACCACCGAAGCTACGGATGCAAGCTTGCTTGCATGGTAGAGGAGCGTTCTGTAAGCCGTTGAAGGGAAAGCTGTAAGGCATCCTGGAGGTATCAGAAGTGCGAATGCTGACATGAGTAACGATAATGCGGGTGAAAAACCCGCACGCCGGAAGACCAAGGGTTCCTGTCCAACGTTAATCGGGGCAGGGTGAGTCGACCCCTAAGGCGAGGCCGAAAGGCGTAGTCGATGGGAAACGGGTTAATATTCCCGTACTTGGTGTTATTGCGATGGGGGGACGGAGAAGGCTAGGTGGGCCAGGCGTTGGTTGTCCTGGTTCAAGTGTGTAGG
>NZ_JAIMJB010000055.1 GCF_021295345.1 Motilimonas eburnea
TATGTGGAGTAATCGCTGGTGCCGAAGGATGGTCTGAAATCCACGACTATGCTGAAGGCCACCACGATTGGTTTAAAGAGCATGGCTTTCTCGTTGATGGAGTGCCGGTAGACGACACTATCGCCCGTATTATTTCGAGAATCGACCCTGAACAATTTCGCCTATGTTTTATTAACTGGATGAAAGCCGTTCATGAGCTATCTAACGGTGACGTAATTGCTATCGATGGTAAGACGCTGCGAGGCTCCTATAATCGTGAAGATAGATGTTCAACCATTCATATGGTGAATGCATTTGCTTGTGCCAACAAGCTCGTACTTGGGCAAATAAAAACTGAGCAGAAATCTAATGAAATCAAAGCTATTCCAGAGCTTATTCGGTTACTAGATGTAGAAGGTGCGCTCGTTTCTATTGACGCGATGGGTTGTCAGACAGCGATTGCTCAGCAAATTGTAGACAGTCAAGGCGAGTACTTGCTTGCTCTCAAATCGAATCAAGGAAGTTTACATGCAGCGGTTGCAGCTGCATTTGCCAGTGAAAGAGCTCAGCCACTGGATGGCCTTGTGATTGAAACCAATAAAGGTAGAGTGGAAGGTCGCGTTCACTATGTGAAAGAAGCTGGCACTATCGCTGATGATTTCCCTGATTGGCCACAACTGAAAACATTAGGGTTATGCATGAACTTCAGGCAGGTAAAAGGAAAAGAAATTGAGCTGACATACCGCTATTACATCAGCTCAGCCACGCTTGATGAAGCTTCACTAGCGCATGCCGTTCGAGCTCATTGGGGCATAGAGAACAGTCTGCATTGGGTATTGGATGTCAGCATGAGCGAAGATAAATGCCAAATTTACCAAAACCACGCAGCCGAGAACTGGGCAATGTTACGCCAGCTCTCACTGAATATGCTCAGAGCCGAGCCGTCAAAGGGCAGTATTCCCGCAAAACAAAAGCGAGCTTGGATGAAAACAAGCTTCTTAGAAGCAGTGTTGAGTGCGGGATTGAGTCAGTTGGTTGAAATATGAGCACTCATGCGGTTGCCCTG
>NZ_JAIMJB010000056.1 GCF_021295345.1 Motilimonas eburnea
GAAAATACAGTTAGTTCAATTTAATATATGATTTTCTAGGAAAAGGAAAAATAAGCTCATAAAACGCCCATAGTGCATAAATTATCAGCAATTAGACCTTACTAATAATGTTAGATCTCGCCCTGAGACTTAAATGCATTCATCAGAAGCAATGAAAAAACCAGAGTTAAAAACATTCGAGAAAGGCAATTTAAATATGACAGTCATATAGAGCGATTTAGGTCAATAATAGAGAGCATCGCTCAAAGTGAAATTAATATTAATGGACAAGAATATATAATTGAATTACTTTCTCAAGCATGGAAAAATACATATAACAACCCAGAAAACATTAAATTCCAGAAATGGCTCGGCAATTGTAATAGTAAAAAAACAGATTGGCTAGTTAACTATGTTAAAAAACAAAATGAGCGATTTGTTCTTCCTTGGCAACCTTTGTCTGATTCCGAGAAATATCTAGCAATTCAATCTTACTTTGACTATCAGTTTTTGTTCCATCCTACAGAAACACAATTGCTTTTTTTGAAATTAAGACCAGCTTGGAACCAAAGAGAGTTTCAAAGTAAAAACAATGGTATTAAGTCTAGAGGTATTTCAATGTCAGAACGCACTACCAAACGACTGAACTGGCTTGCAAAAAGTAAAGACCAAAAAATAAACACCACTATAAAAGAGCTTATTGACCAAGAATTTGAATTCTTGGGTGGTCCTTCTAAATTATGAATGATCAAAGTTGGAGAGCCTTTTTGCTCTCCAACTTTTGCTGGGCTACCGGCTGACTACCCTATCAATCACCCAAGCTTGAACCTCACTCTCAACCCAGGCCACAGCTCTATCACCAAGCGACACCTGCTTAGGGAACTGCTGTTTTTCTATCGAGCGACAGGGCGGGATTCCACTTTGTTCAACTTTTAACCAAATATAATCTTTGAACGATATTCGCCGGACCAACCTGACTTTCTACGCTTGGCTGCTAAGCTATCTTTTTCGCTAATATCCTGCTTTATCG
>NZ_JAIMJB010000057.1 GCF_021295345.1 Motilimonas eburnea
ACTCTCCAATATCAAGCAGCTAATGCCATTGCTTTAAATACAAGGGCTGGCTGCTTGAAGCCTAAACACTTTCTTGGCCGATAATTTATCCGCGATAAAGCGAACTCGATATCGATGTCCGTCACCGTTGTTAAGTCGGTTCCTTTCTTCACATACTGCCTTAAAAGCCCGTTCGCATTCTCGTTAGCGCCACGCTCCCAAGAACTATAAGGGTGAGCAAAGTACACATCAGCTTCTAACGCTTTTGCGATGGCTTCATGATCTGCAAACTCTCGCCCGTTATCTGCAGTGATAGTATGGACATGTTTTTTATAAGGCATGAGTAGCTCAATGGTTGCTTTGGTTACATCATTTGCTGACTTAGATGGCACTTTCTTTACCAAGTAAAATCGGGTTTTACGCTCTAAAATCGTCACCATAGCCCCGGTGCCATGCTTACCTAGCACCGTGTCGATTTCCCAGTCACCAAACCGCTCTTTACTGTCAACGATACTCGGCCTGTCATCAATCGAAACCGCATTCTTTATTGCTGGCGCTTTCTCTTTTTTACCACGACGATACCGCTTGTGGCCTTGCCTCAAGTGACGATATAACTTACCGCCCAAGCGCTTGTCCTGAGCGACAAAACGGTAAATCCACTCATGACTAACGGCTGCGCCTACATTCGTTAATACATTGGCAATCTGCTCTGGACTCCAATCTGCTTCTAAAAGAAGACGGATAAAATCAACGCGTTCTTGTGGTATACGGTATTTACGAGCGCAAGTACGCTTTTTGATAGATAACGCGTGAGCCTCACTTGGACAATAGCGATTATTGTTGCATCCTCGTTTAAGCTCTCGATACACCGTAGAGCGATGGCACTGAACAGCTTTAGCTATTTCAGAAATCGAAACTCCCCGTTCCAAAAGAGCAGAAATCTGGTATCTTCTGCCTTCGGTCAACTGCTGATAATTCATGGTAGTACTGCTTGTTTCTTTGG
>NZ_JAIMJB010000058.1 GCF_021295345.1 Motilimonas eburnea
TATGTGGCCACTTTTCTTTTAGCTCTGCTGGTAAGTTGGCTTCTATCTGCATGATATTTCGCCATTCTTTTCGTCCATGCCCTTGGTTTTCGTGAACGCATTCAATCATCCCGTTCGGTTGGTCATATACTGCAGCAAAAGCCTGTGTTACATGCTCGAAAAGCTTTACTTGATTCCTTTTCAACTGGATTGTGAAATCACCTTTCTTTTTAAGAATTTGCGCCATTGTTGGAGCTAAACAATGCAATGAATCTAACGTGACTATCGTATTCTTCAAAATCAGGGCATCAAGTACATCACGAGACAGGCTAATTTCCTTACCTTTACTCTTATCGGCTTGCTGATAAAGCATTAGGCCGCTTTCAACATCATAAGCATTGACGACATGGAGAAAACTTTTACTGCCATCCGTCTTGGTTCCCCGAAGGGTTTTGCCATCAATCGCTAACACTGTTTTCTCTGCGCGAGTGCGCTCAACATTTAGCCATTCAAACAAGGCTTCAAGTAATGCATCGCTATCTAACATGCTGATTATATTTGCAATACAATGACGCTTCGGAATGCCATTTTCAAATTGGCGGTATTGCCTTAGCCAGTCCAGTTGACTATCACCGAACTCTTGAATGGATTTCCACCCTGTTGCGCCGCTGAGTACTGCGGAAAATACGAGAAACACAACATCTACCAAGTCATGTTTAACATTAATATCTGTACGTGGATCTGGTATGCGGTTCAGGCGTTCAAAGAGAGTCATCAGCTTTGCTTCAGTAAAGGATTTGTGATGTTCTGATCACTGAAAATACAGTTAGTTCAACTTAAAATATGATTTTCTTGGAAAATGAAAGATTAGCTCATAAAAGATCCATGGTGAATAAATTACCAACAATTAGACCTTACAATTAATGTTAGATCTCGCCCTG
>NZ_JAIMJB010000059.1 GCF_021295345.1 Motilimonas eburnea
GAAATAAAACAGTTAAAACGTGAGCTGCGGGAAAAAGAAAAAGCATTAGCTGAAACCGCGGCGATCTTAGTGCTGCGAAAAAAGTTAAATGCGCTTTGGGAGAACGACAGCGAGGACGGTTAACGTCACTCCCACAGCGCACAAAATTTGTGTCGTGGATACAAGAGGCGAATCGCTCTGGTGCTCGGCTTAATGTTGCCTGCCGTGAAGTGGGGATCACTTTACGCACCTATCGGCGCTGGTATCGCAATGGCGCGATAACCACTGATAAGCGGCCGGATGCGGTTCGTCCAACGCCAGCGAACAAACTCACGGAGGCAGAGCAGGCCAAAATTATCGAGGTGTGTAACTTGGACAAATTCGCCAGTTTACCGCCATCGCAAATCGTACCAAGCCTGCTTGATGACGGCGAGTATTATGGCTCCGAGTCAACGTTTTATCGGGTATTAAAGGCCAATGGACAGCTACATCACCGCGGACGAAGTATGACGCGAAAGGTGTCAGCACAACCCACGACTTATACAGCAACAGGGCCGGGTCAGGTGTTTTGCTGGGACATCACCTATTTACCCAGCACAGTACGCGGACAATTTTACTACCTGTACATGCTTGAAGACCTGTTTAGTCGGAAAATAGTCGGTGACGAAGTGCATGAACAGGAGTCTGGTGAGCATGCGGCGCAGCTGTTAGAACAAACACTGTTACGGGAAAAATGTTTACACAGTGGCGTAGTACTGCACTCAGATAACGGAGCTCCCATGAAGTCACAAACCATGCGTGTAAAAGCCTATGAGCTTGGCGTGACGACGTCGTATAACAGGCCAAGGGTAAGCAACGATAATCCGTTCGCTGAGTCCTTGTTCCGTACGTGTAAATATCGGCCTGATTGGCCGTCAGCAGGCTTTA
>NZ_JAIMJB010000005.1 GCF_021295345.1 Motilimonas eburnea
ATGTTGCTGTAATGCGTAAGTATTTAACGGGATTGTGGGCAGTTTATAAAGAAGGTCAAGCATTTGACTCCGCAAAATTATTCAATTTTGAGAGTAAAAATGCTTGAACTTGGACAGAGTATCTACAAACAGCAGCTCCCACAATACTGTTACCCGCAATCATCGCTGTAACACTTGGGAGATTTCCTGCTCCAGCTGGGTTAGCAAAGGCGCTAATTCGGTTAGGCCTTGTTGCGCTTTGGCCTTATCGCCTTCTTTGCAGGCTTGCTCTATGGCTTGGCATAGCTCGCCTACCGCTGTCGCTCCCATCGTCAGGCAAGAGGACTTCAGCTTATGAGCCAGATCCTGCATAGTAGGCAAATCAAAATCTTGCTCTTGCATGCGCGCCATTACCTTTAATTGGGGTAAGCTAAGCTGCTGAAAATCCTCGAGCGAATCATAATAGTCTTCCATATCATCAGCAAAAATATCACTGATCACACTGCTATTTAATTGTGATCCAGCTTGCATTGCGTCAGCCTGTGGGGCTTTGCTGGCTAACGCTGTGGTAGCAACCTGATCAATACTTTTAATTTTCAACCATTTATACACCATGGCTTGGAGTTTACTTAACTCCACCGGTTTAGATAAATAGTCATCCATTCCGGCAGCGAGGCATTTTTCTGCCTCACCCAGTAAGGCGTTGGCGGTAATGGCAATAATAGGCACACTCTGATGCCGTTGACGCTGCTTAATCTTGAGTATGCGAGCCAGCTCGTAGCCGTCTCGGTTAGGCATATGGCAATCTGTTAACACCAAAGCCACTTGATACTGTTCGTAAAGTTTTTCAGCTTCAATACCGTCTTCAGCCACGACGCAAGTAAAACCTATTTTGCGCAGTTGTTTGCGGATCACCTCTTGGTTGGTTTGGTTGTCCTCTGCAACCAAGATCAATTGCCCAGCAGCTTGTGCTTCCTCAACGGACAGCTCCACCTGCTGAACCTCAAAGCTGGTATCTTGAAACGCATCGATTGGGCTTTCACGACCTATTGCCACATTAACACCATGATACAAGGTGCTGCGTTTAAGGGGTCTAGCACCGATGGAAAAGGCTTGCTCAGCCACGATGCCCTCACCGCGCGAGGCGGATGACAACACCAAATAACGCAGCCGTAATGCAACTGATGCCGGAACATAGCGTTCTATTTTGCTGCTACAGTCGTCATAGTTATCGGTGACCACAATAAAGAACTGGCTTTTCTCACTGTGTAAATGACCGGCAATATCTTGATAGGTGCAATCAATCAACTGGGCATTAACCGCCGCTAAATACTCAGGCACATAACGTGACATCCAGTTATCTTTGATAAAAGAAAATGCGCAAACATCACTGAGGTCTAACGCTTTTTCGCTGCTAGTATGAGAGACGGCAAAATTCAGTTGCAAATGGAAGGTTGAGCCGACGCCCACTTCACTTTCTACACGGATATCGCCGCCCATTAATCGTACTAGGTTATGACAAATAGCCAAGCCCAAACCTGTGCCCCCAAAGCGCCGTGTGGTAGACGATTCTGCTTGGGTAAAAGGCTGGAATAAATCATCAATATCGTGCTCTTTAATGCCAATGCCATTGTCTTTAATGGCGATATCTAACTTAATGCTGCGCGCTTCATGGCTAGGTTGCATTTTGGCACTGATGGTGACTAAACCTTTTCGATCCAAACCACTGGAAAATTTCACCGCATTGCCCAATAAGTTAAATAACACTTGCCTGATCCGCACAGGGTCGCCAATTAAGGCGTTGGGAATATGGGGGTCGGTGTAAAGCTGCACTTTCACTTGTTTCGCTTCCGCTCCCGGCACTAAGGTATCCACCACCCCTTCAAGTACATCTATCAATGAAAAATCGATTTCTTCTAACTCTAATTTACCCGCCTCAACCTTAGAGAAATCCAAAATATCATTGATGATGTTCAGCAGCGAAAAAGAAGAGTCACGAATGGTGGTACCCATGTCTTGCTGCTCTCGCGTCATTTTCGTGGTCATCAGCAAGTCTATCATGCCGATAATACCGTTCATCGGCGTGCGTATCTCATGGCTCATGGTCGCTAAGAAGTTAGCCTTGGCTTGAGAAGCCGCTTCGGCATTATCACGCGCGGTGACTAACTCTTGCTCAACGCGATCGCGTTCAATGATGTTTTGTTTAAACACCTCAAGGGATTTTGCCATGTCACCCACTTCATCAGCCCTATCTTGATAGGTGATGGCGATATCGGTATTGCCTCGCGCCAGCTCCCGCATGGTGTGATTTAAACTGGCAATGGGTAAACTAATGGTGCGATAAGAAAAATAAATGATGGCAATACAGCACAATAAAACAAGCAATAAAGAAATGGTCAGAAAGTACTGATTTGAAGCAGTAAGTGAACGTAACCCCTCTAAGGAATCTCGCGCATTTTTATCGGCTTCAAGCGCTAAGTTATCCAATATGGTTTCTAATCGAGAGAATACTTGGTGCTCCAACACGTCAATGGCAATGATAGCGCGTTTCTTCTGAGCTGAATCGTACCGAGCAAAAATTTCTAAGCCACCATCTCGTAGCACGGTATAGAGCGCATTCACTTTAGACAAGGCTTCAACCTCTTCATTTTTTTGCTCTAGCGGCTTGAGTTTATTGAAATAATACTCGAAGTTCTGACTGCTTTTGATAAAGGTTTTCTTGGCGTTAAAGTCACCATCAACGTAATCATTTAAACTACTGACCATGTCGCCGGCAGCATCTCGAATCTCAAGGTAATACTGCACCCCCGGCAAATCATCCTGTAACACCTCTAAGAAGTTTTGTTCTACGCCTTCACTGCTACTTCCCGCATCTTCAAGCTCACTGTTTTTCAGATCATCTAATAATGTTTCAAGCTCAGCACCGGTCACTTCAATCAACCCTTCTAAGCGCTGATTGGCCCAAAACTCTATCTCGGGATCATAAATATTCAGCACTTCGGCTCGTGCTCGGGTCTGATATTCTGAAAATAAGTTCTCAATTTCCTCTAGACGAGGGTTAACTTGCCCCCCTTGAGCTATTTCAGCCTCATTGGCTTCGCGTAACTGGATCAAATACTCCCTGAAGGAAATCATATTGATATCGAAATCTTCTTTTTCATCAGACTCCCCTAAGGTGTACTCCAAAATATTAGAGTTCATATCCCCTAATTCATCCAACATATTAATGGATGACAGGGCTTCGGGGATGTCTGAACGACTCACTATGGTGGTATCGGCTTGCACCCGAGTATTTAGGAAGTAGCTGGAACTGGCTTGAATAATCACCAAAAAACTGATGGCGCACATGGCCAATGCCACCTTACCGCCGATGGTGTTAATTGAGAAAATACCCCTTTTTCTCTCTTGCATATCGGTTCCTGTTAATTTTTGATTATGATTTCGGCAACTTAAATTAAATATAGCTATAGTTATTTTATTTGGGGCAACATCAAGGCAGTTAATTTAAGAAGAGCAGTTATGGCCGAGAGAAAATTACAAGATATGCGCATTCTGGTGGTTGACGATGACCCCTTTATTTTAAAAACCCTAGAGCGAACCTTATTAAAAGCAGGGGTCAGTAAGCTGATTTGCACTGACATTTCTAGCCACGCCTTGAAATACTTGAGCTCGCGATTAGAGCCCGTCGATATCTTGATCACGGATCTGAATATGCCGGATATTGATGGAATTGAGTTGATTCGCTATGTCAGTGAGTTATCCCACCCTGTTGCCTTGGTGTTGATCAGCGGCGAAGATGAGCGCATTTTGGCCACCGCCGAAAGCATTGCCAAAGAACGCTCTGTTAATGTGCTTGGCGCATTGCAAAAGCCCATCAATGCACCGCTCTTACTTGAAATGCTATCCAGCCCTGAATTGGTTAACAACGTCAGATCCCGTGATGTACTCAGTTCGGACTTGGCGAACGAACTCAGGCAGGCGATTAAAGCAAAACACATAGTTCCCTTTTACCAACCTCAGGTATGCGCCCACAGTTTAAACGTGGTTGGCATTGAAGCCCTCGCTCGCTGGCATCACCCCGAACGCGGCCTCATCCCGCCAAATTGGTTTATTCCTTTGGCTGAAAAGCTGGCGTTAATTAACGAGCTGACCGAGCTAATTTACCAACAAGCCATCGCCGATTTAGCCACCTTGCACCAGCAGGGCTGGAGAATACAGCTATCCGTCAACTTTTCGGCCCAGTGTTTAGCTTGGTTGGATGTACCAGAGCGATTACAACAAGCCCTAACTAGCCATAAAATCCTGCCCAAATACCTGACGGTTGAGGTCACCGAATCTTTATTAAGCCAAGATTTAGCCACCAGCCTAGATATATTGACCCGATTAAGGTTGAAGGGGCTTGGCTTGTCCATTGATGATTTTGGCACCGGCTTTTCTACTATGGAGCAACTTAAACGCATTCCCTTTAATGAGCTTAAAGTCGATCAGTCCTTTGTTCATGGTGCAACCCATAATCATGTCAGTGGTGCCATCTTGGAATCGAGCCTCAATCTGGCGCAAAAACTCGATATCACCACGGTTGCAGAGGGCGTTGAAGATCAAGCCGATCTCGATTTTGTTAAACAACTGGGTTGCCAACGCCTACAAGGGTATTTATTTGCCAAACCGATGCCGATGGATGAGTTATGTAGCTGGTTAAGCCAATATCCCCATTAAGAGAAGATACTGACTTACTAGGTAGGTTGGCAAAAGAGTTAGGATGACACGCCCATTTTTGCTTTCATTTCAGCCACTCTGGCTTTGTAAATCGCCAATCGCTGTTTCGACATTTCGGTCGCAAAAGGTAGCTTCACCTTGAGCGGATTAACGCGGCGACCGTCAATGTGAAATTCAAAATGTAAGTGAGGCCCAGTAGAGCGACCCGTATTCCCGGTTTTGGCCACCATTTGCCCCATCGACACACGCTCGCCCTTACGCACGAGTATTTTACTTAAATGCAGGTAACGTGTGACATAGCGACGGCCGTGTTTCAATACCAGATAACGCCCTGCCAGTGGGTGGTTCTCTACCCGTTCAACCACACCATCACCAATGGAATAAACCGGGGTGCCTATTGGTGTGGCCCAGTCAGTACCATAATGAGGACGAATTTTACCGGTGACAGGATGACGTCGTTTTAAATTAAAGTGCGAGCTAAGGCGGTATTTGCCATTGAGAGGGCTTTTACGATATGCCTTACTTAAACCACTGCCTTCTTGGTCATAATAGTTACCATCATCATGTAAGAACGCGCTGTAGGTGGTGCCACGGCTCTTGATCACCACACCCAAGACTTCTTCTTGGTAATATTCGCCCTTGATGCTTTGCTGGTTAACTAACACATAGTATTTATCACCCGCGCGTAGCTTTTTAAAATTCATCCTTTTTTCTAGCAGCTTTCTGATATGGGCGATACTCCCCATACTGAGTTCGTTGCTGTTAGCACTGACGTTAAACGAGCCATGAATGGCACCCGCAACCACTTTCTCCTGCCATTCGCCAGGGTCGGTGAATAGCTCGGCGTCATAGCCATCTTCCGTTAAGGTAAAGGTCAGTTTATTCGCAATATCTATCCCTAATACCAGCTTAGACAATTTGCCCTTGGCATCTAAGGTAATGTTTAAAGTTTGCCCCGGTAAAACGTTACCTAAGCGCAGGTCTTTTTCGTCCGCCACCAGTAACTCTGGTAAGGCGCTGTAAACGTTAAGCCCACTTAAATACTTACCTACCGTATCGCCCTTTTGCAGGGTGATAAAGTGCTCCGATGCCCCTGACATATCAGGAAAGTCGGCATGAGCACGTAACACTTCGTTGGGATCCGGCATGGCTTGCTGCGCTTGCTGCTCCATGATTTTATCAATATCAAGGGTCAAGCTACGCGTGACCGGCTTTTGCGTTAAAGTTTCATGGCTCGGAAACATGAATAACAGAACAAGGGAAATAACAGCAATGGCGATAATAGCCAAAATATGAAAACGAGGCAGTCGGGACAACATTGAAAGCATACTCAGGTTAAGGTTATAGAGTAACAGGTGTTATAGAGTAACAAAAGCGCTCAGTTTATAAGAATTTCCATGGAGAATATAGCGGTATCTAGTAAGTCTCAATCCATAATTTGAAGTTGATTACGTAATCAAAGCATCGGCCAAGGCGGACAAATGACATAGTTCAGGAAGAATGATTGGCTAAACCACATTTGCAACCTTACCTATTTCACATTATTTACCCAAACATCAAAAGCCAAATAAATAGTCTTTCAGGCTATATATATGTTTTTAATATACATTCACAAAAAACTCGGAATTAACGATAATTACAACTGTAAATCGCGAATTGTTCCGAAGTGTTAGTCCGATTATAAATGCACCTGAGCAAGCGGATGTGTTCGCTTACTCACTCAACCCTTTGCATCCTTTTGTCATATGGGACCAAACCTTCTAGGTCCCATCTTTTTTTCCTCAGCATCAATAAGTCAATGAGCTAAGTGGTTTAGCCAGTGATGACCGTCCTTCTACCTAAGCCAAGGTAACCCGGTTTCGCCCATCGTTTTTCGACTGATACAAGGCTTTATCGGCTAACTCAAAAATTAACTTGGCATCGGCATCCGCTTGCCTAATCGCCACCCCCAAACTGATGGTGATATTGCGACCTGGGGTAATGTCTTGCCATTGATGCGATGACACCATTTGTCTGATCCGCTCTGCGGTATTAACCACTTTATCCAGTTCGGTTTCGGCCAATATAATCACAAACTCCTCACCGCCATAACGGGCTACATAATCACCACTGCGAATGCTTTGCTGTAGGATGAAGGCCAACTCTTGCAGTACTTGATCACCCACTTGATGGCTGTAGTTGTCATTCACCATTTTAAAGTGGTCGGCATCGATAAGAATAATGGCGTAGCTGTCATCGCGCTGAGCAAATGACTTATCAAGCCAACGGCGATTGTAAAGGCGAGTCAAAGGATCACGATACGCATCACGCTCTAGTTTACTTACGACTTCTTGCTGACTGATCGCTTGGTCTTTAAGTGCGGCGTTTTCTAACCGTGTTTTTTCCATATCAAGCCTTGGCTCCCAACGCTTGAAACGACGTAAACAATGTTGCCCTAATTCACTTACCGGCACGCGACTCAATAGCTCAACCGCAATCACGTGAGCCGCTTTTTCACTTTCTAAGGCTTTTTCATAATCTTTGCCAGCATCATAGGCTTGGCTTAATGCCTCGTGGATCTCGCACTTCAAGAGTGGCAAACTCAGAGCTTGGATTGAATCTAATGTTTGCATCAACAAGCTAATCGCTTGCTGAGGCTGGCCTTGCTCAATCAAGCACAAGCTCACTTCAACACTGATTTTATTGGAGATCCATTTAAGCTTTAAGCGCTCGCTTGAGGCCTTCGCTTTTTCAAGCAAGTTCATCGCGATATCTAGCTGGCCAACACTGCGGCAAATCTGGCTATGATAAAGGTAGATTTCTGCCAGATACGCATCTGCAAAGCCGTTATCAAGTAAGGCTTGGGTTTCGCAATCGGCTAACAACTGCCTAGCATCTTGATAAAGCGTCAGTGAAATTAAGCATGACACTTCACACAAGTTCAGCCTAAGCTTGAGCTGTTTCGAGTTGAGATTATCGTAATGTTGGCGCGCCTGATGATAGAACTGCAGCGCCCTTTGATGATCGCTGACAATCTCAAGCAGTAACGCAATGCCAATCAGCCCTTCAGCAAAGTGGTCAACATTGCCTAAATTGGCCGCCTCAGCCGACATGCTCAACCAAGTATTCATGGCATCTTCAAAGCGAATATCATCCGCGTAACGTTGTGCCAAGGTATTTTGCACAATAAGCAGCTCCACGCTACTGGCCTGCTCTGTTAGCTTGGCTTGCGCGGTTTCCAGTAGGTGGATCGTGGTATCAATTTTACCTAAGCCTAAATAGATATCAGCCAAAATACGTAACCCCAGAGCGCATTGCTCTGGTTGGTCATGGGTTTCGTCAATATATTGCTCGCAATTGGCGATGGCCCGCTTTTCATCACCTTCTGCTAATGCCTGACTGGCCAGATTAAGTAAGTTAGTTGGCGTCATTGTTAGTTTGTTTCCCCAGCTCAGGTACTTGCTGCAAAAAATCTGCAATCGTGCTTATTTCAATCTTAAAATCCGCTTTACTTAGCTGGCTACGCCACCAAGGGTAATGATCGAGCAAGCGTTTAATATTCTCCAGTAAGCGCTCAGTTTCAAGTTCAGACACGGTGAGCTTAAATACTAAGGTATTTACATCCCAAACTGCAGCGCGGTCGTCACCCTGTAGCATACTGTGTAACAAGGCCACCGCCAGTTCAGCATGCACAGCGCTAGTGAAACGAATTTTAACGACCACACTGTTGAGTTCCTCCACGCGTAACCGGCAACTGAACAACCACGCCCCCTTGTGTCGCATATAGGGTAAATGCTGTATTTGATTCACTTGATCGGAAACGTTAATGCGCTTGATTAATTGTTTTGAGCGTAAATCCAACTGGCCACGAGACGATAAGTATTCATCATTTCCTTTTGAGATCGACTGCTCTTTAATCAGGTTTAATTCATAACGTCGAAAATCTCGGTAGTGACGTAGGGCTTGTCCCCCTTGACCTAAACGCTGACAAATTTCAGAGCGTTCTAAACAGATCTGAGACAACAACTCACCTTGGTCAAACTCCTTGGCCAGTTCTTCCGCCCGCTGCAAAAAGTCATTGGCTTGGCTTAACGCGCCTTGTTTCTTGGCTACCCGCGCACTCGATACCGAGGCATGGGCCGACATCCAAGCCAAATTATGCTCAGTGGCAATGGTTAATGCTTGTTTAATTTCTAACTCGGCTTCACTGACACTGCCTGAGTAAAGTAAAGCTAACCCGCGAAAGTCATGAATTTCCGCATGCCAAGTTTGATCGGGACAATCTTTGAGTAATTCATTACAACGTGCTAACAAGGGCAGCATGTCGACATATTTTTTCTGCAAAAATAATGTCCACGCTAATAAGATAGATGCCTTACCCGCAATCCATTCATAATTTCTTAGCAGTGCTGTATCTAAGGCAAATTTCAGGGCAGCTTCAGAATGGGTTAAATTGGCTGTGATCCGCCAAACGTTCCCCAACCCGATCAAGGCCTCAAGCTGCAGCTCAAACTCATTGTGTAAGATTGATTTTTCAAGAGCTTGGTTCCAGTAATGCTGAGCTGAGCGATAACGGGCTAGCCCCCAATTCAAGGTGGCTATGCGATGAAATAATTGGGTCGAAAATTGATATTCAAGCTCAGGCGTCAAAATCGATTCAACCCGCCGACACACTCTTAGCCCCGCTTGGTAATCCATGGTATGCCAGTAAACCTCTGCCATTTTTAGCAGTGCCGTGACATAGCCTTGATCGTTTTGGGTTTGCCTAACAGCCTCAACCAGCTGTAACACGCGCGGCAACGCGGCTTGTGGCGAATGAGATAAAAGGCTGTCAATGTTTGCCAGCTCAGCTTTAATATGACTGTCTTGTTGTGAAAAAGAAACGGGCATGGCTTTCCTATTTAAAACGCAAACGGATCATCATCGTGTTAGCTCACTATTTGGGCATCTCATCAAGATCTATCACCTCACTGTGGCTGGCACCTTGTAACAACTGGCGATAAACTTTATGGCTATCACCGCGTTGCTGCCACCATTGAACTTGCTGGACCGAAGGGCAACGCAAGCGCGCGGCGCTTAACTTCTCTATATTAGCGCCAGCAAATGCACTTAGATTACTATAAAACAAGCTCACTACGCTGTCGTAAATCTTCAGCTGATTGACCTTGGCATACTGCTTTGCTAATTGCCAAAAGGTTTCCCCCTTAGTTCGCGCAATACTACATTGGCCGTCATCAACCTGACTATCGGCGCTGCTCAAAGTACCAGAGGCGCGTTGAGCCTGACTAGGTTGTGGCGCGATTTTTGGCGTCAATTCCGCCAATAAAATGGGCCGAATAACCTGATATGCTTGCAACTGATAACGTTGCGCATCGTAATCCACCTTGGCGGAAGACACTTCGAACATATATTGGCTAGTGCGACGTTGCTCTAACCAAATCACCTTACCCGTAACCCCATCACTTAATGCAAACATCAGCTCCATGGCTAATGACTCATCACCGATATAATTCACCCGTGCCCGAAACGGCTTAGAGCTGACAATCGCATTTAAACTAATGAAGCTAGTGCCCTCTACCTGAGCTGGCACCGTTTCATCCATTTGCACACGCGCAGCGCCATGACTGCTCTTGGGCACCCCATCATCAGCTTGTGCTGCAAACGCCAGTAGCCACCCGGCCCAAGCCATGCACACATATCTATAACACAACAATTGACTGTCCTTATCTTTTTATCTTTGTTGAGTTGGCAGGGATTCAAACCACCCCACAGGCATTTGCCACTTTAATCCGTTTCCGTTTTATAGATACAAAGACCCCGCCCTTGATAATTCGCCAAGGCGCTAGGGTGGTCCGTATCACAGGTGTGAACCCACACCCGTTTTGCTTGCCATTGCCAAGCTTGTTGAATGGCTTGGGTAAGCAAATACCCCCCGAGGGATTGTCCGAGAAACTGCTCACTTAACCCAAAATAACGAATCTCAACCTGTTCATTCTCTTTATGTAACTCAAAATACCCAGCCGGCGCCCCGGCATAATAAAGTACCCAGGTCCTTAACTGGGGTGAGTTAACATAGTCTTGCCACTGCTTATCACTCCAACTCGACTTATCCGTCCATGACCAAGCGGTGCCGACCAGTTGGTATAAAAATCGATTGTATTGATACTCGTTTTGCTCCACTTCCAGCAACTGTAAGGGTAAATTATCCGGCGCCGGTTTCGGCTTTAATTGCGCGGGACTGTTTGATTCTAAATACCAAATGGTTGCCACATCACTGCCTTAAGTACTTCGATAAAAGCTTACGTTATCATAGCACTATTCACTTTTCAGTCAGCACTTTAATCACCCTATTAAACCTGAATCATGCTGACTCATCACTGAATACGCCTTATAATGATGCCTTTTAGGCCTATTATAATGCTTTTTTCATGTCCTATCTGCCAACGCCCTTTGCTAGCACAGCAGGCCAGTGCGCGCTGTTGCAACAATCACTGTTTTGATTTTGCCAAAGAAGGTTATTTAAACCTGTTGCCAGTACAAAAAAAGAACTCGATCGATCCCGGCGATAACAAAGCTATGATGCAGGCTCGACGTGATTTTCTCAATGCGGGTCACTATCAACCACTGGCGTGCCAAGTCAGTCAGTTAATTCAAGATTATTGTGTTCAAGATCAGGCGACGGCTCAGCCCTGGCAAGGATTAGATTTAGGCTGTGGAGAAGGCTATTACAGCCAGTTTTTTGCCGAGCAAAGTAGTGGAAAGATTGACTGGCATGGACTCGATATTTCTAAAGCGGCGATCCGCAGTGCGGCGAAACGAGCCAAAACCATTCAATTCTGTATCGCCAGTGCCTTTGATTTGCCGTTTCCTGCCCATAGCTTTGATATTATCACCCGCATCTATGCCCCTTCCTCTGCATCAGAGCTTGCTAGGGTAATTAAGCCAAGCGGGCACCTCATTACGGTCAGCCCAGGACCTCGGCATTTATTCCAGTTAAAACAGGTAATCTATCAAACCCCGCAGTTACACTCGGAGCAAGCGTCGCATATTGAAGGTTTTAAGCGCCTGCACAGCCAGCAACTGGCACAGCAAATCACCTTGTCGAATGCGCAAGACATCAATAACTTACTGGCTATGACGCCATTCGCCTACAAGCTGACTGAAACGCAAAAGCAGGCGCTGACACAGCAGCCTCTTTGCTTAGATTTGGATTTTAAAATTGAGGTGTTTGCGCTGGACAATAGCCAAGTGGCCACCCCTGCATAAGTATTAAAAGCTGGGTTGCTGCGAGGTCACTTTACGACTGAGCTTGCCACTGACTTCATCCCACAACCATATGTTATCTGCAGTGAGGTGGACGCCACCAATCCAGTAATCGGGAGGCAGTAGATCTACCGCATGACGTCGTCCGGCCAATACTTGTTGGCCAAGCTCGGTGATCGCCACGGGGCTATCCCAGCTTGGCGCACTCCAACTGATAATGCGTGCCGCGTTGAGTGACATTAAACGTTGAAAAAATACGGTATCGGCCATAAAGCGACGCGCTTCTTCCACCTGGTATAAACGAAACAGGGTCTTTGGGTCTTGCTCACCCTGGGCAATATGACTTAGGGCAATTTGCTGAGCCAAGCCTAAGCCATTGTCGGTTGATGGATATTCTTGCAGCAAACGTTTCACTGCGCCATTTAAATAAGGTAAAGCTGTGGTATCTAAATCGAGTAACGAAGCCAGTAACTGCGGATTGTCTTGGCTAAACACTTGCCAGGCATAACTGGCCACGTCCAGCATCTCATGGCTAAGGGCTTGCTCCTGATTTAACATGCACAATAGCTCAACATCGCTGCATTCCGATAAATACTTATCGACACATATCACCCCAATATCGACGTTCAGTGAACGCTGCTTGTTAAACCAATCAAGGATTTGCAGCATTTGCAATTGGTCATACAAGTCAAACTCAAACCATAAAATGATTTTTTTGTAGTAAGTAAAGCGCTGCAACTGCTGATCGCGCGTGCGAAAACTGTCGAGCACTTGCTGATAGTCACCCCAACCCATTTGTGCGATGTACTCGGCCCGGATCCCAGATAAGGCTTCCAGTGTGAGTCCGTGAGGGACTGGGCCTTCGTGTAATAAATCACGCCAAGGTAAAAAGTCACCAATGATGCCTGCATGACGCATGGCATCGGCAGCACAATCACCGTTGGTAATATTGAGTATCCGTGACATAACTATCCCTCTTAATTCGCCTGACTCTAAAGATAGCAGTAAACCTCCAACTGCCAAACTGAGATTTATTTCATTTTTGATTTATTGTCGATTTTTCAAATGCGTAGTATCACAGGAAGTAAAAAAATGAGACTAATAAATAGCAAAAAGCCCCGCGAATGCGAGGCTTTGAAGTCAGCTATCTCAACTCAATTATAGCGAGAATGGCATGATGATCATGAACTTAAGATCTTGCTCATCTTGGAAAGCGTTTTTGTATGCGCCCCAGCTTGGCTGATCTGATTCATTTTCGTACTTGGTGTAGTGTAGCTTAGCCGTGGTACCTTTAAACGAACCATCTTGTACCGTGTAAGCAATGTCTAGGTTCCAAGCATTTTCTTTTAGCTCGTCAGTCGGTGCTTCGATTGATTCACCACCCCAACCGTAAGCGTAAGATACACCTGTGCTCCAACCCGCTGCGCCTAAGTCAGCTAGGTCACGCCAAACACCGATAAATACCGCTTTCTCTTCGTTGTGGTTCCAGTCAGAGCGCGCATCCCACCATGGTTCGTAAGCACCGTTTGAACCACCGTAAGCACTAGTTAGACGGTAAGCAAATTGACCTTGGTGATACGTTTCACTTTGTGGTGCCTTCGTATACAAACCTTCTGCACGCACTGTGTATGGGCCAGTATTATAACGTGCGCCAATGTAGTGCTGGTATGCGGTGCCATCAAAGTTTTCATTCGCATTGTTATGGCTATTAATGTCGCTCATCATGTAAAGCTGATAAGTCATGTATAAGCTGTCTTTCTGACGCACTGCCATATCATGTTTCAGTTTTAGGTGACCATTACGTAGATAATCATCCGATTCACCGTAAGCCAGTTCTACTGAGGTGCCAAAATCAAAGGTGTAGCGACCACCGATAGAGTAAAGGTAATCCACCTTAGTGGTGCCGTCATTCATACGAAACTCGTAGGTATCTTTAAACCACGGCGCTTTATATTCGGTCGCGACAGCGGCAGCAAAATCAAAACCATTGATAGAGAAACCGGCTTCACCACCTAGGTAAGTACCTGGCATAAATGACCAGTTCACACCCATTACACCCGGGCCTGAAGGTTGGAAGTAACCGGCTTTTGCCCATGCTGGGCCACCTTTTACTTTTACGGCCGCTTTGTATACAGATACACCTGCTTCGTCTTTACTGCCCCAGTCTGTGCCACCCCAAGGCGTACCACCTGGGAAGAATGACATTTCGTGGCCGGTTAACCCGTCATTACGTAGGTCGCCCGCAAAGAACACACCAAAATCAAGACCGATGATGTCGTTAGCATAACCTGAAGTAAAATCTAAGTTAGCGTTGATCGTGGTATGGGCAAGGTTCGTTTCATAGTCTGCACCATCTTCTGGGCCACTGCGACGGTCACGATTACGATCCCACAGGTACAAACCACCTGTTAGGCTAGAGTCTTCCATAAAGCCATTAGCTTGAGCCTCAGGTGCGTTTGCCATTGATAGGCCAGCTACAGCAGCAAGCACTGCCGCGCCTACAGAATTTAATCTAAAAAAGTTTGAACCTTTTTTCATTTCGGTACTCCTACGTATGTAACGTTTAAAAGTTGTCACTGTCATGTATTGGTTTGGCCGCCGAAATGACAGTGATAATATTTATGTCAGTGATAGTACTACAATTCTGCTTTCCAATCACTTGATTCCAAACAAATACTATAGCCTATATTGAAGACAGCAACCGCTTCGTCTTGGATCTGAGCGAGTCTTAACAAATCCCGAAATTAAACTCTTAACCTGATTTGTGATTAAGCTTAGGTTCAGCTTGCGTTGATTATTGTCTAGATTTCCTTTCCATTCTGGCTCATTTCCCCTCCATTCCAATCTCAAATGTTCTATTTTTTAGAACAAAAAATGCCATATATTGCTCTTTTGTTCTAAATTAAATTACACCATGATATAAATCTAAATCGTTATTATTTGCTAGCGAGGTTTCACCGGTGCTCAAAAACTCTCAACATGGCTATGGCCTCATTACCATCGGTTTACATTGGCTAAGTGCGTTGGCTGTTTACGGCTTATTTGCTCTGGGCTTTTGGATGGTTGATCTCAGCTATTATTCCGAATGGTATCAAACGGCACCTATGCTACATAAAAGCATTGGCCTTTGTTTGTTTACCCTAGTGCTGTTTCGCCTGATTTGGCGCTTTATTAATCCCGCCCCCAAAGCACTCGATAGTCATAGCCAATGGGAACAAGTGGCCGCCAAACTAGGGCATAGTTTGCTATACCTAATGCTATTTACCTTGATGTTGTCTGGTTATTTAATATCGACCGCGGATGGGCGTCCTATTTCTGTGTTTGGTTGGTTTGACGTACCCGCGGTGATCAGCGGCTTACCACAGCAAGAAGAAATAGCCGGTGATATCCATGAACTGGTCGCTTGGGCCTTGGTTATTTTCAGTTTGGCCCACGCCATGGCAGCACTTAAACACCATTTTATCGATAAAGACTCAACCCTCAGCCGGATGCTTAACCCGGTAAACGCGACATCAAAAAGGAAATAAAAATGAAAAAACAACTGACTGCAGCCATTCTTTCTGCTGGACTATTCACCGCTGCTGCACCTGCATTAGCAGCAGACTATGTGATTGATACGCGCGGTGCTCACGCCTCGATTAACTTCAAGGTTAATCACTTAGGTTACAGCTGGGTGATTGGCCGTTTTGATACCTTTAGCGGTGAGTTTAGCTACGACGCAGAAAAGCCAGGCGATGCCAAGATCGCGGTGACCATAGACACAAAAAGTGTTAACTCTAACCATGCAGAGCGCGACAAGCATTTACGCAGCAAAGACTTTCTAGAAGTTGATAAGTTTCCAGAAGCAAAATTCGTGAGCACTAAGTTTGAAACAACCGATGGCAAAACGGGTCAACTACACGGCAAATTCACCCTACGCGGTGTGACCAAGGATATCGTGATTGATGTAACCAAAGTAGGCGAAGGCCAAGATCCTTGGGGCGGTTACCGCAGTGGCTTTGAAGGCTCAACCACGATCACCATGAAAGATTATGGCATTCCGATGGATTTAGGCCCTCAATCAGCCACTGTACAACTTGATCTGCACGTTGAAGGCATTAAGAAGTAATCTCCTTCCTACCTAGGCTCCCTCCCCCTTGCTTGTGCCTGTGGGAGGCGAGCTATAAATACAACCCTCCCCCTCTGTAGGAGCCGCAGTCAAGCGGCGATCTAGCTAAGCGCGATAGCCAACTGCAATGCAATCGACAGTTCATTTTTCCAGCAAACCCTGCTATGTTGAAATCATGGAACAGTTAGAGTTTTTTAACATCCCGAGCCCTTGTCGCGGTATCTGTCGTACAGATAACCGGGGCTACTGTGTTGGCTGCATGCGTAGTCGGGAAGAAAGATTTAACTGGCTTGAATTTACCCCAACCCAACAGAGAAATATCATTCGATTATGCCGTCAGCGGTTGATCAGAAAGCTGCGCGCCGAAAAGGCTAATGCGCTGGCCGATGCCCAAGCCAATGGCCAAGACGCGCTACCCGATAACCCACAAGAAGAGTTGTTTTGATGGGAGATTTAAGGACGAATTTCAATCTCGGTACCATCGGCAACCAAATTCCATATCTCTAGCATTTGCTCGTTAAGCACCGCAATACAACCATCTGTCCAGTCAGTGCCCTTGTATTTATGCACTAAATGCTCTTTACCATTGGGTAAGCCATGAATATAGATAGCCCCACCTGGGTCGTAACCCTTTTTCTCGGCGTAGGCGAGATCTTGCTCATTAGGGTAGTTGATATGAATGGAGCGAAAAAAGTTACTTTCAGGGTTACGAAAATCCAAGACATAGCGCCCTTCTGGCGTTCGCTTATCCCCCTGCCATTTCTTATGCCCTTCGGGCCGTTTGCCTAGGGATATATCATACTTTTGCAAAATACGACCGTTGTTCAGTAAATACATGGTGCGGGCACTTTTGATGACCAATACCTTATCCACATTACTGGCTTGTACTTGCGGTACATGAACAATCAAAACCAATAAAGAAGAAAGTAAATAGAGACACGTTTTAATGCTAATGGCCATGGTGATGTCCGTGCTGATGCCCGTGGTGGGCATGCTGGTGTTGATGCTTTTTCAATAAGTTTACCGGTATCAATTCAGCCAAAAACGCCCTAGCGCCACGCTTGAATAAAGAGACCGAGAACAGCGCACATATTACCGCTAAACTAATATATTCCAACCACTCTTGAGTCCAATTGTGATCGTGCTCTAGCCACGGAATAGGGGTGACTTGAGCGTATTGATTCAGCACCATTCCCGCGCAGAAAGCAAAGCCTATAACGGCGACGAACAAACTCACAGCAACCATTTGTCCTTGTTGCTTTTTAATAAAATGAAACAAGGCAAAGTTGATGGTTGGCCCCACTAATAACAAAGCCAATGCTGCGCCAGGAGACACCCCCATTAACAATAGCACAGCCACTATTGGCGTTAACCCTGTTGCGCATAGATGTAGCGGCAAAGCCACTGCAATTACAAGGATAATCTGCAACCATAAGTGGTCAGCAAAGGCTTGCCAACCGGGCGTTGGGGCGAGCGTGGCTGCCACCGTCCAACCCAAAATTATCCAAGGGGCAGTGTGATCCAGTAAATGCTCGAAACTGTGCCGAATGGCCTGCAGTAAGCGTGAGCCTTGTGCTTGGCTGAGTTCAACGGGAGCGGTGATCTTGGCTAGATCTTCCTGTCGTTGTAACCAACGGCCAAGTAACAGCCCAATCAGCAACACTAAACACAAAGCCAACACTAAGCGCAGCATCAACCATTGGGATCCCAGCAGGGGCCAAGAAAGCAATAAAGCATCAAAACTCAGTATGGGAGCCGCTAATAAAAAGGACAATGCGAAGACTTGGCTTGCTCCCTGACCTTGCAATTGCTGATACATGCGCGCCGCATCAGGCACACATATCGGCATCGACAACCCTAAAAAAGCCCCTTTAATGCTGTCACTTGGGCCTTGCCGGCGATTCAATCTAGCCAACCAGCGAGTGGGAACCTGTAAATAGTTAATTAAATAAGTAACGAAATAGGCTAACAACAAAGCCGGTGAACTGTGAAGGGCCAAGCTAATAAAGCGCTGCAAGGCAAGTGCGGTTTCTTGACCATGATGCGCCCCGCCTTGTTTCCACATTTGCGCGCGATCCCAAATAGAATCCATATGAACATGATTATGTGCCACATAACCCAGCCAATGAGGCAATAACACCGCCGCCAAACACACCAAACCAAATAGGGTACCCCAGCCTGCCATGCGCTTTTCTTGGCGCGCACCCAACTGCTGATTTTTATCCTGATAGGGACGATGAAACACCACATGCAATATCGACCCCGTGACCAAGGCTTGGAACCAAGCCAACCATTGGTTACTCAAGTGTGGAATGACTTGCCCACCAAAATAGCTACCCGCGATGGTAGCCAAAGACATGGCGGTGAGCACCGCAAGGGGTAAGGCCCGTCCATATTGCGGCCGCAATAGCCACCACACCGTTAACCCAACGGGCAAGCGATGTAAAATCACCCCTAGCGCCAATAACCAAGCCGTTTGCGACTCGCCGACCACCAAGGCACCGCCATCAGTAATGGCATGAATAACAAGCCCCCCCACCCCAAATAGCAAGGTATAGTTATGAGCTTGATTGGCTATACGGTGAAAGTATTTTTCGACTAAACCCGGCCCAAACAAGCCCAAGGCAACGAAAAGCAACGAAATTAAACCACCGTGATACAAGGCTTCGGGCAGAATATGAAACAGTACTAAGCCGCTGATGGTCACAAAGATAAACGCATCCAATAGGGTAAACCAACCTTGGCGGCGTTGGATGGTCTGGCAAATAAGTGGCCCGGTAAATAAGGCGACGATACTAAGGATGACTAGCATGGATCGTTAACTCTAAAAACTTGGAACGTGATAATATAACAAATGCTCCCTGATTGGCTTATTTTTGTTGCTCTTTTAGCCCAGTTTTTTTCACCCTTGATCTCACAGAAACCGTCCCCAGATCTAAATATGAACAATGATTAATACATCGCATATCCATGATTTACAGAAAATTAGCTAAAATGCCATAGAGTTAGCCGTTAATTTAAGAGAGCACGACCATGAAACACAACTTGCTTGCAGCCTGTTTACTTGGCCCCGCATTACTTCTTAGCGCAGGTGCCAGTGCTGATATGAACGAAAGCGCTGCGGTCGCAGAATTAATCGAGCAGCATCAGCAACAAGGGCCAAAACAAATATTGGAGCAAGTGAGCGAGCAATATGCTGGTGTGATCACGGATTTCGAGCTAGATGATGACGAAGGCCAGCTGATCTACAAAGTTGAGGTCATTAACCTCAACGACAATATCAAACATAACTTGGTCTTTGATGCTCACACTAAAGCCCAAATTAGCGCCAAACAAGTCGCGATTACCGGTTGGTTCAATGATAACAACAACATCAAAGCGGTAGAGCAAATTCAAGCCAATGGATTTTCCATGATCAAAGCCCTTGAAGTGGTTCAAGCGCAGCACCCGGGGTTTCTGGTGGAAGCCGAGCTCGACCACAAAAAAGGCATCAACTTATTTGAAATTGAATTGGCGACCCCATCAGGCAAACAGAACTGGTTAGTTGATATCTCAACCCAAGACCTGATTCCGGTTTATCGCAAGTAACCATGCCGCAAGGTTACCACAAGGAACAAAATGAAAATCCTCACCATCGAAGATGATAAAACAACCTTAGAGTACATCCAAAAAGGGTTTCAAGAACAAGGGCATACCGTAGATACCGCCAGCGAAGGCCCAGATGGGCTTTTTTTAGCCACCACCCAAGAATACGATCTTATTGTGCTTGATCGCATGCTTCCCAAGATGGACGGGCTTAAGCTCTTGTCAGCACTGCGCGCAACAGGTAGTCAAACCCCAGTGATCTTTTTAAGTGCGCTGAGCCATGTCGATGAGCGCATCAAAGGGCTTAAAGCAGGCAGCGATGACTACCTGACTAAACCGTTTTCATTTCAAGAGTTATTGGTGCGCGCTGAAATTCTGATGCAGCGTAAACAGCATCAGCCGCAGCAAGTCACCGAGCTCAGTATCGATGATCTGGTGATGGATTTGGTGGGCCACAAGGTCACCCGTGGCAACCGAGAAATTCGCCTGCAACCCAAAGAATTTCAGCTATTACGCTACTTACTTGAACATCAAGACCAAGTGGTGTCGCGCACCTTGCTGTTTGAATCGGTCTGGGATTATCACTTCGACCCCAAAACCAATGTGATCGATGTGCATGTCGCTAAACTGCGTAAAAAATTAGAAGAACAAGGAGAAAGCCAACTGATCCATACCGTGCGTGGTGCTGGTTATGTTGTCAGAACACCTTAGTATCTTCACCCGCACCTCCATTTGGCGCTTTACCCTCGCCTTTACCTTACTGGTACTGTTTATCAGCGGCGGTATCTTGGCGATGGTTTATCACTTTTCCATCGCCGGCCAACAAAGGGAGCAAAGCCAGCGTTTAAGCCTCGCGGCAGAAGGCTTTATCTCATTGGCCAGTGCCAACAGCATGACCACCCAAAGCTTTATCCAATCTGTGGTCGCACGGGCATCACAAACCAACAACATGGTACTGGCGCTGCGCCGTGACAGTAAAGTTTACGGCAACCTCAACCACTTACCACAAAACATCCCGCAATACCCTAACGTGCTGCATTTTCCTATCTTAGCAACCAACTACTTAGGTGAAATGGAGCTGAAAAAAGTCATGGCTACGCGCCTTAAAACTCCTTTTGGTACCTTACTCGTTGGGTTAATTGACGACAGCCAAGATGCCTTAGATCAAAGCTTTACCACTGCCAGTTTAAGTGCCCTCGGCGCCGGCATGATCTTTACCTTAGTGGTAGGGTTTATTTTTAATGCGCGCGTATTACACAGAGTAAGGCAAATCAACCGGTTAACCTCAGAGGTTAAGGCTGGGCGATTGCAAGCGCGCCTCCCCATCAGCAGTGAAGCCGATGAGTTTGACCACATTGCCATGCAAATCAATCAAATGTTGGATGAAATAGATGAATTGATCGGCTCGGTTTCCAGTGTCACCGACAATATAGCGCACGATCTTCGCACCCCGCTGTCACGACTGCGTATTCGGGTCGAAGAAACCCTCACCCAAGACAATTTGGATGAACAGGATCTGGAATGGCGTCACGCCCTGCTGCAAGAATTAGATCATATTATGGACACCTTCAATGCCATGTTAGAGCTGTCGCGGCTAGAAAAAGGGGTGTCGGGCGCAGAGCATAAATCCTGTGACTTACTGGCCATTTGCCAGGACGTGCAAGACCTGATTCTTCCCATCGCAGAAGATAAAGATCAACAAATTGAACTTAAGCATAATGCCCCTTGTAAGCTTAATGGCGATCCTAACTTACTGTTTCGCGCTATTTATAACCTCGTTGACAATGCGGTTAAATATGGCCCACCCGAAACCAAGATCAGCATAGAGCTACACAGCGACGGCGTCACCATTGCAGACAATGGCTTAGGGATCCCTGAGGAAGAGTTTGATCGCGTGTTTCGACGTCTCTATCGTTTAGATAAAAGCCGTCATAGTAGCGGATTTGGTATGGGGCTCTCTATCGTTAAAGCCATCATCAGCCTGCACCAAGGTACCATAGAATTGAGCGATAACCATCCCGGGCTACGTATCGACATTCACTTTTCTGACAACGTATTACAACCCCAGCCTCAATAAGATTGAAAAAATAGTACGAGCGCACTATTACTTAATATACCCAATCAACTTGAAGATGCATGTTTCAGAGCGCCACCGTGCTTTCAATACTAGGCACGCTAATGCAGGAATGTAGGCACCTTCTAAATTAGCGTAACTACGTAGTGGAAGCACGATGGCGCTCCCAAAGGGCAAGTTTTACAGGCGTTTATGCCACGTTATTGATTTTGATAAGGGAGCAACCCTTAACTGCAATCAATGCCTTGCCTAAACGCCTGTAAATTCTTGCTGAAATCAAGCATATCCAGGTTGATTGGGTATACATGGCACAAGTAACTGATTTAAAGAGATAGCAATGAAAAAAGGCACGGTCACCCGCATGGCCATTTTACGAACAGCGCTCGATCTGGCCAGCCGAATTGGCCTTGCTAGCCTCACTATCGGGAACTTAGCCAAGGCACGTGGCATGTCAAAGAGTGGCGTGTATGCCCACTTTCAATCTAAGCAAAAACTGCAACTGGATCTGGTGCAATATGCGCAAATGGTTTTCAGCGAACGCGTGGTCAAGCCCACCCGCCATCTCAGTGATCCCATTGAACGATTAACGCAACTGGCTGAACATTGGTATCAGTGGAATAACCGCTTTAGTGGTGGCTGCTTTTTTATTGGCGCAGTGATCGACTTTGATGATGTCGACGGGGCCGTGACCGAAGAGCTCAAGCTACAGCAACAAAGCTGGTGTGACCAGCTTAAACAAGTCGCCCAGCAAGCCATCAACCTAGGTCATTTTAGAGCCGACCTGGATTTAGACTACTTTGTATTTCAATTCAACAGCCTATACCTTGGAGCTTGTTGGTACCAATGGCTCGAGCCAGAACAAAGCCACCCTCATTACCAACAAGCCTTCAGCCAATTGTTGGCTAGCAGTAGGAAATAAAAAGATCCGTGGGAGCTCAGTCATGCAGCGATTTGAGCTCATAGTTAATCGCCCCATGACTGGGGCTCCCACAGTAATAGAAGCTGTTACTTTTTACCGTAGCCCGATTGCTTTAATGACTTGCCTTGGCTATTAACCCAAGCGTCCAATCCACTGCGGGCATTACCTGCAACAAAACAGGCCGCCATACTTGGACTCGTAAATTCAACTTCGATGTTAAAGTGAAGCAGCTCACCCTGCACCGACACCTTACCCTCGGCAATGAGCTGGTCGCGTAATTGCTTAATCGATGGGCGTAAGGATCCGACATTTGAGTAGTTCGCGGTCGAACCACGCAGTACCACAAAACTCGGTTTAGTCACGTCGCCTTTTGGGTAACCCGTCGCCAACGCCTCTTTGCTTTGAAACTCATAGCTTTCCTGTTGGGCGGGTTTAAGGCTGGTTATTTCTTGTTTTAACGTGATTAACTCATTGTATAAATCGATGGGGATCACCACCGCTTGGCGCACACCGTTGGCATCAACTAAAAATTGCACTGAGTTATTCACATCAACCTTCCCTTGCCAAATTAAAGCCGCCTGCTTGCAGCTTGTCACTGATGAATGAAGGCGTTATTACAGCAAGAAAGAAGATCAGGGACAAGGTGATAGAAAACAGAAAAAAGCAAAACTGTGCGCTAACAGTTCACCAAATGTTGAGATTGCTTGTTCAATCACAAGCCATTATTTTCGTAACCAGACTCGCTCGACTTGATGGCCCGCGCCCTTGGTTAAGATCAGATTAGCCCGCTCACGCGTTGGGCTAATGTTTTCAATCAGGTTAACACCATTAATCTCATCCCAAATCCGACTGGCCGTTTTGGTTGCCTCGGTTTCAGAAAGGCTGGCATAGTGGTGGAAGTAGGCCTTAGGATCCGTAAAAGCACCGCTTCTAAATTTTAAAAATCGCTCGATATACCACTGCTTTAAGTGCTTTTGCTCGGCATGAACAAACAATGAAAAATCAACAAAATCAGAAACAAACACGCGATGTAATTGATCCGGGTAATCCATGCCACTTTGCAGTACATTCAACCCTTCTAAAATCAAGATATCCGGCTGCTCAACCACCTGAAACTGATCCGGTACGATGTCATATTGCAGGTGTGAGTAAACAGGCGCGCTCACCTTAGGCTTACCTGATTTAATGTCAGACACAAACTTAACCAAGCTGCGAATATCATAACTGGCGGGAAAGCCCTTTTTCGCCATCAACCCACGCTGTTCTAACTCATGATTCGGGTGTAAGAAACCATCTGTAGTCACCAGCGCGACCTTAGGGTGATCGCTCCAACAAGACAATAAGGCTTGTAAAATACGCGCCGTCGTACTTTTGCCGACGGCAACACTGCCGGCAATGCCGATAATATAAGGAACGTGAAAGTCCTTAACCCCCAAAAACTGCCCCTGCACCGTACTGCGCTTTTGTCTGGCTTCCACATACAAGTTTAGTAGCCTAGACAGGGGTAAATAGATTTCGACCACCTCTTGCAAGGAGATATCTTCGTTTATCCCCTTTAGGTTCGCCAGATCTTGCTCCGACAAGGTCAAGGGCACGTTATCGCGCAGTTCAGCCCAGCTTTGGCGGGTGAATTCTAGATAAGCTGAGTGCACCAGCTCTTTATGGTCGAGTATAGGCATGGCAAATTTCCTGTCCGGCAAGGGCGCAACATACAATAGAGTGCGCCTTGATCACAAGGGTTTTACACATGGCGCACCCTTAATACAGTGGCAAATGCCAACAAGGTGAGCAGTGCACAAGCAACAAACACAGCATAAAAACCAAAACGATCGGCAATAAAACCCGCCATAACACCACTTAAAATGCCACCCGTTTTAATCGAGTTAGAGTATAGTGTGGTGACCTGCCCCACCTTGCTTGGTTTTAAATCTTGAAAATAGGAAATTCCTAATGCCGAGGTCACGCCAACAAAGATGCCGTTGAACAATTGCAGCGCCAAAAACCCCCACAGGGTTTGATTCACCAACATGCCGACATAGAACACAGTGCCTGCTAATATCGAGTAGCAAATCAGCTTATGCTTACCAAAGCGCAGGGCATAACTTCCCGACATCAGCATCACGGGAATTTCTAACAGCGCAGCTCCGCCCATCATCATCCCTGCCAGTTCAGGTGCCAGACTTAGCTCGTTGACTATGTAAAGTGGCATACTAATCAAGTACATATTGTTAGCGGCATACATAAATACAAAAGCCGCCGACAAAGCCAATAAGTCTTTATCGCGCCATAAACTGATCTGCGGCGCATTAGCATGAGTCGGGTGACTCACTGGCTCTAAACTAGGTAGTTGGCAATAAGCCACCATCGCCAGTACCACATACATAAAAGCAGCAAATAAAAATAAAAAGCGAAAGCCAAAACCATCGGCGATAAAAAATGCCAATGGCGGCCCAGCCACCCAAGCCAGGGCTATCTGAGCCCGTAAGAAAGAACTGAATTTTTCCGCATTTTGACCTCGCCTATCTAAAATATCTCGCGCCAACGCAAACATTTGTGGCAACGCCGCCGAAGAGGTACTCATAAAAATCAGCGCAGAGAACAGCAATATCCAATAATCGCGATTAAAGGCAAAGACGGTAAAACCAATCACCCCCATGATGTTACAAGCTAAGATCAACTTGCGGCGGTCGATACCTTTATCCGACCACCACCCAATTAACTGGCTTACCACCACGCCCGAAATAGCCAAACAAGCAAAAAAGGCTCCTAATAAGGCGGGACGAACGGCCACTTCATCATTCATAAACAAGCTCATGGTTGGGATGGTAAACGAGCCCGCCACGCCAATACCAAAGCAGCAAAATAATAACGACAGCGACACGGAGTCAACCTGTTGATTTGGAAACAGAGAACGCCAGTAACGAGTGATCACAATAGATGAGAGTAATAACGAAAAGAGGGCTGCATTCTACCGCTTTTAGACAGGGAATGCAGCTGTGAATCTGTCGATTTTAGCGGTATTTCGCGATTACCTACCACTAGCACCGAGCGTACCGAGGGGAAATCCCTAAACCAACTAGCTATTGCTCAGGCCTAAATAACCCGAGAAAACTGTTGTTGATGAGCGCGTTGACGCAAGTAGACGTCAAAACACATGCAGATATTGCGGATCAACAGCATGCCTCTGGCCTCAACTTGAATACCTTGCCCATCAAGGCTCACCAATTGATCATCGACAAAAGGTTTAAGTAAGGCTAAATCCGTCTCAAAATAGCGTTTAAAATCAATATTAAATGCTTGTTCTATCTCGACAAATGATAATTGGAAGTTACAAATCAATTGCTTGATCACGGCGCGGCGAATTAAGTCATCTTCACTTAAGGCCACCCCTTTCCACTGGGCATGGCCTAATTGATCAACCTGCTGATAATACGCTTTTAAGTCTTTTTGGTTTTGCGAATAGCCATCGCCAATTTGGCTGATGGAAGAGACGCCTAACCCCAATAAATCCGTATCCCCTTGAGTGGTATAACCCTGGAAGTTGCGATGCAAGATCCCCTGCGCCTGAGCGCGTGCCAGCTCATCATCGGGTTTAGCGAAATGATCCATCCCAATGAACACATAACCTTGGTCGGTGAGGTATTCTATGGTGTGTTGCAATATGCTCAGCTTTTCTTGCGGGCTAGGCATATCCGCTTCTTTCAACTTGCGCTGCGCGGCAAAGCGACTCGGCAAATGGGCATAGTTAAAGGTCGTGAGTCGAGCAGGCGCAATCTCCATCACTTTTTCCAAGGTACGCGCAAAGCTGGCCTTGGTTTGGTGCGGCAAACCATAAATGAGGTCTAGGTTAGTAGAATGAAATCCTTGGGCCTTAGCGCGCGCCAGTAAGGTGAAAATAAAGTCTTCATCTTGTTCACGGTTAACGGCTTGCTGCACTTGCTTATCAAAGTCTTGAATACCTAAACTCAAGCGATTAAAGCCCTGCTCGGCTAAAAGATCTATGGTTGTCAGCTCAATTTCACGCGGATCGACTTCAATGCTGAGCTCTGCATCAGGCAAGAAATCAAATTCACTGCGCAACACGCTCATCAAACGTGTAATTTGTGCTGGGCTTAAGAAGGTGGGGGTGCCGCCACCCCAATGCAGTTGGCTGATTTTGCGCTGCTTAAAATGCTTGGCTTGGCTTTTGATCTCCCGCTCTAGGTAATCCAGGTATTGATCTGCTTTATGTTGATGGCGTGTGATCACCTTGTTGCAACCACAGTAGTAGCACAGCTTATGGCAAAACGGGATGTGCACGTATAGCGACAGCTGGCGATCGGGATAACGTTGCGCCGCTTGCAGTAAGTCTTGGTAACCAAAACTTTCAGCAAACTCTAACGCGGTCGGGTACGAAGTGTACCTTGGCCCACTGTAGTTATACTTTTCAATTAACCCTTGATCCCAAACTATCTTTTCCACTGACTTTACCTTGTGTTACAGCTTATTAGCAATTCTGTGACAAATTATGGCATAGCTAAACCCATGCAAAGCTGAGCAAGAACAAAAAACCAGAGATAAGCTGAATTTAAATGGGGGTCTTGGCAGTGCCAACGCACCGCCAAGAAAGGGATTATGCCGGCAACTGCCAGTCTTGCAATTGTTTCATTTCTTCTATGATGCTGGCTTCTAAGCGCTGTTCATGCTTTTCGCGCTCGGCATCCAGTTGACGAATTTCTTTTTTAGTTCTTTCCTTACGCACTTCATGGGTCGGCATATCTTTAACCACCTGATACAAAGCGTGTAGATTCGGATATTCCGCGTCAAAGTTGATCGGTTGGGACAGCCTTAATTCATTAAGTAAAACAGTCAGGCGAATTGCGCCTTCCGATAAGTTACATTGCCCCTGCACCATGGCCTTGGCAATCAAGTTTATACTGTCCATTAAGGTTGCATTACGTTTGTTAATCACCTTTTGTAATGCAAGCTGTTGATCTTTAACACGACGTAACAAGGTACCCGCATAAACCGAAAGCCCTAAAATGACCACTAGGCCGACGCCGGCCAATACCCACCACAACATCTATTTATCCTTATCTAGGTTATCCATCCAAGCGTTATCTAAATTGCTAAACGCATCAAACATGGCATCCTCATCGGGTGCACCAGTTTCGTCTTCTTCAAGTAGCCCTAACTGTTCAAGTAAGGCTTGATGGCGTGCCATTTGTTGATTGACCCACTTCATATCTTTTGCATTTAGTTGCTCACCGTCATCCAACCTATCTAATAACGAGGCTAAACGCTCATCGGATTCTAATTGGGCTAATTCTTTTTCCGGTGACAGTTTCGGCTTAGGCTTGCTATTAACGAGCTTGGCCTTAGGCTGATGCTGAGCAAGCTGCACAGGTGCTTGTTGCAATGCTTGCTCTGGTGTCAATGCAATGGGCTTTTTACTGCCTGCGCGCGGATCTTTCGGGGCGCTTTGTTGGCTAACCACAGCCTCCTTTGCTTCCATGGCATTCCGGTTACCCGCCTTTAAGCCCTTACGCTTTGATTGCTTTTTTTGCAATTTAGCTTGTTCTTGATTTACCTTAATGCGCTCACCCAATTTAGGGCCGTTGGCATTCACTTTACGTGTCTTTTTCTGACGTGACATATTTTATTCTCTACGTTGAAACAGCATAACGTCTGCATCATAAAATGCGATGTGACAATTGAATTGCGCAGCAATCCAGTTCATCGTGGTTTGACTATAAAAACTCACATGGGTCGGATCACCTTTGTAATACCAGCGCTGAAATTGCGCATCATTACTGGCGAGCTGTGTCATCACGGCCAACCAACCATGGGGTTTTAATAGGGCAAATAATTTCGGCCAATCCCTCGCCGGTTGATAAAAATGCTCAACTACCTCGGTACAAGTTACAAAGTCATATTGCTTTGTCAGTACATCCTTATTGGGGTAGTAGAAAGGATCATACAAGGCGACTTGGTGACCCGCTTGGGCTAACATCTGAGACACCGTTGGCCCTGGTCCACAGCCATAATCTAATCCCACTGATTGCGGCGCTAACTTAGCCGACAAGGGGGCTACTAAGCGATTTAAAAAAGCTTGATAGCGTTGATCATCCGGGTCGTTAATGTGGCAGTCGTAGATGGCTTTTTCCGCCTCGCCATACAAAAAATGCAGGGCATCGGCAAAGCGTAAGTCACAATCTTGGCAGCAAAAATAATCTCGCTTTTTGTCTACAAGAAAAAAGCGTACTTGCGAACTTCCACATAATGGACACGCGTCCAAATTAACAACCTCCAGAAACACAAAAGACTGTACTAACTATAAAGCCAGTACAGTCAATCAGTTGCAGCCATTTCATAGTCAGCTGATGGTGAGGCGTTTAGCCAGCCAAGCAGCTTAAAAAAGACTAGTGTAAACCTGCAATGTATTTAGACAAGATAGCAATATCTTCGTCTGTTAGCTTTTTCGCTATGTCACGCATCATGCCATTCATGTCATTATTACGCTCACCGCTGCGGAACTGTTCAAGTTGTGACTTGATGTAAGCAGGGTACTGGCTTGAAATTTTCGGAAAGCCAGATAGCTCAGTGCCTTCACCACGTGGGCCGTGACAGGCAGTACAAGAAGGAATGCCTCTTGCGATATCGCCACCCATATAAAGCTTTTGACCTGCTTCGACAACGTCAGCCGGAGTGGTCGCAGGAGACATGGTTTTACTGGCGTAATAGGCAGCCAAGTCCGCCATATCTTGCTCGGTCAAGCCGGCAACCATGCCACCCATAATGGCGTTATTACGGCCTTTCTCACCACCCGTTTCTACCGCTAACTTAAATTCTTTAAGTTGCTTTTCTAGGTACTTTGGGTGCTGGCCTGCGAGTTTAGGGTACATATCAGTTGGTGAATTACCATCTGCCCCGTGACAAGCAACACACGTTGCTGATTTCGTTTCTCCTGCAGCAGCATCACCTTGTGCTAAAGCGGCACCGCTGAACCCGATCATTGCTACTAGAGCTAGCGCTATGTTTTTCATGGCTATCCAATTTTATTATTAAGCTTCCAGATCACATGCGAATCCGCGCATGCTACAATCGTTATTTTTATGAACTTGCATATTTTACACAATTTTAAAAAAAAGTAATCAATACGTAAAACATTCCCGCTGGAGACCGCATTTTGACCAAGCAAACCATGAATTACAACCTGGCTCACTTTATTACCAGTGCCCCTGATATTCGCCAAATGCCTGATGATACGGGGATTGAAGTGGCATTCGCAGGTCGCTCCAATGCCGGTAAGTCTAGCGCACTGAATGCCCTCACCCGACAAAAAACCTTGGCTCGCACCAGTAAAACACCCGGTCGCACCCAGTTAATTAACGTTTTTGAACTAGCCGAAAACAAGCGCATTATCGATTTACCCGGTTATGGTTACGCCAAAGTACCCGAGGATATGAAGAAAAACTGGCAAAAAGCCCTCGGCGAGTATTTGCAAAAACGTGAATCTCTTAAAGGTTTAGTGGTATTAATGGATATTCGCCACCCATTTAAGGACTCTGACCAAGATTTAATCTACTGGGCGGTGGATAGCAATCTTCCTGTCTTGTGCTTACTGACTAAAGCTGACAAGCTCAAACAAGGCTTACGTAAAACCACCGTCACCAAAATGCGCCAAGAAGCCAAAACCTTTGAGGGCGATGTTACGGTTGAAGCATTTTCCTCCACTAAAGGCATCGGCTTAGATCGCCTCAGAGCTGTACTTGATACTTGGTACTTTAATGAAGCAGAAATAAATGAGCAGGATGATGCTGAGTCAGCAGCAGAATAACCAAGCTCTGCTTCTAGTGATTAGTAAGTGGTTTTGAGTTTGTGTAGGTATTATTCGCCGAGCAAGCTCGCCTCCCACTAGGCCTGAATGCGCTTGTGAGCTTAACTCCAGTTTGTTAGCAAGCAACAAATTTGTATTTTGAATTCAATCTATCCACAATATTAGTCTACCAAATTACAGATAAAAAAAAGCCTTGGCAAACTGCCAAGGCGCTTAATATAGCTTTATTCAATACGTGAAATAAAAGGTCTGAAAGATAAAACTCTAGATAGAGTGTCTAGAACTATCCTTCCCTCTGTACCCTACAAGACAAACTATAGACAAAGCTTTTGCTTAGATAAAGTGCAAATTTGTAATTTATTTACATCTTTTGATCTAAAACAGTAAATCCATACCCACGCGACTTTGTTGTTAAACACAGCCCAGCAAAGTAGCGCAAGCAGCGGTTTTTAGTGCGCTTCATTCCAATTATCACCCACTCCCGCTTCTGCCACTAACGGCACATCTAAGGTCATGGCTTGCTCCATCAAGGTTTGCAACTGTGGCACATAGTCAGCCACGCAGGACTCGGCGATTTCAAATACCAGTTCATCGTGCACTTGCATGATCATCTGAATTGAGTCAGCAGGTTGCTGCGCAATCCAATCGGCCACCTTGATCATCGCCAACTTGATAATATCGGCCGCGGTGCCTTGCATGGGGGCGTTGATCGCAGCGCGCTCGGCGGCTTTTTTACGCATCGCATTACGTGCCTTAATGTCGGGCAAATGTAAGCGGCGTCCTTTTAGGGTTTGCACATAGCCATCTTGCTCGGCGTCGGCGCGAGTCGATTCCATATAGCGCAACACACCGGGGTAGCGTTCAAAATACAGATCCATGTATTGCTGCGCTTCTTGGCGGCCTATACCAAGCTGCTTAGCTAAACCGAAGGCACTCATGCCATATATCAAACCAAAGTTAATGGCCTTAGCACTGCGGCGTTGCTCGCTAGTAACGTCATCAAGGGCAACTGAAAACACCTCTGCTGCGGTGGCGCGGTGAATATCTTTACCTTGAGCAAAGGCCTCTAATAGGCCCTTATCTTGGGATAAATGTGCCATGATCCTAAGTTCAATTTGACTGTAGTCGATGGCGACAATTTTATTACCCGGCTTGGCAATAAAGGCTTCGCGAATACGGCGGCCTTCTTCATTGCGAATGGGGATATTCTGTAAGTTAGGATCGCTTGAGGACAACCGTCCCGTCGCGGTGACCGCCTGATGATACGAAGTATGCACTCGCCCTGTGGCCGGATTAACCATTTTAGGTAACTTATCGGTATAGGTGGATTTCAGCTTGCTTAAGCTTCGGTATTCTAAAATTAGTGCCGGTAATGGGTAATCATAAGCCAGCTCTTGTAACACTTCCTCTGCGGTTGATGGGGCACCTTTAGGTGTCTTTTTCAACACTGGCAACTTCATCTTTTCAAACAGAATTTCTTGTAACTGTTTAGGTGAGCCAAGGTTAAACGGTTGCTCAGCGATGGCGTGGGCCTTATTTTCAAGGGCAATGATTTTTTCACCCAATTGCTGGCTTTGTGCCTGTAACAACTGGCTATCAATCAACACCCCTGTGCGTTCAATGTTAGATAAGACGCCAGCTAAAGGATGTTCTATCTCCTGATATAACGGCTCCAGACTCGATTCTTTCGTCAACTTAGGCCACAGGGTTTGGTGCAGTTGCAGGGTAATGTCCGCGTCTTCGGCGGCGTAGGTAGCTGCGGTGTCGAGTGGCACTTGGTTAAAGGTCAGTTGTTTTGCGCCTTTACCGGCCACATCTTCAAAGCTAATAGCTTTATGACCAAGATACTTAAGCGCCAAACTGTCCATGTCATGACGATTAGACACACTGTTAAATACATACGATTCCAACATGGTATCAAACTGCGCACCGCGTAACTGCACGTCATAGCGCGCTAATACGCTGGCATCATACTTTACGTTCTGGAGCACCTTAGCTTGGGTCTCATCTTCCAGTATTGGTTTTAATTGCGCCAACACATCATCCAATGCTAATTGCTCAGGCGCATCGGGATAATCATGAGCCACAGGCAAGTAGGCCGCCTCACCTGGGGCAACGGCAAACGAAAAGCCCACCAATTGCGCGACCATATAATCTACACTGGTGGTTTCGGTATCAAAGGCAAACAAGGGGGCTTGCTGTAATTTTTTTAGCCACTCATCCAGCTGAACTTGGGTCAAAATCGTTTCATAGTTAGCACTGCTTAAACCGCTAACCAGAGGCGCATTGTCTCCCTCTTCCTCTGTTACACTGGTCGGTGCCGCACTCGAACCGTCTAATACTTCCGCCAGCCAACGTTTGAACTCCATTTTACCGTAAAGCTCAATCAGCTTGTCTTTGTCTTTTGGCTTCGCGATCAAATCATCATAGCCTTGGCTTAGCTCGACATCGGTTTTGATGGTCGCCAAGGTATAAGACATTCTTGCTTCCGTCTCATGCTTACGCATTTTTTCTGGCATGGATTTAGCGCCTCGGAATCCCAGCGCAGGCAGTTCATCCAAGCGTGAATAGATCTCATCCATGCTACCTATGCCTTGCAACATGGCGATGGCGGTTTTTTCGCCCACCCCAGGCACGCCGGGAATGTTATCCACCTTGTCGCCCATCAAGGCGAGATAATCAATAATTAATTCTGGGCCGACGCCAAATTTTTCCACCACGCCGTCGCGATCTAGCACGGTATTAGTCATGGTATTGATCAGCAATACATGCTCATCGACTAATTGCGCCATGTCCTTATCGCCAGTGCTAATCAGCGTAGGGATCCCCTGAGCACTGGCTTGTCTGGCTAGCGTACCAATCACATCATCGGCCTCAACCCCTTCATGAATAATCATCGGCAAACCTAAGGCGCGAATAATGTTATACAAAGGCTCTACCTGAACCCGTAAATCATCCGGCATGGATGGACGCTGCGCCTTATATTCAGGAAACATCTCATCACGAAAGGTTTTACCTTTAGCATCAAACACCACCGCAATATGACTAGGTGAAAACTGATTCATCAAACTGCGCAGCATATTGACCACGCCATATACCGCCCCCGTTGGCTCGCCAGCCGAGTTCGTTAAGTGAGGAGGAGCGAAAAAAGCACGGTAGAGATAAGATGAGCCATCAACAAGAATAAACGGATTTTCGGGTATTTGCGGCATAGTAGCTATCTGTCGTTAGAATGAATGGCGTTAGCATGCCATATCAACCGCATCGGCTCTATGCCTATCATGGGATTTTTTCTCCGTGTAGCACATTGGGCCGCACCTAAAACGAGCCCGCAACCTCTCCTAAAGTCAGTGTTGCCGGATCAATCAAAACAATCGACTAGCCTGTGGATATCTCTGTTCACAAAAACATCTTAAATGTAACATTTTGTTAATAGATGCCAACCACAAAAACGTAAACCAATGAAATAGAACAAAAAATAAGACATTCTATTTCGTATCATCCTCTTTTTATTTTCAATTTAATTGTGGAAAAGATTTGTTGATTTTTTACAACACTTGATATTCACTCAGAAATACAGCCGAAAAAACTAACTATGCGGGGCAATTTTGGTGAGAAATGTTGCGAGAAAGAAAAGAGTTGGAGGCCACTGTAAGATTAACTGGATAGTGAATGACAGAAGTTAATTAAACAGCAGCCCCCAAATTCAACAAAATGCTGAGAAAAAGCAATGTGAGCAAAGTCGTGCTTGCGTTAACTCTTTTTACACCATGCCAGATGCCAATGAATTAACGCCAACAAGTTAACGATAATGAATATCATTTAGATTGTAAAGCACTATTTTACTCGACTTACATTTCTTTGAGCGAAAAAAAACCGACCCTAAAAAGAGTCGGTAAACTGGAAGCAATGTGAGCAATGTCGTGCCATGTATCAAAAAGCAATTTGCTTTACGAGTATCTGGACAACGAGATAAATAGTAATGATATTAATTATCATTTGCAAGTGTTATTTTTGTTTTTCTCGATTCATTGCAACACAAGCATCTTGTTGCGGTTAAGGTTATACTCTCAACGTTAATAAATATGAGGTATCAAAATGAGAGTTTGTGGCGTTGAAATCCAAGGCAGCGAGGCCGTTATCGCACTATTAGCACTCGACAAAGGGCTATTTGAATTACCAGAATGTCGCACGCGTAAATTTATTTTGAGAGATGATAGGGATCAAGCGCAACTCGCCAAGTTTCAATTTGACGTGGCCAAGCTAGTTGAAGACTACAAAATCGAAAAGCTAGTGATCAAATCAAGACCCCACAAAGGAAAATTTGCTGGCGGTGCCGTGGGTTTTAAAATAGAAGCGGCGATTCAGCTTATCGACGGGGTCACCGTTGAGTTTATCAATGGCAATGAAATCAAAGAGCAACTAAAACGTAATCCTGTCGCCATCGACTTTACGGCAACGGGCCTGAAAAAATTCCAAGAGCACGCATTCAACTCCGCTTACGCTAATATGATACACGCTATGTATAACAAGGAAGATTGATCATTCAAGTTGATTGGGTATATACCCAATCAATTTGAAAATGCATGTTTCAAGCATATCCAGGTAGATAGGGTATAGAACAAAGAAAAGGGGCGATGTCTTAACAACATCGCCCCTGATAGTCATAACATCAAATCCATGACGTATGGTGCTCCCTGCACTTTGACTATAACAGCTACCTATCCTTAGGTTGCATTTCCCGGTCTTCCTTAACCTAACAAATCATCCTGATTTGCCTTCTCTCTCCATCCTGGAGGTGTCCCTAACCGCATCCTGCGGCGTTCCTTACATCTTCCTTGATTGCCAAACATCCTGTCTGACGACGATGTTCAACGTCCTGTTAAACATCATTTGCTTCCTGCAGTTATAAATATAAGGGAAAACCAGAATAAAAATAGCGTTAAACCCTAACCTTAACGGCCAAAGAATCATTCAGATATGACAATTAATAGTAAATACCCTTAAATAACAACATATTAAATGTACTAAGCACTCGTTTTACGCAATCATAAAACGACATTGCAGCCACAAAATGGGGCAATAAACGCCATCACGAATAGTCAATGTCTCACAACAGGATTGACTGCCACCCAGTACACGCCACCAACATAAAACTTCGTTTAAATTCAACTGTACAGCACAACCCATACTTTTGACTGATTAAAACCGGTTTCACTATTTTTTTGCGCGTTCAAGAGACCTTCAAACAAAACAATCAACTAAACAAAATAGTAACGAGAAATGAAAGGCGAGTAGCAAAAGATAAATGTAAATGAGAAATATTATTTTGTAATAAAAACGATATTTATCAGTCTAAATTAATCGAAGCACAGCCTGCAGAGTGGTCAACGACGGCTAGAATTAGATCAAAATGACTAAATGGTGACCAAAATCAATGCAACTTAAATTCAAACTCGCGCTGTTGTTTATTGTTATTGGCTTAGTTCCTGCGATACTCAGCAGCCTTATTGTCGAAAATATCGCTTCTAAGGCTTTAAAAGACCAAGCCTACGAGCAACTGTCCGGACTGTGGAAAATCAAACAAACCCAGCTCAACAACTACTTTAAGCAAAAACAAAGGGATCTAAATGTATTGGATAGTTTGTTGCTGAATTTGCAACAAGAGAATGCCAGCAAATCAGCAGAACAGTATGCCGCTAACTATCATGCTCTGTTCACTCAGTATATTGAGCAAAAGCAATATTATGATTTTTTTATTATTAATCAGGCAGGTGATGTATTTTACACCGTCACTAAAGAGCCCGACTATCAGACCAACATGCTTAACGGCCCCTATCGCGACTCCGGCCTAGGCCAAGTATTTAAAAAAGCGCTGGCGAATACCGGGTTTAACATTGTTGACTTTTCACCCTATGCGCCCAGTAAAGACGCGCCAGCGGCCTTTATTGCCCATCGTATTACCTTGGCTGATACCCCTTATGTGATCGCTTTGCAGCTCTCTATCGATGAAATCAATGCCATGATGCAGGTGCGTGAGGGGCTGGGCGAAACTGGAGAGACCTACCTGGTTGGAACCGATAACTTAATGCGATCGGATTCCTTCCTCGACCCAAGTAATCGCAACATCCAAGCTTCGTTTGCTGGCGATGTCAACAATAACGGCGTTGATACCGAGGCAACCAAGGCGAGCTTTAGTGGTCAACAAGGCTTTGCTTTGATCCAAGACTACAATAACAACCCGGTATTATCGGCCTACGGTGCAGTGCAATTTGGTGATGTGCAATGGGCTCTGCTGGCTGAAATTGACGAAAAAGAAGCCTTAGCGCCCGTTGCTAAACTCACCAATACCACCTACTCCATTGTTGGTATCTCAAGCATCATCATCTTAGCTGTGGCTTGGTTAACCACGCGAAGTATTACTCAACCCTTGGGGGGTGAGCCAAAAGACATGCTTGACCTGACAAGCAATATTTCCAGTGGTGATCTCACTTATCCCTTTGAATTTAATCCACACGACACCAGCGTGTATTCAAGCCTAGGTAAGATGCAGCAAAACTTGTCGGACCTATTAGGCAAGATAGCCAGTGCTAGCCAAGTGATGGCACAAAAAGCAGAAGAAACCTCCGTTGTATCGAATCAAACGCGTATCTCGGCCGCCGAGCAGACCAAAGAGATCGAGATGATGGCCACCGCAATGGAAGAAATGAATGCCGCAGCCAATGAAATTAACCACCATGCTAATTTGGCCGCATCCGAAATCAACGACATCAACCGTCACCTCAATGATGTTGATACCGCCATAGATGACACCTTACATTCGATGTCTGATGCCCTTAACCTTAACACCACGACAGCATCAGAAATGGAAGCCCTTAACTTACATAGCCAAAAAATCGGTCAGGTACTTGAAGTGATCCAAACTATCGCCGAGCAAACCAACTTGCTTGCCTTAAATGCGGCTATCGAAGCAGCGCGAGCAGGCGAGCAAGGCCGCGGATTTGCCGTGGTTGCCGATGAAGTACGTGAACTGGCGAAGAAGGTACAAACCTCGACCAAAGATATTGAACTGGTGATTGGCGAACTCAACCATCAAGCCAGCCATGTCTCCGCATCGATGCGCTCAAGTGCCAGCCAATCTGAGCATACGTTTGAAAAGGCCAAAGAAATGCAGCTAGCCTTACATGAAGTAGCCAAGACCATGAATCAAATCAACGAACACGCCATGCAAACGGCGGTCGCTGCTGAGCAGCAATCGCAAGTCACTGCCGATGTCGCCCGCAGCATTACAAATATCGGTGTCGCTGCCGAACAAAGCAGCCAAGGCGCAACACAAACCTCACAAGCCAGTGGTAACCTAGCGCAACTGGCCAGCGAGCTAGAAGCCGCCACCCAGTTCTTTAAATTTAAAGCCACCAGCACGGTAAGCAATACGTTAGAGCCGAGCTAACCAAAACCCTGCGTTAGGAAGGGCGCCAAGCAAGGTAAAGCAAACACTCCCCTTGCTTGGCACTTTACTTATGGTAATGTGATTTCACGACTGACAGGCTCGCTGCCATTCACAGACAAGCTCACATTCAATACTTGCCCCGATGTTAAAACCGTATTCAAGTTGGCGTCATAGTTAAAGGTGACTCGAGTAGAGATCCCAGCAAGGAAACCACCAAGCTGACTCAGATCGGTCACTTCAAAGTATTCGCTACCTGTCTCACTAGAGATACGTTTCATATCCACAATATCAGAGCGAGAGAAACCTGTACCTGCTGCAATCACAGTAACAGGGTAGTTATACTGCTGAGCTCGCGTGATCACTTGATCGACATTGACATTTGAACTGTTATCGCCGCCATCGGTCAGTGCAACAATGGCAGGCTTAGTAGGATTAACATTTTCTAAGGTTGAAATCGCCACATCAATACTTTCTAAGAAAGCGGTTGCACCACTAAACGGATAACCGCTGATACGATCTATATTATCGGTGCGATCTGGATGGCGCTGAATCAGTGGCTCTTGGTAGCTTCCGTACGTACTCGAGTAACGGTTGTAAATGTCGATTAGGGTATGTAGGGTGGCAACATCTTGGGTAAAGTTGCCCGTACGGCCGGTATCTAAGGTAATGTTATCGCCATTACTGTCAAACATATTCAGTTCGGCATTAAGAATTTGGTCGGTAAACGGGTAAACATCAGAGCCAAACGAAATGACAGCTAATTCGGAAGCGGGGTCATTGGCTTTAGTCATGTCGATAAGCTGATGGGCGGCGGCCGCCGCAAGTGTATGACGACGATGAGGATTACCATCAGGAGCGAGGACATAGTCACCATTCTCATCTTCCACTCTCGAGATCATAGAGCCACTCGCATCCAGCGTGATGACAACAGAGGCGGAATCACTATCGGTGCTTTGTGAGCCTGTAATAGAAGGATTAACTACCGTTTGGCCATCAATAGTAAAGGTAAATGCGGAATCTTGAATACCGAGAATAGCTTTTTTAGATTCACTATCAGTCACGATAAAGTTGATTGTTTGGGTACCACTTTTTTTCAAACCTGTGATTTCATAGCTGGCTTGCTCCGAAATGGTTGATGCAATGCGTGAGGCGTTACTTTCAAGAAAATTGTCGACATCGGCAATAATATTTTTGAAACCCGCTTTTGCTGCCACAACTTGACTAATATTCTCAACGAGCGTTTCTGGCACGACAAATTCAAATTCACCACAATCATCAGTGGTGGCTGCAGGCTCAAGACTATCTCCTGCTGCCCCCTTCAATTCAACAATCGCATTTTGCAATGGACTGTAACCATCAGGAATGCCAGGACACGCTTGAGAACGCGCTTTAACTGGGATCAATGCGGATTTCGCATTCGCTGTAATGGTTAAAGGTACAACAAGCTGACCATTAATTGTGGTCATGACTGGCTCGGGTGTCGGGGCAACAGTTGGCTCAGGCGTTGGCTCTTCAGTAGGCGTAACGGTTGGCTCTGGAGTTGACTCTGGAGTTGGCTCTGGAGTTGGTGCTGCTGTGGGCTCAGCTGTTGGTACAGGTGTTACTTCAACCGCTTTTTCATCTGTTGATGAGCTGCTCCCGCCACAGGCGGATAAAGATAAGCTCAGTAGCACAGCCAGCGCAATACAGGATTTGTTCATGATATAGCCTTACTTTCAATGAAAAAAAAGTAAAACTATTATACATGACGAGTAAAGTAAAGATGGCTGCCTTGATGGCGATTGGGATTAAGCGCTAGCGCAAAAAATGAAAAAGTATCACTTGAATAATTACTAAGTCGCCAGCTTGCAATCACTTTCAATTTGTCCAAGCGGGGGGCAATAAAGGGCTGGCCAATATTCTTTGACCCATCGCTCATGGACAACTTAGCAAACCCAATAGTTAAGTCAGGCAGATACGCTCGGGCACATGATTAAGATTGACTGACCCTTTCCCCCAACGGCGCGAAGTGCATGGCCAGTGCGGTATCTAGCATGCGGTTAGCAAAGCCCCATTCGTTGTCACACCAAACAAGCGTTTTCAATAAGTTACCATTACTGACTCGGGTTTGTGTGGCATCGATAATGGCGCTATGGGGATCGTGGTTGAAGTCTACCGACACCAGCTCAGCCTCACTAAAATCAACGATGCCTTGATAGAAGGTTTGGGTTTGCTGTTTTAGCAGGTTATTGACGGTCGCTACATCGACTTGGCTTTTTAAACTGACACTTAAGTCCATGGCAGTGACATTGATGGTCGGCACACGCACCGCGATGGCTTCAAATTTATTGGCAAATTCCGGCATGATCCGCTCTATACCGCGGGCCAGTTTGGTATTTACCGGAATAATTGAAGTGCTGGCGGCGCGGGCCAAGCGCAGATCTTGATGATATGCGTCAATCACTTGCTGGTCGTTCATCGCCGAATGTATGGTGGTGATAGTGCCTGATTCGATGCCAAACGCTTGGTTAAGCAAGTGGATCACCGGCACGATGCAATTGGTGGTACAAGAGCCATTGGACACGATTTGGTGCTGCTGCGTCAGGGTTTGATGGTTAACGCCATAAATAATGGTGTGGTCTAAATCAGCACTGCCCGGATGAGAAAACAGAACCTTGCTGGCGCCGGCTGCGATATGGCGCAAACCATCGGCGCGACTACCGTATTTGCCGGTGCAATCTAACACGATGTCCACTTCAAGGTCATGCCAAGGCAACAAGTCGATTTCGGTTTGATGGAAAATGGCAATTTGTTGCTGCTCGATATAAAGGTGCTGCTGATCAAAATCCACTGCTGACTCAAATCGACCATGGCTGGAATCATATTGCAACAGATGCGCCATGGCTTTCGGGGTGGCCAATTCATTAATCGCAACCACCTGAATTTTGCCCACGTAGTCATTTTCATAAATTGCCCTAACAACACTGCGGCCAATACGGCCAAATCCATTAATGGCAATTTTTAACATTTTCTTATTCACTCCAAGGCACCAAACGCCTACTTTGCTCAACACTAGGGTATAAAGTGTGAACCTAGGCTATATCATTTCTAACTACTATATTTAATAATTTAAGCTAATTTACATTTACTTTACATCTAAGGCATTAGTTTTTTGATTGGCTCGCGCATTTGTTTGTTTCTCGCTTGGCTCGTTTGCTTTTTGTTAGTGAACCCACCGAGTGTGGCCAACGATCTTGCGCTCACCGAAGCCGAAGAAGCGTTTTTAACCGAGCACCCTGTTTTTCGCGTATCCAATGAAACCGATTGGCCGCCATTAGACTTTGTCGATAAGGGAGTGCCGGCTGGTTATTCCATTGACTACCTGAATTTGCTCGCTGACAAAATGGGCGTCAAGTTTAGTTACGTCAATGGTTACAGTTGGTTTCAGTTACTCGAACAAGCCAAAGCAAAAAAACTCGATTTAATGCACTCCATTGTCAAGACCCCAGAACGTGAAGATTATTTGCTGTTTTCAACCCCCTACTTTGAGATGCATCAAGTTATCGTTAGCACCCAGAAAAACAAGCATTTATCCCATTTGGCGGCATTGCAAGACAAAACCGTGGCCGTGATTGCCGGGTATCACTTCACAAAATTTTTGACTCAGCACTACCCCAATATCAAGCAACTTAATGTCGCCTCCCCCTTAGCGGCGCTGCGCGCGGTGGCGACAGGGCAAGCCGATGCTTACGTCGATAACTTAGCCACCGTCAATTTTCTCATCGAAAAACACCTGATGGGCAACTTATTTGTGTCAGGCAGTGTTGAGTTAGACGATATGCAATCCGGGTATTTGCATGTCGCGGTGCGTAATGACTGGCCCATCATGCAAAGCATCATTAATAAGGCCATCGCGCAAATTAAGGAAAGTGATTTAATTCCGCTGCGACAAAAATGGCTGGGGGAGTTTAACCGGATTAACCGAGCCAGCAGCTTAAATTTAACTCAAGTTGAACAAGATTACCTCAATCAACTGGATAGCTTAAGCTTGTGTGTCGATCCCGACTGGATGCCTTATGATCAAATCGATCAACACGGTCAGCACCAAGGGTTATTTGCCGATTACCTCACCGTGATGACCAAGCGATTGCAGCTATCCCTCTTTCTCAACCCAACGTCAAGCTGGCAAGAAACCCTGACCAAGGCGCAACAGGGTGAATGTGACCTCATTTCCGGCATCATTAACACCCCCGAGCGCCAACACTATTTGAATTTCAGCCAACCCTTTTTAAGCTCACCCGTTGCCATTATTAGCCAACAACAAACGCCTTATTACACCCTAGAGCAACTATCAGGAAAAACCTTAGCCTTGGTGGCTGGCTACAATGATGAAGTTGAAATAAGAACAAACTACCCCGAGATCAATATCAAACTGTTTAATGATGTCACCAGCGCACTGGACGCCGCTGCTAAAGGCGAGGTTGATGCAACACTGGGAACCTTATTTGTCAGCTTGTACCACATTCAAGAACAAGGCTTGGCCAACCTGAAAATGCATGGCTTTACCCCATTTAAAAACCACTTCAGCATCGGTATTGGTCATAAGGATCCGCTGCTCACCAGCATAGTAAATAAAGCCCTCGCCAGTATCGCGCCCGAAGAGCACATCGCCCTACGTAAGCAATGGTTGAGCCTAGATCCACAGCAACACAACGAACAGCTGGTTGAAAGCAGTCTCAAAGAGGGCCTTGATATTGACAATGACAACGCCATCTTTAATTTAGAGCAACAAGCTTATCTGAGCCATAAACCCTGGATCACCATGTGTGTTGACCCTGATTGGGCCCCATTTGAGTGGATAGATGATAACCAGCAGCACCTGGGGATTGTTGCCGACACCATGAAACTTTACCAACAAAAGCTGGGTAAAGAATTCAAGCTGATCCCAACCCGAAGTTGGACCCAAACCTTATCTAAGGCCAAGCAGCGCGAATGCGATATTATTTCTGCGGCTGCCATCACCCCAAGTCGAGAGGAATACCTGGATTTCGGTGAGCCTTTTATGAAGTTACCCGTTGTGGTGATCACCCGAGAGCTGCCCTATTTCATCGGTAACCTAGGCCAAATCGAAGGTAAACCAATCGGGATTGTCGCAGGCTACTCCCTAGTGGAGATGGTCAAACAACAGTATCCCAATGCCAATATTATTGAGGTCAGTAATGTTGAAAAGGGCATAGAGAAAGTCTCCACCGGCGAACTGTTTGCCTTTTTAGGCACAGTGGCATCCACTAGTCACGTAATCCAAAAAGGTAAAATCACCAATGTTAAAATCAATGGTGCAACCGGATTGGAGTGGTCGGTAGGCGTGGCAACCCGCAATGATGAACCGCTCCTTAGGCAAGTATTTGATATTGCGACTCGAGAAATCAAACCCACAGAGCACGATGAGATATTTAACCGTTGGATAAATATTAAATACTTATATGAAGGGGATTACCGTAAGCTCTGGCCCATGGCATTATCCTTGTTGGTGCTACTCAGCTTATTTGTCTATTGGAATCGTAAACTCAGCCGCTTGAATCGGAAAATTAACGGCTACCTAGATATCATTGACAATCATGTACTCAACCTGAAAATTGATCGCGACCAAACCATCATAGATGTCAGTGATGCCTTTTGCCAAGCCATTGGCATCGCCAAATACAAACTCGTTAATAGTGACTTTCGTTTGCTCTACAGCAATGCCAATAGCGATGACGTTGACACCGCCTTTCATGAGGCGATTAATCAACATGCAAACTGGCAGGGCGAATTTAGCTATGTGAAGAAAAATGGCAAACTGCTCAACACAGAAACCTACCTCTCTCCGATAAAGCGTGGTCAAAGGGTGGTTGGCTTTAGTGTGATCCAACAGGACATCACAGACAAAAAACGGATTGAAAACATTACCCGTATCGATGAGTTAACGGGTTTGTTCAACCGCCGCCATTTCAATGAAATTTTCCCCAAAGAGCTTACCCGGGCAAAACGCGATGGTAAGTTATTTGGTTTTATGATCATCGATGTCGATCACTTTAAGGCCTTTAATGATACCTACGGCCACCCCAAAGGCGATCAAGTATTAATCGATATTGCTAAGGCACTACAAAGTAAATTACACCGCGCTTGTGACTATGTGTTCAGACTGGGCGGTGAAGAGTTTGGTGTGATAGTCTCTGGCGCTGCGATCGACAACGATGTGTTAGATATTGCCTATCGATTAAAAGAAGCAGTGGAAGCACTCAATATTACCCATATTCGTAACCAACCTTACAACATCATCACCATTTCTATTGGTGTCAATATCGTCTCAGCAGACCAAGAGACAAATCAAGAGGCGATTTATCAACAGGCCGATGACGCGCTTTATCAAGCCAAAGGGCACAATCGAAACTGTGTACTCCTAGCTAACAAGTAAAAGCTATCAAAATCATAATCACGATAGCTTTTATCTATCAAGGCTATTGATCTAAACCATTTCAACGCCGCGTTATTTTCTTCCATAATGGCTACATCAAAACGACAAACCTTTTGCAAAATACAAGGAACATAAAATGTTAGAAAATAAAGAAGGCCAATCAGTACCTCAAGTTACATTCCACACTCGCGCTAATGATGCTTGGGTAGACGTAACGACAGATGAAATCTTTAAAGGCAAAACCGTCGCCGTATTCGCACTGCCTGGCGCGTTTACCCCGACTTGTTCATCAACACACCTACCACGCTATAACGAACTCGCTGGCGTGCTAAAAGAAAATGGCGTTGATGAAATCGTCTGTATCAGTGTCAACGATACCTTTGTTATGAATGCATGGTTGGCCGACCAAGAAGCCGAAAATATTCGTGTTATTCCTGATGGTAACGGTGAATTCAGCGCAGGTATGGGCATGCTTGTTGATAAAGATGACTTAGGTTTTGGTAAGCGTAGCTGGCGTTACTCTATGTTAGTTAAAGATGGCATTATCGACAAAATGTTCATTGAGCCAAACGAGCCTGGCGACCCGTTCAAAGTATCGGACGCAGACACCATGCTGAATTACATCAACCCGAATGCCAAAGCACCAGAAGCGATCAGCATTATCACTAAACCAGGCTGTCCTTTCTGTATCAAAGCCAAGGAACTACTAAAAGATAAAGGCCTTGCTTTTGAGGAAATCCTATTGGGTAAAGACGCCACCAGCGTAAGCTTAAAAGCACTGAGCGGCCGCACTACTGTACCTCAAGTGTTTATTGGCGGTAAGCATATTGGTGGCAGCGATGATTTAGCGGCTTACTTCGCCTAATACCGACAGCCGCCGCCCCTGTTCTTCAAGTGTTTATCGGCGGTAAGCACTAAACAGATCGGCGGCAGCGATGATTTAGCGGCTTACTTCGCCTAATACCGACAGCGGCAGCGATGATTTAGCGGCTTACTCTGCTTAAGCATTGCCAAACAAGGGCAAGTCTCTTGCCCTTGTTAATTAAACCAGTTCACTTACCTGATGTTATTGCTCAGTAATTTCAGGTAAGTAAATTACCCCCTTAATGAGGTTGTTATGAAAGTAAAACAATTAGACGTAGCGGTTATTGGTGGTGGCACCGCAGGCTTAGCTGCTTACCGTGCAGCAAAAGAAACCACAGATTCGGTTGCCATCATTGAGGGTGGCCCATTTGGCACCACTTGTGCCCGAGTGGGTTGTATGCCAAGTAAACTATTGATTGCAGCTGCAGAAAACGCCCATCAATACGAAAAATCTGCCGCTTTTGGCGTCCACCTTGGCCAACCGCAAATTAATGGTCAGCAAGTCATGTCCCGCGTCAAAGCCGAGCGCGACCGCTTTGTTGGCTTTGTGTTGGAATCCGTTGATGGCATTCCAGCGCAAGATAAGATTGCAGGTTACGCTAAATTTGTTGATGCCAACACCTTGCAAATCGGGGAAGATCTGCAAATTCAAGCCAAGCGCATTGTGATCGCCACAGGCTCTCGTCCTAGCTGGCCTGCGCCTTGGAATGTGTTAGGGGATCGACTTGTCATTAACGATGACATTTTTGACTGGGATGACTTGCCCGAATCGGTCGCCGTGTTTGGCCCAGGTGTGATTGGCCTTGAGTTAGGCCAAGCCCTACATCGTCTTGGCGTAAAAGTACTCATGTTTGGTGTCGGTGGCCAAGTCGGCCCACTAACCGACCCAGATGTCATGGCTTACGCCTACCAAACCTTTGCCAATGAGTTCTACTTGGATGCCGACGCTAGGGTCAGCAAGATTGAGCGCCACGGTGACAAGGTATTGCTCCAATACACAGATAAGCAAGGTAATGAACAACAAGCCTCAGTGGATTACTTGGTAGCAGCCACTGGCCGACGCCCTAATGTGGATAAAATTGGCCTTGAGCAACTCGACATCCAACTAGATGATAAGGGGGTGCCAGTTACAGATAAGTTCACCATGCAAACGTCTATCCCCAATATTTTTATTGCTGGGGATTCGAGTAACCAAATCCCCTTGCTCCATGAAGCGGCAGATCAAGGGAAAATTGCAGGCCACAACGCAGGCATTTACCCCGACATACGTGCAGGCCTGCGCCGTACGCCGATTGCTGCGGTGTTTAGCGACCCACAAATTGCCATGGTAGGGGAAAGCTATCGTGAAATAGAACGTCGCTTAGGCAGTTGTGGCTGTTTTGCTAGCGGTGAGGTGAGTTTTGAAAATCAAGGCCGCAGCCGGGTTATGTTAGTCAATAAAGGGCTACTTAAAGTCTATGGTGAAAACGGCACCGGTCGCTTCTTGGGAGCCGAGATGACAGGCCCCAATGCCGAACACTTGGCCCACTTGTTAGCATGGGCTCACCAAAACAAAATGACCGTGGCACAAATGCTGGATATGCCTTTTTACCATCCGGTGATTGAAGAAGGTGTGCGTACCGCACTGCGGGATTTGAATGCCAAGCTACACCTTGGGCCAGAAATGACCCAAATGTGTATGGAATGTGGCCCAGGCTGCTAACCCTTGCACTCGAGCTGCTCTATACCCAATCAACCTGGAGATGCTTGATTTCAGCAAGAGTTTACAGGCGTTTAGGCAAGGCATTGATTGCAGGTAATGGTTGTTCCCTTATCAAAATCAATAACGCGGCATAAACGCCTGTAAAACTTGCCCTTTGGAAGCGCCACCGTACTTCCACTACGTTGTTACGCTAATGTAGAAGGTGCCTACATTCCTGCATTAGCGTGCCTAGTATTGAAAGCACGGTGGCGCTCTGAAACATGCATCTTCAAGTAGATTGGGTATAGATCCAAAACGGCTTGTTGAGCGGCTCACTATTTTGCCTTTCAGTCTGCGCTAACCCTCGCTTACAATGACCTTTAGTTGACAGGAAAATAAATATCCTGAAAATGTAAACCTCTATCTCATTTTCAAAGGATGTTGGGCAATGATGGTGTTACGATGCGGGCTACTAGCCACCATTTTACTTGTTAGTGGCTGTGGCGGTGGCTCCCTTGATTTATCGGGTAAGCCCAGTGACGGCGGCGGAGGCTCGACGCCTGAAGTGCCAAGCGATAGCTTAATTTTAGCGCGAAGCGATAGCCCCTATGCCGACAAGCTTATCCCCTGTGTTCTTGGCTTACAGGCCAATAACGCTTGTTCCTTAAATGAACTGAACTTTATCTACCAAGCGACCCCTAATCCTACTGTTGAAGACATCATGAACCGGGTAGTGGTGTCAGATATATGGATGGCACGGCGCTTTGAAGAGATGCTCAAGCACCCTAACATGCCTAATACCATGTTGCCCTTGTTCCAGAGTGTGCGCGCCGTGGTGATCAGTAAAGACATTCGCCCTGCCTTTTTTAGCCTTTACTCAGGGGCCATCTATTTAGACCCAGACTTTATTTGGCTAACCAACGCGGAAAAAGCCACCATTAACAAAGATGAAGATGCGCGCGCCGAATTTGCTCGCCAATTTGACTTTTTAGCTACCCAGCGCTTTGTCAAAAATAATGCCCGTGCGTTTCCAGCAGGCACTCTCAGTGATCGAACCGAACGCAGTTTAGCGGCAACAGTTCCCTTATTGGCAAGCCTGCTATTTCATGAATTAGCTCATGCCCGTGATGCATACCACAGTACCTTTCTCGATACCCTAACCCCTTCCGATACGCGCTTATCGGACATCTTTCAAAACCGCACGATTAAGGTGATGAACCAGCAGCTATTTGTCGACACATTTGCCTTAACCGACAAAAATATGAAGTCATTATCTCAGGCACTCTACGGGGGCCAAACACCAACGGCAGAGCAAAAGGCTTACACCGCAGCCGAGGTGGGCGCGATGCTTGAGGGAGAAGGGGCCAACGATCAATACGCTTATTACACAGGCTATGAAGATTTCGCCATGTTGTTTGAAGAAACCATGATGAAATATCACTACAACATCGACCGTGATGTTGTTTATCTTGAAGTGCCTGATGAGTTGACTAAATGTGACGATTATGTGGTGGGTTGGGGTCAACGTAATCGCATTGCCGCCAGTGAAGTTCGCCCTCGCGCCCAAATGGTGGCAAGAAAAGCATTAGCCAATATCAGTGGTAATGAATTGTTAGAAATTGATGCATTCTTCAGTCGCCTAGGCTCACCCACAAGTCTACCTCTAATCGGCTACTGTTCTTCAATTAATCCAAATAGTCGCAGCTTAAGTGACAGTCAATTTGACCCACGCTTAGACAGCATTCGCTACTAATTGTATCGAAGAGTTAAGCGGCAGATGAACGCTTAACTCTTCTTAAGTCCCGATAGTCAAATGGATCTATCAGTACATTATTAACCTTAGCGCCTTGCGCGATCGCTTTTTCTTTGGTTGTTCTTACCATGGCTGGATCGCCAAATAAATAAACCTTAAACGCCGCCAATGAACTAAACCTTGCTAGGGCCAACTCTGCCATATTGCCCTGAAAATACTGTGCAGGTAAGTCTTCCCTCACTTGGTGCTGGTCATCTAAACAAGGCCGATAATGAAAGTTGTCAAAGGCCTCATCCATGCTCAACAGCTGCTGGTGAAAGTACAAACCCGCTAAGGTTTTACTGCCATGATAAAGATAAATTTGGCCGGCAAACCCCGAATCCAAGGCATCACGAATAACCCCCAATGCGGGAGCGAGCGCGCAGTCATTGGCAATTAATAACAAGTTCATATGACTAGGCGTATCATAATAAAACGCACGTCCATACGGCCCTTGAATGTCGATACAATCTCCCACCTTAGCTTCGTCAATTAACCAGTTACTGAGCACGCCATTTTTCATTCGCTCAATATGAAACTCTAAAGCCCCACCGCGCGCGGGCAAGCTGGCAATCGAGTAGCTACGCGTTTCACCATCGTCACGGCGAAAATTAAGAAATTGCCCAGCATGGTAATAAATGGGATTAGCAGGCTCTAACTCCAACACACAGACCTTATTATTGATCATGCGTTTAGCCGTGATCACGCCCCGCCCAAGATAATCGGCGCGCTTGCCTGTGGTTAACACCACATCCGAGTCGCAAAAAGCACTGCACGTTTTGTAATAATCTTGTAGCGCAAGAGTCTCGCGTAAGCCTTGCTGCGCTTCTTCATCTATCTCGCCGCTGACTTTTTGAAGGATGCAGCTTTGGCAAACCCCCGTTTTGCACGAATAGGGGATACTAACCCCTGCTGCCAATAGGTTATCAAGAAGTGATTTACTGGTATCGAGCGGGAAAGTCTGGCCGTTGAATGTTAGGGTTGCCATAAAAAACCTTTAGCTATCGCTTACTCATCTGAACTCGCCCGAGAGCGTAAACAGAGAAAAGTAACGCACGTCCATTTGTACTTGTTTTTTAGGTATAGAAGAAAATGAAGACTTGAGCGAACGTTTAATGGTCAAAAAAACACCACAAAAAAGCCACCCGTTCGGGTGGCTTCAAATCAGCACCAAAAAGGCTGTTTGTTTTCTTAGGCTTATTTCAGCTGGTAAACCGAAGTAGAGCCACTCACTTCATTACCAATAATCAGTAGCGGGTAACCCGTTGGGCTGTCTTTTTGGCTAACAAACAACATGCCTTCAGGCCCCACATCACCGGCCGCTTCTTTGGATGGGTCTTTACTGAAGTCGCGATTGATAGTGTAGCTGACAAATTTCGCTTCGGCAGGCACGGTCACATCGTACATCATAAAACCACCGACACGCTCTAAGCCGATAAAGGCATAAGTACGACCATCGATTTCACCAATAGTGAGCGCTTCTGGCTCAGGGCCTTTGGCACTTGAGCGGTCGTTTTTCTTGTGGGTTTGTGCACGATCATTGCTGGCGTTAAAGTTCTCTTTAACACGCTGCGCGGTGATACGTTCAAAATCGCTGCCCGAATCAAAAACCAGCTCACCCGACTCAGACCAAATTGAGAAAGAGCGCGCACCATAAGAATAGAGAGTTTCATATTCACCGTTGGCGTTCTTACCTAAGGTATTGGTAATTTTCAGTCGACCCAATTGAGTTTCATCGGTTTTATCCTTCAGAGCGGCGCTGAACTTCTCGCTATCGACTAAGTCTTCAACGCGGTATTCTTCATTGAAGGCTAGGCAGCCATCATCTTCGTCCCAAGCTAGACCGCCCTGTTTAGTACATTCGGCCTCACTGGCATCGAAGAAATATTCACGAGCATCACCTTCATTCGCCGTCACAAAGTAGTGTTGGCCATTCACGCTGTAGCTGGCAATGGAATCCGGTTGATACATGCCCACCACATTGTTCCATGGGCGGATGTTGATCTTAGCCTTACCGTTCGCTAACACCACGCCATCAATGCTATCGATATTGTCACGATCATTAAGATCAAGGGCATTATTAACTTGGCTGTAATCTTTGTAACCTAAGGCAATCAGTTGCTTGATCTCACCGTTTTTAACATCCACGACGGCAACGCCGTTGTTTTCTTGCAGTGACACAAAAGCCGTGCTGCTATCAGCCGTTACACTGATGTACTCGGGCTCTAAATCTTGTGCCAAGGTGGATGCAACGCCTTGCATGCTCTTACCATACACACGTAGGTCAGCCGGCACTTCACCCGCGCGCTTGCCACCTTGGTTAAACTCAGCAAAGCTCAGTTCAATGGCTTCGCTTGGCTGGCCTTGGTTGATTTTAATCAGGCTGATAGAGCCTTCAGGATCCACATTGTAGTCACCCGACGGCTCACCTTCGTTCGCGACTAAGACCGTTTTACCGTCAGGAGCAAATGTGATCATGTCAGGTAAGTAGCCTACTTTTACGGCCTTGATAAAGGTGATCTTGCCATTCTTAGCCACCTTATAAAAAGCAGCATAGCCACGACCTTGTCGTTTATTGCCATTACCATCACCCGCTTCAATAGCCACCGCTAATAAATCACCCGATACCGAGACGCTGTTGGCCGCCCCTACCAGTGGATCTGCCACATCTTTTCTAACGTCTAAGGTTGTTAACTTAGGTAGATTATTCAGTGTTAAAGGGTTATTCACCTTGGCCTTAGCCTTAAGTTTACGGCCATCAAGCACGTCGATAGCACCACTGTTAGCATTCACCACAAAAATTTGTTTGGTGCGTTTATTAAAGCTAACAATTTCTGCCGCACTTTCATCAAAAACACCCGTTGCATGACGTGCAATTAATGTCGGAACAGGTGCTTTCGTCGCCGCCGTTTCAGCGCCAGCGACAGCCAGACCTTGATAAGCTAACGCCAGACTGCTGATTAAAAGTGTATTAATGCCCTTAAATTTCATTATTTTCCCTAATTGTTATGGTTATCAAATTCAGCTAATGCTAATGATTATTTATTACAATTAAGTTTACTTTTTGTTTCACCCAAATGACAACAAAAAGCCGCTAATAATTAAATAGTTATAAGAAAAGAGTTGGTTTTTGGTAAGAAAAATAAGACAAGCTAAGTCTCAAGCATGATCAATTAAAAGCTCAATACCAGCCAAAAGCATGAATAGAAACCGCCCTTTTACGGGGCTAGGATTCACCCGTTAGGTGGCAGTGGAATCGGTTCCACTCCCACCAAGATCAATTTAACTTCGCTATCAGTGACTACTTAATAAATTCAAAAGCATCACCGTATAGATGAGCTTCTTCGATGCCCTGAGCGCGAAAATCTTCACGTGCCGCGCCTGACATCTCAAAGCGGCCCGCGATGTAAACGTCATAGCCTTCAAGGCTAACAAAATCGGCGAGTACGGCCTTATGTACCAGACCCGTGCGACCACCGGCGACCTCACCCTCTTCAACCACAGGGATATACGTGATATGTGAATGTTGCTCAGCAAGCTGAACAAGCGTTTGGTGAGCATAGAGGTGCTCAGGCTGTTTAACACCCCAATAAACAAATATTGGCTGTTTGTTGGCCGTGGTTAGGCTGTAATCGAGGATCGATTTAACGTAAGAAAAACCCGTACCGCCGGCAATTAAGATAACAGGGCGTTTTGATTCTTCACGGTAAAAAGCCTTACCCGAGGCAATTTCAACAGTGAGTTCACCCGTTGCTTTGACTTTGTCGATCACTTCCATCGCATACGGATTATGCTCAGAGGCGCCAATATGTAGCTCAATCACGTCCGAAGTTGGGCTATTGGCAATAGAAAAAGGTCGTTTGTCTTTTTCTCCCATCACGACAGTTAAGTACTGGCCTGCAATAAACGGGGCGTCTTGATCCGGTTTAAGCACCAACTTATACACAAAATCGGTGAATTGAGAGAGTTCAACTAATTTACAACTATATGATTTCATAACCCTTCCTAACGCCTAAAGCTTAATTTCCAAATCTGATAATGGCTTGGCTAGGCAAGCATAAGTCCAACCTTGCGCCTGCTCTTGCTCAGTTAACCAAGGCTCCATGGCGCCGTATATCACCTCGCCCTTAACTCGTTGACAAATGCAACTTTGACAACCGCCTGTGCGGCAACGATAGGGAAAAGCCACATCCTGTCGGATCGCCGCAGCCAAAATGGTTTCGTTTTCAAAAATGTCGAATTCTACCCCATCTGGTAGCAATCTGGCTTTAAACATTTAACATTTTGTTCATTTTTATCGCTTTAATGGCGTTTCTATGCCTAAATCATCCCAAATCGCATCGATACGCTGGGTCACTTCGGCATCCATCACAATGGGCTCGCCCCACTCTCGATTGGTTTCCCCCGGCCATTTATTGGTCGCGTCTAGGCCCATTTTGGAGCCCAAGCCAGAAACCGGCGAAGCAAAGTCAAGGTAATCAATCGGCGTATGGTCAATCAGAGTGGTGTCACGGGTTGGGTCCATCCGAGTTGTGATCGCCCAAATCACATCATTCCAATCTCGCGCATTAACGTCATCATCACAAACAATCACAAACTTGGTGTACATAAATTGGCGCAAGAATGACCACACCCCCAGCATCACACGCTTGGCATGACCTGGGTATTGCTTCTTGATAGTGACCACCGCCATGCGGTATGAACACCCTTCAGGAGGCAGGTAAAAGTCTACAATTTCAGGAAATTGCTTTTGGATTATCGGCACAAACACTTCATTTAGCGCCACCCCTAAAATCGCGGGCTCATCGGGTGGACGGCCGGTATAAGTACTGTGATAGATCGGGTTTTCCCGCATGGTGACATGGGTGACGGTAAACACAGGGAACTCATCCACCTCATTGTAGTAACCAGTGTGGTCGCCATAAGGCCCCTCAGGCGCCATTTCATCTGGATACAAGTAGCCTTCTAACACAATTTCAGCACTGGCAGGCACTTCTAAATCGTTTGAGATACTTTTCACCACTTCGGTGCGCCCACTCCGTAACAAGCCCGCAAAGGCGTATTCACTTAAGGTATCGGGCACTGGAGTCACGGCACCTAAGATGGTGGCAGGATCGGCACCTAACGCCACCGAAACCGGATAGGGTTGGCCAGGGTTTTGCTGCTGAAATTCACGAAAGTCGAGCGCGCCACCACGATGGGATAACCAACGCATAATCAGTTTGTTCTTACCTAGCACCTGCTGGCGATAAATACCTAAATTCTGACGCTTTTTATTGGGACCTCGGGTAATGGTTAATCCCCAAGTCACCAACGGAGCCACATCGCCCGGCCAACAGCGCATCACAGGTATCTTGGTTAAATCGACCTCGTCACCCGCCAGCACAATTTGCTGACATGGGGCTTTGGATAATTTCTTAACCGGCATATTCAGTACTTGTTTAAAGATGGGGATTTTTTCCCACAACTCTTTTAATCCCTTCGGCGGCTCAGGCTCTTTTAAGTAAGATAACCAAGTGCCCACATCACGCAAAGCAGATACTTCTTGTTGACCCATACCCAAAGCAACGCGCTCTGGGGTACCAAATAAATTAGCCAGTACGGGCATGTCATAGCCCACTGGGTTTTCAAATAATAATGCTGGCCCCCCGCCCTTCAAGGTGCGGTCTGCGATTTCGGTCATTTCAAGATTGGGATCAATCGGCTGACTGATCCGTTTTAGTAAACCACGTTGCTCAAGCAGCGCAATAAAATCTCGTAAATCTTTATACTTCATGTGCGAAAACCTGTGTTGCGAAGGCAATAGTATATACTCAAGCAAAAATTAATTCAGAATTTGCGTGAGGAATGAAAAGTCAGACGAGAATACGGCCAAGCAAATATTTTAGCTTAAAACAGATTAGCGCTGCGGCACTGGACCATAGTTTTTGCGGATATCATCCAATTCAAACAATTGCTTAATTAAACGTTTGGCTTCCGGTGAAGTATTCAAGAACAAACTGAGCCAAGCATTTTGGGTATCTGTGTTGGCTGGATCCCCCTCGGTCACCAAGATAACGAGGCGAGAGAGAATATTATGATCCGTTAGCTGGGCTAACACCTGCGCGGCCACTTCACCCATTTCCTCATTAGCAAGGGCGCCCACTAAGTAGGTTTCCGCTTGTTTCGGCATAGGTTTTAGCTCAGCCATCAACTGCCAAGCATGTTCGGTTAACTCAGGGTTTTGTGCTGCGATCCAGAGTAAATCAAATGCTTGCTCTGCCGGATAATTGTGCTTTACCCACCAAGCCGCCTTCATACTGTGTTGATCAACCGGCCGCAGCCATAAGCGACGATAGAGATCCTCACTGCCATTGAGCATGGCCATGTTAGCGATCACTAAATTGTCGGGGAAAAAGATGTTCGGATCATCAAACTCACGCTCTAACCACTGCAAACGTTTCGGGTTTTGCATGGGTAAAACCTTAACCAGAGACTCTTGCTGATCTTCAATATAAGGATTGTTGCTATTAAAGATGGCTTTAACATCTAATTGCCCTTGGCTTAACTGACGATGAAACGTTAAGTGTTGGTTATTCACCCGCCATCCTCGCAAAGCGGCGCGAGCCAGAGCGGGATAATCAAACGCAGGCTCACTTACCACAAAATCATCATTTCGTTGTTCTATCAATACATGAGGGCGTGATTGGGATAACTCGACTAACCAATGGCGGAGCTTGTCATTAATATGGTCCATTGCCATGGCTTCTTTACCCACCAACAGCAGCAGGTACTCATATTGCTCACGTGGCATGCTTTCCATGTTACTGATTACCTGATTAATTTCACCTTGCTCAAGCAAGGGTAATAGCGAATTAAATCTGTCTTTTAGGTGAGAGCTGCGTTCAATCGCAGCAACGCGCGAGCCATCAATGATAAAGGTCGTATCATGATTAGTACTGGAGACATTTGACTGGGCAACAATCGGCAAGCTAAACAACCAAACAATCAGCCAGATCCATTTGGCGAAAGTCGCTTTGGTGAAGGCCATTAAACACATCCTAATTCGGCATTTACCACTCTAGTGTGCGCTTAATTTAGCAGAAATACAAACAAGGGGGAGATTTGGCGGGTCAATTTTAAAGGGAGGTCACAAAGACCTCCCTCACCAATGAATTACGATTTTTGGCGCTTCATCGCTTCAAAAAACTCGTCATTCGATTTAGTCATCGACAATTTATCGATCAAGAATTCCATCGCATCGATTTCACCCATAGGATGGATGATCTTACGCAGGATCCACATCTTCTGAAGTTCTTCAGAGGTGGTGAGCAATTCTTCACGACGCGTACCACTGCGCGTAATGTCGATCGCTGGGTAGACGCGCTTTTCTGCAATCTTACGGTTTAAATGTAACTCTAAGTTACCTGTACCTTTAAACTCTTCGTAGATGACTTCGTCCATCTTCGAGCCAGTGTCGATTAGCGCGGTTGCAATAATGGTTAAGCTTCCGCCTTCTTCAACGTTACGAGCAGCACCAAAGAAACGCTTAGGACGGTGCAACGCGTTTGCATCCACACCACCTGTCAGTACTTTACCAGAACTTGGGATCACGGTGTTGTAAGCACGGGCTAGACGGGTGATAGAGTCGAGTAAGATGATCACATCTTTCTTATGTTCAACCAAGCGTTTCGCTTTTTCAATCACCATTTCAGCCACTTGAACGTGACGGCTAGCTGGCTCATCAAAGGTAGAGGCAACCACCTCACCACGCACTAGGCGCTGCATTTCGGTCACTTCTTCTGGACGTTCGTCAATCAACAACACCATCAGCACAGCATCGGGATGATTAAACGCAATGCTCTGAGCAATGTTCTGTAACAACATGGTTTTACCCGCTTTTGGCGGTGCCACCACCAAACCACGTTGACCTTTACCTATCGGTGATGCCAAATCAAGAATACGTGCAGTAATGTCTTCGGTGCTGCCGTTGGCGCGCTCCATACGCAAACGCTCGTTCGGATGGATCGGCGTTAAGTTTTCAAATAAAACTTTATTGCGTGAATTCTCAGGCTTGTCGTAGTTGACTTGGTTTATTTTCAACAAGGCAAAATAACGCTCACCTTCTTTTGGCGGTCTAATTTTGCCAGCGACCGTGTCACCTGTACGCAGGTTAAATCGACGAATTTGGCTTGGCGAGACATAGATGTCATCTGGACCAGCAAGGTAAGAACTGTCTGCGCTACGTAAGAAACCAAAGCCATCTTGAAGGATTTCTAACACACCATCGCCAAAAATATCTTCACCGCTTTTAGCATGAGCTTTTAGAATCGAAAAGATAATGTCTTGTTTACGTAAGCGAGCTAGGTTTTCTAGCCCCATTGATTCACCCAGTTTGATTAACTCAGGTACGGGGGTATGTTTAAGGTCGGTAAGATTCATAGTTGTGGGGTTTCAATGTGAGAACTTGAATTAAGGGGTTAAATAATAGTAAATAAACAGGTTACAAAGGAATTGCTGTTTGGAAATAGATTATCGGGTTGTAAATTAGCACTAAAACGCCAAGGCGTCTACTAATTCACCAAAAACAATTAAAACTTAATCACAAATTTGGCTAAAAAACGGCCAGCACTTCGTTGTGATAACGATAAGACATGACCGTTAGCTGTCATTTTGTAATTAGATGTTGTCGTCAAGAAACTCTTTTAATTGAGTCTTAGACAGAGCACCGACCTTAGTCGCTGCAACTGCACCATCTTTAAATAGCAGTAATGTAGGGATACCACGAATACCAAATTTCGGTGGAGTTTCGCTGTTTTGGTCGATGTTTAATTTACCCACCGTCAATCTGCCTTCATACTCAGCAGCCACTTCGTCTAAGATCGGGGCAATCATTTTACAAGGGCCACACCACTCTGCCCAAAAATCAACCAATACCGGTCCGCTGGCATTAACCACATCTGCATCAAAGCTTGCATCTGTAAGCTGAACTATCTTGTCACTCATTTTTTACTCCAAAAAATTTAGCTTCTGATGGATTTTTATCCATAAAGAGTTGCCTTATTTGAATAGATCCTGTTTCTTATTGCAAGCTTTACCTGATATGCTAACTAACTATGAGCAAAACACACTTAACAGAACAGAAGTTTTCAGACTTTCCACTACGTGCTGAAGTTATTTCTGGATTAGAAGCCAAAGGCTTCCACAACTGCACTCCGATTCAGGCGCTTAGCCTTCCTGTTGTACTTGACGGCAAAGACATTGCTGGCCAAGCGCAAACCGGTACAGGCAAAACAATCGCTTTTTTATCGGCCGTTTTCCATCACCTTTTAGAAAACCCAGCTCCAGAGGGCCGTAAACAAAATCAGCCTCGTGCGATTATTATGGCGCCAACCCGTGAACTGGCCATCCAAATTCATAACGATGCGGTGACGATGGCGAAAAGCTGTCAGCTTAGCCTCGGTCTGGTATACGGCGGTGAAGGCTATGAGAGTCAACGACAGCAATTAGAAGATGGCGTTGATGTCCTCATAGGGACCACTGGCCGTATCATTGATTATTTCAAACAAGGTACCTTCTCCCTTAATGCCATTCAATGTGTGGTATTAGATGAAGCCGACCGTATGTTTGATCTTGGGTTTATCAAAGACATACGTTACTTGTTCCGGCGCATGCCTGAGGCAAAATCACGCCTTAACATGCTGTTCTCTGCCACGCTATCATTTCGTGTGCAAGAGCTCGCCTTTGAACACATGAACGACCCTATCCACGTTAAAGTGGAAGCCGAGCAGATGACAGGCACACGGATTAAACAGGAATTATTCCGTCCGTCAAATGATCAAAAAATGCGTTTATTCATGACGTTAGTTGAAGAAGAATGGCCAGATAAAGCCATTGTTTTTGCGAATACCAAGCATAAGTGTGAGCTGGTTTGGGGTCAACTGGCGGCCGACGGTCATCGTGCCGGATTACTCACTGGTGATGTGCCACAGAAAAAACGTCTCAAAATTCTTGACCAGTTTACTAAGGGTGAGTTGGACTTTTTAGTCGCCACAGACGTGGCCGCACGCGGTTTACATATCCCATCGGTAACCCATGTCTTTAATTATGATTTACCGGATGATGCCGAAGACTACGTACATCGTATCGGACGCACCGGGCGTGCTGGTGAAAAAGGGATTGCGATCAGCTTGGCCTGTGAAGAGTATATTTTTAATCTTCCCGCCATTGAAGACTACATCAAAGATGAAATTCCAGTCAGTGAGTTCGATGAAGACGCATTACTGGATGACCTTCCCCCACCGTTGCGTTTGCATAAAGCGAAGTCACCTAATTCGCAAAAATTTAGAGACAAATCGCAAAGCAGAAAGCAAAATCAGCACAGAAATCATCGGTAAACCTCGGCTCATGATCTTGGTTTACCCATTGCTGGCTTAATCGTTAAGCCAGCCTATTTTGTAGGCCAACCTTCAGTTGCTCTAACAAATAAACTGATAGTGAACTGATAGGTGAACGGATAGGTGAACAAAGTGAGCAGTAAATCTCCCCTCTATGCCGCGATTGATCTTGGCTCTAACAGCTTTCACATGCTCGTGGTGCGTGAAGTTGAGGATGCCATTCGCACTCTGGCCAAAGTTAAACGTAAGGTTCGTTTGGCAGACGGGTTAGACGATGACCTAGTGTTAAGTCACGAAGCCATGGTGCGCGGTTGGCAATGCCTTAGCCTGTTCGCTGAGCAGCTACAAGATGTACCGCCAGAAAACGTCCGCATTGTGGGGACCGCTACCCTCAGGTTAGCGAAAAATGTGGATATGTTTATCGAACGTGCCGAACAGATCCTACAAAATAAGATCAACATCATATCTGGATTAGAAGAAGCCGAAACCATTTATTATGGGGTGGCGCAAACCAGTTGTGGCGAAGGTAACCGCTTGGTCATCGACATAGGTGGAGCCAGCACTGAACTCGTGGTAGGCAAATCATCCCAAGCCTTGTTACTTAACAGTCTAGACATGGGGTGCGTCACTTGGCTGAAACACCATTTCAAGGATCAAGCCCTCACTCACAACAACTTTGAGGCTGCCATTAACGCCGCCAAAGCCAAGCTACAGCCCATCGGCCAAGAATACCTTAGCTTAGGGTGGCAAACATGTTTAGGCGCTTCAGGCACGGTGCAATCACTGCAAAGCATACTTAAGGCCCAAGGTTTAAGTGAGCAAGTCACACTCGAAAAACTGCAAGAATTAAAACAGCAGAGCATCGATTGCGGCCACATCAACCAACTGGCATTACAAGGTCTGTCCAGTGAACGCTTGGCAGTCTTCCCTAGCGGTTTGGCGATATTAATCGCGATCTTTGAATTTTTTGAAATAGACACCATGACCTTAGCGGGAGGCGCCCTCAGAGAAGGCTTAATCTATTCCATGCTGGGCGAATCTAAATACCCAGGTGTACAAGAGCGCACCCTAAGAAGCCTGATCAGCCGTTATCAGCTCGATCAAAAACAGGCCAGCCATGTTCGTAGTACCGCCAGTCTGTTATACCAAACCTTAGTGAGCCAATCACAGCAAGACGACATTAGCCTGACCATGCTCACCAGTGCAGCAACCTTATACGAAATTGGTTTATGCATTGAATATAAAAAAGCCCCGCAACATGCGGCTTACATTATCGACAATATCGATCTGCCCGGTTATACCCCGGCGCAAAAACAACTGCTTGCCGCCTTGCTGTTTAACCAAAGAGGCAAATTACAGCTTGAGATGTTTAACCAGCAGAACGCGCTAGAAGTGGCGCAAGCCATCCAACTGTGCCGCTTATTACGCTTGGCCATTATTCTTTGCATGCGTCGCAGTAAAGGTTCAATCCCTGAGCTTACCTTAGAGTGGCAACGCGATGTGATGTGCTTATCTTTACCCCATGGCTGGCTAGAAGGACATGCCTTACGTGCGGCGGAATTAATGCAAGAGGTGGAGTACTTGGCAAAATCCGACTTGAAACTCAACGTCATTGAAGTTGATAAGATATAAACAAAAAAACCGGCGAGAAAATACACCTCACCGGTTTGACCCCCTGTCAAATCAGGTTAACGCGAGATTAAGCTGCGCTCGAAACGGTAATCGATCTAATTCCTTTTCAACGGCTAACTGCGCTTTTTGAATATGTTGTAATTGTAAGCCGGGCTGAGTTTTTAGATCATCTAATTCAAGCTGGATATGCAACTCTCGACCCACCTTAGTCAGCCCCGCCAAACGAAATTGCACTGGGCTTTTACCATCTAGGCTATGCACACATTTATCGACCTGCTTTTCTAAGCTTTCATCGGCTTTCATGTGTAAAATTTCGCGCACCGCTTGCGACACCATCTCAATAGGCATCCGCAGGAAGTAACAGCTTACCAATAACATCATCACTGGGTCGGCATAACGCGCCCAAGGCGCCAATGGCGAAGATTGCAACAATGCCGAAATCACAAAGCCAATCAATACCGCTAAGCTTAAATAGCCATCCATTTTCCACTGTGCGTTTTCGGCATGAAGCAGACTCGAATCAACCCCTTTTGAAGCGCGTGTTAAATAGGTGAAAATAACAAAACAACCCACCGTATTAATAACACCAATCAGCAAGGAAATATTCACATCTATGATACGGCCTCCTTCAAACAGAGACACAATAGCACCATAAAATGCATAGGCACAAAGGAGGAAAATAACACTGCCTTTGACGATCAACACTAAGGGTTCAATGATCGCTCGGCCGAATGGAAATGCTTGATCGCGAGGAGCGTCAACTATTCTGACTGCCAAAACCGACAATAATGTCAAAGCAACACTCACCAGAGAATAGAAACCATCAAACGCGATAACCAAAGACCCCAGCATTAAGCCGAATACAATAGACATGATTGCAAAAAAAGCCGCCAACCATGCCGATAAAATCAGCAAACTTCGCTCTTTATTTGCGCTGTTACTCATAAATCCCCCAACACCATAAGATGTTAAGAGTGTCTGCTCAAAACGAACAATGATCAAAACAAGAAAGAGATAATAAGCGTTCAAAAAACAGCCAAAGATTGTTATTCCTTTATAAACAACAGGTTACAATGAGATTATTGCGACAACATTTTTGACGCTCAGCGATAGCTTTTTTGAACCCCGATCGACGCCAAACCATTTTAGGCTAAATAACAAACGATTTTGCCACCGTATTAGCAACGGCGGTTGGAGTTGCAGTCATGCAGCGATAAATGGTGAGAAACAATAAACCAAATCGCCCCATTACTGGGGCTGCTACCAATCATTGAGCCCCACAAGGCACGGATTTAATAAGAAAAGAGGTATTCGGTGACGCGTTCAGCTAACCACTCCATTGCGGGGTGGTTTTGTGAATAATCCGGAGTGAGCAAACAGAATTCTTCCTGCACTAAACCATAGGAGTGGCGGATCACCGCCAGTTTTTCTTCGCGCAAAAAGGCTTTGATCAGGGGCTCAGGCAATACCCCCCAAGCCGATTCACGCAAGATAGCATCCAGCATGTGCTCAAAACTGTTAAAGCCGATAAAGCGGCTGGCCATTGGCGCTAATTCAGGGTTTTCTTTTAGATTCAGGTACGCCAAACACACCTGCAGTTCACGGCGTAAGTCGAAATCTTCTACGCGACGCATTTTGGCTAGCTTATGCTCAGAGCGACATACCGACATCATACGAATTTTACCCAGACGCTGATACTTTAGGCTGGGCATGTCGTCCAGCACATAATCAATGCCAAAGGCATAATCGACTTGCTTGAGCTCTATCATCGACGCCAAGTCGCCACTGGATGCCTGCACTAAGCTAAAAGAAGTGGCCGGGTACTTTTTACTCAACTCGAGAGAAGTATCACGCCAGAAATCACCGGGTAATGAATCGTCACGGGCAATCCAAATTTCTGCGGCAAAGGTTTCTTCCCTCGCCTGACACATATTACGGATCCGATCAGCGGTAGAAACCAAGTTTTCACAATCGCGTAAGATGGTTTTACCGGCTTCACTTAACGCCAAGCGATTGCCGGTTCGAACAAATAAATCTACTCCCAGATCTTTCTCTAAACTTTTGATCGCCATGCTAAGGCGGGTACGGTTGCTGTTAAGCAATCGCGCCGCCTCGGCAATCGAGCCGGATTCAGCCACCCGACAAAAGATATCAACCTGATCCAGATTCATGTTGGGCGCTTATTACTCCGCTGCCTCATCAACCTTGGCTTCATTGAGCCAAGTCGCGACATCTTTAGCAAAGTAAGTCAAAATGCCATCTGCTCCCGCACGTTTAAAGCATAATAGCGACTCCAACACACATTCACGCTCTTTTAACCAGCCGTTAGCAATGGCCGCCTTGTGCATGGCATATTCGCCACTGACTTGATACGCAAAAGTGGGCACGCCTAACTCCGATTTCACGCGTTGCACCACATCCAAATAGGGCATACCCGGTTTCACCATCACCATATCCGCCCCTTCTTGAATATCCATTGCCACTTCTTGCAAGGCTTCATTACTGTTGGCAGGATCCATTTGGTAGGTAGACTTATTTGCCCCTTTTAAATTGCCCGCACTGCCGACGGCATCGCGAAACGGGCCGTAATAGTGAGACGCATACTTGGCACTGTAGGCCATGATTTGGGTGTTCACAAAACCGGCTTGTTCTAAGGCATCACGGATTGCACCGATACGCCCATCCATCATGTCTGAAGGGGCCACCACATCAGCCCCCGCCGCGGCATGGGATAACGCCTGCTTAACTAAAATCTCGGTGGTCACATCATTAAGCACATAGCCATTTTCATCTATGATGCCGTCTTGACCATGTACCGTAAAAGGATCAAGGGCCACATCGGTGATCACGCCAAGTTCTGGGTAAACCGCTTTTAATGCACGCACCGCTTTTTGCGCTAGGCCTTTTTCGTGATACGCCTCTTCTGCCATCTCGCTTTTCAATGCAGCAGGCGTCACAGGGAATAATGCAATCGCAGGGACGCCCAATGCCACCAGCTGCCCAGCTTCTTCTAACAACAAGTCGATCGACACGCGGTTTACTCCCGGCATCGACTCCACTGGTTCACAACGGTTATTGCCCTCAACAACAAACATAGGGTAAATCAAATCATTTACGGTCAGCGTATGCTCCGCCACCAAACGACGAGAAAAATCATGCTTGCGTAAACGGCGAGGACGACGGCGAGGAAAATCACCCACAATATTAATCGACACGCTGTTGCTCCTTAAAATGAATAGGGTAAAGTGATCTGCAAGTTATCACACTTAAGGCCAATAATCTGCACTCCCGACGGTATCAGGTTTGCTCCGTCATCGCTTTGTTTTGCTTCATGCTGTCAATAGCAAAAGCGACGACAAACACCCCCACCCCGTAAAGCACATCCTCAGCCATAAACATGGCAATTAAGCTGCAAAACAGCGCCGTGAACCAAGCTAAATAACGCTGCCTGCCCGGTAATAATTTAATCGCGGATAAACCTGCTGCAAGATAAATCAACACAAACACCGCATTGGCATAAGCGAGTAAATGAGCAAATGACCAAGCAAACTGGTGCTTGAGTACCAATATCAACGCGATGGCAAGGGTAACAATCAACACCGCAAACACCGGGCTTTGATTTCGATTCTGCTTGCCTAAGCTCGTCATTACCTGCCCTTTTTCTGCCATGCTAGCCAGCATTCGCGCAAAACTTAAAACATATAAATTCACCGCGCAAAAACAAGCCACAAAGCCGACCAGCGCAATCAGTTTGCCCCCTAACGGACCTAGTGCTGCTTGCGCAATCTGGATCACCGAAAGTAAGTTCGTGGCATCATCACCATAAGCGCCGTATTGCAACACGGCAATGCTTAATAGCACATAGATGGCCGCCGCCATGGCGACCCCCAGCACAACCGCGCGCGGAAAGTCCTGTTTAGGGCGGTTAAATTCATTGGCAACATGGCAAATCGCTTCGATGCCTACAAAGCACCAAAAAATCGCCGCCATTGACTGCCCGACATCGCTCCATTGCAATTCCCCCGACGGCAGTGATGCCTCACTTCGACTCAATGCCACCACACACACGACAATGATGATGCTAGTGACACTGTAACTAAGCCAAGTTTGCAGCCTGACCGAGGTGGTGAGCTTGACTATATTGAGGACAAAAATAACCCCTAACATCAATAGCTCAAGCCACAATGCTAACGACATGGATAGATTAAACAATTGAGCAAAATAAGCAGCCCCCGTTATGATCACCACAGGCGGCCCAATAGGGGCAATAGAAACATACAACCAAGCAAGACTAGCCGCGGCCCGTCGACCAAAGGCTAATTGCACAAAGTGCGCTGTGCCCCCTTGATTGGCATAGGCCCGACCTAATGCAGCAAAAGTAAAGACTATCGGCAAAACCGCCAGCGCCATTAGCGACCAAGCCAGTAGCGAGTAAACACCCGCATAAGAGGCAACCAAGGCCGGCACCAACAACACCCCGGAGCCCAATAAGGTCGCCAGCAACATGCCCGCCCCTTGGTACACAGTAATGCCCTGCTGTGATCGTTTCATAACGCAGAAATTTCATCAAATAGAAAACAATATGCAAACTTATTAGTATTAAGTCAATTTGTGCCTATTGCATTCACTGTGTCGGTTCAATTTTCAATTGAAAACAAATACAAAGCCGCTAAGATTGAGTGGCATGACCGCAATCAAAGTCAAGGCTGCATTGCGTGCCAGTTCAACATCATCATTAGGGAAGCCGATGAAAACTAAATCACTTATTTTGGCAGGTGCGCTTTGCTTGTCCCACACCCCACAGGCCATGGCTGGCGAATGGAATATCTCCTTAGGCGGCTTTTATACTACCTCCAACACAACGATGGACGTAACATCACCACTTGGAGACAGGGATTTTGGCTTAAACTTTGAAAAGGATCTTAAGCTGAGTGAAGACAAATGGTTACCCTATGCCAACCTCAACTACCAATTCAATAACAAGCACAGTATCTATTTTGACTGGAAGCGCCTGCACCGAAACGCAACCCAAGAGCGTATTACCAAACCGTTTGAAACCGACTTAGGCGGCGATACCACTTACATTATTCAAGCGGGAGCGCGGATCAAAACCACATTGAATATCGACATTGCTACCCTCGGCTATGGTTACTCGTTTTATCAAGATGAAAAATGGGACCTTGCTGCCACCTTAGGCATGCATATTATGTGGATTGAGATTGGTCTTAATGGCGAAATGGGAGCTTGCGTTAATAATACTTGCACCGGAGCAGTGCCCATTTTACCCAATACTGAAGCCTTTAAAGACACCACCGCGCCGCTCCCTGATGTGGGGCTTAAAGGCCGTTACCTGATCACCCCCAATTGGGCCCTTACAGGCCAGGCGCAATATTTCTACCTTTCTTTAGACGACCTTGATGGAAGCTTGATAGACCTTAACGGCGGTGTTGAGTACCTGTTTAATGAAGATTTTAGCGCTAGCGCTAAATACGCCTACTATGATGTTGATGCCAAGTTCAAAGGTAATATCTCCGATCTTAAACTGAAATTTAACTATCACGGCCCGATGTTCCAGTTGCACTATCGCTTCTAGAACTCAGGTTTGAATATGTCTTGATCCTCCTTTTCGATCTATACTAACGAAAGGGAGGGATCTACCATGCAGATTGGATCAACTCAAAACCTAAACAGCTCTCCTGCACAGAGCCAACCACCTGCTGCCATTAAAAAGGCTGCAACCCCGCTCGTGCCCCCGCAACAAGAATTTATTAAGTTATCGCAACAGGCCGAACAACTGGCCGAGCAAAATCAACGCCAAAGCCAAACCGATTCGGTTAAGGTCAGTGCTTCCACCGGGCAAAGCCAAGCTCAAGGATCATTAACAGAACAACAAGCAATCGCCTTGTATCGAAAAATAGCCAGTTTACTCTAAGTTCACATGCTAATTGGGCCGAATGAGTTAGCTTAAGTTCAACATAAGATAGGTCGGGGATATATGAAGCGCACTCTCTTAGCTTGTTCTCTACTGATACTCTGGCTAAGCGCTTGCCTCGCCTACGCAGCGTTAACGCCATCCGAACAGCCCCGCCGTCAACTCGAACAACAATTACAGAGCCTAAGTGACGCCCCCTATTTAATGGGTAATAAAATTGACTATGTGCCTTGGCTAGTTGCCTTATACCGACAGCATGATTATCAACCTATTTGGACGCAATGGCAGGACCCCACTCAGCTCATCACAGCGCTTAAAAACGCCGAGCAAGCTGGCTTAAATTCAGCGGATTATTACCTCGCGACATTACAGCAACAGCTCAGCAGCCCTAGTGCCTTTGCACACCTTGGGGTAGCAAACCAAATAAACCTCGACCTGTTAATGTCGGCCGCGGTGATCAAGTTAGCGTTACATCTGCGCCTAGGCAAACTCAAGCCACAACAATTTGAACCCCGTTGGCCGCCAACCTTGCAGCCAGATATGACCGCATTCAGTGATCAACTCGTTCGCCATCTATCGCAACAGTCCTTGGTTGATTTTTTTGCTCAGCAAGAACCCAAACATCCTTTTTATCCACCTCTCAAGGAAGCCCTTGCGCACTATCAAGCTTTAGCGGATCAAAACGCCTTTGAGCCCATTGCATTAAACGTAAGATCACTCAAGCCCAACATGCCCAGCCCAGCTATTCCACTGATTAAGCAAAGGCTCATTGAATTACATCATTTGCCGGCCAACCCAGCGCAACTGGTCAACGTATCCGCTAACGTCGAAACCTTCTTTTTCAACGAGCCACTGATTGAACCCATCAAAGCCTTTCAACGCCAACATGGTCTTGACCCCGATGGGATTATTGGCCCTGCGACACTCGCCGCGCTAAACCTTAGCTACGAGACGCGCGTCAAGCGCATTAAAATGAACCTAGAGCGAATGCGCTGGCTATCATCCCATTTACAAAACCACGAATATATTCTGGTCAACTTGGCCAGCTATCAATTGGATCTGTTCCGCGAACATAGAACCATTTGGCAAACTCACGTCATTGTCGGCAAAAAACGCCATGCCACCCCTGCTTTTAGCGCAACGTTAGCCTACTTAGAATTCAACCCAACCTGGTCGGTACCGCGTAGCATAGTGCGTGAAATGTGGCCCAAGATAGAGCAAGATCCCAACTACCTGTCACAGCAAAACTTCCTTGTTTTAGATCAACAAGGGCAACGCATCGCGCTCAGTGAAAATGATTGGGCCAACTACTCTGGTCGTAATTTTCCCTTCTTTTTACAGCAACAGCCCGGGCCACAAAATGCCCTCGGCCAAGTGAAGTTTATTTTTCCTAATTCATACAGTATTTTTTTGCATGACACACCAGATAAACATTTATTCAACCGTACCCAACGTAACTTCAGCCATGGCTGTGTTCGTGTCGAAAAACCGTTGGTACTTGCTGAGCATCTACTCGCCCCTTTGCCTCAATGGACACCAGCGCGGATCCATCAGGTAGTGAACAGTCAAAAACGCACGCGAATTCAGATAGCACGTCCAATAGATGTTTTTTTATTCTACTGGACGGTCACAGCAAAAGCCTCAGATAACGCCAATAGCCACGACCTCACTCGCGTTCAGTTTCACTTAGACGCTTATAGCAAAGATGCCAAGCTGCTGCACTACTTCTAACTGATGGCCCTTCAAACCCAATACCCCTAGCTAAAGCAAATAAGCCCATCACTCCCACTAATTACCCATGCCGATTAAGTGGGTACTTGGACAAAATGCAACCTCAGGGCTACGCTTAAACAACTTGCCGAAAATTGAGACACCAGCATGCAAGAGAATACCCCCACCAGTCGCGCGCAGGAGTGGAAAGCCTTTCTATTTATTGCCGTCGTCCTGTTTCCCTTACTCAGCATTATTTTAGTTGGCGGATATGGCTTCGCTATTTGGTTTTTGCAGATGTTAATGGGCCCGCCGGGTCACGGCTAAACCGTTCGCGAGACCTTGAACACACATTAATCAATGGACTTTTGCCATGAAAAACACCGTACGCCGCTTTTGGCAAATCGTTAGTAAACCCAGTGTTCATCTTAGCTTTGGCTTTCTCACCATGGGCGGGTTTATTGCTGGGATCATCTTCTGGGGCGGGTTCAACACCGCACTCGAAGCCACCAACACCGAAGAGTTTTGTATTGGCTGTCACGAAATGCACGATAATGTCTATGTCGAGCTGCAAGAAACCATTCACTGGCAAAACCGCTCTGGCGTGCGGGCCACCTGTCCTGACTGCCACGTTCCTCATAACTGGACCGATAAAATAGCACGCAAAATGCAGGCATCTAAAGAGGTCTGGGGGGCGATTTTTGGCACCATAGACACCCGCGAAAAGTTCCTCGCTAAACGTGGCGAGCTTGCCCAACACGAATGGGACAGATTGACCGCCAATAACTCCCTTGAATGTAAAAATTGCCACAATTACGACAGCATGGACTTCAACATGATGTCCGAACGCGCACGCGTGCAAATGAAAATGGCCGCTGAGCGCGACCAAAGCTGTATCGATTGCCATAAGGGCATCGCCCACCACCTGCCCGAAAACATGAATTCAGGAGACGGCATGCTCGCCAAACTCGAAGCCATGGCTACCTCTGGCTACCAAGTGGGCCAAGCCTACTACAGTGTGCGCCAACTGCCGATGTTTACCGACAGCACCTTGACCACAGAAGCCGGCCAACTTAACGCTGCAACTAAGGTCACCATTCTCGACGTAAAAGGGGATGCCATCCAAATTGAAATCGATGCTTGGCGTAAAACCAAGGGGTTTGGTCGCGTGTTATTTGAAGACTTCGCGATGAACATTAACGACGGTTACCTAACCAAAGAAGTGGCGCAAAGTGATCAATATATGCAACAAGGGGAGTCCAAAGAGGATGACCTAACCGGCCTGCCTTGGCAAAAGGTCGCGGTCACCTTATGGCTGCGTAATGGTTCACTGACCGATTCACGCGATCGGCTCTGGCAGTTTGCTAAAACCACTTACGACACCAGTTGTAGCGTTTGTCACACCCAACCAGCGGAAGCGCACTTTGATACAAACACTTGGCCCGGCATGTTCAATGGCATGTTGTCGTTCGTCAATTTAGACGGCGACACGCAGGCTTTGGTACTGAAATACTTACAAAAACACTCATCGGACTTTGCTGATGGTGCGCATTAAATCGCTTACCCAATATTGAGCAGCGAACGAGCAACGACGGATAAGCAAGGATATCAACATGACTATTTCACGTCGCAGTTTTCTAAAAGGCATCGCCGCCACCAGTGCAGCGGGTTTAATTGGCCCAAGTTTACTACAACAAGCAGTGGCAGCCGCATCAGAATCACCCGGTCAATGGCAAGTTTCAGGCTCACATTGGGGCGCATTTAGAGCACGCGTTTATGCGGGTAAGGTACAAGAAATTAAACCGTTTGAAGCCGATAGCTACCCCACCGAGATGCTCAAAGGGATCAAAGGGATCATCTACAGCCCCTCACGGATCCGCTATCCCATGGTGCGCTATGATTGGTTTCTCAAACGCCACCAAAGTGACACCAAGCAACGGGGCGACAACCGCTTTATCCGCGTCACTTGGGATCAAGCCATCGACATGTTCTATCAAGAGTTGGAACGAGTACAAACCCAATACGGCCCTTGGGCGCTGCACACAGGGCAAACAGGCTGGCGCCAAACGGGACAAGTGCATTCATGTGGCAACCATATGGAGCGTGCCATCGCGATGCATGGCTACTCGGTGAAAAAAGTCGGTGATTACTCGACGGGAGCAGGTCAAACCATCATGCCTTATGTATTGGGCTCAACCGAGGTCTATGCCCAAGGCACCTCTTGGCCCCTCATTTTAAAACACAGTAAAACCATCGTGTTATGGGGCAGTGACTTAGTGAAAAACTTACAAGTCGGCTGGAACTGTGAAACCCACGAAGCCTATGAATATCTGGAACAATTAAAAGAGAAAGTCGCCAAAAAACAAATTCGTGTTATCAGCGTGGATCCGGTTCGCACCAAAACCCAAAAATACCTTAACTGTGAACAACAATACGTCAATCCACAAACCGATGTGCCCTTTATGCTGGGTATTGCCCACACTCTTTACAGTGAAAAACTGCACGATGAAAACTTCCTGAAAACCTATGCCCTTGGGTTTGAAGACTTTATTCCCTATGTCATGGGTAAAAGCAAAGACAAGGTAGAAAAAACCCCTGAATGGGCCGAATCGATTTGCGGCATTGCCGCCGATGACATTCGTGAATTTGCCCGCCTGCTCGCCAAGCAGCGAACGCAAATTATTTTTGGCTGGTGCGTGCAGCGCCAACAACATGGCGAGCAGCCCTATTGGATGGGGGCAGTCATTGCGGCCATGCTCGGACAAATCGGCTTGCCGGGCGGTGGCATCAGCTACGCTCACCATTACAGCTCCATTGGCGTACCTTCCACCGGCGCGGCAGGGCCTGGCGGCTTCCCGCGTAACCCAGACAACCCTGACGACAGGATCCATAAAAACAATGACTTTAAAGGCTACAGCAGTACCATCCCCGTTGCCCGCTGGGTTGATGCGATTATAGAGCCGGGTAAAAAAATCAATGCCAATGGTGCAACCATCACCCTGCCCGACTTAAAAATGATGGTCTTTTCCGGCTGTAACCCATGGCATCATCATCAAGATCGCAACCGCATGAAGCAAGCATTCCAAAAATTAGAAACCGTGGTGTCGGTTGATTTTACTTGGACCGCCACCTGTCGTTTTGCCGACATCGTGCTGCCTGCCTGCACCCAATGGGAACGTAACGATATTGACTTATATGGCTCTTACAGTAGCCGTGGCATCATTGCCATGCACAAGTTGGTGGACCCCTTATTCCAATCTAAAACCGACTTTGACATCTTTACCCTATTGGCAAAACGTTTTGGCAAAGACAAAGCCTACACCCAAGGAAAAGGCGAAATGGAGTGGGTGAAACAGCTTTATGATGAATGCGCCCAAGCCAACAAGGGTAAATTTGAAATGCCCGACTTTGCCACCTTTTGGCAGCAAGGTTGGGTTGATTTTGGCAAAGGCGAAAACTGGACCCGCCAAGCCGACTTTAGAGAAGATCCCGAAATCAATGCACTCGGCACGCCATCGGGATTTATCGAAATATTCAGCCGTAAAATCGATCGCTATGGTTACGATGACTGCCAAGGACATCCGATGTGGTTTGAAAAAGCCGAACGCTCCCATGGCGGCCCGGGCTCAGATAAACACCCCATTTGGCTACAATCTTGCCACCCAGATAAACGCTTGCACTCACAAATGTGTGACTCCGAAGCCTTTCGCGCCACTTACACGGTACAAGGCCGCGAGCCTTTATATATGAACCCCAAAGACGCAGCCCAGCGTGGCATTAAAGATGGCGACTTGGTCAGAGTGTTTAATCAACGCGGGCAATTGCTTGCTGGCGCCGTGGTCTCAGACGATTACGCTCCCGGGGTTGCGAGATTACAAGAAGGCGCTTGGTATGGCCCAGAAAGCGAAGCCATCGGCGCCCTTGATACTTATGGCGACCCTAACACCCTCACTATGGATATCGGCACGTCACAATTGGCACAAGCTACCAGCGCCAACACTTGCTTGGTAGAGATTGAAAAATATCAAGGTGATGCCCCCGCCGTCACCGCCTTTGGTGGCCCAGTGGAGATATCGTAATGACAACAAAGATAACCGAACAAGATGAAACCCGAGCTAGCTTATATTGGTGGTTTGCAAGCTTGTTTAGCCAAGAGTTAACGGCGGAGCAACTCAAGCAGTATCGAGCAAGCCCCCTTGGCCAAGGGCGCGCGCTGCTCAATGCATTAGCCGAGCAAAAAGAATTTAACGATGCCGCCAACGCGGTCATCACAGCCTTAGATAATTTGGTCAAATTACCCCACCCCGAGCTAGAGCTCGCCGCCGACTTTAGTCAACTGCTATTAACGGATCTGAAAACCGGTGCCCCCCCTTATGCCTCCCTCTATCTAGATCAAAAAGGATTATTATTTCAGCAACCCCACGACGACATGCAGGCCTTATTGCAAGATCAAGGCTTAAGGATCACCCCTGATTTTAACGAGCCCGCCGATCACCTTGCCATTCAACTTGACTACCTTGGCAACTTGATTTTGCAAACCAGCACTCAAGACCCCCAAGCGCAGCACCAATTTATACAGCGTCACTTGTTAAATTGGCTGCCGCAGTGGGTCACACGAAGTCGCCAAGTGCGACGCAATGGTTTTTACCCAGCACTGGCCCAGCTGCTATTACAATTCATTGAGCAAGACAGCCAGCAGCCACAACCTGTGGCGGCACACATCTAAGCTAACAACGCCAACGAAAGACCAAGATGTTAGCTATCCAGCCACCCGTCACCGCCCCTTTACTAGTAAAAACAATTACTTGAGTTAGATCTCATTCTCAACAGAATCAAATTGACCACCTTAGGCTTGCAAAGATACATTCGTGACCGAATTTTTAATGTCATAAAAGTGTAACATTTCGCTGAATACCAAGATGCTTTATTTTAAAAACAAGGAGTTATAATGCTAAATAAGATTGTCGTTGCGATGCTCGCGGCGGGCGCCATGGTTCAAGCCAACGCCAAAAACATGGATCAAGTTTCACTTGATTTAGAGCTCGGCCCATCGGTATTGAATACTGAATTGTCTTCCGCTTCTGGTTTGGTTGCTGATGGTAAGGCGTTATACGCCGTGGGTGATGATTCACCTTGGTTATTCAAGCTAAATAAAAAGTTTGATATCAAGAAAAAACACCTAATCAAAGACTACCCAATGACAGATGATGGCCGTATTGTAAAAGCGGTTAAACCCGATTACGAAGCCATGGCCATGGTTGAACACGATCTGAAAGATTGGTTCCTCGTATTAGGCTCGGGTAGTAAGGCCGAGGTACGCGAATGGGGTTATTTGATATCAAAGAATACCAAGCAACAAATCGAACGTTCATTGGCTCCGCTTTATGCACAACTATACCAGGCAGGTGGCTTCACGGGCGATCAAGAGCTCAATATTGAAGGCCTAGCCATTGCCAAAGATAAAGCCTTTATCTTTAACCGCGGTAACTCGGGTGGAAACCTGATCTTTATGCTAGATAAAGCCGAGCTGGTTAACTACATGGTAGGCGAGATCAACCAAGTGACTGAACTAAAAACCTTCACCGTTACCCTACCAACAGTAGCAGGCTTCGAAGCTGGTTTATCAGGTGGTGAGTTTTGGGTAGAGGGCAAATCCTTGGTCTATACCGCCTCGGTCGAAGCCACGGGTGACGCCTATAACGACGGTGAGATCTTAGGCAGCTTTATTGGTTTGATCCCACTCAAATCCTTTAAAGGCGCGAACCAACATATCGACCTGACCAGTGCAGCAGTGCCGCTGCTGGACAAACAAGGCCAGCCATTAATCACTAAGGTAGAGTCCATCGCTATCGTTGAAAGTGATAAGGAAGAAATCTCAGGCGCCTTAGTCAGTGACAACGATGACGGTACCAGTGAGTTCTTTTCTTTTGAATTAGAGCTCGACTAACTCCTCCCTCTGAAGACTAGCGCAGTACCTACCCTTATCCCAAGCTGTTCCTAGTCAACAGAGTAAGATACCATAGCCCTTTATTTGCTTAAGGGGCTATGTATGAAAGCCAGTGCCGTCCATATCCTGGTCAAACAACGTGACAAGTGTGAACAAATTAAGAAACAACTCGAAAAAGGCGCTGATTTTGCCAAGCTCGCCAAACAGCACTCTATTTGCCCATCAGGCAAAAAAGGGGGCTATCTGGGTGAGTTTCGCAAAGGCAGCATGGTCAAACAATTTGACGATGTGGTGTTTAAAAAAGAGCTCTATACGGTACATGGCCCAGTCAAAACCAAATTTGGTTTTCACCTTATAAAAATCTTATACCGTGGCTAAAACCACTTTAAAGATTAACTAGTTAAGTCAAAAAATCAGACTTTTAACGGTGACGTTGATGGCGCAATTCTCTATGCTTAGATGAGGAATCTAATCAGAGCTAAGCATTGATGCCAGACCAAGCCACTGCGAACCCACAGGCCAAGCGCCATCATAAAATCTGGCGTTGGTTGGGGCTGATATTCGCTTCCTTGACCCTGCTGATCACCCTGTTAGGGGTCTTTCTCTGGTTGGTACAGCCAACCATCAACCTAACTCGATATAATGCTGACTTTGCGGCATTGGCAAACCAGCAGCTTGAACATCCGATCAGCATCCAAGGCGATACCTTACTGCAACTTTCCCTCACACCGCATTTAACCGTCAACCAAATCAGCATCGCCAATCCCGCTCCTTACCCTGACCAGCTTGCCAAACTTGAGCAAGCCGAAATCGCATTAGCCTTGATCCCTTTGCTTTCAAAGCAAATTCAATTCAACACCATTAAGGTCACAGGGTTAACCACCAACCTGTTTGGCGATCAGCAACAAAACAATTGGCAATGGTTGCTCGCTAGCCAACAAACCAGTGATGCGCCAACCGCACCTTCTGATTGGCGCTTAACCCAGTTAGGACACATCGCCATTCACGATGTCACCATCAATCATCAACGAGACGCAGATACCTTTATTGATTATCGCCTTGACCAACTCACCTTTGGTGGTGATCAACAGCAAGATATTCGCCTTGATGCCAAAGGCAGTTTTGCTGGTTTGCCTTATCACGTTTCACTCTTGGCCAGTCCCCAAGCGCAACAAAGCCCCTACCAACTCAAGATTGACGTTGCCGGCATCAAGAGTGAATTTAACGGCACATTTGATCGCCATACTCACCAGGGGCAGGGTCAATTCAGCCTCACCTTAAAAGATGATACTTATCTAGCACCTTTATTTGGCGCCAATATTAAACCCTTGCTACCACTTAATTTTGCTGCCGAAATCAGTAACGCAAGCAAGCAGGTCGAAATGATGATCACCCAGATGCAGCTAGGCGGTACCCAATTGGATGGTCAAGCCAAAATCAACTGGCAGCCACCTCTGCCTGTTATCACCGGCCAACTTCATGGCGACAGCATTAATTTAAATCACTGGCTTGAGCCCCCAACTGACACGTCACCCTCAGGTCCAGCAGCAGAGAGGCAAACCCAACCTACCCCGCAAAAAAGCAAGGTAGATAGACAGATTCAGCAGGAGCAACAAGCCTTACTCCAACGCTTACGTTATTATTTTTCGTTACTGGAAGGAAACATCAGCTTTTCTCTGGACGAGCTAACCGGCCTTGGAACCAGCATAAAAGATGCTCGGCTCAAGGTTCGCTTAAAGCAAGGCAAGTTCACTGTCCCCGCTAAAGTCACCATCGCCAAGGTGCCTTTCAGTGGGCGCATTACCCTGCAGGCAACAGACACCATCAAGGCAAAGGTCAACCTTAAAGCCAAAAATGCAGAAATAGGCGATTTAGCCAAGCTGTTTCTAGGAGCATCTTCCGTCAAGGGTCAGGTCGAATCCTCGGTCTTAAAAATCAACAGCAAGGGCCACAATCTGCTTGCTCTGGTGCAAAACGCCAAGCTTAACTACCAATTAAAACAGGCTCATTTGCAATATGGCACCCCCAACCCCGTTCACTTTTCTGTGCACAATGCTGAATTTGTTTCGGGCAGCTTACTTACCTCAACCTTGAACGTCGATGGCCAATTATTAGGCGTCCCTGTGACCATCAAAGGTGAAGGAGAGCCAACCCAACAACTCGCCAAAGGAGAGCCTTGGCAAGTATCACTCAAGGTGAGCGCGCCACATAGCCATTTATCCCTTGCAGGTGGTATTCAACAACTCGGGCAACTTGATGGTAGCAAACTGACCCTAAACGCCGAGATCCAGCAACTCGGCGCACTCGCCAGCTGGTTTGCCATCGATCCAAGTAGCCGAGACAGCATTTCATTAGCAGGCCAACTCAAAGGCGTAGCCGATCACTTCGAGCTCGATTTAGACACCCTTAAGCTGGGTCAGACTCAAGGCCGGGCGCACCTTTATTGGCAACCCGATCAAGATAACGCCTACGTTAAACTAAGCAGCCACTTTGCGCGGATCAACTTGGCACAAATGAGTCGCATGACTCACCAACCGAACAAGCCCGTGACGCCGCAAACCGGGCTTACCCTGTCAGCGCCCATTCTGCCAAGTGAGATCAAGATCATGGATGCCGACTTGGAACTGAAAATAGATCGCCTTAACAGCCAAACCTTAAACTTTAACAACATCATACTTAACGGCAAGATTCGCGATGGCTGGCTTAAACAAGCTCCTTTTGGTGTTACCCTAGGCAGTAATCGTTTTAATGGCGATATCAGTGTCGACTTACGCCACTTCCCGCCCCAAGCGAGCTTTGCACTGACCAGCAAACAAACCGACATAGGTGAAATAGCACGCTTACTCAAGCTCAGTGATGAGCTCGATCTTCACGCCGACCAACTCTCTTTACGCAGCCAGGTAAAGGGAGATAACATTCAAGCCATGTTATTGTCGGCCAAGCTGAACGCATCTGTTCAAGGTGGGCTCTGGCGACTGCCCAGTAAACGCCCAGGGCAAATCACAGAAATTGAGTTAAGCCAAGGCAGTCTTAGTATGGAGCGGGACAAAGATAGTCTGTTGACACTAGAAGGGAAGCTGCTTAAGCAACCGGTGCAGCTTTCGCTGCGTGCGCCTTCATTGAGGGCCAGCCATAACTCGAAGCAGCCCCTTCCCATTCAGTTAAATGCGCAGTTAAATCAGATAAAACTGGCCGCCAGTAGCCGGGTCTCTTTACCAATTTCAACCCATAATCTTCAACTTGCATTGCAACTCGATAGCCCCACACTCGCTGAGATCCAACCGCTAATCCCCATTGACTTACCACACTTTGGCCCTGTCCACCTTCAGGCCAATTTGCATACCGATGCGGTCGGCTACTATCTCGACCAAGTGAGGTTACAACTTTCTAACAGCCATTTAGCAGGCAAGATGGCTCTGTTGGCTAACACCACCACGGGTAAGCCACAATTTGATTTGTCCCTTCACTCACCACAAATTCAACTTAATGATTTTCGCGACCAAAACTGGCGCCTATTTGCGGCGTCAAACCCGCCATCCAGCGACGCTAAAGTGGGCCAATCCGCCCCTATTTCACCAGCCACGTTTCAGCGTCTCGATGCCAACATCAAGTTAAAGGTAGACAAGGTAGTGTCTGGCCAAGACCATTTAGGCCAAGGCCAACTGGATTTCAACTTAACTGACGGTAACGCCGAGTTACAACGGTTACAACTGGAAATACCCGGTGGCAATGTCGTGATAAAATCCGGCCTCAACTTCAACAATGGCTTATACAACAGTTGGGTAGATGCTCAAATTGATAAGTTAGATTACGGTGTGCTGGCCAATCGTATCGAGCCCAACAGCAAGATAAAGGGCGAACTCAGTTTGGATCTGGCGGTTAAGGGCTCAGCGCCTAAACTCACTAAACTGCTCAATCAAGCCGATGGCCATGTGCGTTTTGCCATTCACCCTCAGTCATTTAAGGCCGATATTTTTGATTTGTGGGCGGTAAGCCTAGTCAGCGCCTTGCTGCCCAAAGTCACCGACGAAGACCATGCCGAAGTGAATTGCTTAGTGGGTCGCTTTAATCTTAACCAAGGGGTACTGACACAAGAGCGGGTATTACTCGACAGCACCCGGATGCAAGCCTTTGGCGAAGTGCAAATCGATTTAAACCGCCGAGATGTTAACATCAAGCTCACACCAAGGGCTAAGCGTGCGCAAATTTTCGCCCTGCAAACTCCCATCCAAGTCAAGGGCAAGATAGAAGATTTCAAGGTGGGCATTGCGCCGGGCGGTCTAATAGGCACCACCCTTAGATTTATCACCAGCCCCGTCGTCGCGCCACTAAAATGGATGCTTGAGACTCCCGTCAACAACAATGGTCAACCGCAATGCCAACAAGCTTGGCAGGGGGACGTCAACTAAACCTTAAAACGCAAAAAACTCACGGCTGGTGCGAGTGGTATTGGCAATCAAATCCGCTAAGGGTTGGCCTTTAATGTCGGCGATGGTTTGGGCGATATGGGGTAAATATTGCGGTAGGTTACGACTGGATTTGGGTTTTGGTCGCAAGGTGCGAGGCACCAGATAAGGGCTATCGGTTTCTATCATTAAGCGATTATCGGGGATCACTTTGACCGCCTCATGCAAATGCAGGCCACGGCGCTCATCGCAGATCCAACCTGTAATCCCTATGTGCAAGTCTAAATCTAAATAGGCGTGAAGCTCTGCCTGTGTGCCGGTAAAGCAATGCAAGACGGCCGCGGGCAAATCATCACGATAGGGCTTTAGGATGTCAATAAAGCGCGCGCTGGCGTCACGCTCGTGTAAAAAAACCGGTAATTGTAATTCCACCGCCAACTCGAGTTGCTCGGCAAAGACCTTATCTTGAATTGGGCGCGGTGAAAAATCACGGTTGTAGTCCAGGCCACATTCACCCACGGCTTTCACCTGAGGCAAGGCCCAAAGCTCACGCAGCGCCTGCCAAGTCGTTTGATCCACGGTTTTAGCATCGTGAGGATGCACCCCTGCGGTCGCGTATAAATAATCGGGATAAAGCGCGGCCAATTGCGCCGCCTGCTGGCTTTCGACTAAGCAAGTACCGGTGACCACCATGGCACTCACGCCCGCTTGTTGCGCAGCGGCTATCACCTCGGCGCGATCTTTATCAAAGCGCGCGTTGGTTAAGTTAATGCCAATATCGATCATCTAGTCTGTCGCCTCTTGCTCGTCTTCGTTCTTTTTGACATAAAAACGCGAGAACAATAAACCTAACTCAAACAGCAGCAACATGGGAATCGCCAGCATGGTTTGGGAGATAATATCGGGCGGTGTGAGTAACATGCCAATGACAAATGCAGCGACCACAATATAAGGGCGCTTGGCCTTTAACTGTGCAGGCGTGGTGGCCCCCGTCCAACAGAGTAATAAGGTGGCAATGGGAATTTCAAAGGCTAAACCAAAGGCGAAAAACAGCTTTAACACAAAGTCTAAATAACTGCTGATGTCCGTGGCGATGGTCACGCCCTCGGGCGCCACCGAAGTGAAAAATTGAAACACCAAAGGAAACACCACGTAATAAGCAAACGCAATGCCGCCATAAAACAGCAGAGCACTAAAGAACACCAAAGGAGCAATGAGTCTTTTCTCGTGTTGGTACAAACCCGGTGCGATAAAGCCCCAAGCTTGATACAACAAATAAGGCATGGCCAAAAATACGCTTAATACTATGGTTAGCTTAATCGGCGTAAAAAATGGTGTTGCCACATCGGTCGCTATCATGCTTGCCCCTTCAGGCAAATGGCTGGTGAGAGGCTCTGCCACAAAATAATAAATCTCATTGGCAAAATAGACTAAGCCCGCAAAAATCAGGGCAACCGCGATCACCGCGCGCAGCAAACGATTTCTTAGCTCCATTAAATGGCTGATAAGGGGGGCAGCAGAGTGCTCAGGTAACGGCTCTGACATTTATTTTTTTTCCTGACTCGCAACTGAAGCAGTCGGCGCTTTTGGTGAAGGTGATGGCACAGAATCGGTTGATGCCGAGGGCGACGGAGACTCAGTGGTCGGCTTAGATTCATCGCTGTAAGGACGCGTCACCGCTTGTGCGGCTTGTTTCAAGCTCTCCACCGATTCATTCAGTTCGGGTGATAAACCTTCCAACCCTTGCTGCTCAGCTTTGCGTAAGTTTTCGTGCATCTCGTGGATCTTAAGCTCTTGCGATAGTTCATTTTTCATTGAGTTCGCCGTGCCTTTAATGGCCCGCACCCAACTCATGACGGTGCGAATGGCCACGGGCAAGCGCTCAGGCCCTAATACAATTAGGCCGATCACCGAGATAAGCACGATCTCCCAAAAACCGATATCGAACATGGCGGTTTAACCCTGCTCTTTTTGCTTGTTCTTCTCGTCGTCAGCAGCCAGATCCGCTTGTTTTTTTTGCGCCGGATCGGCCAAGTTTTTGGTCTCTGTCGTGCTGGCATCGTCATTATCGTTCATGGCTTTTTTAAAGCCCTTGATGGCGTCGCCTAAGTCACCGCCCATGCCGCGTAATTTTTTCGTACCAAAAAGTAAAATCACAATGGCTGCAATAATCAGTAATTGCCAAATGCTAATACCACCCATAATGTCATCCTGTATTTATTAAATGTTAAGTTATTTTGTCACTTTATTGTTTCAAGTATAAGGTCATTGTTCACTAAAAGCTTATTACGGCGCAACGATTTACCGACTCTACCCTTTAGCGGTATGCCAATAGGCCTTAACACAGGCAAGCACACCCAGCACTGCCGCCACTTTGGCTGCTCCTTCTTGCTCACCATATAGCACCGCGCCCCCCACCAGCATGGCCCCGCCGACGATGACCCAAAAGCGGCTCTTGGCCATATTGCGACTGTGTTGCTGAAAGGCTTGCTGCATTTGGTTAAGCTGTTGTTGCTGGGTTCTAAATTGCTTCAAACCATCATAAATCAACTCGGGAAACTCGGGTAATTTTTCTGCCCAAAACGGCGCTTTATCCTTCACCGCATTGACCACGGCTTTTGGCCCGACTTGCTGCATCATCCAGTTTTCGAGAAACGGCTTAGCGGTCTTCCATAAATCTAACTCTGGATAAAGCTGGCGACCTAAGCCTTCAATATATAACAAAGTTTTTTGCAGTAATACCAGTTGAGGCTGCACCTTCATATTAAAACGGCGGGCGGTGTTAAACAGGTTGAGTAGTACATGGCCAAAAGAGATTTGCGCCAGTGGTTTTTCAAAGATCGGCTCGCAGACCGCGCGAATGGCAAACTCAAACTCTTCCACCTTGGTATCCATAGGTACCCAGCCAGAATCCAGATGCAGTTGCGCCACCTTGCGATAATCTCGGTTAAAAAAGGCGAGGAAGTTTTCCGCTAGGTAACGCTGATCTTCTTTATTTAAGGTACCCACTATGCCGCAGTCGATGCCGATCCACATCGGGTCTTCGGGGTGTTCACGCGACACAAAGACATTGCCGGGATGCATATCGGCATGGAAGAAACTATCGCGAAATACTTGCGCAAAAAAGGTTTCAACACCGCGCTCTGCCAGTAACTTCATATTGGTGCCTTGGGCTTCAAGGGCCGCAATATCCGATACGGGAATGCCGTAAATACGCTCCATCACCAACACCTTGTGGGTGCAGTAATCACTGTAGATTTCTGGCACATAAAGCTCTTTAGAGCCTTCAAAATTACGCCTTAGTTGGATCGCATTAGCGCCTTCACGCATCAAGTCCAGCTCATCGATGATGGTTTTTTCGTATTCTTCCACCACCTCAACAGGACGCAGACGGTCAGCTTCTGGGGCGTATTTTGCCAGCACTTGCGCCAATAGCTTCATCAGTTGAATATCGGCCTTTATCACCTTATCGATGCCCGGGCGGATCACCTTGATCACCACCTCGCGGCCATCTTGCTTTAAGGTAGCAGTATGAACTTGGGCTATGGAGGCCGACGCCAAGGGCTTAGCATCAAAGTTATCAAACAGTTGGCCAACCTTGGCGCCCAGATGGCGTTCAATCTCGGCAACAGCGATATCACCACAGAAGGGCTCAACCTGGTCTTGCAGCAAGGCTAATTGTTCGGCATATTCGGGCGGCAATAAATCACGGCGTGTTGACAGCATTTGGCCTAGCTTAATATAAACCGGCCCTAGGGCTTGCAGCGCTAACCGACAGCGCTCGGGTAAGGATTTGTCTTTGTGCTCATTACCCAACCAAAACAGCGCCTTACGCGCCAGGCGGCTGCCCATGGGCAAATGCTCGTAGGGGACGAGCTCATCTAAGCCATAGTTTAAAAAGGTTTTACTAATCGCATATAGCCGGCCTAACTCGGCAAATTTCATCATTTCACCACTCGCCCTAGTAGCTTATCCAACCGAGCGAACACTTGTTCACTGTGCTGTTCTAATTGAGTCACTTGATCGCAAAAAAATGCCACTTCTAATGGGCTCGGTGCTAAACGGTATTCTTCGGTGATCACCTCGGCCACATTGCGCTGAATACGGCACAGTTGCCGACCGGCCACGCGCCTCGCTTGGCCAAGGCCGTAACATAGCTTATGGGCCAGCACATCACCTAGATAGCGGGATAATTCATCTTCCCAATCAATGTCCATTTCGGTGAGCAGCTGGGCAAACTGTTGTAACAGCTGAATATCCCCTTCCACCTCTAGTTTATCTTGCTTGATCAAACTGGTCGTTTTAGCGCTATCTTTTAGTTCATCTAGAGCGGTTACCGACAGCTTGACCCGCACATCCGGCGTGCCTTCATATTCCCCCAGTACATCCACCTGCTGGGTACTGATCACAAAATAAAACGGCTTTGGCAGCTCTTTTAACTCGATGGAAAATACCTTACCGGCTAATTTCTTGCGTCGTGCTTGCCCTTGTCGATCCCATTGTTGCAGCGAATTGATGCCAGTTTCTACACCAGCGCTAATCAGATTCAATAAAGGCATAGCTGACTCCTAGAATTTGTAACCACGATGCAATGCGACAATGCCACCTGTCATATTGTAGTACTCAACCCCTTCAAAACCGGCCTGCTCCATCATACCTTTTAAGGTTTCTTGATCTGGGTGCATGCGGATACTTTCTGCTAAATAACGATAACTTTCTGAATCGTTAGCCACGACCTTGCCCATGGCAGGTAAAATATTGAAGGAATAAAAGTCGTATAGCTTGCTCAGCATCGGCTGCTCGGTTTTGGAAAACTCTAAGACCAACAAGCGGCCACCCGGCTTGAGCACTCGAAACATAGATCGAATCGCCTTGTCTTTATCGGTAACATTGCGCAAACCAAACGCAATGGTGACAAGATCAAAATGATTATCAGGAAATGGCAAGGCTTCCGCATTGGCTTGTACATATTCAACATTGCCTTCAATGCCCAAATCACGCAGTTTAGCCCGGCCGACTTTAAGCATGGAGTCGTTAATATCGGCTAGCACCACATGGCCTTGCTCACCAACCACACGAGAAAACTTAGCGGTTAAATCTCCCGTACCGCCGGCCAGATCCAACACTTTTTGACCGGGACGAATACCTGAGCAATCAATGGCAAAACGCTTCCAAACGCGATGAATGCCTAATGACATAAAATCATTCATCACATCATATTTTGTCGCAACTGAGTGAAATACCTCAGCCACTTTTTCAACTTTGTCAGCCTTAGCAACAGTTTGATAACCAAAGTGAGTGGTTTCTTGATTGATAGCGTTGTCAACCTGCTCCGTCATGGTGCGTCCTTAAAATCCTAACTGGACCGCTAGTTTACTTGATGGGGCGCTGTCACTCCAGCACTTAGCAAACACCAAGACCGCACGCAATCAATCCGATTAAAACGACTCCTGCTTTAATCAAGCCTTTTGATCTTTCTAAAGCATGAAGACTGTATGAAAGATAGTTAATGTTAATCCTAAAAGTAAATTAAATACAATAAGTTAAAATATAGGCACTAGAAAAGACTGAGAAAAATACAGCTTATATTCAGCTTATTTCGGCTAAACTAAATTTTGTACACATTAGAGAGTTTTTACGGTCTCTCTAAGCGTCTAACGTATTGCAACAACCAATAGCTTGCTTGTTCATGATTTACAAGGAATTCGTACTTATGGGGATAAGGGGCGGATTCCAGTTTCTAGGCGAGAGTGATCATGACAAGTGAGCTGCTTCAAAGATATCTCTTTATTGCACTCAGCCCCTTTCACAGCCATTAAAATCTCAACTACACTGGTTCTAACTATTTATTAAATCAGATTTTTTATTCCTGATTACTCAGCTAGTTTCGAGTGTGTATGTCCTTAGTATCCAAATTACTGCTGCTAATTAGCACTATCGTTCTGGGCGTCATGCTCACACTCGGCTTGTACATTCTTCAAAATGTAAAAAAGGTCGACGATGAGCAATTGCAACAATTGCTTTACAGTTATCTCAACATGACCGAAAGCCGGTTTAACGATCGCGCACAATTTTTGATTCATAACGCCACCGTCACGGCGCAAAATCCAGATATTCACGCGGTGCTCCAGCGCTATCAACCGCAAGATATCGCCAGCCAATTGAACAACATCGTCGCCCTCTACCCCTACCTCACTTATATTTTAGTACTTGATTTAGATGCCGATATTCTTGCCGCCAGTAACCGAAATAGCCAAGGCTCTCCCCTTAACACCTTTACCTGGCTAAGTCGAACCACTAAAAATCACCCGTTGTTTCCGGGGCTTTCGACTAATCAAGCCTTAATCAGCAAGCCGGATATGGATCCGTTACTGCAACAGCAAACACTGCACCAGTGGATCATTGCCCCGGTAAAACAAGAAGGTGACCTACTCGGTTGGGTCGTACTGTCGTTTGATTGGCAAAGTGCCAGCGAAAACACCCTACTTGAGCTCACCCAAGAACAACAAGATCACGGCTCCGCTATCCTTGATGCGTTAATCACAGACAGCAACAACATCATTATTGTCAGTTCCGATCCCCGTCAAGAAGGCAGCCCTTTTACCCCCAGTGACAAGGTCCGCGTGATCGGTAAAAACATCATGGTCGCCAACCAAGAAATGACCATGTATATCATTCACGATAAAGCCCGACTCAATGCCACCATAGAAAAATCACAAACATTATTATTCAGCGTCGTGCTGCTGATGACACTATTGCTGCTAGTGGGGCTATATTGGGGGCTAAAACGCCAGCTATTTCGCCGCATCGAAGTGCTACAACAAGGCACGGAGCAACTTGATCAAGGCAATTTCAATTACCAACTGCCCGATCTAGGCAAAGACGAGCTGGGCCACCTTGGCAAAACCCTTAATCATTTAGCCCACAACCTTGAGCATTCACGTCATTTACTTGAACAAGAAAAACAAAGCTTGGACGAAAAGATCCTCGCGCGCACCCAAGAGCTCGAAATTGCGAATGAAAAAGCCGAGGCAAGCACTAAGGCCAAGAGCGAATTTTTAGCCGCCATGAGCCACGAAATTCGCACCCCACTCAATGGGGTCCTCGGCATGGCTCAGTTACTGCAAAACTCCGGCCTAACACAGCAACAAAAAGAATACGCCGATATCCTGTATCAATCCGGCTCTTCTTTATTAATTATTATCAATGACATATTGGATTTTTCTAAGATCGAGGCGGGCCACTTAAGCTTAGATAACATGCCTTTTGACTTAGAGAAGGAGTGTTACGAAACCTGCCAATCCCTATCATTACAGTCTGATGAAAAGGGACTCGAACTTATTCTTGATTATGAAGTGGAATGCCCGAGCATGGTGATCGGCGATGCTTACCGCATCCGTCAATTACTGATCAACTTAATTGGTAACGCCATCAAGTTTACCGAACAAGGGCACATCACCGTCAAGGTAAACGCAGAGCAAGATCAGTATGGACAATACCTGTTCGCTATTTCAGTCGAAGATACCGGCATCGGCATTCCTCACCATATTCAACCTCATTTGTTCTCCTCATTTACGCAAGCCGACTCTTCAACTACCCGTAAATATGGAGGTACGGGGTTGGGCCTCGCCATATGCAAGCAGCTGTGCGATCTCATGGGTGGCAATATTTCACTGAGTAGTGAGCCCGGACAAGGAACCTGTTTTACCCTTCACTTACCTTTGGGGCTACATCAAACGAGCCAATTCAAACCCAGCACCGCCACCAAAGGGGCCAAGGTATTAGTCGTCGATGACAACCCGCTTAACCTACGTATTCTTGAACGCTTACTCGCCCCATTAGCGCTTGAACTGACCTTAGAAGCAGACCCCTTGGTTGCATTGGCCCAGTTACAGCAACCAGATAACCATTACCAATTGTTGATCACCGACTACCAAATGCCGGCCCTTGACGGTGCAAGCTTGATCCAGCAAACCAGAAACCTGACCCAATACCACGCTTTACCTATTCTGGTGCTCTCTTCCTCCTGCCAGCTGCAAGACAATGAAAAACTTAAGCAAGCGGGTGCGTCTAAGATTTTAAGCAAACCCATTATTCGCACCATATTATATCCCGTCATCGACAACTTACTCAGGCATAGCCAGGCATCAACCACCTTTTCTCAGCATGAAAATGAGCCCCTTGCCCAACAGCTAGAAGGGCGGATCCTATTGGCCGAGGACGTCACCACCAATCAACTGGTTGCCACCGCCATGCTTGAAAAGTTCGGCCTAAACGTAGACATCGCTCAAAACGGCCAGCAAGCCATAGAGAAATGGCGCCAGCAAGACTACGACTTGATCTTGATGGACTGCCAAATGCCGGTGCTTGACGGCTATCAAGCAACGATAAGAATCAGGGCCGAAGAGTTAGGCGATCCTATTCCTATTATTGCCTTAACAGCCAATGCCTTAGATACCGATAGAACACGTTGCTTTGATGTCGGCATGAATGATTTTCTTGCTAAACCCTTTGAACAGCAAGCGTTAATACGCATGTTGCAACATTGGCTTACCCCAAAAACCAAGCCAGATGCTGATGCCGCGGCTGCAACCGATACTCAGGTAACTGAAGTTGCTACGCAGCCATTACAAAATAAGGAGTCAATGATGGAATCAAATACCTCAATGCAAAATGACAGTCACTTTATTGACCAAAATGCGTTTGACAGCTTGAAGAAAGCCATGGGACAAAACTTCAACATACTCATCGACGCATTTGTGACTAGCCTAGATGAACAGCAAGCAAATCTGCCAAAACAAATCCAAGAAAATGATTTGGAAGCCTATATTCGCGAAGTGCACAGCATGAAGTCGGCCAGTGCCAATTTTGGCTTTACCGATTTTTCTAACTTAAACAAACAATTAGAATTAGCTGGCTCGAAAGAAGCCCATTTTGCTAGCGAAGCCGAACTCGCCGAACTGACTCAGCAGGCAGAGCAAATTAAACGATGGTTAACCGAGCAAAGCTAAACCAAACCCGCTCAATCAAAAGATAAATCAAAAGAGATATGTAAAGCTAAGTAAGTTTCCCGCGATTAACTTGTAATTCCCCTAGCGCAGTAATACAAAGCTACTGCGCGATCATTTTTTTAACATCATGAAAGAAATAAGCATCCGCACGGTCTATTTCAATAACACTGTCATTTTCGGAGCTTAATAAGTTGGTTCGACTCTTTTGGCTGCTAAGTCTAATGCTTAGCCTACTCTCCTTTAACCTTGCCCATGCCACCAGCACAGGCTGGTTAACCAATCCGCAGCACCCGCCGCTGCAAGTGCAACTAGCACTCACGGGGCAAAGCGATGCCGCCAGCCAAACCGTAACGGGTGTATTGCAAGTCAAACTCAGAGATGATTGGAAAACCTACTGGCAAACACCCGGCGAAGGCGGCATCGCGCCAAGCGCCAATTGGCAAGCTTCCAGCAATATAGATGAAGTTAAATGGCTGTGGCCAGCGCCGCAGCGCTTTAAAACCTTAGGGCTTGAAACCTTAGGTTATCTAGAAGCGGTCAGCTTTCCACTGCAGATTAAGGTAAGCCAATTTAATGCACCCAGCCAGTTAACAGGCACCTTAACCTTACCCAGCTGTACCACAGTTTGCGTGCTCACCGACTATCAATTACAGCTAGATTTCAATCCCAGCGAATTGAGCATCGACAGCGATGCCATGTATGCCTACAACAAGGCCATGGCGCTAGTGCCAGTGCAAGACCCCAAGCTGGCCAAACTAGATCAGCTGATTTGGCAACAAGAGCGTCAACAACTCGCTTTTGATATCCAGCTACCAAGTCAAGCCATCAGCTTGTCTAGCAGCACCCAAGTTTTTGTGGTGGGCGATGGCGATACCTATTTTAAGGTTGAGCCATTACAACTAAACCAAAACCAATTAGGCCAAAACCAATTAGGCCAAAATCAATTACGCGGCCTGATTAATGTGTCCGGCTGGCTTGGTGAAGTCAATTTAGACCAGCAAGCCATTAGTCTCGTGATCTTAGATGAAGCCAGCATGCCAGCGGTTGCCTTAGAAGTGGCAGGGGTCGCCCAAGCAGGGCAGTTTAGCGCCGCGGATTACCAAGGCGGTGCCTTCAATACCCCGTTTAGTTGGCTGAGCATGTTGTTACTGGCCTTAGCCGGTGGCTTGATCTTAAACGTGATGCCCTGCGTGCTGCCCGTGCTAGGCATCAAACTCAGCTCGATTGTCACCGCCAAAGCGCAAACCAAACAGCAAACTCGACTGCAGTTTATTGCTTCGGCAGCGGGCATTATTAGCTCATTTTGGCTATTAGCCGGGGCGGTTTGGCTACTCAAACTAAGCGGACAAAGTATCGGCTGGGGCATTCAATTTCAGCAGCCTTGGTTTATCGGCTTTATGGTTGTCGTCACCGGCTTATTTGCCCTTAACATGCTGGGCTTGTTCTCTATTCACTTACCCAGCTCGCTGCAAACCAAGCTAGCAACGACTGGGGGCCAGCCGACTGGGGGCCAGCATTATGGCGGGCATTATTTACAAGGCATGTTTGCCACCTTATTGGCCACCCCTTGTAGTGCGCCGTTTTTAGGCACAGCTGTCGCCTTTGCGCTAGCAGCCGACACGCCTAGCTTATTTATTATCTTCACCGCATTAGGTATCGGCATGGCTTTGCCTTGGCTGCTGATTGCTGCCCTTCCACAACTGGCCAGATACCTGCCCCGCCCGGGTCGCTGGATGAACCACATTAAGCTGCTGTTTGCCTTTATGCTACTGGCCACAACGGTATGGCTGTTAAGCTTACTGGCTAGCTTTATTGGGCCTTGGTTATGGGTGATCTACGGCGCGCTGGCCATTGCCATTTGCGTGTTAGTCAAACGTAAGTTTGGCGCCAAAATCGCCCTGATTGGCATTAGCCTGAGCTTTCTCGGTTTAGGCCTAGTGGGCATCCTTGCCGCCGTGACCAGTGAACATTGGGCGACACCACTCAATCCCGATCTGGCTTGGCACATGCTGGAGCAACAAGACATAGCGCAGCAAGTTGCCAAGGGCAATACAGTTTTTGTCGATGTCACCGCCGACTGGTGTATTACCTGTAAAGCCAACAAGGTAGGCGTACTGCTGCAACAACCCGTTTACGGCGCTTTGCAACAGCCAAATATGTACTTAATGAAGGGAGACTGGACCAAGCCTGCGCCGCATATCAGCGACTTTTTAGCGCAATACGGCCGCTACGGTATCCCCTTTAACATTGTCTTTGGCCCTAACGCGCCACAAGGCATCCCTTTACCTGTGATCCTCAGCAGCGATGATGTGCTCGATGCCATCAACCGCGCTGGCGCCCCATTAACTCAATAGGAACTAGCCATGAACTCATTAACTCGTCTTTCAATTAGCGCCTTATTATTGGCTACTCCTTTAGCCAGCCCCTTGGTTTATGCCGAATCATCTAGCTTTAGCGACGCTCAACGCGAGGAGCTAAAAACCTTGATTAAACAAGCTTTGGTTGAAGATCCTAGCATCCTCAAAGAAGCCATTGTGGCATTGCAAAACCATGAAGAAGCGCAAGCGCAAAATGCCCAGCAAGATTTTCTTAAAGGGCAAGCCGATGCGATTTTCGCCAGCCCTACCGACCCTTGGTTTGGCGCCGAAAATCCCAAATTAGTGATGACCTACTTCACCGACTTTAACTGCCCTTACTGTAAACGCATCGAGCCTCATTTGGATAAACTTGTTAAAGCCTTTCCTGAGCTGCAGATCCGCGTAAAAATGGTGCCGTTACTGGGCGAAAGCTCCACCGAAGCGGTCAGATTTGCCCAAACCGTGTGGCAGCATGAGCCAGAAAAATACTTAGCGCTGAAAAAGCTATTAATGGCCAAGCCGACCCGCCTCGATAGTGCCAGCATTGCCCAAGCAGCCAAAGCCACAGGTACCGAGCAATGGCTAGATAAAGCCGATGCCGGCATTCAAAATGTCATCAATAACAACATGAACTTAATGCAAGCTCTTGGCCTGCGCGGCACACCCAGTCTGGTCTTTGCCGACCAAATCGTACCCGGCTTAGTGGATTACGATCAGCTGCACGCTGGCGTAGAAAAAGCACTGGCGATGCAGGAATAAGCCATGGTTAAGGGAAAACTCATAAAATGGGCCAAGCAGGCCCTGTATTTAGCCATCATTCTTACCCTAGTGACCGTCGCCATGGATTGGTGGCGCGGCCGCCATTTGGATAAACAATATTTGCCGCCATTAACGGCCACCAGCATCAGTGGCCAAACCATCGACTTGGCCGAGCTAAGTAAAGATCAAGCCGTGCTGGTGTATTTTTGGGGCACTTGGTGTCAGGTGTGTAATTATGTTAGCCCCGCCGTGAGCAGTATGGCAGAAAACCACCCCACGGTGAGTGTCGCCATTCGCTCAGGGGAAGATGAGAGGCTTAACCAATACATCCAGCACCATGAATATCAGTTTAACGTCATTAACGATACCACAGGCCAGCTAGGCCAAACTTGGAACATCAGCGTTACGCCCACCATCATGGTGGTCAAGGATAACAAAATCGTTCACTACACCACAGGATTCACCAGCTTGCCCGGGCTGTGGTGGCGAATGGTGTTTGCCTAACTCAATCAAGCCAACGGCTATACCAACGGCTGGTGCAATAAAGGTTGCCATTGTGGATGGCGTTTAAACATCGCCTCCACATAGCTGCAACGCGGCACCACCTGCAAACCTTCCAGCGCAGCGAAGGCGACCATGGCTTCCATCAATTGCATTGCAATGCCCTGACCACGAAACTGCTCTGGCACTAAGGTGCTGTTGATATAAATAACTTCTCCCTCACGAGTGTAAGTCATCTCGGCGCTATCAGGGCCATCAGGCTCGGTATAAAAGCGGCCAGACTGCGCTTGTTGTTGATGCCCTATCGACATAATTCCTCCTCAGTGAATAACGGCTAGGGTAGGCTGTGGTAGATGCAGCCATGCTGTGGGAGCTGCAGTCATGCAGCGATAAATGAACAAACCAAATCGCCCCATTACTGGAGCTCCCACAGGAATCACAGGCCAAATCGCTCCATCACTGGGGCTCCCACCGGAATCACAGACCAAATCGCCCCATCACTGGGGCTCCCACCGGAATCACAGACCCAATCGCGATTGCCGCCACCATAACCGCAACATACCTAATAAAAATAGCACTAATAACAGCACTGTGAAGGCCGTAAAATGAGTGACTCCTAAGGCATCAAAGGTCGCACCAAAGCTGTATCCCCCACCCACTAACAGAGTTACCCAGAGCAGAGCAGACGCCCCGTTGAGCCAAGTAAATCGTGCCCAAGGCATATCGGTTAGGCCAATGGGCAATGAACCGACCGTGCGCAGCCCCTTAGGGTAACGGTAAATAAAAATATAATAGCTACCATAGCGCTGGGCCAATTCACGGCCATGGCGAAATAAACGACCGAACCAGTTGGGCTTATTTAACCACGAATCACCGTATCGACGGGCTAAGACAAACCGTAATTCATCACCTAAGTAACCACCAAGAAACGTCACTAACGCCACCCCTGCCAAACTTAAGGCGCCATGATGGGCGGCATAGCCAGCAAACAGTGGCAAGCTGCCGCTTTTGAGTGCGCAGTAAACGAATAATAGGCCATACACCCAAACGCCATACTGATTGAGCAATGCCCATACTTGTTCCATATCCCTTGCCTTGTTAGTGGTTACAACTGTGCTCCTCCTATGTATATGGGTGACACCGCGATATCGATCAGCTTTTTCAGGCCATCCCCTTTTTAACAGTGGCCAAGAATAGGCCAACTGAGGGCATATTCCACGTTATTCGCAACCGACACAGGCAAATGTAAAGTGAATACCGCCACCAATGAGCCGAATTAAAGTCATACTAAAGCTAAAGTGACTTGATGTAGCCATAGCGCGGAGGCCAAGATGCAATTTTCGCTACCTAGCTGGTTTAGAAAGGCGGGGTTTTGGTTAACACTTGGCCTAGCCATGAATCTAGGGGCGGCATTAATGAGCCATGTCGTTGTTGAAAGCTACCAAGATCAGATCAACTTGCTGCAGCATAAGCAGCAACAAAACAACCGCCTTAGCCAACTACGCTGGCAACACGTATCCGACCTCGAAAGAAAACGAGAGCTGTTATTAAGCTTGTTAAATCAAGGTGATCTCGATGCCAAAATCGCCAACGCACTGAATCAGCAAATCTACTACTACCTGCGCCAACCCTTACCTGAAATATCCCTTAGTCAGTTAACTGAGATCAACGCAGCACTAGATCAACAACAGCAACAAGACAGAGACAAGGTAAACAACTTATATCTCGCTAACCTCGAGCTCAACGAGCAAGAGCAACACTTGCGACAGCAAGCCGCCACCATGAAAAACATCGCCCTGTTGCTGCAAATGGTCGGACTTGCTTTCATCATGGTGCGAGAGCTTGGCCTTTAATCTGCGCTATCAGCATGGCGTAGATTGTTAATTTCAATAAACAGCTCCGCCGTGGCAAGGGCATCATTTAAAGCACGGTGATGGCCTTGCAGATTTATGCCTCGGGCCGAGCAAATATTGGCTAACGAATAAGAGTCATAGCCGGGTAACCATTTACGCGCTAATACCACGGTACAAAGCTTGGCGCGGCGATAATCTAGCCCGCAGCGGGCAAATTCTGACTTCACCATGCCCATATCAAAATTCACGTTGTGGGCAACAAAAATGGCGCCTTGGCTAAACTCATCGACCCCTTGCGCCAATTGAGTAAACTCGGGTGCATCGGCCACCATTTGATTGCTGATACCGGTTAGTGCGGTAATGCGCTGGGGAATATGGCGCAATGGGTTGACCAAACTGGTAAAGGTATCCACTACCTTACCGGCCACCACTTTCACCATGGCGATTTCGGTAATGCGGTCATAATCTTTATGGCCTCCCGTGGTTTCCACGTCAACAATCACATAAGGCTGCTGCGGATCCAGCTGCCACACCACCGGCTGAATGGATATCGCAAAACCTGCTTGGCTTAATTGCTGGATCCTGATCCACTGATTGCGTCGTAAACTGTCACCGGGGGCTTTGATTTCTTGCGCAAACAGCTGACCGTCCTTCACACCGATTAAGTCGGGGTAGCCATCTTTGACACTTAAATATTGCTGACTCATTAAGCGTAAATGGTTCGTCAACGCTTGGCTTGGGGCGTGATCCACCAGCAGCGCCAGATCTTGCAACAAATCGTCGTGCCAAAACATAAAACCATTGGGCTTGCCATAATGCTGCGCGACTTGCTGTACTAACCAAGCCTTGAACGCCGCAGGGGTTTGCAGCTGAGCGAGCCGCGCCTCTATCTCAGCGCTAAAGGTGGCATAAAAGGTATTGTCTTTAATGGTTTTCGGCAGCAGAGAAAACTCATTACTCAGCTGACTTTTATCATCAAGGTAAAGCTGCGGCCAAAAGGTTAAGCAAAACAGGGCTCGCCAAATTTGGTTTTCGCCGTGAATGGCGGTAACGCCTTGGCGCTGATAATGGTCAATCACGCCTTGCTCAGGCGAACCAACAAAGGCTTCGTCCAGTGCAATGGCCGGCGCGGCGTTGCGCAGCATGTCGGTTAACATTGAGGTGCGCTGAGCCGAGAATTTCAAGCGCAAAAAGTCTTGGGCAAAAAACACCAAGTGCTCATCGCTGCCATCGTCCAATATGGCGTTTAACAGCTGCTGACAAGTCGATAATTCGCCTTGCTGATATAACAGGCGAATGCGTTTTTCTTGCGCCGAGGCATGGCCACTTAATGCCAGCAGCGCCAAGCCTTGCGCCTGATCTTGTTCGAATAATTGCACGCCCAATTTATAGCTGAGTAAGTCAAACTTATCGCTGGCATAGCTGCCTACAGGTATGACGCTTGCCTCACTCAATAGCTCTTCAGCCGCTTGCTGTTTTGCCGCTTCACCCCATTGTTTTAAAAGCCTAAGTTGTTGGATGTAGTAGTAGCCAGATTGGGCTTCATCCAGCTGATCAAAGTGGGCATTTAAGCTGGGCGCTGACGAGCCAGCCATAGTTTTGAGCATCCCCAGATCACGCATCGCAAATTGCGCTAGGGTGCCACCTAGGTGACCAAAATAAAGAAACAAGCCGTACTCAAACAGAGCCCGAAAATCAGAGTGCAAATAAGCCTGACAGAGTTCATGTTGATCGGTATCGATAGCATCACTATGGTCTAAAGCGCATTGATACCAAAGCTGTTTTTTGGCGGAGGCAGCAGGCATGGCTGCCACATTCGCGCTAACGCAAATGGCTTGTAGCTGCGCCTTATTCAGCTCAGGCAATAAGTCGGTTAAGGGAGATGAAGCAGCCGATGATACTAATTGCTGCGCTTTTAACTCGGCTAGCGCGGCATCGCGGTCGGGAATTTCGTCATAATTGAGCTGCGACCACTGCACAAAGCGGCTTTTGCGATTAACAATGCGCACCAGCAAACACAAAGCAGGCTCGGTTAACCCCTGCACCTGCGCCAATTGCTGTTGCTGCGCTGGTGTGAGCAAGTGCCAGCTGGTTGTTTTAATAAAACGCAGCAGCTCAAAAAAGTGGCTCAGATAATACTTTTCGGGCAGGGTTTTCATGGCTCAAATACTGTATATAAATACACAAAAGCATAACCTAGTTTATTCTTTTATACCAAAACCTTTCCGCCTTACTCATAAAATCAATTTTAATTCATTAACTTAACTTCATCATACCGACAATAAAAAGATGATATTCATCACAATTTTAGCAACTGAAATCCTCTATTCTTGCGCCACCTTGATAACGCGCCGCGGGGATGACGGGTTCAACCAACTCTGCGGACACACCTCTCCCTGGCACGATATAACGCCATCGCGCCGCTAAACAAATTTGTTAATTGGAATAACATGATGACCAAAACACTTATCGCACTATGTACTAGCCTTGCTCTGTTACCTTTAGCTAGCCAAGCGGCCAGCGACAACAGCGTAGATGACAGCGTGATTGCACAGCAACGCGCCGCACTTGCCGAAAACACCCAAGGAAAGGGATTCGGTCCGCAATCACCGCGCGATATTGATACCTTAGCGGGTAACAACAAACGCATTTTTTCTGCGGCCCCAGCTTACACAGCCATGAACTTGTGTAACATCCACTTTCACAAAAACGCCGAGCACAAGGGCGGTGAATTTACTAAGTACGCAGGTAACGGCGACGGCAAAGGCTTTGACAGCGGCTACGTTTACAACGGCAAGCTGACCGAAGCCGAACTAGCTCCGTTTGCCCAAGAAGTGGGTAAAGGCGAGCACAACAAGCTTAAATCGGGTGACACCATTGAATTGCACTATGTACATACCACGGCACAAGTTAAGCCGGGCCCAACACTAGGCTCATGTTTAAGTGAGGCTATCGTTAACCCACAACTGCGCGTTGAAACCCAAGTGTTTGTACTAGTTAACGACAGCAAGGCGCTAGACTTTGTTAAGCTAACCGAATACGCCGAGCAAAACGGCTTGTATCAAGCGACTAACATGCTAAACAACACAGGTACGCCAATTCAATACGCAGGTTCAACCACTGGCCCTAGCTACAATGAAAAGGGCTCACCGCTACAAGTAACGTGGAGTGTGCGTCCACAAGTAGCTAAAGTGAACATAGCTACCGTTGCTAAATGGTTAGAAAGCAACGACTTCAATGAAGATCACGCCCACGGTGTACGTAACCTAGTGATCAACCCAGATCTCCTGTCTGCTGGCCACTAAGTAATATATCCAGCTCACCTCCCTCGATACCTGTGGGAGGCGAGCTCGCTCGGCGAACAACAAACACGCCTCACTGTCACTGAGCATGCAAACCCGATTCCCTGAGCAAGCTCAGGTCCCACAATTTCCCCACCTATACAACCCCACAACCCCACCAAGCCTGTGGGAGGCGAGCTCGCTCGGCGAATAACGCCACCAAATCAAACCAAATGAAACTGGCTGTGCATTGCCTTATTACGCAGCTCAGTTAATGCCTGATAAGCCTCACTGTAGTACCACGCTTTTGCCAGCTCTGGTGAGTCAAAGCGCAACACAGCTTTATGGCTAAAATCTGTTTCACCATGTAACACTTGCAACTCACCTTTACTGATAAATTCACCGCCAAAAGGCACTAAGCTTGCCGCAGCTTGTTCGCGGTATTGCGCCATCAGCTGCGCATCGAGCGGGGTTGAATCCACAATTACTAACGCTGTCATCATCTCTCTTCCCTTAGTTGTTAAACATCTCGACTAGCTCATCTAATCGATTGACTTAGCATAGGAAACCAGAACAAAATCAACAATAGCCAATAATTAAACTGATTGTTTATATTTATGAACACTATCAAGCTTGCGCCCCTGCTGCTTATTTTTGTGGAAGTTGCTAACAAGCGATCTTTTTCGGCAGCTGCGAAAAAACTGGGTATGAGTAAATCGGCCGTCAGCCAACAAATCAAACGCCTAGAGCAAGAAATAGGTCAGCAATTATTGGCCCGCAATACCCGTGGTGTTGCCCTAACCGCAGTGGGACAAACTCTATTAAACCGCAGCGAATTGCTTAGCGAACATCTAAGCCAAACCCTAAACGAACTAGACCAAGTGAAGGCCGAGCCCAGCGGCAGTTTTAAAGTGGCGGTGCCGCCTTTTTTTGAACAGCACATCGTCATTCCTGCACTCAAGCAGTTATGCCTAGCCTACCCAAAACTTAAGCCTGAATTAGTGATTAGTGGTCAATGGCAAGATTTAAGAGAACACAATCTGGATGCGGCGATTTTTGGTGGCGATCTACGCGACAGTCAATATCGCGCCTTGGCCATCGGCAAGGTAGCGGAAGTATTTTGTGCCTCCCCGCGCTATTTACAGCGCCATCAGGCCATCACCGAGCTCAGTCAGCTTAGCCAACATCAATACATAGCCACGCCTTGGCAACAGCAACATATTCAATTGCTTGAAGTCAGCACTAAGCAAGCGCAAACCCTAAACTTAGAGCATGGGATCAAAACCAACACCTTGAGCACAGTATTAGAAATGCTACTCCACGACATGGGCATCGCCCTGTTTCCCGCTTTTTTAGCGCAGCAACAATTGGCCAATCAGCAGCTGATCCAAGTGCTTCCCAACTACCAAGGCCGTGCGTGGCAGTTTTATTTTCTACATGCTTATCAAGGCGACAAGCCCGCCCATGTTGAGCGCTTCTATCAACTTATTTGCCATTACTTTAAACAGCGTAATAGCTAAGTCCCACAGTCTCCCATAACCTGTGGGAGACGAGCTTGCTCGGCGAATAACAAACACATCTTCATTGTCACCAATCATGCAAACCCGATTCCCTGAGCAAGCTCAGGTCCCACAATTTACCCACCTCTACAACCCCACCAAACCTGTGGGAGGCGAGCTCGCTCGGCGAATAAAACTAATCATAAACACAAAAGCCAGAGCAAAAAAAAGGCCGCTCACTGCGGCCTTAAATTCATTTTACTGCTTGGGTGACATCACTTCTTCTAGCGTCAACCCAGTTAAATCTCGAATGGTGCGCCATAAATAATAAAAGATCCCCAACATCATCAGCATTGATGGCAAAGCAATCATGGGGTAGCTATACAGGGTCAACTGGCCCAACTCTTCATTAAATGCAGGCGTTCCCGCGGGGCTGGTCACCAACCATTTTGCCAAGATATAGTTCATCACCGCCGAGAAGGCGAAAGAGCCAGCCACCAAGTACGTGGCCTTAAGCAGGCGCTTTTCAAATGCCGCCGTGCTGTTATGCTCTTCCAGCTTTTGCTTGATCTTCTCAACATCCATCACATCCGGATTAAACAGCAAAGCGCGCACCAGCGGATAAGGCGTAAACGCAGAAATCAACACCGCGATGCCTATCACCGCAGGGATCGCCGCCTCTTTAATCGCCAACCACTTAGTGTCTAGCTCAAACAAGCCAATACCACCGGTTAACGCCACACTGGCCAAACCCAGCAAGGCAATAAAGTTGAATTTTTTATACTTGATCAGCTCAAACAAGCCCCAGCCTAGGGGAAAAGCCAACGCCACAATCAAGCCACCACTGGCGCCCAACTGTTCGTCACCACTGAGTTTCATCAAGATAAAAGAAGGAATAATGATACTGACCAAGAGGTCAATCATAGGACGTGGTTTATGGGACGAGGAAGTTTTCATTGTGTCTGTCATTGTTTGCCAATCGAGAGCCAAGGTTATAGCGAATTATCCACCAGAACACAAATGCCACGGTTTAAGTTTGTTTGAGTGACCTTCCTCCATCTAGGCAAATCAAGCCAGTAAGCCCCCCTACCTATAAATACGCTCGCTCTCAGAGCATTTTGAATCGGTAGATAAAATCAAAAGTCTCATTTAGTTCACACCAACTTGCTTAGCCATTGACAACCAATCACAAAAACATCAAATTCTTTATTTTTCTAGCCTAACTTAGGCCCCTAGTGGCCGTACAATATTACGAGAGCTCATCATGGATAAAATTGATATTGATAGAAAGAATCAACTGGTAAGGGAGATTCTTGCTGACTGGGGAGAAACACCGTTAGAGGCTGGAGAGCACACTTCGCAACAAGATGTGTTAAAGCAAGAAGCAAGGGTGACCACTCCAACCCTTAGAACATTCATCACCGTTAAGATTTTTGAAAAAAAAGTTGAGTATTACCGTTCTCATAGCAATTATCAGGAATTGCAAGATAAACTAGCAGAGGCAAAAAACAGCTTAAAGAAACAAATAGAGCTGGGCGCTATTTTTATGAAAAATGGCTTTCACTATGAAATTGGTGGCCAAACCATCGAAATCAGCGCAGACAAGCTAAAAAACGAAAGCTTAGCCGGTGCACTCAATAATGTGGAAGCAGAAATGGATAACCAAACAGAGGAGGAGCTAAATTCAGAGTTCAATAACTTCCTTAAGGGCATCGAAATGTTTGCTGAAGTTTATAGTTGAACCTTGTAAGAACAAAACCTGCACGATGGGCAATGGGTGGGGCGTCCACCATTTAGGGGATAACTTATGCCAAAGATTGTAATAGGGTTTTACCTTCGCTTAGTCATGATGGTTATGCTTTGGCTATTGCATGTTATTTTTGGCTCGGATGCCTCATTTGCCAATGGTATGGAAAAAGTATCCATCACCTATTGGCTCAGCATTAGTTATTTTGCCTATTTTTGTTTTTATCTGATCCGATTGAAATGCAATTCATGTGGTGAGCCTGTCATCTACAAAACGGTGCATTATTCGGGTTGGCGCCTTCCCAAATCACATTGCAGTCGATGCAAAAAAGAACTGTAACTGTGGCACTATCAGAGTTACCAAATCATTTGTAAAACCAATACTAACTGATCCGCACTTCCGCATTAAATAAGGAAAACGATGAAAGCTCGTTTAGCCACAGTGGCAGATATTCCCGAAGTGCTTGAATTGCACGCTCGTTATCAGGTTGATTCCATCGCCGAGCAAGATAAAGCGGATGGCTTTATCACTACTGCGTTTACTGGGGCGCAATTGGTTGAGCTTATTGAGTCTGAGCAAGGTTTATCTGTCGTGACTAAATCAGGGAGCATAGTCGCTTATGCGATGGCGGCTTCGTGGCAATTTTGGGCTCGCTGGCCCATGTTTGCACACATGATCAAAGACTTACCTAGTCTCAGTTATGAAGGCTATCAGCTCAGCACCGACAACTCTTATCAGTACGGGCCTGTCTGTGTCGATAAATCCGTACGAGGTCAAGGCGCATTAGAGTTGGTGTTTGAGTTTTCATTGCAGCACATGTCATCCAGATACCCAGTATTAGTCACTTTCATTAATAAAATTAATCCGCGATCTTATGCGGCGCACACCAACAAAGTGGGCTTGCAAGTGATTCAGGAATTTTCATTTAATAACAATCATTATTATGAATTGGCTTGTCTGACGCAGCGAGCCTGATGAATTGAAGTTTGAGTAACTATTTCTCAGTGGGAGCCCCAGTCATGGGGCGATTTAGTCTCCCCATTTATCGCTGCATTACTGCAGCTCCCACAGGTTACGAAATAACGCGTCGAAAACCCGTTGATTCGCGGTTTAAAAACCGCTCCCACAAGGCTTGCTTTAGCCCGAGCTTGGGTGGTTTCATCTTAAATGATGCGCAATGGCTCGCACACAAAATAGCGCGTTCAAAACTCATTGGCCCTTGTTACCACCCAGTTCACCTCGCACGCAGAAGTAATACGTCCACACGATGAGTATCAACTGCAGTGGCGTGCGGATCAGCAGGTAAATCGGGCCCCATTGATGGCCACCTAAGCCAACACTGTTAAGGGCGGAATAAACATTGGCCGCAAAAAAGCAGATAAAAGTAGCGATAGCCACTTGGCCAAACAGCTTGCGCCAGCGAGCAAATAGTAAGCCCACGGCGATCACCAATTCGAATACCCCCGTAAGGTAAATAATGGAGACGCGCATCGGTAGCCAAGGCGGCAACATCTCAGCCATGCCCGCGGTTTGAACAAAGTGGCCAAAGGCAAAAAAACCAAAACAGACGGCCATGCCATAGCTGGCATAACGGTATCTATCCTGCTTTGTACGCTTACCTAACAAGTAAGAAAGCAGCAATGGGGCACAAAGCAAGGTCAAAATAATAAGTGGCGTGATCATTTTGCACTCCCTTGCTGCTGTTGCATCGCCTCTGAGTGATCAACCAACACCACAGTGAACGAACTTGGTGGCTTAGCCGTCTTACCAAAGTTGCCAACATGCCCCATCAAGCCGGTTATAACTAACACCTTATTAATAAATATCATCTTTATCTCCTTGTTTTATTCACCTTAAAACACGGAAATGCAGATGAAAACAGCGGCTAGCCCACTACGGACTCAGCATCGATACTGCTGGACGATTCATCGATTTTTTGATCAGAACGGCTATGAGCGCCGTGGCGATCTTAATTGCTGATGCTGGATCCGGTACTGTTTAGGGGTGACTTGATGAAACTGTTTAAAATTTCGGATCAGCACATCACTGGACTGAAAACCACATTCAAATGCTATCTGCTGAATAGAAAGGTCGGTTTCGGCCAGCTTTTGCGCGGCAATAAAACAGCGCCACTGACGTAGGTATTGCTGTGCTGTGGTGCCTGTCATCCGTTTAAATCTGTCGGCAAAGGCAGAGCGGGATAACGCAGAAACCGCGGCCAGCTCTTCAAGTCGCCAATCTCGACGATAATCTTGCTGCACCGCTAACACGGCGGGCGTTAAGTATCTGTCGTTAATCGCACACAACCAACTTGGGTTGATATCCAGCGCCGGTAATCCTCGGATCATATCCAACATCATCAAATCGAGTAGATGATTAAGGGCGAGCTGATAGCCTTGGGGTCGCTGGGAATTCTCTTGATAAATCCATTCAACATAGCGGCTGAGTCGCTCACTGTGCTGAATGTCGATCACCATGATTTTGGGCAACTTTGCCATCTTGGTATCGACGCCCCAATGTTGGATCATGGCAAAGGTAATGGCGCCACAAACCAAATCACACGGCTCACCCTCACCGCCCACCACCCTTTGGCTGACTTGTTCAGCCGTCTTATCATCAAACAGCTCGCTGACAAACTGACAGCCAACCCCCAGCTCACTGCTAACGCGGTATGCGTCGCCATAAGGCAGCAGCACCATTTGGCCTTGTTGCAACTCAATACTAGGCTCACCTACCACCTCCACCACGCAACGTCCACGACGCAAGTAACAAAATCTGCCCCGCTCACCTTGTCGCTGAGTCAGCCCCCATGGCTCACGCAGTTGTATCTGAGTAAACACGTCTATCTCAGGAGCAAGACGTTGAATAAACTGACTAAGGGGATCGGAATAAGACATAACAAGCTAACTATTTGATGGTAATGTAGATATTTGATAACAAAGGCTAGCATAACGGCAACAGAAAGCTTATGGTTTTGTCGGACCAAGCAGGTTGTTTATCTGTGCCTGAACATTATGCCGATGTAGAGCACTTTAGCTCGGTTGTGGTCTCAGCTTTAGATCGCCAGAGACAGCAAATGACCATTGAAAGTGATAGATAACGGCGCAGGGCTTTTCGTTAAGCAGTTTTGCAATCAAGAGTGCGAATACCAAGCTGAAACCGCCGCAAGCTAATCATCACAATGCCAGTGACATATATTTTATTTAATGGCAATCTCGCCTATATCAAAACATGCGAGAAAACTGAAATGAAAACATTTGAATTTTATGTAAAACAAGATGCTGTACTGCCTCTAGACATTAATAGCCCAAGTTTTGCCGAGGAAAAAGATCAGTTGATTGCGCAAGGGTTTGAGATTGCCGGAGACTTGGTGAAGGCAGAAACCTCGACACAAGCATTTGAAAAATTTAAAATTGCTAACCTAGATGAACTGGCAGGATTGGCCAGCTGGCATCTTATTGTGGGCGGTATTGCCGCGGTTTTAGGCTTTAGCGCAAATTAATCTCAATACAAGACCTAGGCTGTCATTTCTGGCGTTCTCCAATATTTGCCAGCCTAGCTCATCACCTGCAAACATATTCACCTTTGTACTTGATTAATCCCTGCTCCGCCATCATATCTATTTTATCGAATTACTTTTGTCGCAATGGAGAGCCCACGGGCGAGACCAACTAGCATTAAATTTAATTACATTTCAAATGATTAGCCATGTTTGCGACTTTACTTTACAAGACTGATAAATGCATAAAATAGAAATAAGACAAGCTAAAATCGAAGATGCAGCAACCATCTTAAGGTTCATCACCGAGTTAGCCACCTATGAAAAATTGGCCCATGAAGTAAAAACAAACATTGCAGCTATCGAACAGAGCATATTTTCTGCTGATTCAACCGCTCATGGAATCATATGTGAAGTAAATGGAGAGCCAGTCGGTTTTGCGGTGTATTTCTACAACTATTCCACTTGGTTGGGTAAAAATGGGCTGTACTTGGAAGACCTTTACGTTTCACCTGAATATCGCAGTATTGGTGCAGGTAAGGCCATTTTGAAATATTTAGCTAAGCTAGCCGTCGCCAAGAATTGCGGGCGTTTTGAGTGGTGTGTATTAGACTGGAATGAGCCTGCAATTGATTTTTACAAATCTATCGGCGCTAAGCCCCAAGATGAGTGGGTTATCTATCGCCTCACCGGTGATGCTCTTTTGGACTTTGCCAGCTAGTTGCTCACATCATTTGGCATCGATTTGCCAAAATGAGAGTATGAGGGTCTGGCTCAGTAAGGCGATACTCGTATGTTGTTAGACTTAGATTATCAACCAGTACAAGGGCAAGTCGCTTTGGCTGGTGCCTATCAAACGCAACCCCCCTTACCCCCGCTCAATCGTTGGGTTCAGTCCTATTGGCAACTCAATGTTGCTAAGGGCCAATTTTGGTACCACAGCGTGCCGGATAACTGTGTTGATTGGATCATCAACCTAGATTATTTTGAAGATAATTTTCTGATCCCGCCTTTTCTTTCAGCTGCCTTATTTCGTCTTGAAGGTCCTGCTTGTTTTTTTGGTATTCGTTTTCGCATTTTAGGACATCACGGTTTGATGACGACGCCATTGGGCGAATGGGGCCAAGCAAGCGATGTAAGAGCGCAAGATTTGTTAGCCAAAGTGCTGGTTTGCTCGGTGTTTGAGTCGATTGAACAGGCGAGCTTTGATACTCGCTGTGCTCAGTTATCCGCTGTTCTACTGTCAGCTATCAAACTGACCAAGGTTGATCCGCGATTGGCTAACTACATTCGATATTGTCACGCCAATGTGGGCGCCAATCTCGACCTTTCGGATAAGCAATGTGCCGAATTTGGCGTCTCGGCACGTCAACTAAGAAGATTAACCCAACAGCATCTAGGGTTGCTTCCCAAGGACTTTGCTCGGGTGTTGCGCTTTCAACGAACCTTGAACGCGATGAACATGCAAAAGCACAACACCGCATACCTAGATTATTATTTCGACCAGTCTCACTTTATTCGCGAATTTAAACGCTTGGCCGGACTCACGCCCACCCAATTTCAAAAGATGTCCGTTTTGTACAATGCTCCCATGGCTAATTAAACAATAATCTCCCCTGTCCAAACCTACGTTTAAGGAGAGAAGAGATGATCGAAATTAATGCGATGTTCCCAGTCATGGTGACTAATGATTTAACCGCCGTTAAGGCGTTTTATGAATCCGTATTTGGCTTTAACGCCGTGTTTTTTGATGCTGATTTTTATCTGCATTTGGTGTCACCAAACTCTGGGGTTCAGCTCGGATTTTTGCTACCCAATCATGCCAGCCAACCTGAGTTTCTGCAGCCACTTATGTCGCCCGATGGCTATGTGATCTCACTAGAAGTAGACAATGCCGCAAAAGCCTATGCCAAGGCACAGGCAATGAATTTAACCATAGCAATGGAGCTAAAACAGGAAGCATGGGGGCAAGTCCACTTTATGTTGCAAGATCCCGCCGGCTTTCGTATCGATGTGGTTCAACACCTTGAAGTGTCAGGTAATTAGACAAAAATCATCCCAGCGCACAATACCCTTGATAAAATAAGGCGTAAAATGGCTCTGAGTTAGTTAACTTATGCCTGCCGTGTAGGTAGGCTCATCACTTAATCATATGATTCTATTAGGATGGACGCATGAACGAAGACAGATGGATCGCACTGATGCAGGCGATGGGATTCGAGCCTGCCATTGACTGTTATCACGCGCTTTACCAAGCCTATTCGGAGCCCCAACGCTTCTACCACACGGTTAAGCATATCAATGCCATGCTGGCGCACTTTGATTCGGTTAAACATCTTGCCGAGCAACCCGCCGAGCTTGAACTTGCTATCTGGTTTCATGACGCCATTTACAACATACCGTCAAGCAGTAACGAGCTCGATAGCGCCCGTTGGGCCAAACAATTTGTGCAGAGTAAGGGATATGCTGAAGCCGGCACTCAGCGTATCTTTGACCTGATCATGGCAACCCAACACCATGAAAAATCAACCCTCATAGATGCTAACCTGATTATTGATATCGATTTGGCGATCCTCGGCTCAGCGCCCGCCACCTATGATGAATTTGAACAAAATATTCGCCGGGAATACCACATGGTGCCCGAAGCGATATACCGAGAAAAACGAGCAGAAATCCTCGCACATTTCTTAGCCACTGGGCAGATTTACAAGTTAGACCGCTTTATTAGCCAATATGAAAACGCGGCTCGTGAGAATATTAGATGCGCCATTGAAAGGTTAAAAACGAATCACCACTAAAACCATCATGGCAGCCCAGATCTGGCTGCCATTGTTATCTCCCCTTAGCAAACAAAGCCTGCTAACTTCGTAAGTGCTAACTCAGCAAGGATTCAATGCCGTATTCTGGGCCGTATTTTTCAACCACAAAGTCGATGTCTTTATCACCTCGACCCGAAAGGTTAACTAAGATAGTGCCCTTCTCTCCTTGTTGGGCCAGCTTAATCGCTTGAGCAATGGCATGAGACGATTCGATAGCGGGGATAATCCCTTCCATACGAGACAGCTCAAAAAAAGCATCAATGGCTTCTTTATCACTGATATGTACGTAATTAGCACGACCAGACTCTTTTAAGAAGGCGTGTTGTGGTCCAACCGATGGATAATCTAAACCACTGGCCACGGAATAAACCTGCTGCGGCTCACCTTCACTGTCTTTGAGCATATAAGACTTAAAGCCATGCATAATACCCGGCTCACCTAAGGTTAAAGTAGCAGCATGCTCACCCGGCTCTAAGCTGCGTCCCGAAGGTTCAACGCCATATAAGGTGACGTCTTTATCGGCTAAAAACGCACTGAACAAGCCCATGGCGTTCGAGCCACCACCGACACAGGCCACTAAGTTATCAGGTAATTTACCCGTCATTTGCTGAAATTGCTCACGGGCTTCGTTGCCGATAATGGATTGAAAATCACGCACCATGGCCGGAAATGGATGTGGGCCAACCACAGAGCCAATGGCATAAATTTGGCTGATGGGATCTGTCATATAAGCTTCAAACGCAGCATCTACCGCTTCTTTTAAGGTTTTGCGGCCATGGGTGGCAGGAATCACTCGCGCGCCAAGTATGCGCATTCGCACTACGTTCGGGTGTTCTTTTTTGATATCCACTTCGCCCATGTAAATATCACATTCTAGGCCCACTAATGCCGCGGCGGTTGCCAATGCCACACCATGTTGGCCCGCTCCCGTTTCGGCAATCAGCTTCTTCTTGCCCATTTTTTTCGCCAGCAAGGCTTCACCTAGACAATGATTAATTTTATGAGCGCCGGTGTGGTTGAGATCTTCACGTTTTAGGTAGATATCGGCACCGTATTTTTGCGACAAATTTTGCGCGTGAAAAATCGGACTTGGTCGACCAACAAAGTGCTTGTATAAACGCGCAAGCTCGGCTCGATATTCAGGATCATTTTTACATTCATCATAAGCCGCGCTGATCTGATCCATGATTTTTTGCAACTCTTCAGGAATAAAGCTGCCACCAAATTCACCAAAATAGCCCTGTGCGTTAGGCTGCGGATGTTGAAAGGTATTTTCCATTTTCGTCATGTCCTTATATTGAAAAGCGATGTCTTGTTATAACGACAAAACCACAATAAAAGTATGACTACTTTAGAGATTTGTTAGCTTGGGCATATTTTTGTGCTACCCCAAGTTAAGGAAGCCAAACAAATGGCTAAGATGCCAGACTGACTTAAGTGATTCAGCTAAGCGACTTGTGATAGATAAAACAGCATGGGATTAATGACAAGGCAAATCAGGGCGAGTAAAGATAACAGCAGCCATATTTTCACTGGATGTTGAGTGCGCACTTCAACCTTGTGATATTTAAAAATTGCAGGCACAGAAAGTAAGCCAATAAAGATGCCCCAAATCACCCCGGCTTCAATCACATCGGTGCGAGCGTTTAAAAAAGAAACTTCGTTTAAGTCATTAAAAGAAAACAGAAATCCAGCGACAGAAGCGGCTACCGAAACCAGTATGGGTAAAATGATAAAGATGATTTTCGACATAACTAATTAGACTCATCAAAGTTTTTTAAAACATCACCTTACATTAACTTATTAGCGAAATTATCGGTATCACTTAATCACTAAATTTTGCAGCCTTAAAAACTCAGCCAAAGCCAGCTTATCGGCTGGTGTATCGATCTCTTGCTCAGCCTCAGCAAAGGTACGCCAATACACGGCATCGGCTTCCAATGCGCTTATCTCACCCGACCAAGCTAGCACGGCGTAATAATGAATTAACTGCAACTCGGTACTGGGGTGATAGAGCGAACAGATATGCTGATATTGCAGCGCGCTGATACCCAATTCTTCTTTAATTTCGCGTATCAAGGCTTGCTCTGGCGATTCACCTTGCTCGATATGGCCACCGGGGATGGCGACCAAATTAGGGTCGCACGCCTTATGTTCGGCGCGTTTTTCCAGCAAAATCTGGCCATCTTTAATCAACAAAAAAGACGAACAGGGATAAATATCGTGTTGCATAAACTTAACTCCAAAATGAACATTTAATGATAAGCCAAACCACTGGGAGCAGGTAGGAGCACCAGTCATGGTGCGATTTGGTCCCCATTTATCGCTGCATTACTGCAGCTCCCACAAGACTGCAACTCCCACAAAGGAAGATATCAAGCCACAATGAACCAAGGATATGACAACATCGTAACTTAGCTATTATTTAATTATTCATAACAAGGATTTTTTATGACCGCACTTGAGCCCATGCTAGCCACCTATCACCTTAGTCTTTGGGGAATGTGGCTGATTTTATTTACCGTGTTGGTGCAATCCGCCATAGCGACTGCCGCCCATCGTAAACAAGCTAAATATATCCCGGGAATGCTAGATGAGCGTCTTGGTCATGAATCTTTTGTGTTTCGCAGCCATCGCACCTTTCACAACTCCCTTGAAAACACCCTATTGATGTTTGCCCCTGCGCTGCTCGCCATTCTTGTTGGGGTTAATCCAACTTGGCTGGCGATTTGGGTGTGGCTGTATGCCATCGCGCGTATCATCCACATGGTGCTGTATTACGTGATTGCCACCGAGCGCAACCCTAGCCCGCGTAGCTATTTCTTTATGTTAGGTTTTGTTTGTAATATCGCGGTATTTATCTTGGTTGCGATGCGGTTGCTTTAAGCTACTTCGCTACCCCAATCAGGTTGATGGCCTTGATCAAGGCGAACACTTGCTCACCGGGTCGCAGCTGCATTTCTTGCTGCGCCCAAGAGGTGATGCGCGCCTTTATTTGTTGTTGGCCCACGGCCAAGCGCCATTCTACTTGTTGGTCTTGTTCCTCGAATTCAATCAGGGTCACGGGCAATACATTTCGCATACTGGTTGCTGTTGGCCGCACTCGGCTCAGCGCCACATCGCCAGCGCGGATCTTAACCAGTACTTCTTGTTCGGCGGGTAACTGATGACCACTGCTCCATAAACACAATGCCGGCTCGCTTGCCTCATTATCTAATGCCAAGGGCAGCATACCGTGGTTATCCGCCACCTTCGCCACCTTGGCTTTGAGCAACACACTTTGCTCACGCTCACCTAGCCAAGGGCGCATTGGTTCGCTGTTCCACACTTGCTCCAAGGGGCCGTGTTGTAGCACCTTGCCGTCTGCCATTAACACCAAATAATCAACTAATTGCAGCACTTCATTAAGGTTATGGCTCACTAAAATAATCGGCAGCTTAAATTGTTGCGATAGCGCTTTGAGGTAAGGCATCAGCTCTTGCTTGCGCGGCTCATCCAACGAGGCCAGCGGCTCATCCATTAACAAGAGTTCAGGCTCAGATAACAAGGAGCGGCCAATGGCCACACGCTGTTTCTCCCCGCCCGACAACTCATTGGGATAGCGTTGTAATAAGGCCTCTATGCCCAATAACTGCACCACTTTGGCAATTTTTTGCTCACTGTCGGCGGTGGTTTTGTGGCCGTAAACCAGATTCTTTTGCACCGTGTAATGGGGAAATAAACGCGCATCTTGAAACACATAGCCAATACGCCTTTGCTCCGGCGGCAACCACCGCCTTTGTTGGCGGTCAACAAACACCTTTTGATTAAATTCAATCCGACCCGAATCAGGCTTCACTAAACCCGCGATTAAGTTGATCACACTGGTTTTGCCTGCTCCCGATAATCCAAATAACCCCACCACCCCGTGCATGGGCAAATCTAAATCGAGTGCTAATTGGCAGCTGCCTAGCTGCTTTTCACAAGCCAGCACTAGCTGAGAAACTTGGCTCATGCTGCCACCTCACGCTTAGTTTGTTCTCTGCGTAGCAGCCATTCCGAGAAAAACAGGGCCGACAAGGCCAGCACCACAGCCAAAATACACAGCCGAGCAGCGGCAAATTCTTGGCCGGGGGTTTCAATAAAGCTATACATGGCTAGTGGCAGGGTCTGTGTTTCTTGAGGAATATTCGCTACAAAGGTAATAGTGGCGCCAAACTCTCCTAAGCTGCGCGCAAATGCCAACACCACACCCGCCAGTAAACCGGGGTAAATCAGTGGCAAGGTAATAGTAAAGAACACTTTAACCGGCCCCGCCCCTAAGGTGCGCGCCGCCTGCTCTAACTTAGGATCAACATGATCAAATGCCAATCGCAGCGAGCGCACCATTAACGGAAACGCCACCACCGCGGCGGCCAACGCGGCGCCGCGCCAACTAAAAGCAAAGCTCAGCCCCAAGTGGGTTTGCAACCAACTTCCTAGGGGAGATTGCGGACTTAAACTTACCAATAATAAATAGCCCGTGACGACAGGCGGCAACACCAAGGGCAGATGCACTAAGCTGTCTAACAAGCGCTTACCCCAAAATTGATAGCGAGATAGCAGCCAAGCCACCAATAAGCCAAAAGGCAAGCTGGCAATCACGGCTACCCCTGCCACTTTTAGGCTAAGTAATAAGGCTTGGCTTTCTAATTCGGTTAATAGCACGAGTACATGGCCTCCTATTTAATTCTGCGGCTCAGTTTTAAGCTCGGTAAACCCAAATTCGCGCAAAGTGGCCCGCGCAGGCTCAGACCATAAATATTGATAAAATGCATTAGCTTCAACCGAATTGGATAACCGCGCAGCAGGGTAAATAATAGCGTCATGGCTGTCATCACTAAAACTGGCAATCACCTGCACCTGAGTGGAAGAATGGGCATCACTGGCATAAACAATTCCCAGTGGCGCAGCACCTCGCTCCACTAAGGCCAAGCAGGCCCTGACATGTTTAGCATAAGCTACCTGCTGAGCTAAGTCCTGCCATAACCCCAAGGCTCCCAACGCCTGCTTAGCATAAATACCTGCTGGGACATGTTGAGGATCAGCCATCACCAAACGCTGGCCTGCGAGCGTATGATGCCAATCTGCAAGCTGCTTAATATTAAAGTTCGGGTGTGCTTTTTTGCTCACCAGCACTAGTTTATTCCCTACTAGGCTTGCGTACTGCTGCACGCGGCCTGTGTTTTGCTTTAAATAATCCAGCCAGCGCTGATTAGCTGAGACATAAATATCTGCCGGCGCGCCTTGCTCTATTTGTCTGGCTAATGCCGAAGAAGCCCCCACAATTAACACCACTTTTTGCTCGGGATTATGTTGCTGATAAAGGCTTACTAATTGCGTCATAGCTGGCTGCAGTGATGCAGCAACCAATACCTTAATCGGCTCAGCCTGTGCCGAAAAAGCCCCTGCAATGAGCAAAATGAATATCTTAGCCATTTGTTTTATCACGGTTTAATTAACCTTATTGCGAAGCAAGCCCAGCCATTTATGAAAACCCTAACTATACCTCACTTTTAAACTTGGTCGATTGCCTAAATTTAGCTCACTTTGTAAGCTAGTTGCCTCTCTCACAAATCAAACAAAGAAAATAAGCACATGTTTAAAAAGACGAAAGAAGAAGGCTTAACCTATATTTCAGAAAACTGCTCCATCACTGGCGACTTAAACCTGCAAGGAGAGGTGATGATCAATGGTACGGTTGAAGGTACTCTCACCTGTGAAGGCAATGTCACCTTAGGCCGCAACGGTATCCTTAAGGGTGTGCTTAAAGCCAATGAAGTGTTTGTTTCCGGCAATATCGAGGGCGAAGTTCATTGCGATATTTTAAACATTGAAAACAAAGGTGTGGTTAGCGGGGAACTGTTCAGTGCCGACATTCGCATCGACAAGGGCGGCCAGTTCTTTGGCGTGCGCAAGCAAAAAGATGCCGATAAGAAAGTAGTCGACTTCGAATCAAGCAATAAAGATAAAAGCAGCAAAGAAGATAAAAAAGTCGCCAAAGCTTAATTTAGCCTGATATCCTGCCCAACACAGTGCTATCGTTGGGCTTATATTTTGTCACCATCTCCCCTAGTCAAAAATCAAAAAACGGCCGTGCTTTTTGCGTTGGCAGCCGTCGCCATGTGGTCAACCGTGGCAACAGCCTTTAAAGTGACCTTGGCCTATTTCAGCCCGGTCCAGATGATTTTGGTCGCCAGCCTAACCAGCATAGTGCTACTTGCGGGCATCTGTTGGTGGCAAAACAAACTGCCCAATGTAGTGTTATTAATCAAGCAACAAGGTAAGCTGATGTTGCTGCTTGGTTTAATTAATCCTTTGTTCTATTACTTGCTACTGTTTCAAGCTTACGATTTATTACCCGCCCAACAGGCGCAAGCCTTGAATTACACTTGGGCTATTAGCCTTACCTTGCTCGCCGTCCCCTTATTAGGGCAAAAGTTGTCTAAAGCCGACGGCTTGGCCATTTTATTAGGCTATGGCGGGGTATTAGTGATCGCCACCCAAGGCGATTTATTAGCGCTGGATTTTAACAATCCTTTAGGTGTTGCCTTAGCGCTGGCCAGCACCTTACTTTGGGCCCTGTATTGGATCTTAAACACGCGCCAACATGGCGATCCAATAGCTGCCTTACTCGCTTGTTTTATCTTGAGTTTGCCTTTTATCATCGCCGCAAATTGCTATCTGGGTGAGTTTGATTTCAGTGCTTGGCAAGGCTGGGCAGGCGCTATCTATATTGGCATATTTGAAATGGGACTGGCTTTTGTATGTTGGCTGAATGCCATGAAGTACGCCGAGCACACCGCCGGTATCAGCAATTTGATTTTCGTGTCGCCGTTTGCTTCGTTGTTCTTACTCAACTGGATCATAGGTGAGCCTATCTACACCTCAACCTTAGTTGGCTTAGGCTTAATTATTACCGCTTTGCTGACTCAGCAATGGCTCAATCGCAAACGACAAGGCTAAGGAAAACACCATGCAACAAGCTATTTGTGGCTATCATTTAGATGAAGAAGCACACTGGGTTGCCGAGCTAAGCTGCGGCCATTTTCAGCATGTTAGACACGACCCACCTTGGCAAATGCGACCTTGGGTACTGACTACAGCAGGTCGCAACACCATGCTGGGACATAAGTTAAATTGCATCAAGTGCGATGAAGGTGCGCCGAAAGATCAGCTCTAAACTGATCGACTTAGGTTCGCCAGTAGGAGCGATTTTTAAATCGTGAATAACCATCAGTTAACGCGCTGTTTCGCTGTATTAATACAGCTCCCACAAAGCACCTCGGCAAACATTATTGCTGTTCAATATAGCGCTGCGCTTGTCGCGGGCTAGTTAAGTGCACAAATTTAATATGTGCAAATTGCGGGTCGGTTTTTACCTTTAGATAACGCCGCCGGTTGTGATGGTAATTTTGCAAGCTCCATAAAATCACCGAGTCTTTACTAAAAAAGGATTTTTTAAACGTTTCCACATTGCCTGTATTCGGCCATAGTTCCTTGCCTGAAATACTGCGTTTAAGTGCACGGGTAATAGATTGATAAGCAGTGCGAGCCAAACTGTAATCCAGCCAAATAACCGTATCAACCTGCTCCCACTTGATTGGGACGGAGCGATTATAGTTGCCATCAAGCACCCAAGCGGTTGGTGCTAGCGCCTGTTTTAACTCAGTAAAGAACACTTCATCACTGGGCTGCTGCCAATTAGGTAACCAAAAAATGGCATCCATCTCTATGTAGGGTATCGCCATCTTTTTTGCTAACTGCCGGCTAAAAGTCGACTTCCCAGAAGCACTGCTGCCGATGACATTAATACGATTCATGTTTCCCTTGTTAACTAATAAGTCTTCAAACACCCATCTTCGCCGAGCAAGCTCGCCACCCACAGGTGTTTCATTCCCTGTAGGGGCGATTTTAAATCATTGACGCTCTAACAACCCATCTTCTTGATTTTGCTCTGGCTTAATGCCACGAATACGCCTCGCAACTCGTTTGATATCGTCAATAAACAAGTACAAACAAGGGATCAGGAACAAGGTCACCACGGTTGAGAAGAGCACGCCGTAGGCTAGACTGACCGCCATTGGGATCACCATTTGCGCCTGCATGCTGGTTTCCATCATGATCGGCGTTAAGCCGATAAAGGTGGTCAGCGAGGTGAGCAAAATAGCGCGAAAACGTCGGCAGCCCGAGGCCACGACAATCGCAGCCAATGGCTCTGCCAATGGCCCTGAAGACTTATCACCATGGCGATTCTTGTTAATATCATCCACCATCACCAGCGAGTCGTTCACCACCACCCCTGCCGCGGCAATAATGCCAAACAAGGATAACGAGCTTAAATCTATACCCATAAGTTGATGGCCCGCCACCGAGCCAATAATGCCAAACGGGATCACCGCCATTATCATCAAGGGCTGAGCGTAAGACTTTAATGGGATGGCGAGTAAAGCGTAAACCAACAGCATAGACAAGGCGAAGTTACGCAGCTGTTCATTGGTGTTCTCAATTTGCTGAGCTATGCTGCCCGCCACTTCGGTGCTGACCCTAGGGTATTGCAACAATAATTGTGGCAGGAAGTTATCGCGTACATCTTGCGCCAGTTTAAAGGGTTCGGCTTGGCTGGCATCCACCGACGCCCACACGCTGACGGTTTGACGGCCGTTTTCACGGCGAATTTGGCTTAAGCCATCAACAAAGCTCACCTGCGCCACCTCAGACAAGGGCACTTGCACTCCTTGAGCCGTTTGGATCAAGACCTTGTTAACATGGCTGATGCTATTTCGCTGATCTTCGGGATAACGCAGCATAACACGCACCTCATCACCACCGCGGATCACCCTTTGTAGCTCTAAGCCATAAAAGCTTTGATTCACCTGAATGGCAATATCCGCCAAGCTTAAGCCTAGGCTATGAGCTTGCGGTTTAAGGGTAAACAGCACTTCCTGACTGTGGCTTTGGCTACTGTCGTTAACATTGTTAACCCCGGCTAGGCTATTTAAATGCTGTTTTAGCTTGGCCACCACCGCATCCATTTGTTGCTGATCTGAGCCTTGTAAACGAAAGCTGATATCACCATCATCGCGCTCATTACCAAATAAGTTGTCTTCTATGGTCAAGGATTTCATCCCCGGCAAGGGCGGGATGGCTTGATGCCAGCGCTCAGCCAAGGCAAAGGTGTTCATGGGTCTTAGCTCTGGCTCAACCAAGCGCACCAAGATTTCGGCTTGCGTGCGACCACGTAAGTCCACCTGCATGTCTGAAATCATCACTTGGCCAAACTCGGCTTCAAGGTCTTGGTCCACCTGCTTCAAGGCTTGCTCGATTTTTAGCGCCATGTCTAAGGTGGCTTGCTCCGAAGCATCGGCGTTCATGGTCAAACTGATAGTTGGAAAATCATGAGGGATTTTCGGCTGACCGACAAAGCGCACCACGCCGCCTTGATACAAACCCGCACACACTAAAATCAGGCTGATAAACAACATGATCAAGGTATAGCGGTAACCGACCGCACGAGTTAAACAAGGGCGATAAACATCGGTTATCAGCCAATTTAGACCCAGATTGACCTTAGCTTGCAGCCAGTTTACCAGCAGCCTTAGCCAGTCCAGCGGATTACGTGAGCCGGGACGCACTTGCTTCGGCGGTTTCATTGCGGCCAAATGGGCAGGCAAAATTAACTTAGATTCCACCAAGGAAAACAGCAAACACAAGATCACCACATAGCCGATGGCTTGACCAAAGGCGGCAGTCGGGCCGTCATCGAGCACCAAAGGCAAGAAGGCTGCAATCGTGGTTAACACGCCAAAGGTCGCGGGCATGGCCACGCGTTTTACCCCGCTGATCACGGCGTCAATATGATGGCCATGACGCTGGGTTTCACTGTGGGCACTTTCGCCCATCACGATGGCATCATCTACCACCACACCCAATACCAAGATAAAGGCAAACAAGCTCACCACGTTAATGGTGACGTCTATCATGCTCAAGGGCATTAAGAATAAGGTGCCCAAGAAACAAACCGGTAACCCCATCATCACCCAAAATGCTAAGCGCACCCGCAGGAATAACGCCAACATCAAGAACACCAGAACGGCACCACTTTTCATGCTGTCGAGCATGAGCTCTAACCGGCCCTCAAGATAGTATGTCATGTCTACCCAAGGCGCTAGCTCAAGGCCCTTAGGTAACTGAGTTTGCTTGGTTTCGATATAACGTTTAACCGTATCGGCCACCACGTTCAGGCTTTGATCTTCGGCGGCGCCGACGTAAAAGGTGACCGAGTTATGGCCGTTAAAACGCGAATAATGTAGGCCTTGGGCTAGGCCATCGGTGATGTCGGCGACATCACCTAAGGTGAGTACCGAGCCATCACGGTGAGTCAGCAAGGGAATATTGCCAAAATCGGCCGCGCTATAGGCTTGATTGGCAACACGTAAATTAATGTAACCATTTTGCGCACGAATGCCACCCGCCGACATATTGCCGGAATGACTACGCACCGCATTGGCTACTTGATTGAAACTTAAACCGTACTCTCTGAGTTTGTCCTTACTCAAGGCAATGGAGATTTCATCCTCCAAGCCACCGTAAAACTCGGTAATGCTCACGCCCGGCAGTTGGCGGATTTCATCAAAAATCAGCTTACCTGTGTGCTTCAACTCACGCGGGGAAAGATCGCCAAACAAACTGATATACATGACATCTTGGCGCATCTTAATGCGCTCAATTTGCTGGCCTTCCATCTCCGTTGGAAAGTTAGACACGCTATCAAACGCCGCCTTCACTTCGTCCAACACTAAGCTGGCATCATAGTCGTCATTGACCTTGATATAAGTGGTGGCATAACCCAAGTTGGCATAGGCGATAACGCGCTCTAAACCCTGCACTTGCTCGATGGCATCTTCAAATTTGGTGATGATGCCTTCTTCCACTTCTTGTGGCGCGGCACCGGGTAAGGCAGCGGTGAACTTGATCCAATTCACTTCGATTTGCGGAAAGAACTGCTTACGTATCGTGCCCGCTGTGAGCAAACCACCGACGACAATCATGATCATTAACAGATTGGCTGCGACACTGTTACGGGTAAACCAAGCAATGATCCCTTTGTTGGTATCTAGCATGATCAGCCCTCTACCGTCGTCGCACTGGCGGCATCGCCCGCGAGCTTAGTGTCAGGCTCAGGGTTTGGCTCTACCTGCTCTGCACCGCGCTCAGGATCATCGACCCAATCGAGCGGCATGCCCGGTAAGGCATAATCGAGTGCCGAGTTAATCACTTTATCGCCCTGCTCTAAACCTGCGGTGATCACGGCTTCACCGGCATTAAAGCGCAGCACTTCAACATCACGGTAAGCCAAAGTACGCTCCGGCGTTAATACCGCCACCTTGCCGTCGGTCACCAAATGACGCGGCAACACGCTCACCATACCCGCGTTGATACCTTCAATTTCGGCTGTCACATAGCTACCAAAGGGCAAGCTAGCCCCCCCCTTGCTGCGACCATAAGGGTCGGGGATTTCGGCCACCAAATAGGCCATGCGACTGGAATCATCGATGACGCCTTCGTTGCGCACCACCTTGGCATGGAAAATATCCTGACCTAAGGTCAACAGCACTTGGGCGCCCATCCCTTGATTGTCTAAGAAATTAAATTCTTGTTGTGCTAGCGGTAAGCGCACCTCAGCAAACTCGGTGCTTAAGATACGGCCCAATAACGCACCAGGCGCAGCATAACCACCAGGGCCAATATGACGACTAGCAATTAATGCGTCATAAGGCGCACGGATCACGGTGCGGTCAAGGTTACGCTGAGCTTGTTTGAGACTGGCCTCGGCTGACTTTAGACGGGCTTTTTCTTGCTCTAATTGCGGTTTACGCAGGCTCAACTCGGTTGGTAATTTGCTTTTAATATCTGACCATTGCTCCTTAGCCACCTTACCATAAGCCACTTCTTGTACTAACGCAGCTTTAGCGGCAGCCACATTGGCTTTGGCTTGAATTAACGCCACCTCATAATCACTGGGATCAATCTTGGCAAGCACTTGGCCCTGCTGCACCAAACCACCACGAATAAACTCAGGGGCAAGATAAGTTAGCTCACCGCCCACCTGCGCCACCAAATCGGTTTCATACTTGGCTTTAACCACACCGTAAGAGGCAACCGTTAGGGTCATCGGCTGAAATTGGTTTTCAACCACACTGACTTGCACCAATTTGGTTTCCGGCGGCTTTTGCTGCGGCGGTTGCTGCAAAGAAGCGAGGCCCATATAACCTGCAATGCCTAACCCTAACACCACGATAGGTAAAATTATCTTAAGCTTATTCAAAACCTTGTCCTTAAAGAGTTATCCATCCGCCATGCTGAATACGGTACACAGCCATTAAGTCATTCTACGGCTCAAGAGCGGGTTCTCAAGTAGCGAAAACAGCGTTTTAATAAGCTTCACAATTAACCTTAGCGAGCTCATTTGATGAGCTCGCCACGCTACAACCGTTATAACTCTATTGCTATTGGTAGGTGTAAACCCAAGTAACGCTGTATTTTATCAATATCACTAAAGCAATGTTTTTAAGTCACTTTCTGACCAATATCAAAGTAAATCTCACAAATAGCGAGATATTGTTCAGGCATTAAAAACAAAAATATCAAGGCGCTAACATGGTTAAGCCGCAATCGACGCCAGCCATATCAAATCAAGCATTAACAGCCTGGACCCAAGCAAACCAACAATTACATCAAGATTTAATGGCTAACTATGGCGACTTAATCAAAACGACCCCTTGGCCCGCCACCGCCATAGGTGAAGGTAAACCATGCCAATACTATGACAAGCAAGTCACCATAGGCGCGGCTCACTTGGACGGTTGCCCAATTGCATTATTCGACAAGCTAAAACATGAACACATCCATTGGTTAGTTAACACGATTTTAAATTTTCATCCCATTGCGGCTTTCAATGAGGGCATTGCCGTCGCTCTTGCCGATTGGCCAAACCGAGCGCGCAAACTAGGCTTTAATCAGCATCATCTTTGTCGCCAATTGCTATTGCAAAACGCCCTTATCCCGATGGATAAGCTAATTGAGGGCGTTGCCTATTTCGGTTTTCGCCACGATTTTAGGGTCGATGTACAATTTGGCTCTTTTTGCGGCTATTACCTAGATAAGCTCGGCCTCTATGATTGGTGTAAAACCTGTGCCACATTGAGCCAAACGATTACCCAGCAAGAAACCCTGAACTTACTCCAAACCCTGTTCGATGAATGGCAAACTATGCTCGCCACACACATTACCGACAACCTGAAATGCCAAACCTTTGTTGAACAACTAACGCTGGCCAATGAAATCGCATTTGGCCAATTACATTGCCCTCGCTGCTTATACCCTTTACAACAAGAAGCGGCTCAATGTCATCAGTGCCATAATGAGATAGATCAAGGCAGCTTGCCTTCATCTATCTGTATTTAAAATATCATGGCTTAACCAAACACCTGCATCGCCGATAGAAATTGGTACAGGATAAACACGGCCACCAGCAGCCATAAAGCCATCAGGCCCTTCCATAGTCGAATATTAAACCCCATATCGCCTCCTTAGTGACTCGGGAACACTTAAGCTTCGGGCTGCAAGCTGAGCAAGCCAGTATTATTCACCACCATCAAATAAGATTTGCCTAAGCTGGCTTGGCAAAGATCTAGGCTGTGCTCGCCTACCTTTAGACCGGTGGCGCAGTTGTTTACACTGACCATGGCGCTGACTTTGCCTTGTTCTAGGTTAAAGCTCACCGTATCTGCACCGTTTAAATAGACAGGCAGGTTATGGTGGCTGAAGATGCGAACCCGATAAACCGCATCTTGGTTATCCACCCGCTTCGCAAACGCCGTTATCTTATAAGCCTCCCCTTGCAACCAAGCGACCGCCCACACTGGCTTGCTTTGCTTTACTTTATAATCCAGATCGACATGGCCTACACCTTGTCGGGTTTGGCTGTTGCTATCTTGCACACCTAAGTGCAACTGTTTTTTTTGCGGTTGAAAGGTGTATTCATAGGTCGCCATGTCGCCGATATCGACCTGACTAAATCGGCGATTCTGGCTATTAAATACATATTCTTGATCTTTCGAATCCAGAGGATCATCATGCTTAGCATAAAACGCCACCACCTCATAGGTGGTGTTCACAAAGCTAATATCAGCCTTGCTACGGGTGATTTTTTTCACGTCTTCTTTTAACCCACTCGAGCCACATGCACTGAGCACTAAAGCACTTAGGGTTAACAACACTAATAACAAACTCTTTGTTATGACTTCAAACCGACTGAGTTGCATCTGACTATCCTTCCTTTGCGTTATCCATTTGGTTAATGTTCAGTAAGGAAAAGATATCGTTTTTTAATCAAGTTGAGTGTTAGCAATTGTAAGAATGGAAGGGGCTTTTGTAAGGAAGTACGAGGATTACTCTAGGACAGCTAGTTCACGCCAGTTGCTGTGCTAAACTGCCCTATCCAGCATCAACCATGAAGTTAAAAATATGATTAAAATAAGAAAAATGCAAAAAGACGATATCGAGGCTATCGCAACTATTCACCTCGATTCTTGGCAAGCCACTTACGCCAATCAGCTGCCGGTTGAATATATTGAGCAATACACCTTGGAGCGCAGAGCCCGAATGTGGAGCAATATTTACGCAACCTCCGTTGAGACCGTGTATGTCGCTGAAAAAGATAACGAGGTGGTCGGTTTCATCAATTATGGTCCGAGTTTCACTAACCAAGATAACCATGACCTAAAAGAGCTGAGATCGATTTATGTGGCCCCTAGTATGGTGAACCAAGGCATCGGCAGGCAGCTCATTGCAACCATTTCCGATGAACTAAAATCCACAGGTTGCAAAGAGTTAGTGCTTTACGTGCTCAGCACTCACCATCAGGGGCAAAAATTTTATGCCAAACTGGGTTTTAAGCCTACCGGCCACGAAGCCACTGAGATATTTCATGACCACACCATCACAGACCTTGAAATGAAGCTGACCTTTGACCGCCACTAGCTTAGCGCCTCGCCATTCACTCACCTTAGCTATAATACTTCGCCGCTAACTCAGGCAAGATGTTGAGCACATGCGCCATCACTGGGCCTCGGGTGATCGCGGGGGCATAGTAAGCAGCGATGGACATCTTGTATTCGTTTAATAATAAATTGGTGGTGAACGGCTTAATCAGGCCCATGTCAACATAGGGTTTAGCATAACAATGGGGCACTAAACCCCAGCCGACCTTGGCTAAGGTGCGACATAGCTCGTCATTATTCATTACCGCAATATAATTGGCGGAAATTCGCATGTATTCCACATTTTCATCATTGCGCACAATATTTTGATGCAGCACCTGGGGCTCTTGTCGCAAGATAAGCTTGTCTATCATCGCGTTTTCACTTAGTAAGCCTGTGGCTGAGGTATAAAACCCATAGGATTGAAAGCCCAGAAATTTCACATCAATCTTAATCGCACTAAAACTGCTTTTTTTGTTCGGCATAAAGGCGAAATCAACCTCGCCAGAAGCCACTTTTTTCATCGCACTGTTCCAATCATCCACCTGCCAATCCAGCTTTAAGCGAGGAAAGGTTTGGCTCAGTTCAGCCGTTAATTCAACGATCAACGCTGGGTTTAGCATGGGGTCGTACAAGATGGTAAAACTGGCTTCTTCTTGAGCGTGAATAGAGTCGACCAGTTCATTAAATGAAGCTAAATGGGATTGCAGTAATTTTGCTTGAAAGTGCAGCTTTTGCGCGTCGACGGTGGGGATAACTTTACGACCATCCACTTCAAACAGCACCAACGCAAGCTGATCTTCTAAGGTCATCACCAACTCTCTTACCGTGGTTCTGCTCTTGTTTAATTGCTTGGCTGCGGGACTGTAACCTTTTGTTTCATATACCGCGATAAACGCATTGATTTGATCTATTGAAGCCATAACTCTTTATCACGCTAGGAAAACCCGAACATAATTGTATTGCATGATTGAAAATTTAGCCATAGACTTGTCAGTAATTCAGTAAGGACGACTGCTGATGGACGCTGTTTTCGCTTTTATGAACCCTGTCAATACAGAGCATAAAACGCCTCAAGGATAGAGCCGCAACAAACACCGCCTCTCTACATGGATTAAGTAGACCGAATAATTAGTTTTAACTTCAAAAGGTCTCATACAATGAAAAAATTAACTCTAGCACTTGCATGTTCTTCTTTCGCCATCGCTCCTGCAGTATTTGCTGAGGAAGCCGAAGTCGTGACTTCTGCCGCTGGCTCTTCATACATCACAGGTAATGTGCAAATGCACGACCGTAAAGATTTCCACGGTTCTGCAGTAACATCAACTATCGAAGCGGGCCACACGTTCCGCACTGGCACCACAGTATTAGTGGAGTTTGACAATATCCACCTCGGTGACAACCCAAGCAATGGTGTTAATGCCAATTCACCTGTTTACACTACCTTAGGTATTGAGCAATCTTACCGCTTTGACAGCAACAGCTTCTTAGGCGATGGTCTATGGATTGCAGGTGGTTACCACCATGTATTGGCTGACGGCGACAGCATTCAATACCGTCCTTTGATTAAGGTCGGTTACGATTTCGACAACGGTATCTCTATCTCTAACCGTACGCGTTGGCACTTTGATGCTAAAGATGGCAGCAAGCTAGATGATGTTCGCATGGATAACGCCATCGCTTACACCTTTAAAGATATGCCGCTAAGCGTTAAATACAACAACGTATACATGCTTGATTCTGAAGGCTTAGACCACGAATTCCGCGCTACATGGACACGTAACGGTGTACAACCTTACGCTGAGTACCGTTACCAAGGTAGCAACCTAGACGGTGTCACACCTAACAACGCTTTCGTTATTGGTGCTTCTTACGGCTTCTAAACGAAGAAACAACAGAATTAGTCATGATTTACGCTCTGCCTCTAGCCTAGAGTCGTAAACCAAGCTAATAATAAGCCCCTGTGCCATGCATAGGGGCTTTTTTGTATTTGCTACACCTTAATTGAATAGCTTAGGTCGGTGACTTCATCACCCGTCATGCCGCGAAATCCCCACTGATAAGGTGCTTGCTCTTTGATGATCACTTCAATATCTACAGGCTTAATACCCAGCTGGCGCTCAATATCGGCAAACAAGGTTTTGATTAGGCGTTTTTGGGTAGCGATTTCTCGTCCCGCCATCAGGTTTATTTCGATGACAGTGTAGGCATCGGAGCGGCCTCCGGGCGCGTAAAAATCACTCTTATCCATGGGGATAAAACGATGCGCCCGTTTGTCTTCGGGCAGCCCTAACACGCTTTGCATTACGCCGTGGATCACATTGGAAAGCTCGGCCTTAATCGGGTTCAATTGGGTATCGATACCGTAGATAACAATCATTGTCCGCTTCCTTGCTAATGGGTTAAGCGCAAATATCGTGATATAGCTGATCTGCCAGCGCTTGCAGCGTATCAGCACCCGGGTGGGTATGAGCAAAAGTGCGTAAACCATAAATGCCCATCGCTAAATACCGCGCTAAATGGGCACTGTCTCGGCCTGAGGTGAGATCCCCTTGTGTCGCTGCGCGCACTAGGACTTGTTCTAACGCGGCCTGCCAGCGGGCAAGGTTATCGGCAATGATTTGCTGCACTTCAGCGTCTTGTTCGGCGACTTCATTTAACGCCTTAGTGAGCAGGCACGCCTGGCTGCTATCGCAACTTAAACACTGTTGCACCAAATCATCCAGATAGCTTTTTAACTGAGATAATACGGGTCTGCCATCCGCAAAAAACGCCTCGAACTCAACGCTGCGATCCAGACGATACTGCTCCAATGCTGCCAGCAACAAGCCGCGTTTATTGTCAAACGCACAATAGATAGAGCCAGGGTGTAATCCGGTTGCCGCTTTGAGATCCTGCATGCTGGTTTTAGCGTATCCCTTCTCCATAAAGGCAGTCATGGCGCTGCGCAGCACTTTTTCACGATCAAATTCAGCATTTCTCATGGGTTCTGCTCTTGTAATCCTTGATGAATGCAGTGTACTTAATTTTGAATGAGTGTTCAAAATAATGCTTGAACGATCATTCAAATAGCACTATCTTGAATGAGCATTCAAAAACTTTTCCTGATTGAGGCCACAATGACAGACAATCTTTTTCAACCTTTCGCACTCAATGACACCATCACCCTAAACAACCGTATCTTGATGGCACCATTAACTCGTTGTATGGCGGATGATAATCTAGTCCCAACCCAAGCCATGGCCGACTATTACGCTCGCCGTGCCGATGCCGGACTGATTATTTCAGAGGCCGTGATCATTCGCCCCGACGGCCAAGGCTACCCCAATACTCCGGGTCTATTTACTGCAGAGCAAGTAGCGGGCTGGAAGAAGGTGACCCAAGCGGTACACGAAAAAGGCGGGAAGATTTTTGCTCAGCTTTGGCATACCGGCCGTGTTGCGCATCCGCACTTTTATCGCGATGTCACCGGCAGTGATGCCGTGATGGCACCGTCGGCCATTGGCGTTGAAGGCACAGTACCGCGCATGCGTGAACTGGAATACCAAACCCCGACGCCGGCAAGCCATGAAGATATTGAACAATTAATTGAAGACTACGCCCAAGCTGCGGCTAACGCCATGGTAGCAGGATTTGATGGTGTGGAAATTCACGGCGCCAATGGCTATCTGCTTGACCAATTTTTACATCACGGCAGCAATCAGCGCAGCGATGAATATGGCCAAACCCCAGCAAACATGGCGCGTTTCCCCTTAGCCGTGGTCGATGCGATTTGCGCTGAAATCGGTCATCAACGCACCGCACTACGCCTATCGCCGGGTGCCTATTTTAATATGCCAAGCGACCCAAGGGATCGCGCCGTGTTTGACTACCTACTCAAGCAATTAGAAAGCCGTGACTTAGCCTTTATTCACGTTGGCATTTTTGATGATGCATTAGAGTTTGATTATCTCGGCGGCCGTGTATCTAGCTATATTCGCGCCCACTATAGCAAAACCTTAGTCGGCGTGGGCAGCTTGACCGCAGAAATGGGCAGTGCCGCGATTGCGGAAAACAAGTTTGATTTACTCGCCATCGGTCGCCCGTTTATCGCTAATCCCGACTACGTGGCCCGCATACGCGAGGGTAAAGAGCTAGTTGAATACTCAGAAGAAATGTTGATGAGTTTGGTGTAACACATACCAATTCGCGATTTAATAATCGCAGCATGATTGCTGCTCCTACAAGCCACTTTTGTGGAAGCCCCAGTGATGGGGCGATAAAAACTTGGTAGGAGCAGAGCTTTATCGAGGAAAATTATTCCAAAACCACATCTATGATATTGGTTTTGCCACGTGTGATGTCAACTTCACCCGTTGCGTAGGCTTTGGTGTCACTTGCACTCGCTTTCACATAGTACTTCCCTGTGTTCACAATTTTTTTGTCGCCATTTTGGAAAAACACATCGTCATCGATTAAAAAACCTTCTGGTGACACTGGGTAGATACGCGCGTGACTTTTCAAGTTACCACCACTGTCGAGATGAACAGAATTGCGATAAGCAATCTTAGTTAACCCTTGAGGGTTAGCAACCACTTCCACAACCATCACTTGCCCAACATCACGACTCGTGCGGGATGCTCGGTGAGTCTTAACGTCTACTCTCCCCTGCTTAGCGCTAGTAGAGATAGTGGTATCGCCAATCGTCGGTACAGATTTCGCAGTACTTGTTGTTGAAGAAGACGTTGTGGCGTCCAAAATACCACTTACCGCACCACGCGTTGCACTTTCTATTTGCGTGGAAGCACAGCCCACCAGACCAAACGTCAAACCCAATACCACAACCAACTTCTTCATTAAATGTTCCCTCTTAATTTACAAAGTGTTAAATCAATACCAATGAATCAATCATATCGGCGGGATTGTAACCAAAAAATCAAGGAATGATAAGGGAAAGGTATTAAGTGACTTGTGCATCACATCACGCTGATGTCTATCTCGGCAGATTTTACAGCAACTCCGCTTCGTCCTTTCAAATCAGAGTAATAGACAGCCCTGTGGGAGCCCCAATAATGGGGCGATAAATACGAGTGAGAACCTAAGCCACCCCATGCCCTTTGGCTGCGGTCCAAATGCGATACCATTGTTCGTGATTTAGATTGAGTTCAAGGGCTTGTAGCGCCAGTTTCACCCGCTCGATTTTGCCACTGCCAATAATAGGCACAGGATTCGCGGGTAGCTTCATTACCCAAGCGTAAGCGACTTGATCGATACAGCTTGCTCCTATCTCTTGGGCCACTTGGGCTAAGGTTTGTCTCACGCGCTGCGCTTGCTCAGACTCGCCATTAAACAACTGACCACCAGCAAGACAAGACCATGCCATCGGGCGCACTTTATATTGCTGCATTTGCGCTAAGGTGCCGTCTTCGGTGGCTTGCAGATTAAGGGGATTAATTTCAATTTGATTGGTTACCAAGGGCGCATCTAAGCGAGACTGCAGCAAGTCAAAATCGGCTGTATTAAAATTCGACACCCCAAAATGGGCAACCTTGCCCGCTCCTTGAAGCTGATTAAAGGCTTCTGCCACTTCATCGGCTTGCATTAAAATGTCGGGGCGATGGATCAACAATAAGTCGAGTTTCTCCACGCCCAAATTGCGCAGTGAATTGTCAACCGAGCCAATAATCTCTGCCTTTGAGCTATTGTAATGGGCAACCTTGTCACCTTGACCTGGAATAATGCCGCATTTGGAAATCACTTGTAACTGTTGGCGCAAGCTCGGCTCTAGGGCTAACGCTTCACCAAACAGGGCTTCACTTTGATACACGGGGGCGTGATCAACACAGCTCATCCCTAATTCCACATGCTGCTTAATAAAGCTCAAACGCTGCTGCGCCGTCATCTCCCAGTGCGCCATGCGCCAGTAACCTTGCACTAATGGTGATGCAAACGAAAATTCACTTTGACTCATAACAACCTCGGTTCAATATCTAGGGTTCATCCTGACATGCTATTACCCGCTCACTTCGAATTGAAGGGGCTTTAACAAACAAACTATTCGCTATATCAAACAATAACCACATCATCTTCGTTTCTAACGCATATATTTGTTAGATTGTTAGCTATATTGAACAAGCAGATTGAACAGGTGGATATTAGTGCTTAAGCCTCACAAACGTTTTGAACGTTATCATCTCTTTAGTGTGGTGGCCGACACGCTCAATTTTGCCCGCGCTGCCGATATGCTGGGCATTTCAAAAAGTTACTTATCAACCCAAATCAGTAACCTAGAGAAAGAGCTTGGGGTCAGTTTGCTGCTACGCACCACTCGCCATGTCAAACTCACCGCCGCGGGGCATCAGGTATTGCAGCGCATGCGCCAGGTAAATGCCTCGATGGCCGACTTGGAAAAAAACCTAGCGCAAACCGCGGGTGAGATAACGGGGGAAATCAGCATTACCGCGCCTGTGCTGTTTAGCCAACGCTTTTTACTGCCTATGTGCAGCGCATTTCAACAGCAACACCCTGCCATAAGGTTTGATTTAGACATAGGCTATCAAACCGAAAATCTGGCTAGCAGCCGCTTCGACTTTGCCATTCGCGCCACCAATACCCCGCCAGCTAATATGGTGGCGAAAAAGCTCCTTAGTTATCAACATATTTGCTGCGCCTCTCCCGAATACCTAGCTAAATTTGGTCAGCCCAAACAGCTTTCCGATCTAGCTCATCATCATTGCTTATCCGATCCCCATCTCACCCAGTGGCAATTTGAGCAACAAACCATTAATACCCAAGGCAATCTAGGGATAAATGATAACTTGTTATTGATCCAAGCCGCGGTGCAAGGATTGGGCATCATTAAATTACCCGACTTTGTGCTAACGCCGTTAATTACCCAAGGTAAGTTAGTGCAGGTCTTGCCTGACCAAAGTAGCAGCCAGCGCGATATTTATTTGGTGTTTCCACATCTGCCAAAGCGCAGTGCGAAATTACAGGCTTTTATCGAACACACCAACCAGTTTATGGCTAACCATCAAACTTAGCATTTGGAAAAGTTTCTCAGATACGCAGCCAACTTTACTTCTATACTCAGGTTATCTAACCACTAATATGCTTGTGTGATGGCGCTAAAGAAACCTTGCTGGGCCTTACTGTTGTTCGCTTGGGCATTGCTGGTCAATGCAAATGAGGCAGAACCCGTTTTTAGTTATGGCGAAAACTTGCCCGATCTCGATCCCTCATTACCCGCTATTCGCTTTGTCGGCGATCGAGACTATCCACCGATAGAATGGCTAGAAGACGGTCAAGCCAAAGGCATCTTTCCTTCCATTTTGCCTGCCTTGGCTCAAGCCATTAATCGTAGAATTGAATACCGATTAACGGATTGGAAGCAGGCGCAACAGATGGTCAAAGCCGGTCAAGCCGATGTGTTAACCGTGTTTAGCCCCAATTCTGAACGCATTCATGACTACGACTTCGTGCCTAGCTTTCTCGAATTTGAGATGAGCTTATTTGTCACCAGCGACAATGTGACCATTCATGGCTTAAGTGATGTTAAAGGCTTAAAGGTCGGCGTACCCAAAGGCAGTTTTTTGATTGATACCTTAAACCAACAAAGTAAAGCTGACATTGTCGAAGTCCCAGACCATCAAGCCGGGTTTGAAATGTTACTTGCCGGCCAGCTCAGCGCCTTTGCCACCAACAAATGGGTTGGCACTTACAGTATTCAAAAGATGGGCTTAACGGGCATCAAGTTCGTGAAACAGCCCATCTTAACTAAACCCACTCACTTAGGGTTAAAAAAGGGCAATGACCAGCTGGCTAAGCAACTCAACTCTGGGGTTCAAGAGCTTAAACTCAACGGTACCATCGCGCGCCTAACCCAAGACTGGGAAAAGCTCGAAGTTATTTACCTAACCCAAGGCCGGCTAGAAAATATTTACGTTTTGGTAGGCACGACCTTTGTAGGGCTATTACTGCTGATCAGCTTATTCACCATAGTGCTGCTGAAACGCCGAGTGAAGCAAAAAACCCATTCGTTAGTCGAAGCCAATCAACGTTTAGAGCAAACCTTACACTTGCTGCAACAAACCCAAGAGCAGTTAGTGCAATCGCAAAAAATAGCCTCTCTCAATGCCTTAGTCGTTGGCCTTTCCCACGAAATCAACACGCCCTTAGGTAATGCCATCACCCTGTCTAGCTTATTCAATGAGCAAACCAGCGCCTTAGACCAAGCGCTGAGCAAAGGCAAAGATGGCATTAAACTTAAACAAGTCATGCAAATAAGCGGTCAGCTAAATGAAAATACCGAACTGCTAAACAGCATATTGAAGCGTCTTGCCAGCTTAGTGAATAGCTTTCGCAGTGTGGCCCTCACCCAAGGCGATCAACACAGAGAGAAGTTCGACCTAGCCATACTGATCCAACAAGCCGTTGACAACCACAGCATCAAACTTGAGCAGCAAGGCGTCATAGTGCAGGTAAACGTGGCCGAGCCCATCGTGCTAGACAGCTACTGTGATTCACTGGCCTTGGTACTCGACCATCTAGTCCAAAACGCCTTAGTACACGGATTTGCTCAAACCGAACAGCCGCAACTTACCGTCAATGCCACCCTTGGTAATCGCCAAGCCATCATAGAGGTCGCCGATAATGGCAGTGGGATCCCAGCCGATGACTTGCCCAAATTATTTGATCCCTTCTTTACCACCTCCTTAGGTAAAGGCAGCTCAGGCCTTGGCATGTATATTGTTTACACCTTAGTCACCGGCTTATTGGGCGGCCAAGTCAAGGTCACTTCAGAGCAAGGATGCCAAGTCAAACTCACCTTACCTTTGTGTGCGCCCGAGGCAAATTAGCCTCTGCTAATTGTCACTCCTCCTCAAGGTAACTCGCTTATAGGCGGGCGATTCTTTGACACACAGCAATGAACAAAATGATATCTAAAAGATATTTTGTTTATAAAAACTTTTTCCGCTAACCTATGCACAAAAAAATCATTAACAACATCGTTTATATCGTATATATACCATTGTAAAAGGGAAAATCAGGTGAAATCTTTTAATCAAACCATCATAGCTACCATTATTGGCACCACGTTTTTAACCGGTTGTGCATCCAATAAACAAGAAGTTGGCACATTATTAGGCGCAGCAACCGGGGTGTTAGTCGGCAGCGCCTTTGGTAGCGGCAGTGGTAAAGTCGCTGCGATGATCATTGGTGGCGTAGCGGGCTCACTCATCGGTAACTACATTGGCGCTTCACTTGATGAACAAGATCGCCAAGCCATGGCGCGCCATTCTGCCCAAGCAATGAATGAATTAGAAGATGGCCAACCGACTGTTTGGAAAAGTGAAACGTCCAATGCCAGCGCCGTTATCACGCCAGTTGCGACGACCCAAAAAACCAAAACGATGAAGGTAGTAAAACTAAAGCAAGTTGAAGTATTACCTGTCAAAACCATGATCAGCCAGCCCTATCAAACCAAATCAAGCCTAAATGTCAGACCGACGCCAAGCACTGAACATCAAGCGGTAGGCGGCCTTAAACAGGGCGAAGTAGTTACCGCAGTAGGCGCAGTTGAAAATGGTTGGATCATGGTCGCCAAGAACAGTATTACCTTAGGTTATGTACACCCCGACTTTATTCAACCTTATGTCCCAGGCAATCACATCAACGAACAAGAGCGTGAAGTTGCTGCACAGCAAAGCATGCGCACGGCCATCGATCTTGACGCCATCGATACTCAGCAAACCAGCGCACAATTATCGCAAGATACCGGCTTTGATTTAGACAGCATTGAACTGACCGAGGATGAACTGGTCGCTACCACCGAATGTCGCACCATGGAAGCGAAAGTAACCAGCGACAAAGGGCAACAATCAACCGAAACCTTTAATGCCTGTAAAGCTGCCGATGGTGCGTGGGAGCTTGGTTAATGAAATACAGCATAGTGATAACCAGTGCTTCACTACTGCTGGCTCATGCCAGCTTTAGTGCCGCAGCCGAGCAAACTAGATTAGCGTATTCTAAAAAAGACCAAGTCGAAATATTTGCCGACCAACAACAGGGTAAATGGTGCCAAAAGGCGATCAGTCTGAATCTCGTATCAGATAGCCCAACAGAATTACAACAACAAACCGTCGACATCTTGTTAAACAAGCTAACAACCGTTGTTAATCGTGAATGCCCAACTGGCGAGGACATCGCCTTCAAGGTCACCGACCGACAAGAGCAGGTATTGTTTCAGGGTAGTCTATCCAAATCTCAGCAATGGCAACCTCAATATGTTACTGCCACCAACCCAGTAGCAAATACTTCCGTAGCGCCAGCCGCAGCTGAACAAGCCAAAGCCGAGCAAGCCGCTGCAGAACAAGCTGCAGCCGAACAAGCCAAAGCCGAACAAGCCAAAGCCGAGCAAGCCAAAGCTGAGCAAGCCAAAGCTGAGCAAGCCAAAGCTGAGCAAGCCGCAGCTGAGCAAGCCAAAGCTGAGCAAGCCAAAGCCGAGCAAGCCGCAGCTGAACAAGCCGCAGCTGAACAAGCCGCAGCTGAACAAGCCGCAGCTGAACAAGCCGCAGCTGAACAAGCCGCAGCTGAACAAGCCGCAGCTGAACAAGCCGCAGCTGAACAAGCCGCAGCTGAACTAGCCGCAGCCGAGCAAGCCGCATTATTTGAACTGGCGGGTTGGAAGCCTGAGCTAAGCAGAAAAGGATTTGTTTACCAAGGCGACAAACCCGACCAATTGATCAAAGATAAAACGGGGTGCCTGTTATATGCGCCAACTATCCGGGTCGAAGATCGACCCTATGTCAGGGTTACTCGCGAGGGGGGAGAATGTATCGATGGCCACCTTAACGGCGTTGCCAAGCTGAAGTTTAAACGTCAAGATGGTAAAAACCTTGGCAAGATAAAAGCGCACTTCCTCTACGGTTACCCGTTTAAATCCTTACCAAAGGATAAGGAACTCTATCCCGTTGCACGCATCAACCAAGGTCATGACATCCTATTAATGTGGCTGGGTTCCGATCCTAAGCTTAAGCAACACTACTTTGTCCCCGCCGTATATGCCTATAACGGCCTATTTCAATTATCGGAAAGTGCGGGTTATGTCATGACCAGCGAAACCGCGGCGTTTATGGATGAAGACTTATTCAAGCCCTTAATCGCAGAGAGCTTTCGCCCATTCACCGACAATTTAAGAACCCGCGACGGTTATACCGTGTATTTCGTAGACGGCTTCCCTGATGTGAATAAAATCCATGGCTACAGTGATGAGCATAAACTTTATAGCTATCGAGTTAATCATCATCGTAAAAAAGGCACTTATGTCAACTGGGATAGAACTAACAACTTCTATTTCGAGCGCACGCTCAAGCAGCAACAACAACTTGCCCAACAAAAAGCACGTGAAGAAGAGCAAGCCAAACGCTTAGCGGAACAAGAAGCTCGAGAGGCAGAGCGCAAGGCTCAGCAAAGGGCGCAAGAACAAGCGCGTATCGCGTTGGAAATGAACAACACTTATGAACGCTTAACCAAAGCAGACAAATGGACCCGGATTGCCGATGGCTTGCAGCAAGAGCTAAAACTGTTCCAACCTGCGATCTATGTTGCTCACAGCTACCAACATCGACCGCTAAATTCTCCTTACGGCTTTAATCTGGGTGAATTAGCAATGGCCAGAAAGCAACACAAAGGCACATTTGTGTTCAAGATTGATGAAAAAGAAGACGGTTATTACACCACAGGTGAGCCTTATCAAGTGCATGTACACAGTGAAGAACCACTGGAAGAAGGCCATTGGTATGGTGTCACCGCGTTTGTCGGGGCGAGTTACGATAAACTGGATGATAACCAATTATTTATCCCACAGCTTAACGTCGATGCCAGCTACCTTTGTCAGCAAGCCAAGTGTACCGAATTGGATGACCCCGTCATGATAGTGCGCAAACAATATTCCGCTCCACAATGGACGCCTGAATCAAGCAAGGAGGCGCAGTAATGAAGAATAAACTCATCATAGGTGTTGCCATCGCCGTATGCGCCATCATCGGCTGGCACTTCACCGCCCAGTCCATTGCCAAAAGCAAAATAGAAACCGCATTTAAGGAGCACCAGCTCGACCGCTTTATCAGCTACCGAGACATGAGCGTAAACAGCTTCACATTAGATGCCACCTTAGAAAAAGTGACCCTTAACATAACTTTGCCCCAGGTTTTTCGCAAAGCCGTGGTCATCAACCTAGAGGCTGACGCCATCGTGTTGCGTGATTTCAACAACGACGATGATGAGCTCAAACTTGATGCCAGCTTAAACGGGTTAAAGTTCGACTTTAATAGCCCAACGCATATGGCGTTACTGCAAAGCCTTGATTGGGTAGCCAAGCCCTTGCTTGATCTTGCTTACCAAGAGCTCACTCTAGATACAGAGATCGTTTTTTCGCTGGATAAAACAGGTGGTGAATCGAGTCTAGCCATCACCTTAAAAGACGAGAATAAGGCCACTGTTTTCCATCAGTTAACCGGTGAACAATGGCAAAGCTTACCCCTACTCGTAGAAGGAAACCCGTTACAAAACATGCACAAACTGGGTCAAATTGCATTTACCTCTGTGCAAGTTTCGGTGGAGGATCATGGCCTATTTGCACGAAGTTATGATTTATACAGCAAATCAATTGTCATCACCCCCGACGATGTACCCTCTCGTGAACAGCTAAAATTCACCCATGATTTTGAAAAGGCACAAAAAGAAGGCGAGCGTGATGGTATCAACATTGATGTCGCTGAAATCGGCGAAGCTTACGCTGATTTTATCGATGATCCAGACACCTTCGGCCTTAGCATCAGCGCTGATGAGCCTGTGGTCGTAATAGATATATTTAACCTCTTTGCGGGCAGGCCCAATGGGCAAGAAATCATCAAGCTAATCAATCAGCTTGACGTAGAGGTCATTCAATAATCCCAACAGCCCCGCCAATGCGGGGCTTGTTTTATACCCAAAGATTAATCCAACCGCTTAGCAAAGCGTAAACTGGCCACCACCAGCCCAACTAAGGTAAAGCCCAGCAGCCATAGGGCATCAAAGCTTAATTCCATCACCTGTGCATCACGCAGCACGATGGCGCGTGACATTCGCATAAAATGAGTGGCTGGCAGGGCTTCGGCTATCCACTGCGCGGCCACGGGCATGGCTTCGTAGGGGAACATAAAGCCAGATAATAAAATCGACGGTAACAGCACAAAAATGGTTAACTGCATCGACTGCAACTGGGTTTTGGCGATGGTCGAAATCACTAGCCCTAAGGTTAAACTAGCGCAAATAAACAACATGGAGGCCAGCGCCATGGAATCTAGCCCGCCCCGAAATGGCACATCAAATAACACATGACCAGCGCCCAAAATAATGCTGACTTGCACTAGCCCGACAACGACATAAGGCAATATTTTCCCTAACATTAATTCTATCGGGCGGATCGGCGTGGTGATTAAAAACTCCATATTGCCTTGCTCACGCTCACGCACGATGGCCGCCGAGGTAAACATCACCATGGTCATGGTTAAAATCACCCCCAATAAACCGGGCACAATATTCACCACGGAGCGCTGCTCGGGGTTAAAGTATTGTACTACCTCTAAACTTGCGACCGTGGCGCTAACAGGTCTGTCTAACACTTCATTGAGGGGCATTTGCCGCAGCGACTTAATGGTGGCCGCAACCACCGTGTCTGAACCATCCACCAACCATTGCGCCACAGGCCGTGCCAAGGGCTGCGCCGAAATAGGGAGTTCGGCTTGGCCTTGATTGGGAAAACGCAGCAAGCGCTCGGCAAAATCAGGCGGGATATACAGCACCGCTTTTACCTCACCTCGGGTTAGCGCGGCTTCGGCTTCCATCACATTGGCATAATTTCGTTTAAAGTCGACCACTTGGCTGGCTTGCACCGCATTAACTAAACGCGGTGCGTAAGCGCTAGCTGAAAGATTCACCACCCCAGCGGGTAAATGGCGGGCATCGGTATTAATGGCATAACCAAACAGCATAAGCTGCACCAAGGGGATCATCACTATCATGCCAAAGGTCATGCGATCACGAGACAGTTGACGCAGCTCCTTAACCACCACAGCAAATATTCTAAGCAACATCGCCATGCCTCCCTTGTCCGGTGCAAGTCACAAACACATCCTCTAAGTTAGGCCGCACCATTTCAATTTGAGTTTCGATTTGAACACCTGCACCTCGCGCTTCTTCCACCTTAGCCTGTAACCAAGCTAAAGGCTCGCTCACACTATTGGTCACCAACACCCTTAGCCGACTGCCTATTTGCGCGGCAGAAAGTACCTCAGGGAGTTTTATTAAGGCTTGTTTTAGGCTGCGTAAATCTTGCCCTGCAATTTCAAATACCTGCGCCGCCATTTGCTGCATCAATTGCTGCGGCGAGCCATCGGCTCGTTTGACCCCGCGCTCTAAAATCGCCAAACCATGACAGCGCTCGGCTTCGTCCATATAGTGGGTAGAAACCAAAATGGTGGTGCCTTGGTCGCACAAATCAAATAAACGCTCCCAAAACTCACGGCGGTTTTCCGGATCCACCGCCGAGGTAGGCTCATCTAAAAACAATAATTCAGGGTAATGTAAGGTCGCTGCGGCTAAGGCTAAACGCTGCTTTTGGCCACCACTCATCGAGCCTGCCAGCTGCTTTTCTCGTCCCACTAGATCGTATAACTGCAGCAGCTCGGCTAGACGTTGCTGGCGCTTGCGCCATGAAAAGCCGTAAATACGCGCGACAAAAGCCAAATTTTCTAGCACGGTGAGGTTTTCATAAAGAGAAAACTTTTGCGTCATGTAACCGATGCGACGGCGAATTTTATCTTCATTGCCCATTAAGTTCTCACCGAGAACTTTAATCTCACCGGCGCTTGGTCTAAGTAGACCCGTTAGCATTCGAATCGAGGTCGATTTGCCGCAGCCATTGGGACCAAGAAAGCCATAAATACTGCCGGCCGAGATGGCTAAATCCACCTGATCGACCGCCACTAAACCACCAAAGGTGCGGCTCATGCCTTGGGTTGAAATGGCTAACGGCGCACTCATGGCAACAACTCCACTTCAAGATTTAAGCCAGTGGGTAAAGCTTGCCCAGCCGCATCTAAATCGATATCGGTTAAGTACATTAACCTAGCGCGGTCACGCTCATTCAGGGCATAAAACGGGGTATAAGCCGGCTCACTGCGCACCTTTCGCACCGTACCGCTCAGGGCTTCTGTTCGGCCATCTACCAAAATGCGCACCGAGCTGCCAACGGTTACCCGATCAAGCCAAGTCGCAGGTACATATGCGCGCACATAAGGCCGCTGCGTCGCTAGCAAGCCCACTAATTGCGTACCCGCCATCACCCGATCGCCCACGCGCCATGGCATCACATCGACTATCGCGGCTTGCTGCGCCACTAAGGTCAAGTCGGCAAGATGCTGCTGTTCTACCGCTAAATTCGCCTGCGCCGCCGCGACTAACGCACGCCCCTGCGCCACTTGTTCGCTGCGGGTACCGTTGTGTAATTGCTGCCAGCTTTGCTGCGCTTGCGCTAATTTTGCCTGTGCCGTGGCTAAGGCGGCTTGCGCCTGATCGAGATCGGCCTTGGTTAACACCCGGGTTTTATATAAGCGCTGAATACGGGTAAAGTCTTGCTGCGCTTGAGTCAGATTGGCTTTGGCTTCGGCAATCACGGCTTCGGCGCGCTCGATTTCTTCACTGCGGGCGCCAGCTAATAACTCATCTAACTTGGCCTTTGCTTGGGCTAAATCGGCTTGTTTTTGCTGCACCCGAGCTTGCGCTATGGTGTCATTCAAGCGCAATAAAGGGGTGCCTGCTTCCACTTGCTGACCTTCACTGACCCAAATTTCGGCAATCTGCTCACCCACAGGGGCCGTCAAAGTCAGCCTATCGCGCTCAACCTGACCAAACACCCTAGGCTCACCCTCTTGGCAACCCAACAAAAATAGTCCCATAAAACATAACGCGAAAATTTTCATCACTGCTCCTCCTGAGCGTGGGGTTGCAGCAAGCCTTGCTGTAATACGCCCACATTGTGCTTCACCAAATCAGATAAAATATCGGGATTGATATCGACACCAAATTGCTTGATTAACACCGGCGGCGCAATCAAGGGAAACACCATCAAGCTAATCAAGCTTAAGCGTGCTAATTCAGGATTAACGCCCTCGCGTAACTGGCCTGATTTAACTAAGCCTTGAGCTAACCATTGCCGCGATAGGTCCATAATTTGGCTAAATACATCAAGCAAAATGCGCTGTTGCTCGCTTTGCTCTGGCTCGTGTAACACCCGCACTATCAGTCGCGGTAAGGCCGGATTGGGCGCCATCACTTGATAATAGGTCTGCATTAAACTGGCTAAATCTTGAGGCGCAGCAGCAGCGGGAATGCTTTTCAGGCTGGCAAGCACAGGTGCCAAGGTTTCACGCACCATGCTTTCAAACAAGCCGAGTTTAGAGCCAAAATAGTAGCGGATCATCGCCGCATCCACCTCGGCATGGCGCGCTAATTCACGCGTCGACACTTGCGCAAAGCTATTCGCACCAAACAACACCAATGCAGAGTTAATCAAGCGGTTACGCGCATCGGAATCGCCCTTTGGCCGCCCCGCTGCTCGCTCGGTAGTTGTCGCCATGTGCACACCTCATCAATAATTCATCTATTGATGAATATTAGTGAACTAAGTGCATAAAGGGGAGACTTTAAATTCCTCAATATCGGCTAAGTTGATGAATTCAGTAGGCGCCCCAGTGATGGTGCGACTTTGGTGGTTGTGTGGGAGCACCAGTAATAGTGCGATTTGGGGGCTATCTTTATCGCCGCATTACTGCGGCTCCCACAAACACCTCCCACAAGTTTAACTAAACAGGTTGGCGCTTAGCTCGTCGCCTAGCTCGCCAAGCAAACACTAAACTTGATAGCAAATAAGCCGGAATAATGGCTAGCGGGAAAAAGAACACTTGCCCCATATGGTGGTTAATCTTGTATCGAATTGGCCTAATTTGGTTGCCCGTTACTTGATAAGTCGAGGTGGCGCTGTAGGTATTCATGTAATTAAACTCGATTACCTGAGTCTCGTCCGTGGTCGATAACACCTGAATGTTGTGGATATCGCCAACATTAAGCACAACCTCTTGCTGATCCAAAAAATAGGTGAATTCAGCTTGCTGCTCGACCGCCTTTTGTAAGGTCAGCATTTGGTATTGATCGCCTTTTTTACCCAAAACATAAAAGCTGCGCGCCTGCTCGAAAAAATTGTCGGTGACTTCTGGCGGTGCGGTTAGCTTGGTGATAACTGGGATAAAGGCAAAAAAGAGCACGAGTGTAAGTAGCAATTTCATTTATTTACCAACCTAGGTGCCCTGAAAACCATGTCATTTCACTTACCCCAACGCCACATAATTTGGCTGCGAGGCAATACGTTGGCACCACGCTTGAATGGCTGGGTAGCGGTTAAGATCAAACCCGCCCTGCGCTGCCACATGGGTATAAGCATATAGGGCGATATCGGCAATGGTCAGGCTGTTGCCCACCAAGAAATCCGTTTGCTTTAGCTGCTGTTCCATAATAGCAAGGGCCTTGTTGCCACCGGCTTGCAACGATTCATATTCGGCTTGGCGAGCTTCTGGCATTCCAAGGTAGTGTTGAATAAAGCGCGCTACGGCGATGTAAGGTTCATGACTGTATTGCTCGAAGAATAGCCATTCGTACACCTTGGCCAACTGAAATGGCTCTTGTGGCAGCAAGGGCGTTCCCGCCGCTAAGTAACCCATAATCGCATTGGACTCAGCCAGATAACGGCCATCATCTAATGCCAACAAAGGGATCTTGCCATTGGCATTCATGGCCAAAAATTGCTCGGTTTTCGTTTCGCCAGCCAAGATATCCACATCGATCCACTGATAATCTTGTTGCAGTAATGACAACAACAATTTTACCTTGTAGCAGTTACCCGACTGCACATCACCATAAACACGCATCATTTGTCCTTTATATTAATAACTCAGCGCACCTTATCGGCCGTGGTTAATACCTTGTTGCTGTTAGAAAATCCGTGGCGCTGATACAAGCTGTGGGCATCGTTGGTGACGAGCATTAGTAGCTTGTCTCGCCAGCGGGGATCGCTGAGTGCCACGTCCACCAGCCACTTGCCTAAACCTTGGCCACGAAAGGCTTCATCGATTATCACATCGGCCAAATAGGCAAAGCTGACATAATCAGTCACCACTCGGGCAAAGCCTACTTGTAAATCCTGATGGTATAGAGAGAAGCATTCTGAATGAGTCACCGAGGTGGCGATGTCATCTAGGCTGCGCTCGGCCGCCCAATAGGACTGGGCTAACAACGCTTTTAGCCGCATTAAATCAACCTTATCGGCTTGATTGTAAATCACATATCCTTGTTTCTCGGCAATCATGCCTGCATCCTTCGGCGCTAAATAATGAGTCACAGCGTTCATCTTGGCTCAGCGAGCTTGCTGGACACATCATGTAAAAGAAATATAAAGCAAAATACCATTAACCCGCTCAGGAGTCATGTTAGAATCATCTCGCCCAATTTGAGATGCTAGACCGCGTTTGGTATCAAGTTAACCCATAAAAGAACCATTATGACCCGATCAATTTCTTTGCTATTACTGATTTGCAGCAGTGCCTGTTATGCCGTTGAGCCACTCATTGAAACACCCGCTGATCGCGAGCCCGACATTATAGATAACACCTTGTCCGTATTTGGTGCAGACGGCGGTTTCGATGACAGTAAAACCATCGACATGAGCTACTTGCCTACCGCGTTTTACACGCCCGAGAAGAAATTCGGTGCAGGGCTATTGGTGATAGGTTTGTACAAAACCCAGGGCGCAACCAAGCAAGAGCAGCCTTCGTCCTTGGTGATCAACTCCTTTGCTTCCAGTAATGGCTCTTATGGTGTTGAATTTGAAAACATGACCTTCTTTAACCAAGGTAAACACAGGCTGCTGTTTGAGATTGAACTGCACAATGAATCGGCGGTGTATTATGGCCAAGGTATAGACGCAGGCAATAATGACGCCAATAAACATGAATTTGATGAGCAACTCTATCGCTTTAGCCCCCGTTTTATGACCCGTGTGGCCGACCATTTCTTTGTCGGCATAGGTGCGGATGTCAGCCATGCTAAAGCCGATGATTTAAAACACGAGCCGACCAATACGCCAATTTCATCCAATCGCTTACTACCAAGCAATACCAGCACCGGCGTGGTTCTTAGCAGCAGTTATGATTCACGCGATTATCGCTTAAACGCATCAACAGGCTGGTTATTGCAACTGGATGCGGGTTGGTATCACAATAACGAATACAGTTCGTTTTCTACTTACAACGCCGAGATCGCAAATTATATTGATCTTAGTGGCACTGCGCCCGGCCTCATCGCTTGGCAAGTGCAGGGCCGTTTTAGCGATGGCGATGTGCCTTGGAATTATTTGCCAGATCTAGGTGGCTCGAGCGCTATGCGCGGCTATATCAAAGGCCGCTATCGTGACGAGCAAATGATGATGGCACAAATTGAATATCGCCTGCCGATTTATCATCGATTTGGCATGGTATTTTGGGGCGCGGGCGGCAGTGTAGCCCCCACCATCAGCAAGTTAAGCGATGAGCTGCTTGGCTCCTATGGCACCGGCTTTCGCTTTAACCTAAAAGACAACATTAATCTGCGCTTCGATGTCGGTGTTGGCAAGAACGACACTAACTTTTATCTCAACGTGAATGAAGTGTTTTAATAACCATGATGCGGCTGCGACTTAATCATAACAAGAAACGAACCAGGTGCTGGCAATATGGGTTGCCATTGCTATTCACCTTAGCCTCCTCGGTGCAGGCAATGCAGTCATGTCAGCGCCACAGTGAATTTGCGGTGTATTTAAATGGCATTCACACCGGCAGCATGGCGCGTACCGAGTCATGGCAAGGTAAGCAAGCGAAAATCAACACCACCAGCAAGGCGAGCATTTTAGGCATCAAAACTCAGTATCAGCAGCAAGCAAAGGTACAATGGTCTGATGCCGAACAAGGCTGGCTCACTCAAGAGTTTACGCAAAATGTCAGCGGCTTTCGCACGCGCAATATGCAAGTGGCCTTTGCCGCCGACGGGCTCAGCTCAGAGGTCGACTTAGATGGAAAGATCAACCGCTACCAATCTAAGTACATCCCACTACGAGATGTAGACACCTTGGCGATTCAGATTCGCCACTTAGTGATGCAAGGTAAAACCAAGTTTACTCTGATCCGCCAAGCCTCTGATGGCACAGAGCTATACCAATATCAACGGCAACCGCCAGCGCCACACACCATCGCCCCATGGGGCGAGCAAGCCTTGATCCCTGTGGTGCAAACCGGCGCAGAAGACATCACTTACTACTTCGCACCTGAGCTCGACTATCAGCTGTTCCGAGCCGATTATCACGGCTTGTTGCTGCAAGGCAAGGTATTGCTGACCCAGTATCAATCAAACTGCGCCAGCGAAGCTTGATCACTATTGCTTTGTCATCTCTTGCTGCCAACGTTTAGCTTTGCTCTTAGCACTTTGCTTTACCGCATCGCTTAGGGCATGTTTTTTCTCAAATTCGATACGATAACTCTGCGCCTTAGCTAACCCATTGTCTGCCGCTATGCTGAGCCAAGCGTAAGCGTCATCAAGGGGGAAAAAACTGGGAAAATTTAACGTTTCATATATTTTCGCCAGATACAATTGCGATGTTAAATCCCCTTGTTTCGCCGCTAATTTAAACCAACCTTCGGCGCGATAAAGGCTTTTATCCACACCGATACCATAAAAATAATACTCACCAAGGGCACGACAGGCTAAAGGGTGCTCTTGGTAAGCAGCCTTACGGTAAAGTTTGATGGCCTCGGCATACTTTTTGTCCTCTTCCTCTATCATGCCGCGCACATAATAAGCTTCGGCCGATTCCATGGCAGCCAGGGCCTGATAAAATACATTCGCCTCATTCACCCCAGCTATCCGTTTGGCCAAAAAATACAAGCGGGCTAACAATAAAGGATCGCCACTGGCATCAACCTCAGCCAAAAATGCTCTGGCCTTGGCCAAGTCGTAGAATTCGCCTTCTCGATCGGCATATAAAATCGCCAGGTTTGCCTTAGCACGATTGCTATCGTGCTCAGCCTGAAACAGGTAGTAGCTTAATCGTAATTGCGCCAAGCTGGGCTGTTCACCGCCTTGTTGTACCACCTTGTCCATTAGGGCAATGGCTTTTTCATGTCCCGATTCCACAGCTTGCTCAAGTAATGCCATGGCTTGCTCGGCACTGGCCTCACTCCCTATGCCAAAAATAGCAAACTCAATCAGCATAATATGAGCGGCTAGATAGCCTTGCTCTGCACTTTGCTGCAGCGACTCTCTGGCCAAGGTATCATCGCGTAACACGCCCTTGCCTTCGTAGTATGCCAACCCCAAAAAATACAGCCCGCGGGGATCTTGGTTGGCGGCTGCCAACTTGACTAAATGAATGCCTGACGGGATATCTTGCTCAACATAGCGACCATCAATTAAAAACGCACCATATAAAGCGCGTGCGGGGTCCCACGCATAACGTGCTGATGCTTGTAAGTATTGCATACCCCGATCAGGATCTTGCTCCACATACTCACCAAGTCGGTACAGCTCTGCAAGCACAAACAGGGCTTCAGGATTTTCCAGTTCAGCAGCTTCGTGAAGCAATACCAAGCCTTTGTCATCATCCTGCACGACGCCCTGACCAATAAAGTACATTTCGGCTAAACGCACTTTGGCTAAGGCATAACCTTGCTCACTGGCCAAACCAAACCATTTTGCCGCATCGGCTAAATTAGCTTGGCGTAACTCGCCTTGCACATGGGCCATGCCTAAACGATATTGAGCCTGAGCATCTCCTTGCTGCGCCGCTTGACGACATTGCTTCGCTTGCTGGGCACTCAAGCTGACTTCTAACGCCACATCACAGCGCCCTGAGTCGGCTAGGCGAGCGGCATTATCTGTGGTTGCACAAGCTGATAACAAGAGAGCCAAGGGCAATGCGGCAAGGCGAACACGAGACCAAAGAAAGGTGTTTTTCATCCATAAAACCTTATTAAGACGGCGATAAATGACGACGGCATTTATCCTTAAATTAAGGTCTTTATGTAACATACTTGACCTGCAAATAGCGAGTCATCGCAAAAATATTTCTACTCGTACCTAAGCCACTATTTTGGAAACCCTGAAAACGTTTGACTGGTTAACGCGGTGTCATACCAGCAAGCACGCTCCTCCCAGAAGATATGATCATCCACCGTGATATTAGGCTGACCATCTAAACTACCCGCCGGCACCACCAAAGCCTTCCCTGTGCCAGAAACATAGGGTAAGGAGCAACCACAGGCCTGACAGAAGCAGCTTGTAATAGCACGACCGTCTAAATCAAAGCGCTTAACCAAGTCAGCACCACTTAGCCACTCTATATTATCGACCGCCGTGAATAGATTAGCGGCATGAGCCGAGCCCGACGTTTTTTGACACTGCTGACAATGACACAAATGAAACTGGTTAAAGTTGTTTTCACAACTAAATCTCACAGCTCCACATAAACAGCTACCTTGAATGTTCTCCATATAGAAACCTTTCTAACCTCTTGCCTCAATGGCTTGCCAAATGCATTTGAGTGTACCCAACTACTGCCAAAAATACTTACGGATTTCCTCCTCGCGCTGAGCAGGATCTATCCCAATATCTTTTAGTTGATGCGAAGACAACTGAGCCAAGTGCTGCCTTGAGGTTCTTCTGTGTTGCCACAAATCATAAGTAGCACTTATCTTATTAACTAGCTTACCCCATCGCTGCCAAAACCCCATTGTTGATATATGCGCTAACCTACCTTCCATAGTAAAATCCCCCAAGCCATTAACTTGATAATTAATTTAGGCTTGACTGGCACCATAAACAAACGATAGATTTTTAACCAATCATAAGTAAAACTTATCTATTAATGCATTTACCTCCAATTATGTCATTGCGCTGCTTTGAAAGTGCAGCCAAACACTTGAGTTTTACCCAAGCTGCGCAAGAGTTATTTATCACCCAAGCCGCGGTGAGTCAGCATATTCGCAAATTAGAAGAACAGCTGGGTGCCCCCCTATTTATCCGTCACAATCGGCGCCTAACCCTGAGCGAACAGGGCCATGCCTTACTGCCCTATGTCAGCCAATCCCTCACGCTATTAACCGATGGGATAAAAAAGGTCACCTTAGGTAACACATCGGGGCCATTGAATATTTCTGCTTTACCTTCGTTTTGTTCACGCTGGCTGGTACCGCGGTTATGGCATTTTTCCCAGCAACACCCCGATATCGAAGTGCGCTTAACGCCTAGCTTACAGGTGGTAGACTTACCTCAGTCCGACTTTGATCTCGCCATTCGTTTTGGCTTAGGTGATTACAAGGGTTGTCAGAGCGAAGCGCTAATGAGCGATAGCTTGTTTCCGGTGTGTTCACCTAAACTATTGCAAACTAAGCCTATCACTCAGGTCACTGATCTGGCTAACATACCGATTATTCATGACTTTTTAACTAACACCAGTAATTGGCAAGGTTGGTTAGATGCAGCAGGTTACCCCGATTTAACCATGAGCAATAACCTGCGCATCAGCGATGCGAGCTTAGCCATCACCGCCGCCCTTTCAGGGCAAGGCGTCACCTTAGCCAGACAAAGTTTAGTGGGTGAAGAGCTCAACAATGGCCAGCTAGTGCGCCTGTTTGACACCAGCATAGCCTCAGATTATGGCTATTACCTAGTCACGCCAAGCAACCGCCCCCTTAACCCCAAGGGCGAATTGTTTAGGGCTTGGCTCGTCGATCAAATTGCCGCCGATAGCACCTTAAGCCCACCACAAGAAGCCGCTGTCTCAACTAGTCCTTCCTAGGGAATGCTGATGACAGCATCATCTATGATGGCGGCTATGACTTAGTAACCTCAGCGCCCAAAGCAACCGTCCCCTTAACCCAAAAGGCGAATTGTTTAGGGCTTGGCTCGTCGATCAAATTGCCGCCGATAGCATCTTAAGCCCACCACAAGAAGCCGCTGTCTCAGCTAGCCCTTCGCAGGGATTTGCAGATGATCTCGCCAGTAGTCGGTGACAAAGATTTGCTGAGGATCTAAACGCTCACGCAAGGCTAAAAAGTCGGCAAGCTTAGGGTATTGACGGCGAATATACGCCATGGTGTCTTGTCCATCGCGCTTATTGAGGAGAGGCAACATCTTGCCCCAGTGTAAACGGTACGGAATATTGCTTTCCTTAAATAAATTCCAAAACTGAGGGTAGAAGCGCTCGGCAGGATTTTCAGCAAAATCAACAAACCAAAGGGGCTCAAAACGCACCGCGCCATCGCGCCATTCATCTTGTTGATCTGAATAACCCATACTTAACCAAGCCTGACTTGCCTTGGCCATGTAGACCTCAATCATAAATAAGCCAGTTCGGTCTAACTTCTTATTTGGATCGGTTTCACTGTCAAAATAGTCTCGTAACATTTGCATCACTTGAGCGCTTCTGCCGACCGGAAACCAGAGCTCAGAAAATTCAATATCGAGAAACTCATCACTGGCTTCATTATCCATCGGCAGGCCCCAAGGCGCATGATCTTGAAATACTTGTGGATTCCCCGCAGATATACCCAAGCGATCACTGTCCAACGGCTGAAACACACTCACTATCTGGGCCAAAATAGTTGGGAGTTGTTCTTTGATCGTTTTCCTATTCGCAATAACAAATGCATTAAACGCATCGGATGTGGCCAAGGTGAGCAGTTCGACCAATTGCCTAAACATATCGCCAAATACACCGAATTGCTTATAGTCATGAATATTTTCAATCACCTTATGGATTGCTATATCACCGGCCTGAACCTTTTCATAGAGTCGAATCGGATTATCCAAATTACCTAGAATGGCATAAATAATACTGATCACTGGCTCAGCAACCTGTGGGTATGCGGTAAATTCTTGATATGGGCGCGGTGTAAAGCCCACCACCTGAGCCTGTCGTTGAGCCTGCCAAGGCACTAATCTTTCAATGCCTGGTTGGGGCCACCAGTTAATACGGCCATAATCAACATCATTAAAGAAGTCGAGCAATGAAGGCTTTTCCGCTGACTCGCCAAAAAAATCAAAAGCACATTGCTGATAGCTGACCGTTGCCTCTTGGCCACAAATATTAAACGCAGGCTCACATTGCAATTCTACTTCAACTATCACCCCAAGCAGGCCCATAGACACCAATACAGCATGAAACAAATCAGCATCTTTATCGCGATTGGCATATCGCAACTCACCTTCGCCATCGACAAAATGAATACCGACGATATTGTCATGAAATGAATATTTGAGTGAACCGCCCGCAGAACCCGTTCCCAAAAAACCGCCTAAGGTTTGATGAGTAATGCCTCCTAGCTCAGATACCGTCAGCTGGTATTGGTGCCACAGTAGATAAAGCAGGCTGTTTTCAAGGGTCGAGGTTTGGGTCACATCACTGGGATCATAACCTAGGTGGACGCCAGCCCCCGCTCTGACAAGATGATGTTGTACATCGTATAACTCAACATGATTAATTTTATCTAGTACCAAATTAAGCTCTTTTGATGTTGAAGGCGGTGGATCCAAGTTAGTTACGTTGGGTTGCATTAACACGGAGTTGGTATAAATCGCCCAACTCTGACTATGGGCGGCACCACACACTCTCACCTGCTGACCATTGCGATTCGCTTCGCGCACTAATGCAATCACTTCTTCAATCGATTCAGGACGGTAATAGTTTGATTGGATTTGAGAAACTGGCATAACCTTTCATTAACCTTTGATAAATGCGAAGCCTATTATTGCCATTTTAGTGACTTAAGACTAAGGTGAAACTCACAAAACGGTTTTAAATGTTAACAAGTTGTAACGAAGGTATGTGGTCTCGAACTGTCTTAGTTGTTGTCGTTGTGTTACTCAGTATCAGCTTGCCACTCACGGCATGGGCAGGTGCTCATTCGGCCATTATCGATGTTGCGAGCGCGACCAATACCGACGCGAGCTACGCCACATTAGCCGATCCAGATGCACAGTTTTCGATTAATGATCTACTTTATCATTCAAAGTCTTATCCTTGGCAAGCTCGCCAAGGTGACGTATCGCGCGGTGTGTTCGCCTACCCTTTGTGGATGAAGTTTACCCTTGGCAATTCAGATGCCAAGCAACAAAGGTACTTGCTGGAATACACAGATCCAGGCCCTTACCAAGTCGACCTATACGTGGTTGATCGACATGGGGGCATTGACCAAACATATCACTACAACCGTGAGCAGCCGCTAAGCCAAAAGCCATACCCCAATGCAGGAGCGGTTTTTCCTGTTGATGTCCCCTATGGTGAGCAATACACGGTTTATGCCCGCATCACACATAAGATGGGGGGCGTCTTTTCCCGGTTTGCGATTTGGCACCCTGCCCACTTCGTTCAATATGAAAGTATCGAAACCGCCCTTTACGGCGGTATCTACACGTCCTTTTTTATCTTCTGCTTTATCGCCTTGGTGATATTTTTTGCCACCAAAGAACGCAGCTTCTTGTTTTATTCCGGCCTCACTTTTACCTCAGCGATAAGCCTGATGCACCTTGATGGCCATTGGACTTTCTTGCAATTTGAGCATGGGGTGCCTGTTAATCATGCCGTGCTGTGGACCGGTGCTTATGTGTTTATGGCGCTCGGTTTTGCGCGCAGCTACCTTAACCTCAGCGAACAGCTTCCTTGGGCTGACAAGTTGGTTAGGAACGCAATGTGGCTAGGGTTAATTATTATTCTATTGGGCTTGTTGGACCATATTGAGGTCGCCGGTTTGCTCATGATGTTAAGCATGTTAGTTATCTTAATGGTGCCTTTCATCAGCGTGTATCTGATCTTAGCAAAGCAACAAAAAGTGCGGTTATTTACCTTGGCTTGGTTCATTTATGGCGGGGCCATTACGATTCAATTCGCTTTACGCCAAGTAGGCATCGTCCCTCACTTACCCATCACCACTTACAGTGGTGCGATAGGCGCCATGATTGAAATGGGTTTACTGACCATCTCGATGGGCTTTCGTGTACTGGATCTAAAACGCGAACGCGATCAAGTCAGAGACGCTCATGTGGCTCATTTAGAACAGTTTAACACCCAACTTGAAGCGCAAGTCAAAGCGCAAACGCAAGCGTTAGAGCAAGCGAAAACCAAAGCGGAACACGACGCTCGAACCGATCCCCTGACTCAATTAAATAACCGTCGCTCGTTTTACGAGCTGGCACCTAAGCTGATAAAAACCATGTTGCGTAGCCAAACGTCAGCCTGTGCTATCGCCATTGACATTGACCACTTCAAACAAGTGAACGACAACTATGGGCATGACGCCGGAGACTTAGTGTTAGTGCAAGTCACCAATGTGTTAGCGCAAAACATACGTGAAAATGATTTATTGGCGCGCCTCGGTGGCGAAGAGTTTAGCATCTTGGCTTTGACTCAAAGCCCAGCCCATGCCTCCGACTATGCAGAGCGAGTGAGAGCCGCGGTCGCCAATGGGGTGATCCATTTAGATAATGGTTTACGCCTTAATGTAACCGTCAGTATTGGGGTGTACCTGTTTAATCATGATGATAGCCTTTCTCAAGTACTCAATCGCGCCGACACCGCACTTTACAGGGCCAAACAAAATGGCCGCAATCAGGTTCACATGTGGCAACCCACGGCACAGTTGATCCATCCCTCAGGCCATGACTCATAAGCTAGGTTTTCCATTTTCATTGCTTTGTAACTCCTGTTGCAGCAACCTTGCCACATGCTCTGGCGATTGCGTATGACGCGCCATCAATTGATACATAGCGGGGATCACAAATAAGGTCACTAGGCTCGCAAAAGCCATGCCGGCAAAAATAACCGTGCCCACCGCCATCCGGCTTTCTGCCCCAGCGCCGGTTGATAAAATCAAAGGAATGGCGCCCACTAAGGTAGTAAATGCCGTCATCATGATCGGCCTTAACCGTCTTGACGCCGCAGCAACGACAGCCTGTTCAAACGCCATACCGCGATCCCTTAATTGGTTGGCAAACTCCACGATCAAAATGCCATTTTTGGTGACCATACCAATGAGCATGATCATGCCAATTTGACTGTAAATATTTAGACTGCCTTGGCTCAACCATAACCCCAATAAACCACCAAAAATGCCCATTGGCACCGTGAACATCACCACCAGCGGATTGATAAAGCTTTCAAATTGGGCAGCCAATACCAAGTATGCCACCAGCAAGGCAAGGCCAAACACAATTAATATATCACTTTGATTTTCTTTAAAGTCTTTAGACTCGCCACTGTAATCTATGCTGATATCGGGTGGCAGCATGGTACGCGCAGCTTGCTCTAAGTAAGCCAAGGCCTCCCCTAAGGTCACCCCAGATGCCAAACTGGCACTTAAGGTAATCGCTTTCTGTTTTTGCAGGTGGCTTAACCGGCGCGCCGAGGCCACTTCTTCCACTTCAGTGACCGCGTCTAAGGTCACTAATTCTCCACTTTGGCTACGCAAGTAGATTTGATTTAAATCGCTGGCATTATTAAATCGATTCTCATCCCCTCTGAGATAGACATCGTATTCTTCACCCCGCTCAATAAAGGTGGTTTCGGTTTGGCCCCCAAGCATCACTTCTAATGTATTGGCTATCTCTTGCACACTAATGCCAAGCTGCGCCGCGCGGGGACGATCGATATGCACCACTAATTCAGGGGTCGTTTCTGCGTAATCAAGATCGAGGCCGGTGAACAAACCACTTTGCTGCGCCACGTTTTGCAGCTCGCGGGCATGAGAAAATAATTCGTCGTAATCACTGCCACGCAGCACAAATTGCACCGGATCATTCGAGCCACCACGAAATCCCGGTAGCATAGGCATAATCCGCACATCGGGTATCCCCACCAGCGTTTGCTGCACTAACTTAAGCGCTTCACTAGCACTGGTATCGCGCTGCTGCCAATCTTCTAACTGCATAATGAAAAAGGCGGTGTTGTCCCCTGCGCGACCACCAAAAGCAGGCGCTTGCACACTGATAGAACGGATAACGCCTTGCCCAACTAAGGGCAATAGCTTGGCCTCGGCAAGCTCCACATTCGCGACCATGCGGTTATAACTGGTGCCTTCTGCACCTTTGACAAAAGCAAAAATCACCCCGCGATCTTCTTGTGGCGCAAGCTGCATGGGGACAACCTTAATCAGAGCGTAACAACCCGCTACACAAGCCAAGATAACCAAAGGTGATGCCCAAGCCCGCTTGACGGCGAGCTTTAATATGCGCTGGTACCCTTGCTCTAATCGCGAAAATGCTGCGTCCATTTTTAGTGCGATCGGTCTTTTTTTGGCTTTAGCTTTAAATAGCTTGGTCGCTAATACTGGCGATAAGGTGAGCGCCACTAAGGATGAAAAACTCACCGCGATAGCCAATAACACAGCGAACTCGGTAAATAAACGACCAACCATGCCCTCCATAAAGGCAATGGGCACAAATACCATGACCAAAACCAAGGTAGTGGCAATCACGGCAAACCCCACTTCGCGGCAGCCTTTATAGGCGGCAACCAAGGGCGTTTCACCTTGCTCTAAGTGATGAAATATATTTTCGATGACCACGATGGTGTCATCCACCACTAAACCAATCGCCAAGATCAGGGCCATTAAGGTCAATAAGTTAATCGAAAAACCAAAAAAGTAAGCGGCAATAAAAGCGGATATCAAAGAAACAGGGACGGTGATCGCTGGGATCAAGGTCGCACGGCCTTGGCCAATAAACAGATACAACACCAAGATCACTAAACCACCCGTGATCATTAAGGTAGAGTAGACTTCCTTAATTGAGCGGTCGATAAACAAGGTGGCATCGTAATCCACCGTCAGCTCAGTGCCCGCGGGTAAAATAGGTTGTAATTGCTCGACTTGAGCGCGCACTAATTGCGCCACGGTTAAAGGATTGGCATCCGACTGAACTATGATGCCCAAGCTTAAGTTTTGTACTCCGTTGCTTTTGTAGGTGGAATTTTCATTTTGTGCTCCCACCCAAACCTTAGCCACATCTTTTAAGTAGGTTGGCGTGGCGTTCGGGTTTTGCTTCACGGCAAGATAACCAAAATCCTCTGGCGTGGCATAAAGCCGACTGGTGCGCACCGCCATGGTCGTCACATCATTACGCACCTCACCCCCTGGAGTTTCCATGTTTTCTTGTCTTAAGGCATTGATGATGTCACTGGCTGTCACACCTCGCCCCGCCATCAGCTCGGGATCAAGCTGCACATACATGACGCGATACAAAGCCCCAGAAATACCAATATCACTGACACCCGAAATAAAACCAAAGCGATCGGTGAGCACCCGCTCGGCATAGTCGGTAAGCTGAGTGCGATCCATTTCTGATGAGGATAGGTTGATATACACGGCTGGCTCGCCCGAGCCATTGTCTTTAGAAACCACGGGATCATCGGCTTCATCGGGCAATCGACGTTGCGCCCGAGCTACCGCGTCGCGCACATCGCTCACCCCTTCGGTGATATCCCAATCCAGTAAAAAATTTACCGTGATCCGCGACATGCCGTTGCGGCTAACCGAGGTTATATAGTCGATACCACTGATTCCACTCAGCTGATCTTCAAGTGTTTTTGTCACTTGGCTTTCCATGATCGAGGCCGAAGCACCACTATAACTGGTACTGATAGTGACCACAGGGTTTTCCACCTCTGGCATTTCTCGTACCGACATTTTGCTAAATGACACTAAGCCAAAGATCACTAATAACAGGCTTAGCACAATGCCAAATACTGGGCGTTTGATCGCGACATCAGACAATAACATAGTGGTTTATTTCCTCATCTTAGCCGAGATCGTGATGGCTGACGTCATCGACCTTGCTCTTTGGAGTGAGATCCTTGATAGCAATGCCATCGCGCATATTAACTAAGCCCTGAACCACAATGCGCTCTCCCACCTCTAGGCCCGATTCGATCAAAACTTGATTGTTAACCCGTGTCCCCAAGGTGACTTGAGTACGCGCCACCGTACCCTCTGGCTGAACCACGTACACAAAGCGTTTAGTACCCGAATATTCAAGTGCTTGAACCGGAATGATAGGCGCAACTTGCTCGGGAAAAACCAAATCTGCAGACATTAACATGCCTGGCTTTAATAACTGCTGCGCATTATCGAGATGAACTCGCACGCGAACATTTAGGGTATTGGCGTTAACGCGCGAATCAATTGCAGCTATCTTGCCGACAAAGGGGCGGTCTGGCCAAGCGCGAGTGTGGGTCGCCACTTCCATGCCTGTAGACAATTGGCCGAGGTAGCGCTCAGGTACCAGCAAATCAAGCTGCATGGTATTGATGTTATCTAAGCTTAGCACTGGCTCACCCACGGCTTTCATGTCACCTAGGTTCACATCAATCAAGCCCAATTGCCCAGCAAATGGAGCGCGTAATTGGTATTCGTCTAACGCGGCTTGTGCCGCCGTCAATCTTGCTTGTGCGACCGCCACACTGGCTCGCTGCGCATCAAGCTCGGTTTGTGTCCCTGCGCCGCGACTAACAATGCGAACCAACTCGGTTAGCTTTCGTTGCTCCTCTGCAACGACAGATTTTGCCTCGACGACCGCAGCGCGTGCTTTATTATCATCGAGCTGTACTAAAACTTGAGCGGGCGCGACGAGCTGATTGGCTGATACTAAAATATTGGCCACCGGCGCAAATATTTGAAACCCAAGATCCACCGATTGTTGGGCTTGGAGGTTACCGACTAAGGTGAGCGCTTGGGCTACCCCTTGAGCATCCACCTTGGCGGTCACCACTTCAACTTGGCGACTGGCCGACGCGGGCGATATGGCCGTCGCTGAAGAGGGCGTGCTGACGTAATAGGCGATGACGCATAACAAACCCACCACGAATACCAATGACCACTTTGTCTTTGTCATCTACCTTGTGCTCCAACAATTCATCTACGGGAATTATACTGACCGTAAGCTAAGCCACGGTCAGTTAGTGTAAAGAAGGGTAAAGAGATTGCTGACTTAGCTCAATTGGGGCTTATGCATAGTCAGCGTTAACCAAGCTAGGGGGGCTGGCGCGATTAACGCAGTAGCCAAGACCGCAAGGGCGTTTTGCCCACCAAATAAATAAAGGCCAACGAACCAAAATAGGTGCCAAATAGCAGCACGCCATCGCGCGTTAAGCCCTCCAAAGCAAACATGCGCACCAGATTAAATAGCACAATAGCAATGGATAAATGGCACACGTAAATAGCAAGCGTATGTCGACTTAATCTATGCACCCAAGGTACATCACCAAAACGAGGGTTGGCCAACAGCCACATAAATAAGCCAACGCCCCACATGGCGCTAAAAAAGAGAAAGTCGTGACCCGCAAACGGCACACCTTGCGCATATAAATTAAAGGCTTCCGCAAAATGCCCCAGCAACCCTATCAAGCCAAGCAAAATGGCCTGAGCTGAGGTTAACGACCACCCCGAGCGGCGAATTTCAAAGCCGATTGCCACCATCAGCAAACTGAAGAAAGGCCCATTACGGGTAAAAATAGGCGCACCCCATTGTGATAAATCACTGTAACTGCCAGCTAACACGCCATAGCTATATAACACCAAAGCCAGCGGCAATAGCCAAGATTGACGCTGGTAGTGCAGCAACACCGCGATCATCGCCACCGCTATCACCAAGCTTGGCAAAAACCACAGGTGCACTAAACCGCCTTCAAACAAGGTATTGAGCGGGGTTTGCCATAAAAACTGCCAATACCCCATACGCTCGGCTAAATAGCCCTGCTCGGCCAACACATCAAACCGGCTCGGCAACAGTAAACAAATCACTGACCATACCAGCCATAATCGCAACAAGGGGCGGCTATAGGCTCTCATCACTGGGTAAGGGTTAGCGGCTAATTTAGGCTGAATGAAATAACCGGCGGTAAGAAAAAAGAAGGGCACCGCAAAGCGAGCTAACTGGTTAGCGATATCTGCCAGCCAAGGCTCCCCTGCGATAGGCGGTAAGTCGATAAATAACCGCACATGGATCACAATGACCGCAATCATGGCGATCACGCGCATTAGCTCTAGGCTAGCAATTCTTTGGTTGGGTTGTGGCATGGTTACCTTATCTATCACGTAAAACAACCTCATTCCCTGAATTGATATGGCCACCTTCCCTGCGGCATGGCAGATGCAAAGCACCCTGAATAACAAACACAAGGGTATCACCAAGGGGCTCGTCACATCCTTGACCCAAGTAGGATTTGCTCACAAAGATAGACTGAGACTTGGTCTACAAAGATATGAATTAAATTCACATTACAACTTAGGTTGACCTAGTGGTCATCACGATTGAGTTACATATAATTGATGTCATTCGATTCGGTTGGCAACTTCACGCAGTTTCGGTGCGTATCAGCAATGTTCAAGAGCGGGGATCTTCTTGTATCAGGGTGGATAAAGTAAAACACATTGCTGAACAACAAAGTGCAGTCCAACCATGCTCATTCACTTTGCCACTTTGGAACTTAAACCATGAAAAAAACATCTCTTGCACTTATCATCAGCTCGCTCATTGTCGCCCCTTCCGCTTTTGCCGAAGAGGATATGCACGCCTTTGACCCCCGCAACACCTCTGCACGTGTAGGTGCCACCGTCAACACAGATAACGGTGAGCTCAAAGCCTTTGCAGGCTATGGTGCAGCCAACCTGTATGACGCAGGAGAAGGCGAACAAACCCAAACCATCCTATTTGGCGAATACTTCACCGACTCAGACAATATGCGCGCGCGCATCGCACACTTTGACAGCCGCTTTGGCGGATTATACGGTGACTTTTTCTTTAGTGATTATGCCGATAGCTACACCGCAGGCTATATGCTGCCACTCGAAACAGCGGACGGAAAGACAAAATTATTCCCTTCTGTTAACTACAGTTACATCGACATAGATGATAGCCTCGCCGCGCGTGATATCAGCCGTAAAACAGGTTCTACCGAGGAAGAAATCCACAAGTTATTACTCGATGCTGGCGCCAAAGACGCGCACATGGCGAGCTTAAACCTGTATGCCTTACACGTTTGGAACGACACTCACTATACCGTAGTACAAGCCATGGCAGGGCAAGCGGTAGATGGCATTGACGATCTTAACTTTGTTGACTTAATGTGGGTGCAGGGCGTGCAAGCTTATGTGAAAGGCCAGAATATCAACATCTTTTTAGAAGGCCGTTACCATAATATTGAAACCGACGCGTTTAGAAATATGGGTAAACAGCGCAAAGAAGATGCGAAAGTATCCTTAGGTTTTGATTGGCGTTTTTAAGACCCCAGCCGCGGATCCTTTAGCGGCAAAAGGAGGCTACTCGCCTCCTTTACTAAGGGGATATTGAGCCCTATTGTTGGCCATATATTGAGTGAATCTGACCCTGTTCCTTGGCTCTCTCCAGGGCCAGCTCTATCTTATTCAGCAAGGCTTTATTCCCTTTTTTAACCACCATAGACACAGGCGTCCCTCCAGGGCTTAGACTTAACACCCGAAGCGGAATATGGTGCTTATCGGCCAAATACCTGCCGACTTGCAGCGGGGCGATCATGGCTTGGAACTGATTTTGCTTTAGCAAGATAATGGATTCTTCTTTACTTGTTGTTTTCTTATTTCGCACTTCAATATCATTCTTTTTCAGATAGTTATCAAAGTATGAATGGCGGTCGCCAACAATGGTTTGCTTGTTTAAGTCATTCAGTGTCTGGATCTCGGTATTCTCTGCCAGTACAAACACCGCACTGCGACGCTGATAAAATGGCTCACTAAAGTCAAAATACTTGCCTCGGGTTTGATCCCATTCCATGCCAATTACACAATCTAACTTGCCAAAGCGTAGCTCAGCGACCACATCGTCCCAGTCACCCACTTTAACCGTGAATGGCACATCCATTTCATTCACCATGGCCTGAAATGCAAGATAATCCAGCCCCTTGGGTTCGCCATCTTCACTGTACTGATAGGGGTAAAAACCTTCCGCCATGCCGCAGACATAAGCAGATTCAGCGGCAACAAAGCGACTCAGTAAACAGGCGAAAATGATCACGACGACTTTCAAACGAGAACCCCTATCCGATATATTCCCAATCAATCTGGAGATGTATTTAGAATTAAGTATATAACGCTAGGACTGAGCTGGATAATAAATTGATAATTCACGCCACAAAAATCAGCCCCGCAGAAGCAGGGCTGAAGGAGACTAGATTGAAAAGTTAATCAGCTAAATGAGCACAATCGGCTTGCATCACCTTGGCCCATGCCGCCACAAAATCCTTAATGAATTTCTCTTGGTTATCATCTTGGGCATAAACCTCAGCGTAAGCGCGCAAGATGGAGTTAGAGCCAAACACTAAATCGACTCGTGTGGCACTCCATTTCACTGTGCCCGTTGCACGTTCAACAATGTCATATTGGTTTTTGCCGGTTGGGCGCCAAGTGAAGTCCATGTCGGTGAGGTTGACAAAGAAATCGTTACTGAGCACACCAACACGGTCGGTAAATACACCATGCTGACTTTGGCCATAGTTGGTGCCCAGCACACGCATGCCGCCCACTAGCGCCGTCATTTCATGGGCGGTTAAGCCCATCAGTTGGCTGCGATCCAATAACAGTTCTTCAGGACTCACCACATAATCTTGTTTTAGCCAGTTACGAAAACCATCGTGGATCGGCTCTAAGACTTCAAATGAAGCCACATCTGTCATTGACTCGCTGGCATCACCGCGACCGGGCGCAAAAGGAACCGAGATAGAATAACCTGCCGCTTTAGCAGCCAACTCAATGCCAAGATTACCCGCTAAAATAATCACATCGGCAAGGCTGATATCAAACTGAGTCGCAATCGGCTCAAGCTTGGCAAGCACACGCGCTAGGCGATCTGGCTCATTGCCTTGCCAATCTTTTTGCGGCGCCAGACGAATGCGCGCGCCATTGCCGCCGCCGCGCTTATCTGAGCCGCGATAGGTACGAGCACTGTCCCATGCGGTGGCGATCATGTCGCTGCCACTTAATCCGGTACTGGCAATCGCCGATTTCACGGCTTCAACGTCATAGCTGGTGCGACCTGCAGGAACAGGATCTTGCCACAATAAGTCTTCTTTTGGTGCATCAGGGCCGATATAGCCGGTTTTCGGGCCAAGATCGCGGTGCGTCAGCTTAAACCAAGCGCGCGCAAACACTTCAGAGAAGTAAGCGGGATCTTGATGGAAACGCTCAGAAATTTTGCGATACTCGGGATCCATTTTCATCGCCATATCGGCATCTGTCATGATCGGCTGGTGACGTAGGCTAGGATCTTCGACATCAACTGGCTTGTCTTGCTCGTCGATAGCAACGGGCTGCCACTGCCAAGCGCCAGCAGGGCTCTTGCTCAACTCCCACTCATGATTGAGCAGCATGTCAAAATAGCCGTTATCCCACCGGGTTGGATGCGTGGTCCACGCCCCTTCAATGCCACTGGTTACCGTGTCTCTACCGATACCACGTGATTTTTTGTTAAGCCAACCAAACCCTTGATCTTCAATCGGACCCGCTTCTGGCTCAGGCCCCAATTGCCCCGCATCACCATTACCATGGGCCTTACCTACGGTATGACCACCCGCGGTTAACGCCACGGTTTCTTCGTCATTCATGGCCATGCGGGCAAAGGTTTCACGCACGTCTTTCGCCGTTTTTAGAGGATCTGGCTTACCGTCCACCCCTTCAGGGTTGACGTAGATTAAGCCCATCATTACCGCGGCTAATGGGTTGGCTAATTCACGATCGCCACTATAGCGGCCTTTACTGTCATCACTTGACGCTAACCATTTTTTCTCTGTCCCCCAATAAATGTCTTTCTCAGGATGCCAAATATCTTCACGACCAAAGGCAAAGCCATAGGTTTTTAGGCCCATTGACTCGTAAGCGACGGTGCCGGCATAAGCGATCAAATCGGCCCAGCTCAGTTTGTTGCCGTATTTTTTCTTCAATGGCCAAAGTAAACGTCTTGCCTTATCGAGATTGCCATTATCTGGCCAAGAATTGAGAGGAGCAAAGCGTTGGTTGCCAGTACTGGCGCCGCCACGGCCATCGGCAATGCGATAGGTGCCTGCCGCATGCCATGTCATACGGATCATTAAACCGCCATAGTGCCCCCAATCCGCGGGCCACCATGGTTGGCTTTGCGTCATTAACGCCATTAAATCTTGCTTTAAGCCTGCAAAATCCAGCTGCTTCACTGCGGCTTGGTAATCAAACCCGGCATCCATCGGATTGGTTTTGGTATCGTGTTGATGAAGTATGTCCAAATTCAGATTTTCGGGCCACCATGCCACATTCGACGTATTATTAGTCGTGACACCACCGTGCATAACAGGGCATTTATTCGCTGCCATAAGTGAAGCTCCTATCTAGATAGACTGGATTGTCTTAACGCTGTCGTGCCCACTTGGGCACAAAACAACCATTAAAGCATGGTGCAGAAACCAATAAAATCAATAACCAATACCGCATTCAGGCTAGGTTCAGATATAGCTGATTATTTTCGGCTTAAGGTGGCGTTATCTTGATAATTGAACATAGGTGGGAGCTGTATTTATACAGCGAAACAGCGCGTTAGGAATACGTTATGCGCCATTATGACAAAGCCGATAACAATCGCTGCAGATCATTTCTCGCCCATTGTTTACCAAGGCATTCTTCCAGATGCTGCTGCGCAAAACGCAAAAATCCCAATGCGGCTGGCGACAAGTGCCGATCGTTACGGGCGATAAAATACCAGTGACTTTCTATCGGGAAATCCGCCACATCTAGGGCCACAATACTCTGATCATGGGCGGGTAATACATGGCTCGACAACACCGCCAGCCCCATACCTGAACTCACGCCTACGCGGATCGCTTCATTACTGGCCATCTGTACACTGCTGGCCAAGGTTAAACCATGGGTTTGTAGCCAGCTTTCAAACAACATACGCGTGGCAGAGCCTTGCTCGCGCAATAAAAATCGCTGCTTCATTAAATCAGCAAAGGGAATATTTTGCTGCTGAGCCAGTGGGTGACTAGCAGGCGCAACTAAGGTGAGTGGGTTAAGCAGAAATCGTCCAGCACACGCATGCTCAAGGGACGGCGGATGACTAAACACATATAAGTCGTCTTGGCCTTGTTCAAAGCGGCGTAACACCTGCTCGCGGTTGCCAATTTCCAGCTTAATATCGACCGCTGGAAAGCGTTGACTAAATGGCCCTAATAAGCGTGGCAAAATGTATTGTGCAGTGCTCACCATGGCAATACTAAAATGGCCGCGCTGCCCCGCTTGAATCGAGCCAAGGTATTGATTGAAGTCGTTAAAATTACTTAAGGTTTGCTGGCAAATTCGGTACAGCTCTAAACCCGCATCGGTGGCGACCACTTGATTGTGCTCTAGGGTATAAAGGGGATCGCCCACCGCTTCACGCAGGCGTTTTAATTGCAACGACACCGTAGGCTGAGTCAGATGTAAGCGTTTGGCACTTTCACTGATTGAGCCGGTTTGAATGACATCAACATAGACCTGCAACAAGCGAAAAGTAAGGTGGCGAATATTCATAACAAATCCAACCATTGATAATTATCTATGGATTGTTATTAAGTTTTTTATTTCCGTCAATATTTAAACCATCCTAGAATCCGCTCGACAAATACACCATACGTTAATTAACACGAATAAAGGGAAGATAAATGCCAGATATCGTCGTCATGTTCTTTGTTTTAGGCCTGTTTGCTGGATTAGTACGATCGGACTTAACCATCCCTAAGGCCATGTATGACATGCTAAGCCTACTGCTGATGTTAACCATAGGTTTAAAAGGGGGCATGGCGCTGCATGGCAATATTAGCTGGGGCCTGCTGCCAGAGATGGCGACCGTGATGATGATAGGCGCCTTGATCCCTCTCACCTTTTTCCCATTACTTCGGAAATTCATCGGCTTAAACCTAGCAGACAGCGCCAGTATCGCTGCTCACTACGGCTCGGTAAGTGCGGGTACCTTTGCCGTCGCCTTGGCATATGCACAAAGCAAAGCGTTAGTAGTAGGTGCGGAAATCACCTTATATTTGGTGATGATGGAGCTACCCGCCATCATCGTTGGTTTGCTACTTTATCGCCACCACAGTGCGTCATTGCCTAATGCCCAACCGGTTTCCGTGGGCGCGTTATGGCACGAGGCCTTGACTAACAAAGGGGTTATCTTGTTGGTTGGCGGTGTGCTCATCGGCTTAATGTATGGCAGCACCGAAGGCGCGGCCGTGACTGACTTGCTAATGGGCGGCTTTAAAGCAGTATTAGCCTTGTTCCTACTAGAAATGGGTATTACGGCAGCGCAAACCCTGCGCCCCTTCCCAGTACATCAGTGGCGCTTAATGCTCTTTGCTCTGGTTGCCCCCCTATGTTTGGGCACCATAGGCGTATTGATCGGCGGCTTGTTAGGCCTAAGCGAAGGCGCGATTGTTATCCTTGCCAGCTTAACCGCGAGTGCGTCCTACATCGCCGCACCGGCCGCAATTAAAGCCGCGATACCAGAAGCTAACATCGGCCTCGCCATGCTCAGCGCCTTGGGATTAACCTTCCCATTTAACGTGTTAATTGGCATCGGCGTGTATCATCAGTTAGTGCCGGTTCTAACGTAACCGTTTTAACCTAACTGATTAATCTGATTAGCTAGTAAAGAGGGCTCGCCGTTAACAACAGCGAGCCCCTATTTATGCCACTATGGTTCGTTTATACGAATACCGCTCTTTTGACAGCGCCAATAGCGATAAAAATCTGCTTAGCTTGTTCTAAATCTTGCTGTTCACCATAAATAGCAAAGCGTGCTTGATGCAATAACGCGGTTTCAACGGGATACGGTTTTGCCAGTTCAAAGCCGGTTGCTAATTGTTCCTTTGCGACATCGAATTGGCCAAGCCCAGCAAAACACAGCGCCCCCGCCAAACAGGTGCGAGATTCTGCAATGTTGAGTTCCTTAAAGCGCTGACTGGCCGCCCGCCAATAAGACAAGCTTTGCTCGTATTGCTGCTGAGCCGATAAGATCAAAGAGAAAAACAAATCACAGTCAGCCCAGCCGCGTTTGGTTTGCGACTTTTCAACATATTGCAATGAGGTTTCACATGCGGCCCAAGCCTGCTGGTACTTGCCTTGCTCCAATAAAGCGTCACATAAGCCAATCCAGGCAATGCCTAAGTTGAATGGCTTATCCAATTCAACAAACAGATCGATGGCTTGTTGCTGATAGCGGACAGCCAGCTCAAAATCGCCATACTCTTGGTAAACACAACCTAAGTTAGACAGCGCCGCCGCTTTGAGCATAGGGTCATCTATGTATTGTTCATTGTCGATACAATAACGATAGCTTGCGATGGAAGCGGCTATTTCACCCCTAAAACTTTGTAAAGTGGCTTGATTTAACTTAGCGCGGATCAACACTCGCTGATGACCACTTTGCTCGGCAATATCCAGCGCCTGTTTTAAGTATTGTTCGGCTTTATCCAGTTGGCTTTGCCGCCAAGCTGAAATACAAAGATAGTTATAGAGTTGACCCAAAAGCGAGATAGGTAAATTGGGCTTTAGGCTGGCTCGGATCAACCCTTCAAGTAATTGCCAATTGCCACTTGGGCTAAGCAGCTCAGCCAAATTTTCTTGTTCAATCAATTGAGCGGCCAGCGCTTGCTGAGCAGGCGTTGAGAATTGCGCCGTTTCATCCCTCAATATCAATTGCTGCTCTTCACATGCCAAAACCGCGGCGAGCTTGCTTAAATTAACGGTTTTTATCTTCTTGGTTTGGCCAGTTAACCAACGACCGACGGTTTTTCTGTCAACGCCAATTTGATCGGCCAACCACCATTGTTTGAGGCCAAGCTGTTGCATGCGGTTATCAAAAAACACCACATTGAGTGTCACATTATCCACCTTGCCCATGCGCCATGTCCCCTAATGTCCCTTACCAACTCATTGCTAACCGAGTATAAAGACCACCACTTACTAGCTCAACTAAACTCACGCAGCAGCGAGGCCACAATATGGATAACCAACCAAATATAAAAGAAGATTTTCAGGGATTTATACATTATTGCTGGCGCCACCATGACACCGACGCCACTCAAGTTGCCGAGTTATTAGCCCAGCATACGGCTGAGATCGGCAATGCTAAACAGCTAAGCCAATATTGCTCGCTGATACTTCACGTGTTTGGAGGGCATTTGGCCACATGGCCGCGCGCGTTGCAGCTACTCACCCAACTAAATAACCAAAGCCAATGGCAGCAGCACCCAGTGCTAGCCCGGGCTTTTGCCGTGACAGCCTATTGCAATGCAAGTGAAGCCGAGTTTCAGCAATATACTAGCGATATGACCAAGGCAGATCTATGCCAAACTTATGCCCAAGTCGCTAATGAATTAAGCGCGCAAGGAAAGATGACACCAGCCCTAATCGCATTTAACCATGCAACGGCAGAATTGCCCGATGAGTTACCCAGCCAGCCCGAAGTGGCCAGATCCCTTGCCATCACTGCCAATAATTTAGCGGTTGCGCTGGCTGACCTGCCCGATAGAACCCTCGAACAAGACCAAGCCATGGTGGAAGCGGCGCAGCAAGCCTTAAGCTGTTGGCGTATTGCCGGTGGTTGGTTAGAGCAAGAGCGAGCAGAATACCGCTTAGCCCTGTGCTATTTAGCCGCAGATCAGCTCGACCTCGCTCGGCAACACGCGCAACTCTGCGAAGCCATCTGTTTAGCCAATGGCGCAGACAGCTACGAGTTATTTTTTGCCCATGAGCTATTACTGCAAATCCACAACGCTTATTGCCAGCATCATAAGGCCAAGGTCCCTGCTGAATATCAGGCTGATTGTGTTATATCGACACCATCAAGCCACTTATCCAATTAACTTTGAGAGCCCAAAGGGGGTTTAAACTAGGTCGGATTGATCAAGCCGACGCGCAAATCCGTTGCCTGATAAATCGCCTTGCCTTGATGTAATACCACACCATCGGCAATCGCCATGGCAAAGGGCTTAGTAAAGACCCGTTTAATGTGTAATTGATACTGGATTTCCCCGGCGTCTGGGTAAATTTGGCCACTAAACTTTACCTTACCCACACCAATAGCGCGCCCCTTGCCCGGCAATCCCAGCCAACCGAGGTAAACGCCTAATAGCTGCCATAAGGCATCCAATCCTAAACAACCGGGCATCACAGGATCGCCTTGAAAATGGCAGGCGAAAAACCAATGGTCGTGGTGGATCTTTAAGCTTGCCCTCACCTGGCCTTGCGAAAACTTCCCGCCTTGGCTCGATATATGTTGGATTTCATCCAGCATTAGCATGGCATCGTTGGGCAACTGAGCATTGCCTTGGCCGAAAAAAGCGCCGGTTGTCATTTGTTGGATCTCGGTGTGTGAATATTGCATTGCCTACTCCATTTCAAAACTGTCAATGCATTGTCGCCAGCCAAGATCAAAATGGATTGTAACAATCGGACATAAACCGTTTAAAAAAAGATTGAGGAGGAAGCAACAGGCGCTTTTTGAAATCATGGATCAAATGGGATTGGTCGAAATAGCCGAGATCATGGCGCGTTTGGTCGGCCATATACAGCTGACGACAAGCGGCTTGCAAACGAATAATGTCGGCAAAGACTTTGGGAGCAAGCCCAGTATATTGACGAAACCAGCGCTGAATTTGTCGGGTCGAGCATTGCCCTTGTTGCGCCAACTCAGCTATCGAAGCTCCTCCATTTGATTGCAAAATACGCTGCAAAGCCAAGCTAAATACATCATTGGGCCGTGGCTTATAATGCTTAAGTAACCAGCCTTGGCATAGCTGTGCGCGCTGAGCAAATGAGCGAGTTTGATAGATGGCTTCATGGAGTTGCGCCATATCTCGACAAGGGAAAAAATCGGCAGCGACGTGATGATCGGTTATCTCAGCCAGATCTAAGGCAAAGAAATGCCGTAACGCGCCAGGATGGAAGCGGATACCAAAGTACTCACCTGCAGGCAGTTTCAGCTCATTGATTTTCGTTTGCGCGCCGCCAATCAATATCCCCTTGGCAGAAATAAACAAGGCTTGGGTGCCATCTGGAATAACAGGGTAACAGGTTGCTACCACAGCATTCACTTGTAAGTAAGAATGGACTAAAGCCCCCAAAGGCGGGGTGGGCCTGACTTGTTGAAGTGTTAGCCCAAACTTGGCCAAGCCTTGCTCGGTGAGCGTAGGTTGAAATGATTTAAAGTGGTTTTTAGCGGAATACATTTTTCACCATACTAGTAGCAAAATCAAATCACCCCGGCCTCACGCTGCATAATGCGTTGTAGCCAGCAACTCCACGCAAGCAATACAGGCCCCCAAAAAATGGAACTGCCTAAATAAGACAATAGGCTATATCCTATTGCGTGCTCCATCCCTGGATATGAATTCTGCAAGAAGATACCCACCAGCAACATAGATGGAAAAGACAGCACAAAGAGCAATAGAAATAAGGTGGCGGCGTTACTTAGATTGAGTATCAACAAAACGCAGGCGTTAGCCCACCAAGTTCGAGCGATGTACAGCAATAAGCCCAGTAGCAAGCTTGGCAAGCCGACCGTGACTAAGGCAACCAAGACATAAATAATATTAACACTAAACAGTGTTTCGGGTTTGCTATCAGCCAAAAATAGGCCACCAAGGCAAATAATAAACGGTAAGATTAAGCGAAACAGTAACATACCCTATCCCTGCAAAATAACAGCCTCAAGTGTAGCTAAAAAACAATCAATAAAAAATCAATAAAACATTTATACACTTAAAATTAGGCTTACTTTTTCAAATGTCGCCCCATGCGATCAGTAAGGCGCAACATTTTGTTAAATTAAGGGAATTGGAAATGATTAGACTCATCGTTCGCGCAGCATAGTGGCGCATCTCAGCTTTGGTTTGGGCGTCTATTGAATGGCGATTATCTTGAATTAACTAGATAACCATGGCTGCGCGATCTCATGAGCGCCAGCCATCATGGTGTTTTGTCTGAGCAAAGAACAATTAATATGTCAGCTTGCTATATTCCTGCTGTAACTGGGCCGCATTCGCCTTAGCAGCATCCGATAATGGGTTTTGCGTTAAGGTAATCTCAGCATTTTTGTCATTAATATTAGCTAAACCGGTTGGGAGCAAAGTCAGCTGATTATTCGATAGGTTAAGGATTTGCAAACTTGGGTTATTAGTCACATCTAAATCCGTTAACTTTGCATTGGCTAGCTGAACATTGTTCAACTTTACGTTATTGCTTAAGTCCATGTAATCAATATCATTGTTGCTTAGCGCCAAAAACGTGAGCTCGCTTAGCGGGCTCACATCCATGGCGGTGACTTGGGTATTGGCAAGGCTTAGATGAGTCAGCTTGGTATTATGGCTCAGATCAACCTGCATCAATGGATTATCAAATAAGTACAGCTTTTCTAAGTCTTTGTTTACGCTTACATCCAGTTGCGCTAGTTGGCCGCGCACTAACCAAAGTTCCGCTAAGTTGCGGTTATGTGAAATATCTATCGTAGCCATCTCGGTAGAAAGTAGCCTTAACACACGTAGATTACTCAACTGACTGAGATCCAATGAGGTCAGCTGATTATTTTGAATCGTGAGCTCTGTTAGCGACCAATTAGCAGATAAATCCACCGTCGTCAGGCGATTGTGAGCCAAGGTCAAACTCGCTAACGCAATAAAGTCATCCAACCCCGTCACACTATCGATAAGGTATTGATTACACTTAACCTCTGTGACTTCATGGGCGTAAGTTTGGGTCAGGTTGGTGGTTAAACACTGCCTTAAGTTTTCGTTGGGTACTTTAGCGATAGCATCCGCTAAAGGAAGCTTGGCTGCGCAGTTAACACGAAGCGACGGTAATAGCTTGTCAGTTTCAACTGGGCTTAATAAACAAACTTGCTCGCCCTGCTCAACCAACTGCGCGCTAAAAGGAGCGCTGTTGGCATCCACATCCAAATCAAAACTGCCATCGGTATCTAGGGTCACTTGCTGGCCAAGTACTTCTATTGTAATGGGCTCAACCAACCCTTGAATTTGGCCCGTAATACGTTGTTTTTCGGCATCAACAAGGTCATCCACCAGCTTGCTTGCTGAGCCGCCGCCACACCCCGCCAGCGCAACAGCACATAACAATAAAAGAGAAGAAGATTTTAAAGGAATGTGCATTACCATAAATTTAGTCTCAACTATTTAATGCTTAGACCTAGCTAACCATTGAAAAAACCAAACTATCACTCAAAATAAATCAATAGCTTAGAAATAAAACAACAAGCTAACAAAGCATCAAAGTATTAGCAACGCTAAATAGCAATAATTATCAATATTAACAAATGAGATAATAGTAAAGCTGTTGATTGAAAGCGCCATAACTGGTCAAGACGGATAGACTTTGCCACAATGCCCCCCCATTTAGGTTAAGTTGACCAATTGAATCTATGCTCGGTTTATTTGTTTATGGCACCTTGCGGCCCAATGAGATTAATCACCACTATCTTAAAGACCTCAATGGCGATTGGCGCAGCGCCCACATCCAAGCCACCCTTTATGAAACCGGCTTAGGCCCTACTTCCGGCTTTAAGGTGGTGGATTTATCTCAGCCTACTCAATCCATTGAAGGCATGATCGTATTCAGTGAAGCGTTGGAACAAGCTTGGCCCGCCCTCGATGAATTTGAAGGAGAAGGCTATGTTAGGCAACTCACCACAGCCATAGATAACGAAGACAAGGAGCACCAAGTCTTTGTTTATGCCCTTGATGAAAAATACTTTTATCTAAGACCTTGATGATAACTTACTCGCTTTATACCTAAGGACAGCCCAGATGACAGGAATAACGGATCTAACCGAACTACTAAGCTCCATGCAGCCTGAATTGCAACCCAGTGAATTTGTTTTTTGTCATGTCTCTGGAGAATTATCGCAACATTTAACCCTCAACCCCATCGCCACCTTTATTGAGGCAGAAGGCTTAACCTTAGTGCTGGAAAAAACATCGGCCGAACAAGCCGGGATCCCCTTTGATGGCAGGTTTAAACAGATCACCCTCACGGTTCATTCAAGTCTTGAGGCGGTAGGGCTAACCGCTGCCGTATCCGGCCAGTTGGCAAACAAAGGCATCAGTGCAAACGTCATTGCCGCCTATTATCACGATCATATTTTTGTACCTGCCGACCAAGCAGAGGCCGCTCTGGCTGCACTATCTGAGTTAAGTCGCTAATCGTCTTGATAAATTCACTAAGGAAAACACCATGGTTATTTTTTATGCAACATTCACCTTGCTCGGTATTGCGCTTCCCTACGGCGCACTGATACCTTGGCTGATGGACCACGGAGTGGATCTCCCCTTACTTGTTTCACACGCAATGGCCAATCCCATCAGTTTATTGGCTTGGCTTGATGTCATCATCGCAGGAATCGTGTTGTTGGTGTTTATTGTGACAGAAAGCCGCAAGCATCAGATTAAGTATTGGCCCCTGGCTGTCTTCGGCACTCTCACTGTCGGAGTGTCTTGTGGGCTGCCTTTGTTTTTATTATTGAGAGAGTTAGCAACAAAAAAATCGGTCACTAACTGAGTTAGGATCCAAGTCATTTGAGTCTAGCAATGAGAAAGCTAAAGAGATGTTGAGATCACTACTTACCATACTCAGACGAGATAAAAAACGCACACCTGAATATCCTGCAAGCGTGATTGTCAACGAGCTCGATGCAGCAGACACAGAAATTGTCGAACAATGGGCAAGGGTGTGTGAGCGCGAGCATCAAGATCTGTTTGCGGTTTATGCCATACGCCTTGATGACGACGCCACCCCGTGGCAAGTGATCTTTTCGGCCGGAGAATTGATTCGTGAAGAGCCGTGGGCATCTAACCTAAGTCATGCCATTCATCATGCCCTATTGTCTGTTACTGGTGTAGACAAAGCCTGGCACGATGATACCGAGAAATTTGTGATATCAGGCAACCCTGCTGGTATAGAGCTAGTAGAAAAGGTAGCCACTGCAGTCGACGGCTTTATGCGAGCCAACCTTACTCAATGGCAACGTCATAACCAACAATCCTGATAAATCCCACCTATCTCTTCACTCCACTACTTGATAATGAATATCAAACACAATAGTATTGTTATAATATAACATAACTTAAACAAGGATGATTATGGCAACCGCCAACACCCCCACTCAACCATTTGCCGATAAGTTAGGCATGATCTTTTCCGGGCTTTGCTTGGGCCATTGTTTGCTTACCCCCGTCGTTATCTTATTAATGGGAGCAGAGATATTTGGCTTTGCTTTAGCTTCTGAGTGGCCTCATCGGGTTTTACTGGTGCTTGCTTTAGCGATGGCCGCATGGAGCTTGCCTAAAACTTGGCGACAATCGCGTAACAAAGCCTTGCTTAGTCTTGCTCTCGTTGGTGCCATCACGTTACTTGCAGGGGCATTTGTCCATGGACCGATGGAGGTCGCTTTTACTCTAATGGGCTCAATCAGCTTGATCTTGGCGCATATTCTCAGTATGCACCTGACTCGTAGCTACTTAGCTAACGCCATCGCCACATCAGTCTCTCCAGCAACCCCGCAAAGTGAGTCATAATATGCTTGCGCCCCTATCGACTTATGCCGCTTCAAGCCCAACCAGTTTTACTCTAGGTGCTGATCCCGAGGTATTAACTGACATCTTTAAACCCGAGTTCAACTTGGTCAATTGGCAACGTCCATTACCTGCCGAACTAACTCGTTATGTAAATTGGTTACAGCAAAACCCGTTAAACTTTGCCAGAACCTTAAGCCCAACTGAGGTGGTCCAAGTCCTTGCCGAGCAATTACCCAATGGCGTAGGCAAACAGCAGCTTTGCACCGATGTGGCATTATTGGTGGATATGTTTAGCTGCTTGATGGATTGCGAACATGTAGGCGTGCGCCTAACCACCTTAAGCTCTGCCATGTGTCCGCGCTTTCACACCGACAAGGTTATGTGCCGCTTGGTGACGAGCTATAGCGAAATCGGCACCCAGTGGTTAGATAATGCCAGTTTAGATCGCAGCAAATTAGGCTGGGGCAACCAAGGCAAAGCCGATGAGGAGTCCGGTTTATTTCAGTATCCCACGGATATTTATACCGCCCAAGTTGGCGAGGTGTTATTACTCAAAGGCGAAGCCTGGCCCGATAACGAGGCCAAAGGCGTAGCCCATCGCTCCCCTAACCTTAAGCCGGGAGCCAAGCGTTTAGTGCTGACCTTAGATCCGGCTTAAGAAAGACAAGAACACAATGCGCAATTGAGGACACGTTTAATCAAGGTGGCGCTGGCAAGCTAAGCTCACAACCAAACCAGCGGACTAATAACCATGCACAGCAAAGCCACCCGCCATCACAACTTCCACACTCATAAGCTGAGTCTTATCTTAACCCTCATGCTGCTAGTAGGCAGTAGCCAAAGCCAAGCAGAATCGACAGTACCGGCCAAGTCAGGCCAATGGCACTATCAAATTATGTTTGATAAAGCCCCTGTCGGCAGTATGCAAATCGCCTATCAAGTTAATAACGATCGCTACTTGTTCGAGAGTCAGTCACAGCTAACCATTTCAAGTTTTTGGGGTGATACCCAATTACAAAGCCGCTTATCAGAAACCCATTTAATGGATGGCACCTTAATTCAAGCCGACAATTTGCTCAATCAAGATGACAACACCCACTGGACCAAGATTGAACTGAAAAACAATGAATACCTTACCATGGGATCGCAGCTTCCCACGCTAGGCCAACAAGAAATAGCCGAGTTGACCGACCTAGTAAAACAAGCAGTGATCCAGATGGTTCCCAATGCGGGACATGTGATCACCTTAGGTGAGGTGCTCTTGACTGACGAAAACAACGCCATGAATAACAGCCGTTTATCCAAGACCGATTTTGATACCAGCTTCGCCGCCTTGCCACTGTACTGGCAGCAACACGGTTATACTTTACCTAAGCAACTGACAGTGTTTGATACAGAAAACATGCTGCTGTTTCATGCAACCAGTCAATTCATGGGCGAGGAAATCTTAGTCACCCATGCTGGTGAGATACCCAGCTATCACTATCAGTTAACCCTTGAAGACAAATCCAGCCTGCACTTATGGTTGGCAAAATCCAACCAAGATGTCAGCTTCTTTGCCCAAATCAAGGGCCAAGATAATGGCAATGACTACACCGTCAGTTTGGCGAAATAAATCATGGCCACAACCTGCTTCTTTTTGTGAATCAGCCCATGTTGTAATGACCCTAGTTCGGCTATGCTTGCTGCGTAAATGTCGCGTTGTAGTTAATACCAATCAAAGCAACAAGGGGAACCGGTGATGATAGAGCAGCAGATTGACGCGCTAATAGATGAGGAGCTGCAAGGCTTAAACCATATCGACGCCACGGATTTACAGTGTTTTATCGAACACCGAATTCAGCCTAGCTTGATCGAACTCAGCCTTGATACCTCGGGTAAGAAATGGAAGAGCTGTTACCTGCTCACCGAGCATAATGGCGTAAATGATTCAGCTTACCGCGCCGCTTTTGACCCCGAAACGGGTCACTTTGTGCGCGAGCTAACCCTAGCCGATGGCACGCCACATTACCTCAATCGCCACAGTGATCTTGAGGCCATTATTGACGCTTTCGCTAGCTAGGGCCGTCTTTTACGTGATGCGATGGCGGTTACAGGCCAAAACCGCCGTCAATATCGATATGCGCATTACGCAAGCCAATACTGCTATCAGACAACAAGTAATCGATCGCAGGCACTAAATCTCTTGGTTCTAACACTCTGCCCACGGGAATACTACTCAAGGATGCAAAAAATGCCGCTATGCTCGCTTCATCCATGCCCGCCTTAGCTTGGATTTCCGTAGCCGTTACGCCGGGTCGAATCGTATTAATGCGAACGCCTCGCTCGGCCAGCTCGACATTCAACACACGAGCCAGCCCCTCAAAGGCCGCCTTACTCGCACTGTAAACGCCCGCCGTCGCAAACGCCTTTAACACCGCCACACTCGACACAAACACCACGCTGGCCGGCTGATTTAAACAAGGTAACAAGGCTTGCAAGGTAACAGCCGGGCCGGTGAAATTCACCGCCATGGTGGTGGTGATATTTTCTAAACTGGTTTGCTCAAATGCCTCAGGGTAAAACACCCCGGCATTGAGTAGCACCCCATCTAGTTTGATTTGATCGCGTTGTAATTGCGCCGCCATTTGCTGAATTTGTTCGACATTGGCACTATCACACAACACGCCAATAACACTTTGCTTATGGGGTTGCACGGCTAAGGCTTCTAGCCTTTGGGTTGCTTGCTGCAAACGCCCCTGATCCCGCCCGGTAATCACTAGGCTCGCGCCCTGCTCGATTAAAGATTGCGCCGCGGCTAACCCTATCCCTGCGGTGGCGCCGGTGATCAAGATCGCTTTACCCTGAAATTGTGCTGACATATTTGCTCTCCTGTTTGATTAGTTGACCCTAGAGAGCATACGCTGGAGAATAGGTGCAAATAAGACACCAATAAAGAAACATATTGTTGCCATAAAGGAACGAAAATGAATTTAGATGCAACCACCCTGCACTTACAACTGCCTAATTTATACTTGTTTCGTCGTGTCACCCAACTTGGCAGCTTTCAGGCCACCGCCGATGCACTGCAGCTACCGCGATCTTCGGTCAGTAAAAAAATCGCCCAGCTTGAACAGCATTTAGGCCTGCGCCTGTTGCAACGCAGCACTCGGCAGTTAAATCTAACCGAAGCTGGCCAACAATTACTGATCATTACCGATTCGCTCACCGAGATGCTCAGTAATACCGCGAAACTCACCGAGCAAGCCCAAGCCAAGCCCAGCGGTCGCGTTAAGATCAGCAGTTCAACCATCATAGGTCAACGTTACTTACTGCCACTGCTGCCTAAACTCAAACGGCTTTATCCCGACATTGTTATTGAAATCAATTTAGATGATCGCGTGGTCGACCTGATTGAGCTGGGCATAGACATAGCCCTAAGAGTTGGGCAACTACCCGACTCGTCTTTAGTCGCTCGCCAAGTTGGCACTAAGTCTTGGGCTTGTTTCGCCAGTCCAGACTACCTACAACAAGCCCCCACACTAGCGCAACCGAGTGATCTTCACGCCCATCAATGCCTGATCTTTCGCCATCAAAAATTGGCCATGGACCATTGGCATTTTCGCGCACCCAGCGGTGAGGTCGAAAGCCTACATATTATCCCTAGCGCCGCGTCAGATGATGGTCGCACTTTGGTTGAGCTAGCATGCATGGGCATGGGGGTGATTCGTGTCGATCCCTTGTTAATTCAGCCCGAATTAAAAGCGGGGAAATTAGTGCCAATATTAAGCCAATGGCACCACCCCGACGCCGCGCCGATCCACTTGGTTTGTTTAGCTAAGGAGGCCCGCAGCCGAGCAGTCAATGAAGTATGGCAATTCTTGAGCCAGCACTTAAGTGAAGCCCTCGAACAAGCAAGGTATGAGTAGCCATCGAGACATGCGGCTATATGCTCTGCTTCTTTCTCATCCATTGATTCACCAACCAGCCATTGATCGGTAGCAAAATAACCGCGCCGACCAGCCACATCACATCATCAAGATAAGGCAAAAACACGCTGCTTCTATATAAGATCAAGCCAAAAACCGTTTCCATTAAGGCACTTATCATCAACAAGATAAGATACAAAGGGAAATACACCACAGAGATAAGCCATTGTAGCGGCTCCCATGTAACCATGTCGTTATGTAACAAGTAGGCCGCATACGCCTGCGTCGCAGAAAAAATGAATGCGGCGACATAAGTCTTGGATAACTTCATCTGCTCAACTCAATCCTAGCCTTGTGAGACGAATATTTTGCCTTTAAGGTACAACACGCCCTTACCTGATATCACCACTTTATCGCCCATCACCTTGCAGTTAAGTAAGCCGCCACGGGCAGAGGCTTGATAAGCGAGCAAGTTATCCTTACCAAGCTGGCCCGCCCAATAAGGCGCAAGCCCCGAGTGAATAGAGCCGGTTACTGGGTCTTCATCACCGCCATTGGCAGGCCAAAAGTAACGTGAAACAAAATCATATTGCTCAGCTGCCGCAGCCGTCACCACCACATCATAGGGCGCCAACTGCTTTAACAAACTTGAGTCGTACTTAACCTCACGCACCGCTTGCTCATCACTGAGCACGGCAAAATACGCTTGGCGATTACGCAACACATTCACGGGCACAATGGATAACCCCTCAACCAACTGAGCGGGCACATCCACAACCGCTTCGGGCGCTTGATTCGGGAATACCATTTCGATGTCGTTTTGCGCATTGAGCGTCACCTTAAGGCTACCCACCTTAAGGGTCGAAAAGGTAATTTCCTTGCTCACACCCAGTTCATGAAACAGCACATAAGCCGAAGCCAGCGTCGCATGGCCACAAAAATCTATTTCGGTGAGCGGCGAAAACCATCTAATTTCATAAGTGTTATCAGCAATATGCTTGATATAGGCGGTTTCCGATAGGTTATTCTCCGCAGCAATATTTTGCATCAAGGCATCGCTTGGCCACTGCTCAACCGGCACCACGGCGGCAGAATTACCCTTAAATTGCTGATCAGCAAATGCATCAATGACATAAATATCTAATTCCATCTGGTTTCTCCCTTTGGCCTTACACATCGCAATTTGTTGTTAACGAAAGCGATAACCACCATATAGGCGGCCCATAGGGAAATCAACAGAAAGTAAAACAGCGCATTATCATGACTTAACCAATTGTAATGAGGCAAACAAAGCACAGTAAGCAACAAACCGATGGCTTTAGCCATGGCAAGATCGACATCACAAACTCCTCGACCCATTCTTTGCTATCAGACTAAACACTGACTAACTCGGTATAATGCTGACGCATTGGAGAACAACGTCCGTACACAAGGAAGAAATAATGTATCAGGTAGGACGCTGGCAGTTGCTGCCAAATACCAACAGCATTAAATCCACCGACCAAGAAGTCAGGTTAGATCAAAAGCAATTTGAACTACTCAATTACCTGGCCAGTCGAGCCGGTGAAGACATCAGTAAAAACGACATTTTTGACCATGTTTGGGCGGGCAAAGTGGTCACCGAAGACGTGATATACGTTGCCATAAACGGATTACGTAAAGCCCTTGGTGATAAAGCGCGCTCCCCTGAGTATATTAAAACCCTGCCCGGTAAAGGCTATCGCCTGATTGCCGAGGTTGAAATATGCAGCCAATCCATTAAAGAACAAGTAAAGCCTCGAAAGATACTTACTATCTCTGCACTGTTCGCTGTCACTTTTGCCATGGTAATTGGCCTAAGTCTCTGGCCAACACCCAGTAAACCCGAACTTAGCGGTACCCAGCTAGAAAATTTCCAGCGAGCCAAATACCTACTAATGCAAACACCCGAGCACTATCCCGAGGCCATCTCATTACTGCAGGAAATCATCAGCATCGAGCCCGAATTTGGCCCAGCTTATGTGCAGTTAGCCAGTGCTAAAATGCACAAGATCCATCAAAATGATGCCGAACTGGTTGCCAATAAAACGCAAATCGAAGCCATGTTACTCAGGGCTTTAGCTTATGACGACACGGATAAATGGGCCCAACAAAGGCTGGCAAACTTATACTTCTTACTCTTTAAAGACCACAACAAAGCCAAACAGCACTTTGAATTATCTTTGCCAGATGCCACCTCTCATTATTATTACAGCCAGTTTTTGTTGGCCTTGGGCGACATAGCAGGTGCTAAAGATCAGCTCAATGCTTATGTTGATCTTTATCCCGAAGCCTACTCGAAAGAAACCGCGGCATGGATTTATACCATGAGCCGAGACTACCCACGGGCAGAGCAAGAATTAGACAAAATCAGTCAGCTCAATCAAGATAATTTCTACTTTCATGTTTCGCGCCAAGCCATTGCTGAATTAACAGGTGATGAAACCACCGCATTTACCGAGCTACACTGGCTAATGCAAGAAGCGGGTTATCCGGCAGAAGATTTGACACAAGTAAACACGGCATTTCAGCAAGGCGGGCTTAAAGCAGCTTATCATTGGCTGGCCTTTGAAGATAAAAAACACCTTAGCATAGGCCAATATTATCCACCGGTTTCCCTCGCCCGCTATGCCATTGGCGCAGGCGATTATCAGGCTGCGATCGATTGGTTAAAGCAAGCCAATACGGAACATAAAATCGAGCTATTGTGGATTGCCATCGATCCTAAGTATCAAGCCTTGCACTCGATGACCGAATTTAAGCAACTGGTTGCTGAACTTGGACTGGAAATTAAAAGCATTTAAATCAATATATTAAAAACATTTAAGAAAGTTTAAGACGCTTTTCAGGACGTAACTGACAGAACTTTATTAGCTTGAGCTTAACGCAGACAGGGCGTCTGCTTAATCAACTAAAAAGGAATCTGTATATGCACAGCCTAATGAAAACCTCACTTATCTCCGCTCTTGTTGCCGGCGCTTTAGGAACAACGACCTTAGCTCAAGCCGCAAGTGGCGACTATTTATGGAGCTTTAAAACACAAGGGCAAATCTGGTCATCGATTAAGGTTAACCAGCAAATCGCCTTCTTTGGCAGTGACGATGGTTATTTCTATGCCATGGATACCGAGCGCACTAAGCTAAAGTGGAAATTCAAAACCGATGGCATGGTTCGCTCAACCCCTGCGTTTCATCATCACAAAGTGTATATCACCAGTGACGATGGCTTTTTGTATGCCATTAATCGCTGGAGCGGCCAGCTATTGTGGAAACAAGATCTCCATGACGGCGATGCCATCCGCAACTTACCCGCCAACCAGCCGCCATGGGATTTTGATTACACTAAGTCCTCACCGGTAACTAATGGCAACTTGGTCTATGTGGGTAGCGCCGACCAACATTTTTACGCCTTTAATGCCAGAACGGGTGAGCTGGTATGGAAATTTAAAACCGGTGGCAGCATTCGCTCTACCGCGGATGTTGAAGGCAATATGGTCTACATCAGCTCTTGGGATGGTAAAACCTATGGCCTCAATAAGCACACAGGTGAGCTAATCTGGTCCCATACCAGTGGCGCGCCGATCGTGTCCGATCCCCTGGTTATCGACGACAAGGTGATCATTGGCTCTCGCGATGCCCACCTCTACGCATTAGATGCCGCCACGGGCGCCGTGAGTTGGGATTATCCGTTCCAAGATTGGTCATGGATAGAGTCTTCGGCCATTGAAGGCGAAAACGATGATGTCTTTTACATTGCCAGCTCAGATTCAAAACGTCTGATCAAGTTTGACGCCGACTCAGGCCAAGAGATCTGGAGCTTTGACACTAAGGGCTGGTCATGGGGCACACCAAAACTGGAAGATGGAGTGGTTTATATTGGCGCAACAGGCGCGGATGAATATTGGACCCCGGTCAACCGCGGCTTTTATGCTGTGGATGCCGAAACCGGAGAGCAGTTATGGCAATACCAGCCAGACGCCAGCAAACAGCCTTATAAAGACATCGTTCACGGCGGTGTGTATGGCACGGTAGAAGTGAAGCACGGTAAGGTATTTGTACCGGATTTAGACGGCTACATGCACGTATTTGAGCAGTAATCACACCAAGGCATTGGCAGTGGCACAGACCACTGCCTAGCTTGTAAAATTACCCTGCGTCAAAGACAGGTTCACCTCGAACTGCCCTATTGCTTCAAAACTCTCCCCCATAGGCAACCTCCTCAGTGCAGCCAATGCCTCTACATCTTGTGGGGTTAGGTGTTCCAATTTCACGTTTGTTTTCGCCTGCTGTGTTGTCATCATTAGGGTAAAACATACTCAAACATGATCACGCCATTATCATCGGCCTCTTGTGCTACAAAGCCTAATTTTTTTAACAGCTTAGTCGAAGCTAGATTGCCTTGGTCAACGCCACCAACCAACTTGTGCCAAGGGGTTTTTCGCGCTTCAATCATCAAGCCTTGTAGCAATTCAGTGGCTAGCCCTTTACCCCAGCTCGCTTGCCCTAACACATAGCCGATATGCGCCACGTTATCCGCCATATGAATAAATAAAAAGCCAATCACCTCATTAACATTAGTTTGCACCCGCAGTAAGCGGCTTTGCGCCAACATCTGCTCCAGCCAAACCTCAGCCGCCGCTAATGAATTAACGTCATGAAAATAAGGCGGCAACGCAGCAACTACGGTAGGTGTTAAAATTTGGGGGACACAAGCCAACAATTGCGCGCGCTCGTCGCTCGGCATATGCGCGTCAACTTCAACCACGTTTAGCCGTGAGGTGGTAAAGGATAGGGTCATGTTTTGCTCGTGGTTAGTTTGATGTCTGCTCCTGCTTCTTAATGCCGTGTTTTCTAGATCCGCATGAACATCGGCATCACCTTGCTTTGTTGTGGGTGGTTATATTAGCGTTATGCATTGGCCACTTTCTGCATCCTGAGGATGCCTTCTTCGATTTCTTCATCATGATTGACCACAACAACCTTGAAATCACTCGTTACTTTAAGATTTCTAAATACATCGCTAGCAGCTAGTCGATTTCCTACTTTAGAAGCCATAATCATGAAATCTTCTATTGGCCATTCTCCATGATCCCATTCGTCTTCAATCCGCATCATTTTGTCTAAAATGTCCTTTTCATGAACCGACCAAATATCGCTAAAGAATCTATCGTCCTGCTCCAACTCATCGATAATGTCGAAGTATTTCTCCCAGCCACCAACATCCCATCGTGCATCACCATCTGATGCATCCAGAGACTCTATTGAGTTAAAGTGAAGTAAAACCTGCCCATATTCAGCATTCGTATCTATACACATGGCATAGAACGTATCATCATGACTTTGATTGGAGAATCTCTTTATCGATTCAAATACCCCTTGAAAAAGAGCTTCTTCATATTCTTCCCACATGAAAACACCTTTACTTTTAAACACGTTCTCCCTTCATACATAACAGCGCTGTACTTTTAATAATTCAATATAGCAACCTAAGCATAAATTACTTTCTAACTTTTAATTTGCGATTATATATCAATAAACTAGCCAACATGAACAAAGCCAAGCTTTGACCTCTCAATAATGCCAAAAGCCAACCGAGCCCTAAAATTGGGTCTGGGTTGGCTCGATTTTAGCTAAAATTTCTAACTACCCGCTTGCTGGCGCAGGGTGGTGACGGATTCATAGCCGACTCCCCAGTTATCGGTATCGACCTCTTCGATAAGCACAAAGGTAGTAGCGGGATCTTTATTGAGCACTTTTACCAGCAGCTCAGTGGTGCCAGCAATTAGCTGCTGCTTTTGCGCCGCACTCACGCCCTCTTTGGTCACTTTAATATTTACATATGGCATCGTCTTTCCTTACTGTTTAGCTGGACAAAATGGGTTATTGGCATACTGTTTGGAAACAATTTTCCATTGCCCTTGTTCACGTAAAAAGCCTAAAAAATCTAGGTACTGCTCGCCAAGCAGCGGGCAACTTAGCTTGGCAAAGGCTTGCTCACCACTAAGCTCAATTGACAAGATTTGATAGCTAAATGGATGGCCCAGTTCCTGCGGCACGGGGCGACTAGCGACCAACTCAAGCCACTGCACCTTACTGCGACGAATGCCCGGTGCAAATAGGGTGACATTGTCATCAAACAAGCTGTCTAGCAGCTCGGTATCTGCGCTATGTAAGCCCTTAAAATAGTTAGTAATCATGGCTTCGATGATGGCAGAATCAGAATAAGTGTCTGCCATCATCAAGCAGCCTCTTGTTCAGCTGCAAGGGCAGCGATATAACTGCTGCGTTGACGCACTTGCTGCAAGAGCGCTTGGGTTTTTGGCCCAATTTGAATGTCTACATTGAAATATTGGCCCCACGTTTCATACACGCTTAGCAGTATGTCCGCTGGCGTCAGGCACTCGCCAGCAAGGTAAGGTTGATGTTGTAAGTTGCGCTCAACCAGAGCCCATAGCTTATTGATCCCCTCCGCTGCGGCCTGCAGAGCCGTGCTTTGCGCTTCGCCTTCGGGTAAGGCTGCGGCTAGAAAAAACAACTTGCTGTACGCCGGATGCACGGTCGCATTGGCAAATAATAACTGCTCAATGGCGGCTTGCTTGGCAGTGGCATCTTGCGGTAATAAGTCGCTGGGATGGTTTTGCAGTAGATGCAAAATAATCGCCGCGCCTTCGGTGATCACCTGATCGTCATGACCCAGTGCGGGCACGGCGCCAACGGGGTTGATCGCTTGAAAATCAGTAACATGGCTGCGATTGATTAAGGTAAAAGGCTGGTTTAGCTCGCGCAAAATAACCTGAGTAGCCAGAGAACAAGCGCCGGGTGAAAAATAGAGTGTGTACATGGTTAACCTCTGTTTTGCTGTGTGATTGATTTAAATACACTATAAATGGCGCCATTGAAGTGATATATAGCTACAGTGAGTCAAGTCTTATTCCCAAATGGAAACAATCAACATGGATAAGTTAAAAGCGATGCAGCTTTATGTTCGCGTGGTTGAACTGGGCAGTTTTTCCCGCGTGGCCGAGCAATGTGGCAGTAGTAAATCAATGATTAGCAAGCAAATTAGCCAGCTTGAACAAAGCCTAGGGGTACGCTTGTTACAACGTTCGACACGCCGCTTACAAATGACTGAATTGGGTGAAGAATACCTTGAGCGCTGTCGCGAGATTTTAAAACGCCTTGAAGACACCGAAGTGCAACTGCAAGCCTCGCAACACTCTGCTAAGGGGCGATTGCGCATTAACGTGCCGATGGCGCTTGGCTCCACCGTGCTCGCACCCGCCTTGGCGGCGTTTATGCGACAATATCCAGAAATAGAATTAGACATAGAGCTCAGCGATATGGCGCAGGATTTACTTGAGCATAATTTTGACCTTGGCTTGAGAGTAGCCAGCCGCGAGTTTGACTCTGCCTATGTCGGCAAAAAAATTACCGAGTTCAGTTACAGTATTTGCGCAGCCCCAACTTATTTAGCCGCTCATCCCGATATCCAGACGCCACAAGATTTGCAGCAACATCCTTGTTTTGAATACAGTTATTTTCGCCATAAACACCTCTGGCCGGTAGGCGATGCCCCCATTCCTATCGCCGGCCCTCTAAAAGCCAACAGCTCGGTATTTTTGTTGGAAATGGTCAAGCAAGGGCTAGGGATCGGCTATATCCCTAGGTTTATTTGTTACCCCGCCCTGCAAGCAGGTGAGGTGGTCGAAATCCTCAATGATGCCAGCAAACCCTCCATGACCCTATTCGCCCTCTACCCTGTGCGCCAATACACACCACCTAAGGTCAAGTATTTCATAGCGTTTTTGGAGAATTGGTTTGAAGAGCATCCGTATAGGGACTCGGCGCTTTAAGTGGCAGAGAAAGAAAGTCAGAGCGCTTCGCTGCAACTCAATTGTAAGGTGATCTTTATTCCAACATAAAATCGCCGCATGCGGTGCCTTGATGGTATTGCATTTGCCAACGATCACCGACTAACACCCATATCGAAGAACGCTTGGCAAAATGGCTTTGATTGCCAAGCACATCAACCCAAACCGTTTGATACAGCAACATCTGCACCGAAGGCGCTAAAGCAATGCATTGAAAACCTTGAGAATGCACATAACCATCAGATCGCCGCTCCGCCGCCATCATTGCAATGATACTCTGGTAATCATAACTGGTTCCCGACTCCCCTACTTCTTTAAAATCAGGGTGGAGCAAACGTTCAATTTCAGCCTTATTTTGTCGCGTGTCGTATTGGTGTAAGGCAATTTCTTGTTCGATTAAAGTTCTCATTTTTCAATGCTTGTCCTATCCAAATAGCACATATCCTCGGGTTACCCTCGGGCTAATGCCCTTGGGTTAGTCTGCCACCAACATCTTGGTTTGAGTGGAACATCATCTACCACGGTGATCGCACATTCATAGCGAATTTGAGGCATCCGATGATTTAATATACCCACTCTGCCGTGTTTATCACGCTTGAAATCCCGTATAAAATGGCCGCATGCCACTACGTGGACTACCAAATAACTTGTACTAATTTAAACGCCTTGCAGTAATAACCGAAAAATATCTAGCGCTATAAATAAAAACGTTGAGCAAATTTACTCAACGTTTTTAATCGGCTTTGTTTGTCTTAAGGCTATACCGCTTTGGTGTAGCTCATGCTCCCCGCCGTGACGCAAATCTGCTTAGAACCATCCACTGTGTATCTCAAACTGATTTGGGTCTCTGCTTCCAAAGGCTCAACTTCATCGTTTTTAGTGACGGTAAAGCAATCTCCTACACGCTTAATTTGTACCTCAGGTACTGGCTCAGCCGTCGGCAGCGGGGTTGGCTCTGCCGTCGGTTCTGATGTTGGCGGCACTGAAGGCTCAGGGGTTGGAGCCGTTGAGCTACCGCCAGAGCCCCGACAAGCCCCCAGCAACAAAACCAAGGCACCAATGAATATGAGTTTAAAGTTAATCATATATTATTCCTTAAAATATCAACTTCTGATTGATGTCTGTGGTTATGGTAATCACGAGTTCGCCTTGCTCAGATGCCACCGCGACCTTAGCACCTGCTTGATAGTACAAGTCGGTGATAGGCTCTGCTTCTTCTATAACGGTATCCGAGTCTAATAGCTGGAAGAGTACGCGCACGCTGTTGTCTGACGCAACCTCGATTTTGACGCGAGTGGTACTGTTTTCAGGCAGTTCTCTTTGCTCACCGTTAAAGGTAAAGCTGCCTGATACAGAATTTTGCTTCGAGGTAATGATGACCTCACCATTGGCTGCAACGTCTAAGCTCCCCCCTGCTTGCTTCACCTCAACTTGACTTTGCTCTTCTCCTGAGCCAATGGTCACCCGGCTTTGACCTGTCACATCTACTGTCGCCGTGATTGGCAGTCCATTAGGCAGCTGAGATTGCAACTCGGTGTTACCTTGCTTGGAAATAGCAAGCTGACTGTTTGCCAAAGCAACATTCAGCTTACTCACTTCACCCTCAGGGCTTGCCACCTGAACTTTCGCTTCGCCACTACTTAGTGAACTTGTGATCACCGTTTGTTTTGTTTCGCCCTCCACTTCTGACTCGGCTTTGGTGGTGGTTGATAGGGTGCCATCTGCCAGCATTTTGGCCTGAGTATCTATGATCTCAGATTTAAAGCTGGTCGTTTGACCGTTAGCCGAAACTTCACCTCCGACCTCACCGGTATTTGTAATACTCGAACTTAATGAGTTGGTTTCACCCTGATTATTGGTCACCACAACCTCAAGGCTGACTTTATCTTGCTCAACAATTCGAACAGGGATGAGTGACGCGTCAGTACTGATTTCAGCAGCAACACCGTTGCCGTTCTGATTATCAGTGGCTGGCACCGTAATAACCCTCTCCGTTTCATCGGAATCTACTGAAGCGTTATTGTCGACAAAAAAGTCATCAACGGGCTCAATGGTTGGCTCTGGTTCTGCCGTTGGCTCTGGCGTCGGGGCTAGTGTCGGCTCTGACGTCGGTGCTAACGTTGGCTCTGACGTTGGTGCTACCGTTGGCTCTGACGTTGGTGCTACCGTTGGCTCTGACGTCGGTGCTAACGTTGGCTCTGACGTTGGTGCTACCGTTGGCTCTGACGTCGGTGCTAACGTTGGTTCTGGCGTTGGCTCTGGAGTCGGTGCTAACGTTGGATCTGGCGTTGGAACAGGCGTCGGCGGCGTGATCACCGGAGTCGGACTTGGTGTTGGCGTTGGCGTTGGCACAATATAGCTAACCGTTGCCACATTAACCGTTACTGATGTGTTTTCAACCACATCTTGCGCATTAACAACAAAGTTATTAGCGCCAGAGTTGAGTGGCACGGAATCAAAGCTCCAAGCATTTGCCGTTACGTTAGCAGAAGCAAGGGCCGTGCTGGAATCAGCGACACCATTGTTATCAGTATCAGCGTAAAGCTTCACTGTTACCCCATTTTCCGTGTGAGTGCCTGCAATACTGGTCGTGCCGCTTGAAACCGTCACATCGGTCACCGGAGTTGTCACAACAGGCGATTCAGGTGCGGTGGAGTCTTCGGTAATGGTCGCCACATTGATCTGCGCTGATTCTTGTGCATTACCAAAGTCAGCAATCACCACGTAGTTAAACACGGTGTCATCCGTTAATGTGGCATCAATGGACCAAACTCCAGAGGCCACAACAGACGTTGCCACCGCTGCGCCGCCATCAGCAACGCCGTCATTGTTAGCATCTTCAAATAGGGATATCGTGACACCATCTGTGGTATAGGTCCCCTCTATCGTTTGCGTCGTTGCATTAACCATGACGGCTGATGCTGGGCTGGATACTTTAGGTGCGACCTTAGACACTGTGATGGTATTGCCCGTTGTATCACTGGTATCACCCGCGGTTTTATTGCTGATAAAGTCGTCTGCTGCTGATAGGTTATACGTTTGAGCATCTGACGCCATGGTTCCCGTTTTATCCAGCAGAGCATCCACCGCGGTTTTATCTGAATCTGATAAGATCACGGTAAACTGAGTCGCTGAATCCAGCTCAACATCTGCGCTATCGGTTAACGTATAGCTAGCACCGTCGCCTCCTAAGCCAACAAAGGTCAACGTCGACACATCAACATCGTTATCGGCACCGGATTGAGTTTCGAAGTTAGTTCCTGTAACGACTAAACTGCCGGATTTAGCATCGTAGGTTGCCGAGGTTACCGTAGGCACTGGGATGTTGATCGCTGTAGTGGTATTGCCTGTAATATCAGAAATATCCGCACTACTGGCCGCCCCCGTCATCCAGTTATCTGCGGCAGCAATATTGTAACTTGTACCGCCATCAGAGCTAGCACCATTAATGTTTAGCAAAGCATTAACATTGGTTAGATCTGCTCCCGATAGGGTGAAGCTAAAGCTGGTCTCAGAAGTAATCTCCACATCTGTAGCGCTGGTTAGGGTGTAAGTCGCACCTCCCTCACCGGTAAAGGTAAGTCTAGATAAATCAATATCGTTATTGGCACCCGGTTTAGACACAAAATTTGCGCCCGTCACCGTCACCGTCCCAGTGGCCGCATCATAAGTAATAGACGTAATCGTCGGATTCACCACATCACTGACGGTCACCGCAGTGGTCACGTCACTTATGTCTGTTGCTGCTAACACACTTGGCATCCAATTATCCGCTGCCGCTAAATTGTATGCTGTTGCGTCATCTGCACTCAGACCATTTTTATTCAGTAAGCCGTTAACGTGGACTTTATCCGCTTCACCTAACACCAAGGTGAATTGAGTCGCGGAGCTGATTTCAATGTCGTTTGTGTTGGCAAGCGAGTAAGTTGACCCGCCCTCTCCTGTTAACGTCAAGAGAGATACATCAAGGTCATTATCAGTCCCAGCTATTTTTCTGAAATGAGTACCTGTTACCTGCAAGGTACCGGTAGCGTAATTGTACGCAGCAGAGGTAATGATCGGAACAGTAACGTTGCTGACGGTCACCGCGTTTCCTGTTGCGTCTTGAATATCGGCCGAAGGCGCAGCGCCCACCGCCCAGTTGTCTGCTGCCGCTAGATTATAAGTTGTCCCTGAATCTGAGCTTGTACCCACTTTATTGAATAAACCATCCACGTTTAGCTTGTCAGCAGCATTAAGTGTCAAGGTGAAACTGGTATCAGAAGTCACTTCAACATTCGTACTGGTTAATGTGTAAACGTCATTATTGTCGCCAGTTACCGACAACTGACTCACATCAATGTCATCCCCGCTGGCACGCACCAACTCAGTTCCCGTCACAACCAGCACCCCTGTCGTCGCATCGTAAGTAGCAGAAGTAATAGTTGGCGACGCTACATTGCTGACTGACACACCGTTTAAGGTTAAGTCCGCAATATCCGACGAATCTGCTGCCCCACTCAACCAGTTATCGGCCAGTGCCAGGTTATAAGTTGTACCTGAATCGGCAGAGGTACCGTTTTTATTGAGCAAGCCATTGACGATCAATTTGTCAGCGGCATTAAGAGTCACACTGAAACTGGTTGCATCGGTCACCTCAACACTGTTTGAAGTCAGGGAATAAGTGCTGCCACCTTCACCCGTTAAGGTTAGCTTGCTAACATCAACGTCATTACTTGCGCCAAGCTGTTTGCTAAAGTTGGCACCTGTGACCGCTAATACCCCTGTGCTTGCATCAAACGTGGCAGAGGTTACTGTGGGCATGGCTACATTGCTGACATTAATGGTTGCCGCTCCATCCAAAATATCAAGACTACTCGCTGCGCCCGCCATCCAGTCTTCTGCAGCAGCAAGATTGTAGGCTTGACCACTGTCAGATGTAGCGCCGTTTTTATCCAGCAAGCCATTTACATTTAGCTTATCTTCTGCGCTTAACGTGATGGTAAATTCAGTGTCTGACGTGACGTCTATATTAGTTGCATTGGTTAACGTATAAGTTCCCCCACCGTCGCCGGTAAAGGTAAATGCATTAACGACAACGTCATTATTGGCGCCTGAAACACTGCTAAACCCGCTCCCTGTTACCACTAAATCACCCGTGCTGGCATCGTAGGAGGCGGAGGTGATGGCCGGATTGGTATAATTACTAACTGTGATACCGTTACCTGTCGCATCCTCTGTATCCCCAACAGTCACATTAGCGATAAAGTCATCAGCAGCGGCTAGATTAAAGGTGGTCCCATTTTGAGCGCTCGTACCGTCTTTGTTTAACAATGCCGCCACTAACAGGCGATCAACTGTATTTAACGTCACGCTAAAGGAAGTGGCATTGGTGATTTCTACATCACCTGTGGTTAGCGTATAGGTTGCCCCGCCTTCGCCAGTTAAGGTGAGCTTATTAACCGCCACGTCATTGGATGCACCTGATTTCGCTTCAAAGCCACTGCCTGTGACCGTTAATACGCCCGTTGAGAAATCATAAGTCGCCGAGGTAATAATCGGCACAGGAACATTACTGACCGTAATGCCGTTACCGCTTGCATCGACAACATTAGCAGACGCAGCCGCTCCAGCCATCCAATCTTCTGCTGCATTTAAATTATAAGTCACCGCATCTGAAGATTGAGTGCCATTAGTATCCAATAAGGCATTGATCGCCGCTTTATCGGCACTGTTTAACGTGACACTAAAGCTGGTTCCACTGGTAATTTCGACATTGGTTGTGGTCAAGGTGCGTGTGCCACTGCCCAGCCCAGTGACTGTTAACTTGGTCAAATCGACATCATTGGTCGCACCCGGCTTTTTAACCATGTTGCTGCCGGTCACCGCTAACACACCGGAAACATAATCATAGGTGGCCGAGGTGATGGTTGGAAGTGTGGTACCACTGGTCGTGACGCCGTTGCCTGTGGTGTCGGCAATAGTCGCATTGCTTGCTGCACCGGCCTGCCAATCTTCGGCACCGGCAAGATTGTAGGTGGTATTATCACCCGAAGTGGTCCCGTCTTTATTCAACAAACCATTGACATTCAGCCTGTCAAAAGCATTTAACGTAACGGTAAATTGGGTTTCTGAATCGATTTCAACATTGGTCGAGGTTAAGGTGTAGCTATTACCGCCTTCCCCATCCAACCTTAATTTCGTGACATCAATGTCATTGGCCGCACCAAACTTATTTGCAAAGCCAGTGCCTGTTACGACCAAGGTGCCGGTCGAGGCATTGTAGGTAGCCAAGGCAATACTCGGCACCTGAACATTGCTGACGGTAATTCCGGTGGTGGCATCAGCAATATTCGTGGCTGGGTCCACGGCGGCCATATAGTCCTCAGCGGCATTGAGGTTATAGTTAGTCGCGCCATCATCGGCCTGAGTACCGTCTTTATTCAGTAAGCCATTTACCGCCAACTTATCGGCCGCATTTAACGTGACACTAAAACTGGTGGCGTCTGTGATGTCAACGCTACCTGAGGTCAAGGTGTACCCATTGCCGCCTTCCCCCGTTAAGGTCAATTTAGTCACATCAATATCGTTATTCGCGCCGACTTTATTAACAAAGTTGGTGCCGGTTACTGTTAGCGCCCCTGCTCCGGCATTGTACGCAACACTTGTAACAGTGGGCGCCGTTACATTGCTGGTGTTGATAGTGGCTGCTGCGTCTGCGATATTTTGATTGGCCGCCCCGCCAGCCATCCAGTTATCGGCAGCGGCTAAGTTATAGGACTGCCCACTGGCTGCATTTCCGCCATTCTTGTTTAAAATACCATTAACGTGGTATTTGTCGGTTGCACTTAAGTTAAAGGTAAAGGTCGTCGCATTAGCCACATCAACATTGGGCGTGTCCGTTAAGGTATAAGTATCACCGCCATCGCCGGTAAAGGTAAAAGTATTGGCAACAACATCGTTACCTGCACCGCTAATGGTACTAAAGCCAGTGCCCGTTACGACTAAAGCCCCCGTACTGGCATCATAGGTCGATGAAGTAATTGTTGGATTGGCGTAATTACTAACGGTAATGCCATTGGTAGCAATGGCTGTATCTCCAGCGGTGATGTTAGTAACAAAATCGTCGGCGGCTGCGAGATTGTATGTTGTGCCATCATCTGCTGTGGTGCTGTTTTTATTAAGTAAAGCAGCTACTCTAAGTTTATCGGCAGTATTTAGCACAACTGTAAACTGGTTCGCACTATCTATTTCTACATCGGGCGAGGTCAGAGTATAAGCCGAACCGCCCCCCCCTTCGCCAGTGATGCTAAGATCACTAACATCGATATCTGCCCCAGCACCATTAGCCTCAAAGTTAGTACCAGTTACAACTAAGTTACCATTACTTGAGTCATAGGTGACATTAGAGATTGTGGGGGTCGCTGCAGGAGCCATGTGATTAGATAAGGTAAAAGTTGATATACCGTGATTACCCTGCCCACTGTCGGCCCCTCCAGAACAGACAGTAACCGTGAATCTATTTATCGCTTTACCAGTTATATTTGTGATAGATAGTGCGCCGTTATTTGCATCTGTCTTACTGGTCGTATTAGTGCCTGTTGAGGCATTGTTTGAGGCATAAAAACCTTCGATAGTAACATCACAGGCAGCGGCACCACCATAGGTAGTCATTGACAAACTATCAAGCTGAAAACTATAAAGTGCATTGGTGTCATATATTGTAAAAGTAAATGTTGCTTCTGCGTCGTCACCCGTAATATACAGCGCCGTTGTCGAATAATCCGATACTTGATAAGGTGCATTTAACGATAAATCGCCATAATTAACAGGGGTAGTACAGTAGCCTGTATCACAAAACTTATGACCAGGATAATTTGTAGTAAAAGCCAGCACGTGATTAAAATCTTTTAATGCCAATTCACTAAAGGGATGGTTACTTTTTATGTCACCTCGCTGAATTTCAAGATCCCAGTCAGCCAATTGCTGAGCATTACCGGTTTTGTTACTAGAGGCAGCTACATCAACATTGGCACTGCCGGATATAAGTTCAAGTAAACCCTCTCCCTTTGCCGTTTTGGCCAGATCACAACCGTAGATGAGTACATCGGCACCATCTTTCATGGCGTTATCTAATGCGGCTAGTGTTTCAACTTCTTTCTTTAATTGCTGCTCAGTAACACTGCTATTACCTAAATAAAGCACGCCATCATCGGCGTGAGAGACAAGGTGAAGAGCCTCTAAACTTTTGTACTCATTAAGAATAACTTTTAGTTGAGCTAGCCCATCTTCGTCAATGCTGATCTCTCTAATATCAACACCGGGCTTTTGCTGCCGATAGAAAGTTGATTTATCAGGAACAGCCTGATCTATAATCACCAACTCTTTAATAGAGCCTGAAGCTTCCAATACCAACTCAGTAGTTTCTACCGATTGAGGGCTTTTAGCCGAAACAATATTATTGTCGCTTGCAAAATGAACATTTAGTGGTTCTGCGACATATGCTTTCAACTGGTTGCGCTGGTAACTTCCGTATGCCTGCGGGGGGGCTGCATATAAGCCTAAAGGCACCAATAAAGAAGTTATTCCATTAAAGAGGTGGCTATTCATAATAATCCTGTTTTTGTTATTTTGCTCTATAACTAACTGGCACAGCCTGAAAGTACTTTATAAATTAAATGATTGTTTTCGGGGCGATAATGCTAGCCGAGGTTCCTGCCTTATCTTGCCAAAAAGCCATTTCGCTGTATTTTTGAAACAAATCCGGAGGCAGTATAGTTCGCCTTGGTTGATACTCTACTTTACGTTTTACCTTATGAAGCCCTTTCACCCCTAGAGTATGATCAAATTCACTCTCCTGATAATCGAGCTGTTCAAAGTTATGTGAATAGGCTGGCAAACCAATAAACTTATATACAAGATCCAACGTCCGCTCAGGGTGTTGTGCCAGAAGATCATAGTCAATCAGTAATAGTCGTTCAGACTGGTCACCGTAATAAGCTTCTTTTAGCGCACTCCAGGCACTTCCCACAACACCAGCTCCATTGGCCAAGGACTCACAGCGTGAATAAACTGTTTGCCTGTTTTGTGGATTAAACATACGACTATAATCAAAGGGGTTTTTACGGTAAATTTGTTCAAAGCTATCCATGATCCAAGCAGGATTTCGCACACAACAAAGCACCTTAAAATCACCAAATAACTCTTCCAGCTGATGTAAACGCGCCGTCCATAGTCGATTGGTATCGAATACAATTTGATGATCGGATTTGTCCTTGTAATACGCATCAAATATCGCCTGACACATGTGCTTTCGTTTCTCTTCATCGAAGAAAGTATAAAACTCTCCACCTGCACCTATTTGCTCCAGACAGCTATTAATTAATCCAGCAACAGGGCTAGACATGGCTGCATGAAAAGCCGGATTCTGCCGCAATATGCCGGCCAATAAGGTAGAGCCGGAGCGAGGTAAACCTGAAATAAAGTGAACTTGTTGCATTTTTAGTATACTTTTAACCATCCAAAGTTATTTTTTGGTTGCCATTGTAAGCAACCAAGCCATCATTACAATTAACTCCGTGGCGGATAGAGACCTATCGTAGCTATACAATAATTAAGTGCCAATACAGGTTGTATAATAGAAAATTGGGAATTGTTTCCTGTAGTACCAATAGTAACTGTCCCCCCACCACTACCACCACCGGAAACCCCACCCAATGCAACCGTACCAGTACCGGCATTCTCACGGTAAATCTCCTCTCCAGCAAGCCGACCATTTTTATTAACCGCTAGATAAGAGCCTGCTAACGGGGCATTTTGGGTGGCTTTATCCGTAGATACCAATACTTGAGCTGCAGTTCCGCCACCAGTGGAAGTAAATGTGGCGGTGTGACTATGACTTGGCATTTCAGAAATAGTTAAGGCATGGCTTTCCGTCCCTGCAGCTGTACCAATTCGCCAATCAAAGGCACTACCCGGATGCCTGCCTTTACTCATCGCCGAGCGACCTCGTAAATCGGGTAAAGCGAAAGTGGTACGACCATCCCCTCCATAGATAGTGCCTAACAATGAAAATAACGTACTATTTTGGGCGATCGACATTAATGCACCGGCACAAAATGCCCAGCCCTTGGGATTAAAATTAAAACCGTACAGCCTTACTTCACCAATAAAAGGATCTGACATAAATAATTCCTTAATTCTTTGCTTATACCCATCAATACAACAACTTAAATTATTAGTTTATTTAGTTTCGCGAAGGGAAAATTCCCTGCATGGCAATACAATAATTCAGTACCTGAATTGGCTCCATAATGCTAAATGCTCTATTACTTCCAGTAGGCAATACGGTAACAGTACCTTCAGGTTTCCCCCCACCGCCTCCCGATATGCCACCTAATGAAACAGGAGCGGTTCCGCTATTAGCTCCATAGAATGACTGGGCAGCATTTGCCGCAAGATAACTTCCCGCTGTAGGGACATTTTGCGTAGCTGCATCAGTAGACACCTGAATATCAACTGCACTGCCACCACTCGCGGTAAAACTAGCCACATGCGCATGCTCAGCCATTTCTTGTACCGTCAATGTGTGGGTTTCCGATCCCCTTTTCTGGCCAACTTTCCAGTTAAACTGACTGCCCGGCATCTCGCCCATACTCACAGCCAATTTTCCCCGTAAGTCAGGTAAGGCAAAAGTACTGCGCCCATCTCCGCCATACATAGTACCAAGTAGTGAATACAGCGCCTGATTCTGACTTATAGGAATAACGGCTCCGGTGCATTCCGCCCAATCTTGTGGTACAAAATTAAACCCGTATAAATCAACCTCGCCTATAAAAGGTACTGGCATCTATTTATCCTCCGTATATACATTTATATTGGTTTGTTATACCCACAGACGAAAATTCCATTCCTGCATTAACACCAAATCGATCAGTAAAGCTCAGTCCACTAAAAACGCCGTCAGCATTTGACAGAATATCCAGCCTTAACGCTCCATTTTTAGTTGCAACTATCACACCCTGAGGCTCACCTATATGGCATATGGTGCCGGGGTTCACACCAAAAGTCGGATGCTTTACAGCTGTCGCCTGTAACAGGTTAATTGGAGTCTGTCCCAATTTGACAATACAACCTCCTAGATGCGCATTTCCTGCTCTGGCTAGCGCGCAAATTTGCTCACTTGTCATAGTTAACCAATCAACATAAAGGTCGGCTTCTTGCACTACGGCAGCCTGACTCCTTTCACCTTGTTGTGGTACTAAGGTTTCACCCTTTTGCACTAACTCTTCAATAAATTGATAGAGCAGTTGCGGCACTTGCTGAGCAACTTTCCCTTGCAGAGATTGCAGTGTATCAAGAGGGTGAATTGGCATATCCAGAGTAGCTCCTATATCAGCTTCCCCCTTTTCAACATTGGCTTTTTGTAACGTCAGCTGCGTTTGTGTTTGGCCATCGCGAATTTGCCAATATAAAGCCATAGGACCTTGATATTTTGGCAACGGCGCGGGATGGAAGTTGTAGAAAGCAGTCATATCCAGCAGCTGCTGAGGCAGCGCCTGGGGAAAACTAAAGTTAATGGCCAAATTAACTTCCCACAGCATTAGCTTTTGCAATAACAAATCTGGTTGAGCAGAGTTGAATCTTAAGAAAGGAAGTTGCATCTCTTGTAACCAGTTTTCCAATTGGTAAGAAAATGCGTCCACTTCTTCTGTCAATACAACCCCTGCCAACTTATTTTGTTGCGCCAGCATATTAATACTTGGTCCTGCTAACGGGCTGGCCGCAAAGACTAATACCTTCACCACTCCAGATGGAAAATTAGTCATAAACAGCAGCTCCCTTCAACTTCAATGTGGCGCTGTTCTCGCCTTCACACCAAGTAGCTAAAAAACCTGGTAGCCCATTTAGCCGATAAAAAAACTGGATCCCATCCCCACTTTTTAGCAACAAGTCTCCCGGCCTATCGTCTTTTGGCACAAAGTTAATGCACACCTGTTGATCGGGAAGTGGATGACTGATGCCGGAGTCATATTCTCTGATATATTCATCATTAAAAACCTGTATCTGAGTACATAAAAGCAAGGTTTGCTCATCACCATTTTTTGGCATCAAGGGAATATTAACTTTGCCACATTCAATCAAAGTGGTATTTTCATCTAACGCTCGTTCAGGCAGGTCTTTTAAGCTCTGCCGTGTCAAAGACAGGATTTCACCCAAATGAGCTCTCTCGGCTTGTATGCTTAAATCCATATTTTGCTGAGACAATTCATCTGCATCTTTCCATTGGTCTACATACTCCCTCTGCGCTCTGTTAAGCACTGCAGAAACACAAATTTTTTCTGGGATCATGTATCCCATTTCACAGACCATAGAGGAAAAATGCTTGGCAATTGAAAAATGCCCTTCGCGACTAAATCCGTGTTGCATGGCTTCAAGTACTAAAATGTCGATGCTCGACTCCGGGGCTTGGTAGGTTAAAGCATCTTGACAGAGGATATCCTGAATATACTCCTCTACCCCCATTTCCAACACTAGAGCCTCTAATGTCTTTACCGCAGCTGCTTGCAAATCAATCAAAGTTACTTTTAATTGGGAGGTAAAAAGGGATTTCTGCTTGTAATAAGCTAGTAAAGGGAAAAGTAAAGGCGCAAACGGCCCACAAGCAGGATAGACCAAATGAATAATATTTTTTTGCTTATCAAACATAGCTCGAATAGCCTGATCTATGCCACGTATATAAGCATTAACTCTTAAATCATCTAATAAAGTGGTGATGCAGTTGTCTGACGAGAGCACTAGCCCACTTTTCGAGATATACTGCAGCTTCCTGCTTTCTTCATCGATATTCAAATTTTGATAAAATTCTTTCTGAAGATAAAATAGCGCACTTAAACTTGAGTGTAGCTCACTGCGGTGGCTCCAGGTTTTGTTTAATATTTTTTCAACTGCAAACACTGCTGCACTAGGAATATTATCTACTTCATTTTCTTTCTCATTAACTTGAGAGATTTCACTTCTGGGAGTAGGCGTTAGCTGCTCTCGTAAAAGTTGATTTAAAACCCCAGCTTGAAACTTTGAGTCTAACTGTTCGACGTGAGCATCAAATATTTTGTTAGCCTCTTTTTTATTTAATTCCCTTTGCACTTTACTCACCTTCTACATTTCGCATTTATTTGTTAGTTGCGCAATAAACCTAATCACTCTGATTTATCATCAATATATAATCTTGTTTCGAATCAAGTTCCATAAACCCCAACCTTTTATACAGCTGCCTACTTGGGTTAAACCTGTTTACATTAAGGGTTATGGCCGTTCCCGCTAGCTTGGATTTTTCTATACAACTACTGATTAAATAACTACCAATGCCTAGACCTCTATGATGTCTCAACAGGGTGATATCGATAATATGAAAAGGCTTACCCTTCTCTTTATTTACAAGCAGCCAGCCTATTTCTTTTTCTTTATATTCAACAATACTGCTAACTGAATTAGGGTTATTTTTTTGATAATACTTAAACTGCAACTCAAATTGCTGACAAAAGAAGTCCCTAACGTAGCTTTCAGGTACGCCTACTTTTTCAAGCTCGTAGTCTCGAGACATACAATATAAGTCACGTAAAAACGGCTTATCTGCATCTTTATAAGCGCGAAGCGAAATATCAGATTTATTTATCACTCAGGCTCCAGCAATAGCTTAAAGATGGATGTGAAGTAAATTTTGGCTGTCGACAGACAAACGCTTGGGTGTCCGCCTTTTAAGTAAATGGTCTCTTGGAGCAAAACTAGCCGAGAGCTTCCCTTGCAGGTTAAATACCCAGACTCGATTATTGACAGGGTCACTTACAAAAAGGTCATCCTCGATAGCAAGGATATCGTTAAAAGAGCGCTCTTTACCTAAGCGTGTTTGCCCATATTGATAAACTAACTCTCCCTGACGATTGAACACTTTGATATGTCGATTGCCCTTATCAAGGATATGCAACCTGTTTTGGCTATCCACTGTTAACTCACTAGGGCCATTAAGCCCCTTATTACCCATGCCAAACTTACCTATGATTCGTATCAGCTCTCCACCAGGAGAAAACATATAGATACGGTGTTTGCCAGAGTCAGCTAGGTAAATATTGTCATCACCATCGATTGCAATGCCGGATAGGAAACCATAGTCTTCAGGAACGCGTAGCTCACCTATCTTCAATCTATTTGTATCAAAAACGATGGCCCCTTTACCCGACTCATAAATAACGTAAAATTGTCCATATGAATTACTGGCAATGGCCATGGGCAGGTAATACAGTCCATTAGAAATCTGAGTTTCTGGCAAGTCTTCAACTGCAGGATCCCAGCTAGCACGACTACTAATGCCGTGTTCTCGGCTGGCTATAAACTCGCCAGCAGGTGTGATAAAGATGTTTCTATTTTCAATGCGGTAATTAATTGAAGATGTGTCTTTGACAGACTCAAAAAAGCGCTCTTCTTTATGGCTTATATCCTGAGTCCATTCAGCAGCTTCCTGGCTTTGCTCCCCTGAAGCTTCACCAGAAGAATCACCCAGCGCACTAAGTTGCTCCGCGCTGACACCTTTGATGCCAAGAATACTGGTAAAAGGTATGCTGCTATATCCCGCCAAAGCAGCGCTGCCTTGCATAAACTCTCTTCTTTTCATTGCCTATCCTCTAGTCATTGTGATTGTAACTTAGTCAAGTACACACTAAGACTTAGCCGAAGGGATGATCGCTAAATAGCTAAACCTGATTTCAAGATTAGACGAAAGAGTTAAACTTTACATTTTTTTCACATAAATAGTGAGGTATGGGTCAACCTTTCACGCCCACATCCAACAGCAAAGGCGGGTAGCTAACTGGGTTAGGCAATAAGAAGCTGATAATAAATAGAAATAATGTCACTGGTGCCAATTGTAGCCTAGTCAAAACAACAAACACCTCTGGCCAGGGGGCGATACACCCGTCCCTATCACCAGCCCTCTAAAAGCGAACAGCTAGGTATGCTTGCTGGAAATGGTCAAGCAAGGGCTAGGATCGGCTATATCCCTAGGTTTATTTGTTACCCCGCCCTGCAAGCAGGTGAGGTGGTCGACATCCTCAATGATGCCAGCAAACCCTCCATGACCCTATTCGCCCTCTACCCTGTGCGCCAATACACACTACCTAAGGTCAAGTATTTCATAGGTTTTTTGGAGACTTGGCTTGAAGGGCATCCGTATCGAGATTAGACTTGAAGCTCAGCAAACCAATCGTAACTAAATTTTTCTCGTTTTAGCATACTATTGAGTCACATTTAGCTAGCGCCCCATCCAAATGGAAGCGATTTGGTGAAGAATAACCATGCCTTGGTCAGTTTGAAGCCAAAACAAACCGCCTAAATTTAATACAACGGTCACCCAATACACTCTTTTAAACTCAACTTTACTCGACTTGTGGCGTAACTTTCGTTGAGCAATAAAAGCGCCTGGCCACCCGCCTAAAGCAGATAACAAATGTAATGTACTCTCTTTCGTTCTCCAACGTCCCTTCTGTGCTGCCGACTTGTCCATTGCATAGGTGACGAACGTTATAAAGCTCATCACCAGATATAAGCTCGTAACAACAATCGCGAGCTTGCCAAAGGTGGCCATTGTAAAAAGCACTAAGCAAAATAAAATGGCAAAAAATGTACCGAGGCTTCCCCTTTCTTTCTTTTTGCTGCGATTTCCTGATACTTTGGCATCCCGAGCAAATTTGACGTTAGTTGCTTTATAACGATCATTTTCTCTCACTAATTCATAAATAATAACTTCACCATCAATGGGTCTTCTTGAACGAGGATTAAAAGCCTTAATATGAACAAATGCTCGGTCTCCGCCTCCGTTCGGCTCAACAAACCCAAACCCTTTATCGTCATTCCAGTTTGCTATTTTTCCTTGGAATCTCATACTCATCCTTAAGCTAATCTGCTACCAACATTTTTGTTTGAGTGACAACATCATCTACCACAGTGATCGCACATTCGTAGCGAAAATAAAACGGCTGATGATTTAATATACCCACTTTGCCGTGTTTATCCCGCTGGTCGAATACCAAAAACGCATGCTGTTCCGCCTGCGCGATCCCATCGCTAACTGGCTTATTTATTTCAACTTGCGAACAGAACCTTTGCAATGGAGAGCGATAATAGCGGTCTAAGCCAAAAGCTAAGCCTGCAAACATAATAACGACCAAAACAAGGGCTAGCGCAACCTTAAACACCAGTAGTATCGCCTTGAAAACATATCCCTTTAGTTTTTCTATCACGCTTTAATTCCAGTATAAAATAGCCGCACGCCACTACTTGGAGATGTTGCAGTGCCAACGAGATAGTACCTAGCAAGTCAACTGTCGCAGTGTAAACAGCAATAAGATCAACAAAGTAAAGATCAAAAACACCCAAGGACTGGCTAATGTATGAGCCTTGGGAGTAAGAGGTTCAGCAAACCTCATCAAGATGATGGCCAAGAAAGCCATGGCGACCATGATTATCAGATAGGGAACAAAACTCTGATAAGCTATGCTAAGCCCCACTGCGAGGGAAAAACTCACCAGCGCAATCAATACAGCCACTAGCTGCCATAACTTACTAACAGCAAAACGATGCCCACAGCTAGCGCAGTTTGAAAGATAAGGGATGCCTACTGCGGCACAGATTAGTCGCCAACTGACGATCCCATGTTCACCGCACGCGGGGCATTTTTTCACCTCTGACAAGATCATTTCTTTTTATTTACGCACCTTGTTTATTTGCTCCTTGGCTAGCTCATAAATGCCTGCCATGGACTGAGTTAAAAAGCCGTAATTATCCAGTGCTTCTAATTGTGGCTAGGCAACCAGTTTGAGCGCCTCTTCAGCCGAACTTGCTTGAATGTAATGATTATTTGCAACTTCAAAGCCTTGTTCTACTAGCTGAGATTTTTCATCGGCAAAGCTCGCAGAGTGGACATCCAAATACGTCAATGAATCGCTGTTATGATGTATAAAAAAATTGAAACGGAGGCATCACTAAACATCCTCTTATAGATTTGAATGGCTACTTGGGATGCTGCCACGCTGCAAAATATGCAAAGAGCATAAGGCATGTGGTAACGAATGTGAACTTTTTATAAAACGGCGAGTACTATTGTGGGGGCGGAATTAATTCCGCGAAACAGCGCGTTATAAGCTAATGATTTCGCAGTTTAAAAACCGCTCCCATCTGGGTCAGATCTAAACTATCTGACTTAGCTGGGCTTGCGAACGTTTACTGAGTGCTATCACAGCGGCAAACACCAGCAGCACTAGGGCAGGAATAGCGGCGACCACAGGGGTGTAAACCAGATGAAAATACACCGCGCCCAGCATGATGATGGCAAGGCCAATGGCGGCGTAAATGGCCGTGCGTTTAAACCAAATGGCAATGGCGCCTGCCAGTTCGGCCGCGCCGATAAAATAGCCAAACCATACCGGCAGTTTCATTGCTGTAAAGGATGCATGTAGCTCGGGCGTGCCCATTAGCTTCATCACCCCAGCACCGGCAAAGGCCAGGGTGGTTAATGCCATCACGGCGTATAACGCCATTTGCTTGGTTTTACTCATCTTGTTACTCATCGCTAGCTTCCTTGTTTGGTTAAATATTTAGCCATGGTAACGCCAGCAAACTTAATTAAAATTGATACTTTTTCAGCTTCTTATTAACTTATAGTTATAAAAATACTTCTGTAGTTAGACCGAGATGACCTTAGATCAATTACAAATCGTAAAAAGCGTGCAAGAGTTGGGCAGCTTAAAGCTGGCCAGCGAGGCCTTACATAAAACCCAGCCCGCGCTGAGCAAAGCCATTAAGAATTTAGAGCAGCAATTTGGCTTTGCGATTTTTGATCGCAGCCAATACCGCTTGGCGCTGACCGCGGAAGGTAAGCAAATATATCAACACGCCCTAAAGGTGCTCGATAGCGCCAGCGCCCTTAAGCAGCTCAGTCGACACTTACAGCAGGGCTTAGAAAACAGCGTCACCCTCGCCTTTGACAGCAACTTTGATAGTCGCCGTTTGGCCCCGGTTATCCGCCAGTGTCAGCAGCGTTATGGCAATACCCAACTGGTGCTAAAACAACACAATGTCACCGGTGCGATTGAAGCCTTGTCAAAACAACAAGCCCAGCTCGCCATCTGCGCCCTGCCTAACCTGCAAATTGAAACCTTAGATTTAGAGGTTGTCGCCATCGATAAGTTAGAGCTAATCAATGTGATCGCCCCTCACCTAGCGGCCCAATTTGCTCCCCTCACCCGTCGTGAGCAGTTAAAACACGAGCTGCAAATAGTGCTACAAGACACGGGCAGCGTATCGGGCAATAAAGATTTGGGAGTCAGCCCAGATCAGCGGCGCTTATACGTCAATAATATGCAGGATAAATATCAGCTGATCAAAGCCGCGGTCGGCTGGGGCCGCCTACCTCACTACCTCATCGAGCAAGATCTGCAACTAGGCCAGTTACAACAACTTGAATTAACAGATGTTCGCAACCAACTGCTGGGCGACATTTTTATCGTAAAAAGGAAAAACCAAGTGCTAGGGCCGGTGGCCGATTTTATTTGGCGGAGTTTGGGAAAAAGTTAAGACTAAAGGAGTGACCATGAAAGCAAAACATTTATTCATCGCAGCTATATTCTTACCTATTGCTTATATGCTGCTTTGGCTGTTGGCATCCTTGCTCGATTTAAAGATTGCAGATCAGTTGTATGATGCACATTTTTTCCTGCTATGGCTAACTCTACCTTGGGGCTTCCTTGGCATAGAGCTAAGCCAAACTTGTAATGAGTTTGCCAACACTTGGATTTGCAATAGCATCAGCTTATTACTGCTGAGCTTAGGGTTGGCCATTAACACCCTTACTTTATGGTGGATTAGCAGTAAGTTATTTGCCGCCATCAAACCGAATAAAAACTAGACTGCACCGCTTTAATGCAGCCTATTTCTCGCTCCTATTTATCCCCTTGCCGCCCACTCGCCTTGGCGAAGCGCTTTTCATTGATCAGCCAGTTAACTAAGCCGACCAATTGCCCGACAAATAGCCAAACGCCTAGGTGAATGGCCACGGCTGTCATGGTGTAGCCTTGGGCAAAGGGTTGATTGACAATAAACGACATCACTACAAACAGCGGCAAGCCGTACATCAGCATACCGTGGATGAGCATATAGCGGTTGCGCCCTTGCTGTCTGAGCTTGGCCCAAGCGGCGTATTGTGTTGGTTTCATTTATTCTCCTTGCGCCAACCATAGTTTGGCTAGTTCAGCATCGCTGATGCTTAGGCTAACGGTGTCTTTCACCGCTTCGGCCACCCGCAGTTCGCCTTGCATTAATTCATCACGACGGAACCAATGTAGCGTGATCACCGCGCCCACTGGGTAGCTTTGTAATTGTTGCTCAAATTGGCTGCCCACTTGTAACTGATCCGCTGCGATGAGTAGGTCTCCCGCGCTGAGGCCAGCCTGATGGGCTGGGCTGCCTTGATTCACGGTTAGTACACGCAAACCAAAACCTTCTGCCTTGGTGCGTGCGCCAAAGCCAATTTTGTCACCTTCTACCCCTGCGCCGCCTTGATCTGCGCTACCTTTGCTGCTGCGCAGTGTCATGGTGACGCCCACTTTTGCCAATAGCTCGGCCAGCGGTAAATCATCGGTATTGTGCAGGTAAGCAAAAATATCGTCACAGCGGCGGCCCAATAGGGCTTCCACTATGCGCTGATGGCTGAGGTTATCTGTGCCCTTGCCCGTGAGACCGTAGTCTTGCCAAAGCTGGCGCATTACATCGTCCAAACTATATTGGCCTTGGCTTTCGCTGCGGATGGTCAGATCAAGATAAAGGGCGAACAAAGCGCCCTTAGTGTAATAGCTGACGATGGCATTAGCGGCGTTTTCATCTTGCTTGTAAAACTTGGTCCAAGCATTAAAGCTGGAATCGGTCAGGCTTTGCTTAAAGCGACCTTGGCCACGATAAACACGGGTGGCAATTTCGCTCAGCATGGTGAGGTATTGGCCTTGATCTACACATCCCGCACGATAGGTCAAAAAATCATCGTAATATGAGGTGATGCCTTCATAGGCCCAAAGCTGCTGGGTGTAAGCCTCTTGCGACAAGTCAAACGGGGTAAATTCTGCCGGCTTAATCCGTTTCACATTCCAGCTATGGAAGTATTCGTGGCTACACAAAGACAAATAAGTACGATAGCCCTTTTCTGCTGGGAAGCTTAAATCTGCCGAGGTGGGCAGATCGCCACGAGAACACATCAGCGCCGTTGAGGCCTTATGCTCTAAGCCGCCAAAACCATTGCTCAGCACGGTGGTCATAAACACATAACGCTCAAAGGGTGCAAGGGTGCCAAACAGCTTGATTTGGTATTCACAAATGGCGCCCAGATCTTGCTTTAGCCGCGCCATATTACAACGGTGTTTACCACTTAAGACGATGTCGTGAGGCACGCCGCAGGCCATAAAAGTTTCGATGGTGAGATCGCCCATTTCCACCGGATGATCGATTAAGTCATCGTAATCAGGGGCACTAAACTCGCCAAAGCCAAATTGCTCACCCGCAGTGCGCGTCATGCTGGTTGCCACTTTCCAATCGGCTAATTCGGCCAAGGCTGGCGCGGCAATGGTGACATAATGCGGAGCTTGCTCTAAGCCCTTGGCCGCCAAAAACACGCTGCTGCCATTGAAAAAACCATGGTTGGTGTCTAAATGGGCGGTGCGTACCGATAAATCCCACGCATACACGTGATAACTCACTTGTACCTGCCCGCTAGCATTGTTTAGCTGCCAAGTTTGCTTATCGAGTTGGGTTAACGCCAGCGTATGTCCATTGCCATCTTGCGCCGCTAGGCCTATGAGGTTTTTTGCAAAATCACGGATCATATAACTGCCCGGCAACCACGCAGGTAAGTACAACACTTGTTGTGCTTGAGCCGCGTCTATGGTCAGGGTAACGGCAAATAAATGCGCTTTAGGATCGATGGCATGAATATGATAATGCATGAAAACTCCGTGTCTTAGGCAGGTTACTAGGGCGTCATGCTGCCAAAAAGCGCCGGCCTTAGCAATGGCCTAGCGCAGCGTCTCATTAGATGGCCTGTATCTACTCATGCCTATACCCTAAGGCTGTTAATTATGGGACGATATGCCTCTGCATTCACCAAGATGACAAAGCCAATGAATTTTAAAGCCGCGATTTTTGATATGGATGGATTACTGCTAGATACCGAGCGCGTATGTATGCGGGTATTTCAGCAAGCGTGTCAGCACTTGCAAGTGCCGTTTGATCAAACCACTTACCTTTCCATTATTGGTCGTAATGCGGCGGGAATTGAGCAAATTTTGCGTGATTTTTACGGTGCAGATTACCCAGCGGTGCATCAAGCTTGGCGCGAGCGCTATAACGCCATTGTGCTGCATCAAGCGATTCCGGTTAAAACCGGCGTCATCGAGCTCCTTGAATGGCTTAAATCCAATCAAATCCCCATCGCGGTGGCGACCTCTACCCGCAAAGAAGTGGCTCAAGTTAAGCTGCAGTTGGCACAGCTCGACCATTATTTTGACCAAGTGACAACGGGTTGCGAAGTAGTGCACGGCAAACCCGCTCCGGATATCTACTTGTTAGCGGCGCAGCGACTGGGCATCGCCCCCGAGCATTGTTTGGCCTTTGAAGATTCAAACAACGGAGTACGCGCCGCCGTGGCGGCCAACATGATGGCGTATCAAATTCCCGATTTAACCCAGCCCGATGCCAACACCTTATCTCTTGGCCATCAAGTCGCGCCTTCATTGCAGCAGGTGTTGGTGGTATTAAAGCAAAATTAATTAGTTACAGTATTGGTTTTGCGGGAAGATGGGGCTTAATGGAGCTTTGTGGGAGCGGAATTTATTCCGCGAAAGGCTATCAATTAATCGCCGCATAACTGCGGCTCCCACAACAACATTTGCACCACAATACCCACCTCTCCTACACCCCATCCCCAACTTCGGCTATCATGGCGCCCTTTTACAGTTAAGGGATCATGTTCGGTGCACACATTAGCGCAACTCAAATCAGGTCAACTCATTGGCTGCAAACGCCTGCAACTCACCGAAGGCTTAACCGAGTTTCCACGTGAAATATTCACCCTAGCCGACAGCTTAGAAATTCTCGATCTCTCCAATAATCAGCTATCTAGCTTGCCAGATGATCTCGACCAGCTGCATCAACTCAAGATTATCTTTGCCTCTAATAACTGTTTCGACCATTTACCCGAAGTACTAGGTCGCTGCCCTAAACTTGAAATGATTGGATTTAAGTCCAATCAGATCAAACAAGTATCTGGCGCATCCTTACCATTGCAAACGCGCTGGTTAATTTTAACCGACAACCAAATTGAACTGCTGCCAGCGCGTATGGGCGAGTTGCATCAGCTACAAAAACTAGCGCTTGCAGGCAATCAGCTCACCGAACTGCCCGCTACCATGGCCAATTGCCATAATTTAGAGTTAGTGCGCCTGTCGGCCAACCGTTTAGTTGCCCTGCCTAATTGGTTGTTAACCTTGCCAAAGCTGGCTTGGCTGGCGTTCTCGGGTAACCCCTTTAGCCATGTCGAACATTGCCAAAGCGCGAGCGTACCCAATATCAGCCCAGCGCAATACCAATTAGGCGAAGTGCTCGGGCAAGGCGCATCCGGTGTTATTTATCGCGCTCAACTAAATCAACAGCCGAGCAAAGAGGTCGCGGTTAAGGTATTTAAGGGCGGCATTACCAGTGACGGCTACCCCAGTGACGAACTAGATTGCTGCCTCACTACCGGTATTCATCCTAATTTAATCAAGGTGTTGGCTCAGGTTGATGAGACAGAGCAGCTGGCATTAGTGATGGAGTTGATCCCCGCCAACTATACCAACTTAGGTTCACCGCCCTCATTACAAAGCTGTACCCGTGACACCTTTGCCGATGGCACCCAGTTTACGCCAAGCCAAATTCACCTTATCGGCCAACAAATGGCCGACACCCTTGCCCATATGCACCAACAAGGCGTCAGCCACGGCGACATCTATGCCCATAACATCTTAATTAATGAGCAAAATCAGGTGTTATTTGGTGATTTTGGCGCCGCCACTCACCTTAACCACATCACCCCAGAGCAACAAACCGCGATGGAAGCCATAGAGGTGCGCGCATTTGGTTGTCTATTGGATGATTTATTGGGGTTAGTGACAGCAGAAGCTCCGATCTTAACAGGCAAATTACGTGCGCTAGCCGCGCAGTGTGTTAGCAATCAAGTTGAACAGAGACCAAATTTCTCTACATTGAAGACCTTGCTCTATGACCTAACGCAAAATGAATAGCAAGCATGGTATTACCGCAGGAAAGAAGGCTGTGACTACCAAATTGAACATTACATAACTTCCTTCCTGATGCCAAACCAAAGAGATAACTGAGATCACGGCAACAAAACGCTTTTCGGACCTTCAGTAATAGGCATAAAAGGAGCAATTTAAATGGCAGGAAAGATATAGTATAGACTTGATTTATATCGCAACTTATTCACTTGCATTTAGTCGAGAAAGAAAATATGAAGATTTTCTATGAGCGCATAGAAACGGAAACCGAAATCAAAATTATTACTAAGCCTCATGCCTTGTATATATTTATTGGCCTCAGTTTGCTCTATGCGGTGATTGACCATTTCATTTCCATTCCAGGTGAGGTGACGCTGTCCGATTATGCAGGAATGACGATAATTGCTTTGCTATTTTTACGACTGATTGTAATGAGAAAGGTGCGAAAAGAACTGTTTACAGCAATGAAAACAAAACAAGTAAAATTCACTGGCTCACGGCTTAGTTTCACCAACCCAATTGTAGCGACGATTCCAAAATAATGGATTTGTTTCTCAGCTTAGTGGCTCTGTTGGTCGAGGCATGCCTCTTCATTGTTTCCGCTGTAAGCAGACCATTAAAATACCTACTGTCTAGCACTTACCGCCAGCAGCTAAGAATGCAATGGCAATACACACCAGCCATGATTATGCTACATATATTTGGCAAACTTGCACTATTAATACTGATAGGGGTAATGGTTGTGTTGGTCGGCCATTTTGTCCTAAACCCAGCAGAGCCAGCGATTAGCCCACACCTTTTGAATAAAGACCAAATCGATAGCTGGTTGAATAGTCAATCATAATGACAATGAGTGTGAAAAAGACTGATTATGTTGGCTGTCCATACAACTTGGCATGACTGCGGCCACGAGTCATTGCGCGTGGGTAGAAGCGATATTTATATCGCGAAAGAGTGATTAACACACCGAAATGCATGCTCATTCGCGGTTTAAAAACCGCTCATACTCAGGAATGAATAAGCTGATACCAGATTCAGCCATCTGTTGTTATGCTTGTTTTATCTTCTTGAACGCATGACAACTTAGACCATGTCACAACACTCTATTGATATCGCTTGGTGGCAGCTGGGGTTGTTTAGTCTAACCTTGCTGCTCCCTTTTGCCATCAACTGGCAATACCAATTGCGCATAGGCAAGGAAGCCATGGTGGCGCTGCTGCGTATGACGGTGCAGTTAGTACTAGTTGGGGCCTATCTAGCCTTTTTATTTGAAATTAATAGCTTGTGGTTAAACTTACTGTGGCTCGGGGTGATGCTACTGGTGGGCTGTAGTGCCATTATTGATAAAGCCAAGTTGCCGCTTAAACCGCTGTTTTTCCCTGTCGTTAGCGCTTTGATGGTGGCGCTTTTGCCGCTACTTGCCCTGCTGTCGTTTGCGATTATTGAGCCCTCCCCTTATTACGACGCGCAATACCTTATCCCGATTGCGGGCATGCTACTGGGAAACAGCATGACGGCCAACATCATTTGCTTGCAGCACTTTTTTACCTCCTTTGAAAATCGCTGGTCTGAGTATGAAGGGGCCTTAGCTCTAGGGGCAACGCCCAAACAAGCATCCAAGAGCTTTGTTCAAAGCGCATTACAAAAGGCCTTGGCTCCCATTTTAGCCACCATGGCTACAACGGGCTTAGTCTCTTTACCCGGTATGATGACGGGGCAAATCTTGGGCGGCGCTAGCCCTATGGTCGCGATCAAGTATCAGTTGCTAATTATGATAGCCATTTGGGTAATGATGAGTATTTCTACCAGCTTATGTTTGTTGTTACTGGTGCATAGATGCATCAATCGGCAGGGGCGAGTAATGATTTCAACTCAGGACAAAAGCTAAAAAAATGGCGGCTGGTTAAGCCGCCAAAAAAGTGGGTTCGTGCTCTGGGTCTTCAAGCCATTCCCAAGACAGTCCAAGCGCTCAGTGCTCAAAAGTGTAACGTCAGAGCTGTAACGCTTGGTGTGACAAGTGGTTAAGAGCATATGATTAATGAGCCAAGTGACACAACCCCGACAAAACCACGAAATCGATTGTATCGATTCTCATAAAAGACATTTAAAAACATACAATTAAGTCGATAATTGAATTGCGGGCAGTTAATGCCAAAGCATTAAAAAGCTAGGTCGCATGTGTTAATTATATGATGAATAGTGAAAAACTATCATTTCAGGCTTTTATTGGGCCACTAATCCGAAATTACTCAGAATGTGAAATCGAACGAAAATGGAACCGTTTTCACTCTAGTGGATAATTTTACTTATCTGTTCTCATACATAATGTTAGTTTTATTAATTAGTTATACTCTGGGTCACATAATGCTAACGCGCTCCACCTCATTCAGGCGAGCCTTAGGCCGCTACACTCATGACCAACAGCGCTAAAGATGAGCTAACATGAATCACAATCAGATCAGTATTCAATATTACAAACATCCTTACGCTGAATTCGTCATCGGCGTATATCAAGGCCAACTTTGCTTATGTGACTTTCGTTATCGAAAAATGCGCGAGTCCGTTGATAGTCGGCTCAGGAAGCACCTTAAGGCTGACTTTGTTGAGCAAGACGATCCTGTTATTAATCAAACAATTGAGCAACTGGAGGAATACTTTCTTGGTCAGCGCAGTGAATTTGATTTACCTCTGCTTTTAGTGGGCAGTGATTTTCAGCAGGCCGTTTGGCAAGCCTTGATGCAAGTGAAATACGGCGTTACGGCCAGTTACTTGGATTTAGCTCAGGCCATCAATAATCCAAATGCTGTGCGGGCGGTGGGTACAGCCAATGGCGCAAACAGTTTAGCCATTATCGTGCCCTGCCATCGCATTATTGGCCGCAATGGCGAACTCGTTGGCTATGGCGGCGGCTTAACTATGAAGAAAAAGCTATTAGAGCTCGAACAGAACTTATTTATATAACAGGAAGATAATGGATATTTGGCAGTATCACGGCATTGATTGGCTTGCTTTAGTGTTGACCTTTTTAGCCATTTGGCAAATCGGTAACAAGAATAAAATAGGGTTCATCTTAATGATGTGTGGCAATACTTCTTGGATCGCGATTGGCTTTCTCAGTGATAGTATGGCGATGATGATGGCCAATGTGATTTTTTTCACCATGAATGTACGGGCGCTGGTAAAGTGGTCACAGCCGGAAGTTTCCATCAATAAGTGTGAAACTGAAAATAAGTGATTCCAAGTTATCGGTATTTGGTGGCTCGCCAACCGTTTTGAATGCATTTAAACCATAGAGATGAGGGTAATAAAATAAACAACTTAACTACAATCGCCCCCATTTTGATTGCGTTTGGCCTAATTTTCGATCTACTCACCTTGCTCTATGGCACGATTGGTTGGGTAAAGAAACAATACCGCTCTGGTTTTCCTGTCATAGGTGGAGCGTGTTACCTCTTAGCCATTTTATGTTCATGGTTTTGGCCTAATGAAGCGGCAAGACTCTCGACATCAGCCCTAATTCTTACTTTGTTAACCATACACTTACTCTGCCAAGGCCCATGTTTTATGCTGGCGCGCAGGTATCGTAATCCATGAATTCAAGAAGATAAAGATATGAATAGGGATGAATTTAACCAATTTTGTGCCGCGATGCCCGCAACGAGTCATGTAGTGCAATGGGGTGGTGCCGATGTTTGGAAGGTGGGCGGCAAGGTGTTTGCAATTGGTGGCTGGGGGCCAAAACGCGATGATGGCAGTGAGTTACCCGCTTATGTGTTCAAAACCTCGGATTTGAATTTTGATTTTTTAAGTCATAGCGAAGGTTATCGCCCTGCGCCTTATATGGCCTCTCGTGGCATGAAGTGGATCCAACAAATTGATGATGCGCCAGAAAAAGATGAGGCGTTGACTTACTACCTTAAGGAGTCCTACCGCTTGGTTTCCCTTGGGCTGACCAAGAAGAAACAACGTGAGTTAGGCTTAAATCAAGATTGAGTATAAACCGCTAACTATTCCCACCTCGCTTCGGTTTCATCTAACTCGAAGGCGATATCTTTACCGTCACTGCACAGCTGCTTGACCTTTGCGGGCGAACCATCTGGATGCAATGCCACATAACCTATCCCCGCAGCATTCACCAAACGCTCACCTTTAGCGCCATGCTTGGGACGATGGGGCACAACTTTCATCCGGCGACGACGCGTAAACCAGTTTAAGGGAGAATACGGTGCGTATAGCCAGCGATTCAACCTGTCTAACACGTCTAACAATTTGGCTGGAAATTCGTTTTTGATACCGCTGCTGGTAATTTGCCAAATATCGGGGCCACCTTGACGCCCTCGTAACTGCACTTGATACGCAAAAGAGTAATGCACATCACCCGATATGATGACAAAGTGTTGCGGGGTTTTGGAATGGCGAAAAAGATTGAGTAAGACATTAGCTGCCCCGGGGTGGGCCATCCAGTTTTCTGCGTCCACCATCAAAGGCTTGCCTAGCCAAGTGAATACTTTCTGGATCACCTCGATGAGTTTGACACCAAACATGGGAGCCGGAGAGACTAAAATCACCGCTTCTTTACCGAGCAAGGATTGCTGTAAATCGGTCAACGCCTCCCAATCCATTAGCCCAGACGGCGCATTAAGGTTGCGCTCTGACCGCCATCTATGGGTGCGGGTATCCAGCACCACCAGCGCCGGTTGGGTGGGCCACTGATAATGCCAACGGTCAAAATCCAGCAAGGATTGAATTAACTTATCGTGTTGGCTTGTGCCGGGCCGACGACAGACCTGCTGAACTTGCTGCATTAAGGGTTCGCTAAACTGCTCTGGTGCATTACCCCAACCTTGGCAAATCAAATAGCCGAGTAGCGCATTACCCACAATGCGTTTAGAGAAAGGATGGCCATAGGCCGCTTGCTCCCAAGCCGCGGTTAAATTCCAATCATCGGTGACATCATGATCATCAAACATCATGGCGCAAGGCAAGTGCGCCAATAATCTTTGCACCTTGGCTAACCCGGCCACAAAGCCGCGGAGCGTGTCACGCTCTACTGTATAAGCTTGTTGCTGCGCATCATCTAGCCCTTGCGGCATAGCCATATCGACCAACCGCCAAGGCGTCGGGGACCACACCAGCAGATACATGGCCAGCACCTCAGCCAATGAAATAAGATGGTTATGGGCCGTATCCGAGGTAAAAATTGGCTTTTTCACGGCTTTAAACAGCGCGGCAATTGCGTCATCCGCATGGGTATCGTCAAGGTCGGGCAAGAGCTGCTCGCGCTTGAGGTAATGGGCTTGGTCGCCATGTAACAGCCTAGCATCACCAACGGCAGCATGGGTGAAAGGCTCATTGAATATACCTAAGCGGCGGATCAACTGATGACAAGCCACCAGCATAGGTGTGGCCACGTCATCGGCATAAATTTGGTCACCACTGAGCATCAATAGTGACGGCCATGCCACCACATCAACTTGGCCAGCTTGCTGTGTGACAAAGCATTGCGCTAGCTGATTATCTGCTGCCAGCAAACCATCGCCACTCGGATGATGGGGTTTACGACATGAGCCATGCAACAAACCTGTGACCTTAGGCTTAATCATAAAACCGGGATAGCGCTGGCCGGGATAAACTAAGCTTTTCGCCCAATCTTGCCAAGGGTGAGAGCCGGTTGCTGAGATCAGCTTAAGGTCATATTCAACCCAGACTCGTTCGGGTAGTGTAGAGGGTAGCTTAAGGTCAATAAGGTAAAAATATAAATGCTCGCCCGCGGTGATCACCTGGCTAGCTTGCCCCATTTGCTCGCGATTAAGATGAAGCGGGTTATGACCACAAGGCAGCAAACACAGCGACATATCCACACGCTCGGTCGTGGCCAACCAGAGCGTGATGCGCTCAGGGGTGACTCTTCTGATCACGGGGCCCGCTAACACCAGCGGGATAGACGTTTCTGCCATCGCTACCTCAACATTATTGATGAGCATGATCTAGCTTACGCATTAACCAAGGTATTTAGCCAATCTGTTTGCATTTCTTTACTCAATGCTCACCCCAAACTTGATATGATGTTGTTAGGGCCTGTTGACCTTTGGTGGTTAATTTTTGTTCGAGATAAAAGCGTTTTGGGCAAGGCGAGTAGTGTGTAGCTTAGCATTCTAAGTAAATACTGCTCAACGACGCACAAAACACTTTTAGCCGAATCCATAGGACAGCGTTTGTTGGTCATTTCTACTGCGTTAGCGCCTTTTTGCATAGTTGACTATGCTACAAAGTCTCTGCCTTGTATAAATACCCAACAAATCGCTGCAAAAACAAGCTCAAAAGGTAAACAGGCCCTAGTTTATAGACCTTGTCATGCTACGAATGCTGGTCAGATCGCGCTTAAGGAACGAACTAAATGGGATTTTTTAATCAAATTAACTTGGGGGAGACAAATGAGTCTCCTTCACCGCAACCAACTTCGGCTAATGCATCAATCGATCAGCAAGTGAGCTGGGCACCATTATGCGCTGGTGGCAGCAACTTTAAATCTGCGAAATTGGTGCAACAGGGGCAACGTTTAATGGTGAAGAAATCCTTTGCGGGGCTATTTTTTGCGCTGATATTTTTTATCCCTGGGTTATTGGTATTAGGCATTGGTGCCCCCTATGTCTTTTTTAATGGTGAACCCATCGCGGCTATTTTCTTAATCGTGTGGGGGGCAGCCTTTGCTGGGGTGGGCTGGTTTCTATTAGGAGTGAATCGGCGTTTAGTTATGGATCTGGAACAAGGCATTTATTATCGTGGTAAATGGCAACCGGATCTCACTGACGAGGGTAAACAAGGTTACCTTAAAGAGGTCGCAGCGCTGCAAGTGTTAACCGAGCTGGTGAGCTCCACCAGCGAAGGACGCACCTCGCGCTTTTACAGCTACGAGTTAAATTTGGTTTTACGCAACGCTCAGCGCGTTAACATCATGGATCATGGTAATAAAAAAGCGCTCGATAACGACGCTTACACTGTGGCCAAGGAGTTAGGCCTTCCCGTACTTCGGCGTTAGGCGGCGAGTCTGGCCACAGCAAAGGGGCATTGGCCTGCCCTAACTACTGAAAACAAACTATCCTCATATTGCCGATAGCCATACAGTTCCTATATAGTGTCAAGGCAGTTAATTAAAAATACTTATAAAGTAGCGAGTTAGGGCTATCATCAAGCTCAATATTGTAAACTGACAAAAGGAAAAACCCATGAAAAAACTCATCACTGTGGCTGCCATGGCCATCGCGCTTTCAGCCTGTGCTAGCAATGACAAGGTTGAAACTGCGTCAGACATTACACCTGAAATGATCAAAACGCTGCCAGAGCGCGAACTGTGTGAGGTATTGGTAAATAAAGGCAGCAGCGACGAGCAAGTGCTGTTAGCACACGAAGAACTGATTCACCGCGATGTCAACCCAACCCTATGTCGCAGCGTGCTCACGCCATCTGAAATGTAAGAAGATGAGTAAAAGCCATCGAGCATGATGTCGATGGCTGGACGCAAGACCGGATTAGGCCCTTACTCTTGGTCTTGCTGTTGCACCGCTTGCTTATCTTGAGAGCCAAGCTGCGCTTCTAGTTGTGCCAGCTTCTGCTCCATCGCCAACAGCTTCTCTCGAGTGCGAAGTAGCACTTGGGTTTGTACCTCAAACTCTTCACGATTCACTAAATCTAATTTATTTAGCTGCGCTTGTAGTACTTGCTTAACCTTGCGCTCAGCTTCTTCACCTATGGTTTTGACACCCGGTGGCAGCGCTTCAGAGACTTGCTTGGCAATTTCTTCTAATTTCTTTGGATTAATCATAATAACTCCTTCAATACTGCTGTCATTCTAGCCCCTTTAGCGCGCAAAAACAGCCCCCTTCCGGGTTTAGCGAGTTGCACTGGCGATGGCATCTTGGCAACGCAAACAATTCACATCGCTGCAGTGGGTAATGGCTTGCTGTTGTTGGATCGCGCGTTTGCAGCGAGTAATTAAAGGCTGCAGCGGATATAAGGTCCAATCACTGGCACCCACTTTAAGCTCGCGCGCAATAGGTTGCACATAGGGCTGCAGCTTATCAAAGCCATTTGAACAGCTGCCGATGGCTACCAGGTTGGTATCTACCTCACCCGTACTTGGATTAACTTGCTGAGCCCAGCGCTGAAACAGCTTACGCCCCGCTTGTTGTTCACCATAATGAATGGGAGTCACGCTGGTTAGGCTCACTCCCATGGTTAATACCCACGCCTGTGGCTGGTTATCATATAAGCCATACACATGCTGTAAGGTTTGCTGGGCCAAAATCGACTCGGCTAATGGCCCGATACCGACAAAGGAATTAATGGGATGCTGGCTCCGCACTCGCCCTGGCTTATTTAATAGTGCCCTAGGTATTGCTCCCATGCTCGGCTCAATTTCATTAGCGCGATAATCATAAGGGCGCGTAGGTGGCAGTAGCCATTCGCCGCGATGGCCACCGTAAGCGGTATCTGCCATGGCAGGCGCGCCAGCTGGTGGGGAACATAAAGGATCATAGGTAAAGCTTGGCATGATCACGGTACAACCCGCTGCAATGAGCGGATCGAGTAAGGTGTCGGGGCCGCCTTCAAGCTGGCCAAAAGATTTTATGGCGCTGTGAATAAACAAGGTTTTACCCCCTAGCGACAAGGCGGCGATGGCTTGTTCAATTTCTTGCCTAGTGGTGATCATATTGGATTCCTAACCTGAGCCGAACAAACGGGCTGACTCAGGCAAAATACAACAAAAATAGGCACATACCTATCAAAGCACGGACACTTTTTGATAAAACTGTGAGCTAATTCAACGCCATCAGAAAAGCATTAATCAAAGGCTCTGTGACCCGTTTTTTCAACCCGACAACCCCAAGATCAAACGGCTCTAATAACTTCTCAGTTTTGATACGCTGCACCCTGTCTCGCACCGGGCTGTTTTCCACCACCACATCGGGCACGATACCCACACCACATCCCAATGCCACCATGCTGACCAAGGCTTCATGACCTGTGACATTGGCGTAGATATGGGGTTTGCGAATGTGCATTTGGCGAAACCAAGAATTGATTCGCCTGCGCGCGGGGCCGTGCTCCGGCAAGATAAACGGCAACTGCTGCCAAGGCACAGCGGGCATGCTCACTTGCTGCTGCACACTGCAGTTAATCACAGGTGCAATCACCGACAGTGGGATTTCGGCTAAACTGTGAAATTTCAACTGACTGGATAAGTTATCGGGGCAAGCGGCAATGGCCACATCGACTTGCTCCGACTGCACCCGCTCCACGGCTTGCGCCGCATCGCCGGTGGCCAACACAATTTCAACTTGGGGATGATGCAAACGAAAACGGTCGAGTATTTGCGGTAAATGGCTATAAGCGGCGGTAACAGAGCAATATATGCTGAGTTTTCCTTCCAATTGCGCATTATTGCCTTGCAGATCGGCTTTCAATATTTGCCAGCTATCCAATTGCTGCTGGGCAAATCCAAGTAGCTTTTCCCCTGCTGGGGTAAGTGCCACGCTGCGGTTATCACGTTGCAGCAAGCGACTACCCACTTCTTGCTCCAACCGTTGAATGATCCGACTTAAGGTTGACGGGCTCAAATGCAGGGCTTCAGCCGATTTAGCAAAGTGGTGGCTATTGGCCAAATGGATAAAAGCTTGCAGTGATTTCAGGTCCATAAATAACGCTCTTGGGCTCAAGTTGATGTTGCAAAAAGTGCAACATAAGTTTGCAAATATATCATTTTGAGCAATGTAGATCTTGTTATATAGTGCTTTTCGTCGAGTGGCTTTTAGATTTTTATCCTAAGTCACCAAGAATTCTAAAATATATGCAAAGGGAAAACTCATGGCTAACAATTACTTTAATACGTTGAACTTGCGTCAACAGTTAGAACAATTAGGCAAGTGTCGTTTCATGGACCGTAGCGAGTTCGCAAACGGCTGTGAATTTATCAAGGGCTGGAAAATTGTAATTGTTGGCTGTGGTGCACAAGGCCTAAACCAAGGTCTAAACATGCGTGACTCTGGCCTAGACATCTCTTACGCCCTACGTGAAGCGGCAATCAAAGAGCAACGTCAATCTTACAAGAACGCCAAAGAAAACGGCTTTAACGTTGATACTTACGAAAACCTTATCCCAACAGCAGATCTCGTATTAAACCTGACGCCAGATAAGCAACACACTAGCGTAGTAAACGCGGTTATGCCGTTAATGAAGCAAGGCGCGACGCTAGCTTACTCACACGGTTTCAACATCGTTGAAGAAGGCATGAAGATCCGTGAAGACATCACTGTTATCATGGTTGCGCCTAAGTGTCCAGGTTCTGAAGTACGTGAAGAATACAAGCGTGGCTTTGGTGTACCAACCCTTATCGCTGTTCACCCTGAAAACGACCCTAAAGGCGAAGGCTTTGAAATTGCTAAAGCTTACGCAAGCGCAACCGGTGGTGACCGTGCGGGCGTACTAGAGTCTTCTTTTGTTGCTGAAGTTAAATCTGACCTGATGGGTGAGCAAACTATCCTATGTGGTATGTTGCAAACCGGTGCTATCTTGGCATACGACAAGATGGTTGCTGACGGTATCGACGCAGGTTACGCGGCTAAACTAATCCAGTACGGTTGGGAAACAGTAACCGAAGGTCTAAAATACGGCGGCATCACTAACATGATGGATCGTCTATCTAACCCAGCTAAAATCAAAGCATTCGATATGGCTGCTGAACTAAAAGAGACCATGCGTCCACTGTTCAACAAGCACATGGATGACATCATCACAGGTCACTTCTCTAAGACCATGATGGAAGACTGGGCGAACGACGACAAAAACCTACTAACATGGCGTGAAGAAACAGCTGAAACTGGCTTTGAAAAAGAAGGCCCTTCTGATGTTGTTATCGACGAGCAAGAATTCTACGACAACGGTATTCTACTAGTAGCTATGGTTAAAGCGGGCGTTGAGCTAGCGTTTGAAGCCATGACAGCATCTGGCATCATCGAAGAGTCAGCTTACTACGAGTCGCTACACGAGACGCCACTCATCGCTAACACCATCGCACGTAAGAAACTTTACGAAATGAACGTGGTTATCTCTGACACAGCGGAATACGGTTGTTACCTATTCGCTCACGCAGCAGTGCCACTCATCAAAGATTACGTTAACGGTCTAAGCACTGAAGTTATCGGTAAAGGTCTAAACCTGAAAACCAACTCGGTAGACAACAAACGTCTAATCGAAGTGAACGAAGCCATTCGCACTCACCCTGTAGAAATCGTAGGTAAGAAACTACGTGGCTACATGAGCGACATGAAAGCGATTGTTGAAGCAGCACAATAAGTTTCACTTATTTTTCGCTGATTAGAAAAACCAAGGCATTTTGCCTTGGTTTTTTTTTATTATCACGGTAACGTAAGCCTCACATCATTTTTATCTAAAGCTGATAGCTAAATTGACAGTTTTGTTTGCTTAGCCGTTCATACTTACATGATCCGTTAAAACAGAGGTTCCTTATGAAAGCAATGATTATCACCGCCTTAGTTGCCGCACTAGCTGGCTGTGCATCTAATTCACCCGTTGCCAACCTAGTTCAGGCGAACAATTGGGCTGGGCTTGGCGCTGCCGATGTCGAGAAGGGCCTGGTAAAAAGAGATCAAAGTGCACTAAATAAAGTGAGCGCCAAATTTTCAGGTAGCAATGCTGACTATCAAGCTTATTCAGAAGCTTATGACGCTGGCTTACCCACTTATTGCGATATCAAAAATGCATACGTAGTGGGGTTTGCCCAACAAGAATATCACGGTATTTGTGATGACTTGCCACAAGGTGAGAAGTTTAGAAATACTTACAAACAAGCCCGTTATACTGGCAAAGACGGCCTCTAAGCAGTCACTATTAAAGGGCTTCTTCATGAAGCCCTTTAATCCGCCGCCATCAAATCCGCTAAACTCGCGCCGTAATAATCCTTATATAAGGTATTGGTAAAGCCACTATCAGCTAACTCTTTTAATGCAAGGCGAAACTTATCTGCCACCGTACCAGACACGGTTTGAGTGGGATAATTTTGCCAATACAGAGGTTTGCTTGCATCATAATGGGGATTCGTTTCGCTGGCGAAATGGGGCGATTGTTTTGAAAAGCCCAAGGTTAACTGCGTCATGCCACCGCAGCAATTCATATGAAACATCAACTCGGTTTGCCTTGGATGTTGCACTAGGTAGTAATACAAGGTACCAAAATCATCCATATAAAAGTCAGCTTGGTTAGCTAAGATCAAGTCAATGGCCCGCTCAAAGGTGAGTTCCGGTGGGCGTTTAAAATCGATATGCGGATTATCTGTTTGTGGACCGGGGGATCCCAGCGCAACCAGCACCACTTTATGTGCTAGCTGATCGTAGTTTTTAATCTTGTCCTTACCTATTCGAGTTAAGCCGACATCGGCAGCGGGAATACCATTAGGATAAAAGAAATAGAATTCTGAGCGCGCTTCGGTAAAGGTTAAGCCAGGGTAAAAGTCGATAGAGCCGTCTTTTAGCCCACGTAAGATACGATTTTTGGGAGAGCGGACCACAACCAGTTCGCAGCCTATTTTGTCTGCAGCCGCCTTATATAAATCATAATAGAGGCCCGTATTATTGGGTTTAGCATTGATGTTAGGCATGCGTGCTGTGGTGCGATAGCCCATTTTGAGTTCACAAGCTTGTAGCTGCATAGAAACCAAGTAAATACTTGCACAGACCATCAGCCCTAACCATTTCAACATATCACCCTCACTCGCTCGGAGCTTGTCATGACTAGAGTATAGAAATTGAGGGGGATGTCTTAGATCAAATTTCCATCATTGCAGTGGGAGGGGACAACTTACAGTCTTTTCGCCGAACGAGCTCGCCTCCCACCAAGCAAACCGTCCTCTGCGGCAGCGATTTTTTAATCGCGAATATTTACCCGCCGCACACGCATTCGGGGAATAAGTTCCGACCCTACTCGCAAGGTGTGGGATCGTGCATCTTTAAGTAGCTTGGGTATAATGCGCACCTAGTCAGTTTTGGGGGAAATAGCTATGTCATCCTTTGATCATAGATTTGGCGGTATCGCTCGCTTATATGGCGCTAGCGCGCTACAAGGTTTTAAGCAGGCACATGTTTGCGTTATCGGCATAGGTGGCGTGGGCAGTTGGGCCGCAGAAGCCCTTGCCCGCTCAGGCATTGGCCAAATCAGCTTAATTGACATGGATGATATCTGCACCACCAATACTAACCGCCAAATTCATGCCCTGACTCATACCGTCGGCCAGCAAAAAATTGATGCCATGGCGGAGCGTATTTTGGCTATCAACCCTGAATGTCAGGTGCATTGCATCGATGATTTTGTTAGCAAAGAAAACCTATTTGAGGTTATTAATAACGACTTTGATTATGTGATTGATGCCATCGACAGTGTGCGTGCTAAAGCCGCGCTGATTGCTCACTGTAAACGTAACAAGGTACCTATCATCACCATAGGTGGCGCTGGCGGTCAAATCGACCCGACTCAAATCCAACTAGGCGATCTCGCCAAAACCATTCAAGACCCGCTAGCCGCTAAGGTGCGTTCGGATTTGCGCCGTTTCTACAACTTTACCAAAAATCCCAAGCGCAAATTTAGCGTGGATTGCGTCTTTTCTACCGAGCAATTAATTTACCCCGATTTAGACGGTGGTGTTTGTCACGCCAAGGCGCAAAGTGATGGCAATATGAAGATGGACTGTAGCTCGGGATTTGGCGCGGCAACTCATGTTACCGCTAGCTTTGCATTCGTTGCCGTTGGCCGGGTATTGAAGAAACTCGCCGAGAAAGCCAACAAGGCTAAAGAGTCAGACGCTTGATCTCAGCAACTACGGCATGCAGCCCATTGCTACGAGATGGACTAAGCTGCTTGGTTAACCCCAGCTCAGCAAAGTATTCTTCGATATCAAATTCTTGAATTTTCTCACTGGATTGACCGTTATAGGCCGCTAAGACGATGGCTAATAAGCCATTGACGATACGGGTATCACTGGCAACATAAAATTGCCAGCTGTCATCTTGCTGCCTTGCCACTAACCAAGCCGCACTTTCACACCCATCCACCTGATGTTCTTCAATTTTAAATAAATCGGGTAGCGCAGCGAGCTGCTTACCAAGCAGGATGATTTGGCGATAGCGCGCTTCCCAACCACTTTGCTGCGCAAACAAATCCAGCACATCATCGCTGCTTATTTCGTTACCAAAAACGTTGTTGATCAACTGATTCGACATTATAAAAACTCCAATGTTTTTTGCAGTGCAGTAATGAAGGCATCAACATCTTGCTTGGTAGTATAACAGCCAAAAGACAGCCTTAAGGTGCCGTTTAAGCCAAGGGCGTCCATCAAGGGCATGGCGCAATGGTGACCGGCTCGGATGGCAATCCCTTGTTGGTCGAGCAAGGTGGCAATGTCGCTGTGGTGTTCACCCTTAACCACAAAGCTAATCACCGCCATTTGCTCCTGTGGCGATCCGATCAGGGTGATTTCGCTGAGCTGTTCAAGCTGCTGTTTGGCATAAGCCAATAAGACTTGCTCTTGGTTGTGTATTGCTACTCGGTCGAGACTCGTTAGAAACTCGATTGCAGCACCTAGGCCAATTACACCGGAAATGTTAGGGGTGCCGGGCTCGAATTTAAACGGCAATGCATTAAAGGTGGTGCCACTAAAGCTGACTTTTTTAATCATCTCACCACCGGTTTGCCAAACCGGCATGGCATTGAGCAGCTCGGTTTTACCGTACAGCACGCCGATACCTGTCGGGCCATACATTTTATGGCCAGAGAACACATAAAAATCACAATCAAGGGCCTGCACATCAACTGGCATATGAGCGACGGCTTGCGAGCCATCTACTAGCACCTTGGCCCCGACTTGATGACTCATCTTCACCAGTTGCGCAATGGGGTTCACCGACCCTAGCACATTGGAAACATGAGTGATGGCGACGATACGCGTGCGCTCCGTTAACAGCTCGCTCACTGCGTTCATATCCAACTCACCATTGGCGGTCAGTGGAATAACCCTGATCACCAGATCGCGCTGCTGTGCCAATTGTTGCCAAGGCACGATATTGGCGTGGTGCTCCATGGTCGAAAGCAAGATTTCATCGCCAAGATTGAGCAAGCTGCCGTAACTTTGTGCCACTAGGTTGATGGCCTCGGTCGCGCCCTTGGTCCAGATAACTTGTTCACGACTCGGCGCATTGATGAACTGGGCGACGAGATCACGAGCGTGTTCAAACTTTTGCGTAGCGCGCGCACTTAAACAATGAGCGGCGCGGTGCACATTGGCATTATCTTGTTGATAATAAACATTTATCGCCTCAATCACAGGATCAGGCTTTTGTGTGGTCGCCGCACTGTCCAAATAAACCAGTGGATAACCATTGGCTTGTTGTTGTAATACAGGAAATTGTGCTCGCATTGCTGCGTTATTCTGTTCTTGGTTCAAGTTCGTCACCTTTTTAAGCATCGCGCCTATGATCCACTTTTACGCCCCCCCTTACAAGTTAGGGGTTTATACCGATTGCAGAGCAAGTTATTCAAGCTTATGCTTAATTTTTATCATTCCTGTAAGGAGTTAAGCATGTTCAATGCCCTGATCCTGCGCCAACAAGATAAGCAAACGTTAGCTAGCGTCGAGCCCATCGATGAAACCCAGCTGCCAGAAGGTGAAGTATTAGTCGCAGTGGATTATTCCTCTCTTAACTATAAAGACGCATTAGCCATTACTGGCAAAGGCAAAATCGTGCGCCAATTTCCCATGGTGCCGGGCATTGACTTCACAGGCAAAGTGATTCAATCAAGTGACCTGCGCTACCAAACAGGTCAACAAGTGGTACTAACCGGTTGGGGCGTAGGTGAAAACCATTGGGGCGGATTAGCCGAAAAAGCACAGGTAAAAGCAGATTGGTTAGTGCCTCTCCATGAAGATTTAACCGCTAAAGAATCCATGCAACTAGGCACCGCAGGCTTAACCGCCGCATTGTGTGTTCAAGCATTGCAACAAGCTGGCATCACACCGGAGCAAGGCGAAATCATAGTGACGGGCGCCAGCGGTGGCGTGGGGAGTGTCGCCGTTGCTTTGCTGCACGCCTTAGGCTATGAAGTCGCAGCCGTTACAGGTCGAGCGGAAAATCGTGATTGGCTCACGGCACTCGGCGCCAGTCGCATTGTAAGCCGCGAAGAAATGTTAAGCCCGAACCGCCCACTTGATAAACAGCAATGGGCAGGTGCGGTTGATACCGTAGGCGGCCATGTGCTAGCTAAGGTATTGAGCCAAATAAACTACAACGGCGCCGTCGCCGCTTGTGGCCTAGCCGGAGGCTTTGAATTACCGACCACCGTCATGCCTTTTATATTGCGTGGGGTAAATTTATTGGGCGTGGACTCGGTCAACTGCCCATTTGAACAACGACAAAAAGCGTGGCACTTGTTAGCCACAGGATTGCCGCATTCTTATTATCAGAACGCGTGCCAGACCATTAATCTTGAACAGGCAGCCAGCTATGCTGCTCAGTTACTTGATGGCAAGGTAACGGGGCGCGTATTAGTCGATATCACCGCCAATTAATCGCCTTGAAGGGCCTCAATGGATCGCAGCGGTATCGCTGTGATCCTCACACGGCCGAGCCTTAACCCAACAAATACCCCAAGTTTCAATGACCTTAGGTGTGGCTTAAGTCGCAAATTATGCGATACCTGTTTGCCCCAAAGCAAGCAATCTCATTTTTAACGAGAAACCTAAGCCAATTTCAGCTAACTTTAGCAAAACGCCTCTTTTTATGTTTCAGTTGGCACAGGTAATAATGAGTAAAAAACTATTTCAGCAATCCACCGAGAACCTGCGTAAAGCGGTTCCGTTAATGATTAAAAACCAAGTGCCTACCACGCCAACCAATTATGCACTTTGGTACACTTATGTGGATAACAGTGTGCCGCAAATGAACAAAGAGCTCGACCAAGCGATCACTGACTATGGCATGTGCCCACCTGCCACAGGGGAAAACTTATACCGCACTTACATTGCCAGTAAAACCGAAACCGATATTCGCCAACTGCGCACCAGTTTAGAGCTATTACTCAATGAGGTGGCTCACTCTATGACGGACACCTTGGCCGACACTCAAGACTTTCAAACCATGATAGACAAAAATTTTGATTGCTTATCTCGGGTTGAAGATGAAGGCTTATCATTTGAAGAGGTCATGGAGTTAGTGCGAGGCCTGATTTCCGAATCAAAGGAGATTCGCCACTCGACGCGTTTTTTGAACAATCAGTTAAATAATGCCAGTTCGGAAGTCGCGCGATTAAAAGCGCAATTGGAACAAGTTCAACAAGATGCGCTTTATGATGGCTTGTCTGGATTACTTAACCGACGAGCATTGGATAATGACTTGGCCAGCCTATGCGCAGCCAACCAGCCTTTTGGTTTTATCTTGGTCGATATTGATCATTTTAAAAATTTTAATGATCAATACGGCCACCTATTTGGCGACACGGTGATTAAAGCCATTGCCCGTCGCTTACAATTAAGCTGCCGAGATGGGATCGCCGCTTATCGCTTTGGTGGAGAGGAGTTTGCATTACTGGTGCCAGCCAAAAACTTAAGGGTCACGCGCCAACTTGCGGAGTCGATACGTCGCGCGGTGGAAAAAGTATCCGTCAAAGATAAGCGCAGCAATCAACAGGTCGACAACATTACCGCATCATTTGGCGTGGCCGAATTCACCCCTGGCGACAGCCCTAGCCAAGTGATCGATCGCGCAGATAAACAACTCTATGAGGCAAAACGGCTGGGTCGCAATCGAGTCCTTCCCATGTCAGTTTAAGCTCCGAGCCCAATGCTTAACGGCTGCATGGCTTGCAATAAACGTTTGCGAGCTGGCCGACTATCTGCGCCGAGATCGTGTTGCAAGCGCGTTAGCCCATTAAGATCGATCACACGATAACCCGCGACCAAATCTGTCATGGCTAAGCCATGTTGTAAGCAAGCGAACTGAAGTTGCTCCACCCCCCCCGGCGCGTGCCACTCTATGGGGGACAAATCCGGCCATGGCTGAGTGTTACCCAATAATGTGAAACCATTCGCTGGAGTGCGCTCATGAGCCGCAATAACGGGGTAATTTTGCAATAATAAGATGGCCTTACGATAATGATCACCCGACAACACTGGGCTATCCGCGGCGATGTAGATAAACTGCTGCAACCCTTGCTGGCGCAACTGGTTGTCTAGTTCAACGAGGTGATGACTGATGCCATGGCCTTGATAGCCCACCACCTGCCAAGGTTGCTTTTGTTGATGGGTATCGGCAAGAAATTCCGCCCAATTAAGATCTTGCTCTGGCACGGCTAGCACAACCTTTCCCGGCCAAACTTTGGCGTCTTCTAAGGCACATTCAATAAATAGCTGACTCAGCTGCATCGCTCGTTTCGCGCCTAACTCCGCGGTCAACCCCAAACGACACTGCCCCAAACGAGGCCGCTCCAGCAACACCACTAAGCAGGGAATAAATCGTCTCATGCACACCTCACAGCAGCCGGATCCACGAGCTTGTTACCAGGCTGTTAATAAACAACATAAATATCAACAGCATCCACTATACCAAATATTCCAAGCCAGCCTATTTGTATGCTCCGAATATGAAACTAGTGTCACTGTTTTTTCTGCAATTGCCCCGTTGTTAACAACTCGGTAAAAAAATCACGTTCAAACTGACGAATAGGATTTAATTTGTTTTTATACTTTTTGGCGTGCCTTGGTGGCAAGTTATAACCCGAAACCAAGTAGGCAAATAATCTAGGCCCTTGCACCGTGTCGATAACGCCGACCATGTTAACAACGCTCTTTAACGATCCCGTCTTACCCCTGACTTTGCCTTTTAATGCATCAACGCGCAGTGACGTGCGCCACTTTAAGGTGCCATCAACACCTGACGTGGCTAAGGAGTCTAATAGCTTCAACTTCGTTTCGTGGTTGTAAACATATTGCATCACTTGCAGCAGTTGATCGACCGTGACTAGGTTGTGACGTGATAAACCCGATCCATCCGCCATGATCGCATCATACAAGTCCAACTTGGCTTGTTTCTTCAAGATGGCTTTGACCGCAGCCTCACCACTACGGTAGCTACCTGCCTGATTATAATATTCTGCACCAAGGGTTTTAAACACCACATCGGCAATCAGGTTATCCGAATCCTTTAGCATTTTTTTCAGTAAGTAATTCAAGGAAGCCGAGCGCTGCCTGACGAGCACGTCACCTTCAGGCTCCACCGTCGATTCCTTTAAAATTTGCCCCGTATGCTTAATACCAGCCGCCTTCAAGTCAGCCGTTAAAATGCTGGCAAAGTACGTCACAGGATCATTGACTGAAAACTTCATCGGGATGGCTTCCTTGCGCTCGACAAAGCAGCCCACCAGTTCATAATGGTTGGCATCACCACGGTGTAGCTCTAAACCACAATGGCGATCTCGCATTTCACGCCATGTTTTTAGCGCATAAGTGCTGTTGGCGACACGAATGGGCTCATGAGGCGGAATGAAAACACGAGTTTCCCCTTGCTTTGTCACGGAAAGATTACCTTGTACACAGTTACGGTTGATGATCACCGCACTGGCGGGAGAGGTATAACAAACGCCCAGATCATTCCAAGATTGGCCATTACTCCAATAGTAGCCATCAAATCGCGCAACATTGATCAAGATGTCACCGGATAGTTTAGTCACCCCACTTTGGCGTAAGGTTTTTAACATTTCGCGTAATTGCTTGCGGGTAAAGTCAGGGGCACCTGACAGACGAAACCGGATATCTTGGCTGATGGTGCCTTGCTTTAAGGTGGCTTTAGTCGCCGTTTCTATCTGCGTGTTGAAACGATAGCTTCCGCCCAAAAACAACTTGGCGGCGGTGGCAGTAATCAACTTTTGCGTACTGGCCGGCGCGGCATTCAGGTAGCGGTTTTGTTGGTTAATCACGGTGCCGTCTGGTTTCGCCACCACATAAGCCAGCATCGGCTTTGATTCCATCTCTTCAAATTGCGCTCCTGCCCATGCCGAAGCCGATAACCAAAATAACATTAACCCAAGACCACGCACCATGATGGCAACCCCTCCTCTAATTTGAGTCAATAGCTTAGGACTTTCATCTAAAAAAAGCATCAACTTTCAACCTGTTTAACCCATTTATCAATATCTTTGGTTGATATGTCTGAAGACGTGCAACAAGCATTATCGAAGGGTTACTTACGCTCACCAACCAAGCCCGCTAGAAATATCCGGGCAAAACTTGAGCGTGATGCGGGGCTAAGGTATGTTGGAGCCATCTAGTTTTTGTTGCGGTGGAATGCGCTTGAGTAATTCAGAACCATTATCCGATGAACAGCTAATGCTGAACTACGGACAAGGCGATGCAGCGGCTTTCGAGCAGTTGTATCAAAAACACAAAGGTGGCGTATATCGCTATTTTCTACGTCACTGTAGCCGTGCTGATGTGGCAGAAGAGCTGCATCATGATATATGGATGAAGCTGATTAATGCCCGAGAAACGTATCAGCCAACGGCAAAATTTACGACCTGGTTATACACCTTGGCTCATAACCATTTAGTGAATTACTACCGTAAAAATAACAAGGCACAACTACTGGATTTTGATGATGTAGCTGAGCCAGAAGACGAGCTACCTGAGTTAGATAAGCAGCTCACCCATAGCCGCCAAGCTGCTGATTTAATCAGTCAAGTTGAGAGTTTGCCCGCGCAACAAAAAGAGGTTTTTTTATTGCGCCATGAAGCCGGATTTAGTTTAGAAGAAATAGCCAACTTAACTAAATCAAGTTTTGAAGCGACAAAAAGCCGCTTGCGCTACGCCATGGCCAAGCTGAAAAAAGGGGTTTCATATGAGCAATAAATCAAACATCCATGATGATGCCATTGGCCAAGCATATCAGCAGCAAAGTAACGAACTGCCAAGCAGCGCCTTAGATCAGCAAATTTTGGCCGCGTCACGCAAGGCCGTTGCCGCTAAACCAACACCGGTAGGTAAAACGCGCAGTTGGCGCAATATGCCATTTATTCCGGCAATTGCCGCCTCCTTTTTTGTGGTGGCGGTGTTTTGGGCGCAACAGGAGCCTGATAATGAAACACGGATGCCACAAGCGGAGGTGGCCCCTATGTCAATATCTGCCCCGGCATTATTGAAAAGCGCTGCGCCACAAATGGCCGCTCAGTCTGAGCCAGAAGTGGCCATGCTGGCAGACATGGCGACGCCAGAGACACTTAGCCCACTACAAGGTGTGATAACACAGCGCGCTCAGGCTTGGTGGCTTATCACGCAAGAGCAAGAGGTGTTAATCCACACGCCGCCGAGCAACATTGCCGACTTTGCCCAGCAGCCAGTCACTGTGCAAGGTGTGCTGAGCCAACGTAATGGCGTGACAGAATTAACCATCAAAGATATTAAATTAGATTAGGAGACCCTATGGCATCTCAAGGTTCAGCCGGTAATGTCATTGCCGCTATTTGTAGCTTTTTTATCCCCGGCCTTGGCCAATTAGTGCAGGGGCGTATCTTAGCTGCGCTGTTGTTTTTCCTATTCGTTTCTGCGGGTCACGGTATTGCAGGAATGACATTCGGTATTTTCTTTATTATTTCGGTGCCGCTTCACATCTGGTGTATCGTTGACGCCGCTCTGTATAAAGGCGATTAACGAACCCCATGCCCAAGCCAGGCTTGGGCGCAATCCGACCGATAAAACATAAGCATCGCACCACAAGGGGTGTTATAATCTTGTTCCGGTTGTTCCACGCACCCGGCAGGAAGAAAAATGACAAACCCCTTATATCAGAAAGACATCATCTCAATCGCTGATTTATCTCGCAGTGAACTAGAGTTAATCGTAGCCACAGCAAAAAAACTCAAACACCAACCTCAGCCAGAACTGCTCAAAAACAAGATAGTCGCCAGTTGCTTCTTTGAAGCCTCGACCCGAACGCGGCTTTCATTTGAAACGGCCGTGCAGCGTCTGGGTGGTTCAGTGATCGGCTTTGACAGCGGCGGTAATACTTCCCTTGCACAAAAAGGGGAAACCTTATCCGACTCGGTCAAAGTCATCTCGTCTTATGCTGATGGCTTCTTTATGCGTCACCCTCAAGAAGGGGCTGCACGCCTTGCTGCGGAGTTTGCCTCCATTCCGGTGATCAATGGCGGTGATGGCTCGAACCAACACCCCACCCAAACCTTACTTGATTTGTTCACTATTTATGAGACGCAGCAACAACTTGAAGGTCTCAATATCGCCTTTGTTGGCGATTTAAAATATGGCCGCACGGTGCATTCCCTCGCGCAAGCCTTGTCATTGTTCAACTGTAATTTCTTCTTTATTGCACCGAGTGCGCTGGCGATGCCCGATTACATTTTGGAAGAGCTCGATGACGCGGGGATTAAATATTCACTGCACAGCAGCATTGAAGAAGTGATTGCGGATCTCGATATTTTATACATGACCCGCGTGCAAAAAGAGCGTTTTGATGAAACCGAATATCAACACCTTAAGTCAGCATTTGTGCTCAATGGCAGCATGCTTGAAAACGTGCGTGATAACCTGAAAATTTTACACCCGTTACCCCGTATCGATGAAATTACGACCGATGTTGATATCACGCCTTATGCGTATTACTTCCAACAAGCTGAGAATGGCGTTTATGCAAGACAAGCCTTGTTAGCCTTGGTATTAACCAACTTTTTCCAGGAGCAAGCATGAAAAAGAAGTTAGAGGTTCAAGCTATTGAAAACGGCTCGGTGATCGATCATATTGCGGCTGGGCAAGGCGTTAAAATACTTAAGTTTTTTCAACTTACCGACACCAAGCAAAAGATCACCATCGGGTTGAACTTGCCAACCGGTGGCAGCCAAACCAAAGATTTGATCAAGATAGAAAACACGCAGATCACCGATGCGCAAGCGAATCAGTTAGCCTTATTTGCCCCTGACGCCACCATCAATTTAATTGAAAACTACGATGTGGTAAAAAAATTCAAGGTGCATTTACCGGAATCGATCAGTGGTGTATTGGCGTGTCCAAACTCAAACTGTATCAGCCACAGTGAGCCGGTGGATAGCCAATTTTACATTCGCCAAAAGCAACAAATTAAGCTCAAGTGTCACTACTGCGAAAAGAGTTTTGCGACATCCTTCTTCAAAGAATTGGACTAGTCCTTAGCGCTGAATTTCTGCCATAAAAAAAGCGATTCCAATGAATCGCTTTTTTTAATCTCTGCTATGAACTTAGGTATCGTCCAACTTTGCCGGTAAGCTTAGGTGCGAATCTCTCGCCTGAGCGGCTAATCACTTGCGGTAACAAGGTTTTCGCCAAAATAACGGGTCATTATTTAGACTGCTCAGCTGTGCCCCACTGAATAAAATAGTAACTAAACCAATACGCAATAACTTACCTTTTTTAGCTAAGTTTTGTTGTAGATAAGCAATACTATTTCAACTATCCTAATAAATAAGCAATTATTTATGTGTGAGCACCGAGATGGCGAAATTAGACCGCACCGACAAACATATTTTAACCTTGATGCAAGAAAACGGCCGCATCAGTAATTTGGAATTAGCCGAGCAAATAGGCCTTTCAGCCTCCCCTTGCTCTAGGCGTGTGAAGAGCCTCGAAGAAGCGGGCTACGTCGATAAGCACGTCACCTTACTCAACCCGCAAAAACTCGGTCTCAAATTAACCGCGTATATTCATATCAGTATGGATCGGCACACGCCAGATAGGTTTGAGAACTTTGAACGCGAAGTGGCGCAATACCCAGAAATCATAGAATGCTGCTTGATCACAGGCATGGATGCGGATTACCAATTAAAAGTGATGGTGCCCGATATGGAAGCTTACCAAGAATTTCTACTCGGTAAACTCACCCGAATACCCGGTGTCACGGGAGTGAGATCCAGCTTTATGCTACGTAATATTATGCATAATACCGCGCTGCCTCTTAATCACATCAAGTAAACAACATTAAGCATCATAAAAGCTGAGTTGCCTTAAGGTCGTAATGAGGCGCTGATTATCAGCTCTACTCTTGATGGCAAGGCGAATGTAGGACTCATCTAGCCCCTGAAAATTACTGGCATTGCGAATAACAATGCCTTGATCCAATAACACTTCCCGCAGAGCCGTGGCTTGCCAAACGGGGGGGAGCTGACAAAGCACAAAGTTAACCCGAGATGGATAAGTAACCCAGCCGGGTAACTGAGCTAACTCGTCCATAATAAAAGCACGTTCGGCATTTAACCATTGCCATGAAGCCTCCATGTAAGCCGCATCCTGAACCGCCGCAATGGCCGCAACTTCAGCGAGGGCATTGACACTCCAAGGCTCACGAATGTGCAAAATCCGCTCAGTTAAAGCAAGGTCATGGCAAATAGCAAAGCCTAGGCGAATACCAGGCAGAGCAAAAAATTTGGTTAAGGCCCGAATAACAAACACATGAGGCAAACTTAAACTGGCGATACTCGACGCTTCGCCTTGATCGACAAATTCAATAAATGCCTCGTCCACCAGCAGGCGACAATCATTAGCTTGCGCCAACTTGGCCAACTGCGCCATTTGTGCAAGATCGATAAACTGACCCGTTGGATTGTTGGGGTTGCACACGACAAGCACATCATAACGTTTTGCCTGCAACTGCTTGGCTAGCTGGGCAAAACACAAGCTAAACTCACTTTCCCCCTCCAACTGACAAAAATCAACTTCAGCGCCAACCGCCTCTGCCGCTCGCTGATATTCAGCAAACGTCGGGGCAATGATTAACACGTTATTCGGGGAAACGGCCTTAAAATAAAGATAGATAAGCTCAGTAGCCCCATTACCTTGGATGATGCGCTGAATCGGCTGATGGCAATACTCAGCCAACGATTGGCGTAATTGCACATAGTCTGGATCTGGGTATTGCAACAAGCAATCTAATTGCTTTGTTAAGGCATGGCGAACACTTGCCGGCAACCCTAACGGATTTATATTGGCGCTAAAATCTAACCAGCCTTGCTCACCGTATTGACGGACTAAACGATGTACATTACCTCCATGCAGTTCGCGCATATTCTCTCCTTAACATTAAAAGCCCATCGTCCCCGCTAACCCAAGCAGCACAAATAAAGCCGTTAACAGCGAGCTCACATACACTAAATGCACATTTTGCTTAATATGCTCAAGTTGAAAATCCGCTCGCTTATCGCCGATGGTGGGTTTAACTTGTTGCTGACCAAAATACGAGGTTAAGCCCCCAAATTGCACTCCCAGCGCGCCCGCAACAGCGGCTTCGGGATGAGCCGAGTTAGGGCTAGCATGGTTGTGGCGATCACGCCAGAATATACGCCAAGCGCCGCGCCAGTCGTAACCTAATATCCAAGCCGCCATTGGGATAATCAACGCCCCAGTGAAACGAGCTGGCAACCAATTAGCCCAATCATCTAGCCGCGCCGAAAACCAGCCAAGCGCAAGGTAGCGTTCATTTTTATAGCCCCACATAGAATCAAAGGTATTTATGGCCTTGTAGGTCATGGCGACCGCCGCTGTCGCGCCGGGCAACCAGGTGCTGAGCAACGCCCCCAGCAAGATGTAAAACAGCGGAGCCGTAATGGCATCAACAATATTTTCCGACAAGGTTTCCATGGTGCTACGAATCACCTGTTGTTGATCCATTTCACCCGTATCTCGGCTAACCAAATAGCTCAGCTCTTGCCGCGCTAACGCCATGTCTCCTTGCTGTAATATTCGTCGTACCTTGCTACCTTCTTGGCATAAACTACGCGTGGCTAAGCAAGTATAGAGTAGGTAAAGCTCGAGCAACCAATGGCTTTGCGCTAACGTCAGGCTAATGACAAATACCACGACTAGGATCAATAAGTTGGCAAAAATTCCATAAAACTGCGCCGGAATGGTTAGACGTTCATAACCTCGCTCAGCCCCTTTGATCAAGACACCAATGCCCTGCACGGGATGAGGAATACGCTGAGGATCACCAAGAATAAGGTCGGCCAAATAGGCACACAATATGATAGCAGGAGTCAGAAAGCCGCCTGAAAGCAAAATAATGGGGGCGCCTAAGTTAACAAAACTTAGACGCAATAAACAAGAGCGAAATCTCTAACTAATTGACGACAATAACGCTTTAGTCTCGCTCAACCCCGAATAATCAGCAAAATCAGCAATCAACTTTTCTAATACGGCTTTTGCTTGTTCTTTTTTACCATTTTTAAGCATGGCTTGAGCAAGGTGGTGCTGAATTTCAGGGTTATCCGGTGCCGCTTGCACCGCTCTTGTAAGTAGGCGCTCAGCCGTGATACCGTCACCTTGCTGCAACAAAATCACGGCCAACGTATCCATCACGCCGGGATTATCTGGCGCCATATCATGGGCTGACTGCGCATGCTTTAATGCTTGAGGGTAATCACCCTTCTTGTGGTATAACCAAGCTAGGTTGTTTTCAATATGATAATCAGGCTCGACTTGTTCACTCAATTGCTTCAGTGACGCAATGGCGGCCTGATCTTTACCCGCTAACATTTGATAATCGGCTAATACCCTTAGCACCAATACGTCTTGCTGATAGCGCTCCAGCCACTGCGATAGCAGTGAGATAGCCTGCTGCTGTTCATCTGCAGACCAGTGCGCATTGGCGAGCTGTAACAATAAGAAGTTTGTTTCGGTGCTTTGCAGTGCGCGCTCGTAATAACGAATTGCATCACCAAAATTACCTTGTGCCAACTCTAACCGTGCTTGCATCTCATCTACCATGGCCGTGTTGGGAAAACGCTGGCGGTAATTGGCAATCGCTTCGCGGGTTTCAACATACTTGCCTTCACTTAATAGCAAGCGAATATCCAACATTGCAATGGGCGGGTAAAAAGCGTTCGCTTGTAATGCTTTATCTAACTCGCGCCGGGCGCTGGCCAAATCATTGGTCATGGCATGAGCATGCGCTAAATGAAAGTGCCCCAAATAACTGGCTGGGTAACGGGCCGTAAATGCCGCTAAACGCTGCTTAGCCAGCTCCCATTGCTGGAAATACTGTAATAATACGCCACTGTAAAATAAGATTTTGGCTTGGGCAGCTGTCGGTTGGGGATGTTTTTCCAACATATTGGATGCAAGAACGAGCGCCTGCTGCGGCTGATTATTAAAAAATAGATACTCGATCATAGGCAGGTTTACCTCTAGGTTATCGGGGTGATAACTGAGGGCTTGGGTTAAATAAGCTAGACCTTGCTCCAACTCGTCTGCTCGTATGGCTAAAAAATGTAATTGCATTAAGCTTTTCAGATCGGTTTTATCTTGCGCTAATACCGCTTGATAATGCTGCTGAGCCAACGCATAGTCTTTGCTCTTTAAGGCGAGGGCTGCCAAATTGTACCGAGCTGATTTATTTTCTGGCGCTATCTCTAACGCTTTTAAAAAGGCTTGCTCAGCGGGCTCAAGTTGCTCATTTAGGAAATAGGCTGCCCCTTGTAATAACCAGCCTACTTCTAACTCGGGTAAGCGTTGTTGTAATGCAACAGCACGCTGCAACGCCTCGTTCACATCTCCTTTTTTCAGGTAATTGAGGATCAAGGCGACCTCAATATCATCCTGTTCAGGCAGTTTCTGCTGCACCTCTTGCAATTGCGCTATGCCCTGATCGATGTCGGGTTGTAAAAAAGCGGCTTTCGCCATTAACAAGTTCAGCGAGCGATCATCTTGTGCCAGCTGTGCCGCCTGTGCAAATAACTGACGAGACAAAATAAAGTCTTTATTCTGCAGCAATGCTTCCCCTGCCGCCTTTAATAAGCTGGCATCTTGCTGATTAAAATCAGAAGCATTAATTGCACTCAGGGTTTCTGTCGCGGCGAGCTCATCACCCAGCTTAAATTCAATTGCCGCCTTGAGTTTAATGCCATCGCTGTAATTGGGATAGGCATAGGTCACCTTGGTGATGTGAGCAAAGGCTTTTTCGTATTGCTCTAATGGATATGCGGATGCGGCGGCAACAAAGTGCGCCGCGATGTGTGAACCATCTAAACCTAGTACCTTATCTGCCATATCCATGGCCGCTTGATACTGTTTATCCTCAAGCATGAGATAGGCTTTAAGGTAATTGGCTTCAACGTGATTGGGGATGACTTTTAGTATTTGAGCTAAGGTTTGTTCAAGTAACTCGTCCTGTTCACTGACAAGATAGGCTTGCGCTAAATTCAACAACACATCGGGGTTCGAATATTGTTGCTTGGCCAATTGCGTAAATTGCGCGATGGCTTGCGGGTAGTCCTGTTGCTCCAACAGAACTTGCCCTCTTAGCTGCATCGCTTTGGCAAAAAATGCTTGTTGCTCAATCGCCTTATTTAAGTTAGTTAACGCTTGCTCTCGTTCATCATAAGCCAACGCTTGTAGTGCACTGGCAAATAATAATTCCGCGGTCACTCGTTCTAGCTCACGCGCCTTAGTCAAATAAACCAAGGCTTGTTCCGCTTGTTCTTGCTTGGTTAATTGCTTAGATAATAAAGCAAGTTGAGCAAGTAAGGCGAAGCGATCGACCGCGGTTTTATCAGACCAGATCTCGGTCGGCTCAAGTAACTTCGCAACCCGTTGATTTTCTCCTAAAACTAATAACACCTTAGCTAACGCCAAGCGGTGCTCGGGCGTGTCTTGCTGCGCAACCACCTTACTTAGCTCTTTTTCGGCAAATAAATACATGCCGATCACCTCATAAGATTGCGCCAATCGTTTTTGCGCTTCAATATGTTGAGGGTTCACCTTCAACACATTTTTTAACTCAATAATGGCGCTCTTATGGTTATCTTGCTGCTGGTAAGACACGGCTTGCTGGAATGCAGCTTGTTCATCTATGGTACCTTCACCGCATCCCTGTAGCCCTAATATGCAAATCAAGCTGGCATAGCTCAACCAAGTGCTCATAGGTTTCATCATAGTTTCCCTACCTTTCTACTCTTGATAACGGCCCGGTGACATTATCCTATTGGGATCGAGAGTTTGCTTAATGCCTTGTACCACTTGTAAATACCCAGGAGCAGCGTCGGGTAACATGGTCATGGCGCGCGTTGACAGCCGATATGGAAAATAGCCGTCATCGGTTAGTGCCTTAAACAAGGCATCGTGACAGGCCAAGGCTTGCTTTTCCTGCTCAAGATTGTCCCTGTCATAGGTAATACAAATCACGCAATCGATACAGCGCTCCGTTAACAATGTCATTGAAATAGCAGGCTCAAAGCCATACTCCAATAAATACTTGTAAACCAGATGTTCTAGTCGAGTGGCATGCTCACCCGTCATGGGGGCAACGGGGGCAAGCCACAATAAACCACACTTGTCTCTATCTGGGTGTGCAGCGTCCATATCCGGTGGCGGTTGCTTTTTGCGCCAGTAAGTACTGGGAATAAAAGCATTGGTTGGCACCCCACGTTTTAAATGATAAACCGGCAAACTCTTATCAAGAGCCCCTTTAAGGTCAAATCCTGTTACCCATTGATAGGGCTTTTGGATTAAGCGAGCCACACGCAATAGTGAATCATCAAGGAACTTAATTTTATGGGAGGGAATGTGTTTGAGCGCTTGCTTGATTCTCCTTCTCGCCACGGCCACTTCAAGCCAACTGCCATATAGCGCCCCCGATGCATTCCACTCTTTGGCGTCTAACTGGGTTAATCTCTGCGCCAACCACTCCCTCGATAAGGGCGTGGTATCATTCATGGCCTGCCACGGATATTGGTCAAAAGCCGACACCACCTTGTCACCATTGACCAAGTGCATGGCACTTTTTAATGTCCCATCAAGTCGTAGTGGTCGTAGCGCGTCTACCATAGGGCCAAAGTCTGCCTTATCAACACTGCAAAAGAAGGCTTGGAAATAAGCCGGTTTAGGCATTAACCAAATGGTCATCTGGGTGACCACGGCAAACGATGACTGACTGAATAAACCGTCTAAATAGGGGCCGACCCCCCAGTGATAAACCTCTGCAGCTTGTGCCTTCGCAAACCGAGCAAAGCCGGTTTTAAAACACGCCCCACTTGCCAACACCACTTCCAAACCACTCACATTGGCAAAGTGATCGCCGTAAGGCGTATGGCCAAACCCCCGTTCCATGGTGTTGCCTATGATGCTGCATTCTTGTGATGACCCCGTGGCATCCATCCAAAGAGCGCCACCTTGTTGCTGTAAAAAGTCATAAAGCTGCTTTTGGGTCACGCCAGGCTCAATGGTGACGTAAGCCAAATCAGGGTCAAACTTGACGATGTTATTCATCAAGCTTAAGTCCAAAATAGTACAACCGTCTGCCGTAGGTACCGCTGAGCCATAGCCCCAATTTTTGCCCGAACTAATGGGATAAATCGGATCTTTATTCTCATTAGCCAGCTTGACAAGCGCTTGCACTTGCTCGGTAGATTCAGGTTTGAGAACGACTTTCACCGTTTCAGATGTTTCATAGGTTGCGGTTTCATAAGGCGCTAACTGCTCAGGCTGAGTGAGTATATTCCGACTTCCCACAATCTGAGTGTACTGTTGGAGTAATGCCTGATTCATCACGTTATTCCTTACTTAAACCGTATTTCTGAGTGTAGTTAATGGCCAGATATTTCGCCCTGCTAAGTCAAAATAAATCCCTCAGATTCCTCCGCTATCGCGTTAATGCTTCATGGCTTGTGCCAGCCCCTTCTCTAGATTCATATGTAATAATTTGAAACCGGGCGACAGGTTTCTTAGAAATAAGATGGGGTTAATGTAATAGGGTGCCCGCTGACCATGATATTCAACCGTGGGCCCAATCTGCTTAAACTTGATCCCGACAAAACGCATACTTCTCGCCAATCTTGGTTCCATCATTACAAAGCAATGTTCTATATCTTGGTTGATAACAATTGAGGCTGCGCTGAGGTAAAGACCAATGGCGATAAAGGGAAAACAACGTAGCTCGGTTTCGGAATACGTATCCTCGTTAACCGCACCGGTTTCAGCACCGGCAAACTTATCCGCATTACGCCGGCGAAACTCAGCAGGCACGGCCAATCGAGAAATTTCACATATCTTATTACGTGGGAAGTTGGCTGGATTTAAATGCGGGTCCGTGATTGCCCCCTTACAGTATTTCTCCAATGGTAACAATTGCTCTGAGGCTTGGGGTGTCACCACCCTAACACAACCAGCGTAATGCTGGCTGGCTTTGTGTTCAATGACACAAAAAATGGAGTAAGGGTCGAAATCATCTTGCTCTTTGCCATCTGGCTTGGGTGGTTCAAATGCCAGCTCTTCACAGTAAACGTTATGACGTATTTTATGCACTTCATCACGCAGAGCTGTCTCATGGGCTATCAGCGGCTTAAGATATTGATCAAAATGATGCGCTATTTCATTAGCCTCTCTACTGGCCTTAAACGACACCACTTTGCGAATTAGATAATTGATCCCGGGTAAATGAATTATCTCACGTTTGAGGTTACTCATACTGCACTTCCCTGAATAGCTTCATTAACGTTACTTATTGCCATCCTTGATCAAACAGATAACGGCTTAGATACCTGACTTTTCCTTATTCACCATATTCCAGACTAAATCAGGGATAAGCCGAGTATCTAAGCAATCAATACTGCAAGCCTTAGGTGGGCTGTCAGCTTTTTTTACACCTTTGGTAAACTCGACAGCCAAGCACCTAATAAGTCTATATAACTAGGTGCTTGGCACTGAGGTTATTTTTTGCGACGAATTTGCGATAAGCCCAATAAGCCTAAACCAAATAGCGCAACGGAAGCTGGCTCAGGTATTTTTAGCGAAGCGGTCACGGTTGTACCTGTGGTTGCCTGGAAGCTATATTCACGCCCTGCCACCAGTAGCTCACTCGAGGTAAGAGTGATTGAATCAGCGAAACTAGCAGTTCGAGAGCCTGGCGCACCATCGGTTCTTGAGCGAGAACGATTGAGATCCAATGCAGCCCATTCCAAAATAATATCGCCAGTGAGTTCATCAACTAACTCAAATGTTTGGTTGAACTCCGCCACGGCATTGGCGCTTTCGGGTGGGTTGGGAATCGTATCAACAAACGCTTCAGCAAACACCGAGGCGTCAAAGCTAATATTAAAGCTAGTCGCCGGCCCCGACCAAATGAAGGTCACCGCAGTCGTAAGCTGGGTATCCACATCGGCAAAACCGAGACCGTCTGTGATGAGCTCCACTGTACTTTCAGCACCAATATGAGAACCGGCTGTAATATAGTCAAATACTTCAATATCTGGGGTCAGTGGATCGGCATCATGATCGATAAACACGCCCAAACCATTAATGACACCGTCACCGTTGAGGTCATAGTTAATTGATGTTCCTGTGAGTAATGAATCGGAATAGGAACGATTAATCAGTTCTCGAGTACCACTGGTCATTAAGGTGGTATTAAAGTCATTGTCGACTAAGGTACAGCCAGACCCAACACAAAAGTCGTTTGCATCATAGTCAATGACGAGATCCGCAATGGTGCCACCTGCTGCAAGAACCTCAAACGGCTTAATCTCTATCCCCCCATCTTGCTTAGTGACCGAGTTTAGCGTCGCGCTGATGTTAGAAGTATTACTGGCCGCAGGCAACACCCCAGACGTGCTCGTAGGTCCAAAGTTTAGATTGGAAAAGGTTGTGCCGCTATCATCGTGAAAACGAAGATTTTTTAGCTCTAGAGTAGATGTGGCGAGCACACCCACAGCGTAAGCGGGAAGTGACATACCTGCAAACACTGCTCCCGCAAGGGCAATATTGAGGGCTTTCTTAGTAAACTTGTCCATGGTTTTACACCTCGTACTTAGGATGATTCAAAGGCCAAACTACTGCCTCTGAACCTGTGGATTGCATACAAGGTGCCAAAATTTAAATTAGATTAATTTTCAGCCCGTTAGGTAGTTGCTGCCGCTTTTGATTGGCGACTCTCAGCGAAATGTGTAAAAGATCCTGACACTGATACCTAAGACACCTCAACACGCTATTTCGGCGCAAATACGATTGGATCTTGTCACGTAACTATCAGGTAGCTAGGAGCCTTGATTGATCATCACGATCCCTTGCATTGCTTTGACTTGTTTTCTAATGGCTGGCTGCACCGCTTGCACCGACAAACGCTGGAGTATCGCGCTCGCTTGCTGATAATCTTCCAAACCAAGATACGCTTGTGCTAAATGCAACCACATTGCCTCTTTCCTTGCGGTAGGTGCAATTTTTCTCAACAAATTAACGGCTTGCTGAAAATCAGATTGTGAAATTAACACACTGGCGTAAGTATCGATAACATCGTGGTCTTGTGGTGCAAGCCGATACGCTTGCTGAATCAAGGGGAGAGCCATATTGACTTGCCCTAACTGGTTATAACTCCACGCTAGATTGTTGAGTGCCACTGTATGTTCAGGCTCAATTTTCAACAATTGCTGCCAACCTTGTTGAGCGTGACCGATGTCACCCCGCTGCCAAGCTAACTGAGCTTGCGCTTGTAACAGGTCTTGCTGCTCTGCAAACCTCCTCTCCCCTTGCGCGATAATGGTATCCGCCTTGGCAGGTTGTCGCTCGGCATAATAATAAGCTAAGTCGATTAAAGCGGGCTGCCAAGTGCCCTCGGCAAGTTGAGATTGAATAACGGCATTGGCACGACTTAACTCGCCCCGAGCCAGCGCAATATAGGCCTTTAACTGCGCTTGTTTTGATGCTGCTAAGCGATTCATTCCCGTGACGGTCTGCTCAAGCTCATGCCATTTTCCCAATTGTATTTGCAAGCGCGCCACCAGCTCTAAATACCAAGGGTTTTGCTGCATCGGGTATTGCAATAAGGTGGCCAGTAAATCGTCATAAGCCCGTTGGCGAAGCTTAAGATCAGCCAGTAACACGAGGTATTTTTGCTGCACGGGGTGACGGCTAAGTAAGGCGTGTAAGGCTTGCTCGGCTTGCAATCTATGGCCGAGTTGCACATGAGCCAACGCCCTTAACCACAGCACCTCGGCACTGCCTTGCTGTTCGCTGACTAGCTCAGCTAGCTGGCTAAGCGCTGATTCAGGTTGCTGCTGTTGGATCAGTAGTCGGCTCAGCCTTAACTGATTCGATGGTGAAAGCGGCTGGTAATGTGTTGCCAACAAGCGTTCTAACGCTTGCTCTGGTCGTTGCAGTTGTAAATCAATATCAACCCATAAGCTCAGCCCAGATTGCGTGATGGGCGCTAAATTAGCCCAGCTAGCTAAACTGACCTCGGCACTGTGCCATTTACCTTGTGCGTACTGACTGACAGCAAGTAAATACAGTAGATCAGGCCACTTGTTTTGTTCAAAAGCGGCTTGTAAGCGCTGCTCGGCTAGCAAAGGTTGTTGCTGCGCTAACTGCAACCGTGTCAGCAAGGTGTAACCTTGTATGGCATTGTCTGTGATGATGTCATCCACAATACCTTGCGCTGATGGCCATTGCTGCGCCCGTAAATACGCCTCGAACAATATCAGCTGGCCTTGATCCCCATGCTGCTGAGCATGGGCTTCGAGGGCTGCGATACCTTGCTCGAGATCGCCTTGCAACAGTTTAACCAGCCCTGTCTGCATACTAACATCATTCTTTCCTTCAAGGATGGCATTGGCTTGGCCCAATAAATGCTGGCCAGCCACATCATTCCCCTTTTTAATGAGCGACGAAGAAAGGGAGAGTAATAGCGGTAACTGTGCGACTTGCTGCCACTGCGTTCGCTCTACCAGCAGCGCCGCTTGGTCCAATTGGCCTAGTTTCATCAAGGTGTCGGCTAACAATTGCTGAACAATATGCTGCTCCGGAAAAGCGTCGACTGTCTTTTGCAATTGGCCATAGGCTTGTTCCCAATTTGACAAATAATAGTGGCTAATGCCATTGATCAAGCGCGCGGGGTAGCTTTCTCCTTGTACTAGGATTTGCTCACTCAAGCTTAACGCACGCGTAAAGTCTTGCTGCTGCAGCGCTAGATAGGCCTGATTGAATAGATGCTGTGGTTGTTTGGGATCCCGCTTTTGTACCTCTGCAATCAGGCGTTGGGCCGTTGGCAGATCAGCCTGTGCAAAAGCAATGTCTATTGCCAATAAGGTGTAGCCAACGCGATCAGGCGCGATGCTTAATAACTGTTGTAGCACTTCCATTGCTAGCGAGTAGCGCTGCAAGACATATAAGGCTTTTGCTTGCAGCCAGAGACTTCGTTGGTCGCGAGCTTGCAATGCGAGTGCCTGCTCCAGCCAACCCAAGGCCGCTTCGGGTTGCCCCTCTGACAACAAAATACTAGCCTTAGCAACATGGTGGTAAAGGCTGTCTGGTGCGAGCATAAACAGCTGATGATACCATTCTTGCACAGATGAAGGTTGCAATGCGATGGCTGCTTCAATCTGATACATCAGCAATTCAGCTTGCTGCATCGGCGGTAAGTTAGGGGGTAAGGTTAAACGCAATATAGGCTCATATCGTCCTTGCCAGCTATAAGCTTGAGCCAGCGCCACTCGCGCCTCTTCGAGCCCCAAATGATTGGCAAAACGTAATTCTTTTACTGCTGCATCCAATTGGTAGTCGGCTAAATACAACAAACCAAGCTGAAGCCGAGTCGCTGCATTTTTACCATCTTGACGGATACTTTGTTTTAAATGATAAGCGGCATTAGGCCAATCTTGTTGTTCAATATACAAACGAGCCTGTGCTTGATGCTCGGCGGCAGTTGGCCCGCCACAAGCCGATAGCAGAGCACAGCTAACGATCACTATCACACCACCTATGCAGAAAAAGTGGTTCATAAGCAAACCCAGTTAGCTCATCATCTGCATATCAAAGCTGGCTTTATCGGCACCACAATCCGGACACGTCCATTCACTGGGCACATCTTGCCATGCAGTCCCCGCAGGAATGCCTTCTGCTGGCCGGCCTTTCGCCTCATCATAGATGAAGCCACAAATCTGGCAACACCACATTTTCTTTGCCATTTCGCACCTATATTAAATTGATTGACTTATTACTAAGCATAGCTGGCGATAACCGGCAAGGCATAAAAAAGCCGCTTGAAAAAGCGGCTTGGAGAGGGTCGAAAGTAAACCGATTTTAAGCGTCTGGGTTGTAGCCTAAATTGGGCGCTAACCAGCGCTCTGCTTCGGCTAAGGTCATACCTTTACGCTGCGCATAATCCTCAACCTGGTCTTGCTGGATTTGCGCCACGGCAAAGTACTTACTCTCAGGGTGCGAGAAGTACCATCCCGACACCGCCGCACCCGGCCACATGGCGTAGCTTTCCGTTAGTTTCATACCAATTTCGGCTTCCACATTAAGTAACTTCCAGATCTCACCTTTCTCGGTGTGCTCAGGACAAGCCGGATAACCCGGCGCCGGGCGGATGCCTTGGTATTTTTCACGGATCAGCTCATCATTATTCAGGTTTTCGTCGGGGGCATAACCCCAAATTTCTTTACGCACTTTTTGGTGCAGTAACTCGGCAAAGCCTTCCGCTAGACGGTCACAAACCGCCGACATCATGATGGCGTTGTAATCGTCATGGTTGGCTTTATAAGCTTCGATTAACTCGGCCTCACCAATACCACCGGTGACCGCAAAGGCGCCGACATAGTCTGCCTTGCCTGACGCTTTCGGTGCGACAAAGTCAGATAAACAGTTATTGGCATAGCCTTCGCCTTTTTTGGTTTGCTGACGCAAGCCGCATAAAGTAGTCAACACTTGGCTGCGCGATTCATCGGTATAAACCTCAAGGTCATCGCCTACGCGGTTGGCAGGGAAGATCCCCAAAATACCGGCCGCCTGCACCTTGCCACTGGCTTCAAGTTCATCCAGCATGGCATTGGCATCTTTAAATAGGCGTTTCGCTTCTTCACCCACCACTTCATCTTCTAAAATGCGTGGGTATTTACCCGCTAGCGACCACGTCATAAAGAACGGCGTCCAGTCGATAAATTCACGAATTTCCTTGATCGAGAAGTTTTCAAACTTATGAATGCCTGGCTGCAGCGGCGCTGGCGGCGTGTAATTGTCCCAATCCAGTTCAAGACCATTGGTACGCGCTTCAGCAAGGGTAACCGGCGGTGTGCGCGGCTTTTTACGCGCATGTTGCTCGCGCACGGTTTCGTATTCTTTGTTGAGACGCTCGACAAAGGCAGGCTTGCCCTCTTCACTCAATAAAGTTTGGCAAACACCTACTGCGCGTGACGCATTCGGTACGTAAACCACAGGGTGGTCGTAGTTTTGCTCTATCTTAACCGCGGTATGCGCTTTCGATGTGGTGGCTCCACCTATCAATAATGGAATGGTAAACCCTTGACGCTGCATTTCTTTGGCGACATGCACCATTTCATCCAGCGATGGCGTGATCAGGCCAGATAGGCCAATCATGTCGGCATTTTCTTCTTTGGCCACTTTTAAGATCTGATCGCACGGCACCATCACACCTAGGTCGATGATTTCATAGTTATTACATTGCAGTACCACGCCAACAATGTTTTTACCTATATCGTGCACGTCACCTTTGACGGTCGCCATCACCACCTTACCTGCGGTTTGGGTGCCTTCGCCTTTTTCAGCTTCAATGAAAGGCTGTAAGTAGGCTACTGCACGCTTCATCACGCGTGCCGATTTAACCACCTGAGGTAAGAACATTTTACCCGCACCGAACAAATCACCGACCACGTTCATGCCATCCATTAATGGCCCTTCGATGACGTGTAACGGTCGTTCTGCGTTGGCGCGCGCTTCTTCGGTATCTTGTTCGATAAATTCGGTAATGCCTTTCACTAAGGCATGTTCAAGGCGTTTATTCACCGACCAACTGCGCCACTCTGCCGCCTTAGGATCTTCCGCTTCTGCGCCTGATTCGGCGTATTTACCCGCAATATCCAGCAGCTCTTCGGTGGCACCCGGATGGGTGTTAAGCACCACGGCTTCCACTTTTTCTTTTAACTCAGCGGGAATGTCGTCATAGATAGCTAATTGGCCTGCGTTAACGATACCCATGTCCATGCCGTTTTTAATACAGTAGTACAGGAACACGGCGTGAATGGCTTCACGCACCGGGTTGTTACCACGGAATGAGAATGACACGTTAGACACACCGCCCGAGATCATCGCGTGAGGCAGGTTATCCTTGATGTCTTTCACCGCTTCAATAAAGTCCACGGCGTAGTTGTTATGCTCTTCAATACCGGTTGCCACGGCAAAGATGTTAGGGTCAAAGATGATGTCTTCCGGCGGGAAGCCGACTTCATCAACCAGAATACGGTATGATTTTTGACAGATTTCAAACTTGCGCTCACGGGTATCGGCTTGGCCAACTTCATCAAACGCCATCACTATCACTGCCGCACCATAACGACGAATCAGTTTAGCTTGCTTGATAAAGTTTTCCTTACCCTCCTTCATACTGATGGAGTTAACGATGCCTTTACCTTGCACACATTTTAGGCCCGCTTCTAAGATTTCCCATTTCGATGAGTCAATCATGATCGGCACTTTAGAGATCTCCGGCTCCGTTGCACATAAATGCAGGAATTTTTCCATACAATGCAACGAATCCAACATGCCTTCATCCATGTTGATATCGATGATCTGAGCCCCCGCTTCAACCTGCTGTTGTGCCACTTCTAGGGCCGTGTCATATTGCTCTTCTTTAATCAGGCGTTTAAAGCGCGCCGAGCCCGTTACATTGGTACGCTCACCGACGTTTTGGAACAAGGTATGAGAATAGATGTTTAGCGGCTCTAAACCACTCAAACGACAGGCAACTTCGATTTCAGGTAATTGACGCGGCTTAACACCTTCAACGGCCTTAGCCATGGCTTTAATATGCCCAGGCGTGGTACCACAACAGCCACCCACGAGGTTTAAAAAGCCTTGCTCGGCCCATTCCTTGATATGCACCGCCATTTCATCGGCTTCAAGGTCATACTCACCAAAGGCATTGGGCAAACCCGCGTTAGGGTGCGCTGATACGTACGTTTCACAGATGCGCGATAGCTCTTGCACATAGGTACGCAGCTCATCTGGCCCTAATGCACAGTTTAAGCCAAATGAAATAGGCTTAACGTGACGCAATGAGTTATAGAAAGCCTCGGTGGTTTGCCCCGATAAAGTACGCCCGGATGCATCGGTAATGGTACCTGAGATCATCACAGGTAAGACGATCCCCATATCGTCGAACACGGTTTCTACCGCAAACGCAGCCGCTTTGGCATTCAAGGTATCAAAAATGGTTTCAATCAGGATGATATCAGAGCCACCTTCAATCAGTGCTTTGGTGGACTCGCGATAAGCCTCAACAAGCTGATCAAAAGTGATATTACGAAAGCTAGGGTCGTTTACATCAGGCGAGATAGAAGCGGTGCGGTTAGTTGGGCCCAATACCCCCGCCACAAATCTTGGATTAGTGGGATCTTCTGCTGTTTTTGCATCCGCCACTTGGCGCGCTATTTTGGCAGCTTCAAAGTTAATTTCGGCAGACAAGGCTTCCATATCATAGTCTGCCATCGCAATGGTGGTGGCATTAAAGGTGTTGGTTTCTAGAATATGAGCACCCGCATCGAGATAAGCCTTGTGAATCTCAGCAATCAACTCTGGCTTGGTTAACACCAATAGATCGTTGTTTCCTTTAACATCACAATGCCAATCAGCAAAACGCTCGCCGCGATAATCAGCTTCTTCCAGTTTGTAGGACTGGATTTCTGTTCCCATACCACCGTCAATTAGCAAGATACGCTTGGCTAATTGTGCTTCCAATAACTGCTTTTTATTTTCCATTGCTTCTACTGCCTGTACCGCGGTCAACATTGCCGCGATTGTATCATATTTAGGCTGAGTAAGCGTTTTACAAACCCTTACCCAGTGCTTAGTGGGCTTACTCGCTGCGACCGAGTTGGTCTAGATCATAAGGCGTTTCTTGATAAACGCAGTAATTCAACCAGTTACTGTATAGTAAATTGCCATGGCTACGCCAAGTGGCGCGTGGCGCTTGCTCACTATCATCATTAGGGTAGTAATTAACTGGCAAGTTGGGCGCTAAGCCTTCATTTTGGTCTCGAATATATTCTTGGTGTAAGGTGTCACTGTCATATTCCGGATGCCCTGTGATATAGACCTGACGACAATCTGTGGTCGCCGCCAAGTAAACCCCTGCTTCGTCCGAATTGGCAAAGATGTTAAGGTCGGTATGTTTACCTATGGTTTCAGGACAAAACTTAGCGTAACGGGATAAAGGGGCTTGAAAGAAGTCATCAAAGCCGCGCACTAAAGGATGCTGTTGGTTGAAGGTTTGATGCTCGAATACCCCAGAATGTTTAACCTCGTGAGATTCTTTCTTCAAGCCATAGAGCACATTTAAAGCCGCTTGTGCAGCCCAACATAAGAACAAGGTTGAAGTCACATTGTGCTTTGACCATTCAACGATTTCGACAAACTTATCCCAATAATACACTTGGTCAAAGGGGACGGTGCCCAGCGGTGCACCAGTAATAATAAAACCATCCCACTTTTGGTTTTTGACCCGGTCAAAGTCTTGGTAAAAGGCATCTAAATGCTCTTTAGGGGTATTTTTTGACGCCCGTGCGTCGACCCTAACTAACTCGATATCCACTTGTAAGGGGGTGTTTGAAAGTAAACGCATTAATTGCGTCTCGGTTTCAATTTTTTTGGGCATTAGATTTAATATCAATACCTTAAGAGGACGGATATCCTGATGAATCGCTTTCGATTCGGGCATTACAAAGATATTTTCAGATCTTAACACGTCAACCGCAGGTAAGGCGTCTGGAATACGAATAGGCATGGTTTTCTCCAAAAATGTCTAGACTTCCAGAAGTCTACATAAAAGAGATTAACTTGTCAGCTAGGAGTTGCGATATGCTAAAGTTATAGCACCCAGCTTGTTGCCAAGGATCTTAATGGCAGAACTCAAAATATCTGTAAACCGATTACAATTAGGCAATTACGTTAAGCTTCCCGTGAACTGGGGAGACCACCCTTTTCTGTTCAGTAACTTTAAAATCAAGTCACAAGAGCAAATTGATGTCATCCGTAACCTTGGCCTGAAACATGTCACTATCGTTCCCGATAAGTCCGACAATCTACCCTTGGCGGTCGATACTCCAGTTGCCATACCTTCCAATGAACAAACCGATGCAGCAAAGGCCATGGAAGCAGAGCTATGGCAACAAAAGCAGAAACGCATCGAAGAACTCAAGAATTATCGTCGGCAGTTACAAAAGTGTGAAAAAGACTTCGCAAAAAGCATGTCACAAGTAAGGTCTGTCATGGGCAAGATCCTAAACCGACCCCTTACTGCCATTTCAGAGGCCACCGAGCTCATTGAGTCGATGGCAGAGTCCTTGATGAGCACAGATAATTCAGTGCTGCATTTAATGAGTGAATCAAAGGAAACCGAAGCTCTTTATTACCATTCATTAAATGTGAGCGTGTTGAGCATGATGCTAGGTAAAGCATCTGGTTGTTCATTGGAAGAAATTAAAATGTTAGGGCTAGGCTCACTCTTTCATGATATTGGCCAAATTAAATTACCTTCAAAAATAGTGAGGGGAGTTGGCAACCTAAACCAAGCCGAACAAAACTTGTATCAAATGCACTGTAACTACGCGATTGAGCTGCTACAACTGGTTGAAGATTTTCCTGAGGCCGCCAAGACAATTATTTTGCAACATCATGAATATGCTGATGGCAGTGGCTATCCGGCAAAGCTAAAAGGGGACCAAATAGACAAATTGGCACAAATGGTCGCCTTGGTGAATCGCTATGACAATATCTGCCATCCGACCGACATACGGCAAGCCAAGATCCCCTATCAAGCGTTATCCATTATGTTTAAGCAACAGGCCAAATTGTTTAATAAGGATAACCTTGGCCGTTTAATTAAATTACTGGGGATCTACCCACCTGGGAGTGTCGTGCAGCTTTCAAGCGGTCAAGTGGGTATGGTGATGTCAGTTGCTTCAGACCGACTTTTGTTTCCCAAAGTGCTGGTATTTGATCCGGCTGTGCCCAGAACAGAAGCCCCCATCATAGATTTAGAAGCGGCGGAGTTAAGTATTGAGAAAGTCATTAAACCGCAAAGCTTACCGCCTAATGTGCACGAATATTTAAACCCAAGAGTCAGGACCAGTTACTATTTTGAACATGATGAGAAATAGCCTGACAACAAGGAAGTCTTGTAATGATCCATTCGGAACAATGTGGGAACTAGGTGGGACCCGAGCTTGCTCGGGGAATGGGTGTATCTACTCTGCTTTTCTGATTTGTTTATTTTTCTTTAGACGTAAAAAAGCCCAAGTCGCTAGACTCGGGCTTTCTTGTTTGGCGCTTGGCGGTGTCCTACTCTCACATGGGGAAGCCCCACACTACCATCGGCGCTGCTGCGTTTCACTTCTGAGTTCGGCATGGAATCAGGTGGGTCCACAGCGCTATTGCCGCCAAGCATAAATTGTC
>NZ_JAIMJB010000060.1 GCF_021295345.1 Motilimonas eburnea
GGGCTTCCACAAATCACTAGCTGCAACTATTACAGGAAGAATAGCCCTGTGGGAGCTGCAGTAATGCAGCGATACAGTTAACCACATCAACAGCTGTTATCGCCCCATGACTGGGGCTTCCACAAATCACTAGCTGCAACTATTATAGGAAGAATAGCCCTGTGGGATCTGCAGTTATGCAGCGATAAAATCAACCAAATCAACAGCTGATATCGCCTCATGACTGAGGCTCCCACAAATCACTAGCTGCAACTATTATAGGAAGAATAGCCCTGTGGGAGCTGCAGTAATGCAGCGATAAAATCAACCACATCAACAGCTGTTATCGCCCCATGACTGGGGCTTCCACAAATCACTAGCTGCAACCATTTCAAGAGGAATAGCCCTGTGGGAGCTGCAGTAATGCAGCGATAAAATCAACCAACTCAACAGCTATTATCGCCCCATGACTTGGGCTTCCACAAATCACTAGCTGCAACTATTACAGGAAGAATAGCCCTGTGGGAGCTGCAGTAATGCAGCGATACAGTTAACCACATCAACAGCTGTTATCGCCCCATGACTGGGGCTTCCACAAATCACTAGCTGCAACCATTTCAAGAGGAATAGCACTGTGGGATCTGCAGTAATGCAGCGATACAGTTAACCACATCAACAGCTGTTATCGCCCCATGACTGGGGCTTCCACAAATCACTAGCTGCAACCATTTCAAGAGGAATAGCACTGTGGGATCTGCAGTTATGCAGCGATAAAATCAACCAAATCAACAGCTGATATCGCCTCATGACTGAGGCTCCCACAAATCACTAGCTGCAACTATTATAGGAAGAATAGCCCTGTGGGAGCTGCAGTAATGCAGCGATA
>NZ_JAIMJB010000061.1 GCF_021295345.1 Motilimonas eburnea
TACCGCCATCGCAAATAGTACCAAGCCTGCTTGATGACGGTGAGTATTATGGCTCCGAGTCAACGTTTTATCGGGTATTAAAGGCTAATGGACAGCTACATCACCGCGGACGAAGTATGACGCGAAAGGTGTCAGCACAACCCACGACTTATACAGCAACGGGACCGGGTCAAGTGTTTTGCTGGGACATCACCTATTTACCCAGCACAGTACGCGGACAATTTTACTACCTGTACATGCTTGAAGATCTATTTAGTCGGAAAATAGTGGGTGACGAAGTGCATGAACAGGAGTCTGGTGAGCATGCGGCGCAGCTGTTGGAGCAAACACTGTTACGGGAAAAATGTTTACACAGTGGCGTAGTACTGCACTCAGATAACGGAGCCCCCATGAAGTCACAAACCATGCGGGTAAAAGCCTATGAGCTTGGCGTGACGACGTCGTATAACAGGCCAAGGGTAAGCAACGATAATCCGTTCGCTGAGTCCTTGTTCCGTACGTGTAAATATCGGCCTGATTGGCCGTCAGCAGGCTTTAAAAGCCTTGAAGATGCAAGAGCTTGGGTGCTGAAGTTTAAGCGTTGGTATAACTATGAGCACAAGCACAGTAAGTTGCGGTTTGTGACGCCACACCAACGACACACTGGACAAGATGAACAAATATTAGCTCAGCGTAAAAGGAAATTAGAGGCAGTAAAAGCAGCGAATCCGATACGCTGGGGTAAACGCAATGTGCGCAACTGTACACCGGTTGGGCCGACAACGTTGAATCCAGAAAAAGAGTCAATTAAACAGACAGAAAAACAGGCCGCCTAAAGCGGCTAATGGTGACAACTAACTTGAAAAACGCCG
>NZ_JAIMJB010000062.1 GCF_021295345.1 Motilimonas eburnea
TTCATGACTGGGGTGAAGTCGTAACAAGGTAGCCCTAGGGGAACCTGGGGCTGGATCACCTCCTTACCAAAAGCGACGTTGTCTTGTTGACGAGAGTCAATGAGTGTTCACACAGATTGTATGATTATATTGGGTAAAAACATCGGGTCTGTAGCTCAGTTGGTTAGAGCGCACCCCTGATAAGGGTGAGGTCGGTAGTTCAAATCTACTCAGACCCACCAAATTAATTAACTCGGCGTTATTTAATTCGTCGCTTAGATGACTAAGCGTCCTCATTAAATGCCTTGATTAAATTAATTTGGCCACTATGCCATCCTCCCAGATGGTTTAGGTTCGATGTAAGAAGATATTGGGGCTATAGCTCAGCTGGGAGAGCGCCTGCCTTGCACGCAGGAGGTCAGCGGTTCGATCCCGCTTAGCTCCACCAAATCTTCATGTTCGGCCAAGATAGGCCAAAGTTAAGTTTACACAATTTAACTTTGGCTTTTTTTAGCGATAAAGAAAGCCCGCTCTTTAACAATTTGGAAAGCTGATAAAGTTCATTAAGCACTATTTAAACTTGGTTTAAGTAGCGTTTAATACCGAGTTATCACGACAGTGATAATTCAAGCAAACAAACATGATGATGCAGCAATGCATTATCGCTGAGTGTAAAAACTTGGCACGATGAATTCAGTAATGAGTTCATAAACTTGTTCGCAAGTGTCTTGTGTAATATCTAGGCAAAACATAGAACACTGTTTAGGTGTTGTATGGTTAAGTGAATAAGCGTGCACGGTGGATGCCTTGGCAGTCAGAGGCGATGAAGGACGTG
>NZ_JAIMJB010000063.1 GCF_021295345.1 Motilimonas eburnea
ATGAGGAAAATGCAGAATAAATTGACGCAAGTCGATCACTCAAGTTAGTTTAAAGGAGGTTCTACAAAGAAGAATAAAAGTGATCGGCATCGATGTTATTGACCGATCGACTTCATGTTAATACGCACTGCTGCAATAATACGCTTACGACCGACTTTGTAAGATTCACTATTAGCCGATATTCCTACAAGCCAGCACAACCTTGCGATTACTAACCAACTGTTAACTTTCATCGAAAAAGGTAACTTTAATCTGGGAATGTCCATCTCTCTCAAGTCACCTAACACTACATCTGCTCCTTTTCCCAAACAGATTTCCGCAGAGTGGATAGAACGATTCAGGTTACTGGAAAATGAATAGCTATTGTGGAGTTTTTCTTTTAGCTCTTGAGGTGGAAGACTCCCCGAGCAAACAAACGAACGGTTATAGGCGCGAACCCATTTTGCAAAACCAACAGCCGTTACCCGAGGGTTTGAGCTAGCTATCGGCTTACTGACCTGGTCAACTGAATTCGGTCACCCTAGTTAAGTTCGTTAAGCTACTTTTTTTAATGGTTTATCAATGCGCTCAAATTCATTGGGGCTTTGATAGTTTAGGTATGAATGCATCCGCTGGCTGTTATACCACATAGTAATGTAATTCAAGACATCCTGTTGAGCGGCATATCGCGTTCGATAATTGCGCCAATGAACTCGTTCTTGCTTCAAGCTGCCGAAGAAGCTTTCTGCTACGGCATTATCCCAACAAC
>NZ_JAIMJB010000064.1 GCF_021295345.1 Motilimonas eburnea
CTGAATTGTGAAATCACCTTTCTTTTTAATAATTTGCGCCATTGTTGGAGCTAAACAATGCAATGAATCTAACGTGACTATCGTATTCTTCAAAATCAGGGCATCAAGTACATCACGAGACAAGCTAATTTCCTTACCTTTACTCTTATCGGCTTGCTGATAAAGCATTAGGCCGCTTTCAACATCATAAGCATTGACGACATGGAGAACACTTTTACTGCCATCCGTCTTGGTTCCCCGAAGGGTTTTGCCATCAATCGCTAACACTGTTTTCTCTGCACGAGTGCGTTCAACATTTAGCCATTCAAATAAGGCTTCAAGTAATGCATCGCTATCTAACATACTGATTATATTTGCAATACAATGTCGCTTCGGGATGCCATTTTCAAATTGGCGGTATTGCCTTAGCCAGTCCAGTTGACTATCACCGAACTCTTGGATGGATTTCCACCCTGTTGCGCCGCTGAGTACTGCGGAAAAGACGAGAAAAACAACATCTACCAAGTCATGTTTGACATTAATATCTGCACGCGGATCTGGTATGCGGCTCAGGCGTTCAAAGAGAGTCATCAGCTTTGCTTCAGTAAAGGATTTGTGATGATCTGATCACTGAAAATACAGTTAGTTCAATTTAATATATGATTTTCTAGGAAAAGGAAAAATAAGCTCATAAAACGCCCATAGTGCATAAATTATCAGCAATTAGACCTTACTAATAATGTTAGATCTCGCCCTG
>NZ_JAIMJB010000065.1 GCF_021295345.1 Motilimonas eburnea
GTTGTTGTTTTATACTTCTTTTTATAGCGCACCCAAACGTTTGCTTCTTTCATCAGTTGCGCTGTTTTCCTGCGTCCAACAGGATAATCCAGTGAATTCAATGCCTTTTGAATGCGCCTTTGTCCATAGGTATTATCGCTAAATTCGGCAATATCTTTCACCCACTGCAACATCTCTTGATGCTCTGTATCAACAGGGGCCATCGTCTTCCGCTTTTGATAGCTGTAGTAATTATTGTTTTTCACACCCAACACGTGACACATTAATATCACAGGCCAGGTCTTCTTATTTTGGGCAATAAACGCGTATTTTACTTCGTTTCTTTGGCAAAGAAGACCGTCGCTTTTTTTAGTATTTCACGCTCCATTTCTAAGCGCTTTACTTGTGCTTTTAGCTTGCGGATCTCTTCCTGCTCAGGTGTCAGCTTGCCATTGCCTCGAAATGCATGGCCATCATCATTTTCTGCTTCTTTTATCCAGCGGCCGAGTAGCTGAGGTGTGACCTCTAAATTTCTAGCGGCTTCAGCAATGCTGTAACTTTGCTCTCGTACCAGTGCAATGGCATCAAGTTTGAATTCTTTTGAATAGGTTTTACGTGTTGTCATTTCAATCTCCAGTTAAATCAATTATGTCTTAACTGGGTTAGTCGTATCAATTAAACCACGTCA
>NZ_JAIMJB010000066.1 GCF_021295345.1 Motilimonas eburnea
TTCATGACTGGGGTGAAGTCGTAACAAGGTAGCCCTAGGGGAACCTGGGGCTGGATCACCTCCTTACCAAAAGCGACGTTGTCTTGTTGACGAGAGTCAATGAGTGTTCACACAGATTGTATGATTACATTGGGTAAAGCATCGGGTCTGTAGCTCAGTTGGTTAGAGCGCACCCCTGATAAGGGTGAGGTCGGTAGTTCAAATCTACTCAGACCCACCAAATCTGCGCAATCCTGCGTTATTAAGTTCGTCGTTTAGGTGACTAAACGTCCTCACTTAATGCCTTGTCTTGCTGGATTTGGCCACTATGCCATCCTCCCAGATGGTTTAGGTTCGATGTTAAGAAGATATTTGGGGCTATAGCTCAGCTGGGAGAGCGCCTGCCTTGCACGCAGGAGGTCAGCGGTTCGATCCCGCTTAGCTCCACCAAATCTTCATGTTAGGCCAAGATAGGCCAAAGTTAAGTTTACATAATTTAACTTTGGCTTTTTTTAGCGATAAAGAAAGCCCGCTCTTTAACAATTTGGAAAGCTGATAAAGTTCATTGAATATCTTGATGAGATATTCAATACCGAGTTATCACGCAAGTGATAATTCAAGCAAACAAACGAATCGAAAGATTCAGCTAAGTGTAAAA
>NZ_JAIMJB010000067.1 GCF_021295345.1 Motilimonas eburnea
GAATCAATGAGGGATTGAAGTCGCTTTTTGTGAATGAAAGGGCATTGATTTTGTAGCTGTTGGTGTATGATATTAAGTTCGCGCATCTCGTTGTAATCTGGTTTGTTTTTGGCGAAATTAATTAGATCACACAACGAGATGCGTTTCTATATATTTGATAGCGAAAGATATTTTGTGGGGATTCGCTAGAATTTGGCGTTATGTGTCTGTGTTACCGAGAACTATATGAGCACCATTAATATTAGTGATGACGATATAAATTATAAAAGTAGCAAGTGGCTTCTTGAAGAGTTTTTATTGCAAGGTTGCAACCGTTTCGTATATAAAGAATTTGAATGTAAATGTGAGCTATCGGCAAGCTTTAAATGTGAATTGAAAAATGTGCTTTCTGCTTTCAATGAGGGCGAACATGTACTTGATACCTTTTTCTATAACACTGATATAGCAGGGCAAGATCGCGAACATTTTTTAAACAATTATTAGGTTTTATTTGACCCCCAAGTACGATCGTGATCTTATACTCATTTTGCGCGAGTATGACATGTATCTTGAAGCCTTTACCTCTCACTTTA
>NZ_JAIMJB010000068.1 GCF_021295345.1 Motilimonas eburnea
TGATGTCTTTGTCGGCCAACACACCGCGATACAGATAACGGGACAAGTATTTCAGTGTCGGCAGCCCTTCGCCCACGGCGCGACAATCCACTACCCATTTTGCTGGTATGTGATTGGGCAAACTCAAACTTGGGTGTTGATTAATAGCATCGAGCATTCTGGCGCGCCACACTTTTGCCAGCGCAAAGGCGTTGAACAGGTAGTTCTTGTTGCCTTTATGCCACTGCTTTTTACTGGTGTCATAGCGACCGCCTGCAACTAATATGTGCAAGTGCGGATGCAGATTGCGCTGTCTGCTGTGAGTGTGTAGCACCGAGGTAAAGCCGAGTTCACCTTGGTGCTGTCTGGCAGCGAAGTCTTTAAGGATTTGGGCGCTCACTTTAAACATCAGTGGATAAAGCTGGAGAGCATGAGACTTAGCCAGTCCCCTTAACTCATAAGGCAAGGTGAAGGTGACCATAAAGTAGGTGGTTGGCAGTAGTTTGCTTTGCTGGCGCCATAACCAGTTGGACGCGGTGTGCTGTTGGCACTG
>NZ_JAIMJB010000069.1 GCF_021295345.1 Motilimonas eburnea
ACGCAATGTGCGCAACTGTACACCGGTTGGGCCGACAACGTTGAATCCAGAAAAAGAGTCAATTAAACAGACAGAAAAACAGGCCGCCTAAAGCGGCTAATGGTGACAACTAACTTGAAAAACGCCGCTTCGAACATCTAATTATCTAGAAAATGCATGATTGAAACCAAACTCAAAATTGATGAACGCGCCCAGAAAAAACTCAGGCGAAAAATTATAAAGTATCAAAACCTTAATTTTGAAGGCATGACCAAAAAACGTGTACTGACAGAACTTGGTAAGCTGATTCCAACTCAACAGATGAAACTCGAATTCTGGCCATACAAAGTCCCTGAAGACATGACATTCTTACGGATTAGACGTGAGACTAACGGCTTATTTAAAAGGGATCATGAGTCAGGGCAACCGCATGAGTGCTCATATTTCAACCAACTGACTCAATCCCGCACTCAACACTGCTTCTAAGAAGCTTGTTTTCATCCAAGCTCGCTTTTGTTTTGCGGGAATACTGCCCTTTGACGGCT
>NZ_JAIMJB010000006.1 GCF_021295345.1 Motilimonas eburnea
TTGAAGGGAGGTAATAACTTGTTCAAAACCTGCTGTTTTCGTTCTTCACTATAGCGTGGCACTATCAAGCCTTAACGCCCCAACTGGTTAAATTTTAAGTAGTGACAACTATCCTGCCAGAGGGGGCAATGGCTAAATACATCCAGCCTTCACCTGTTTTTAAGTAAGTCACATCGCCTGCCCAAACTTGGTTGGCAGCTGTGGGATTGAAGTTCTGATTCAGTAGGTTGTCAGCCACTGAATCGGAGTGCTTACGCTTTGTTGTGACCTTGTAAGCCAGGCGTTGTGTGACCTTAAGGCGTAAGCGACGCATAATTTTACGAACAAGATAGCGACCAACTTGATAGCCTTCTTTGCGCAGTCTCTTTACCATTTCACGGTTCCCCAAGCTGCCACGGCTCTTTTCAAAAAGGCGTCGGATACGTCGATATAACTTCAACGTATCCAAGCTTATGACTGTTGCAGGGCGCTTAAGCCAATCATAATAACCGGACTTGCTTACACCCAAAACACGGCAGAGTAAGGCCACAGGGAACTGGCCAGACTGTTTTTTAATGAAATTAAATTTTACTTCATTTCTTTTGCAAAGAAGGCGCTGGCCTTTTTTAAGATTTCTTTTTCCATGCGTAATTCTTTGTTTTCTTTACGCAATCGCTTAAGCTCATCCCGCTCAGACTCTTCTAAACTAATACCTTGGCGCTGGGCTTCAAACTTCTCTTTCCACTTGTAAAGAAGGCTAGTACCGACGCCAAGTGACTTAGCCGCTTCCGCAACACTGTAACCTTGCTCAGTCACCATCAAGACAGCTTCATCCTTAAAATCTTGAGGATAGCTTTTATGGGATTTTTTCAGGCTCATATCATTTCCTTAATCTATTGACGTTATTGTCTCAAAATTAAGTGTCCGATGGGATTAGACCAGAACAGTTAGTCTAACGATTTAGCCTGAGAGTATTTTTCAATCAGCTGTTGTCTATGTTGCTCCCTATTTTGTGCTAGGTCCAACTCAGCGCTATGCTCAAAACCTTCTAAGCGCATGCTTTCTTTGTAGTTGTCCATTTTGACTTGCTCATAATAGGCATGCTTGTCTGCATAGTTAGCCATCAATGAATGATCTGAATGGGTAAGATGTACATTGTTCAATTGAGATTGAATGGGTAAGATGTACATTGTTCAATTGAGATTGAATGGCTTGGCCTGATTCAAAGACCCCCCAGCCCTTAATAACAAAGCTAAACGTTCGCCCATGGCGCTGCCTTTGAATATCTAGGCCTAAATCATCAATTAGAGATTTCACCACTGATTGTACTTTTCGTTCCGATATTCCTGTTGCAGCAACAATGGCGTTAGTATTGGGAGAGTCCAATCGTGACATTGCCGCCAGCACGGCTAATTCGTATTTCATATCTTTACCTCGCACATTTATGCGCATCTAGGATAATTCTATACCTCATAGACCATGATAACCATATAGAATTTACTTTAATCACATTCCTCCAAACAGCCCCTACCCGCTCAGTCCCCACAAGGCAAAGCCGTGATCATCATGGGCTAGACGCTCCCCAAACAGCCTAACTACAAATCGGAATTTGAAAGGAAAAGGTGACGCCGCCGGTGGTGGTGAGTTCGATGTCTCTGACATATTCCAGCAAGTAGCCCGCTTCGTCTAACTGCAAGCCTTGCTGCTCGGCGCAGGCAAATAGTGCCTCTAAGGCGCTGCTGTAGCCGATATCCGATACCACATACACTTCGGCGCAAAGATAATACCCTTCGGGGATCATGACATCGTACTGGCTGGGGTCGACTTGCCAATCACCTATTTGAGTTTTAATTTGCGACCAGCTGCTTTCGAGTTGGTTGATGGGGGTGGCGCCCATCAATCGCAGGGACTTTTTGCCATAGCGTTCAAATAGCTTGTCCCAATCTGGGTTGGCTTTAGGCTGGACTTTCATGCCGCGCTGCGGATACCAAATCACTTCGGTGGGCATGGCTTGGCCTAGCTCGGCTTCAACATTGCCCTTGGTAATAGCACCTGCGGCGGCACTCGGATGAGCAAGGCGCGCCATCAATTCCATGGTTTCCCTCGGCGTTGCTTGGGTGGCCATGGCCTTAATTTGACTGGCGGTTAAGCCTAATTCGCGTTTTAACGCCTTGGCCAAGGCTTGGGAAGACGAAAACCCCGCATCTTGGGCAATGGCGGTGGTGCTGCGTGGCTCGGCGCTGAGTAAGTCGCTGAGCGCTAATTGCAACCGATAGCGACTCAAATAGTGACCCGGCGTTTCATTAAACAAGGCGCTAAATTGGCGATGAAAATGATAAGGCGAGATAGCGCTGGCATTGGCTATTTGCTCCCATGTCAGCACTGGGTCGCTGGCTTGGTGCATTAAGGTTAAGGCGTGATAAAACCGCTTACGCTGATGGCTAGGTAAGCGTTCTAACAGTGCGATTTCAGGCACTAATTGATAGGGCTGCGCGCAATTATTGGCTTTAATCATGGCTAGGTGTCTGGTTACACTCTCGTTTAACTCATCCAGCATTTGCGCGGTTATCTCTTGGGGGAGCTCATCTTCGAGCTCCTCAAAAAAATCATCGAGCAACACGCTTAATTCATCGGCCCAGTTACTATTGTCTGTTTTCCAAAGAAAATCAATTAAACTCAGCATCTTGTGCTCCACCTTTAGATTCTAATGTTAGCGATTTAACAGGCTCATCACTGAGCGCAGGGAGACGCTCGCGGCTAAATAATTTAAGCAGGACGGGGATCAAGACTAGGGTCACAACCGTGGCAAACAGCTCACCAAACACCAGCGACACCGCCGCGGGTTTGAGGTATTGCGCCTGCTCCGCGCTTTCGCACAATAACGGCAATAGGCCGCATACCGTGGTTAAGGTAGTTAAAAAGATCGCCCTAAGGCGCTGGCTGCCAGCGTTCATGATCGCTTGTTCAACCGCGACGCCTTTGCTGCGCGCTTGATTAAAGCGGGTCAGCAATACCAGCGAGTCATTGATTACGATGCCGGTCATCGCCATCATGCCAAACATGGACAACAAGCTGATGGGTAAGTCCATCAAGTAGTGACCAAATATCGCCCCCGCAAAGCCAAAGGGGATCACCGCCATGATGATCAGCGGCTGCCAATAAGATTGCAGCGGCACCGCCAGCAGCACAAATATCAGCATTAGGGTAAGCAGCATGGCCGAGTTAAAGCCCTCACTCACCTCGGCCAGCTCGGCAAATTCGCCGCCGGGTTTAATTTGCACCTGCGGGTAGCGCAGCGCCAGCTCGGCAAGGGGCTCGCTCAATTGCGCTAAGGTTTGCTCCGGCGCTTGCACATCGCGATTTTGTCGCCAGTAAAGGTTAATCACTTGGGCGCGATCGCGTCTGTGGATCACCTGTGGCTGTTGCTCTAAGGCAAACTCAGCCACATCGCCCAGTAACACGCTGTTGCCATCGTCTAGTTGCAACCAAGTTTGCGCCAATTGCGACAAGCTAGTGCGGTTGGCTTTAGGGTATTTCAATAACACCTTGGTTTCTTGGCCTTGTTCAAGTAAACGATAAAGTTCGCGCTCACCAAAGGCCTCTCCCGCTAATTGGGCTAATTTAGCTTGGCTTAACCCTAGCTGCAGGCCATATTGATTTAAGATCAAGCGCACCTCGGCTTGGCCCGCTTTACCGTCATCAACCACATCGGCCACGCCCGGCAAGGTCATTAACTGCTGGGCTAGCTCATGACTGACCTGTTTAGCCAGCTCTCGGTCAGTGGCTTGAATGGAAATAAAGGTATCCCCAGCGGGCGCTTCGGCGGCGCTAAATTGCACCGCATAAGCCCCTTCAATCACACCGGTTTGGCTGCGCCAGCGCTCCAGCAACAAATTCGCGGGCAATAGGGTTAAGGCTTCGCTGGTGAGCTCGGCGGTCACTTCAATTTCACCCAAGCCGTCAGACCAAGCCAACAGGTTAATCACCGGGGGCTGGCTTAAGCCGTAATCTTGCCCCAGTGTGCTGGCCACTTGATTCATGTTCTGCTCAAGCTGAGCTAAGGCACGCTGCTGCAGAGGCGGCGCAGCGCCATCTTCTAGCTCTACCTTAGCGCTAATATAGCGCCCGGGAATATCGGGAAACACGGCGCTGCGAATAGTGCCCGTTGCCCACATGCCGTAGGCCAAGATCACCATGGCAATAAAGCCCAATAAAAACGCCACAGGATATGTGATGGCCTTGGCTAATACCGGTTGATAGATGCGTTGGTTAAACGCGCTCAGCGCACCTTGCGCGCTGGCTTGGGCACACCCGATTAAGCCGCGGTCAAATTCACGCGCGGGCAGATTGGCCAAGTGCGCCGGCAAAATAAATTTACTTTCAAGCAGCGAAAACAGCAGGGCTAATATCACCACCAGTGAAAAGCCAGAGAGCACCTTAGCCACTTCGTTATCTATCCACAGCATGGACGAAAACGCGGCGATGGTGGTCAGCACGCCAAACACCGTGGCCAGCGATACGGATTTCACGCCCAACCACGCCGCTTTGCGGCTATCGCGCAGCTGACCATTGGCTTGCACGCGCTGCTCATGGATCGCCTCGCCCACCACCACGGCATCATCCACTAAGATCCCCAGCACCAAAATAATGCCAAACAAGGTAATGTCATTGATGCTGTGGGTCGTTAATTGCAGCGCAGCTAAGGTACCAGCAAGGGCGACGGGAATGCCCACGGCTACCCAAAAGGCCAGCCTTAATTGCAAAAATAATCCCAGAATGAGTAGTACAATCAACAGCCCCTGCCAGGCATTATCACCAAGTCGAAATAGCTGGTCTTCAATGTAAGGGGCCATGTCGGCCATGGTGGTGAGGGCGATGTCGCTGGGTAATACCTTACGCTGCTGCGCTAAGGTTTGCTCGATAGCGTCACTCACCTTAAGTAAGTTATCGTTTTGACTGGTGCTCACCAGCAGCGCGATGGCGCTTTGGCCGTTATTGCGCACGATGGCGCCGCTGTCTTCATAGCCGCGGCTTAACTTAGCCATATCCCCTAAATACACCGTGCCTTGTGGGCCAGATATCACGCTTAAGCGTTGCAGTTTTTGCAGATCATCGGCGTAACCGTCACCGCGGATCACAATGCGACCACTGGCACTTTGCAGCTCGCCGCTACGCGACAGTAATGACATTTGCTCTATGGTCTGTGCCAATTGCGCCAGGCTTAAGCCGTACTGTTGCATCTTGTCGGGATCGGGCTCAATTAACAGCTGGGCACTGCGCCGCCCCCAGTTGGTCACATTAGAAATCGCCGGATGATTGGTGAGCGCCTGTTCGACTTGATGCGCAATAGGCTGCAATTCACTATCACTACGCGGCCCTGCAACTATCACAAAAGCCGCTAAGTTAGTAAAATCGTTGCGCGTGACTTGCGGCTTTTCGGCTTGCAAGGGAAAGCCATTAATGGCATCGACGCGGTTGCGTACATCGTCTAACAGCTTGGCTAAGTCAGTGCTGCTGGTTTTGCGCACCACCACGCTGGCTAAACCGGCGCTGGACTGACTTGTTACTTGCTTTATTCCCGCGATACCGCTGATGGCTTGCTCGATGCGCTGAGTAATGCTTTCGTCAATTTGTGTGGCCGTGGCCCCCGGATAGGCCACATTGATCACCACGGACGAGGGCGCCACTTGCGGAAACGACTCGACCCGTAATTGGGTTAACGCCAAAAGCCCACTAATGATGATGGTCACCATTAATAAATTAGCGGCCACCTTATGCTCAATAAACCACTTGGTTAGCGTGCCCATTATTTGCTCTCCTGCTTAGCCATTATTAATGAGGCTCTATCTGACGGTGCAGCCGACTTGCTCCCCTCCTTAGCGAATAAGAGTCCGTCAGCTAACGGCGCCACCTGCTTGCCCGCCAGCATAGACACTAAGGGATAGCGCACCACTTGGCGTGGCTGCTCTGGGTGTTGGATAAAGCGCAAATGCACTTGGCCGTTGCCTTTGCTCTGGTCTTGGCCGTGAACACTGACCCATTCTTGTTGCAAGCGATTGTCTGTATCTAAGGTCCAGACATAGCCGTCACGGGTTAACGCACTGGCAGGCACACTGGCAATATTGGCCTGCTCGCCCAAGGTGACTTGCACCTGCACCGGCTGGTTTGGCAATAACGGCAGCGCCCCGCTGTAGGGGTCGTTCACCGCCAACACCACTTGGCGCTGGCGAGTATGGGGATCGGCTTGAGGTGAAAGGTAGCGCACCTTGGCTGGCCATGCTGTGCCATCACGGCTCACCACCGTTAACTTAGGCTTGGTCAGCGCATTTTGCACTTGCTGCCAATGCATTTCAGACACCGGCAGCGCCACATTAAGGGAATCACTGGCCGCTATTTCAAAGGTCACTTGGCCGGCTTCTAGCCATTCGCCGGGGCTAATATGACGCGCCATGATCACCGCATCAAACGGCGCGCTAATGGTGGCTTCGGCCAATATTTTTTCGGCGCTGGCATAGCTTTGCTGCGCTCGACTTAACTCGGCCTTGGCAGCAGCGACTTGCGGTTTACGCTTAGCAAAATCAGAGCGTTGGTTAGGCGAAAGCATTTTTAGCGCAACGGTTTGCTCATGCTGGGCTTGTTGTAAATTCAGCTCGGCTTGTTTTACCCCGCTTAACGCCTCGGCTAAGTTGGCCTTTAGTGCTTGTGGGTTTAACCTCGCCAAGGGCGCGCCTTGTTTTACTAATGTGCCCGGCTCTAAGTTAGGGTCGAGCCATGCCAATTGGCCGCTGCTAGATACCTTTAACTGCATCGGCCAGCGCGCTGAGGTCGTGGCCAATAATTGCAACCGCCCCTGATGCGCTTGCGGCGTTACCTGAACCACGCTTACCACAGGCAAAGGCGGCTCACTGGCGTTCACAGGCACAGGCTCGGGGGCGAGTTCATCAACCACCACTAAGGCTAAAAAAATGGCCGCGCATCCCGCCGCCAGCGCCGCAATCTTTTTAAATTTCATTCGGTCCATCCTTGTGTGTGAGTAATGGGGTTAAGAGTTATGGGTTAAAGCTTGCAAGGGGGTTGGCTGGTTCAGCCGTTCAGTGATTTCTTGTAATCGAGTTAAGGTTTGCAATGCCATCGGCAACAGCACCGCGGCTTCGACAAACTCAAGGGAGTAAGTCACGATGGCAAACACCTGCCCCGCGCTGGGCGAGCTCAAGGTGCTCACCAACCACAAGTTGGCCAGTACCGAAGCAAATAGCAGGGTGAAAATAAGCCCATAAACAATGGACTCGGTATCGGAAAGCTTAATTTCGCAGCGCTTTAAACGGGCAAAATGCTCAGATAACAAACGAAAACTGCCACGGCCTAATAACGCAACTTGGCACTCTCGTTGATCGTTGAGCGCGCCATTTAAGTGTTTAAATTGCTGATGAAATAAGGCAAATACCAATAAGCTGGCTAAACCGGCTGCCAGGACAGACCAAGCCAACTGACTGGCAAAGCTGGCTAAAATCACCACGGTGGCCACCAGTTGGATCACCGCGGTAAATAGCGTTGGCAGCTCGTGTTCAAAAAAGTCCACCAGCTCGCGTGACATGGTTAGGCGCGCATCTGTCATCGACACCGGCGCCGCGCGCAGCTTTCGCGCCACGCGCTGGGCTAACCTGACTCGAATTGCGCCATAGACACGGGTATCGTAAAAACGCCGCGCAACACTCACCCCCACCAACACCAGCAACAAGGCGGCAAACATCAGCAGCGGCTGCATTTGCTGTTGCAACACGCCATCTATCGCCTTACCAATTAATAAAGGCAACAGAATAAGCAGCACGTTTTCAATCAGCACCAACAGCCAAGTTAAAGTGAGCTTAAGAGGCGCTAACGCCAGCACCATAGGCAGTGAGATAGCTTGATTAAACAAAAAAGACGCTCCTATTAATCAGGTAACGTCAGTATTGCCTATAGGCCTATGAAAAAAGTGTCCCAGATTGCGGTGTTGAGCTGTCATTTGTTGGGGGAACCACTTTGAGCAGAGGCTCAATGCGTTCTTTAATTGCTTGTTTACTATAGATAAAAATGATGCAACTATTGTGGATATGTTTTACGTACCGTTTTGGGGCGTTTTATAACCCCGTTATGGAATCTAAGAAGCTGTTATAAGCCAAGTTCTGGAACATGCGATGACCCAAATTAGCTTCGAGTTGGATAACATCAAAGTAGACCCAGAGGGGATGAATATTGATGAGAAGTATAAAGCTCTAATCAATATTGATGCTAATCTTACACTACGGTTTGATGATGACATTGTGTTTGCTGAGAACTTTAACTTTCTAGAGTTATTAGCCTCGTTGAAGCGCTGGGAAAGGTTAGATTTTTCAGGCTTATTCTCCTTTGAAAGCTTTGATTTTGATGATGAAGGAATATTTGAGTTTATCCCCGTTGAGAATGGTTTTGTTTTTAGTTCTTGCTGGGCTGTTTCTACAACCGATGTTACATTGTCTCTAGGTGAAGTTACCGACTTCGTTTTCAGCTTCGACCAGGTATGTAGAGCTAGCGTACAAGCTGAATTAGGTATCAACATAGAGCGCTTCAGCTTATAACAAGCCCATCAACCCGACGCCCTTCCGCTGCGCTTTTTGGGCTTGGTGCAAGCGCCAGTTTAGCCCCAAATTCGCTCTGGTCGACAGTTTTTTGGAAACCCTAGCAAAAGCTCCAACCAAGAGATTTTCGCGATATGATTTGAATACCTCACCCAATCAAATCACTATTTGATTCGATTAAGCCCCATAATCAAATCACAATCTGATTTAAATGTTCGGTTAGTCATATTAAGGATATGGCAATGTGGATCTGGCAAAAAGCAGGTTTGCCCTACTTTTCATAGGACAGGCTCTTTGAATCATTAACCCTTGCTAAAACATGGCTGCACTCGGGATAGATTATTCCCCCCAACATTACTTCAATAACTCGGCCATCGCCTTTCTGTCCAAACCATCAATATTGGTCATAAAACCACCATCAAAGTTTAACTATCCAGACATATCTAGATAAGCTGACTGTCACATAAACCGCCTAATTTATCATCAAACCCAAGCACAAGATGATGCCATTATGTCGGTAATTTCGGTGACAAAGCTAAACAAACACTTTAATGAAAATCATGCACTTAAAGATATTTCATTAGAAGTACAGCAAGGTGAGATGGTGGCCTTATTGGGGCCATCGGGGTCGGGTAAATCCACCCTATTAAGACACTTAAATGGCCTCGTTTGCGCCGATAAATCTCAGGCGGGCCTCAGTCAAGTGAAGGTGCTAGGTAATCGAGTGCAACAAGATGGCCGGTTTAGCCCACAGGTGCGCGCCAGCCGCGGCCAAACGGGTTATATCTTTCAGCAATTTAATTTAGTTAACCGATTAAGTGTGCTGGACAATGTGTTGATCGGCGCTCTTAATGCCACGCCTTTATGGCGCAGCCTAACCGGCCGTTTTAGCCTCAATCAAAAACGCCAAGCCTTAGCGGCGCTGGATCGCGTTGGTTTAGCGGACTTTGCCCAGCAGCGCGTATCTAATTTGTCTGGCGGTCAGCAGCAGCGCGTCGCCATTGCCCGCGCCTTAATGCAGCAAGCCAAGATCATTCTAGCCGATGAACCCATTGCGTCTCTTGATCCCGAATCATCACGCATTGTGATGGAAATACTGCAAGGCATTAATCAACAAGAAGGCATTGCCGTGGTAGTGACCTTACATCAAGTGGATTACGCGCGCCGGTATTGCCCAAGAATTGTTGCCCTAAAACAAGGCGAAATTTTCTTCGATGGCGCCAGCGAGCAACTCGACCAAGTCACGCTCGATGCACTTTATGGCAGTAAACCCCAAGCACCTCATTCTGTACCTCAACTCTGGGCTAAAACAGCCTAAATTAATATAGGAAGTTTGTAGACATGTTAAAGCTGATTAAAAACACCACCCTAGCTTCGGCTTTTGCCGTTTCAGCCATTGCGGCCACACCGGTTATGGCTCAGGAGCAAATGGACACCATTAACTTCGGTATTATTTCAACCGAATCGCAGCAAAACCTTAAAACCACCTGGCAGCCGTTTCTTGAAGCCATGGAGCAAAAAACCGGTTACAAGGTTAAAGCGTTTTTTGCCCCTGACTACGCCGGCATTATCCAAGGCATGCGTTTTAACAAGGTAGACGTGGCTTGGTATGGCAATAAGTCAGCAATGGAAGCCGTTGACCGCGCGGGCGGTGAAATTTTTGCGCAAACCGTGGATGTCAGCGGTAATCCGGGTTACTGGAGTGTGCTGGTGACTCACAAAGACAGCAAGCTAAATAGCCTTGAAGATGTGTTGGCACAGCGCCAAGAGCTGATCTTTGGTAACGGCGATCCAAACTCAACATCGGGCTTTTTGGTGCCTTCTTACTATGTGTTTGCCAAAAACAACGTCGATGTTTCAGAGTTTAAACGCTCGATGAACTCAAGCCACGAAGCCAATGCCTTGGCAGCCGCCGCTAAACAAGTGGATGTGGCGACAGGCAACACCGAAAACATGGATCGCTTAAAAACAACCGCGCCTGAGAAGTTTGCCCAGCTTAAGGTGATTTGGAAATCGCCATTGATCCCATCTGACCCGATTGTTTGGCGTAAAAACCTACCAGAAGACGTCAAAAATAAGGTTTACGACTTCTTTATGACTTACGGCACCAGCGGCGACAGCAAAGAGCTGGCGATTTTAAAAGAGCTGCAATGGGCACCGTTTAAGGCCTCTAGCGACCTACAACTACTGCCTATCCGCCAACTGGTCTTATTTAAGAACCGCTTAAAGATAGAGCAAGACACCGAGCTAAGTGCTGAGAAAAAACAGCAACAGCTGGCCGCCATTGATATGCAATTGGCTGAGCTAAACCGCCAGCAAAATGCCCTAACGGCGATGGCGAACTAATAGTCAATATGCACCACCAGCAAGTAGGCAGTTGCCTACTTGCTGCATAACAAAGGCTTTATCTCACTTAGCGCCCGTATGCTGGCGTTAAGCGGATTCGTATAACTAAGCGGTAGCAAGATGAATACACAAGTTAGCTCCACTCCCAATCACGATCTCGCACTTCAATTAAATTCAACTAAGCCGTCTTGGTGGCATTGGCTGTTTTGGGCAGGCGTAATACTGCTTTTATCTTGGTCTTGGCAAGGTGCGGAAATTGCACCGATGAAAATCGTCAACGATGCCGGCAACATGCTTGAGCTAGGCGCGGATTTTTTTCCACCCGACTTTACCGATATTCGCTACTACCTCGAAGAAATGCTGATCACCTTACACATCGCGCTGTGGGGCACCTTGTTTGCCATTATTTTGTCTGTGCCGCTGGGGTTAATGTGCGCCGAGAACATGGTGCCGGCGTGGATTTATCAGCCTACCCGCCGACTAATGGATGCGGCACGTGCCATCAATGAAATGGTGTTTGCCATGTTATTTGTGGTGACCGTGGGGCTTGGCCCGTTCGCCGGTGTAATGGCGTTATTCATTCACACCACGGGCGTGCTGGCTAAACTGTTTTCCGAAGCGGTAGAAGCCATCGACCCCGGCCAAGTTGAAGGCGTGCGTGCAACCGGCGCCAACAAACTAGAAGAAATCGTTTACGGCGTGATCCCGCAAGTTTTGCCCCTGTGGATTTCCTTTTCCCTGTATCGCTTTGAGTCCAACGTTCGCTCCGCCACCGTGGTTGGCATGGTGGGCGCAGGTGGCATTGGCGTGATCTTATGGGAAAGCATTCGCGGCTTTATGTTTCCTCAAACCTGCGCCGTGATGCTGATCATTATCGTCACCGTAAGCTTGCTCGACTTTGGCTCACAGCGCATCCGCAAACACTTCATTTGATTCCATCATCAACGAGGATCAAGTTATGGCGCGTTATCAAGAAATAGCCCAAAACCTTGAGGCTGAAATAACCCAGCACTACCAAGCGGGTCAATATTTACCGCCAGAGCAACGCTTGGCGGACCGCTTTCAGGTCAACCGTCATACGCTGCGCCGCGCTATCGATGAGTTAGTGGCGCAAGGCTGGCTGCTACGCCAACATGGCAAAGGCGTCAAAGTACTTAAAAAGCCCATGCGTTATCCACTTCATGCAAGCGCTAAGTTTACCGACAATATCTTAAATCTCGGCGCAGCGCCCACCAGCCAGCGCTTACAGTTTGGCTATGTTGATGCTTGCAAGGATGTCGCCGATGCCCTAGCCGTTCCCTTGGGTAGCAAGGTAATACAACTGATGACCCTGCGCTTTTTAGATAACACGCCCGTCAGCGTGATTAAGCATCACTTTATCAAGGGCAACCATGAAGCGGCGTTAGCGAGCTATCAATCTGGCTCGGTGCATCAACTACTCGCCCAGCAATGCCAAATTCAATTAAGGCGTAAACACACAATGATCGGGGCAGCCATGCCCAATGCCAGTGACAGTGATTACTTAAATATGCCGGCCCATTCGCCGCTATTGACCTTACGTAGCATTAACGTGAACAGCCAAGACACCCCCTTTGAATTTTCAATCTCTCACACCCGAGCCGAGTTGCTCGAGTTGAGTTTGACGCACCCTAGTGAAAAACCTCAGGAACCAGCATTGGAGCAAGCACTATGACTTGGCAACAACAAGACGCAAGTTACCACCAACAAAGCCGGCAGCACTGGCTCAGTGTATTAGCCTGCGCGCCCTACGAACAGGTGATTAGCCATTGGAACACCCTAGGGTTAGATCCAGAGTGCGAAGTGATCCGCCAACCTGAAATAGGCTTGGCTCGCATTCAAGGTCGAGTAGGCGGCACCGGCTCTCGCTTTAACTTTGCCGATACCACAGTGACCCGCGCGGCCATACGTTTAGCCGATGGCACCACGGGCTATGGCTACCTGCAAGGTCGCAACAAGCACCACGCCTTATTAATTGCCATAGCCGATGGCTTATTGCAGCAAAGGGACTATCACGACCAGCTGCAAGCCCAATTGGTTGCGCCTTTAGCCAGCTTAGTTAAACAACAGCACGAGCAGGTAGCAAAGCAAATGGCCAGTACTAAGGTCGACTTTTTCACTGTTGTAAGAGGAGAAGACGAATGAGCATTATCGCCCCCGGTTTTAATCAAAACGTTGAGCAAAGCCAAGTCTGTTTTCGCCAGCTGTTAACCGCCCTCAGTGAGCCAGGCACAGAAGTCACCTTAGATCAACATGTTGGCTTTAGCCCGCTAAATAGCGCTGCCTCACAAGTGATCCTGTGTTTATGCGATCAACTTACTCCGCTTTATCTCAGCCCATTTTTAGCAGAGCTGGTGCCCGGCAGCGATATCGCACAAGCCCAGCGCAACTTTACGTTTCACTGTAATACCAAGCCAAGCAGCTTGGTCAATGCCGACTTTGCGGTGATTTCGAGCCAAGAAAGCATTCATTTTAGTCGATTAAAAGTCGGCACTGATGAGCAGCCTCATCAGAGTGTCACCTTGATAATCCAAACCGACGATTTTACGAGTGGGCCTAAGCTCACCTTATCGGGGCCGGGCATTCCAAACCAGCGCACGGTGCAACTGGGCCAACTGCACCCTAAAATTTTGCAATACCTGTTAGCCCCTTCTCATCCGTTTCCCCTTGGCGTCGACCTGCTGTTTTGTCATCAGCAGAGCCTGATCGCCATTAGCCGAACCACTAAGGTGGAGTTAGCCTCATGTATGTAGCCGTAAAGGGGGGCGAGCAAGCCATTCAAGCCGCCCACCAGCAACAAGCCCAACGCCGACGCGGCGATCTGAATATCGCCGAACTCAGTGTCACGCAAATCCAAGGGCAATTAAGCCTTGGGGTTGAGCGCGTGATGACCGAAGGCGGCATTTACGACCAAGAGCTCGCCGCCCTTGCCATCAAGCAAGCCTGCGGCGACCAAGTGGAAGCCATTTTTTTACTGCGCGCCTATCGCACCACCTTGCCCATGCTATTTACCTGTGCGCCCCTCAATACGCAAAAAATGCGGGTGCAGCGGCGTATTTCGGCCATCTATAAAGACTTACCCGGCGGGCAACAGCTGGGCCCAACCTTTGATTATAGCCACCGATTACTTGATTTTAGCTTGCTAGCAGAAGGCTTAGGTAAACCAACAGCAACGCAAGAGGCAGACGCCAGCACTGGTTCTAACACTGAAGCCAACACTGAGCCATCCTTGCAACAACCCTTTAGCCGCGTATTTAACATGCTAGAGCAGCAGCAATTAGCGAAGCCCGAAGTGGATTGTGCCGCAGAGCCGGCCGATATCAGCCGCGATGCGATCCACTTTCCTTGCTCTCGCGCCGCTCGCATGCAACAACTAAGCCGCGGCGATGAAGGCTTTCTACTGGCCTTGGCCTACTCCACTCAGCGCGGCTATGGTCGTAATCACCCCTTCGCGGGCGAAATTCGCTGCGGTGAAGTGGCCTTAGAAATTTGCCCCGAAGAGCTGGGTTTTAACATCGAAATTGGCAGTGTGCTGCTCAGTGAATGTGAAATGGTCAACGGCTTTGTCCAGCCCAAAGAAGCCCCGGCCCACTTCACCCGAGGGTATGGCCTTGCCTTTGGCTTTAGTGAGCGCAAAGCCATGGCGGTGGCCTTACTTGATCGCGCCTTGCAGGCGCAGCAATACGATGAAGCCATTACCAGCCCAGCGCAAGATGAAGAATTTGTGCTGGCCCATGCCGATAACGTGGCCGCCGCCGGCTTTGTGTCCCATTTAAAACTGCCCCATTACGTGGACTTTCAATCTGAGCTTGAGCTGCTGCGAAAAATGCATCAAAGCCAACACGCTCCTTGCGCTAATACGGGTTATCCCTCGGGAAATCCATCGGGACAGCCCTCTAAACAGACCGTAACGAAAGAGACTGACAATGCAAAGGTTTAACCAACACTTAGCCACGCTCGATGCCGACCTTGGTTATAACTTCGGCTATTTAGATGAACAGACCAAGCGCATGATCCGCAGAGCCATTTTAAAGGGGATCGCCATTCCCGGTTACCAAGTGCCTTTTGGCGGTCGTGAAATGCCCATGCCTTATGGCTGGGGCACGGGCGGCGTGATGCTGAGCGCGGCCGTTTTGGGCCGTGATGATGTGTTTAAAGTGATCGACCAAGGGGCCGATGACACCACCAATGCGGTGTCAATTCGCCAGTTCTTTGCCAAGGTTTGCCAAATCGATACCACCACGTCAACCGATGCGGCCAGTGTGATCCAAACCCGTCACCGGATCCCAGAGCAAGCCCTTAAACATGGCCAAATTCTGATCTATCAAGTGCCTATTCCTGAGCCGCTTCGATTTATAGAGCCAAGAGAAACCGAAACCCAAAAAATGCATGCCTTGGCTGAATACGGCCCAATGCAGGTCAAGCTGTACGAAGACATCGTTAAATACGGCTATATTGCCACTAGCTATGCCTATCCCGTGATGGTGAATCAGCGTTACTTAATGGATCCTTCACCGATTCCTAAGTTTGACAATCCCAAGCTCAATCAATCTCCCGCACTCATGCTATTTGGCGCGGGCCGCGAAAAACGCATTTACTGTATTCCGCCTTATACCGAGGTGGCGAGTTTAGATTTTGCCGATCACCCCTTTGCGGTGCAGCAATGGAGCGAGCCATGTAGCTTGTGCCATAGCACCACTAGCTTTTTAGATGAGGTATTAATCGATGATCAGGGCCAGCGTATGTTTGTTTGCTCCGACACCGATTACTGCCAGCAGCAACAAGCCTCAAAGCAGGAGCCTTGCCATGGATAACCTTGCCTATGTGTTACCCCAAACCAATCCCCTCGCGTCTGAGTTACCCTTGCTCCAAGCCGAGCAACTCAGCCAATGGTTTGCTCCGGGAAAGGGCTTTGCGCCATTGGATTTATCCCTTTATCGCGGTGAAGTGCTGGCCATTGTCGGCGAATCCGGCTCAGGTAAAACCACTTTATTAAAAGCCTTATCTGGGCGCCTAACACCCCAGCAAGGGCAAGTGCTGTATCGCCACGGTGAGCAAGCCGCCAATTTATATCAAATATCCGAAGCGCAGCGACGCAACATCATGCGCCAAGACTTTGGCATCGTGCATCAGCACCCAATGGACGGTTTACGTCCTCGCATTTCGGCGGGTGGCAATATTGGCGAGCGCTTAATGGAAGTAGGCTGGCGTCATTATGGCGATATCCGAGCGCAAGCTAAAAGCTGGTTAAGCGCCGTTGAAATTGACATCGACCGTATTGATGACTTGCCCATCACCTTTTCCGGCGGTATGGCGCAGCGCTTACAAATTGCCCGCAATCTGGTCACGCATCCCAAGGTGGTGTTTATGGATGAGCCCACCGGTGGACTCGATGTGTCGGTGCAAGCGCGGTTGCTCGATTTGATCCGCAAGCTGGTTAGCGAGCTGCAACTGGCGGTGGTGATTGTCACTCACGATCTGGCCGTGGCGCGCCTGCTGGCCCATCGCATTATGGTGATGAAACAAGGCGAAGTGGTTGAGGCTGGCCTGACCGACCGTGTGCTGGACGACCCTCAACATCCCTACACTCAATTACTGGTGTCTTCGGTGCTACAACAATAAAACGGCAACAATAGAACGGCAACAATAATGATAAGGAGCAAATCATGGAGCCCTTCATGATGGCAAAAAATATCTCTAAAAGCTTTGTGTTACACAACCAAGGAGGGGTCGAGCTAAAGGTGCTACAAGGCCATGATTTTAGCGTGGCCAGTGGCGAATGCGTGGTGCTCAGTGGCAGCTCGGGCTCGGGTAAATCCAGTTTACTGCGCAGCTTGTATGGCAATTATCAGGTGAACCAAGGCGAAATCTTAGTTAAACATAATGACGCTTGGCTCGATCTGGCCCGCGCCGAGCCCAGACAAATTCTGCAATTAAGACGACACACCTTAGGCTGGGTCAGCCAGTTTTTAAGGGTGATCCCGCGTTTGTCGGCGCTGGATATTGTGATGCAGCCGCAACTGGATGTCGGCATCCCTCATCAACAAGCCGAAACCAAAGCCTGTGAGTTACTCACGCACCTTAATGTGCCCGAGCATCTGTGGCATTTAGCCCCCGCTACCTTTTCTGGCGGTGAGCAGCAGCGAGTCAATATTGCCCGCGGCTTTGCCTTGGATTACCCCTTATTGCTGCTGGATGAGCCGACCGCCTCGTTAGATGAACACAACGCCAATCAAGTCATTAGCTTGATCCACAGAGCCAAGGCAAACGGCGCCGCCATTGTCGGCATTTTTCATGATACTTGGGTGCGCGATCAAGTTGCCGATCGCATTTACCCAATGCAAGCCGCCCACTAACCCATTTCAGGAAAGCAAAATGATCATCACCAATGTCAATATGGTCTTAGCGGATCAAGTATTATCGGGCTCCCTTGAAGTGAGAGACGGGGTTATTCGCGCCTTAAGCGATCAACCAAGCCAATTACCGACGGCGATTGATGGCCAAGGGGCTTATTTGTTGCCCGGCCTCGTTGAGCTGCACACCGACAATTTAGAGAAATTTTTCACCCCTAGACCTAAGGTCAATTGGCCAGCGGCATCGGCCATGGCCAGCCACGACGCCTTAATGATTGCCAGCGGCATTACCACGGTGCTCGATGCCGTTGCGGTGGGCTATATCAATGATCAAGGTGCGCGCCTTAACAATCTGGATCGCATGCTGAGCACCATAGTGGCCAGCCAACAAGCGGGGCACAATCGCGCCGAGCATCTGCTACACCTGCGCTGCGAACTGCCCAATGCCGATACCGCCGCCATGTTTAACACCTTAGTGACCAAGTTTGCGCCGCCTGAGCAGGCTCATAACCCCATCGCCATGGTGTCGTTAATGGACCATACGCCGGGTCAAAGACAGTTTATCGACAGTGAAAAATACCGCACTTACTACATGGGCAAGTATGGGCTTAATGAAGAGCAAATGGCTGCCTTTGAAGCCGAGCAAACCCAAGCATCCAAACTTTGGTCTGATCCTAACCGTCAAGCCATTGCCGCCCAAGCCAGAGCGCGCCGCTTTACCCTTGCCAGCCACGACGATGCCACGGTGGCTCATGCCCAAGAGTCGGCCAGTTTAGGTTGCCAAGTGGCTGAATTTCCAACCACGGTTGCCGCGGCAAAGGCATCTCATCAAGCGGGACTAAAAGTTATGATGGGCGCCCCCAATATTATTCGCGGTGGCTCCCATTCGGGTAATGTGGCCGCCGCTACCTTAGCCAGTGAAGGCGTGCTTGATATGTTGTCATCGGATTATTACCCCGCCAGTATGCTAGACGCCGCTTATCAGGTCGCCCTTGACCCTAGTAACCACTATGATTTAACTGGGGCCATCAACATGGTCAGCCTCACTCCGGCACAAGTCATAGGGCTAACGGATCGCGGCGAAATAGCAGAAGGCAAGCGCGCAGATCTTGTCTTAGCCGCGCCTTATCAAGAGCGGTTAAGAATAAGGCAAGTGTGGCGCCAAGGAGAGCGGGTATTTTGAGTAGCATAAAGCCAACGCGGGAGCCAACCAAGACGCAAGCTCAGGGGCAGACGCAGTTATTGTACTTGATTGGCCCCTCTGGCGCGGGCAAAGACAGCTTGATCAATTGGCTTAAGCAGCAGCCACAAGCCATCGCCGACGCCATTTACTTTGCGCCGCGCTACATTAGCCGGCCAACGGATAATGGCATTGAACAACATATTTACCTTGACGCCGATGGCTTTGGTCAACAGCGTCATCAGTTTGCCATGTACTGGCAAGCCAATGGCTATCACTATGGCATTCACCAAGAAGTGTTAGTGCGCCTGCAACAGGGGCAAAGCGTGGTGATTAACGGCTCTCGCGCCGAGCTTACCCAAGCGCAGCGGGTGTTTGGCGAACGCTTAAAAGTGGTTTTACTGAGCGTATGCGATACGACCTTAGCCCAGCGGTTACAGCAGCGAGGCCGTGAAACGAGCCAACAAATCACGGCGCGCTTAACCCGCCACCGTCGATACCAAGATGTTAACGCCGATGCCATCATAGATAATAATCACTCACTCGAGGATGCGGGTAAGCAATTACTCAAGTATATTGAGGGAGTTATTGCCAAGGATACTGAGCCGCAACACCAGCAGAACGCGCCACTATTCACCAGCAGTGATATCCCCTAAACGTAATAGACTAAAGGAAGTGCCCGTGATGCAACTGACCTTATTGGGCACCGGCAATGTGCAAGGTGCGCCGGTTTATGGCTGTGACTGTACAGCTTGCCAGCGGGCGATGGATGAGCCAAAGTGGCAACGCAACTTATGTTCGGCGGTGCTGTCGGTGGCCGGACAACAACTGCTGATTGACGCTAATCATCCCGCATTAATGCAGCGTTTTGCCGCTGGCACTATCAACGCTATTTTGCTCACGCATTTTCATATGGATCATGTTCATGCCTTGTTTTCATTGCGCTGGGGCTTAGCGCCCACGATCCCGGTTTATCGCCCCGATGATCCCCAAGGTTGTGACGATTTATACAAGCATCCCGGACTATTAGCATTTCAGCCGCCCAATCAGTTAGGTGCGCCATTTCGGGTTGCTAACCTGCCAGAATTAACCATCACCCCAGTGGCGCTCAACCATTCGCGGCCCTGTCAGGGTTACGTGTTTGAATATGAATCGAACCAGCAGCGCGATTGCCTTGCCTATCTCACCGATACCCAAGGTTTGCCCGATGCCACTTGGCAAAAACTCATCCAATGCGCGCCAAGGGCGGTGGTGATCGATTGCTCTTACTCGCCTTTGGTGAACAACAGTAACCACAATAATTTAAGCCAAGTGATCGAGTTTGCTCGACGCTTACCCGATTCGCTGTGGGTGCTGACCCATATCAGTCACGAGCTGGACAGCTTTTTATTAAGAGAAGCGCAGCTTCAGTTGCCCCCCAATATCAAGGTGGGCTTGGATGACATGGTTGTCTAGCGCTTGGTGTGTTCCACGCGATTCAGGCGACAGTTTTCACTCCTTGATTAACCAATTTATTAGCGGCCTTATTAACCGCCTTATTAAACAGTAACGCCACCAGCACCATCACTATTGAGCCAGCGAGCACCGGGTTAACTAAAAATGCCCACGATGGCATGAGTAACATGATTAATGTGGGGTTGGCCCCTGCGGGTGGATGAGTGGTTTTCGTCGCTAACATGGCAAACACCCCAAGCCCAGTGGCAAGGGCTAACGACCATGGGGTAACACCGACAAAATGAGCAAAGCACAGACCAATCACACTGGTAATGAGATGACCAAAAATCACATTCTTGGGCTGCGCTAAAGGACTCGCGGGCACGCCAAAAACCAATACCGCGGTGGCACCAAAGGGCGCCATTAACCAAAGGTCGACGCCTTGCCAAGCCCGAAGCGTGGCCAAGATCATGATAGCAATGCAGGCACCAAAGCCTGCTAGCAAAGGTTGAAATAACGGTTTCATGTTGCTTCCTTGAAATTTTTTTCGTTACAGTTCGATGGTAATACTGGGGCTCGTGGCGCGTGAGACACAGGCACACAGGCGTTGTTGGCGCTCTGGTTCGCTCAGGCAAGCATCTTGATGGCTCACCTCGCCATCTTGATAAGCCACCACGCAACGACCACAAATGCCGCTGCGACAAGCACTTGGCAGCGCAACTTGATGCTGCTCTAACGCTTCCAACAAGGTTTGATCTTCCGCTACCGTCAACATGATGTCAGATTGACTTAAGTGCACTTGAAACGCACTCGCCTTTTGTTTTTCCTTAGTTATTTGAGATGCCTGAAAGTGCTGATAGCGAAGCCGTTCTGGGTCGAGACCTATTTGTTTGGCTACCGCTAGGGCTTGAGCAATCAAACGCTCTGGTCCACACAGATAAAATAAGCTGTCGGGATCAGCGCGACGTAACATCTCGGCCAGATCCATTCGCTGCTGCTGATCACTGTAATAAAACTGAACGCTGCCAGCGAATGCGTTTGCCAATTTATTAGCAAAGGCCATGTGTTGCTTCGATTTGGCTGCATAATGCAGCTCGAACTGGCGCCCCGTCGCGGCGAGCTGCTGCGCCATGGGTTTAATGGCCGTGATCCCTATGCCTGCCGCAATCAATACCGATGGTCGCGCATCGTCATGAAGCGCAAAACCTTGCTCGGGCGCTACGCAATTTAATCGCTGACCCAATTGCAACCAAGCATGAATTGCCTGCGACCCGCCTTGGCCTTGGGTTTGGCGTAACACCGCAATTTCATAAACATCGCGGCGCGCCGGATTGGAGCAAATAGAATAATAGCGCGTGGTTTGGCTTTTATCTGGCATCACCACTGGGATACCAATATGGGCACCGGCACTGATTTTTGGTAACGCTTTGCCCTCACGATGGCGCAGCTCATAAGCGCGCACTAAAGGCGTTAATTGACGAACGGCGCTGACCACAAGGGGTAAGTCACCCGAGCCAATGGCCTTGTCCACACAAGCTGCCATATCGTCATCTTTAGCTTTGTCGTGTTCAAGGGCAGCGAGGCGATCCAGTTTAGATTGCAGCTGGTTATTTCGTTCAACTAACGGGTCCACCAGCTGCGCTATTTCTTGCTCGGTAAATCGCGGCGTGATGTATTTTGGGCAATTCCAATCAAATCCAACCACCTTAATCACAAACCCGCGCTCAACGGGCGCAGTAAAGTCGTCCATTTCCAACCGCGCCAAGGTGGCTAAGTCATGATCCGGCACTTGTTCAATATAACCACTTAGCTTTAACCGGCGCTGATTGGGATAATCCATGAAAAAAAGCGCCACGCGATGGTTATGGCGAAAATTGCCCGTGCTGATGTATTGGCGATTGCCACTGAAATCAGCAAACCCCAATGTCGTTGCGTCCAGCACGCGCATAAATCCGGCTTTGCCACCTCGATGTTGTATATAGGGCCAATCGCTTTCACCAACACTAGCCATGTAAAAACTATCGCGCTCATTGATGAAGTCAGCCTCCAATTGTGACAACACGCCGTTATAATCTGGGCCGCTCTCCATCCCTTGATATCCTTGACGGCTGCCCATTTCTTGCTGTACTTGCTTCACCCCTGCGGTGAAATGAATGTTGGCGTATTGATGTGCCATAGCGACCTCCACAGATTGAGTTAACCCGGGCTTGCGCCCGGATGCACGCGCTAAACCCACTTAGTTGACTGGGTGTAACTCAATCTTGGGAAAATCAATTTCTACCCGGCTGGCCTTACCTAAAATATTGGTGAGCACATTCATGCCCACATGGGTAATGATCTCAACCACCTCGGCATCACTGTATCCGGCGTTTTGCAGGGCTAACAGTTCTGCGCTGCTGACTTCACCCTTTTTTTCGGCTAAAGCTTGAGCAAATTTTACCGCCACCGCCGCCTTGCTATCGCTACTGCCGCCTTCTCTGTTGGCTGCCATTTCATCGGCCGATAAACCAACGCTTTTACCCAGCGCGGTATGGGCTGATACGCAATATTGACAGGCATTTTGCTGCGCTAACCCCAGTGCAATGCGCTCCTTGGTCTGCGGGGTCAAACTGCCTTCATTGGCAATGGTATGTAAGCCTAAGAAAGCTTTTAACGCCGCGGGGGAATTGGCTAACACTTTTAAGAAATTGGGGACAACGCCTAATTGCTGCTCAATGGCAGCAAACAAGGCTTGTTGCTCGGGATTGGCTTGCTCTGGGGTGACTAAATTAATTCTGCTCATCATCTATTCCTATTATTTCAAATTGTTACACGTAAACTTTGGAAACAACCGCACTTAACTCAGTTGACGTAACCATGATGACAAAATACGATTAGTGAAAGAATAGTCACTTTTAACAAGTCAGTATTTCGCATAGTGAAACAATAGGAGCATTACTTGGATCAATTACATTTAATGAAGGTACTGGTTGCCGTCGCCGAGCACGAAAGCTTTGCCATGGCGGCCAAAGCCTTAAATATGTCGCCTCCTGCGGTTTCGCGTGCCATTACTAGCCTCGAAACCAACCTAGGGGTGAGCTTGCTAAAACGTACTACGCGCTTTGTGCGCGCGACCGAAGCGGGTCTGAGCTATGTTGAGGATGCGCGTCGCATTCTTGAAGATATTGAGCGCGCTAACCAAGCGGTGATGGGCATTAATACTCAGCCTAAGGGTAACTTGGCCATTACCGCACCGGTGTTATTTGGACAGCGCCATGTGTTACCTGTGGTGTTGGAGTATTTACGGTGTTATCCCGACACTAAGGTTAATGCCGCATTTGTTGATCGCACGGTCAATTTGTTAGAAGAAGGGTTTGATCTGGGTATCCGTATTGGCGAGCTTAAAGACTCCGGCATGCGGGCACGAAAAGTGGGTGAAGTCAGCTTAGTCACGGTCGCCTCGCCTGATTACCTTAAGCGCCATGGTCAACCCAGCCATCCTAATCAACTTAAGCACCATACCCTGATCGCCTCTAACTCCAATGACTTTTCACGTGACTGGCAATTTATGGATAAGGGCAACAAACTCGCCCAGCGGATCCACCCGCGCTTAACCGTTACCACCAATCAAGCCGCCATTGAGGCCGCCATTTCGGGCTTAGGCATTACCCGCGCGGTGTCATATCAAGTCGCGGATGCCATTGCCGCTAACCAACTTTGTTTACTGTTAAACGACTATCAGACCCCGCCGTTACCAATCCATATTATCCATCAAGAATCCCATCATTCTTCTTCTAAGGTTCGCGCCTTTATTGATTTAATGGTGCAGCGTTTTCAACATCAGGTCTTTTTGCCGCCGTCAGGTTGAGGGCTTAAAGGCCAAACACGGTGACATGCCTCCTGATTAAGTGGCCACTACTATTAAAGACATCAACAAATATAATCAAGATATCATTTTTATCATGTAGGCTACTTGCATTTGCCGCCATTACGGGGCAACCTCTTATGCTGAAAAAATCTCTCCTTAGGATGTCATTTATGAATGCTTTCAAGTTATTAACTTGTGCCGTGTCGCTATCTTTAAGCGCCACTGTGTTGGCTGAAGTACAACTAACCGTACCCAGTGATGTAGAATTATTAGCGGCCAACGAAGAAAAAGCCGAGCTGTCTGGTGGTCTGTTTGCCAGTAACAAGAAACTGATCTTGCCAGACGGTGAAAACCAAATTGTATTCCGCTATGTCCCCGTTTATAGCCAAGGGGGGGACGATATCCAACTACAAAGTAAAACCATTATTGCCACATTTTCGGGCAGTGATGCACGTTTACGCTTTGAGTTACCTAAATACCGTAGCGCTCTTGAAGCCAAAAACAGTATTGATAACTTAGCGTGGCGGCTAATGGATCAGACGGGTAGCACATTGGCGGTTAACCAAGATGTTTTGGATAAGGATGGTTTTCAGATTGGCCGAGACTACGCTGACGAAGCAAAGACATATAACCTAGCTGGTGGCAAAGCTGCCCTAAGCGCGTCATCAACGCCAGCCATCGCCGCGACCTCTACCACTAAAGCTGCGTCAACCGCGGCCGTTGCAGCAACTGCGGCAAGCGTTGCGGCAGATTCTGGTGCTAAAGACAGCGCAACAAAACAGGCTGCTCCCACCAAACAAGCCACACCTGAAGCAGACAACACAGCCGAAGAAATGTTGCACTTTTGGTACAACAAAGCAGACAAAGCCACTCAAGAGCGCTTTAAGCAATACATTAATCAGCTATAAAAAAAATGCCCCAGCTCATCCGTTGGGGCATTTAGCTTGACTATCAAAAAGCTTGCCTAATGGATACTCGCAGGCTGTTCAATGGTTAACATGCCTGTTGCTTAGGCCCTAGGGCCTGTTTATCTTTGGTGGTTAATTTTTGTTCGAGATAAAAGCGTTTTGGGCAAGGCGAGCAGTGTGTAGCTTAGCAATCTAAGTAAATACTGCTCAACGACGAACAAAACGCTTTTAGCCGAATCCGTAGGACAGCGTTTGTTGGTCATTTCTACTGCGTTAGCGCCTTTTCGCGTAAGTGACTATGCCACAAAGTCGCTGCCTGGTATAAATACCCAACAAATCGCTGCAAAAACAAGCTCAAAAGATAAACAGGCCCTAGTTACATCGCGGCTTTTTTCGCCTGCTCTATCCAGCTATCAAATAGGGCTTGATTGGCTTTTATCCAACCATTGGCATGGGCTTCAATGTCGCCAGCACTGTTCTTACCTTTACTCATCATCATGTTCTGTGCGCTTACCGCATTAATATCTAGCTTAATGACTTCAAATAGCTTAGCGGCCGCAGGGTTAGCTTCGGTGAAGGCTTTGTTAGCCACTATTTTCATTGAGTTCATTTCAAAGCCATAGTTTTTACCGTTGGCCAAGGTGGTATCCACGCCCTTACGCTCTCCCGGCAGCGCAGAAAAAGGCACTTCTAGCCACACCACATCTTTACCGGGCACGAGTACACCACTCACCCAATAAGGTGTCCAAGTGTAGTATAAGATGGGGTCACCTTTTTTATAGCGAGAAATGGTATCTGCGATGATGGCAGCATAATTGCCCTGATTGTGGCTAACCATGTCACGTAATTTGTAGGCATCAAGTTGCGCTTCAATCACGAGCTCACAGCCCCAGCCAGGGTTACACCCCGTTAAATCGGCCTTGCCATCGCCATTGGCGTCGAACAACTTAGCCAATTTAGGATCACTTAATTGACCGATATTGGTGATCTTGTACTGCTCAGCCGTTTTCTTGTCAATCAGGTAACCTTGAGCCGCACCACTAATGTATTCCCCTTTGCGGAAAAATACTTTATCACCGCCAGCCATGGTGTACTTGTCAGCATGCAGTGGAAACCACCCCACGGTGAGATAGGTTGCATCGCCGTTAGCAATGGAAGTGTAGCCCACGTTGTAATCGACTTCTTTGGTCGGTTTAACGTCATACCCTAATGCTTCCATCGCTTTATTAACAATGAGGGTCTGAAATGTCTCTTCGGCCACCGTCGACTGAACAGGCTGTACCGAAATGCCTTCACCAGGCAATGATGCAGCCCAAGCCGAGGTGCTTAACGCTGCCCCCGCTAAGGTGCTGCACACGAGTTTTATCTGCCAAGCGCTAGGTTTATTGTGTTTCATGAAATACTCCTGTTTCGTTACGAAATATGTAGCTTGAAGTTACGAGCGGCGTTTAACCAACAACGACACAGGGCCGCTGTGATACCAGCGGGCCTTGTTATCACGCGATTTAGCACCAACAGCCTGAGTGATCCGATCCAGTAAGATCGCCAGAATCACTATGCCTAATCCCCCCACAGCAGCGAGCCCCATGTCTAATCGACCAATACCTCGAAGCACCATCTGCCCTAAGCCACCCACGGCAATCATGGAGGCGATCACCACCATAGATAATGACAACATGAGGGTTTGGTTGACGCCCGCCATAATGGTAGGCATGGCGAGTGGCAATTGAATGCGATACAGCATCTGCTTTGAGTCCGCACCAAAAGAATGCCCCGCTTCGATCAACTCTTCGGGGACTTGGTGAATACCTAAGATGGTCAAACGCACCACTGGAGGGAGAGCAAATATGATAGTGACAACGACCCCAGGTACATTACCGATACCAAACAACATCACAATGGGCACCAAATAGACAAAAGCGGGAGTAGTTTGCATCGCATCTAATATGGGTCTGACCAATCGCGCCGCTGTCGCACTTCGCGCAAGCCAAATACCAAGAGGTAAGCCTATCACTAAACAGAAAAACACCGATGTCATCACCAGAGATAGGGTCGTCATGGCTTCGGACCAAACCCCTATCAAGCCAATCAAAATAAGAGAAACCAGTGCACTCACGCCCAACTTCAAACCGGCAAATTGCCAAGCGAGTAAGAATAGCAGCAGTAACATGACTGGCGCTGGCGTCGCCACCAATAAGGCTTCAAAGGTGGTTAACATAAAATCGATGGGGATACGGATAGCTTGAAACAACGGACGACCATGCTCAACGAGCCAGTTCAACCCCGTTTCTACCCATAGATCAAAAGGAATCAGTGCGTGTGCAAAAGGATCGAGCCAAGAAAATTCGACCACGGATTCTGGCGAAGCATTAAGCCAATCATTGTTAGTGGTTGGCGTCGACCCGCCCCAAGGATCATCAGCGGTATTGGTTGCTGAGGCTCCCGCACTCCCCCAAGGATCAGATGCAGAGCTATCTTGAGTCACTGTCGTGCTTGACCAAGGGTCACTGTTATCGAGTGCACTATTATCAGGCGTACTCTCTTGTTGAGTATCGGGCGCCTGCGAGGGCGCGGTGACCACGGAATTAGCCTGTTGATTTTCACTTTGGCTTTGCGTAATTGCTTGAGACATCATTATTCCCTATCTAAGGTTTTCAACAAGCGCGACTTGGTAATCACTCCTAGGTAATTGTTGTGCTCATCCACAACGGGTACGGCGTAAGGCACACTGGCCACTTGACCAATGAGCTCACCCACAGGCATCTCCGGCGGCAAACTTAAGGTGTCATTGATGATCGCACTGGTCAGTGAGCTGCGCTGTTGATAGGCTTGCTTTAAGGAGTCGAGGGACACGATACCTAAGTATTGATTGCCCTTGTCCACGACCACACCATAATCTCTGTCGTGGTCGATTAAATACTGCATCGCCGATGCTGGCCCTTCATGCTCCGATTTTTTAAATACCGCGGCCGGTTTCTTCAATGCGATATCTTTAGCCGTGAATACGGTGGCAACATTCACACCACGGAAAAAAGAGCTCACATACTCATTAGCAGGGTTATGCAAGATATCATCGGGTGTGCCGACTTGTATTACCTCACCATTTTGCATAATGGCAATGCGGTCGCCAATACGCATGGCTTCGTCTAAGTCATGAGAAATAAATACGATGGTACGGCGATCGTCATTTTGCAGGCGAATTAACTCGTCTTGCATTTCGGTTCGGATTAATGGATCCAATGCGGAAAACGCTTCATCCATCAGCAAGATGTCGGGGTCGCACGCCAAGGCTCTAGCTAGTCCAACCCGTTGTTTCATGCCACCGGATAATTCGTCGGGATAAGAGTCGCAATAGCTGTCTAGGCCAACCCGCTCAAGCGCAGCCATCGCCTGCTGCTGCCTGGTGGCTAATGCTATTCCCGCCAGCTCTAAACCAAATGCGGTGTTTTCGACCACTGTCATATGAGGCATCAAAGCAAAATTCTGAAACACCATGGAAATGTTATTTCGTCTAACGTCAATGAGTTCTTCTTTGGGGATTTGTGCGATGTCTTTACCATTGAGCAGGACGTGGCCGCGGGTTGGCTCGATGAGACGATTAAGTAAACGCACTAAGGTTGACTTACCCGAGCCTGAAAGCCCCATAATGACAAAAATTTCGCCCTTTTCGATGGACAAAGACACGTCATGAACGCCCACTGTCATGCCTGTTTTAGCAAAGATTTGCTCTTTGTCTAGGCCTTCCTCAATGAGGGGAAACGCGAGATCAGGTTTGTCGCCAAACACTTTGAACAAATTTTTAACTTCTAATATTGTTGACATTACCCTTCCCTACCAAACACTCAAATATATTAGAGCTATAACTATTTTTTTGACCCCGCCGTTAACAACCTTGACCAAGAAAATGCAATAAAGCTAATACCATTAGCACAAATCTAACGATTTAAGCATAGCTGTGTTTTAATAATCAGCTAAATATATTTAGATGACTAACAATTAATCTTAACTTCTTGATTGATTTAAGCTGCCATAAAACTCAGGCTGCTCCAATAAAGCCGTTAACGCCGGGTCATGCTTCAACTCTTCGCGATAACTGTCACGACGTTGCACCGCTTCTGATAAATACTTCATCGCTTTATCAAACTGCTCCATGGCGGTGTAAGCACAAGCCAGTTGATAAAAAGCATGGCTGTTTTCTTTATCTATTTTAAGAGCTTGATGACACAGATTGGCTGCCCACTGTGGCTCATCCAACTCTAAAACGGCATCGGCTTTATAGGTTAAGGCTTCGCAGTCGGTTGGCCTGATTTTTAATAACTCATCATAAATAAGAATTTTATTGGCCGATGAGCTTTCCTGTTGTGCCCGTAACCAAAGTGATTGCACCTCTTGGGTTCGCTCAATTTCTTCGCGGTTTTCTTCAATATGCAGCGTTTTTTGCTGCAATTGCGCTTCAATGGCGGCAAGGCGCTTTTCATATTCATTAATCAGCTTACTTATCTCTTCATCGGCCAAGGTATGTACCCTGTCTTTGATCTCTCGAATGGATGACCAACCAACTATCACCAAAACGGACGTCGCTGCTGCGATAAGGTAAAAGAAATAAGTGACGGTGTCGGTGGCATAAGCCACAGCGCGGTCGACCGATTTATGTTCGCGATCAACTATCTGTTGGATCAACTCCTGCTTAGCTTGAGCTTGTTCAATACGCAACTGTTTTAACTCATCAAGCACATAACGCTCTACGAAAGGGTTGTACAGAGGGGCTTCAAGGGCTTCCACTGTTTGTTCAACTTGTTCGCTTTGATCTTGGCTGGGTGTTGCTGCTTGGCTATTAATGGGGGGAGCAAGCCGCCCCCCATTAACATCAAGGCAATAACGAGGCCTAGGTTAACCTTGCGCATTAACTGGCCAAGCATATGGCTTGTCCATGATTATGCACTTCAACTAAAGCGGCATGCAGACTCTTCACCGCCACATCATAGTCGGCTTCATTCACCACAAACTGCATATCCACCTCACGCATGGATTGATGCATGGCTAACACGCTAATGTTGCGTGTCGCAATAGCTTGTACCGTGCGCGCGAGAATACCCGGAATTTTCAAGTCACTGCCAATCGCTGAAACAATGGCCACCCGCTGCTGATTGATTTCAGCCTCTGGAAAACGGGCTTCCATGGCCGCACGAATTCGCTTCACGGTTTTTAGGTTGGCGGATAAATAATGGGTTAAGGTGTTCGCATTCATATCTTTAGAAACGATATGCCCTTTAAATCTGGCAATCACCTCTAATACTTCGCGCTCGTACTGATAGAGGTTACCCGCCATATCTTGATCAAACAGTTCAAGGGCATAAATGCCCTTACAACCTGCGATGATCTCAACACAGGGCGATTCACTGACGTAATCCCCCGTGATCAAGGTCCCGGCATGATCCGGCTCGAAGGTATTTTTAACCCTAAGGGGGATATTTTGCTGGCGCAGTCCTTTGGCGGCTTTCGGATGGATCGCTTCCATCCCTAAGTTAGCAAGTTGATCGGCGACATCATAATTTGTACGACCAATAGGCACCGCATTTTGCTCACCCACAAGGCGCGGGTCGGCGCTGCTTAAGTGAAACTCTTTATGGATAATGGCTTCTTTAGCCCCCGTTAGCACCGCGATACGGCTGAAGGTCATTTCACTGTAACCGCGGTCAAAGGTTGACATTAGCCCCTGCTCGCTATGGGCATAGCCTGTTACTATGGGTAATTCACTGCTTAAATCTAGCTTAGCAAATGCTTGCTGGACTCTTTGGTCTAGCGATATATGCTGTTCACTTTTCCAACCCGTTAAATCGACAAACTTGGCATTCACCCCATCACGTTGTAATAAGGTTGCCGTATTCCACGCGCTGTGCGCTTCACCAATACTGGCCAACATTTCACGCACTGTGCTTAAGTGCGAGGCCAATTCAAAGTGGCCATGCTGACACAGGCTTTTCAGGTCCAGTAAGCATTGCTCAGCATCATCAAGCTTAGTCAGTATAAATTGATTAGCCTGCTCAAGCAGTTCCCCTTCAACGAACAAGGCGGTGTTAATATCCAGTAATTGCTGCTTTAATTCAGCTAATTTCTGCTGCCAGCCGGTGTCCACCATGCTGTTAGCGAAAAGAGCATAAACTCCGGCTTGCCCGGTTTTTTTGTATTCAAGTAATTGGTCGGTAATACCGCCATAGGCCGATACCACAAAAACGCGCTGATAAAACTGGCTAGCGCCGGGGTTTAAAATAATGTTATCGCGCACCGATTCATAATCACTCATCGATGTGCCACCAATTTTTTCTACGGTATGCATGCTACTCCTTATCATCCTTAAAACATGATCGTGACGCGGTGACCTTGGGGTTTTAATTAAGGTCACATCACGTGACTGGCTAGATAACGTCGGCCTCTAGCTCATAAGCGCCTTGGGCGTTATGCACTTCTTTACCGTTTAACGGAGGATTAAATACACAGGCTAGCTGCATTTCTTCACTGCAACGCAATATGTGTTTGTCGTGCTTGTCAAGAATATAGATAGTCCCCGGCGCAATGCTGTGCTTGCTGCCATCTTCTAAACTTTCGATTTCACCTTTACCTGAAATGCAGTACACCGATTCCAAATGGTTTTGGTAGTGCATTTGGAAATCAGCCCCTTTGTAAATAGTGGTGATATGGAATGAAAAGCCCATTTGATCTTGCTTAAGTAATAAGCGCGTGCTTTCCCAATTGCCGTCTGGCGATACAATTCGACGATTTGACTGATTAGCTGTGGTTAGATCTCTTACTATCATGATGTTTTTCTTCTGATTCTGTGATTAAAAGGGTCATTGGCGTATGCGCTGATACGGTAGCAATGTCTGCTGCTGCAATGTTGATTTGCGCACCATTTGATATCGCCATGATCTGACTTCGAGACATGACGCGCAGGGCGCCTTGACCTCGTAGACAGGTAAGCAGGTATGAGCCCGAGTGAGAACGGCAACTTGGTAACAAGCGCCGTTCGCCAGACCCAACTTGTATGGTTTGGCTGGGCATCATAAGTTGTTATGAAGCTTTAAAGTAAGCCACCGTGGCTGGAATATCGTCGACCTTTGCGCAAACTTCAGCGATGGCTGATTCAACAATATCGATGCCTTTACGTAAGTTATCGTCGCTGATAGTCAGTGGACAGAAGAACTTAACAATGTGATCGTCTGCACCACTGGTTTCGATGATAACGCCTTTGGCAAAAGCGGCCTTGGTGATCTTGCCAGCGAGTTCACCACTGACACAGTTAATACCTTGGAATAAGCCACGGCCCTTAATAGTAAAGTTACCCGTGCCATATTGCTTAACTATGTCGGTTAATCGCTCGGTGATGTAGCGGCCTTTTCGCTTAACATCATTGGCAAATTTGTTGTCGCTCCAGTAATGGTCGATGGCGGCTTTGGCTGCCACAAAGGCTAAGTTGTTACCTCTAAAGGTACCGTTATGCTCACCCGGCTTCCATTGGTCTAGCTCAGGCTTCATTAACACTACCGCCATCGGCAAGCCGTAACCACCAAGGGATTTTGAAAGGGTAATAATATCAGGCTCAATGCCTGCTTCTTCAAAACTAAAGAAGTCACCAGTACGACCACAACCGGCTTGAATGTCGTCAACGATCATCAGGATTTTGTGTTTACGACAAACGGTTTGTAGGTTACGTAACCATTCAATGCTCGCGGCGTTAATGCCACCCTCGCCTTGTACGGTTTCAACCAATACCGCAGCGGGCGAGTTAATACCACTACTTGAATCACTGAGTACCTTGTCGAGGTATTCTGTGGTGTCAATATTGTCGCCAAGGTAACCATCAAATGGCATTCTATGCACACCGCTTAAGCTTACGCCAGCCGCATTACGGTGATGCGAGTTACCCGTTGCAGCCAATGCGCCTAAACTCACGCCATGGAAGCCATTGGTAAACGTAACAATATTTTGTTGGCCAGTCACATTACGCGCGATCTTCATGGCCGCTTCCACCGCATTGGTCCCCGTCGGACCGGTGAACTGCATTACGTATTCCATGCCACGAGGCTTTAAGATCTTATCGTTAAAGGTTTGTAGAAATTCACCCTTGGCTTTGGTGTGCATATCTAAACCATGAGTAATGCCATCTTCTGAAATGTAGTCGAGTAAAGCTTGCTTAAATAGGTCATTATTGTGACCGTAGTTTAAGGTACCGGCTCCAGCAAGAAAGTCGAGGTATCGATTACCGAACTCATCCCACATAAATTCGCCTTTGGCACGATTAAACACGCGAGGGAATGAACGGGCATAGCTTTGCACTTCCGATTCCATTTCCTTGAATATTTCCATCACCTGTACGGCGTGGTTAACAGGCTGATTGTTAAATGGGCCGATGCGCACTAAAGACTCTGAAGCGTGTTCGCCTTCAAAGTGCTCCTGCTCTTTTAGCCACACTTTTGAATTCATTTCAGCACTTAACTTGCTAGCAAAACTTTCAAATAATGACCAAGAAGCTAAATTGTCTTGCGTAATAGTGGTTTCAATATAGTGCACCCCTTTGCAATCAGTGCGATCCAAAATGTGCTGCAGCATATCCGATGCAAGGCCTTGACCACGAACAGAAGTCGAAACGGCCACTTGCCAAATAAACAAAGTATCAGGACGCTCAGGCACTAAATAACCAGAAATAAAGCCAACTAACTCGTCATCAAGCTTAGCTGCGACGGAAGTACTTAGGAAATGGCCACATTGTAGAAAATTACAGTAACCAGAGTTGGTATCTAAAGGGGGGCAAGATGCAACAAGTCGAGAAACAGCCATACCATCTGTTAATTCCGGTTGGCTTAACACTATCTTTTGCATGGAAGACAAAATAACTCCTTATTTAGAACTAAAATAGATTCGACTAAATAATCTTTATAGATGTAAAAGATATTTCCAAAAAGCTGTCACCACAGCCTTATGCAAATCCCAGTAAAATAGACAAAACCCTAGTAAAACCGGGAAAAGCGATCTTAGAAATCCATAAAAATCACTTACAACACTAAATATAGTACACTAAGTATTTTTTTATCTCTACCCTCGCACAGAAAGCATGAGTCGTGAAACTCAATATTAAGACAGCATTTTGCCTCTAAGATGATTGCGTAACACGGCAGAAAATAACAACATAAAGCAAATAAAAATCAACCACTTAAGTTACGCCTCGCAAGTGCAATGTTTTACCTACTACCCAGCCCGTTAGTTAATGATTAAATTTTTACTACTAGATCAATTTATTGATGTAACAAAGCCGCAACAATTTATTTAGACTTGAAAGTAATTATCGATATAATTGCCGCACCTTGAGCACGACAGCTTGATTACTAAAGTTTGACTGGAGTCGATATGAATAACATAGAAGAAGTACTTGTGGCCCTGCGCAGGGTGATACGCGCCACTGACTTACATTCAAAGCACCTAGCTAAAACGACAGGCCTTACTTCGCCACAAATTTTACTGCTGCAAACCATCCGCGATAAGGGTCAGGTGACCATAGGTGAAATTGCTAATGATATGAGTTTAAGTCAAGCCACGGTAACAACCATTATAGATAGGTTAGAAAAGCGCGGCCTAGTGGTACGAGAGCGCTCAACCACGGATAAGCGAAAAGTGCATGCCTTACTCACCGAGCAGGCAGTGGAAGTATTAAAAGAAGCCCCGTTACCATTACAGGATCACTTTGCGAAACAGTTCCATGATTTAAATGATTGGGAGCAAACCATGATCATTTCATCATTACAACGTGTTGCTCAAATGATGAATGCCCAACATATTGATGCTTCACCCGTGTTAGACGTAGGTGTATTAGATCGCCACAGTACAGACCTAGAAAAGCCCGATGCCTTTAACAATAACTAGGGACTAATCAGTCGGGGTCACCTGTGCGTAAGAATAAAAAAAGCCGAAGTCACCACTTCGGCTTTTTGGGTTTTCAAACAAATGAAGGCCTAACCTACTGGCAGATGCATGTTTCAGTGCATCGCTAAGTTATTTATTGTTTGATCCAAGCATCTTTCCAAGCTGTGCCTTCCCCTGGTGCGTAAGCTGAGCCACTACACCATAGGCCAAATGGCCAACCTTTACACTGGTAGACACTGCCTAGATTGCTAACAACATCACCCGGACCATAGCTGTTACCTGCAACATAAGGCTCAACACCGGTTGGTGGCTCAGTAGGTGCTACTGTTGGCGCTACCGTAGGCGCTACTGTTGGTTCAACCGTTGGCTCTGCCGTAGGAACAGGCGTTGGTGCTACCGTTGGCTCTGGCGTAGGTTGTGGGGTTGGTTGTGGCGTAGGCTCGGTGCCACATGAAGCTGCGCCGATTGCTTTCCATACACCCCAAGGTCCTGACTCAGAAGGGTTATCACCTTGTGTCCACCATTGTGCTTGCCATAATTGACCCGCCCAAATAACTTGCTCTTTGCCTTGATAAACCGAATTCGCATTCCACTCATTTGAGCAATTGCCAGTAGGCGGAGGCGTCGGCTCAACTTGCTGTTTTGCCGTCGCAGTGACCGATGCCGTGTAAGCCGTGGTGTTTTTGTCGATACCAAAGTTTAACGCAACGCCTGCTGTACCTGGATTCGCCGCACCAAATTGAACCCCAACCGAACAAGTGGCATTTGGCTGTAAGGTTTTTGCACTACAGTAGTCAAAGGTAACCACTAAATCAGACGCAACGCCCGTCGCTTGGGTGTTCACTGAGTCTAGGGTAAATTCAACATTACCCGCATTAGTAAGCTTAAAGGTGTGCTGTTTAGTTTCACCAATAATGAATGAGCTGAGTGTTTGTGCCTTGGTATATCCCACGCTAACAAGATCGGCAGGGCCATTATCAATAATGCCATCCACCCAAGAGCGCAACGCTGCGATATCACTGTAAACACCATATTTGCCAGGGCGAGCACAGCCAATACCCCAGCTTACGATACCCAGTTGTACCACTTGGCCACCTTGGTTGATCACAATCGGGCCACCGCTGTCGCCTTGACAAGAATCTTTTCCGCCTTGTGAGTAACCCGCACAGAAAGCGACATCACCGATATTTTGGTAACTACCACCCGCTTGACGACATACTGCATCAGACACCAGTGGTACATCCACTTCTTGTAATACAGTTGGTGATAAACCACCTTCTTGAGTACGTCCTAGACCGGCCACTGTCAGTAGGTCACCCTCACGAACATATTGGCTTAGGGTTCCCTCAGCGATTTGCACCGTGACCGCACCTGGTAATTGACGGTCTAGTTTTAGCAGCGCGATATCATTGGCTAGGGTTCTCGTATTGTATTGCGGGTGAATAAAAATTTGTTCTACATTGGCGCGTTGTCCATCAGCTGCGCCGTAGCGGTAACCACCCACCTTCACAGCCACTTGGCTAGGGGAGTCACCTACCACACAGTGTGCCGCGGTCAATACGTAGCCGTTACCTAAGTAACTTGCACCACAGTAAGAACGATTACCACTGCGGCTAACAAGCTGAGTATAAAACTCCCAGTCAGCTTGATTGGCATTGCCCCCACCGACAATTCGCGGAGTAACGATCTGATCATCTTCCAATGCCATTGCTTGGCTAGGCAATAATACTGACGAGATCATCGCTGCTAAAGCAGCTTGCTTAAACATCCTTGTTGAACTCATTGCTATCTTCCTTGTTATTTGGATTGCCAATAATTAACAACCACTAAATGAAGCAAAAATGATAGTTTTCAACACCAAGAACAACAAGTTCAAAAAGCATGAGTTTGCCTTTACCAAATGTAACAAGCGTCACAAAATTGTAAAAAACTTCAAACTAGCGTTTAATCCCTTAGGCATCACATATATCAAATGCGTTAATCCGATTAGGCATTAATGCTGATACAATTAAAAATAGCAGCTAAATATTCACCTACATAATAAGGCTAGTTACTGCAACACTTGGTTAGCATACTGTAAACATCCGTTGCAATGGTTTGCTTGTCTCCGGCTTGGCGGGGAAAAATAAACTCTATTTGACTGCATGCCTGTTTATCAATCACCTCGATATGGATTTCGTTATCTATTTGATTCACTTTAATGGCGCCAATTTCGGTATTGAGTACACCTTTCACTCTCAAGGCATTGAATTGGGCCAACCCCTTCTCTAAACAGCTGCGTTCAAAACACACCGTCTCTGCAAACTGCCAACCTAGGCTAAAAAAATCATCTGTTGCGGCGGGCGCAGATAATGACAACGGGCCTTCTTTTATTAAGTGAGCCATCCCGCCAACCTGTGGTTCAAAACTGCGGATCTGAGTTATCCCTTTGACTTGTTTCAAATTAGCCAAAGGCAGCCAAGCAAGGGGAAGCTGAGCGTGATGAAGAGGGCGAATGGCGGGTGAGTTTACTAACTTGAGTTCAGATACTAATACTTCTAAATCAGCCACTTCTTGGTTTAGGTATAAGTCCGCTTTGCTGGCTAAGATAAGATCGGCAATCTCAATTTGCTGTCGAAAGATGTCATGTTCACGATAGCGCGGCTGACTTAATACTCTGGCATCAACTAAAGTGGTTACCCCCTGTACATCAAGGACTCCTTTGTACTCAGGCTGTTGTAAAGCAGCAAGGACTTGTTTTGGGTGCCCCAACCCAGTTGGCTCAATAAATAGGCGGTCGGGTTTCATTTTAGTGAGTAATTGATTGAGCGCAACCACCATAGGTACACCCGCCGTACAACACATGCAACCACCGGGAACCTGCTGAATGTGAATACTTGTGGTATTACTTTGCTGCGTTTCCAGCAACGCCTTATCCAAGCCTATTTCACCAAATTCGTTGACCAATACCGCCCAACGCTCAGTGGCAGGACACTGAGATAGCAAGTGCGCTATCGCACTGGTTTTCCCTGCCCCTAAAAAGCCACAGATCAAATGGGTTTTTACATTTTTAATCATGATTTTACGCTCTTGGATTTCAATGGGTTGATTTTACTAAAGAGAAAATCGGTATATTTATTTGACTTCAAATCAAGGTGTTTAATAATAGCGCCTAGCCATTTCAATCGTTCAACGACAGGGACAGTTTATGCTGCGAATAATACCCGCTGCTATCGCTTTGGCCATCATAGATGTGGCTTTATTAAGCGGTAGCTTCTACTTCCAAGGTGCCAGCTTAGCACAAGAGCTTACACTGCAATTTAATCAGACCATGGAGTCATCGCTGACGGCATTGGGACTGATTTTACAAAATACCTTGCTCGGTGGCGACGAAGTGATGGCTGAAACCATCATTAATGCCATGTTTGATGGCAGTATGTTGCAAAGTGTGACGCTCAAAGATCTGGACGGTTTAATTGCCTTTAACCGCATGTTTGGTGAGCCGACCGCCAATTATCCTCATTGGTTGGCACAACTTTATCCCATTGGCGATCTCAGCCGAGATATGGAAATGACCGATGGCTGGAACATCTTAGGCGATTTATATGTGGCCAGTCACCCGCACCACTTTTATCAAGCGATGTGGAACGTACTCAGCGATCGCCTTGCGACCCAAGGGACAATAGCGCTCGGCGCTTGGCTATGCCAAGTGATCACTCTTATCTGGCTAGCAACAAGGAAACGTTAATCATGCGTAAATCGTTATTTACCTCTTTATACTTTGCAGCTTGTGCGCTTTTAACTAGCCATGTATACGCAGAGCAGATCAAACCTAAACTGGTGACCATCGCATCAGGCTCGACACAAGGGATCTATTTTCAGGTGGCTTCTGAAATATGTCGCCTCACCAGTGCCAGCAAGGCAGAGCACGGTTATCGCTGCGGCGCTATCCCCACCGAAGGTTCGGAAGAAAACTTAACGCTACTACTCGCCGGCGAAGTTGACTTTGCTATCGTCCAATCTGATACCTTGTATTTTGCTGCTCAGCAGTACCCAAGCCAATTACAAGCCGTATTGGCAACCCATGCCGAGCCACTGACGATTGTGACGACGCCAGACGCAGAGATCCAGCGTGCAATGGACTTAAACGGTAAGATACTCAATATCGGCGGCCAAGGCTCCGGCACAAACACCTCATTAAAACGTTTATTAGCCGTCCCAAAATGGGATCAGCAGCCACAAGTCACCGAAGATAACAATTGGGAAGCCTTTGAAAACCTTTGCTTAGGTGAAATAGACGCGTATGCCGCGATTATCGGCCACCCTAATCGCTTGGTTAATCGCACCAGTAAACGTTGTGATATCCAGTTTGTGAGTGTGAATAGTCAGGCCTTAGCGGATAGTGAAGGTAACTTGCCTCCTTATCTTATGCCTGGGCATATTCCTGGCCGGTTGTATCGAGGCAATAAAGAGAAAACCCCAACCATCTCTTTTTCGGCTAACTTAGTCACTCGAAAAGATGTCGACCCTGCTTATGTCAAAGCCGTGGCCAAGGCCATCTTTGGTCAAGAAAAGTCATTTGGCAAAAACATCACGGCTTATGCCAATGTATTTAGATCAATTGAAACCATGACAGGTGATGCGGTGGTGATCCCGCTGCACCCTCAAGTCGAGCAGCTCAAAGCAACAGCCCAAGCGGCTAAAGCAGACTAAAAAATAAGGAGGCTTAGCCTCCTTATTTCATCTAACCACTCATCAAACCAGTTATCAAACCGCTCATAAAACCAAGGGATAGCAAACCTTTGAGAGGGGATTATAAAACGGTACGAGGCGATTTTAATTTTTGGCTAGAAAAGCGCGATTTAACACTTTTCCATTCAGAGAGTTTATCTGCGTTACCCACTGGCTCCCCTTTTTTGGCCTTGCCCATTACCCAAAGGTGCTTGGCATTAAAGCTATAGACAGGGATCAGATCTTTACGCCTTGAAGCGGGTTTAATATCGTACTCTAAGTTATCTAAAATTAATGGGTTGGCTCTACGGCTAGGGTAATAAGCCAGCACCATATGGAATTGATCATATTTAACGGCCTTAACATACACCAAGCGCAGTTGGTCTTCGCCAACACCTAACTCCATTAAGCTGTAATATTTAGCAATAGAATAATCTTCACAGTCACCGCCTTTGGCTCCGACAAATTCTAGCGGCGATGCCCAGTAATCATTTTGCCCCCACAACTTTTTATCTTGGGCATAAACCAGCATATTAAAGAAATTATTAATCTCGGTTAGCTTTTGTTTATCGGACATAGATTTAGCATCACGCAAGGTGTTCACTAACGCATCTATGCGTTTAATGGCTTTGTCACCATAGGTATCCGCCATTCGTTGTCTAATCGACTGCTGGCTTAAAAACGCTTCTAAATCCGAGGCTTGCACAAGGCAAGGGAGTATTAAGCTGACACAAAGGGTCGCTGTGAATAGTAAATTAGTGAGAGGTTTTAACATGGCCATCCTAGCTTAACGGTACGATTAATGAGCATTCATCCTTGCTTTACCCCAGCAGCACAGCCTTAACTGCAATCAGCTCAGCACAAAAATCATAGCGTAGAAAGCGTCAACTTTGAATCAAATGTTTGACCAATGGCATGAAAAAAGCGCCATTTGGCGCTTTCAAATTAATCAGATAATAAGCTTAGATCAGTGAGTCTAAGGTCATCACTATCATATCGTTAAAGGTGGTTTGACGCTCATCTGACGTGGTTTGCTCACCGGTGCGGATATGATCCGATACCGTTACCACACACAGGGCATTGGCGCCGTATTCCGCTGCCACGCCATATAAGCCGGCGGCTTCCATTTCGACCCCTAAAACACCCATTTTTTCCATGTAATCAAACATCTCAGGATCTGGGGTATAGAACAAATCAGCAGAAAATACGTTACCGACTTGGACTGGAATATTGGCTTGCTCAGCGGCGTTAACCACCTTGCGTAATAGGCCAAAATCAGCAATCGCGGCAAAGTCATGATCTTTAAAGCGCATGCGGTTAACTTTAGAGTCGGTACAAGCGCCCATGGCCACGATCACATCGCGCACCTTGATTTTTTCACTCACCGCACCACAACTGCCAACACGAATCAGGTTTTTCACCCCGTATTCGGTGATCAGCTCTTTTGCATAAATTGAACAAGAAGGTATGCCCATGCCTGAGCCCATCACAGAAACGCGTTTACCTTTGTAAGTCCCAGTAAAACCTAACATGTTGCGCACATCGGTCACTTGAACTGGGTTTTCTAGAAAGGTTTCGGCAATGTATTTGGCGCGCAGTGGATCGCCTGGAAATAATACCGTTTCGGCAAAGTCGCCTGCTTTTGCATTGATATGTGGAGTAGCCAATTTAAATATCCTCGAATTCGTTAAGCAAAAATTAATAACCGCTGCTGCTAAGATCGTGCTGCACTTCTAAGGTGGTCAGCAAATCTGCCAGTAGGCTAGACGCGCCAAATCTAAAGTGGGCTGGACTGATCCAGTCTTGACCCAGAATATCTGTGACTAGGCTTAAGTATTGCTCGGCTTGTGCTGCGGTTTTCACGCCGCCCGCAGGTTTAAAGCCGATATTGATATTGGTATCACGGATCACTTCAAGCATCACTTTAGCCGAGGCTAAGGTGGCATTTTCGGCAACCTTGCCGGTGCTGGTTTTAATAAAGTCCGCACCTGCCGCGATGGCAATTTCACTGGCTTGCTTAATTAACTCAGGCGACTTGATTTCACCCGTTTCTAAAATCACTTTCAGTAACACGCCCTCGCCGCACGCTTGCTTACACGCTTTCACTAGCTCAAAGCCGATGTCTTTATTACCTGCTAAGAATGCACGGTATGGGAACACCACATCCACTTCATCGGCGCCATAAGCCACGGCGGCTTTGGTTTCGGCGAGTGCAATTTCAATATCATCATTACCGTGGGGAAAGTTAGTCACGGTGGCAATTTTGATGTCGCTCGCCCCAATTTGCTTTAGGGTTTTACGCGCAATGGGAATAAAACGAGGGTAAATACAAATCGCTGCTGTATTGCCCGCTGGGCTTTTCGCTTGATGACACACCTTGATCACATCGGCATCGGTGTCATTATCGTTTAGGGTAGTAAGATCCATTAGTCCCAGCGCGGTGCGCGCGACTGATTTAAGATCTGTCATGTCTCTTCTCCATTCAAAAAAATGCACCTAAGGTGCAACGCTGACGGACTTGGTTCCTTGAAGACAGTTATCATCAACTGTTGACGTAACTATGCTAGTTTTAAAGCATGTTGTTGAATACGTTGTTAAATCCATTTAACCGATCATGATTGATTTGTAAGCCCAATTTGGCTAATACATCTCACTTGTGACAACATAATTAACTCAATACCGGTGATTTCGAAGTTGAAATAACTCGACATGAGCCAATAAAAAACACAAGACGCTTACAATAACGCCAGTTGTGAACCGATACAAGGGCGATATTTATGGGATTGATGAACTCTTAATCAAAAGTGTTCAGGTTTGAATATAGCTCAAATTTAGCGCTGAAATAGGCTTTGACTGGTTTGCCAAATCACCTGTTTGATCTGCTCGGCAGGCTCAGGGCGCAACTGGCATAGCGCATCAAATATAAGCGGGATATTTTGCGGGGTATTCACACCACCAGTCTGATTGGCCAATGGCATGTCTGGCGCATCGGTTTCTAGCACTAAGGCTTCAAGGGGCACGCGTGCTAGCGTGGCACGGGTTTTAGCGGCGCGCTCATAGGTAATGACGCCGCCTATACCTAATTTAAACCCTTTATCAATAAAGGCCATCGCCATTTCATAGCTGCCGGAAAAAGCATGTAGCACACCGCCATAAGGAAATGACTTTAGCTCGGCCAATAAATTAGAAGCGGTTTTGCGCTGATGCAAGATCAAGGGCAGTTGATGTTTTCGCGCTAATGCGATTTGCGCGCGAAACACAAAAAGCTGTAATGCCATAGGAATATCAACGCAGGCATCAAGGCCGATTTCACCCAAGGCGGCGGGACGTTCCTCGGTTAATCGCCTATCCAGTTGCCCTAAATGGGCTTGTTGAAAGTCAGCCAAAAAATACGGATGTAAACCTAGAGCATAATCCAGCTGAGGCTGCTGTTTGCATAAGGTTATTAGAGCTGGCCAAGTCGCCGCCTTGACGCCTGGCACCATGATTTTTTGCACACCTAATGCAAGTGCCTTGGCTATTTCCTGCTCTCGGCAAGTATCAAATTGGGCAAAATCGAGGTGACAATGGCTGTCCATAAAAGCTGACATAAGCTAGCTCGCGATTGGGTACTTGGTAACAATAGTACAGACCAAACAACAACGGCGCCATGGGCGCCGCTGTACCTAAACTAAAATACGTAATTAATGGTAAGCCATTAATGCTCGCGCGTTTTTCTGAAGTTGATATCAGGGTAGCGCTCCATGGCAAGATTTAGGTTCACCATGGTTGGCGCGATATAAGTTAAATTATCGCCGCCATCCAGAGCAAGGTTGTCATAGGCTTTTTTCTCAAACTCATTCATCTTGGTTTGATTATCGCTTTCAACCCAGCGCGCCGTTGCCACACTGATGCTTTCGTAAATGGCCTCTACCTTGTATTCTGCTTTTAAACGGGCAGTCACCACTTCAAACTGCAGCACACCGACCGCACCCACGATCAAGTCGTTGTTACGCAGTGGCCTAAACACTTGCACCGCACCTTCTTCCGATAACTGAACTAGGCCCTTGAGCAATTGTTTTTGCTTGAGTGGATCTTTTAGGCGAATACGGCGGAACATTTCAGGCGCAAAGTTAGGAATGCCGCTGAATTTAAGATCTTCACCTTGGGTAAAGGTGTCACCGATTTGGATAGTACCGTGGTTGTGTAAACCGATAATGTCACCGGCGTAGGCTTCTTCAGCGGCACTGCGATCGCCGGCCATAAAGGTAACCGCATCAGAAATGGTGATGTCTTTACCAATGCGTACATGGCGCATCTTCATGCTCTTTTCGTATTTGCCTGATACCACACGCATAAAAGCAATACGGTCACGGTGTTTAGGATCCATGTTGGCTTGGATCTTAAATACGAAACCACTGAACTTCTCTTCTGTCGCCTCGACGTCACGCTCTTGCGTCGCACGTGGCATGGGTGCGGGAGCCCAGTCGGTCAGACCTTCTAGCATATGATCAACACCAAAGTTGCCTAAAGCGGTACCGAAATAGACAGGCGTTAGCTCACCCGCTAGGAATAATTCTTGGTCGAATTCATGAGCCGCACCTAATACCAGTTCGATCTCTTCGCGTACCGACTCAGCCAGCACATCACCGATGGCCGCGGTCACTTCATCATTATCGATGCCCTTAATAACACGGCGCTCTTGAATGGTGTGACCTTGACCAGTTTGATACAAGATCACTTCATCGCGATGAATGTGATACACCCCTTTAAACTCTTTACCACAACCAATCGGCCAAGTGACAGGAGCACACGCCATTTTCAGCTCGTTTTCAACTTCGTCAAGTAGCTCCATTGGATCACGGGTATCGCGGTCCAACTTGTTCATAAAGGTCACGATAGGTGTGTCGCGTAAACGGGTCACTTCCATTAACTTACGAGTACGATCCTCAACACCTTTAGCGGCGTCGATGACCATCAAACACGAGTCCACCGCCGTTAACGTACGGTAAGTATCTTCCGAAAAGTCTTCGTGTCCTGGGGTATCGAGCAGGTTAACCAGACAATCGTTAAACGGAAATTGCATCACAGAGGTGGTGACCGAGATCCCCCGCTCTTTTTCCATTTCCATCCAGTCAGATTTAGCGTGCTGGGCACTGCCCTTACCTTTTACACTGCCCGCCGTTTGAATTGCGCGTCCGTGTAACAGGACTTTTTCGGTGATGGTGGTTTTACCCGCATCCGGGTGCGAGATGATGGCGAAGGTTCTTCGCTTGTTTATTTCACTCAGAAATTGCTTGTCGGCCATGGAATTGTTCTTTTTTTGCAACAGATTGAGCCAACGCTAAATGACAACAACAAGCATTTATGGGCTTCAAATCTGTTTTGTTAATCGAAATTGTCGGCTATTTTCGCTTATCTAGCCTGTATAAACAATCTTACGTTGCAGCAGCCCGCCTTAGGCTCACTGCTTTGGGTTTAACTTGTCGCGCGCGAGAGTCGATCGTTAATGGCACGCCACGGGTCACCTTGAGGCGGTTGCTCAACGATAATTTGCGCAGCACCTTGTTGGTCTACTTGATATAAGGTGACATAAAGCTGCTGACCATATTGCGCGGCCGTTGCCGGCATCACACGCCATTGCGCGCGCTCGTTGCTCTCTTGTAAATGGCGCTGCGCTTGCTCTGACCAGACTAAAAAGAAACTATTAGCCGCATTCAAGCGCTCGGCTTGGGCCATGATTTGCTCCGTACTGAGGAGTTTAGCGGGCGTGGTCGGCTGATAATGGGCTTTAACATTGCCCGGCACCACTTCAACATGTTGCGCTGGTAATAGCACTTCACAACCTAGGGCATCCGTTAATTGCTGTTGGCTGATAGGACCTGCGCGCAATATGCGTGGTTGCTCACTGACTAAATCTAAAATGGTGGACTCTAAGCCGTGATCGCAAGCTCCGCCTTCTAACACACCAGCAATACGCCCAGCTAAACCACGCGTGACTTGCTCGGCGATGGTAGGACTAAGCTGCTTGTAGCGATTAGCCGAGGGCGCGGCCAAACCGCTATCCAGTTTAGTTAACACGGATAAAAATAAGGGATGCGCAGGCACTCGCAAGGCGATGGTGTCTAAGCCGCCAGTGACACAAGTATCGACATCAGGTGCTTTTTTTAACAGTAAGGTTAATGGTCCCGGCCAAAACTGTTCCGCTAAGGCATAAGCTGACTCTGGGATATCCATTGCCCAACGAGATAAATGTGATACATCTGGAATGTGCACAATAAGGGGATGGTTTTTGGGTCTGCCTTTAGCGGTGAAGATTTTATCTACCGCAGCAGGGTTCGCCGCATCCGCCGCGAGACCATATACCGTTTCTGTAGGTAGTGCGACGCATTCTCCTTGCTGCAACAAACTAACAGCTTGATTTACTGCGTCTTCTCCCGTTAATAGGACGGTATTATAGCCTTGGCTCATGTTGGTTTTCTCACGGATAACAAAATTGACAACAGAGATGGCTGAGGGCATTTAATGCGCTAAGCACAATGACACCAACCTCCATCGCAGATTCAAGGGGCGGATTTTACCTGATGTGTGATCAAACTGCACATAGAATGAGCGAGGTCGATATAATAAACTCAATCAACCTAGAGGCGTCCAAATTCTTTCATTAGCGAGCCTAGTATTGAAAACTCGGTGTCGCTCTGAAACATACATCTATAAATGGATTGAGTATAGGTGTGGCCGCAGTGTAAACAGCCACATCATTTGGCATTTACTCGACTAAATAATCTTCGATATCAAAGGCGTGATTCAGTAAGACATTCAGCTGTTTTTGCTCAGCTGCAAATTGAGGGTGGCGCAACATAGTAATGTAGTTAGGTAATGACTCAGGCGAAGGCACGGTATCTTCGTCATCATCATAGGCAATATCCGCTTTTAAGGTATCAATGCGATCGGGTACCCAGTAATAAGCTGTTTCAACGGTCTCACTATACCCATCAGCCAAGGTTCTTAGGCCTTCCGATAACTCAATTAATAACTCTGCATCGATATCTTTTTGTTCGGCAATATCATCGAGCAAATCCGCGCTGATGCAGGCCATGTTGGTGACGCCAAATTCCAGCATTTGAATAAATTCGGTTGCCGCGATCACCAATAAATTGTACTCACGCTTGGCGGCGAGGCTGTCTGGCATGCCGATATTTCGGGTCACATCATTTAAAATGCGGGTGCGGATCTGACACAACAGCGTATTCAGCGGCGACACTTGCGCATTATTGCCCCTCAGACTCGCTAAATGCTGTGATAGGGTGAGCGTGCGCTCATCAATACGCTTTGTTAGGTTAGCCACTTTGGCCTCAAGCAATTTAATTTGCTCGTCCTTGGCTTTGAGTTGCTCAGCCACTTCATTGGGGTTGGCTAAAGATGATGGTTCCATGCTGTCACTACCTCAACCGCTATGTATCAATTTAAAAATTCAATATATTAAAAGCCTGTGGCGAAAGGCGCCAGCATTATATTACTGTGAGCAAGGGACTAACGCTCACCCAACGACACACGTTTGATGGTAACTTTGGCAAATAATGGTCGTTTTGGATAGATTGAATGTGAGTTTTTTATGACTGCATCATCAAATTAGCAATCCTCAACATACAGCAGCATTAAAAAACATTAAGATGCGCTTTAATGAGGCCCATTAAGCTAAGGTTTAGGCAAGCTCATATAGCCTAGCCCCCATGATAAAGCCAAACAACCAAGCAATCGGGCCGCAAGATGTACATGAGGCAATTATGAAAATTTTGTTAGTGGAAGATGACCAGATTCTTCGTCACCATTTAAAAACCCAGTTAGAAGCCATAGGCAATCAGGTTTATGATGCTGAAAACGCCGAAATGGGCGACTATTACGCGCACCAATACCCGATTGATGTCGCCATTGTCGACTTAGGGTTACCGGATATGGACGGATTAGAGCTGGTCAAAAAACTACGTCAACAAGAATTAAGCTTTCCTATTCTAATCTTAACGGCACGTGGCAACTGGCAAGAAAAGGTAGCTGGTTTAGAAGCTGGCGCGGACGACTATGTGGTTAAACCCTTCCAACAAGATGAGCTATGGGCGCGCCTTAATGCCTTGGTCAGACGCAGTGCGGGTTTTATCAAGCCACAAATCGAAGCCGGTCCATACCTTCTTGATTTAGCCAAAAAGAGCTTGCAAATTGAACAACAAGATGTGGAATTGACCGCATTTGAGTATCAAATTCTGGAATACTTAATGCGCAATCATGGTCAGGTGATTTCCAAACAGCAATTACTGGATCAACTCTACAGCGATAGCGAAGGGGATCCTAACGTGGTAGAAGTCATGGTCAGCCGTCTGCGTAAGAAAATGGACAAGGATGGCAACCTTAAGCCCATTAATACCATTCGTGGCCAAGGATATATTTTTACTCTGTCATGCAAATAAAATTATCTCTAAAGTTCAAGCTATTATCTACCAGCCTGTTAGTACTGCTGATAGGCTTATATACCTTTAGCTATTATCAAATTCTCAATCACAGGGAACAATTATTACAACAACAGCAAAACCTGCTGCAAAACATCATGACAGGGTTATTTTCGGAAGGGCTGATGCAGGAAGAAACCATCAATATGCCCAAGCGAGTCTCCTACGGCACACTCAATATTCCCAATGCCAACCTCGTCGCTATCGTTTGCGATCAGGGTAGCCAGCAAATCATCTGGAGCTCTATCTCCGGCGCTCACATCCCCAGAGATGGTCAGGCTTGCCCCTTGCTAAGTAGCTTAGTCGGTGATGAATTTTCACAAATGTTAACCTTTAATATCAATGGGGTAGAAAGTCGCTATGGGGAGCTTGAAATTAACCAAGAACCCATGATTATTCAATTAGCGCAGTTGCAGCAACATCGCGCAGAAATGAATAAAAACTACGTGATTGCCGTTGCCAAGGATGCCGATGACCTTGAACAAGCCATGACCGCCTTCACCCGCAAGGTGTATCGTCGTAGTATTTTCCTATTCTGTTTCTTCACTGCCCTTTTTTACTTAACCATAAAATGGAGCTTATCCAGCTTGACTCGGTTGACGCGCGAGCTAAACAGCATCAAGGCCGGTGAACGCGAAGCCCTATCACGCCATTACGAGCCAGAGTTGCAATCACTGACTTCGGCCTTGAATCAGTTACTCCATAGTGAGCGCGAACAAAAAACCCGTTATCAACACTCGATGAATGATCTGGCGCATAGTTTAAAAACCCGATTAGCCTTGCTCAAGGCGGTCAGTGAAGAGCAAAACACCACCAGCAAAGCGTTTAACCACACTCTCAATGATCAAATAAGTCAAATGGATCAAATTGTTCATTATCAATTACGCCGCGCGGTTTCGGGCCGACAAAACATCATTGGCAAGCCCATTGCCATTGCGCCGGAAGTAACTAAACTAATGAATACATTGGACAAGGTTTATCGACACAAGCGCATTCAATTTGAATTATCCGATCCCGATAACGCGATATTTTTTGGTCAACAAGACGACTTAATGGAGCTAATGGGGAATTTACTTGATAATGCCTGTAAATTTACCTTAAGCCAGATACATATCAGTGCAAAGTTTGAAAAAAATAAAGGCCTAAGCCTGATCATCGAAGATGATGGATTAGGCATAGATACGGCCATTAGAAACCAGATCCTCAAACGCGGTGTGCGCGCCGATAGCTCTGGAGGCCAAGGCATAGGCCTAGCGGTCACCAGTGAAATCGTTCATTCATACGGTGGTGATATAGAGATCTTTGATAGCGAATTGGGAGGCGCGGGATTTAAACTCTTTTTCCCTGTCGCCTAATCGGCTTTTGAGCGAATAAGGAACATGTATGAATAAACGGCAATTAGTGACTCGCTTAGTTATCTTGCTTGCGCTTGCGATTATAGCCAGCCTTTACTTGCTGTTTTTTCATGTAAAACCCCAACACCATGTATCGGCAAAAGACGGCTGGTTAATTGGCTTTGACCAGCTGCCTTATGCCAAGCAACTCTCTGCCCAGCAAAACAACCCCTTGTTTATCTATTTTACCCGCTCCCCTTGTAAAGACTGTGATACTTTTGAAAACGACTATTTAACCTTAGGGAGCGTTCGTTCCCAAATCGCTGCTGCGGTCAAGTTAAAAATCAAGGTAGATAACGACAACAGTCAAATCCAAGCTTTATTAAAGCGCTATCAAATCATTCGCTTACCTGCAATGGTCATCAAACACAGCCCAGCAACTGAAGCAATCCGAGTACATGTGTTGATGGATTTACAACAAGTCTGGCTACCTATACCTGATTATAAAAGAGGGAACTATACCCCACTTTCCGAAACGACCCTCAATGTCGCCCTAGAGCGCACCTTTGCCATTGCAAAAGATTTAGCCATACAGCAAACGGAGCCGAAATAAGGCTTGGATAAAAGTATCAAATGAGCAGGCAGGATAAAGCGCAGAGTGAAGGTTTAACGCTGGATGAGCTTAGGGTTAACACAAAGAACAGCGTGTTTGAGCCTCAATGGGCGACAAGGTGAAGACAATCCACAGCACCATACCCAGTGGCAAGGTATCGCTCGATTACTTCTTCAATTCAATGTGTAATGGGGCGATATTAACTTGAGCCTGAGCGTGGTTCATCTCATTTTGCACGGGGGTAGTTTCTGCTTGGGTCATAAAAGTGTATAGCAAAAACAAGCTTACAAAGATAATCCCACCTACATTTTTCAAAAAGTGCAATAAAGACATGAGCCACCTCCCTTGATGAATTGTTACTCGGTTATTGATATAACTAAGTGTAAACAAAAAAACATCAAGGGTGGTTACATTGGTCGCTTAATGCTGCCATTCATCGGGTTGTACGTGATAATAAGCCGCCAATATTTGGTATAGCTCTGGATGCTTGTGCTTGAGCTGCGCTGGTTTTTCGAAAAATGTCTCCGTCACCACCGCAAAAAACTCCGCAGGCTCACTAGCACCATAATCATCCATCACGCTCTTTAGGCCAAGCATATGATTATGCTGCAATTGTGCAAACTCTTTGGACATCACTTTAGCCCAAGATTGATATGCATTTGGTGAGTCTAAATAGGGTGCACCATTGGTCGAGCCATCTTCAGAATCCAATTGATGAGCAAACTCATGGAGCACCACATTGTGCCCATCATGGATATTCCTTGCGCCTTTTTTCACGTCATCCCAAGATAAGACAATCCGGCCATTGCCCCATGATTCACCCGCTAAGCCTATTTGTTCAACACTGACTAAGCCATTTTCATCAACCTGCGTATGCGCAGCAATAAATGCCGCCGGATAAACCAAAATGGATTTTAACTTAGCATACTCACTGGTTTTACGGTTAAGCAGCAACAAACAGGCCTGTCCAGCAATGGTCACCTTGATCTCATCTGTCATCTCGAGATCTTGGCAAGGATAGAAGTTTTTACGGTGGATAAAACTGTTGACCAATAAGTGCAACTGCATTTTCAGTTCATCGGGCAACACGAGATATAACGGCATATTGCGCTCTAAGATTTCCCGCCATGGCGCGGGAAACGGTGCAAAACGTGCTTTTCTATCTTTGTAGACAGGCAAAAACAGTAAGATACTTAAAATGATGACACCAAAGGTGATAAACACGGCATTCATGATTGGCTTAGTTCCTGTCGCTGGTTTAACACTGTTCTAATGCGGCACTAAAGTCATCTAGCAAGTCTTGCGTATCTTCAATCCCTATCGAACAACGGATCATGTTTTCGCTGATGCCCATGGCTTGGCGCGCGGCTAAACCCATTTCAAAGTAGATAGTAGACGCAACGGGTAAGGCTAAGGTGCGATTATCGCCTAAATGGGTCGCGCTGATCACCCATTGCAATTGGTTTAAAAAGGCACAACAGTCAATGCCATCGACCAAATCAAAGCTCAAAATAGCACCAAAGTCATTAAATAAGGTTTTTGCCCTTTGATGCTCTGGGTGATCCGCCAAGCCCGGATAGTACACCTTAGCCACTTTAGGATGCGCATCTAACAACTTGGCTAAACTCATAGCATTGTGACACTGGCGCTGCATTCGCAGAGCTAAGGTATCTGAGCCAACAGACAACATATGCGCCGCCTCTGAACTTAAGCTGCCGCCCATATCACGCAGACCCTTTTTCTTAATTTGGTTAATGCCCCACATTTTCTCATCACCTTTACGGTAACCAGCAAAAATGTTGTCGTATTGGCGCCAATCAAACAGGCCCGTATCGGTAACACTGCCGCCTAAGGCATTACCATGGCCACCGAAGTATTTCGACAATGAGCTAATAATTAAGCTGGCATGAACGGATTTTGGTTGGAATAAATAAGCCGAGGTCATGGTGTTATCAACGGCATAAATCAATTTTTCAGCTAAACAAAACTCACCGATTTCTGCTAGGGCAGCAATTTGTGTCACTGGGTTAGCGATGGTTTCGACAAACACCATTTTGGTATTGTCTTGCTTAGCCCCTCTCACCTCGTCAATATTGGTGGCATCAACAAGGCTCACTTCAATGCCGTAGCCTTGTAACGTCGCCATCACACTCGAGGTATTACCAAACACAAAGCGGCTACAAATTAGGTGATCGCCTTTTTTTAATAAGGTTAAAAAAGCGGCGCAGATAGCGGCCATCCCAGTGCCAAACACTAAGGTCGCCACGCCTTGCTCTAACTGACAAATTTTATGGCTTAAGGCATCCATGGTCGGAGTGGATTGACGTGCATAAGCGTGACCCGCTTGTTTACCCTGAAACACATCGACTAAGTCATTGACGTCTTGATAACCATAGGGCACCGATGGATGAATCGGTGCATGAATGGCACCGTGCTCTAGCCCAGATAATCGATCACAGTGGATCAGTTGTGTGGTAAACCCTTTTCTTGACATAATTTTTATCCTTGACCGTGTGTTCATGTTAATGGAATGATAAACTGACCAACAAGCTCTCATATGGGTAGATAATGTACTTCATTCTCAGCGGTAAAAACATAAACCCAATCAAATCGCTGCGTTTTTTAAGATTACTGCCCAACACGACTGCATCAATCTAAGCATGGGGCCAGAGAGCCTCAATTGATGCCGCTAGATCAAGGATGACAAGGTGAAGTACCAAATTATTGCTGGGATTATTTTATTTCTTGGCGCCACTCTCTCAATTGGTTCATGGCACTACCTGAAATGCTACGAAACCCAATTTATTCAATCGGAAGTGGCAAGCCAAAGCCATAACATCGCCAAGGTCATCAAGGTTCAACTGACCGAACAAGTACAATCGTTGAAGCGCATGGCAAAGCGCTGGGAATACAACAATGGCACCCCATTTGATCAATGGCTATTTGATGCCATGAACTTCATGACCTACGAACAGGCTTACCACAGCCTGGCCTGGGTAGATAAATACAATGAAATCCAATGGGTTGCACCAATAAAACAGGTCGGTGAAGTCAACAAGCTACTCAATGAAGTAAACCAGTACCATAACAACGCGCTCTCACAAGCGAAGCAAAGCCAAACCGTCGCGATTTCGCAAAGTTTAGAGCTAGCCCAAGACGGCAAAGGCTTTGTGGTGATCATCCCCCTATTCCCCAAAGGCCAATTTGATGGGTATCTGATCGGCATTTTTAGCTTCAATCAATTGATGAGCGTGATCCTAGAAACCGGCCACTTTGATACGCCCATCACCATGATGGAGTCTGGCCAAATTGTCTATCAGCAAGTGCCAGAAGACACCCGTGTCGATCAAAATATGCTACAGACAAAACTGCCCGTGTTTGGTCGCCATTGGGAGATCTACAACTGGCCTTCACAATCTTTACTCACCAAAAGTAAAAGTTTATTACCGGCCATGGTGCTCACTTTTGGTTTATGTATTTCATTCTTACTGTCATTTTCATTTTACTTTGCCCGCCAAGTTGAGCGCAAAAAACACGAACTAGAAATGAAGAATGAAGAGTTACGTTTGAAAAACAAGGAGATTGCCAACACCCAATCGCAGCTTGTCCATTCCACAAAACTGGCCTCACTGGGAGAAATGGCAACGGGGATCGCCCATGAGCTCAATCAACCCTTACAAGTGATCAGCATGAATGCTGAAATGGGACCCGAATACCTTGCTCAAGGTAAAACCAACCGTGTGGTCAAGGCATTCACCGATATTATGCAGCAAGTCGACCGAGCACAAAGTATCATTAAACAACTGCGCTGCTTTGGTCGTGATTCGGCTCACGATGAACATCAAAGCATTAGTTCAGAAGAGCTAATAAAAAGCAGCTTAATGTTTTTAAAGCGCCAATTTACCAGTAAAAACATCGAAGTCAGAGAAAACATCGCGCCAGCCCTGCCGCAAATAAAGTGCAATAAAGTGCAAATCGAACAGGTATTGCTGAACTTACTGGTGAATGCCCGTGATGCGGTAGAAAATTGCGAAGAAAAAGTGGTGGGTATTAAAGCCTTTCAAAAAGATCGTCGACTCTATATCGAAGTCTATGACAACGGCACGGGGATCCCGCAAGCCGCTCTCGATAAAATATTTGATCCTTTCTTCACCACTAAAGAAGTCGGTAAAGGCACTGGATTAGGTTTGTCCATCAGCCATGCCATTATCGAACAACACGGCGGTGAAATTTCCGTAGAAAGTCAGCCCGCTAAAGGCACTCAGTTTCTGGTGCAATTACCTTTGAACTAAACCGATCCAAAAAGAGAGCGTTCCTTATGTTAATTTACGTTGGCGGCTACAACTTGCCTCATCAGCCAAGTATCCATGCACTGAAAATAACGAAGCAAGATCAACAATGGCAGTGCCAACCACAAGCAACATTAAGTGCATTAGACAGTGCGAGCTTTTTAACCTTTGATCATGACAACAAACAACTTTATGCCGTCAGTGAAATTGACTCTGGAGCAGACCAAGCCAGTGGTTGGGTTGGCCAGTTTGACTTAACCGCTCCCCTAGAGCCTCAATTCGTTAGCAAACAATTAAGTCAAGGCAGTCACCCATGCCACCTAGCCTTATCAAAGCACGGGTTAATTTGTTCTAACTATAGCGGTGGCAATGTAGCCTTATTTCAACTCTCGGGTCATAAGCAGCTAAGCGCAGCCGAGCAAGTGTTTCAGCACACAGGCTCAAGCATCATTGAGGCGCGTCAGCGCCAAGCCCATATTCACAGTGCTAAGGTGTCACCAAATGGTCAATGGGTTGTCGTCGCTGATTTAGGCAGTGATACTTTAACCACTTATGGCTTTGACCAGACAAACCAATTACAACAAACAGCGAGTTTTAGCATGCCTGCAGGCAGTGGCCCACGCCATTGTGCATTTCACCCTGATGGCACTAGCCTGTACGTGGCTAATGAATTAAACAATACTATTAGCCAGCTGACTATCTCTGGCTCGGGCGAGCTAGCCTTAATAGAAACCCTAGCCGCCACCGACAATGACACCCTCAGCTACCCGGGTGAAATCACCTTAGATAGCACTGGGCAATTTTTATACGTGAGTAACCGTGGGGACGATTCCATTAGCTGGTTTGAAATTGACCCTCTGCAACATAAACTTAAGTACGTATCTAGTTGTGCTAGCGGCGGTCAATTCCCACGCCATTTTGCCTTAAGTCCAGATGAACAGTTTCTAGTAGTAGCGAATCAACAAAGTAACCGCATCAACCTACTCAGCCGCGACGCAACCACAGGCCAGCTCACCCTAACCGATTTTTCTGTGGCGCTTAACGCCCCTGCTTGTGTTTGCTTTGTTGATTAAAATTGATTCGTGGCGGTGGGAGCTGGGCTTGGGTTACCCTTGCTCGGCGAATAAAACCATTCCCGGAGCAAGCTCCGGTCCCACAACCACATAATCACATAATCACATAATCACATAATCACATAATCACATAATCACATAATCACATAATCACATAATCACATAATCACATAACCAGACAATACACACCTTTGGCAGGCGTGCTTTCTCGGCGAATAATATTAACGTGAATGGATTAGATAAAAAAATGCCCAACGCTGGGGTTGGGCTAAGGGTATTGCAACTGACAAGCACCTTGCTTGATAACTTAATCCACATATTTCAGGCAAAAAAATGCCCAACGCTGAGGTTGGGCTAAGGGGATGGTGACAAGCACAATAGAAACTTTGGTGACAAGCACAATAGAAACTGGAAACAAACACAAATTAGAAAAAAACAAACACACAACAAGCTAATGATTACATAGGGTTAATGACCTTCTCACCATTACTCCAAACGGTTTTAGCCTTGGCCTTAGTTGCAAAGGGTCCCTTGGCATTGCGCACCGCAGCAACCAATAGTAGCGTCATGCCCGCCAATAACTGCATACCCAGCAATAGAACTAAAAGCGGCAGTGCTAAGAAAAAGAAAGTCACTAAAAGAAGGCTTCTTAGCACGGCCTGAAAACCACTACGTGATTGATTCTGAAGTAATACTTGCATATAAGACGAATAAGCTTTCATAAGGCTCCTCTATGGGTTGCTGCGGCCATTGACAGTCTCGTCAATCGTTGGTACTTGATTTGGTCAACAAAACAGCAACCTTGTTAAGTTGACGACATCTTATAACCCCATTAGTAAATATCCGGTGTTTACAGGATTAACTTTCGTTAATTAGCGCAAGGAATAATCAAGCAATAAAACAACTGGTTGTACAGATTGTGATGGTAGCGTTATAGATAGAAAAAACGACAACAAATAGTCAAAACCACAATTGCGCCAACTATGTATAGCTGATATAAACAGGCATTTATTTTTGATTAGTTGATCATCTTCAGCAGAATAATTCTTGATATAAGGTAAGGGTTACATAATGAGCATGTTTTATAGTCTTGCATTTGCCTTTCCAACTGCCCTTTTTACTGCTTTTGTACTGCTCATTTCTCTTTATTGGGCCGTGACTGTGATTGGTATGACGGAAATTGAGATGCTCGATGTTGATGACTCCTTGCTCGATTTTTCCGGTTTAATGGCCAAGCTCAAACTCGATGGCGTGCCCGTCACCATTGCTTTGTCATTACTGTTTTATTTCTCTTGGGTTGTCAGCCTCATTATTCAAAATCAACTTAACCAAATGTTAGCGCCAGGGATCACCTACTATGGTTTTGGCCTGCTCGCGATGCTCGTCAGTTTATTACTCGGCGATCTCATCGCTAGCCAATGTGTTAAACCATTGCGCAAGATCTTTCGTGACCAAGAGGTACTCAGTAAACAAGACCTTGTCGGTAAAACGGCCATCGTCAGAACAACCAGCGTGACCGATAGTTTTGGTGAAGCCAACTTTAATGATGGCGGCGCCGGAATCATTATAAAAATAAGAGCACATCAACCTAACCAACTTAATCGTGGCGACTCAGTGTTACTGGTGGAATATTTGCAAGAGCAAGATTCCTATATTGTCACCGCCCATTTGTAATCATCGTTTTAGGGAAAAACTATGTTAGATATCACTACCATATTGATCATTGTCGGCATCGGCTTTGGCATCTTGTTGGGCTTTGCTTTATTGGTTAAAGCCTTTTATATCAAGGTACCTCAGGGCACGGCCTTGATCGTTAACACCACTCAAACCACACCTAAGGTTCGCTTCACGGGTGCCCTTGTTATCCCCGTGATCCACAAGATGGAAAAAATGCGTATATCCTTGATCACGCTAGAGATAGATCGCCGAGGTAAAGATGGCCTTATCTGTTTAGATAACATGCGCGCCGACATTACCGTTGCCTTCTATTTACGTGTAAACGAAACAGCTGAAGACGTACTTAAAGTCGCCAAATCCATCGGTGCCGATCGCGCTTCCGATAAAGATGCAGTGAACGAGTTATTTAATGCCAAATTCTCTGAGGCATTAAAAACCGTGGGTAAAAAAATGGAGTTCTTACAACTGTTTGAAGAGCGAGCATTTTTCCGCGATGAGATTGTTAAAACCATAGGTAATGACTTAAACGGTTATGCCCTTGAAGACGTGGCGATCGATTACTTAGAGCAAACGCCAAAATCCGCTCTAGATCCTAACAACATCATGGACTCGGAAGGTATTCGTAAAATCACCGAAGTCACCTCCAAAGAGAACGTTAAAACCAACGAATACATTCGTGATGAAGAGCGTGCCATCAAAAAGAAAAACGTTGAAACCATTGAGCATTTACTCGTGCTTGATCGCCAAGAGAAAGAAGCACGAGCGAAACAAGAGCGTGAAGTGGCCAACATTAAAGCGCGCGAGAAGTCTGAACAGCTTAAGGTGGAAGAAGAAGAGCGCCTCAAGGCCGAATCAGCACGTATTCAAACCGAGCAAAATATTGCCATCCAAGAAGAAAACAAACTTCGTGAAATTGAAGTGTCGCAGCAAAACCGCGAACGTGCGATTGGCGTTGAGCAAGAGCGGGTACAACGTGCCAAAGATCTTGAAGTGGTATCACGCGAACGTGAAGTCGCGCTGCAAACCATAGAGAAAGAGCGTGCCCTCGAAGTTGAGAAGAAAGAAATCGCCAACGTGGTACGTGAGCGTATCGCCGTTGAGAAAACCGTGGCTGAAGAAGAAGAGCGCATTAAAGAAGTACGTGAAGTCTCTGAAGCCGATCGTAACCGCCAAGTGGTGATCCTACAGGCCGAAGCACAAGCCCAAGAAGAGCTAGTTAAACAGGTTAAACAAGCCGAAGCCGATGAAATTAAAGCGCGCCACGAAGCGCAAAAAATCATCACTATGTCCCAAGCCGATCTCGAAGCTGCAGCGAAAAATGCCGACGCCATGAAGAAAATGGCCGAAGGTATCGAAGCTGAAAACTCAGCACCGGGTCTGGCCGAAGCCCGCGTGAAAGAAGCCCTAGCCGATGCCCTAGAGAAAGAAGGCCTAGCCAAAGCTAAGGTAGAGCAAGAAACCTTAGTGGCTCGCGCCCAAGGTGATGAGCAAGTGGGTCTGGCTAAAGCGCGCGTACTCGAAGCGAACGCCAGCGCCAAAGAAAAAGATGGCCTTGCCGAAGCCAAAGTATTGGCTGAAAAACTCACAGCACAAGCTCAAGGTGATAAAGATATCGGTCTTACTGAGGCCATGGTATTGGCTGAGAAATTGAGCGCTCAAGCCAAAGGCGATAAAGACATTGGCTTGGCTAAAGCCTTGGCTTCTCGCGAGCTAGGTACTGCCGAAGCGGACGTGTTAGCGCTGAAACTGTCTGCCCAAGCTAAGGGTGATAAAGAGCAAGGCATGGCAGAAGCGGAAGTACTCAGTGCCAAATTCCACGCCGAAGCCCAAGGTCTGGTTGAGAAATTCAGCGCCATGGCAACCATGTCAAAAGAAGCTCGCGAGCACGAAGAGTTCCGTATGCAGCTTGAGAAAGACTTTGAGCAAGCCATGCAAGCCATTAGCGTTAATAAGGACGTTGCTGTCCAGCAAGCGCAAGTGCTGTCTTCTGCCCTTGAAAAAGCCAACATCGACATCGTGGGAGGCCAAGGCGATTACTTCAACTCGTTAAGTAAAGCCCTGACCGTCGGTAAGTCCATCAATGGTCTGGTTGGTAAAACACCTTCGGTTGCGGCATTGCTGAATAAATTCATTGGCGGTGAAGAGTCAAAGCTATCGCCAGAGCAAACCGCAAAACAAAACTCATCTGATGTATTAGGTGGCTTATTAAACGAAAAAGCCAATGCAAACCAAGCAACTTCCGAGTCTAAAGACGCTTAATGTTGCCATTGTTTATCTGCCGACTTGAGCCTTCAAGTCGGCACTAAAGTAAAGGCGCTAAAGTAAAAAGCACTAAAGTAAAGGATGCATGATGTCGGATCACACTGTTGCAGAGAATGAACAAGATCTTGCCGCCGTTGCCGAAGGCGGCGCCTACCAAGTTATTCGCGCTCGCCTTAACCAGCAAGGCAACGAGCTAGAGCAAAAAACCCAAAAACTCAATCAAGCCAGACTGAAAGAGTTTGGCCGCGAAGACATGCACGTACTTGGCCGAGTTCGCGTGCGCACTGAAAACAACTGCCAAGCCCGCGACATCGTCTGCGCGGGAGATTATTTACTGTTTGGCTACAATGTTTTTATCGGTCTCAAACAAGAAATTAAAATATCCGACGTCTTTGGTCTCTATAAGCTCAACCACACCGACGCCGGCTATGAAATGCACCATGAGCCGATCGCTGGAAGCTTTTTAGACAACCCCAGATTTGACCAAGACTTCACCGAGCTTTACACCTATTACAAAGAAGCTCGCCTACTTAGACTCACCATTCGCGATGGTAAGCTGCTGGCCAGTTTTCAGATTGGCCTAAAAATGTCGGATGTCAGGGTGTTTCGCTGGAGCATCAGTAGCGATGGTAAAACCCTAGAATACATAGACAACCGCGGCGAGCGCGACCTCGTGCCGCCGGCCCAATACGATTTTGAATGGCAAGAATGTAGCCGTGAAAACGAAGTGGCGGGACGTTTCCCCCACATGAATATTTTAGACACCTTGTTTGTAGAAACCACCCAAGGTGATCTGACCGTCAAGATAGAAAACAATACCGACTCAGGCCTAGGCATCTACGCCGAAGACGTTGAAGACGACAACCAATCCCTTGATGATGCGCGCTTTTTATATGCCGAAGTGGGCTCGCTGATCCTATTAAAGATACTGCCTTATCGCGAAGAAAAGTGGCGCTACTTGGTCTTTAACCGCAACACTGAAACCGTGGTGCGCATTGACCATATTGGCCACGCCTGTCGCCAGTTGCCTGAAAATCACGGCATCATCTTCCCCGGCGGTTATTACCTGCAAAATGGCGATTACAAAACCTTTGATGATGATATTACCGGCCTTGAATATCGCCAAACCATCAAGAGCCCTAATGGCGAAGACGTGTTGTATGTGTTTTATGAGCCAATCGAAGGCAAAGTCGGCCTTTATGCCTATAACCTGATCAACAAAAGCTTAGAAAACCCCTTGTTTGGTCACGGCTACGCCGCCCTAAATGATGGCCGCGTGGTGCTGTTTTATGCCGAAGGTGAGCCGACTCGCGTACACCCCATGCAAATTTGGCAAACGCCATTTTGCTCCGACGAGTACGCCAGCGCCCAGCCAACTAAACAGAGCTTTTACGGCAAAATCGGCAACGCCGAACTCGTACGCGGCATCTCGGAATTATTTAGCACAGTTAAAGCCATCAACAACCAAACCGTTTCCACTAAGCTCTACAGCGAGTTGATTAAAAACGTCAACCGCATGTTTGATAGCTATCATTGGATGGCGGCACAACAAGTCGATGGTATCGAAAGCCTGCTGCGTCAAATTGCGGCCACGGCAGAGCTCGTGCTTGATGAGTTTGAAAAAGTTGAAACCATTCGCCAGCAAGCGCGCCAAGCCTTGCAACAAGCGCAGCAGCAACAAAGCAAGATATTATCTGAGATCACCCCTGATTCGTGGCAGACACCGGAAAAGTTTGTTGGCGGCCTTGATGCCATACGCAAACAAAAAGGCCACTTGCTGACCATCAAAACCATGCGTTACATGGAAGCCGAGCCATTAGCGCAAATGGGGCAAAAGCTGGAGCAAGCCGAGGCTAGCCTGAGCCAAAAAACCGTGGAGTTTTTGGCCAAAGAATCTTCATTAGCGCCCTATAACGATAAGCTAGCCAGCTTAAATACCGAGCTTGAAAAAGTGGTGTCGGTGGCCGAACTAGAGCCCGTTGCCGAGCAGCTTGAGCAAATGGCGGCCGGACTGGATTTACTGTCCGAGCTGATGGCAACCTTAAAGGTCAATGATGCCACGGTACGCACCCGCATCATCGATACCATTTCGGAGATTTATGGCCGCTTAAACCAAACCAAGGCCAATGCGAAACATAAAAAGCAAAGCCTTGGCAGCGCCGAATCCCTAGCGCAGTTTTCTGCGCAATTTAAGCTGTTCAGCCAAAGTATTACCAATGCCTTGGGTCTGGCCAATACACCCGAAAAAGCCGATGAACAACTATCGCGCCTGTTGGTGCAGCTTGAAGAGTTAGAGAGTCAATTTAGCGAGCAGGAAGAATTTCTCACGGATATTCTGACCAAACGTGAAGAAGTCATAGAAAGCTTTGAAAGCCATCGCCAACGTATGGTCGAAGCGCGCCAACGCAAGGCTAGCACGTTAAAAGACGCGGCCGAGCGGATCTTAGCCAGCATTGCCCGCCGGGTGCAAAAGTTCACAGAACTAGAGCAGCTCAATACCTTTTTCGCTTCCGATGCCCTCGCCCTTAAAATTTACGATCTAGTGGCGCAGCTGCGCGAGATTGACGATTCGGTCAAAGCCGATGACATCGAAGCCAAATTTAAAAACAGCAAAGACCAAGCCATTCGCTCGCTGCGTGATAAAAGCGAAATCTTTGAAGACGGCGGCAACGTTATCAAACTGGGGCCACGCCATAAGTTTACCGTGAACACCCAAGAGCTGGATCTCACCTTACTGCCTAAAGGTGATGAGCTAGTGTTCCACTTAACCGGTACCGACTACTTTGATGTTGCCAGTGACGCCGAGCTAAATCGTCTGCAAGATTACTGGACCCAAGAAATTGAATCAGAAACCAAGCAGGTTTATCGCGCCGAGTACTTGGTTAAACAAATACTGGATAGCGCCGAACGAAATGAAGCAGGTTTAAGCACAGAGCAGCTAAGATTAGCACAAACGGATCCAGCCCAATTAAACCAATTGGTCCGCGATTTTGCCGCGCCGCGCTACAAAGAAGGCTACGAACGCGGTATTCATGATCACGATGCCAGCTTGATTTTAAGTCAGCTGTTACCGGCTCTAAGTCAAGCCGATGTGCTCAGGTTTCCGCCATTAAGCCGTGGATTTAGCGCCATTTTTTGGGCTAACTGCCAACAAGATACGCCGATGCAAACTTGGCCAGAGCGGGCCAAATCGGCATTGCGTATGGAAGCCATCTTTAACTCAAGTGACGCGAAGCATTTACTTGAGCAAGAAATTAAACAAGCGCAGCAAGCCTTTGCCAAAGCCAATGAACTGCCCTTGGATAACACCGCCATTGATCTTAGCGCCCGCTATTTAGTGCAAGAGCTAGCCAAGGAGCCAGTGGTATTTGCCACCAGTAAATACGCCGACCATCTGGCGCAAGAGCTCAGACGCGCCATGGACACAGAGTCTTGGAATTCCTACCAGCATAGTTTAGAAAAACTCAAAGGTAAGATAGGTCAGCGCTGGGCCCTAACTCAAGCTTGGCTGCAAGCCTTAGTCAGTAATAAAGCCATGGCAAAATGGCAAGCCTACATTCCAGAAGCCGTGGCCTTGATTAACGGTGAAGGCCGCCTTAGCCGCCGCGTCCATGAAGTCGAGCTAGAGTTTCAGGTAGAGGGCTTAATGGGCCAGCATAGCCGGATAAAAGATCGTAAGCTTGATCTTTCTTTAGATGACTTTTTGCAGCGCCTTGAACATCACCAACAAGCCGTATTACCCGGCTACAACGAGTTCTTAAGTGTTCGTAATCAGGTCACTCAAAAGCAAAAAACACAGCTGCGCTTAAGCGAGTTTAAGCCTAGGCCGCTGTCGTCTTTTGTACGAAATAAGTTAATCAATGATGCGTATTTGCCCATCATAGGTGATAACTTGGCCAAACAAATGGGTACAGTGGGCGAAAGTAAGCGAACCGATTTGATGGGCTTGCTCATGCTTATCTCCCCACCGGGCTATGGTAAAACCACCTTGATGGAATACATCGCCAGCCGGTTGGGCTTGATTTTTATGAAAATCAACTGTCCCTCTATCGGTCATGTGGTGGACTCGCTCGATCCCGCGCAGGCGCCCAACGCCACCGCCAAAGCCGAGTTAATTAAACTCAACCTAGGCTTAGAAATGGGTAACAACGTGATGCTGTATCTCGATGATATTCAGCACACTAACCCTGAATTTTTACAAAAATTCATTTCTTTGTGTGATGGCACGAGGCGCATCGAAGGTATCTGGCAAGGCCAGCCAAAAACCTATGATCTGCGCGGTAAAAAGTTCTGCGTGATCATGGCGGGTAACCCTTACACCGAATCCGGTGAAGCATTTCAAATCCCCGACATGCTGGCCAACCGCGCCGACATATACAACCTAGGTGATATTTTAGGTGGCATGGATGAGGCCTTTGCCTTGAGTTACCTTGAAAATGGCATGACCTCCAACCCCGTACTGGCGCCACTGGCGACGCGTTCACAGCAAGATTTCTATAAGCTGGTTGAGCTGGCCAAAGGCAATCAAGTGGATAGCAGCGAATTAGAGCACGGCTACAGCGGCGCCGAGCTGAATGAAATCACTGGCGTGTTGGCCAAGTTACTGCAAATTCAACAAGTGGTACTGGCCGTCAACCAAAGCTATATTGCCTCGGCGGCCCAAGCCGATAAGTATCGCACCGAGCCGCCCTTTAAGCTGCAAGGCAGTTATCGCAACATGAACAAGATGGCCGAAAAAGTCTCTTCGGTCATGAATGATGACGAGCTGATGCAACTCATTGAAGATCATTACCTAGGTGAAGCGCAAATGTTGGCCGCGAGCGCCGAGGAAAACTTACTCAAATTGGCCGAGCTGCGCGGTAACATGACACCAGAGCAAGCTCAGCGCTGGCAACAAATCAAAGATGATTATGTTAAGCATCAGACATTGGGTGGCGACAGTGATGTTACCCTCAAGGCCGTGTCGCAATTGTTAGATATGAATGCCAACCTGAACAGTATTAACGATACCTTAAGCCAAACCCGTTATCGCTTTAAACGTTCCACCACAGAAACGGGTAAAACTCAGGTCAGCATCAGCAAAAAGCCAAAGCATGTGAAGGAATAAATCATGGACCAACAACATATAGAGCAAGTATTGCTGGCTAGTCTTGAAGACAACAAGCTCGATCGGGATGAAAAACATGCCCTTGCCGAGTTAACTCAAAGCTTGCAAACCCAACCCGATAACATCAGCTTTATTCGCAATAAAGCCTTTGCTTTGCTATTGGCCAGCCATGACTTTAATGAGGAGCAGTTTCGTGCCATTAAATGGCTGGAAAACGTGGTCAAAACCTTAGATAAAAACAGCCAGCAACCTAGCATCGTCGCCGATGCGTGCTTTAGCCCGGGCACAGATTGTTTAAATCGGATCGAGAGTTTGTGCCAACAAGCTAGGCGCAGTATCGATATCTGTGTGTTTACGATTTCGTGTAACGAAATCACCGATGCGATATTGCAAGCCCACCAGCGCGGCATCACGGTGCGCATTATTTCTGATAATGATAAGCGTAATGACAAGGGCTCTGACGTCTATCGCTTAAGCGACGCAGGCATTCCTGTGGTGGTGGATAAGACCGACCATCATATGCACCACAAGTTTGCCCTGTTTGACCAAAAAGTGTTGCTCAACGGCAGCTTTAACTGGACCCGTAGCGCGTCTAAATACAATCAAGAGAACATCGCGACCACCGACAATCCTAAATTGGTTGCCGCCTTTAGCCGAGAGTTTGACCGCCTTTGGCATAAATTAGGTTAGTTCCCGTCTAGGCCAGTTGCTCTGCACTGGCCTAATCAAACCTGCCCCACAAACATAAACAATAATTAAGTATGCCCTGTCGCGATAAGTTGCTATGTTAACCCGCTTACTCAAGCGTACATTCAGTTGGACTTCACTGAGTTCAAACTTTAATCGTTAGCCACTTTACTTTTAGCGCACGCATTGCAGAATGAGCAAGGTGCTTGCTTGGCAAAAAGCTGTTTCAGGGAAATTTATGCTAGACCGGAGTTGTCGAAATCTCATCCGCTATTATCGAGCTTGTTACCAAGCCGACAATCGAGATTTAACTCTATTTAATGTTTATCACCGTGATTGTGAGTACACTCGCTTTATGCAAGGGCGAGAAACCCTGATCAGCAATGATATTCCTCGCCTGCCCTTAGCAAAAAGCTATGGCGAAACCCTGTATCAAGCGCAAAACACCTACCAAAGAGAAAAGACCTTACTTTATTGCAGCTTTTTTTTGCTCGGTAAGTTACCTTCGAGTTACCCCGGAAAACGCAAGGTGTGCGCACCGCTACTCTATTATCATGCTCAAGTCAGCATAGATAACAATGAGTACTATCTCAGCATAGATAAAAGTAAGCCCATCGTTAACTGGCCCTTATTGCGCTGGGCGTTAGCGGAAGGCAAACAGCCAAATGAGCCGGAGTTTATCACTCAGGGCATCACCGAACTTGATGTGGCTAAACTGAGCCACTGGCTGAGTTCAATGAGCGATAAGATAAATTGCCTTGAATTATATCATTACCCCAATTTGACCAGTGAAGATGACATTGAGGCTAAACAGCATCAGGAAGGCGAATTTAACCTCGTCTCGGCTTCTGCGATCACCTTAGTCAAATACTCACTGGCTTCGCGGGGGATCTTACACGATCTCAAGGCGATGGCGGTCTCTTCCTACCTGCCACAATCGGTCAATATGCTACTCACGGGAGCACAACAAGCCACATCATACCCTCGCCAATCATCAACCAGCGCACCCTCAACAGGGCGAGAATACCTCAGTGGTTTAACCGCAGCCGATCCCGATAATATTCCCGCATTACTCAGCCATGCCCAACGCCAAGCCTTGATCAATGCAGCACGTTTTCCTGTTAGCCAAATTGTTGGGCCACCGGGCACGGGCAAATCCTATACCATTGCCTGTTTAGCCCTAGAGCGCTATCTACAAGGTGAGTCGGTATTGGTGGTGGGACAAAACAATGAAAGCGTAAACATTGTTGGCGACAAAATAGAGGCCATGCTGGGCCAACAAGATTTTGTCGTACGAGTGGGTGATGCCAGTTATCACAAAAAATTAAAGCGCTATTTAAAAGACCTGCTCAGTGGCTACCTGACCCAACAAGAAAACCGAGCTAAGCAACATGGCAGTGAAAGCCTACTCAAGCAAAAACAAAAGATGCAGCGCCTCGAGAAGCAATTTGCCAAACGCTGTCAAAAAGCCATTCGTTACGGCATGCACACCTGGAAAGCGCAGCAACATGACTCGCTATGGAACCGCTTTAATGCATGGCGTGCAAAACGAGCCACCCTCAAACAAGATATTTTGTTTGACGTATTTGCCGAGATAACCAAACAACAGCGTATTCGACACCTGGCCCTAGGCCATTATATTAGCCAAAGCCGTCGGCGACGCTTGCACCATGTGCTCAATCACCACCGCGCGCAATTGAATCGATTTCGCGAAGCAATCAACGCCACCAATTCAAGTGAGCAAGCCAGCCGATTTGACACCATTGATTACCCCATTCTACTCAAGGCGATGCCGGTGTGGCTGGGCACCTTAGGTGACTTGCATCGAAGCTTGCCATTAAAAGCGGAATTGTTTGATTTGGTCATCATCGACGAAGCCAGCCAATGTGATATTGCCAGTACCTTGCCGGCCGTGTTTAGAGCTAAGCATGTCGTCATCGTAGGCGATGATAAGCAACTTAGGTTTATTTCGTTTTTATCTAAGGACAAGCAAGGGAAATTGCAATCGCGCTATGATTTATCAAACCAAACGGGTGAGTTCGATTATCGTAATGTCAGTGTGTTAGACCTAGCTAACCGTCATATCAAGCAGCAACAGGCGATTGTTGTATTAGATGAACACTTTCGCAGCAAAAGTGCATTGATTGATTTTAGTAACCGTAAGTTTTACCACCAGCAGCTCAAAGTGATGCGCCATAAACCGGGCAATAACACGGACTATCCTTTATCGATAGTGCCTTGCCAAGGACAATATAAAAATGGCAAAAACCAACAAGAAGCGCTAGATGTCATGGCGTTTTTGCAGACCAAGCTACATCAACAGAGCGCCATGGGTTTACACTCCAGTATCGGCATTCTATCGCCTTTTCGTGAACAGACCATGCTGTTGCAAAAGCTATTACCTCGGTATGCCACGCCCGACCAAATCAATCATCATCGCATAAAAATTGAAACCCCTTATGGTTTCCAAGGCGAAGAGCGCGACATCATACTACTGAGTATGTGTGTGGATGAACAAAGCAGCGGCCATCAATTTCGATATATCAATCGCCCTGATGTGTTTAACGTTGCGGTGACGCGCGCACGCGACGAACAATATGTTTTTTTATCAAGTCGGCCGCACCGTTTACCTTCACAATCGCTGTTATTTGAATACATCCACAGTATCGAACGGAATCATCAATACGCGTTAGATGAAAACAACGATTTTGATGCCTTTCAGGCCGAAGTATCCCGATTGTTGACCTTAAATGGCATTAACACATGGAAAAACTACCCCATAGCAGGGGCAGAGCTTGATTTAATGTGCGAGTATGGAGATAAAACCTTAGCCATCGACTTGATTGGCTACCCAGGCGAATCTCAGGACTACTACCACCTCAGCCGCTACCAAATTTTTCAACGTGCTGGCCTAACCTTATATCCCCTGACCTATACTCGCTGGGTTAACCAAAAACACCGAGTATTAAAACAAATAATCCAACTATTGGGGGCCAGCGAAACGGGCTTGACCAGTCAGGAAAACAGCATTTACTGATCGCCTTGTAATAAATCGGGTGATAAAGACACCGAGCCTGACTCCGTGCTCACTAGCACTTCCCCATCTTGAACGGACACTTGCACATCCATGGTTTTTTGAAACAACTGGGCTAGCGCTTGCGTTTGCTCATAGGCAAGGTTGTATACCGTCAGCTTAGGCAATTTAGCGAGTTGCTTTTGGTTTTGTTGCCACCAAATATCTGCACTGCCGCCGCCATAACTGTAAAGCACGACTTGTTTAGATCTGGCGCAAGCTTTTTTCAAACGCTTCTCTTCTGGTGTGCCCAGTTCCACCCATAATTCAATGTCATCCGTTAAAGATTTAGCCCATAACTCAGGCTCATCATCGGCACATAGGCCTTTAGTAAACGTGAGGTTATCCCTTGCCTGCAGGGCAAAGGCTAACAATCTAACCATCAAACGCTGGGCATTTTCCGAAGGATGCTGAGCCAAGGTTAAATTGTAATCTTGGTATAAATGCGTGTCCATGTTGGCAAGTTGTAACCTTGCCTTGATAATCGTTGCGCCTATTGCCATTTATCATTCCTTTTCGCCACGTCCAATGCGGCGTTCTGTTTAAGCTAAGCCAGACTAAGTTAAGCTGACACTAACTTCCTAAAATTTTTAACGGTAGACCTAGCATGGCATCGCCAGTGCCAGCTAAGTGCCAAATAATCGCGACAAAGCTTGCCACTGTGGCCACATACCAGATTAAAGAAACCCATTGAGCGTAACGGTTAAGGGGTAATAAATGGCTTTGATGGCGCATTTTCCATTCCATTAATATCTCAATCGATCCGATTAAGAGTAAAAAGCCTAACAAGGCGAGGCCAAAATGATAGCTGACCCAAACACCTAGCCCAGCGCCTACCACACAAGCGATCAAGCCAGTTACGCTATTCATTGAGAAACTGATGCTTTTTAAAATATGACCGCCATCTAAGGGCAACACAGGCAGCAAATTAAATAAATTTAGCAGCGCATTAAAGGCTGCTAATCCAGCAAAAAAGAGGTTGCCCGTTAACCAATAAGCCAGGAGGCAAGCCAGCGACATGAGCAAGCCAAAAAACGGTCCCATAATCGAGATCACCACATCTTGCCATCGCGTGTTGATTTTTTCATCGCTGAGAGCCAAACCACCCAAAAAAGGAATTAAATATATGCCTTTGGTTTTCATGCCAAAATACTTCATCGCGCGAATGTGGCCGTATTCGTGAAACACTAAACAGGCTAGCAAAGCCAATGCAAACTGAAAGGAAAATAACCAAGAATAAGCAGCAAGGCTAGCGCCAGCAAATGCCACTTTGATCATCTTGGCGCTTTTGAACAGTTTAAACCCTAAGGACAATAAGCCTAGGGTACTCCATTTCTTTTCTGCGACGATCGGCTGGCTCGGCTGCTGCTTTTCTATGTCCTTTTCATTGCGTTCACCTTGGGCTTTGATCATGCCATTACTGGTTAAGCAATAAATTAACTTAAATGGCTGCCAACTTAAGTTAACTTCTAGCTCTACGACTAAGGCGTTGTCGTCTTGGTCGTTAAGTTCAAATCGATGAGTTTGTAAGGCTCTTTCATTTACCTGCTGTTGTAATGAAGACACCAGCTGCCCTTGCCAATACAGTTTTTGCTCACCATTGGTCGATGCTTCTAACCGCAAAGGTTGCTCAAAAAGGGTTAAATTCAGTAATTCCAAAACGGGCGTTCTCATTGTGACTTAAGATAATTGGCCAGCATTATGCCTAGTGAGTAAGGAATCGCAATGATTTGCCTGTCGATTAGTCAATTTATCTCACCCTTTAGCAATCGGGGCAAAAAAATATTTAGCTCACAGTGATGTGTTTTTGACTAAACTAGCAATAAGGTTTTTATCAACAACGCGAAATGGAGTATCCATTGCTAGCAGCGCTATTTTATACCAGTGCAGGGATTTGTTTATTTGCTGCTATATTCAGTGGCTTTGTCGCACTCTTGAAAGACAAGTCAAACATATTTCTCAACTTCTCATGCATTTGCTTATGTATTGCTGGCTACCAAATCTTTTCACTGCACTATTTTCAAGCCGATCAACTCTCCCCAGCCATTGAGCTGTTGCGTTGGCAAGTGTTCTGCGTCTTGTTCATGACCCCTTCCTTTTATGCTTTTATTGCTGCCTACACAGGCGCTAAAAAGCAGCGCGCTTTGTTGCTGGCAATCGGCATTATTTGCTGCTTTTTCGCCTACTTAAACTTTACCCAGCCACTTACTATTCGCTTCAGTCAGGTCACGGAATTAATCCAAGTTCCCCTGCCTTGGCCTGGGCATATATCCATTATTAAAGGAGAGCTGGCCCTGTGGGGCAAGTTCATACACGGCTTATATTGGTTGTTACTTTGCTGGGTGGGCTATCGCAGCTGGCGCCTTTATCAAAAAAAGGAACTCAGGGTCGCCATTTTTTTTAGTGTCTACCTAGCGATTCAAATCGTCACTGTGATGGTGGGATTAATGATTGACATTGGCATGGTGCATTTTTTCTATGTGACCGGTTTTTCCTTTGTCATTTTGATCATGTTAATGTGTTTTAGCCTAGCCATTGACTTTAAGAACACCAATCACCGCATTTTAGCGCAAACCATTAAGCTGACGACGGAACGACGCCAGCGCCTAATGGCACAGAAAAATCTCAATATGATGGCCCAAGTGGTGGATCAGTCCCCCTCTGCCATGATGATCTTAGATCTCAGCGGCCGAGTGATAGAAACTAATCAAGCGTGCGATGACTTTTGGCAACGCTCCTTGGTATTAGAAAAAGTCAATTTTCTTGATTTCTTATGCCTACTCTACCCCACTAAAAGTCATCTGATCAAAGAGATCAGTCAACAAGAAAAAATACAATTACCCCCGATTTACATGAATGAAGTGTCGACCCCCTATTTTGCCGCCAGTCGAAAAAAATCCATTCTAACGTTTAGGCTATTTATTACTCGGGAATACAATCAGGCTAAGCAAATCGTGGTGTCATGCTCCGATGTCACCTCTTCGCAACAGCAAATGCAGGCGATACGTCATATTGCCAGTGGGGTGACGACTGGCGAAGGAGGCCATGTTTACCATGATTTGATCACTAACCTAGTGAAGCTGTTTAAAGCCAAGTATGGTTTCATTGGGTTTATTCAGCCTCAGGATCCACAAGTGATTCGTACCTGCTCCGTTGTGGGGGCGGGCAAAATCATGGGGAACTTCACTTATTCTCTGGTGCATTCGCCTTGTACTCACTTAACTAAAACGAACATCTGCCACTTTCCACAGCATGCAAAAAAACTATTCCCGCAAGATGACTTAATCAGCAAGATGGACGTTGAGAGTTATATCTGCACAAAAATTGTTGATGAAGAGGGACAAACCAAAGGCTACATTGTGCTGATGCACACCGAGCCACTCCATGATGATGCTCAATTACGAGATATTTTAGATATCTTCTCCACGCGTGCAGGTACGGAGATGCAACGTAATGAAGCACAAAATAAAATCAGAAAAATGGCGTATGAAGACTACCTTACTCACTTACCTAATCGCGCCCTGCTTCTTGAGCATTTAACAGAACAAATCACTCAACATAAATCAAATCAAACTCTGGGATTGATGGTGGTGATGGATCTTGACCACTTTAAATCCATTAATGATGTGCTGGGGCATGATATCGGTGACAACATTTTACGTTGCATCGCTAAGTTGCTATCCGAACACTGCCTTCACGACTTTTTCATCGCGCGACAAGGTGGCGACGAATTTGCGTTAATCAGCCGTAAACCTTGTTTGCATCTAGCCCAATTGACCGAAGCCATGTTCAAGTTAGAAAAGCTCCTCAATCAGCCGTTACAAGTGGGCGAGCACAAAATAGATTTGGGCGCCAGCTTTGGTGTGTGCCAGTTTCCTACTACCAATGAAAGTGCGCTGGATGTCATCCGGCATGCAGAGCTGGCCTTATACAAAGCCAAAAGCAGCGGCAGGGGAAGATATAAGATCTATGAACACAGCCTAGAGACGATTGCTCAAGAACGCATGGAAATGCAACAGGCACTGAAACACGCGATTGCCAATGAGGAGCTCTCACTTTACTTTCAGCCACAACTCGACAGCCAAGGCCAACTATTTGGCACAGAAGTGTTATTACGCTGGTTTTCACCTCGGTTTGGTTTTGTTTCACCAGCAAAATTTATCCCATTGGCGGAAGAAACGGGTTTGATACACAAAATCGGCGAATGGGTATTTACGAGTGCATTGAGTAGTTTGCGCCAGTGGCAAACCAACTCGATTCCGTTTCAGGGGCATTTATCTGTTAATGTGTCTGCTTGGCAATTTGCCCTGCCCCATTTTGCCGAAGACGTCATAAACAAGGTAAAAGCACAAGAAATCTCACCTCATAACTTAATGCTAGAAGTGACAGAAACCGGGCTGCTTGTCGATATCCCTGACACCATACAAAAGCTCTCATTAATCCGTCAATTTGGTATTGAAATCGCCCTCGACGACTTTGGCACGGGCTACTCTTCCATGGCTTACTTAAAAGAGCTCCCCTTGGATCTCCTTAAAATAGATAAGACATTTATTGACGAACTGGCCCAACACGATCACTCCCCCATCACGGAGTCCATTATTTCTATCGGTAAGAATATGCAATTAAAAGTCATTGCAGAAGGCGTAGAAACCCTTGATCAAGCCAAGCGCCTCGCTGATTTGGGCTGTCACATATATCAAGGTTATTATTTTGCTAAGCCTATGCCAGAACAAGACTTCATTGCTTGGCTGTTTAAACACGGCGAGAAACAGTTACAAGCCAACTCAACGCCTCAGCACCTCAATCGAGCTTAGTAAGATACAAGTGTTGACATCAACATGGATTAACGGCTAAATTTATGATTCTTTCATCAAGGATTGTGTCATGCTGTTATCGCGTTTACACAAAATTTGGATTTCATGCTTAGTCATCGCCAGCTTGGCCATGTCTGGCGTGGTTTCTGCCTCGATGATGTCCATGCCAACCATGATGATGGCATCTGCCACCATGACAACAAACGATTCTCACCATAGCAATGCTGCAAGTGGCTATGCTGAGAGTAAAGTGGATTGTCATAGTTCAGCCTCAGCTCAAGATCACGTAACACAGTCCCCAAGCAAAAATAAGAGTCAATCACATTGTGACAAGCTGATGGCCAGTGATTGCTGTCCAGCGGTTTGCGTCAGTCTTGGCCTGCTATCGCCAACCACACAACTAATGGCTCGCCAGCCACATCGCAGTAAATTACCAAGCGAAGCCAGCGTAACTGTTATTGCCCGCGCTTCATCTTTATATCGCCCTCCGATTAGCTAATTCCAATACTCCTTTTTCCGCGGCGATAAGCTGCGCGTAAATCGAGTCAAAAATCTATACCCCTGTTGAGCTTGGTTATTTTAAGAATTCCAGCTTGATTTAACGTATGTTTTTAATGATTGGAAAATACCGTGAAAACAAAACTATCCCTTATAGCGCTCGCGATTTTTGCTAGCTCAGGGTTGCTATCGCCTACATGGGCAAATTCAGCGGCCAAGACGCAAACAAGTGAGAGTCGCAGCGAGGCTAATATTAGCCTTAACCAGCTGATTGAGTTTGCCCTTAACCGCGATGCCACACGTGAGCAATTACTCACTCAATCCATGGCCCTTAGAGAAACCGGCGTGGCCAGCGCCAGTTTGATGGATCCCAAGATGAAAGTTGGCATTGGTGGCTTACCTACCGACAGCTTTCGCTTTGATGATGATCCCATGACGAATGTCTCGATTGGCTTTATGCAGCAATTTAGTCGCGGTGATACCTTGGCATTGCAACAGCAAAAATTTAATCAACAAGCCGATGGTGTCGAACGTCAACTTGGCGCGCGTGAATTAGAAGTCGCCAATAGCATCACTAAGTTATGGCTTGAGCTAGGCTATCAACAACAAGCCGCCGAGATCCTCAACCAAAATCGCAGCCTAATGCTAGAAATGGTTGGTTTTATCAACACCAACTACGCCATCGGCAAAGGCGAAAGCCAAGACCTATTACAAGCACAATTACAAGTCAGCCAACTAGATGAGAAATTACAAGCGAACCACCAAATGCAGCGCCGTATTATGGCGCAGTTATCACAGTGGTTAGGGCTTGAATGGCTTAAAGATGAACGCCCATTTGTCGCCAGCCATTCATTAAGCTGGCAACAACTAGAGCGCCAACTCAAGCAAGTAGGTCAAGGCGATGACTTCTACCCCTTGTTACAACATCATCCATTGGTGCAAATGAGCAATAGCAATATTGCCGGCAACGAAACCCAAGTCGCCATTGCCAATGAAGCCTATAAACCGGAATTTGGCGTTGAGGTGATGTATGCCAATCGCCAAGCCAATGGCATGGGTGGCAAGCCGGCTTCAGACTTAGTGAGTGCTTACCTAACCATCGACATTCCACTGTTTACCGGTAACCGCCAAGACCGCAATTACGCTGCGGCGCAATATCAACTTGGCGCCGCCAAATTGCAGCGCGATCAACTATTGCGACAAATGAACGCTGAGGTCCACGCCCTATTGGTTGACAAACACAACCTCACTGAGCGCATAGCCTTATACCAAGACACCTTAATCAAGCAAGCCAAAGCCACAACTAAAGCGGTAGAGCGCGGCTATGAAAACAACACCGCACAATTTAACGACGTTATCGCCGCCCTGCGCGCTGAGTTGACCCTAAGCCTAGAGCAAACCCGTTTGATCACCGATCTCAATATCAGTCAGAGCAATTTAGCCGCCTTATTACAGGGTTTTGAATACCAAGTAGCGCTACCAGAAATAGCAAAACCTAACGCCAGAATGAAGTGAGAGTAGATAGAATGAAGACCTTCAGTATTGCCACCATCACCTTACTTGTCGGCGCAGCCCTTGGCTATGTCGCCAGCGATGTGGGCCAGCCTTTGATGAATCAATTACTCGGTGCACCAGCGCATCAAGACCACCAGCAGGCTGGGGCCGCTGCTAACGAGCCACTTTATTGGGTGGCGCCAATGGATCCCAATTACAAACGCGACAAACCGGGCAAATCCCCCATGGGCATGGATTTAGTTCCCGTTTATGCTGAAGATCTCGCGGGAAGTAATGATGCCCCTGGCACAGTCACCATCAGCCCTGCGGTTGAAAATAACCTAGGCGTGAAAACCGCCGCCGCAAAAATGGTGCCCCTTAGTCCACAAATTGAAACCGTAGGCTACATCGCCTTTGATGAAAGTCGTTTGTGGCAGACCAATGTGCGCGTCAGTGGCTGGGTTGAAAAGCTCTATATCAATGCCATTGGTGAGCGAGTACAGCGCGGTGATGTGCTCTTTACCTTGTACTCACCCGAGCTAGTCAAAGCGCAAGAAGAGCTACTCAACGCTTATCGCACCCAGCGCAGTGGTTTAATTAAGGGCGCCACCGAGCGTTTAGTGACCTTAGGTGTTGATAGAGCGCAAATCAAACAAATCGTACGCAGCGGGAAAGCGCTGCAAAATATCCAAGTTAAAGCCTTAGATAGCGGTATTATCGCCAGCCTTAACATTCGCGAAGGCGGCTATTTATCGCCCGCGCAAGCCGTGATCAGCGGCGGCCCCATTGATGAAGTTTGGGTCGATGCCGAAGTTTTTGAGCGCCAAGCCCATTGGGTGAGTGCTGGCAGCCAAGCCGTGATGACCCTAGATGCTATTCCCGGCCAAACTTGGCAAGGTGAAGTGGACTATGTTTACCCGATTTTAGATGCTAAAACCCGCACCTTAAGAATGCGTTTAAAGTTCGACAATCCAGATTTTGCCTTAAAACCAAATATGTTTGCCAACATCACCTTGCAGCCAAAAACCCAGCAAGCCGTGTTGACCATCCCTCGCTCTGCGGTGATCCGCTCCGGTGATATGACCCGCGTGGTGCTGGCCTTAGGACAAGGAAAATTTCGCTCGGCGCGCATTGAAGTCGGCCGCGAGGCAGGCGAACAAATCGAAGTGTTAGCCGGCCTAAACGAGCAGGATCTGGTTGTTACCTCGGCGCACTTCTTACTGGACTCAGAATCCAGCCAAAGTGCGGACTTGTCACGCATTAATGGTGTCGACGCCGCAGCCAAACGGGTATGGGCCAAAGGCGAAATTACTCAGGTGATGGCAGGCCACAACATGCTCACCATCAATCACCAACCCGTTAAGGAGTGGGATTGGCCGGGCATGATCATGGATTTTAGCGTGATAGAATCCCTTGATTTAGCTGATGCCCAAATCGGTCAAGGAATCGAATTTGAAATGCAAAAAACCGCCGCGGGCGGCTATGAAATTACCGACTTTAAACTCAGCGAAAGCAGTGCACCAAGCCAAGTTTGGGTAGAAGGCAAGATCACCATGCTGATGGCAGACTTTGGCATGATCACCCTAGCACACCAAGCTGTCTCAGAGCTTGGCTGGGAAGCCGGTGAAATGAATTTCAGTGTAGATGACAAGGTTGACTTAACTCAGCTCAGTGAAGGTCAAGCCGTGCGATTTTTACTGCAAAAAGAGGGTAGCGAATTTCGCTTAATCCAGGTCGTGGATAACGGGAGCGAGTCATGATCCCAAGTATTATTCGCTGGTCTATTCATAATCGTTTTTTAGTCTTGGTTGCCACCGTCTTTTTGGTGTTAGGTGGTTTGTATAGCGTTAAAAATACCCCGGTTGATGCCCTGCCCGATCTTTCCGATGTGCAGGTCATCATCAAAACCAGCTATCCGGGACAAGCGCCGCAAGTCGTTGAGGACCAAGTGACTTATCCCCTCACCACCGCCATGTTGGCAGTGCCGGGCGCAGAAACGGTACGCGGCTATTCGTTTTTTGGTGATTCCTATGTTTACATCATTTTTAACGATGACACCGACATGTACTGGGCGCGTTCACGTGTGCTGGAATATTTAAGCCAAGTTGCGCCAAAATTGCCGGCCAGTGCCAAGCCCACGCTGGGCCCTGACGCGACCGGTGTGGGTTGGATTTTTAGCTATGTATTGCAGGATAAAACCGGCCAACACGATCTGGCTGAGCTGCGCAGCTTGCAGGATTGGTTTTTAAAGTACGAACTGCAAACCGTTGATGGCGTATCGGAAATCGCCACCGTGGGCGGCATGGTCAAGCAGTACCAAGTGCAAATCGACCCTGCTAAGTTACGCGCCTACAACTTGACCTTACAACAGGTCAATATGGCGATTCAAAACGGCAACCAAGAAAGCGGGGCTTCGGTGATTGAAGTGGCCGAAGCCGAGCATATGGTGCGCACCACGGGATACTTATCGAGTATTAAAGATATCCAATCGCTCCCGCTTAAGGTTACCGATAAAGGTACGCCGTTATTACTGGGCGATATTGCCGATATTAGCTTAGGGCCACAAATGCGCCGCGGTATTTCCGAGCTAAACGGTGAAGGCGAAGCGGTTGGCGGCGTGGTGGTGATGCGCTTTGGCGAGAATGCCAGCGAGGTCATTGCTAAGGTCAAAACCAAACTCAGTGAGTTGCAACTAGGCTTACCGGAAGGGGTCGAGATAGTGACCACTTACGATCGCTCAACCTTGATCAACGCCGCAGTCGATAACCTTTGGACCAAACTCGCCGAAGAATTTATCGTGGTGGCCATCGTTTGTGCGCTATTTTTATTCCATATTCGCTCATCCTTAGTGATCGCATTAAGTTTGCCTGTGGGCATCTTATCGGCTTTTATCATCATGCATTGGCAAGGTATTAACGCCAATATCATGTCGCTGGGGGGGATCGCCATTGCTATCGGCGCCATGGTTGATGGCGCAATTGTGATGATAGAAAACGTGCACAAACACATAGAGCGCACGCCGCTGACCGATAAAAACCGCTGGCAAGTGATTTCTAAAGCCGCCGAGGAAGTGGGCGCGCCGCTGTTTTTCTCATTGCTGATCATTACCTTAAGCTTTTTACCTGTGTTTGCCTTAGAAGGCCAAGAGGGCAAGATGTTCTCGCCACTGGCCTTTACCAAAACCTATGCCATGGCGGCGGCGGCCGGTTTAGCCATCACCTTAGTGCCTGTGCTAATGGGCTACTTTATTCGCGGTAAAATTTTGCCTGAGCACAAAAACCCAGTGAACAAAGGCTTAGTCGGCATGTATCGCCCTTTGCTAAAACTCAGCCTGCGTTTTCCTAAATCCATGATCTTACTTGCTCTTATCCTGATGGGCTCGGCTTACTACCCGATGTCTAAACTAGGCGGCGAGTTTATTCCGCCCCTTGATGAAGGCGACTTAATGTACATGCCGACCACCTTTCCCGGTGTGTCCATCGGTAAGGCCCGCGAGCTATTACAACAGACCAATAAGCTGATCAAAACACTGCCCGAGGTAGAAACGGTTTGGGGCAAGGTGGGGCGCGCGGAATCGGCTACCGACCCTGCGCCTTTGACCATGATAGAAACCGTGATCCAATTGAAACCCAAGGATCAATGGCGTGAAGGCATGACATCGGAAAAACTGCGTAAGGAGTTAGATCAGCTGATCCAATTTCCAGGTTTAACCAATGCTTGGGTGATGCCAATCAAAACCCGCATCGACATGCTGGCCACGGGGATAAAAACCCCTATCGGCATTAAGGTTGCGGGCCCCGATCTAAAACAAATCGAGCGCATTGGCGCCGCCCTTGAGCCCATCTTAAATCAACTGGATGGCACCGCATCGGTTTATGCCGAGCGGGTGGCAGGCGGGCGCTACGTGACCATAGATATTAAACGCCACCACGCGGCGCGTTATGGCCTTAATATCAATGAAGTTCAGCAAGTTATCTCCACGGCGGTGGGCGGTATGAACGTCAGCGAAACCGTTGAGGGTCTGCAGCGCTACCCTATCAATGTACGTTATCCGCAAGATTACCGTGACTCTGTGGTCAAATTGCAGAACTTACCCTTGGTAACCCCCAATGGCGCCCGTATCGCTCTGGCCGATGTGGCCGATATTCGCTACGAAGACGGCCCTCCTATGATTAAGACCGAAAATGCACGCCCTAATGGCTGGGTATTTGTCGATATCGAAGGACGCGATCTTGGCTCTTACGTGGCCGAGGCAAAACAAGCCGTGGCCGAGCAGCTGGATTTGCCAGCGGGCTACTCCTTGGCTTGGTCTGGGCAATATGAGTACATGGAGCGCGCCAAGGCACGTCTGAGTATCGTCACGCCGATCACCCTAGCCATTATTATGCTGCTGCTTTACTTAAGTTTTCGCCGCGTGGGTGAAGTGTTGATCATCATGGCAACCCTGCCACTGGCGATGGTGGGAGGTCTGTGGTTAATGCACTACTTAGGTTACAACTTCTCTATTGCGGTTGGGGTTGGCTTTATTGCCTTAGCCGGGGTCGCCGTTGAAATTGGTGTGATCATGCTGGTGTATTTAAACCAAGCTTGGCACTACAAAAAGCTGGATGCCAAAGAGCGCGAACAAGCACTGAACGCCGCTGATTTGGCCAGCGCTATCGAACAAGGTGCCGGCCTGCGGGTGCGCCCCGTGATGATGACGGTGCTCACGGTGATCATTGGCCTGATCCCGATTATGTACGGCACAGGAACCGGCTCGGAAGTGATGCAACGCATCGCCGCGCCGATGATTGGCGGTATGGCCTCGGCATTAATGCTGACCTTATTGGTTTTACCCGCCATTTTCCAGCTTTGGAAAAGCAGAGAAATACAGCTAAACCCACTGACAGATAAATAAAGTAACTGATTTAACAAGAGGAAATGAATATGAAAAAGTCACTAATAGCCCTAAGCCTAGCCCTAGTTGTTAACGCCAGTTGGGCTGCTGAAAAAATGGATCATAGCAACATGGATCACGGCGACATGGACCACAGCAGCATGAATCATGGTGAAATGGACCACGGCGATATGGACCATAGCAAGATGGATCATTCAAACATGGATGCCGATACCATGGCAGCCATGCCGGGGATGACAGATGTGGGCATGCCTGCACCAGGCGCTAAGCCCGATAAGGTCGTTCATGTGATCTTAAGTGATGATATGAAAATCACCTTTAAACAAGAAGGCACCATCAAGCCCAATGACGTCGTACAATTTGTGGTGATGAATACAGGAAAAATCGACCATGAATTTGCCATTGGCTCTGCCAAAGAAATGCAAGAACATCGCGAAATGATGAAAACCATGCCGCATCATGCTCACGATGCGACTAACTTGGTTAAGGTTGAACCCGGTAAAGCTAAACAGTTACTTTGGCATTTTCATGGCGAACCAAATGTAGAGTTTGCCTGCAATATCGATGGCCATAGTGAAGCGGGCATGGTGAAAAAGGTCACCTTACAATAAGCCAAGATGGCAGAGCGCCATTATTTAACGACAAATTAAAGTGCGCTCTGCATTAGCCAACAAGGAATCAAGATGAAACAGCTGCTTGTGTTAGCCATGCTATTACTGCTTAGCAATCCCAGTTATGCCGATAAAGATTTATACCTTAAGGCGGGCGGTTATGGCTGCGCCGCTTGCCACGGTAAATATGCTCATGGGGGGAACAATGTGGGCGGTAATATCCGCGGCGCAGATTTAGCCAAGCTAAATGATGCCCTTGCTAATGAGCCAACCATGCAGCTACTTGGCCCGACACTGGATGAGCAGCAACGCGCATCCTTGGTGCAATACTTGGCCGAGCTAGATCAATACCAATTGATCGAATGGCAACTCAAAGATGGCTCAAACACAGTCACGGCCACATTTACTCAAGACCGGCCGCTGCAATTGGTTATCTTTAATAGTACCTTACAAGCCGTCAGCTTAGATTTAACGCCCATAGGGCAAAGCGCAAGCCTAACTATTACCCCTTACGACACCCAAAGTGTTGAGTTACAAGCCAATCAGCCCAGCTATACTTTGACCATTAATCAGCAAAAACTTGTTTTAAAAAAGCAATAAGAGAGAAGTCAATGAAACTAATCAAACCGTTATTTAACCTTACCTTACTATTATGGAGTGGTTGGGTATTTGCTGACCCTATTATTGAGCTCTATAAGTCCCCCACCTGCGGCTGCTGCACCGAGTGGGCCCAAATCATGGAGCAAAAGGGTTATGAGGTGAAGGTTCATCACCAGTCAGATTGGAGCGAGCTGAAACAGGCTCACGGCATGCCGCCACAATTACAGTCTTGCCATAGCGCCATCATTGATGGCTATTTAATCGAAGGCCATGTACCAGAGGCCGACATAGCACGCCTGTTAAAAGAGCGTCCAGCAAATATTAAAGGATTGGCGGCGCCTGGCATGCCAATGCATTCACCCGGTATGGCCAAACCAGGTGAAGCCTATAAAGATTTTGATGTGATCGCTTTTTCTGAAGACGGTCTAAGCATTTATAAAAAATACTAAACCTTTGGGGAGAGTAAGATCTCCCCCTTTCACCCAAACCAAGGAGTCGGTTTTGCGTCTAACTTATTTATGCTCGCTGATGATTATCAGCCTTATGACCATTAATGTCAGCTTTGCTCATACTCAATTACAGTCTTCACAGCCCAGCGCTGGGGCAAGCCTGTCACAAGCGCCCAGCTCACTGCAGTTGACCTTTACTAACCCCATTCAATTGATTGCCGTGAGCTTATATAGCGCTCAGCAAGAAATTGAGATTGATTTCTCACCCCAAACGAACGCGCAACAGGCGTTGCAAATCCCCCTGCCAAACTTAGCGCCTAGCCAGTATCAGGTTAAATGGCGTGGCTTAGGCGAAGATGGCCACCTGATGAAAGGCGATTTCGGCTTTGAGCTGAAATAACCCTGGACGCCGTTATGACCCATTGGGAAATCGCGATACTTATATGCAGAGTCGCTATCTATGCCAGCATCGCGGGCGCGATTGGTGGCGGCATTAGCTGCTTAATCGCTCGACCTGATTTTAGCCTTTATCCTAAGTTACGCCGTTACTGTTACCTCAGTTGTACGATGGGATTAATTGCAAGTGGCGCCATGCTCCTTTTGCGCAACGGCGAAATGTTAGATGTTGGCTGGCGGGGCTTATTCAATACTGACATGTTAGCTATCACCTGGCAAAGTGCGCTGGGTAATGCGCTGCGCCCGCGTTGGCTTGGCTTTGCACTCATATTACTGTGCTTAATCCTCATAAAGCGGCTGCCCAAAGCACTCTGTGGTTGCATCATCATCTTTGCGAGTTTGATGCTGTGTGGTGCATTTACTCAAGCTGGACACGCCATTGGTCAACCTTTTTGGCACAGCATCGCCTTAGTCGTCCATAGCCTAACGGCTGGGCTATGGCTTGGGTCCTTTTACCCCCTATGGCTGGTATGTCGTCATTTGCCTTACCACCAAAGCCATAAAATATTAACGACTTATGGACAATGGGCCAGACTGCCCATGCTGCTTCTGTTAAGCTGTGGGCTGCTGATGAGTTATCAACTAACTCATTGGCAAGGGCTAAGTGATAACTTATATGGCAATACCTTGATAGCCAAAATCACACTCGTTGGCCTGATGCTCGCTATCGCTGCGTGGCATAAATTTTATGCCACCAGCCAAATCTTACAACATCAACATTGCCGTATTTGGCTGCGCAGTTTTTATCTCGAAGTGGCCTTAGCCGTTACCATTTTAGCTATCACAAGCGCCCTCACCAGCATAATGGGGCCATCCCACTAACCAACAAGGATTTTCATAGTCAACGCTAGCTGCTAGAAACCAAGCAGCCACCAACATTCGCCACACATCATCTATACTGAGACTAGATCTCAGCTTGGCTAAATGAATCTGCGGGAGGCGATGATGAGATGGCTGTTACTATTGTTAGTGCTACTGAGTGGTTCAGCTTGGGCTTGCGAGTTAATAATGGGCTATCGCACCACCCAGCGTCCTCCTTTTATCGCTGGTGCGCCAGACAATACAGGTTTATATAAAGAACTTTATGAGACGGCAGCCGCTAAAATGGGCTGCCAGTTAACCATTATTCGCAGCAGTAAAAGCCGAATATTGGCAAAACTTGAATCGGGCGATATCGACTTCTACCCCGGCCTGACACCCACATCAGAACGAGCCCAATACGTGCACTTTTTCCCTAATGGCTTAGTCGATGGCTATATGGGCATATCCCATCTCGACTTAGCTGATATCACCCATCATGCCCAGTTATCCGGTAAAACTTTACTTATCGCTAAAGGCGGTCCCAAGCTCGTTAGTGACGACCTCGACGTTATCATCAAACAGCCACCTGAACTGTCCGTTGCCATGGCGGCTGAAATGATTGACCAACAAAAGGCCGATTTTTACATGTATAACTTCACCTCGCTTATCGAGTTTATGAAGCACAATAAGCACCTTAACATTAAATTACATCGGCAATGTTGCGGTGAGTTCCAGCCGATGCAACTTGGCTTTTCACTGAAATCTGAGCTGATAAAAACCACGCCAAATAATCAGTTAAGAGTCCGTTACCCCTATAACAATCAACAGCTAGAGGGAGAATCAAAAGCGCTGCAATTAAAAAAAGCATTAGCAGAAATGAAGCAGGATGGCACCACGGCAGGCATTTTTTATAAGCACTTTAATTACCCCATGCCACGGTTAACGCCCAATAACCAGCAAGTTGACTAGGCTGCCATGTAACATTATGTAACACTCGTTCTCTTTCTTTGCCAAGTTTAAAAGGATAAACTACTAACTTAAGACTTAATTACCCTATTCCCTTCTGGAGGTGCCATGCCTGTGCTTTTTGTTAGTGATCTAGACGGAACCCTATTACAAGAGGATCACTCTTTAGCGGCAGAAACGATAACCGCTATTCGTAATTTACATGATGCAGGACGCACCTTTGCTATCGCTACCGGACGCCACCATACCGATGTTGCCGATTTAGCTAAAAAAATTGACCGGCCCATCGGTATGATCAGTTGTAACGGTGGCATGGCTATCGCCCCCAATGGCGATATCATCGCCAGTGCTTATATCCCAGATGCGATAACGCAAGATCTCGTGCATCATCCGATGCCAGAAGGTGTCTTTTTAAATATGTACACCGACTATAATTGGTACGCAACCGAGACCAATCCTAAGTTGGAAGCGTACAGTGAAAAGGCCGGCTTTAAGTGTGAACTGGTTACTCCCCAGTTTATCCAAGATAAGCGTGCGGTTAAATTTTTCTTGTGGGGCGACAGAACGGGTCTGCTAGCGCTGCAAGCTGAGCTAACAACTAAGTATAAAGGCCAGCTGGATTGCTTGTTCTCCTTACCTCATTGTTTAGAGTTAATGCCTAAAGGCATATCAAAGGCGACTGCCGTTGATGCACTTTGTCGGCATTTAAACCTTGATGCGACCCATGTGATGGCCTTTGGCGACGGTGAGAATGACATTGAGATGCTAAAATACGCAGCACACCCTAAAGTGATGCTAAATGCGGCAGAATCCGTTAAAGCAGCCGTGCCTCATGCCGAGATCATCGGCCATGCTCACCAGCTTGGCGTAGCTAACTATCTCTCTAGCGCTATATTGGCACACTTAGAGCAAGCATCATAAAGTCACCTTGGCATATTGGCTGATCAACCACATAAAAATGCATCTTATTTACTCAGTTTGCCGCCTGTTAGGTATAATGACGCGCCAAACAAAAGAGGGTAGCAAGCATGAAGTGGTTACTAAAAATATGCCTCAGTTTGATCTTAACGTTACTGATAGGTAGCGTTCTCATCACTCTGCCCTTAAAATTCGTGAACCCTATTTTTTGGAGCTGGCAACTGCAGCGAGAGTTTAATCCTCCCGCCACTTACCCAGAGCAAGCCAGTTATGCTTGGGTAGAAATAACTGAAATATCTAAGCACTTACAGCTCGCCGTGATTGCGGCAGAAGACCAACAGTTTAATAACCATCGGGGGATAGATGTCGCGGCGACCGAGCAGGCATTTCATGACATGCTGGCAGGAAAATCCATGCGAGGAGCCAGCACCTTAAGTCAGCAAACCGTGAAAAATCTGTACCTCTGGCCGGGCAAAAGTATGATTCGAAAGGGAATCGAAGCTTGGCTTGCCCTCTTAATTGAATGGCAATGGGATAAGCCGAGGATCCTTGAGATATACCTTAATATTGTCGAATTTGGTCCGGGTATTTATGGCGCGCAGGCCGCAAGCCAACACTTTTTTGGCGTGTCCGCCGCACAGTTAACGCCTGCACAAAGTGCGCGCTTGGCCGCGGTGTTGCCCAATCCCTATCGATTTAATGCAGCTCGGCCCTCCGCTTACCAAATAAAGCGCGAGGGCTGGATACGAAAACAAATGAGCCAGTTAGGATACGCTTATCTCACCACATTAGAAGATAAATAGTCAGGGGCCTCCCCTGAGCTATCAAGCCTAGAAGTGGCCTTCAAAGGCCAACCCCATCATGGCAATACCCACCAAGCCAAACGTTAAAAACAGGCTTAAATAGCCCATGATTAATCCCGCTAATGCCATGCCATCTCCGGCCAGCTTACCTTGACTTTGACGAATATTACTGCGGGCAATGTGGCCACAGATCACGGCAATTAATGAACCAAAAAAGAACAAACCAAGGATACCAAAGATAAGACTGACGATGGCTAGGGAAGAAGTATCTGGTGACCTTACTGCATTCGCGGCCACATTTTTCCCTGCTTGATTGATGGTTTCACTAAGCTGTCCTTCAGGCGGTGTTGAGCTCGCAACTTGCGTTCCCATTAATATCACGTGTCGCACTTCACCTTGCTCCAGCACGATATCCACTTTATCCAACGCCCTTGGTGGCTTAGCGCCTTGCCACAGGGACAAAGGGAACTCATAGCGCTGATCGTCTTCACCTTTTAGCAGGCCGATTTGCTCTGCTTCGTTTATATCCAAAATGGTGGCAGGGACAGTTTGCGACGCTGTCGCTGAGTCGGTTAGCGGGGGTGAACTCGGCTGCGCTTGTTCGGCGCCCTCTTCAGGCAACACAGATTCAACGGACGCGATTTCATCAACTTCAGGCGGCGAGGTTGGCGTCTCTTGTGGCGCAGTGGTTTCTGCTTCGTCAATATGACTAAAGGTTAGCTTCTTAGCAGCAACAAACTTGACTACCCCTTGTTCAACAAAAAACTCGACCTTGTCCATCACTCGAAGGGGCGAGCGCTCCTGCCACAACACCAAAGGAAAGGGATAACGCTCACCCTCTTCACAGCGTATGACGCCCTCTTGGGTGACAGAGTTAACATCTATAACGGTACCAAACATGAAATCACTACTTCTTCTAAAAACAATCAATTTAATATATTAAAGCGAGAATGGGAGTGCGAGAACAATCGTTCACTTCAACCAAAAAATTACTGCTAGCTCACTTTTCATCTATGACTCAAGCAATGAGCTCATTGACCCACGCAGCATTAGCCATAATAATGTCCGCTTTTAGGAACTCTCTTGAGCAATAAAATACTCTTTCAAGGGCAAGACGATTGGGGTCCCTTACTGGTGATCGAGGAAGACGGCATACGCAAGCTGTCTTTTGGCCCAGGGGATGAACAAAGTCGTCAAAACAGCCAATCTCCCACCATGCCAGAGCATGAATACATTCAGGCAATGCTACTTTCTTTGCTATTTATCGAGCCCAAACGGGCCTTAGTATTGGGACTCGGTGGCGGGTGCCTAGTCAATGCATTGCATCACAGCGTAGCCGGCATAAACATTACCGCCGTTGAGCTAAGAAGCACCGTCATTGATCTTGCCTTGCGCTTTTTTCGCCTGCCTCATGGAAAAAAAATCACCTTAGTGAATGATGATGCCAATCACTACCTAACCCAACCTAATAAGAAGGTAGATCTGCTCTATGCCGATATTTATCAAGCAACGGGCGTCGACGAAACCCAACTGAGCGATGCATTTCTGCAAGCTTGTTGCGCACAGTTAAAACAACAAGGCTACCTTATTCTAAATTGTTGGCACGAACACAGTGAAAGCCAATTATTTGCACACAACCTGCGCCGACATTTTTGTCATTTATACGGCTGTCATGTCAGTTCGGGTAACTGGATAGTCTTTGCCAGCAACCAGACACAAGCACTGGAGTTAGCACACCTTAAGTCTCAAGCCTTGCACTTAAAAAAATCAAAAAACATTGATTTAACTCGCTTTTTAAGTCAGTTTAAAAAAATATATTAAAAAAATTCAATAAACAAACAAAAAACGTTGAACCTTTGGTATTTGCCATGGTCATACTTAGTACAATTGCTCCAAAGACTCAGCACCTTTTCAGCAATCATTAGCTAGCAAGATTAGCTCTCTCGAAGTAATTTAACGTTTTACAAACGGTACCTAAGTCCCCTTACTGGTACCCTTCAGGCCTCAAAATGAGGCCTTTTTATTATCTTTTTTGCGTCGTATCACGCACCAAGTACGACAACCCAATATATAATAAACAGATATGCTAAATTCAGCAGATAACTCAACACAATAAAGAAGTCGAAATGCAGTTATTCAGTTTACGTGTCTGGTTTGTTCTTTCCTGCTTGCTTATCTCTCAGGCCTCACTGGCTGCGCCAGAGATTACCATTCGTTACAAACACATAGGTTTTTATGGTCAAAGCACCGAAGCCGTACTAGAGCAGCTGAGTAAGCAAAACGCCCACTTTGCACAAACTCGCACCTTTCATAACAGCAACGAGTGGCAAAAAGATTGGGTTTTTATTACCGAGCAATCTAACAAAGGCTGTCGCATTTCCCATGTAAATACTTGGCTAAAAGCAGATTACAATTTACCTCGGTGGTTGGATCAAGCCAGTGCCCCCGATACAGTACAAGCCCCCTGGCACGATTTTTACCAAGGGGTGCAAGATCACCTAAATGGCCACAAAACCATTGCAATAGAAACCCTTGCTGATATTGAAAAAGCCGTTTTGAAATTGCCTGCCCAGTCAAGCTGCGATATCGTCAAAGCGCAAGCACAAGCCTTGGCACAGCAAATGTTAGACACGCAGCTGCCCGCTAAAGAAGCTCAGTATGACAATGATACGCAATTTGGTTTAACCCAAGGCGCTTACTGGCCTTGATCTGAATAATATCCCAGTTAGTTTAACTTCAGGGCTAATTGGCCTGATTAGTTACGCTTAAAATTATCTAAGATGATGGCCCCAGCCATTGCCACATTAAGTGACTCGGCTTGACCAAAATTCGGGATCGTTATTTTATGATTGATGGAGTCGGCAACGGCCCCACGGATACCATGAGACTCACTGCCTAACACTATGATGCCAGATTGGGCTAGTTTAGCTTGGTGTATATTCTCCCCTTCCAAAAAAGCACCATAAATAGGGCAAGTTTGCTGATTAAGAAACGCGGCCAAGTCTAGACGATGTAAACGCACCCGACAAAAAGACCCCATGGTCGCGCTGATCACTTTAGGATTATAAAAATCGGCACTGTCTTGGCTAACAACGATGTCGGTAATGCCATACCAGTCAGCCAAACGGATCAAGGTGCCCAAGTTACCAGGATCGGAAACCCCATCTAATGCAAGCAGTAACTTATTAGCCGTATCGACATCAATATCAGACTGGCTAGGTACCTTGACCAAGGCAAGAGCACTATTATTGGAACTGAATGTGCCGGCTTTAGCAAGGGCGTCAGGGGTGGTGATCACGACATGCTTAGCCCTTAGTTCACCTTGGTGTTGGCTAACAAACGCCTCAGTTGCAAACACTTGGTGCAACTCGTAGTCGGAGCGAAACAGCTCAACCACATTTTTTTCGCCTTGCACTAAAAAAAGCCCGTGTTGCTTACGGTACTTTTTTTGAGCAAGGGAATTGATTAATTTAAGTTGGTTTTTCGTGATCATCACAAGGCTCCTTGGCTATCGGCGAGATTATTCCACTAAACGCTTCATTAAGCAAAAACCTCAACGTTTAGCTCAAACTCAACCCCATTGGCTAGGCGGCCTGATGACAGTGAGTCGCTCAAGGCGAGCCTGCGGAAAACCTCATCGACTTACTCGGCGCTACCGCTTGGCCTTCTATGTCCAATAAAAAAGGCACCGCAACCAGCTCGCCAGCTTGATTGATTTGGACCGCAAAATGAAGATGGGGGCCTGTACTAAACCCTGTATTTCCAGAGAGCGCTAAGGTTTGGCCTTTATTAACCCGCTGCCCGACCCTCACCTTGGATGAAAACGTTTTTAAATGTGCGTAAACCGTCATGCTGCCGTCATCATGGGCCAAACGCACCACGTTTGCTTTAGTTTTGGCAAAGTCCGCCGTGGCCGCTCCGGTATTGTTTTCCACCACTTCAACCACCACACCCGCCCGAGCGGCCAATACCGGCGTTCCCTCGGGTAAAGGAATGTCAATGGCATAACGACTATGGGGTTCACTATGAGTAAAGGCGCCATTAAAGCCCTGCGACACTTGAGTTGTTTGAGTAAGAGAAAACGGAACCTGATAAGCGTAATTAGCGTCGTAATTGGGATTAAACGAGCCAGGTGTAAAGCTATATTGATACTGAAAACGCCATTGGCCAGGGGCTGCTGGCATCACGTCTAATATGGCTTGGCGCGAGTTGGCATCAAGGTGAAATAATTCAGTTAACGGTTTAGACAGCTTCGCATTATCCAGTTGAGTAAACGACAAACTTAGGGTCACCGGCATGGCGTAATTATTCACGGCGATAATTTGGGCCGATTGATTTCCTTCGCTGACCTTATGTAGCACACGAACCGGCGAAATGTCTGGCTCGGCAACTTGCTGATGAGAGACGTCAAATTCCACTTTTGGACGGATATCACTGAATACCCAATTGCCCTCGTCATCTTGATATTTATAAATATCACGCGCAGCGTGCACCCCAGTTGTCATCAATAACAAAGCGAGGATGACGAGAGAAGAATAAGGTTTACAGGTAACAGCACATAATAATGGCATCTTCGCGTCCCTCCTGTGCGGGGTAATATCCCTTTCTACGATCGACTTCAACAAACCCGAGCTGTTGATATAACTGGTAAGCCGCGACATTAGAGACCCGCACTTCTAGCCAAATTTCTTCCAACTGCTTTTGTTTTGCAAGGTCAATTAAATGTTGTAATAGCATACGACCATATCCTGCCCCTTGAACGTCTGGCTCAACCGCAATGTTAAGCAATGTCGCTTCAACACCTGCTTGACTCGCGATGTAGTAACCGACCACCCGCTGTTCAAGCTGCAACACATGATTGAAGTATCGCGTACCGAAATTGCCGCTTAAGGTATTTTCGCTCCATGGCCAAAGGTGGGCACGCTGCTCAATTTGATAAACCCTAGCAAGGTCACTTAAGGCCATGGGGACGATACTCCCACCTATGTTATTCAATTGCGTCATCTATTCCCTTCACCTGACAAATAAGACTTAATTTGGCCCCATAGCGTGCGCTTGGCAGCTTGATCTCGGCTGGTTTGTGCGATACTTGGTGAGAAAATAACCTTGCTATCAGGCAAGGCGGGTATCTCGCCTTGAGTCGACCATAACCACTTCGCCATGGCTCCTCGGTAAGCCGCGAACTCATCCATGGATAACACTTTGGCTTGACTTGGCTCCAGCCCCATAGATTTAAGCACCGCGACCACAAAATCCGAATTAAGGGCCGTTGGCTCAGCAAGAATGACTATCTCATAGCAAGATAAATCAAGGGGCGAAGTCGCCACAGGCTCTGCCATCGGCGCGCCGCCATCAGGCTTAGGCAAAGTCGTCGGCAAGGTCGTCGCTCCCTTCGCTGAGGGCTCAGCCATTGACGAAGCATTCAACTGCCAAGGGGTGATCCCCATTTCATGAAGTAAATACGCGTGATACTGATCCATTACGGCCAAATAAAATCAAAATTGGACATGAATAGTAACGAAATTGGCCGCAAAACACGACTTGAAAAAAGCAAGACGGGAGAGTAAACAAAAAGATATCGTAAAACGAAAAAAGCCCGACCATAAAGGTCAGGCTTTTAGAATTTGGCAGGGGTGGAGAGATTCGAACTCCCAACATTCGGATTTGGAATCCGACGTTCTGCCGTTGGAACTACACCCCTGCTGAACAACGAGGCAGATAATACCAAATGATTTTTAAAGGTAAAGCCTTTTGTTACAAATTATGTTTAACTGCTGAATTAATCACCATCTGGCTGCGAATCAGCGCATGCTTCTCGATTAACCGGCACGACTTGACTGATGTAAGCCCTCATCAGCGCGATCTAATAGTTCCTCTAGCCCAATATCATCCAACCCCAAATATTCAGCAATAGGCTCTTGCACGGTCAACCATTCAGACTGACAACTCTTCATGGCAACGTGACGGGCAATTTTCAAGATAGTCAGTAAATCTAATGCAACACCAGGCAGCTCTTTTGATTGATAAAAACCTGCGGCATCTTGCTGGTAATAGATGATTTCCACTAACGCTTTAGGGAGTAACCATTGCTGGGATAGTAATGCGCCTAGGGTAGTATGCGCCGTACCAAAGGTTTTATGCTCTTGTTCGGTCAATTCAGGCCAACCGAGATCATCCACTTGTTGATAAAGATCCGGATACTGCTCGAAGCCTAGCATCATCACCGGCACGCCTGACATATGAAAGAGCCCAAGCATATAGGCATTATCGATGAGTTCTTCTTTACCTAATAACTTAGCAACCCCCGAGCAGGCTTGAGCTATGGTCGTCGCTTGCTGCCAAAAGTCATCTAATAACGGATGGTTGGACATACTGGATTTTAACGCCACGGCTTTGACTAACGGAATGATCCGCTTAAGCCCCAACATCATCACCGCCTGTTGAATCGATTCTATTTCCTTGGCTCGACGAAACGCAGCGGAATTAACCACTTGTAAAACAGCAGAAGCGATCCCGACATCGGAACTCACCGCTTTAGCAATCACAGCCACATTCGGCTCAGGCTTACGGGCTTCCTCCGACACCGTTAATAACACTTCAGGTCGTGGCGGTATGCTGATCGTTTTAAGCAGGGCTCTTTCCTGCTCGGTAATATTGATTGCCATGCTTGCATCCTTATATTTTTTATAATCTGTCCTAAATGCCAAAGCTATTGCTAAAACTATAGATTAAAGTCAAGGCTTCGTGATATTTTGAGCGCCATTAATGACATCTATTCACAGGGTGATATCCGCCTGTCACCCTGTACATAGGCAACGCTTGCAAATTGAAAGGAACCCTGGGCAGATATGACCACATTAACAAAACCCGCTAATCCAAACTTCTCTTCTGGCCCTTGTAGTAAACGTCCAGGCTATGACTTAAGCGCACTCAATACCGAAACACTCGGTCGTTCTCATCGCGCAGCCATAGGCAAAAACGCATTGCAAAAGGCCATCGAAGACACAGCCAAACTGCTCGATTTACCAAAAGGCTATCGCGTTGGTATTGTGCCAGGCTCTGATACTGGTGCGATGGAAATGATCATGTGGTCTATGTTAGGTGCACGAGGCGTAGATATTGCGGCTTGGGAATCATTTGGCCAAGAGTGGTACACCGACATTAGCCAACAGTTAAAATTAACTAACGTTAACACGCATTTTGCCAAATATGGCCAACTACCTGACTTGAGCGCAATCAATCAAGATAATGATGTCGTTTTTACCTGGAATGGCACGACATCTGGCGTCAAAGTACCCAACGGCGATTGGATCAAATCCGATCGTCAAGGCCTGACGATTTGTGATGCGACATCAGCGGTATTTGCTATGGAAATGCCGTGGGAAAAACTAGATGTCGTTACCTTTAGCTGGCAAAAAGTACTTGGCGGAGAAGGGGCACATGGTGTCATTATTCTAAGCCCGAGAGCGGTTGCACGTTTAGAAAGTTATCAGCCAAGCTGGCCATTGCCAAAGATCTTCCGATTAACCGCAAAAGGCAAGTTAATTGAAGGTATTTTTAGTGGTGCAACAATTAACACGCCTTCTATGTTGTGTGTTGCTGATTATCAAGATGCGCTAGATTGGGTAGAATCAATAGGTGGTTTACCGGCTGCCATTGCCAAATCAACGGCAAATTTAGCGGTGCTAGAAGCCTTTGTCGCCAAACATGATTGGATTGACTTTCTTGCACAAACGCCAGAAACTCGCTCCAATACCAGTGTTTGTTTAACCTTGCAAGCCACCCCAGAGCAAGTAAAACAAATGATGAAATTGCTTGAAGCAGAGCAAGTGGCGTACGATATCGGCTCTTACCGTGACGCTCCCGATGGTCTGCGTATTTGGTGTGGAAGCACAGTAGAACAAGCCGATTTAGAGGCCTTGATGCCTTGGCTTGAATGGGCTTGGCAACAAGTTCAATAAAGACCTGAGCAAGCTAACCTTAAGGCCTAGGTTAGCTTGCCAGCTTACTTATTCTTCTTCGTTACCCGCCATATTTTTAACTTTGTTGGTTTCATCACTGTAAGCGGCGAAAAATTCAGCCATCACTTCAGGCGTCAATTCCCCTTTCTCTTCCAGCGCTTTTAGTTTTTCGACGATAGCACGCTGCTCTTCAATACTGGGTAACGGCGTCTCGTTGGCCGCTTCATCTTCCATTGCTTTTAGTTGTTGTTCAAAATCACTCATTATTGGCTCCACTTCTTGCCACTAGTCAAACAATTACATTTCCTAGCTCGATTCAGTCCAAGATAGTAACGCCTTCCGTGATCAGATACCACTCACGAGGTAACAGAGCGCAAAAAAAAAACGCGGCCCACGGGCCGCGTCAACACTTAGAACAAACTCACTTAGTTCACTTTAAACTTGCTAATTTGCTGCTCTAGATTATCAGCGAGATCCATAATCACATTGGTTGATGCTCTATTTTCTCTGGCTAATTCCGCCGCTTTATGGGAGCTATCTGCAATGGAGTTAATTCGGTGAGAAATATCATCCCCCACTTTAGTTTGCTCATCAGCAGCGCTGGCGATTTGATGATTCATCTCGGTAATGGTGCCAAGAGAGTCTGCAATTTGCTGTAATGCTTGCGCCGCTTCTTGGGCCCCCGAAACCGTATCAATACTCGATGTTTTACTATTTTCCATCGAGTTGACGGCTTTTTGCGAGCCCGTTTGTAAGCGCTCTATCATTTGTTGGATTTCAGCCGTGCTATCTTGGGTACGCTTAGCCAAGTTACGAACCTCATCTGCGACCACAGCAAAGCCTCGTCCTTGTTCGCCAGCACGTGCCGCTTCAATAGCTGCGTTCAACGCAAGCAAGTTGGTTTGCTCGGCGATGCCACGAATCACATCCAACACAGATACGATGTTATCGACATCTCGCCCTAGCTCACCAATCACTTGTGCAGCTTCGTCAATTTGAGAGGCGAGCCCTTCAATCGAGCTAACTGAGTTAAGGACAATGCCTTGCGCTCTTTGGCCTTCGGCATCGGCTTCTTGAGTGGACGCCGCTGCATTATTGGCACTTTCTGCAACGGTGCGTGCCGAAGACGACATTTCGGTCATGGATGTGGCCACCATGTCGGTCTCGCTGCGCTGGGCATCGGACACTTGATCAACTTGACTTGAGCGGCTGTCAGCATTGGTTGCTTCATTTCTCAACTCTTGCGTTGCCGCTGATACACTATTCATGATTTCACGAAGTGACGCTTGCATTGATACCACTGAGCCATAAATACTCGATGGGCTGTACGTATCTGCCGACTTCACTTTAGTAGACAGGTCTCCTCCCGCTACCGCTCGCACTAGCGTGAGCACCTCTTCAGGCTCGCCGCCCAGATCCGTCATGATCTTGCGAATGGTGGTGATAATAATAAACCCTAACACCGCGGCAATAATTAAGCATAAAATTAACTGCACTCTGGCCGAAGCCCAAAAGCGCGCATCCACCTCGGTAGAGCGTATGCCTGTTCCCACGGCCCACTTCCAACGTTTAGACACCTGAGCAACAGAAAGTAGTTCTGCCACATCGCCATCGGCGTTACGTGATGTCCATTCATATTCAACTATCCCATTCGGCTGCCCTCTTACTGCGTCTAACAATATTTGACCAACGCTGCCACCTTGGGCATCTTTAAAATCATGAAAGCTGGTGCCGTGTAATTGAGGATCATGGGGGGCGGCGATAAAGTCCATGTTTTCATCAGCAACATAAACGTACTCAGAATCATTATACTTGTTCTCACGCAAAATCTGAGTGGCTAACTCTTTGCCCTGCTCATCTGTCATTTTTCCCGCAGCAACATAGCCTTCTATCTGGTTGACAGTGGAATAAGTACTTTTTAACAACTGATAAATTCGGGATTTATTATCGGCATCACTGGCTTGCCTCAAAGTGTAAAGGCCCATTAGCATTACACCAAGCAAAGCAACCAGCGTTAACACTGCCATGCCCCATACTTTAGTCTTTAACGTCATTTTGCATCCTCATCATTTGCAGCAGTCTAATTTGAACAGTCGCACAGAGCTAAACCAGCCCAGCCTTCGCATAGGGGTACTAATTTAGACCTTAGCTACATTATTCTTGCTGACTCATGGGTCAGCTTTATTAATAATCTAGGTTTGAATCGGCTGTCATGCCAATATCTTTAACTTTAATACGAAAAGATGTTAAAAAATGAAGGTTGCATCACGACAAATAAATCACAGATAAATCATTGCTTTTGCTGTGATATTAAATGACCCGATAGCCCACACCAACAATGCGACCTGTTTTTATCCCTTTCTCGTTCACGGTCTTGTCAAAAAGGCAAAATAAAATCAGTAAAAAATCATATTTTTTATTTGATCGAATAGTGGAAAATAGCTAAGTTATAGCTAATAGTTAATTTTTTGTAGTCCCAATGTAAACCTAAAATAAGGAAAATCAATGAAAAAACTACTTTTCACAGCTGCCGCTGCTGCCGTTCTTGCAGGTTGTTCAACAAGCAAAAGTGTTGAACCTATTCAACAAACTGTAGATCAGGTTGAAGCCGCGTCAAGTGGTCAATGTATCATCGCTGTTCACAATGCCGCACTGGCATTAGAGCAAGCCAACAAAATGCTTGCCATTTCAAAAGATGGTGAGCTATATGAAGTTGAATACAATGCCGCTAAAGCAGCTGCTGATCGCGCAGCTAAGTACCAAGCTGACGCTGACATGTACTGTTCTGAAGAAGTTAAGCGTATTATTGCTGAAATGCCAAAAGATGCGCCATTTGTACAAGTTGAAAGCCTACCTGGTGTCGTTTTTGCTGAAGGTTCAGCTCAATTGACTCTAGAAGCCAAAGCTATCCTTGAAGCCGTAGCGTCACGCCTAGTTCGTGAGCAAGGTGACCTAGAAGTGGCAGGCCATACTTCAAGCACAGGCAGCGCAGAATACAACATGATGCTATCGCAAAAACGTGCGGAATCAGTCAGAAACTTCTTGATCAGCCAAGGTGTAGAAGCATCTCGCCTAACGGCTAGAGGTTACGGTGAAGAGCAACCTGTTGCGACAAACGAGACAAAAGAAGGCCAACAAGCAAACAAGCGTGTTGAAATTCGTTACAGTCGCTAATGATAACCACCGACTAACGTCGGTGAGTTAGGATTGAATCTACACGAGTTAGGCGACTGTAGCCTATCAGTGACAAATGCCGAGCTAATTGCTCGGCATTTTTGTTTTGATCCATTGAAGGCTGGGCCTATTGACGAATGTGGCCATCTCCTAACACAACCCACTTCTGAGAGGTTAATCCTTCTAGCCCAACTGGGCCACGGGCGTGGATCTTATCGGTTGAAATACCGATCTCTGCACCAAGGCCGTATTCAAAACCGTCGGCAAATCGGGTAGAGGCATTGATCATAACCGAGCTAGAATCAACCTCGGTAATAAAGCGGCGTCCTTTAGAGTAATCTTGCGTCACAATCGATTCAGAATGAGCAGAGCTATATTGGGCGATATGATCCATGGCTTGGTCCATATCTTTAACCACTCTAATGGATAAAATCGGTGCCAGGTATTCCGTTGCCCAGTCTTGTTCCGTTGCAGGAGTGGCTGAGATGATTTGACAAGTTCGCTCACATCCTCGTAGCTCAACCCCTTTTTCTGCGTAACCCTGCGCCAATCGCGGTAGGATATCTGTTGCGACATCCTGATGAACTAATAAGGTTTCCATTGCATTACACACACCATAACGGTGGGTTTTGGCATTAATTGCAATGTCATACGCTTTATCAAGATCAGCCTGGTCATCAATATAAACGTGACAGATACCATCAAGGTGCTTGATCACCGTCACTTTTGCATCACGCGAAATACGCTCAATTAAACTTTTACCACCACGTGGAACAATCACATCCACGTATTGATCCATGGTGATCAATTCACCTACCGCTGCGCGATCTGTGGTTTCAACAACCTGAACGGCCGTTTCCGGTAAGCCTGCTTGTTGCAGACCGGCTTTAATACACTTAGCAACGGCACGGTTGGAGTGGATAGCCTCACTTCCCCCACGTAAAATCGTTGCATTGCCCGATTTAAGGCACAAGCTTGCAGCGTCAATCGTCACATTAGGACGCGATTCATAAATGATACCAATAACACCAAGGGGCACACGCATTTTGCCTACCTGGATCCCCGAAGGCATGTAATTTAAATCGGTAATCGCACCACAAGGATCTGGCAACGCAGCGACTTGACGTAGGCCTTCAATCATTTTATCAACCCCTTGCGAGGTCAGCGCTAAACGGTCAATCATGGCATCATCTAAGCCTTTTTCACGTCCAGCTTGTAAATCCTTTGCATTTTCAGCAATTAAATATTCTCGGGTATCATTCAATGCATCGGCAATCGCCAACAATGCACTATTCTTTGTACCCGATGTCGCTGCAGCTACTTGTCTTGATGCCGCGCGAGCATCCTGACCCAGTTTTTGCATATATGCTTGCACACTCATGGTGACTTTATCCTTTTTAGACGACCTAACCCTTTGTCAACCAAATCTCAGCACACTTGCTCTTCGAGTGCAGGATTGGGTTTATTGTAGAAATTAAGGCAGAATAAAGAATAATAATTGCAAGGGCAAGTCACCCATAAGCTCGTAAACAAAGGAAATCTAATGCGCTTTTCATTACCCCAACAAACCAAATCTTCATTACCTCTGTTACTCGAGCAACTCAACGAACATATCAACGTTCACAAGAAGGTATCAGTTAGCTTACTCAAGCAAACCTTAGACACTTGTTTCTCATCAGGTTTCACCTTGGATGAAGTCGAAAAAGCGCTGCAATGTGAAGTCAACGCACTAGAACAAGCCGAAATACAAGGTGTCCAACAACTTATTAAGCTAATCCAGCAAAGGCAACTATAATCAATCAGTCTGGCTTTAACATTGCTCCCTTTACTTGCTGAAGCTCACATAGCGAATTGTTGTAACTAGGTTTTCGAAATACCCCATGCTATATTCTGGCAATTAAATGTGTTGAACATTAAAACCTATTGTTTATAAAGATATTTTAAATCTTCAATAGCTTTGTATAAGGAAGTTAAACCATGTTGTTGCACGATTTAGGCAAATACCGCGGTATTGTAGCTGCAATTACCCTATTTCTTGTTTTAGATACCTGTGTGTTAGCGCTGAACTATTTCGTGTCTAAAGAAATTCAACAAGAAACTGAAAGTGTAAATTTAGCCGGTCGACAAGGTATGTTGACGCAAAAACTGCTCAAATCTCTGTACGAATTACAAGATGACCTAGCGGTTAACCTCGATGTCACCGAAAACTTCCAAGAGTTCGCTGATACCTTTGGCCTATTTGACGTGACATTAGTTGCGTTGAAAGAAGGCGGCATGGTTCCTGTCACGGACATCAATGATACCGAAATGATAGAGGTAAAACCGGTTAACTCCGAAGCCGCGATGCAATCGGTAGATGCGGGTTTACAACTGTGGCAACAATATCGCGAGATTTTAGGGCCAATTATCAGTAATGGCAGCAAGCAAGTTTCACTGCTCGATATCCATGAGTCTATTGCTACGGTTAAAGAAACCAACGCCACCCTACTTAAATTCATGAATGACCTAACACGTTACATGGAGCAGCAGGCAAACGAAAAAACCCAAATGCTGCAATACGTAGAAGCAGCTGCTGTACTGGCAGCGATTCTTAACTTCTTCGTTATCATGTTCATTTTCGTTGGCCGTTTGAAAAAGAACGATGAAGAGTTAGAACTGGCTCAAAAGGAAAACTCTGAGATTTTAAGTACGGTAAAAGAAGGTCTATTCCTTCTTGACCAAGAGCTTATCATCGGATCGCAATACTCGCGCGAGCTGGTCAACATCTTTGGTCGTGAAGATTTGGACGGCAAAAAACTGGCGGTACTACTAAAAGACATGGTATCAGACAGTGAGTTGCAACTTTCTGAAGATTACATCGGCTTATTGTTTAAAGAGCACGTAAACGAAAACCTCATTCAAAGCTTAAACCCGCTAAAACAAATTGAAGTTAACCTGTTAAGTAGTAGTGGTTTATTTGAAACCAAATACCTCTCCTTCCAGTTTAACCGTGTAAGGGTTAACAAATTAGTATCTCATGTACTGGTAACCGTAATGGACCGTACCATTGAGGTAGAGCTTGAGCGTGAGCTTGAAGAGGCGAAGACCAAGGCCAAAGGTGAAGTTGATAGCCTAGTCAGCATACTGAGTATTGAAAAGAGCGCCTTTATTGACTTCCTAGACAAGGCCAGTGATGGCATCAACTTGATCAATGAAGAGTTGAAGTCATCGAACCAAGATCACCAAGCTTACATGGCCAAAGTGGTTCAATTCCAACGCATCATTCACTCAATTAAGGGTGATGCTGCGGCACTTGAAGTCTCTCCTGTTGAGAAGAAAACCCATGAAATGGAAGACGTGCTCACTGAGATTAAAAACAGTGATGAAATCTCGGGTAATAGCTTCTTGCCTTTCACCGTAAAACTGGATGAGCTGTTCTCTCAAATTGGTAGCTTACGCTTGCTCAGTGAGCAAATCGCCAATATCAATGATCAACATTCAGATATCCAGCCAGCAGCCACGCCTAACATGCAGTCTTTCTCAGAAATCAACACCTTGGTTAAGCGTGTTGCTGAGGATGAGAATAAGATGGTGAATCTCGTGACCCAAGGTCTAGACAGCCATCATGTTCCACCTGCCTATATCCGCAAAGTGCGTGAAGTGGCTGTTCAGCTTGTTCGTAATGCCGTGGTTCACGGTATCGAAGAGCCAAATAAGCGTGTTGAACTGGGTAAATCGCCTCAAGGTACCGTTAAAGCTCTCTTCCAGCAAAAAGAAGATGGTAACTATTCATTAATCATCGTGGACGATGGTGCGGGCTTATCTGTTAATAGAATTAAGCGCCATGCCTTGAAAAACGATTTGGTATCCGAGCAAGATATTGAGAAAATGTCTAACGCGGAAATCTTAAACCTCATCTTCCAACCTGGCTTCTCTACGGCATCAGACGTGTCTATGCACGCAGGTCGCGGTGTTGGTTTAGATGTTATCAAGCAGTCTGTGGTTGAGGCTGGTGGTAAGATGAAGTTAAGCTACAAACAAAATAAAGGCTGTCGTTTTGAAATCATTTTGCCGGGTAAAATTACTACGACAACCAAAACTTATAATGAAACAGAACAAAATATTGGGGTAGAACAGGTCTAGCATGAAGTTGTTAATAGTTGATGATTCAAATATTATCCGTCGAAAAATCCGACGCAGTAATAAAGTTGGTGATCTGGAAGTTGTTGGCAGTGCATGTAACGGACTAGAAGCGGTTGAGCTAGTAAAGCAAACACAGCCTGATCTTATCACTATGGATTTAACCATGCCTGAAATGGATGGCATTGAAAGTATTGAGAAAATACTTGAAGTTAAACCTGACACTCGAATTTTGGTGGTGTCAGCATTAGCAGACAAAGCAACCGCTATTCGCGCTCTTACTATTGGCGCACGAGGTTTCATTTGTAAACCGTTTACGGAAGACGAGCTCAACGATGCTTTTGAGCAATTGCTAGAGGATATTTAAAAAGAATGAAAGAAGAACAATTACAAGTATTTATAGAAGGGACGAAATACTTCTTTAGCACCTTTGCTGGACAGCAAGTTGATGTTGGCGTGCCTTACCTCGTTTCAAGTGATACTAAAGTTGCGTTTGATTACACAGGTATCATAGGTATTGCGGGCGCGCGTAAAGGCTGTGTTTATTTCTCAGCACCTGGTCGCTTACTGGCTAAGCTACTGCAAGCGCTAGGTGAAGAAGATCTCGAAGATGACAACCTTTGTGATGTGGTTGGTGAAGTGGCGAACACGGTTTCAGGTAACGCACGGCGTGATCTTGGCCCAGAGTTTGTGATTTCGGTCCCCGTCATCGTGAAAGGGCAATTGGAAGATATCAAACTACCGCGAGAGATACGTTCATTCGTGATCCCCATTACTTGGGGTCAAGATAAAGCGGCGCTTGTTATCTGCTTAGAATAACCAAATGAGGCAGTACAGAGCTTACTGTACTGCTTACTGTTTCATAGTCACCAAAGAGTGAACAAACATGTTTGGCATTGATTTTAAGGTTCTCCCCCATCTCGATAGCACCGTCTATCAACCCCTATGTAATCAGTTTAAGCAAATAAGCTGTCAGGCCAGTGTAGGACATTATCGTCCGACTGGCGCTCTCGCTCGCTATGACTGGTTACTGCCTTGTGGCGTCACGATGGAACTCACCCAGCCGTTTTTTGAAACGCAAGTTGATCCCGCACGCGAATCATTTATTGCACCATTAAAACAGTTGATTGAAACCGAACTGTACCAAAAAATGATCCATGCCAAAGATCCCTTTCAACTGCGTAATAAAGACGGCTCGGTAAAAGTCACCATTTTCTCTATGCATGCCTGTCTCAACTACACGATGACGGGGAGTCATGATGAAATGAACTTGCGCTTGATGTTTCCGGTCAACTGCACGGCTGACTATTTTAGAGACGCCATTTTTTCATTTATGCAGATGTTAGAAGATGTCCATCTGGCTAACTCAACCGACATGTTTTTAAACATGCTACGGGCAGCTGATGGCCAAGGCTTCGGCACACGTGTACTTTGGTATAATGCAGAAACGGGTCGCACAGAGTTCATTGATGTAGAGCGCAGCCAAAAATCAAATACGGTGGTAAAAAAGCGCATAGCTTAGCTGAGCTCCCTTAGCCACAGGGATACCATCTCAATTAACAGCCAGTCACGCCATTGCATCATGGCGTGATAGCTCTCCATTTAAAAATCAATACTCGCTATATTTTGCTTTAATACTTCAGCGGATTGACGTAATTTCTTCAGCTCATCCTTACTTAAATTAAGCTCAACAACTTGTTCAACCCCTTTAATACCGATTTTTGTCGGGACACTGATGCACACATCGCTAATGCCATACTCACCATTTAAGCGAACACTGATAGGTTGAATGGACGCTCTATCAGCCAGTAATATTGAGACTAACTTTGCAATCACCACCCCGATAGCCCAATTGGTGTAGCCCTTTCCCTCGATTATTTTATAGGCTGCATGTTTAACTTGATGAGATAAGTCTTCCATTTGATCTTGCTGATAGGCAATGCCCAACACTTCATTACCGGCAACAGGAATGCCGCCAATATTGATGGTACTCCAAGCCGCAAACTCAGAGTCACCATGCTCGCCTAAGATGTAACCGTGAATGGAGGCAGGATCGACATTATAGTGCTCTCCTAATAAGGATCTTAAACGACTGGTATCTAATACAGTGCCCGTCCCCATCACCTTAGTATGAGGACGCTGAGTCAGCTGCTGAAATAAGTAAGTGGTAATGTCCACGGGATTTGAAGCTATCACCACTAATGCATTTGGGGCATATAAATCGACTTGTGCTGTGATATCTTTGAAGATAGCGGCATTTTTATTGAGCAAATCTAAGCGCGTTTCGCCTGGCTTTTGTGAAGCCCCCGCCGTGATCACAACAACATCACAGTTTGACAAGTCAGCGTAATCACCCGCTTTCACTTTCACGCGGCCGGTGATGCCTTGGCCATGCATCAGGTCGAGCGCTTCCCCCTCTGCGCGGGCTTTGTCCAGATCGACCAAAACTATCTCACTGCAGATCTGCTGTAAGTAGATGGCATACGCGCCCGCCATACCAACGTAGCCCGCTCCAACGATTCCCACTGATTTCGACTTCATCTGCACTCCTATCATTGATGATATTATTTGATTAGCTGCGCTGTATATCCTGCAGCCACTAGGGCTTCATATGCGGCCTCTGCTTGTGCAGAGACGGGCATAGGGATTTGATACCCCAACTCAGGATAGCGTTTCATGCGCTGCATATCACCCACTAAGGTGTTAATTAATAAATCTTTATCTATGATATCGTTAGGGTAATCAGCATAACTCAGCCTAGGGCCTGTCACCATAACAGAGATCGAGGGGAAATGTTGCTTAAAGGTGGCATAGGCGCGTTTAGTCGCAAAATCTTTATGCACCAAAATTACCTTTTCAACCTCAATTTGCTGCTGTGCCAGTAGCTCCATCGAGAACTTCACGTTTTCTCCTGTATTGGTGGCCTTAGGCTCAAGCAATATTTGCGCCTGGGGTACTCCCTTTAAACGCGCTTGCTCAGCAAATAATTGCGCTTCGGTCGCAGTAAAAACGCCTTGCGTGTTGCGGCCACAATTACCAGAAAAAACAATGTAAGGAGCCAGTCCCGAGCGCATCAAGGCTGCGCCGCAATCTGCACTACGTATATCCACAGAGCCAAGCACAATAATGCAACTGGCCGGCTTTAAGGGTGAATACATCGCCATTTCTTGCCATAAGCAATTCGCATAAATATCAATCTGTTGCTCTGAAATCATAGTTTTAAGCTCTTAACAAACGATAACTGGGTGGCCGTGCTGTGGATGAGCGATGACTTGTGCATCAAGACGAAACACGTCATGCAATAAAGCCGGTGTCAGTACCTCGCTCGGTGCACCTTGTGCCACCAACCTCCCTTGGTCTAACACCAAGATCCGATCAACATAGCGCGCGGCCAGGTTTAAATCATGAAGAATAACAAAACAACCCACACGACTGTCACGAAGCTGTTGCAACTGCTGCAATAATTGGTGCTGATGAAATAAATCCAATGCTGCCGTTGGCTCATCGAGTAAGAGATAACGCTCACCATTCGTTGGCGGCTCCCAGATTTGCACCACGACCCGAGCCAGCTGCACCCTTTGCTTTTCGCCACCCGATAAACAGGTATAAATCGCATTTGCCTTGTGGTCGATATCAAACATGGCCATCACTTGATTAACCACGGCCTCATTTTCAGTCTGGTTACAACACTTATTCATGCGACCAATACTGACGACTTCATGGGCTGTAAATGGGAAGTTTAAATGTGAGGACTGAGGCAAAACGGCCATCTTTTCGGCCAATGACAAATGAGACCATGATTGACGAGGCACGCCATCCAGTATGACCTCACCTTGATCCGAGTACTCACCACAAATTAAATTAAACAGGCTACTTTTGCCAGCCCCGTTGGGCCCCACTAAAGCAACGATTTCATTGCTATTTAAGGTAAAGTTAATCTTTTCAAGTATCACTTTGCCTTCACGGCTAAAATGGCCGTCAATAACGTCGAGCATACTAAACCATATGATTGCGCTGCTGTAACAGCAAGTAGATAAAAAATGGCGCGCCAATCATGCCCATAACCACCCCGACGGGCAGCTCAATCGGCATTAATGCGGTACGCGCGATCAGATCCGCCACCAACAATAAGCACGCGCCCAATAAGGCTGACAGAGGCAGTACATTGCGGTGATCGGGGCCAACAAGCAAACGTACCAAGTGCGGTACCACCAAGCCAACAAAGCCAATCAACCCCACGCAAGCAACACTCACGCCGACGGCCAGCGCGGTTAACGCAATCAGTCGGTATTTCAATCTTTGTACATTAACACCTAAGTACCTGGCTTCCGACTCCCCCAGTAATAAGGCATTTAGCGGGGCCGCGGTTGCACGAATACTCGCTAATAGCAGCCCCCCCACCAAGGCTGAAAGGGCCACCATGATCCAATTTGCCCCGACTAAACTGCCTAACTGCCAAGCCAAAATATTGCGTAATACGGTATCGTCGGCAAAGTAATACAGGATTGCAATACCTGAACTTGACAGGGCTGTAATCGCTATGCCGGCAAGCAGCATCACGCTCACGGATGTGCCCAAACGCGTTGTCGCAATGCGCAAGACCAATAAGGTCACCGCCGTGCCGCCTAAAAAAGCTGCGCCAGCGATATATAACTCCTGTCCTAGGGTCGGTAATGTGGTGAATAAAAGGTGGCTGGTATAAATAGCTATTGCCGCTCCCAGTGCCGCTCCACTCGATACCCCAACGATCGCCGGATCGGCCAACGCATTACGAAACAAGCCTTGCATCATGGCGCCACAAATAGCCAAATTTGCGCCGATGAAAAGACATAATAAAGTTCGAGGCAAGCGCAAGCTTTCCATCACAACCGTATGTGTCGCGCTGACACCTTCAATAAATGGAAAAATGAGCGCCAATAATGTTTGTAGGCTTTGCCAAGGTCCAAAGGCCAGTGGACCTATCATCAAGGAAGCCAATGCGGTGATCATGAGCAGCGCTACAAAAAACCAATAACAACGTGAGACACGACGACTTTTCACGCAAACCCTAGTGCTTAGATAAAAGATGAGACTATTATACCACTATCAAGTGATGGGATCGTTTAATTGCAACGGAGAAGTCTGTATGACACAACCACTCAAAATCGCCTTAGTTGGTCTTGGCGACATAGCGCAAAAAGCTTGGTTACCCATTGTTTGTCAGCATCAGGACATTATTCCAGTATTTTGCACCCGTAATACACAAGTACTTGATAAACTTGCAGCGCAATACCGAATAAGTGAAACCTATCATCATTTTGCCGACTTAGTGCAAAGTAAACCCGATGCCATCATGATCCACAGTGCCACAGCCAGCCATTTTGAGTTAGCGAAAGCCAGTATTCAGGCCGGTATTGCCACCTTAGTCGACAAACCTATCAGTGACAATTTACAAATGGTTGCTGAGCTAGTCAACCTAGCCCATACCCATAACACGATCCTCTACACCGGCTTTAACCGCCGATTTGCGCCTCTGCTATCCCCCCTTAAGCAAGCTGAGTTACGTCACCTACGATGGCAAAAAAATCGTCACGACCTCCCCGGAGACATCCGCCGTTTTATCTATGATGACTTTATTCATGTGGTAGACAGTTTGCTTTATTATGCACACTTTCCTGCCATCGAGGTTGAGCAGCTCGATATCCAGTATCAAATGAAACAACAGCAACTAGCTAGCGTACACTTGCGGATCAATACCCAAGATATTCTGTTAGAAGGCTACATGAACCGTTTAGCCGGTAGCACATTTGAGCGTATTGAAGCGTTTGCAGAAAATGAGCACTGGCAAATAGACGATTTACGCACAGGTCATCATTGTCGTGACGGGGCAACCACTGCAATCGGATTTTCTGACTGGCAAAGTACCCTGCACAAGCGTGGCTTTGAACCTTTGTTGGAAGATTGGTTGGCTTTAATTAAAGCGAAAAGCCAACCGACCAAGGATCTTGACAGGCTACTCACCAGCCATCATATTTGTGAGTACATAGTGAATTTTATCCAAGCAAAGACAAGCAATTAGAAAAATCACTGCTATATTTCAATAGAAATATATAAGTTTTTTATATTTTGCTTTAGATTAGAGCGAGCGAAATAATCCGTGTTAAGCGCCGATGGGTGGGAATATGTCAATTAGCAAACGATTAATTAACAATGACTCCGAGTTAGAAATTATCATCAAAGGGCGTTTTGATTATTCGTTGCACCGTGAGTTTCGCGCCTGCTACCAAGACCAAAGCCCAAGTTTAATCTACAACCTTAACCTCAGTGACGCTCAGTACATGGATAGCTCTGCCCTTGGCATGATGCTGTTGCTTAAGGAGCACACGGAAAAGTCCGATCATGGGCAAGTGAAAATTTCACACCCCTCAGACACCGTACTGAAGATTCTAAAAATAGCCCACATAGATAAGCTGATTGATATTGAGTATTAGGCAAAAACAGCTTGGTCTCTGCCCTTTATCTTAGCCTGATATAGGGCTTTATCGGCCATTTCAATCAAATCATTGGTCGATAAAGTATTATCCGGAAACAACGTCGCAACACCAACACTGATGGTCACCGCTTCACTGATCTGACTTGCGCTATGAGGTATGGCGAGCTCCCTTACCCCAGCAAGCACATTGTTCACCACGTGTGTTAACTCTTGATCGGAAACATGCGGCAACAAAATAGCAAACTCTTCACCGCCATAACGCGCCACCACCTCACCCGAGCGACGGGCATGTTTTACTAAACTCATGGCCACTTGCTGTAATGCTTTATCACCCTCAATATGGCCATAACAATCATTAAACTCTTTAAATTTGTCCACATCTATCATCAATAATGATAAACGCTTGTGATGCCTTAGCGCGCGATCCCACTCTGAATTAAGAGAAGAATCAAAAAAGCGACGATTACTCACCCCCGTCAATCCATCCATCATAGATAAGCGCTCTAATTGGGCGTTTGCCGATTCTAACGCGCGATTAGCATTTTCAAGGGCGTGGTTAGCCGAGGCCAACTCAGCGGTCCGCTCTAAAACCCGCTGCTCTAGTTGCTTATTAAACTCAAGCAGTCGCTCATCTTGGCGTTTACGAAAAATGAGTTGAGATAAATTCGCCGCATAGAGCTTTAGCACCTCTTTATGATGCAGCTCTAATGGCCGGTGGTTAATCAAGTTATCTACCGCGATCCAGCCTAATGCTTGCTCTCCATCCCATAAAGCAACCATGGCATTCCAGCCTCTTCCGACTTCTTTTTTATCATGTTGCAGTGCGGTATCTTCGATCACGATAACATAGTCTTTACGCCGTAACGTTTCTTGTACCACAGGGTGATCGGGTATCACACTGCTGTAATAGCTTTCATCAACCACTTCCCCTTTTTCGTTGGTGCCAAAGGTACCAAACATGCGATTACTTTCCTGATCGATGATAAAAATCGCCATGCGATCTATTTGTAAGTGGCGTAAGGCTAACGAGACCGAGCGATAAAACAGCTCATTGAGGGTTTTGCTACGGCTAAGTTCAATGGTGACGCGGTGTAATTCAGTCAAAAGCGACAAAAAGTGCTCGGACTGGATCACTTTATCATGCAATGCTTTCGCATTATCAGCGCTCTGAGCCAGGGCTAGCTGGGCTTGCTCGGTTAAAAAGCGTTTTTCAAATTCGATCCCGATAGTCTGAGCAAACATCTTAATAATATTTTGCTCATCAATCGCTTGAACATCAATATCGGTGCTGGTTTCAAGAAACAATACTGCAATAACAACTTGTTCATGAAAAATAGGCACGGCAACTTGCAAGCTTTCATGGATATCGAGGTACTGAGTTTGCCAGATATCGTCTTCAGCTTGGAAATTGATTTGATAATCAAGGGATTTAGAATATGCCGCTGACTTGATAAAGGTGGCGGGTAAGTCATGGTGCTTAGCCAGAGCCGACTCGCCAGCAAAAAGCTGCACACCATGACCGGCGCGCTTTATCGCCGACACTTGAAAACCTTGATGAACTAAAATCACCGCACTCATTCTGGCTTGAGTATGAAGTTCGAGCTCTTGCAGGGTTTGTTGGTAAACCTCTGCCATGTCTCCTGAATCAGCAACTTGTTTTGATAATAAGTTATAAAATCCGTTCTCAGTGTCCATATTTTCCAAGCCAGTTTTAGCCAAACCACGTTAAGTGAGATGTGAGGCCGAGTCACCTTGCTGTCCGCACCATCCTGGAGCGAAAGTGCAAAATTTCGGTGGGTAAGATTAAAGATAAGTCATAAAATAAAAAAAAACCGTTAGCTACCGCTTAAATAGCTAAGGTCATGAACTAAATCTAACTGCTATGAACAGAAATTAGACTTACTGCAAGTTTTGTCGTCAAACGCCGTGGTCCTATACCCCATCAATCTGTTGATGCTGCTTGTCGCGACGCTATCGGATATACTAGGGGATATTTTTTCAGAAGTAGCCAACATGACTCAGATTAGCTCTAGCCCGACTCCTGCAAGCCAAGTTCTTGAGCGTAACTTAGCGCTTTTTGCCGATAAGAAGGTACTTGTTGCCGGCGCAATAGAAGATACTTACCCTATCGAATTGGCCAACACATGTGACTCGGTGACGGTATTCACCACTTTCTATCCTACTTTTAATGCGCTAAAACACAGCGAACGCATTGATTGCCATTTCGCGGCAAGCTATCAAGGGAAGGCCGATGAAGCCGCTCATTTTGATGCCATTATTCTCTATGTTCCTAAGGCCAAAGCCGAAGTTGAATATCTGCTGGCTAATCTCATGCCCCATCTCAAATTAAACGGCTTGTTGTACCTAGTCGGAGAAAACCGGGGGGGGATCAAGTCCATTAATAAACAGTTAACGCCATATGCCAACCAAACGACGAAACTCGACAGTGCTCGACGCTGCAGTTTATTGGCCCTAGAAAAGCACCAAGTCTGTGATGAGTTTCAACTGGACGATTGGTTAAGCCGTTATTCAATTGAGGTCAAGGGTCAGCACCTTGAGGTGATCAGCCTGCCTGGCGTTTTTAGTGCAAAGGAACTGGATTTAGGCACTCAAGTGTTGCTCGAGAATATTGCTCCCCTAAAAGGCAATGCATTAGATATCGGCTGTGGCGCAGGCGTCATTGGAGCTTACCTATTAAAGTCTAACCCAGACCTCAACTTGGATATGATAGATGTTAACGCTCTCGCCGTGGAATCTACCAAACGCACATTAGCCGCAAATGGTCTAACGGCGAATGTGTTTGCCAGTGACGTCTACAGCGACGTGAACCAGAGATACAACACCTTGGTTTCCAATCCCCCTTTCCATGCCGGTCTGAACACCCATTATGGAGCAGCAGAGCAAATCATTAACCAAGCTCGCCAACACCTTAAAATTCGTGGTCGCTTGATCATTGTCGCCAATAAATTTTTACGTTATGAACCCTTGTTCGAGCAAAGCTTTAGTCATTGCGAGTCCTTGTTCGCAACATCAAAATTTAAGCTACTGAGCAATTACCCTGACTAACCAAATTGTGCCAATCTTAAACACGCAACGTACAGCCTTGCCTTAGCATCAGGCAAGGTTGGCTTGTGTGGCTGCACCAGCTCACATTAATACAGCTTGCCTATTACTAAACTCCTCAAAAAAATCAAATCTGTACTAGGATTAATCACTTATCTGACCGCAAATCGTGGTTTTACTGTAGCCAGCTCTCATCGTTTACCTTTTGTTTGCATTTAGTATTCACAACATCAGCAAAAAAAGATAAAACTAGGCTCAAGTAATAAAAGTGTCAGAATTCATTTAAGTGTCATGTTATTTCACTTAAATAGACTCACTAACCCTAGATTAGGGCAATGACGTAAATTTGATAATGGAGAAAATATGGCTGGTATCCTTGCGATGATCCTTGCCGGTGGTGAAGGCCGTCGCTTACACCCCTTAACTGAAAACCGTTCCAAACCAGCAGTTCCTTTTGGAGGAAGCTATCGGCTACTTGATTTTGCGTTAAACAACTTTGCCAATGCAGACATTTTAAAAATCTATGTATTGACTCAATTTAAATCGCAATCACTTAATATTCACCTCAATCAGGCTTGGCACCTCTCGGGGATCACAGACCGTTTTATAGACCCTGTGCCTGCACAACAGCGGGTTGGCAAGCGCTGGTACGATGGAACGGCTGATGCCATCTATCAGAACGAAAAATTCATTGAAATCAATGAGCCTGAGCATGTGTGTATTTTTGGCAGTGACCATATCTATAAAATGGACATTCGTCAGATGGCGGATTATCACAAGCAGAAAAATGCAGATTTAACGGTAGCGGCCATCAAGGTTAGCAAGGATCAAGCGTATCACTTTGGTATTATTGAAGTTGACGCTGAAGGCAGAATGATCGGCTTCCAAGAAAAGCCGAGCGTGGAAGAAGCTAAAACCATCCCCGGTGATGACCAACATGTATTAGCCTCCATGGGTAACTATATTTTTGAAACCCATACCTTGTTACGTGAACTAAGACGTGATGCCGAATTAGAAGAGTCAGATCACGACTTTGGGAAAGACATCATTCCACACCTGTTCCCACAAGGTAAAGTGTTTGTCTACAACTTTAATGATAATAAAATCCCTGGCGAGCCAGAGGGCGTTTACTGGCGTGATGTCGGTACCCTAGATGCGTATTGGGAAGCGCATATGGACTTGCTCAAAGACGAAGCCCCTTTCTCGCTATACAATCGAAAGTGGCCACTGCACACCTTTCACCCCCCGCTACCCCCTGCGACCTTTAAAGATTACGACGGCTTTAAAACTAAGGTAAGTCGCTCACTATTGTCAGCGGGATGCTTTATTTTGGGCTCAGTGATCGAAAGCAGTGTATTGGGTTTTCATACCCATGTTCGTAGCGGCTCAAAAATTACGAACTCAGTGATTTTAGGTAGCGTAAAAATTGGTGAAGGCTGTCGTATCAACCGAGCCATCATTGACAAAGAAGTTGAAATCGCGCCGGGCACCATCATAGGTGAAGATATCGAGCAAGATAGAGCCCGCTTTCAGGTTTCCGATAATGGCATCGTTGTCATTGCAAAAAATTCAAAGATAGGTTTTGACTAAGCCATCTGCTTATAGCGACAAACGCTATACGCACTTAAACACGCCCACAGGGCAACAACATGCAGCACAAGACAATAACAAAAGCTGCTTACAGAGACATTTTTAGGGCCAAGCTGAGGGAAACTCCCTCATTGAAATGAATTAACATAAAGGATGTATTAATGGCACGAATTCTATCCATGGTGCTGGCAGGAGGTGAAGGAACTCGTCTTTACCCCCTGACTCAATCTCGCTCAAAGCCCTCGGTACCCTTTGGTGGTAGCTATCGATTAATTGACTTCGCATTAAATAATTTCGTCAACTCTGACTTTATGCGCATTTATGTGTTGACGCAATTTAAGTCTCAATCACTGTATATTCACTTGCGCAAAGCCTGGCGTGTTACCGGTATCTCAGGGCGCTTTATTGACGCCATCCCAGCACAAATGCGCATGGGTAAACGTTGGTATGATGGCACCGCTGATGCCATCTATCAGAACTCACGCTTCATTGAATTGGATGAGCCCGACCACGTATGTATTTTCGGCAGTGACCACATCTACAAAATGGATGTGCGTCAGATGGTCGACTTTCATGAAAAAAACGAGGCAGAGTTAACGGTTGCAGCGATCCAAGTGCCTGTTAGCGAAGCACATCATTTTGGCATCATTGAAATAGATGAAGACGGTCGCATGATAGGTTTTCAAGAAAAACCTAAATCTAACCCGAAAACGATTCCCGGTGATCCAGACCATGTTTTAGCTTCAATGGGTAATTATGTATTTGAAGCCAATACCTTAGTTAACGAACTAAAAATTGACGCCGAAGACGAAAGCTCAAGTCACGATTTTGGTAAGGACATCATTCCTAAGATGTACCCCAGAGGTAAAGTGTTTGTTTACAACTTTAATGACAACAAAATTGCGGGTGAACAAGAAGGTTCGTACTGGCGTGATGTGGGTACCATTAGTGCTTATTGGCAAGCCCATATGGATTTGTTAGAAGAAGAGCCGCCCTTTTCTCTTTACAACCGAAAATGGCCGCTGCATACCTACTACCCGCCATTACCACCGGCCACCTTCACCGACTCAGATACCCATGAATCAGAAATAAGCCAATCATTGGTTTCAGATGGCTGTTATGTACTTGGCTCTCGAATCAATAAGTGCGTATTAGGTTTTCGTTGCCATATTCGCGCAGGCTCTCAGATCAGTGGCACCATCATGCTGGGCAACACTAAGGTAGGTGAAAACTGTACCATACGTAATGCCATTATTGATAAAGGCGTTGAAATTGCGCCGGGTACCGTGATTGGCGAAGACATCGAGTTAGATCGCCGCCGTTTTACCGTATCAGAAGAGGGCATAGTGGTGATCCCAAAAGGAGCCAAAGTCGGCTTTTAAAATGTCTAACTAAAGCGGCTCAAGAGCCGCTTTTTCAATTACAATAAAAAGAAAAATTGTATCCACAAGGAACCCATTTTGACCAATAATAAACTAAAAATTCTGTTTGTTGCCTCTGAGGTTGAAGGCTTCGCGAAAACAGGAGGCTTAGCGGATGTGGCTAAAGCACTGCCTTTAGCGCTCCATGAAAGAGGCCATGATGTACGCGTCATGATGCCACTGTATCGCAGTGTTAAAGGCGCAGATCAAGCGGAATTTGTCTGTAACCAAACCATACGCCCACAAAGCGGCTTACCAGAAATCCCCTATACCATTAAACGCTTAAAACAAGGCAACGTCACTGTTTATGGCATAGACAGCGCCCATTATTTTGACCGTGCGGGGTTATATGGTGAAGATGATCATGCTTACAATGATAACGGCGAACGTTTTGCTTTCTTCTCTTTGGCTATCATCCAAAGTTGTGAAGCGATTGATTTTACGCCTGATATTATTCACTGTAATGATTGGCATACGGCTTTAGTGCCCTTTTTATTAAAGACGCGTTTTCGAGATCACGGCCGTTTTGCTTATACCAAAACCGTTTTGACTTGTCACAATGCCGCCTATCAAGGCATTTTTGATAAATCACAGCTTAAACTGATCCCTGAAGTCAACAGTTGTATGGATCATCGCGTGCTTGAAAACTATAGTTACATCAACTATTTAAAAGCAGGCGTTTTGTACGCAGACAAAATCAATGCGGTCAGTCCCAATTATGCGTCAGAATTACTCACCCCCCTTGGCTCCCATGGCATGTCGCATTGTTTTGTCGACCGGATCCGCGATTTTGAAGGCATAATTAACGGCTGTGATTACAATGATTGGAACCCAGAAACGGATCCTCACTTGCCCCAAACTTATTCTGCCGATGATTTAAGCGGTAAAGCCGCCTGTAAAACAAAATTACAACAAGATGTCGGCTTACCTACCGCCAACAAAGCCCTATTTGGCATGGTTTGTCGCCTGACCGAGCAAAAAGGATTCAACATCTTATTGCCCGCTCTCGAGGCCTTATTGTTACATGATGTTCAGTTAGTCATAGTAGGCACAGGTGACCCAGCCATCACCGGCCACTTAAAGTCCTTGGAGCAGCATCATGGCGACAAATTCAAGTTCATGAATACCTATAGTGATTATCTATCACACATGGTGGAAGCCGGCGCCGACTTTTTCTTAATGCCGTCCCTGTTTGAGCCTTGTGGCTTAAATCAACTGTACAGCTTAGCCTATGGCACTTTGCCAATTGTTCGTGGTGTCGGAGGCCTTAAAGATACCGTTAATGATTATGATCAGGACCAAGACAGTGGTAATGGCTTTATGTTTTATGAGCCCGAGCCCGTTGACCTGACGAACTTACTTCGTCGTGTATTACTGTTATACCTAGAGCAACCAGATGAAATCGCACGCTTACAAAAACAAGCCATGCAATCACATTTCTATTGGTCAGAATCCGTACTTCAGTACGAACGACTCTATGCTAAAGCCTTAGAGCGTTATGCTTTATAGGTCACAGGTTAAGCAGGGCTAAACAGGCTTTAGCCCTTCAAGACAAATTTAGGTATATACTGAGTTAAACACTTATATCTTCTAGGAGACACTATGGCGCTAGGTATTGATGTACATAATTTTACAGAAAAATTTGTCAGTGAACGCTTTGCTCAGTTAGATCTTTATCGTCGGTTTGATGCTGAGTTTTTAGAAGATCTTGCGTGCATAGTACTTAATAAACTACCGGTTCATTACATCCGCTATGATGTTGATATGTATAGCTATATGAAAGATGAAGATAAAGTCGCGTTGAAACAGAAAGTCGAGCAAGCCGTGGACGAATCCATCGAGTTTTTATTCGATGAAAAGCAAATGAAATTCAGCCGAGATGAGAAAGCAGAATAACGCCAAACTCAGCTCAGGCCCTCAAAAGACAATAATATCGCCAATGCAAACAAGGTGAACATTGGCGATATCATAATAAATGGGCGCATTGCCGGTACTAATAACATCACAGGTGCAATTAAAATGCACAAAGCCAACACCAAATTCATCCCTCTCTCTCCACTCGCATTAAAATAAAAAACAAATAAGACAAACACTTAGTTTCGTCTATGCTTAAAGAAAACAAGATACAACACACTTTAATAATAATGATTACCATTAGCAAGTAATAATTTGGAGGTGGGTATGTTCGTGGTACTGTATCAATGGCAATTACGGCCAGAGCGCGTTAAAGAATTCAAGGAAGGTTGGAGTGAAATCGTTCACCGCAACATTGAAAAGTACGGCGCGCTGGGCTCTAAACTGCACCAAAGTCATGACAACACTTGGTATTCATATAGCCAGTGGACGAGCAAGGCCTGTTGGGAAAGGGCTTTTAATATGGATGACTCGCATCAAGAAGCACGTAAAAAAATGCTGTCAGCCATTTTGCGAACCGAGCCACCTATCGCCATGATCCCCGTACTTGATCACCTTGTTAGCGATGAAATGTTAACCCAACCCTACCCGTGAGCCAGCCAAAAAAAAGCCCCAACCTAGGTTGGGGCTTTTCAGAATTGGTGCCCGAGGGCGGACTTGAACCGCCACTTCCGAAGAAACCTGATTTTGAATCAGGCGTGTCTACCAATTTCACCACTCGGGCTAAATTTTCATTACAGCGTCAGCTGAAGAACTGTTGCCGATTATACTTAAGGCATGCACCTTGGCAAGGGGTTTTATTAAGATATCCGCTCAATCTAAACCAAGTGCTCACTAATTCATCAATTTCATAAATTTATGCGCTATTGCACTGCGAATAATGCCATTTTTGGTACAATCCGAGCATCCCTTAACCTGTTACACCCAGAATAATAAAGATGAAGAAAAATAAGAAACGTAAAACGACTGCAGCCGAACCGACGCCAGCCAACCCTTTTGTCCATTTGCCCGCTGCGGGCTTAGCAAGACGTTTAGGTGCCCTCATCTATGACAGCTTAGTGGTAGCCGCAGTGATGATGTTTACCGCTGGTATCGGCGCGGGCGTTGCTTTGGTGTTAGAGGCAATGGGCTTTCTATCCACTCAAGGTTATGTCGATATGGCTGATTATTTGAGTAAAAACCTGGTTTACCAACTTTGGATTTGGTTTATTTTTGTTGGTTTCTATGTGTTCTTTTGGACACGAGGCGGTCAAACCATCGGCATGCGCGCTTGGCGGCTACGCATTCAAAATGAGGACGGCACGGCCATTAACAAGACCCAAGCTGTTATTCGCCTTGCCACTGCTTGTTGCGGTTTAGGCAACCTATTTGTTCCCTTTAACAAACCAAAACATCGCAGTTTTCAAGACCACTGGGCCGATTGTGAAATGGTTGTACTCACCAAAGAGCTCAACAACCGAGTCACTTTAAAAGGGGTCAAGTGGTATTAAGGTAGGTTGTAACAGGGCGAATGCCCTGTTACTTACTTAGCTTTGCCGTTTCAGTAAGAATGCAGACAACCCTACAAAGCATAAACTGGGTGTCACGGCCCCGACTAAAGGAGGAAAGTTAAATACCAGACTCACCGGGCCAAACATTTCATTGGAAACATAAAAAGTAAACCCGACCACTATCCCCATCATTAGCCTTGCGCCCATGGTCACCGTCCGCAAAGGGCCAAAGATAAATGAAATGGCCAGTAACATGGTGACCAAAACGGTAAAGGGCACCATGACCGCGCGCCAAAAAGCCAGCTGATAACGCGCCGCATCTTGCTTATTCGCTTGCAGGTAATCAATATAATCCCACAAATTTCGCATCGACATATCTTCAGGCTTGATGGTCACCACACTAAGTTTGTCCGGAGTCAGGCCAGATTCAAAGGCTTGCTGTGGGAACTGTTCCGTGCTCACCTGCTTGTGACTAAAAGTGGTTTTCGTAATATCATAGGCTTGCCACACCTTATCAGTATATTCAGCACGCTCAGCATGAAGGGCTTGGGTTAATTCCAACTCATCATTAAATATAAACACGCTGACATCATACAACTGAGTTTTGTTACGTACTTCCCCTATGCTGACAAAATTTTCGCCATCTTTCGCCCATACGCCATATTGAGAGCTAATCACATCGCCGCCTTTGGTGGCACCGCGCCTTAACTCTTTTGCCGCCTGTTCCGAAATGGGCGACACAAACTCTCCCATCACCATCACCAACACCATAATCGGGATGGCGGTTTTCAAAACCGCAAAGGCAATGCGCAACTTAGAGATGCCCGCGGCTTGCATAACCACAAGCTCACTGCTGCTAGCCAGTGAGCCGAGGCCGATAAGGGAACCAATGAGCGCCGCCATCGGAAAGAATAACTCGATTTCTTTGGGCATTTTTAACAGCACATACAGTGCCGCCATCATCAGGTCGTATTCACCTTGGCCCACTTTTCCAAGTTGCTCTACAAACTTAATGATGGCACTTAAGCCCACTAGCGTAAGCAGACAAAGCAAGGTTGCTGCAATAATGGTACGGCCAATATAACGATCTAGAATTCCCATTACTCACTACCCTTTGCATTATTTGTGACAGCAGAACGCTTAAATACTCGTGAAAAATCAATCCGCTCATGCAGGTTTAAATATATCCCTACCAACAAGAAAGTGATTTGCACCAACCACATACTCATTAGCGGTAACGAGCCTTCTTCTATGCCACTGCGACTGGCACTCAAAAGCAAAAAGTAAGATAAGTAAATCAGTAATGCCGGTAATAGTTTTGCGTAACGTCCCTGACGTGGATTAACCGCCGCCATCGGCACCACAATAAAGGTTAAAATCAAGATAGAAATGGGCAATGCAATGCGCCACTGCAGCTCGACTTGATGGGCCAATTCAGTAGAGCCTAGTAATTCAGCCGTTGGAATAGTATCTACCTTACGCCGCTTATCCTTAACCTCTTGACTCTCCAATACCATGGAAAAACTGTCAAAATGCGTTATTTGGTAATCGTTAGCGCCTTGCGTGCCCTCGAAACGCTGCCCATCATATAAGGTTAAAATTTCAGCGCCATCTTGTTCTGTTACTTTGCCCGATTTTGCCGTGATCACCGAAGGACGAACACCTTCTTCTTTGGGCCAATGAGCCGCAAAAATTTTGTTCAGCTGAAACCCTTTCTCGTAATTTTCGACATACACGACCCCTGCATCACCGGGCACCGAGTGAAAGCGCCCCTCGATTAGCGTGGCCAGGCCTGCATCAGCCTGTGCAGACTCTATCACTTCCCGCTCCCTCTCATTGGCACTGGGCGCAAGATAGAAGGTAATCAAGGCCGCGGCGGAAGCCGTGAAAATGGCCAAAATCATCGTCGATTTTAAAACGTTGCGCGGGCTATAACCACACGCCGTCATCACCACCATTTCACTTTCAGCGTACAGGCGGCCATGGGCTAATAACACGGCGATGAACAAGCTGATGGGGATCATCAAAGAGCCCAGCGAGGGTAAATTCAACCATAAGATAGTCATGACGAGATCAGCTGGAATATTACCATTAACCGCATCCGCCAATACCCGAACGAACTTTTGGCTAATAAAAATCAGCAGTAAGATAAATAACACCGCAAACTGTGTTTTAACGGTTTCTTTTAACAAATATCGAAACAGGATCACTGTCGTTTCCTAACGTTCATGAGCGCTTTATTGGTTTCACTCACAGTAAAAACATCATCGCGTAACTGGCTAAGGCAACTCAATCGGCCTAATTCACGCGGCTTGGGAGTCTCAGCCCCCGCATTTTGAACTCGCTTGGGTATGGTAAACTTGTGTTTTTGCTGGCGTGAGCCAGTATTTTAGGTAAACTTATTATTTTTAGCACTTACCAAATTAAGCACAAAGCTAACACACGCATTATCAACCACATCCAGTATGCGAAAAATAGCAGCTTTTGACCTTATTATGAAGGAGAGTCCATGGAGTTTAGTGTAAAAAGTGGCAGCCCAGAAAAACAACGCAGCGCCTGTATTGTGGTGGGTGTGTTTGAGCCTCGGCGCTTAACTCCGGTGGCCGAGCAACTTGATAAGGTGAGCGACGGTTACTTAAGCGCATTATTGCGCCGCGGCGACTTAGAAGGCAAAGCCGGTCAAATGCTGCTGTTGCATCATGTGCCTAACATGCTGAGCGAGCGTGTACTACTGGTCGGTTGCGGTAAAGAGCGAGAGCTAGACGAGCGCCAATACAAGCAAATTATCCGTAAAACCATCAGCACCTTAAACGAAACCGGCTCCATGGAAGCGGTTTGTTTTTTAACTGAATTACACGTTAAGGGCCGCGATACTTACTGGAAAGTGCGCCAAGCCGTTGAAGCAGCAGACGATAGCCTTTACACCTTTAACCAGCTAAAAAGCAATCCGGGCGAAACCCGCCGTCCACTGCGCAAACTCGTATTTAATGTACCAACTCGAAAAGAGCTCAGCCTAAGTGAAGCCGCCATTAACCATGGTTTAGCTGTCGCTAAAGGGGTGAAGCAGTGTAAAGACTTGGGCAACTTACCGCCCAATATCTGTAACCCTAACTACCTTGCCGAACAAGCGCTGCAACTGGCCGAAAAATACGACACCATCACCACCACCGTCATTGGTGAAAAAGAAATGGCTGAGTTGGGCATGAACTCCTACCTTGCGGTGGGTCGCGGTTCACACAATGAATCTAAGATGTCCATCATTGAATATAAGCAAGGTGATAGCCAGGCTAAGCCTATAGTGCTGGTTGGCAAAGGCCTCACCTTTGATGCAGGCGGTATTTCATTAAAGCCCGGCGCAGGCATGGACGAAATGAAATACGACATGGGCGGCGCGGCCAGTGTATTTGGCACCATGGTTGCCCTCGCTAAATTAAATATACCCTTGCATGTGATTGGCGTACTTGCCGCGGCCGAAAACATGCCCGATGCCAACGCCTATCGCCCCGGTGATATCTTAACTACCATGTCAGGACAAACCGTCGAGGTACTTAATACCGATGCCGAAGGCCGCTTGGTTCTTTGCGATGCCCTGACCTATGTTGAGCGTTTTGAGCCTGAGCTCGTGGTAGACGTGGCCACCCTGACTGGCGCTTGTATTGTCGCATTAGGCCATCATATTTCAGGTTTGATGAGTAATCACAATCCCCTTGCCCATGAGCTTATTAATGCTTCTGAGCAAGCCGGCGATCGCGCTTGGCGCTTACCTATGGGCGATGAATATCAAGAGCAGCTAGAAAGCCCGTTTGCCGATATGGCCAACATAGGCGGTAAATCTGCTGGCACCATTACCGCGGCTTGCTTTTTATCGCGCTTTACCAAGAAGTACAATTGGGCGCATCTCGATATCGCCGGCACAGCTTGGCGCAGCGGCGGTAAAGATAAGGGCTCAACGGGACGACCCGTGCCCATGTTGACGCAATTTTTAATTAACAAGAGCGGCGTCAACGTCGAAGAATAATGACTCAAGGGATGTTCTACCTAATGAGTCAAGCCAATGAGCCGCAAGTTAACCTTCCGGCTCATTTTGCTTTTGCTTGCCAGTTGGCGGCACATCATTATCAACAAGGGCAAAAGGTGTTTATCGCCACCGATAATCAAGCCGATGCCTTTTTGGTGGATGAATACCTGTGGCAATTTAGCGACGATAGTTTTGTTCCCCATCAACTCACGGGTGAACCGCCCTTTTATGGCGCGCCGGTAGAAATTGGTTGGCAAAGAGCAAAACAAAGACGACAAGTGCTGATTAACTTGCGTACAATAGCACCAGAGTTTGCAACCGAGTTTGCACAAGTGGTAGATTTCGTTCCCATAGACGAACTGCTAAAGCAGCAAGCGCGAAAACGCTATGCCACCTACAAACAATGGGGCATTACGCTTGCGACGACACAACTGGAATAGCCGCTGGGTACCATTAGGTAACCACAGAGCCACCAGTAACCAACACCGCTGACAGAGGCCAACCTCTGACTGAGATTTAACCCGCAATTTTAGCCGTTGACTTAAATTGCACTAATTTGACAGAAGCTGACACTGAATATGGAAAAAACCTATAATCCTCAATCAATTGAGCAAAAACATTACCAAAACTGGGAAGAGCAAGGCTACTTCAAACCCCATGGTGATACCACCCAAGACAGCTACTGTATTATGATCCCGCCGCCAAACGTCACCGGCAGCTTACACATGGGTCACGCCTTCCAAGACACCATTATGGATACCCTAGTTCGCTACCAGCGCATGAAAGGTAAAAACACCCTATGGCAAGTGGGCACAGACCACGCCGGTATTGCAACGCAAATGGTGGTTGAGCGTAAAATTGCCGCCGAAGAAGGCAAAACCAAAAATGATTATGGCCGTGAAGCCTTTATCGACAAGATCTGGGACTGGAAGGCTGAATCGGGTGGCACCATTACCAAGCAGCTACGTCGCCTTGGCGCCTCGGTAGACTGGGATCGTGAGCGCTTTACCATGGATCCCGGCATGTCAAAAGCGGTGCAAGAAGTATTCGTTAAGTTGTTCCAAGAGGATTTGATCTATCGCGGTAAGCGTCTAGTAAACTGGGATCCTAAACTGCACACGGCTATCTCTGATTTAGAAGTAGAAAACAAAGACGTAAAAGGCAATATGTGGCATTTTCGCTACCCATTAGCCGATGGCGTTAAAACACCTGATGGTAAAGATTACATCGTTGTTGCAACAACTCGCCCTGAAACCATGTTAGGCGATACCGGTGTGGCGGTTAACCCAGAAGACCCACGCTACCAAAACCTAATTGGTAAATTTATTGAATTACCGCTAGTAGGCCGCCGCATCCCTATTGTTGGTGATGAGCATGCCGATATGGAAAAAGGCACGGGCTGTGTAAAAATCACCCCAGCACACGACTTTAACGACTACGAAGTGGGTAAACGTCATCAACTGCCGATGATCAACATCCTTACCTTCAACGCAGACATTCGTGATAGCGCCGAAGTCTTTAACAGCAACGGTGAACAATCCGATGCCTACAGCACTGAGCTGCCAGCGCAATTCCAAGGCTTAGAGCGCTTTGCTGCGCGTAAAGCCATCGTTGCCGCATTTGAAGAGCTTGGCCTACTTGAAGAAATCAAAGATCACGATTTGACCGTGCCTTACGGTGACCGTGGCGGCGTGGTTATCGAGCCTATGCTAACGGACCAATGGTACGTGCGCGTGGCACCGCTAGCAAAAACTGCGACCGAAGCGGTAGAAAATGGCGACATTCAATTTGTGCCGAAACAATACGAAAACATGTACTTCTCTTGGATGCGTGACGTGCAAGACTGGTGTATTTCTCGCCAGCTTTGGTGGGGTCATCGCATCCCGGCTTGGTACGACGACCAAGGCAATGTTTATGTGGGTCATGATGAAGCGCAAGTACGTAGCGACAACAATATCGCCGCCGATGTTGCGCTACGTCAAGACGATGACGTACTCGATACCTGGTTCTCATCTGCCCTTTGGACTTTCTCAACCTTAGGTTGGCCGGACGACACCGAAGCCCTTAAAACCTTCCACCCGACCGACGTGCTGGTGACGGGTTTTGACATTATTTTCTTCTGGGTAGCGCGCATGATCATGATGACCATGCACTTTATCAAAGACGAAGACGGCAAACCGCAAGTGCCCTTTAAAACCGTTTACGTGACCGGTCTTATTCGCGATGAAAATGGCGACAAGATGTCTAAGTCTAAAGGTAACGTACTTGACCCATTAGACATGATTGACGGCATTGACCTTGAAGCGCTAGTTGATAAGCGTTGTGGCAACATGATGCAGCCGCAACTTGCCGCTAAGATAGAAAAGAACACCCGCAAGGCCTTCCCAGAAGGCATTGAAGCCCACGGCACCGACGCCCTGCGTTTCACCCTAGCCGCCCTCGCATCAACGGGTCGCGACATTAACTGGGACATGAAGCGTCTGGAAGGTTACCGTAACTTCTGTAACAAGCTTTGGAACGCCAGCAACTATGTGTTTATGCACACCGAAGACAAAGACTTAACCGGCGCAGCCGAGTTCAGTCTGGCGGATCGCTGGATCCAAGGCCAGTTGCAGCAAACCATCAAAACCTACCGCGATCACCTAGACGCTTACCGTTTTGACCTAGCGGCCAACACCTTATACGACTTTACTTGGAACGAGTTCTGTTCATGGTACCTAGAGCTCACTAAACCTGTACTGTTTAAAGGCACGCCGGAACAGCAACGCGGCACGCGCCAAACCTTGGTTGACGTACTTGAAACACTACTACGTTTAGCACACCCTATGCTGCCTTACATCACCGAAGAAATTTGGCAACGCGTTAAACCCCTAGCAGGTAAAACCGGCGACACCATCATGCTAGAAGCCTTCCCTGAAGTGGATGAAAGTAAGCTAGACAACGCCGCGATTGCTGACCTTGAGTGGGTTAAACAAGTGATCTTAGCGGTGCGTAACATTCGCGGTGAAATGGATATCAGTCCAAATCTCCCCCTTAATGCCCTGCTTAAAAATGCGTCGGCAGAAGATCAACGTCGCTTTAACGAAAACCAAAGCTTCTTGAACTCGCTAGCGAAACTTGAAACCGTCACCGTACTTAAAGAAGGCGATACCGCACCTGCTTCGGTCACAAACCTAGTAGGTAAAATGGAGCTGCTTATCCCGATGGCAGGCCTAGTGGATAAAGAAGCCGAATTGGCGCGTTTAGCCAAACAAGAAGAGAAAGTAGCGAAAGATCTCGACAAGGTAACCGCTAAGCTAGGCAATGAAAAATTTGTCGGCAAAGCGCCCGAAGCCGTTATCGCCAAAGAGCGGGCCAAACAGCAAGAGCTGCAAGAAGCCCTAGATAAAATTAAAGCGCAGCAAGCAACGATTGCCGCGTTATAATTTCCCCCCTCCTTATTTAGGCTACCTTAGGGTAGCCTTGTTTTTTTAACGTTAATAAAGTATTAAAGTAAAAGGATTTTTATGCGATTATCGCTAAAGATAGCCGTAATGGGTGCTATCGCGTTACTTCAGGGCTGCCAAACAACCCCATACGATAAAGATTACCAATACGTTCCAACAACACTGCCTAGCGAGCTTGTAAAGGAACTTTCTAACACACCCTTTCTAAATAGTAACGGCATTAAAGATGACATCGAATATCGCTTTGTACCAGACCAATCTTATGTCGAAATCATTCATATAGCAGGGCCAGACCATATTTATAGGCAGATAAGCGAAGGCCGCCTTCTCAAATGGTTCTGTGAAGGCGACAACCCTGGACTGAAAAACCTACGAGACAATGGAGTCGGTGTAAAACTGGTTTTTCAGAACATAGGCTCACGATTAACAGCTGGACCTTGGAATAAGGATGCCTGTCCTTCTACTTAGGTTCGATTTGAGTGAGGGCGAGTGAGTGAATAGTAATGTAAGCAACCTAACAGCCACATTGCTATTCACTATGCGAAACAAGGTTAAACCGCCCTTAAAAAACTGATTCATGATTTAATCGCAACACCCTTGCCAGCTCTTCACCGAAGAAAAACCCGCTTATCCCCATTAGAAATCATCTGTTATCCTTATTATTCTCTTCAAATACAGTAACATAGCTAAATTTGAATAAATCAATTAGAGCAAGCTCGCTCTTTAGCCATATAGGATGCAAGTAAAGCTGGTTTCTCTGGCTCGGGTAAACGCGCATTTTTAGCTTTAGCCGCTTGTGGTATCCATTGTGCTGATAATGCCCCGATCTGTGTAAGAGTTGAGTCAGATAGCCCATCAAGATACTCTCGCATACAAGAGCAATAATTATTACTGTTCTTCTTGGTTGTAGCAAAGCGGAGCTCACAAGCTTCGTTATAACTATACTTTGCCTGCGTAGCTGCGCATTTATCCACTAGATGAGTTTTATGCTTAGCCAAAAACTCTGCTGGCGCTAATACCGTATTTAACTCTTGTTGATTAAGGCCCGAGCTAATGCGCTCAATTTCATTGGGTAAACACTCACAAAGATTAACTATAGCGCCTTGTATTGCAAGCACTTCAGCCTCACTTCTAAGCTTCTCGGGAGAAAGCATTGCTTGTAAACGAGCACATTGGGAGGAGCTCGACTGCTTAAGCGTAATCAAAATTGATTCAACTGATGCTTTATCGTTAGCATTCACTCCAAAAGTCAAAACCAACAAAATAAACAGAGCCACCTTGGCGAACATAGCACATCCTTTTTCAAAATAATGATTGGCACTCACTGCTGTCAATCATTCCACCATAATCTAAAAAAGCCAATTGAAAACATGTGAAAAAGTGTGACTGATTCCAACCCACATCTCAAAATGAATGTTTGACTCAATATTTCACCTAGCTAACACCGACAGTCTTATCAACAAACCGCATATAACTATTTGATATTTAACAACTGTCACCTAAGTGGCGGTTGCATGTCGTGGTCAAAAGGGTATGCTTTGGTAATCTTAGTGGCATGAAAGGAACACAGGATGTCGAAGCCCAATATGATTAAAAGTTACCGCTTAGAAAAAGCATGGTCGCAAGAGCAGTTATCGCAATTTAGTGGCGTGAGTGTACGCACCATACAGCGATTAGAAAAAGGTGGCCAAGGTGCATTAGAAACCCTAAAGGCCATTGCGGCTACCTTGGAAGTCGACGTTCAAAAGATACAGCCATCTGCCACTCAAGAGGACGATCCAATGACAAGTAATACAGCCCATGACCAACACACTACGCCACTTGACCCCGAAGCGGAAAAGTTAGCCGAAGTACAAAAGGAAGTAAAAGAGCTAAGAGGCTTTTATTCCCACCTTACCAGTTATGTGCTGGTCATGGTGTTATTAACCATCATTAACATCATCTTCAGCCCAGATTATTTTTGGGTTATTTGGCCCATGTTGGGCTGGGGAATCGGCATCGTCAATCATGCTCTAAGCGTGTTTAATATCTTGCCCAGATTTGGCAAAGATTGGGAGCAAAAGCAAATTGAAAAACGAATGAAAAAATAACATATACCTAGGGCCTGTTGACCTTTGGAGCTTGTTTTTGCAGCGATTTGTTGGGTATTTATACAAAACAATCGTTGTGGGCAGCATCTTTGTGGCATAGTCACCTACGCGAAAAGGCGCTAACGCAGTAGAAATGACCAACAAACGCTGTCCTTTGGATTCGGCTAAAAGCGTTTTGCGCGTCGTTGAGCGGTATTTACTTAGAATGCTAAGCTACACACCGCTCGCCTTGCTCAAAACGCTTTTAGACAGGGTGTCTCCCACTCCAACAAAAATTAACCACGAAAGATCAACAGGCCCTAGGCCTTTACTGTGTCCCAGCAGTAAAGGCGGCTGTTCGGCAGAACCTTGTTTTATCACTCAATAAAAATCAATTTATCTCTCTTTGTCACAATTCACACTTTAAACAGCCTTTGTTGAACAAGAGTGTTACCTTCTGATTATTGATAAAACAAACATATAAAATACCCAAATTAGCAAGGCCTTTAGAAAATCCCTCTACCAGTAACAAAAAAGCCAACAAAACAACATAAATACAAACACTTAACAAAAACACCTCAAATAAAACAGATGATTGATGATGTTTTTTTGATCTGATAACCTCTGCCGAAATAACTTTTTAATCGAAATGGAATAAAGATGAAGTTACTAATGGCATTAAGCAGTTGCCTATTACTGATGCAAATGAGCACAGCAATGGCAGCCCCGCAGTATATCCAACCTAAAGCGCTGGAACAGATTGTTAAGACATCAGCCAAGCCGGTGCAAGATCAAAACTTATCGCTTCCTATCATTACTTGGGGTGGAGATATCACGACCATTTATGCCAACGGCAGTGATAAACAAACTCAAACGGGCTCTTTATTTCATTCTTACGGACTTGATTTTCAACTGACGCGCAATGACGACTTTACTAAGCAGCTCGAGTTATACCTAAGCGGTAAAACACCTTACCTAAGGGGCACCTTAGGTATGATCAATGCCGCTACCGACCTGTTAAACAAACAGCCCAATACCGCGCCAGTCATTATCCACCAGCTGACTTGGTCGTCAGGTGGTGACGCGTTAGTGGTTAAACAAGGCATCAATACGGTCGCTGACTTAAAAGGCAAAACCATCGCACTCCAAGCCTATGGCCCCCATGTTGATTACATGATGACCCTACTAAGTGATGCGAAACTCAAACCAAGCGATGTAAAAATTAAGTGGCTACCTGATTTAACGGGTACAGATAACAGCCCGATGGCCGCCTTATATGAAAGCGATATTGATGCCGCTTTTGTGATCATTCCCGATGCGTTGGCCCTCACTTCGGGCGGCAATGTCGGCACAGGTGCCGAAGACTCAATAAAAAATGCCCGTATCTTGATGTCGACCAAAACCGCAAACCGCGTGATCACCGATGTTTATGCTGTGCGTAGCGATTACTATCAACAACATCGCAATAAAGTTGAGTCCTTCGTTAAGGCTTTATATAGCGCTTCTAGTGAGGTGAAAAAACTATTTAACCACCCCGGCTCCGACCAAGCCCGTTATAACCAACTACTGCGCACCTCGGCACAGCTTTTATTAGATTCTGCCGATGCCGTTGCCGATACCCAAGGCTTATATCTTGATGCAGAGCACCTCGACATCAACAGTAATATGCAGTTTTTTACCGATCAGGCTTACCCGCGAAATGCCAATAAAATGAATCATCAAATCCAGCCCATGCTCAAGCATCTCGCTTTAAGCAAAGGCAGCAAGATGCCAACGCTTGCCGATTGGGATTTTGTGGCCTTAGGTGGCGATGTTTCATTTTCACAAAAGTCACGCTTCAACAGCGCTAAAGTGGCTAACGTCGTGGCGAAAAAACAACAACAAAGTGCCTTATCTGATGGTGAGCTATTCTCATTTGAAGTGGCCTTTACGCCCAACCAAAACGCCTTCGACGGCGCTTTGTATGCCGCAGAGTTTAACCGAGTCATTGAATTAGCGTCCACTTATGGCGGCGCCGTCATTACCGTTGAAGGGCACAGTGATCCCCTGAAATACTTGCGTTCTAAAAAACAAGGGGAGTCAGGCGCCGTCCTCGCCCGCCTTAAACAATCCAATAAAAATATCAGTCTTTCGAGAGCGCAAAGTGTACAAGAAGGGTTAATTGAGTTTGCGCAGCAGCAAGGCATCACTTTAGACAGTAATCAGTTTGCGCTCGTAGGTCATGGCTTTAGCCAACCGCAAACGGGCATGTGTGGTAGCGATCCTTGTGCTCCTAAAACCGAAGCTGAATGGCGCTCAAATATGCGAGTCGTGTTTCGCATTATTCAGCTAGAAGCTGAAGCCGACGTCTTCCAGCCGCTGTAATGGAGCATTAACATGAAGCCTATATTAAGTGTTTTATTCATTGCTTTGGCATGCCTTTTTATCTGGCAAGCCAATTCATTACCCCCCTCAGAAACACTGCCAACATCGAAATCTGTAAAGGATAACATCAGCGATTTTCTGTCTTCGTCTGGTGAAGGTTATGGCCTGCAAGCCACCAAAAATGATTGGCCCACTCTCCCTCAGGAGCAAGGCGTTGCCTCAAGTTTATTGGCGCAAAACTACTTTATCGTGTTTGATGGCAGCGGCTCCATGGCCGAGATCCAATGTAATGGTGATCAAACGAAATTAGTCGCCGCGAAACGTGCGGTAAAGCAGTTTATCAATGAAGTTCCTGCCAATGCCAATGTTGGCCTATTGGTTTTCGATTACTTTGGCACGCAAGTAAAAGCTGAGCTCGCTTCCGCTAATCGAGATGCCATTAAGCAAGCCATAGATGACGTACAGTCGGGCGGTGGCACCCCGTTAAAAACCTCATTGGCCAAGGGCTTTCATGAGATAGAAAAACAAGCTCAGCAGCAGCTGGGCTATGGTGAATACAATATCGTGGTGGTCACCGATGGCGATGCCAGCGTGAGAGAAGATCCTAGCGGTGTGGTGGATCTTATCTATCAATCCTCACCGGTCAGTATTCATACCATAGGTTTTTGCTTGGGGAGTGATCATGCTCTTAACCAGCAAGGCATTACCTTCTATAAATCAGCCGGTGACTCACAAAGCTTAAAGGAAGGGCTGTCCAGCGTACTCGCCGAATCTGACAACTTCACCGATATCGCCCAATTTAATTAAGTCTAGCGAGGATGTAGGAACATAAACATGCAAGGACATACCAAAATCGCCCTTGGCCTTTTAGTGCTTGGTGTTTCCGCTGTGGCCGGATACAAATTACTGCAACCCATGTTGACTGAGCAGCGTTCTATTGCTCAATCCGATGCTCGTAGCACTAAAGGTAAGATCACGATCGGGGTGGATAATTGGGTTGGCTATTACCCCCTTTGTTCAAAAGAGATGAAGCGATCACTGCGACAGCAAGGCTATTTGCTTGAGTGCGTTGATGATCAAGCTAACTATCAGCAGCGTTTAAAAGCCATGAGTCACGGCGAACTTGATTTAGCCGTGGCCTCGGTCGACGCTTGGTTAACCAGCGGTAAGGCTTTTAATTACCCAGGTGCTATCGTTGCCGTGATTGATGAGTCCAAAGGGGGCGATGCGATCATTGCCAACATAGATAGCGTGAACTCCCTTGATGACCTAAAGACCCCAAAACAGCTCACGATTGGCTTCACCCCCGCCTCACCAAGTGAGCACTTACTGCGTGCAGTCGCCTCCCACTTTGATATTAAAACCATTAAGGAAAAACAATTTAACCTAATCGAAACCCAAGGCTCCCATGATGCATTAACTCAGCTCCAAAGTGGTCAGCTTGATGTTGCTGTCTTATGGGAGCCGGACGTCTCTTTGGCACTGGAAAGTAAACAGTTTAAACGCATCCTAGGCACAGAAAATACCCAGTCCTTGATCGTCGATGTGCTGCTGGCTAATCATGATTTCGCTAGAGACCAAAGTGATACCTTAGAGCTGGTTCTCACTAGCTATTTTAAGGTGCTAAAATTCTATCGCGACCACCCGCAAGAGTTGATCAAAGAGCTCAGTGATACCACAGAGTTAAATCAAGCTCAGGTGCAACAACTGCTCAACGGCGTACAATGGGCCAGCTTAAATCACAATACCCAGAAATGGTTTAAGCAACACGGGGCATTAGTGCAAACCATAGAAAGCAGCCTAAATATTTTTGCTGACTTTGCCGACATTCCTTCTGATCTCATTCCAAATGGCGATCCCTATCGGCTCATTAACTCTGCGCCGATTACGGCTGTGCAACAACGTCTACAAACGAGTGCTATCGACCAACCAAGCGAGCCCCCCACCATTCATGTGTTTGATGAGTTAACCGAGCAACAATGGGCCAACATGGTCGAAGTCGGCACCTTGAAAACACGCGCTATTGTCTTTAGCAGTGGCAGTAATGAATTAACCGAGCCAGGCGCACAACAACTGGCCCAAATCGCCGAAAACTTAAACCACTACCCTAATTTTCGTATTCGTATTCAGGGCCACACCAATAACAAAGGTGATGCCAGTGAAAACCTCAAGCTATCAAAAGCAAGAGCGGAGGCGATCAAAGAGTGGCTAATCGCTCAAGGTGGGTTTGACCGCTATCGAATTCAAGCCCAAGGTCTAGGCGGGACGGAGCCGTTACCAAGACAAGCCAATGAAAGCCGGCGCAGTTACCAAAGCCGCCTTAAACGAGTCGAAGTTCGTTTACTCACAGCGGCATACTGATGTTATGAAGTTAAGTAATCTAAATCCCAGTCAAATTAAGCAAACCGTACTTGCGCATACATTACAAAGTCCGCTCGTTCTTTATCCAACCACCTTAGGGTTGGTTGGCATGGCCTACGCTGGACTTATCGAGTCAAGTTTACTGGCATGGTCGTTAAGTGGCGTCGGGCTGACCCTAGGTGGCATCAGCTGGTTAGTAAGCTACTTTATTAAGGGCGATCAATTTGCCAAAAATGCCATTGATCGTTACCACCAACAATTAGTCGCTCAGCGCCAGCAGGCCATGGGGCAATTGCAACAGCAGCTCAAACAGTTCAAGCAGAAAGAAGGGCTATACCAAGTTGAGCAGCTCAACAACAAATTCAGCGCCTTTCAAACCGTGCTCAACAATAAACTCGATCAAAGTGAAATCACTTATGTGCGCTATCTCAGTATGGCCGAACAAGTCTTTCTTTCGGCATTAGATAACCTAAGCGATGCGGTTTCTAGCCTTCAAGGCATTGCCGCCATCGATAGCCAACACATTAAACGCCAGCTTAGCCAATTGGATGACAGCGAACTAGGCCAAGCCAAGAGCAAAGCATTACAAGAGCGCTTAGATTTATTTCATGATACCCATGCACGGGTGGCTAAATTATTTACCGAAAATGAGCAAGCCATGACCGAATTAGATCGAGTATCAAGCCAACTTGCGCAAATTTCTACTCAGTCAGGCCATGCCGAACTGGATATAGAACAAGCCATGACCGAGCTTAGGCTAATGGCCGAGCGCGTCAATCGTTACAGCCAAATCCAATAAGGACGACCTCAATGAATGCAAGTACCTCTACGCTCACATTAGCCACCTCTGACACGGTGAAAGGCGAGTTAAACCTCAATACAACGGAAATGTTATTTCAGCAACAACCCAGTCGCACCATGCTCGACAAAGTGGAGCAAACCGTTGGCCAATTAATGGCGATTGGTGAGCGAGATTTAACCGCACAAAGAGACATGGCGCAAAGTATCACCAGCTTAGCCGAACGCCCTTGTAAAGAATTGGCCCAGCGCAGTCAAATGCTGAAAACGCCACTTCATACCTTAGTCAATGACGCAGAAAGTGGTGGTCAAACGGCCAACACCCTATTAGCACTGCAAGAGCAGGTCAGCGCAGTCAATCCAAACCGAATGGACTTTACCATGAGCACGGTTCGTCGATTATTGAGCTTTCTGCCCTTTGTCGGAACCCCCATCGCCAAATGGTTTGCTCGCTATCAAACCGCAGAAGGCGTGATCAACGATATCGTCAACACCTTGCGTGATGGTGAAGCCCAGTTAAAACGTGATAATCTGACGCTGGAAGAGGATCAGATCCGCTATCGTGAATTAACCTTCACCCTCGAAGACTATATCAAATTCGGCCATTTACTGGATCAGCGTGTTGAGCAAGCCATTGCGGATCAAGACACCCAAGCAGCCAAACAAAAATACCTGCAAGAGCATATTCTGTTCCCACTGCGCCAGCGCATTATGGACTTACAGCAAACCTTAGCCGTCAACCAACAAGCGGTGATCACCGCCGAAGTCATCATTCAAAACAATAAAGAGTTAATCCGCGGGGTGAATCGGGCCATCAATGTCACCGTCACCGCATTAGAAACTGCTTCAGTGATGTCCATTGCATTACAGCACCAGAAAAAACTATTAGATGCCACCCAAGCCGTCAATAACACCACCAATGAATTAATCGTGCAAACCAGCGAACAGTTAAAAACCCAAGGGGTAGCAATTCAAAAGCAAGCTTCTGAATCTCAATTGGATATTCAGAAACTAAAGCAAGCCTTTAATAACATTGAATCGGCGCTGCAAGACATCAGCCAGTATCGCCAAAAGGCGTTGCCGCAAATGGCCCACTCGATTTTAGAAATGGACCAACTGACGAGCAAAATGGAACAAAGCATCCAAGACATGGAGCAAGGTAAATCGGCTCAAGCCAACTTTGCAAACACTATCGAACTGTAACAACCAAAACCTAAGACCTAGCTTGGTCCTCACCAAGCTATTCGAATCAATTTAGTGATAACACCTTAAAAGGATAAACCATGTTAAAGCAAACCCTTGCGGCCCTAACCTTATCTCTGGCCAGCTTATCGGCCCACGCCGCAGATGAATTCAAAGTGTGCTGGAGTCATTACACCGGGTGGGAGCCTTGGAGCTATGCCCAAGACAGTGGCATCCTAGATAAATGGGCAAAAAAATACGATATCACGATCCAACTAGACCTTATCAATGACTATATCGAATCCATCAATTTATATACCTCAGGTCTTTACGATGCCTGCACCATGACCCAAATGGATGCGCTGACCATACCTGCCGTGGGCGGCGTTGATAGCACCGCACTGATTTTAGGTGATTACAGTAACGGTAACGACGGTATCGTGATTAAGCAAGGCAGCTCGGTTGCAGATTTAAAAGGCAGAGAAGTGATGCTGGTTGAGCTCTCTGTGTCTCATTACTTGCTTGCCCGCGCCTTAGATAAAAACGGCTTAAGCGAGCAAGACGTTAAGGTTGTGAACACCTCTGATGCCGATATAGCTTCACTGTTTCAAGCGGCGCCCGATGCCAATGTCGTGACATGGAATCCACCTTTACAGCAAGTCACCAATACCCCAAATGCTAAATTAGTGTTTGATTCATCGATGATACCGGGCGAGATCCTAGACTTAATGGTCGTGAAAACCCAAGCCGATGAACGTTTGAAAAAAGCCCTAACCGGCGCTTGGTATGAAGTTATGCAACAAATGGCCAAGGGTGATGACAAAGCTCTCAACGCAATGGCCAGCAGCGCGGGTGGCAGCTTGGCTGAGTTTAACGCCCAACTTACAACCACGAATATGTTTTACCAAGCCGAGCAAGCGGTTGCTCAAATGCAAGATAAGCAATTGATCAAGACCATGGAGTATGTACGCAGCTTCAGCTTTGATCACGGTTTATATGGCAATGGCGCGCCGTCAAAAGACTTGGTTGGCATCAGCTTTCCAGATGGCTCTGTGCTAGGCGATAACAACAACATTAAACTGAGATTTGACGCCAGCTACATGCAGTTAGCTGCCGAAAATAAGCTTTAATATCAATAAATCAATGGGGCCAACGGCCCCATTTGGAGCCCGCTCAATGCACGCCCCCAAACTTTTAGGCCTTCATGCCAGTCCCAATCGAGGATTACGCATTATGCTAGGCTTACTCCCTTTTATCTTAGTGATTGGCTTATATCTCTGGGCATCGGATTTACGCCTTGCTGATAACCCCAAGGATAAATTACTGCCCAGCCCGAGCCAAATGGTCGACAATATTCAACGCCTTGCTACCGAGCCGGATAAGCGCAGCGGGAAAATCCTATTATGGTCTGACACCTTAGCCAGCCTTTCTCGGATTGCCATGGGTGCGGGTGCAGCCGCCATTATCGGTATTCTACTGGGGCTGAACATGGGCATGTTTAAAGGCTTTTCAGTCTTATTCTCCCCTGTCATCAACTTTATTTCGATGATCCCGCCACTGGCCATCTTGCCCATCTTATTTATTAGTTTTGGCATCGGTGAGTTAGGCAAGGTCATGTTGATTTTTATTGGCTGCTGTCCGTTTATTATTCGTGACATGTATTTGGCGACCTTAGCGATTCCACGCCAGCAAGTGGTGAAGGCGTTAACCTTAGGCGCCAGCCCATTAGCCATAGTGTATCGTGTCGTGCTACCGCAATTAATGCCCCGCGCTATCGACTCATTAAGGCTTACCTTGGGGGCCGCTTGGCTATTTTTAATTGCCGCCGAGGCTATCGCATCAACCGAAGGCCTAGGCTATCGCATTTTCTTGGTACGTCGTTATATGGATATGGCCACCATTTTACCTTATGTGGCGTGGGTAACCTTACTTGGTTTTAGCATAGATTGGCTGCTACGCACCCTGAGACTAAAACTTTATCCATGGTATCAATCAGGAGATCACTAACATGACTCATACCCCCAAATTGCAGTTAAGTCAGGTGATCAAAAGCTATGGCGACAAACGCATTCTGGATGAAATAAACCTCACGGTCGCACCCGGTGAATTCTGTACCTTAGTTGGACCTAGTGGGTGTGGTAAATCTACCTTGTTAAGAATGATACTCGGCCAAGAATTTCCAGACTCAGGCAGCTTACAGCTCGATGGCCAGCCAGCTCATTTTCCCGACCCCAGTCGAGGTATCGTCTTTCAACGCTACTCCTTGTTTCCCCATTTAACCGTGCTGGATAACTTACTATTAGGCCACCGCCTTAGCCATCAAAACTGGTGGTTGCCTTGGCGAGCGAACAGCGCTGCCACAGATAAAGCAATGGATTTTTTACGCCGAGTGCGTATGGATAATGCTGCTCTAAAGTACCCTCATGAATTATCAGGGGGCATGCAACAGCGTGCCGCTATCGCGCAATCTTTGCTAATGAAGCCGCCAGTATTATTGATGGATGAGCCCTTTGGTGCCTTAGATCCCGATACTCGGGAAGAACTGCAAATCTTTATTTTGGAATTATGGCAACAAGAACAACTCACTATCTTCTTTGTCACCCATGATCTGGAAGAATCCCTTTATTTAGGATCAAGGTTATTGGTGCTCTCTCAATATTACCGGGATGACAGGATCAACACAGAACTCAATCAAAAAGGGGCCAAAATTGTGGCCGATCACGCCATTGATTTTGGCTCTTTGTCTACGTCAGTGAAAGATTCGCGCGAATTTAAAGACTTGATCCATTCGGTTCGCCAAGAGGGGTTTAACCCGCGGGTTATGCAACATGTTAATGAATTCAATTTGCTGCATCCCGACGCGTTTCATTACCCAGCGGCTTAGCAAACATCCACAAGACTAAGTCATGACTTAGTCTTGGCTGTCGCGCTTAAACACCAACTCATAGGGCTTAGAGTCTATTGCTGAAAAGAAATAGCCCTCTAAGTCAAACTGCTTGAGTTGCTCAATATCCGTTAATTGATTTTGAATAATGTAACGCGCCATTAGGCCGCGTGCTTTTTTGGCGTAAAAGCTAATGATCTTGTATTGACCATTTTTGTTGTCTTTAAACACGGGGGTCACGAGCTTGCCGTTTAGCTTTTTGCGGTTCACCGCTTTAAAATATTCATTGGAAGCCAGGTTCACCACCAGCTCATCATTTTGCTCGGCTAAGGTTTGATTGATTTTATCTGTGATCAAATCGCCCCAAAACTCATACAAATTTTTGCCGCGTGCGTTGTCTAGCTTAGTGCCCATCTCAAGACGATAAGGCTGCATTAAATCCAGCGGCTTAAGTAACCCATACAAGCCAGACAGCATACGTAAATGGGTTTGGGCAAAGTCAAAATCTTGCTCGCTAAAGCTCGCTGCATCTAACCCCGTATACACATCGCCCTTAAAGGCCAAAATAGCTTGGCGGGCATTATCAAAACTAAATTCAGGCTGCCAATCAGCAAAACGCGCCGCATTTAGCCCAGCTAGCTTGTCGCTGATTTTCATTAATTGCGAGATTTGCAATGGCGTTAGCTCACGACAACGCTGGATCAACTGCGCACTGTGCTCAATAAACTCAGGCTGAGTGTGACGCTCGGTCGCCAAAGGCGATTCATAATCTAATGTTTTAGCTGGAGAAACGAGTACTAACATAACAATTCTCTTGATGTTAAAAGCAAAAAGCTCAGCCTTTATGTGCTGAGCTTTACATCTTACCTATGGTAAATGATTTGTCTATGTCGACAAGCTGACCACTACATATCTATGGTCACATCATCCATCAAACCTGAGCCTAAGCTGTCGCTGCCCTTAAGCTTGATCATTAAGCGTAGATCGTTTGGTGAATCGGCATGCGCCAAGGCTTCCGCGTAACCAATCAAGCCTTGCTGATACAAGTTAAATAGCGCTTGGTCAAAGGTATTCATGCCTAGCTCATTGGATTTCGCCATGATGTCTTTCAATTCATGCAATTCACCTTTACGGATAATATCCGATACTAAAGGCGTGTTGAGCAGAATTTCAAAGGCGCCGCGACGAGAGTTACCATCTTGGGTTTTGATCAATTGCTGGGCCACGATACAACGCAAGTTAACCGACAGGTCAAACAAGAACTGACGCTGCATGTCTTCGGGGACTAAGTGCAAAATACGATCGAGCGCTTGGTTAGCGTTGTTGGCGTGCAAGGTCGCCATACAAAGGTGACCGGTTTCAGCAAACGAAATCGCAAACTCCATGGTTTCACGGGTTCGGATCTCACCAAGCAAGATCACATCTGGGGCCTGACGCAGTGAGTTTTTCAGGGCCATTTCAAATGAGTCGGTATCGAGCCCCACTTCACGCTGAGTGATAATCGACTTGCCATGCTGATGCACAAATTCAATCGGATCTTCCACCGTAATAATATGACCACTGGCGTGCATATTACGATAACCTATCATCGCCGCTTGCGAGGTTGATTTACCCGAGCCCGTCGCACCAACAAATAAGATCAAGCCACGTTTGGCCATACATACTTCTTTAAGGACTTGCGGTAAATGCAACTCCTCAAATGTAGGAATGCGCATTTCAATGCGGCGAATCACCATGCCGGGCATGTCTTTTTGAAAGAAAGCGCTGATCCTAAAACGCCCAACCTTGTCGACATTAAAGGCAAAGTTAGATTCGCGACTTTGCTTAAACTCCGCCATCTGCGCTTCGCTCATGGCGTGACTGGCTAAAGCGTACACATCCGCTTCCGTCATGGCCTCTTTACCGGCAGATTGTAATTGACCATTGACCTTAATAGCAGGTGGCATGCCTACCGATATATATACGTCGGAGCCCTTTAGCTTATGCATTGCCGTTAATAACTGGTCCAGTGTCATCCTTGTATCCTTAACTCCTAAGAGGATAAATGCGCCCTAAACCTTGGTTTTAGCACGCGTTATGTAAATTAAAAGGTGTTAGCATCGGCCGCTTTCGCTGCCGCATCGGCTTGTGCCACTTGTCCAGTATTAACCAATTGACGTAAACACTGGTCAAGGGTTTGCATGCCGTGGGTCATACCGGTTTGGATCACCGAGTACATTTGCGCAATCTTGTCTTCGCGGATCAGGTTACGAATAGCCGGAATACCTATCATGATTTCATGGGCAGCAACACGCCCACCGCCATTTTTCTTCAACAGGGTTTGCGAAATAACCGCGCGCAGTGATTCCGACAACATAGAACGCACCATGTCTTTCTCTGCCCCAGGGAATACGTCGACGATACGGTCAATGGTTTTAGCCGCAGAGGTGGTATGCAAGGTACCAAATACTAAGTGACCCGTTTCCGCTGCGGTGAGAGCCAGACGTATGGTTTCAAGGTCACGCATCTCACCCACGAGAATAACATCGGGGTCTTCACGTAAGGCACTGCGTAGCGCCGCATCAAAACCATGGGTATCTTTGTGTACTTCACGTTGGTTGACCAAACACTTTTTGTTTTGGTGCACAAATTCGATCGGGTCTTCAATGGTTAAGATGTGTTTATAGTCATTATCATTGATGTAGTCGATCATTGCCGCCAAGGTGGTTGATTTACCCGAGCCCGTCGGACCCGTTACCAATACAAGGCCACGCGGTGTTTTCGAAATTTTCTTGAAAATCTCTGGTGCGTTAAGATCATCTAAGGTTAACACTTCGCTGGGGATGGTACGAAATACCGCACCCGCACCGCGGTTTTGGTTAAATGCGTTCACACGAAAACGCGCGAGTTCAGGCACTTCAAATGAAAAGTCGGTTTCTAACTTTTCTTCAAAGTCTTTACGCTGCTTATCGTTCATGATGTCATAAATCAAGCTATGCACTTGTTTATGATCTAATGCCGGTAAGTTGATTTTTCGAACTTCACCGTCAACCCGTATCATTGGCGGAACACCAGCAGAAAGGTGTAGATCCGACGCTTTATGTTTTACACTAAACGCCAATAATTCTGTAATATCCATAACCTAAAGATTCCTGTAGTCACGATTATGAGCACTTTAACTAAGCAACTCACTAAGGTGTTATCTCAGATTGAGCAAGCTGCTGCGGCGGCTAATCGAGATAAGCATGAAATAAACCTGCTGGCAGTCAGTAAAACCAAGCCCGCAGAGCAAATTAAGTTGGCGTATGCTGCCGGCCAACGTCGGTTTGGCGAGAACTATGTGCAAGAAGGCATCGAAAAAATCCAAGCCCTGCGCCAAGATGCAGATATCACCCAGCCCATTGAATGGCATTTTATTGGCCCACTGCAATCTAACAAAAGCAAGTTAGTGGCAGAGCACTTTGATTGGGTACAAAGCATCGACCGTTTAAAAATAGCACAACGCTTAAGCAATCAGCGTCCTGCTGAGCTGGGGCCACTCAATATCTGCTTACAGGTCAATATTAGCGGAGAAGCCAGTAAGTCGGGAACCACTTTATCTCAAGTTATTGAACTTGCATCACAAGTAAGTGAATTACCCCAATTGAAATTACGTGGGATCATGGCTATTCCTGCACCAACAGATGACGTTAACGCGTTAAACAACAGCTTTGCACAACTACATAGGTTATATTTGCAATTACAGCAAAACTACCCCGACATAGACACCCTATCTATGGGCATGAGCGGTGACATGAGTGTGGCGATTGCCAATGGCAGCACCATGGTTAGGGTTGGCACCGCCATTTTTGGCGCGCGCAACTATCAAAATTAAGCGACTTAATCATTACAAAGAGATGCAAATGGAACAGAAAAAAATCACCTTTATCGGCGCAGGCAACATGGCCAGCAGTTTAATCGGCGGCCTAGTACAAGATGGTTATGATAAAAGCCTGCTTTCGGCCAGTGATCCCAGCGCCGAAAATCGCACCAAGATGGAACAACAATTTGCTGTCACCACCTTCACCGATAACGCTCAAGCGGTTGCTAATGCCGATGTAGTGGTCCTCGCTGTTAAGCCACAAATCATGGCCGATGTCTGTCAACACTTAGTTGATCAAGGCGTAGACCTCGCTAACAAGCTGTTTATTTCGATTGCCGCCGGCATTTCCGTTGCCCGATTACAAGGTATTTTTGGCCAAGTGCCTGTGGTGCGCACCATGCCAAATACCCCTGCGTTACTACAACAAGGCATGACAGGGTTATTTGCTTCAGAGCAAGTAAGCGACAGTGATAAAGCTTTTGCTGGCGATCTGATGACCGCTGTAGGCAAAATTGTTTGGGTGGAAAGCGAAGCGCAAATTAACGGCATCATTGCCGCCTCTGGCAGCGCGCCGGCTTACTTTTTCCTGTTTATGGAAGCCATGCAGCAAACTGCGATTGACATGGGTTTTAGCCCAGAGCAGGCGCGTTTACTGGTACAGCAGTCTGCCTTAGGCAGTGCCCAAATGGTCATCGAAAACCCTGAGCTTGATTTAGCCACCCTGCGCACCAATGTTACTTCTAAGGGCGGCACCACGGCCGAAGCCATTCGCACCTTTAACGAACAAGGTCTGGCAGAGACGGTGAAACAAGCCATGCAGGCTGCAGCAGCGCGTGGCGCTGAAATGGAACAACTCTTTTAGGAGGCAAGATGGGCACCAACCCGTTTGATTTTTTAATTAACACCCTGTTTGATTTATATATTTCAGTGGTGATATTACGCTTGTGGCTGCAATTGGTGCGGGCAGATTTTTATAATCCGTTTTGCCAATTTGTGGTCAAAGCCACCAATCCATTGCTCAAACCCTTGCGCCGCGTGATCCCAGGGTTTGGCGGTTTTGATGTCGCCAGCGTGGTATTGCTGTTATTAGTGGTACTGGCTAAGTTGTTGCTTTTGCAATACCTGAACTTTCTGCCTTATGCCATGAATAGTGTTGGCGGGTTATTACTCGTTACCGCTCTCGTCGCGTTAAAGAAAATCGGCTACTTGTTATTCTGGGTGTTAATCATTCGGGCAATTTTAAGCTGGGTTAGCCAAGGCCGCAGCCCCATCGAGTATGTGATGTATCAGCTTACTGAGCCCTTAATGGCACCTGTGCGTAGAATATTGCCAGCAATGGGCGGGCTCGATTTGTCCATTTTGGTGATTTTCATTGCGCTGCAATTTATCAACTACGGCTTCTACAGCGTACTTGGTCAGTTGTGGGCAGTGATCTAACATCAAAATGTCATCTCAAACCAATGTCTTTCAAGGTGGTCAAGCTTGCCTTGCCACCTTGGATAAAAATACACATGCTCCTAGCTCACTTTTGTTACATATTTACCTGCAGCCCAAAGCCGCAAAAGATGCCATTGTCGGCCTGCACGATGGCGAGCTTAAAATCACTATCACGGCGCCGCCTGTTGATGGTCAAGCCAATCGCCATCTTGTTAAATTTTTGAGCAAGCAATGCAAAACGGCTAAAAGCCAGATAAGCATAGAAAAAGGCGAGCTTAGCCGTCATAAACAAGTCAGAATTGACCAACCTAAAGTGATCCCTGAGGTGATTTTGTCGCTAATGGATCATAATTAACCTCACTTAAGCATCCTAAGAGTAAGGAGTACCGTATGCTTAACTTTAAAGCGCTGGCCTTGAGCCTATTCGCCACCCTTATGTTGCTCATAAGCACGCCAAGCTGGGCCGAGCAAAAACAAACCTTTGCCAATTTAGACGTGCATTATATTGCGTTTAACTCCACCTTTTTGACGCCCAAAATAGCCCGCGCCTATAAGATAAAACGCAGCGGTTACAATGCATTACTTAACATCAGCGTGCTTGATACGCAGCAGCTAGGCAATCCGAGTGTGCCCGCCACTTTAACTGGCACGGCAAAAAACTTACTCGGCAACGTCACCGAGCTTAACTTTCGTGAGGTAAAAGAAGGTGATGCCATCTATTACCTGGCCGAACTGCCGTTTCGCCATGAAGAAACCTTTACTTTTGATATTAAGGTAACCAGCCAAGGCAAAAATAACCGTTTAAAGTTCGTGCAAAAATTTTACGTTGAAGAAGACTAATATGACCAAGCAACTTGTACTTGCCACAGGTAATCTAGGCAAGGTAAAAGAGCTAGCCGATATGCTAGCGCCTTATGATCTCGAAGTGCTGCCTCAAAGCCACTTTAAGGTTTCCGAGGTGGAAGAAACCGGCACAACTTTTGTCGAAAACGCCATTATTAAGGCGCGCCACGCCGCCTACGTCACCGGCTTGCCCGCCATTGCCGATGATTCCGGCCTCGAGGTGGACTTTCTTAAAGGTGCGCCAGGCATCTATTCCGCCCGCTTTGCTGGCCCTCATGCCAATGATCAAGCCAATATCGACAAGCTGCTACACGAGCTAGACGGCGTACCTGAATCACAGCGCACGGCGCGTTTTCATTGTGTGCTGGTACTCATGGCACACGCTGATGATCCAACACCCGTGATTTGTCACGGTACTTGGGAAGGCTTTATTACCACCAAACCCCATGGCGAAAACGGCTTTGGCTATGATCCGGTATTCTTTGTCCCAAGCGAAGGCAAAGTCAGCGCCGAGCTTAGCAAGGAGCGCAAAAACCAGCTCAGCCATCGCGGCAAAGCCTTGCAGCTGCTCAGTACCAAAATCAACAAAAAGCTAGGACAATAATGCTCACTCTGCCCCCTCTTAGCTTATACATACACATACCTTGGTGCGTGCAAAAGTGCCCCTATTGCGATTTTAATTCCCACGGTTTAAAAGGCGAAATTCCTGAAACCGAATATATCACCGCCTTGTTGGATGACCTTAAGCTGGAAGCCCATTACGTGCAAGGTCGTCCATTAACCAGTATTTTTATTGGTGGCGGCACACCTAGCTTGCTAAGTGCAGAGGCGATGGCCCGTTTGCTGGCGGGGGTAGAACAACAAATCCCCTTTGCCAAGAACATCGAAATCACCATGGAGGCCAATCCCGGCACGGTAGAAACGGCGCGCTTTGCAGGGTTTATCGATGCTGGTGTGAACCGAATTTCTATCGGCGTGCAAAGCTTTCAGCAGCCTAAGCTGAATTTACTTGGCCGGATCCACGGCCAAGATGAAGCCGTTAATGCAGCCAAACTTGCTAAGGCCAGTGCTTTAAACAGCTTTAATTTAGATTTAATGCACGGCTTGCCAGATCAAAACCTCAGCGATGCCTTGTTTGATCTTTCCACCGCCATCGAGCTCGCACCGCCCCATTTGTCTTGGTATCAGCTGACCATAGAGCCCAATACACAATTTGCCTCCAAGCCACCAACCCTGCCCGATGACGATATTTTGTGGGATATTTATGAGCAAGGCCACCAGCGGCTCACCGAGGCAGGCTATGTGCAATACGAAATCTCTGGCTATGCTAAGCCCGGTAAACAATGCCAGCATAATTTAAATTATTGGCGCTTTGGTGATTATCTTGGGATAGGCTGCGGTGCCCATGGCAAAATTACCTTAGCCGATGAAAATAAGATTATTCGCACCACTAAGGTCAAACACCCCAGTGGCTATCTGGATCCCAATAGGGCTTATTTAGATCAACTCGTCACCGTCGCACCACAAGAGTTGCCATTTGAGTACATGATGAATCGTTTGCGTTTATTTGAAGCCTTTGACAAGAATGAGTTTAGCGAGCGCACCGGCCAGCCATTGAGCTTAATGCAAGGCACGATAGATGACGCTATCGCCAAAGGTTTACTGCTTGATCTGGGTCAGCAGTGGCAGGTTAGCCCGCAAGGCCACCGCTACCTTAACGAACTGCTGGCTTTATTTATGGATGACGAATAGAAAAAGGGCCCTAAACAGTTAGGGCCCTTTTTAATTGTTAACTATTTTAGCTAAGTTAATCGCTGCATGACTGCAGCTCCCACAAAACTGCAGCTCCCAGAGTTAACCAGAACTGAAGTTATTTAACTAAAAGCGGTAAGTCGCGGTGGCATACACACTGCGCTCAGCCGTGTTGTAATTTTGCTTCACTTCATATTTCTTATCAAAAATGTTGGCAACCCGACCACGTAAGATCAAGCCGTTATTGAAGTAATAACTGGCCGCAATATCCGCCAAATAATAGCCCTTCACCTTATTCGTATTGGCGCTATCGTCATAGGAATCGCCGTGGTATAGGTTGTCTAAATCCAACTGTAAACCTTGGAAGCGGTAGTTGATATTCCATTTAACCATGTGCATCGCACGGCGCGGCAAGTACTTATTGGTCGCCTTATCTCTGGCATCGACATAGTCATAAGACAAGAAATGATTCACCTCACCGGTTGCGAAATCCGCTTGGAACTCCACCCCTTTAATGGATGCGGTGTCCACGTTCTCTGGTGTGTAGTAAGTGGGGGCTGGCCAGATAATTAAATCATCAATGCGAGATTCGTACGTGCCCAAGCGTAGATCGGCATACTCATAAGCCCATTCTATCGCAAGATCATAACCCACCGACTCCTCGGGCTTAAGATCAGGGTTGCCCTTGTTCCATGCCGTTTCAGGGTAATATAAGTCATTAAAGCTTGGCGCTTTAAATGCGGTACCGACAGAGCCGACTAAACGCACCTGGGGGTGCACTTGGATCCCTGTCGCCATTTGCCATGTGGTATGGCTGCCATAGCTTTGGTTGTCATCAACACGGGCACTGCCTTCAAAGCTTACCGGCGCCAACTGGTAATGCACATTGACATAAGCGGCCTTATTATCGCGCTCTGTCTTCGCATAAGGCGAGCCCGACGTCGCCACCTTATCCTGAACCCACTCTAAACCGCCCGTTAGGGTCGCCTGTGGCGCAATCGGCGCACTCACTAACCAGTTAGCCAATTGCCGCTGAGTTTTAAACTCATTGTTAGATGTGGCTGATTTGTTCTCACTTTTGTCTTGGTTCGCCGCTAAGGTTAGCTCAGAGAACAGCTGCTTTCCTTGATAGCTTAACTTACCCGCCACATTGTAATTATCGGTTTCACTGTATGGATTTTGATACCAGCTACTGTCGTATTCAGCTTTACCTTGTTGCAAGTAACCTTGCAAGCTGGCTTGCCATTGTTCATTGATATGCGCACCTAGCTCAGCCACAACACTGGTGTTACGAAAGCCATCGTCATCTTGATCTTGGGGTAACTTCTGAGAAGAAAAGCCATCACTGTTGTCGTGTTTGGCGGCTAACTTTGCCCAAAAGGTGTCGGTGAGCGCATGTGAAATAGACGTTTCAATGCTGGCGTACTCATAAGAGCCCACGCTACCACTTAATGCCACTTCGTCTTTACCTTGGTAGCTGGTGATCACATTGATCACGCCACCGATGGCATCTGAGCCATAAATAGTGGCTCTTGGCCCGCGGATAAACTCAATTCGTTCGATCCCCGTTAATGGAATTTGGCCAAAATCAGCCGCCCCGGTTGTCGCGCTGCCAATACGAACGCCATTAATCAGCAATAGCACATGTTTACTCGAAGCACCGCGCACAAAAATATCCGTTTGCTGGCCCATGCCACCTTCATTAACCTGGATCCCCGGCAAACGGCGCAACACTTGCGCAAAGGATTTAGCTTGAGAAGCTTCTATTTCTTCTTTTTCAACCACCACCACAGGCGCAAGAGCACTGGTTAACGGTTGATTGGTGCGGTTGGCGGTGATGATCATGGTGTCATCGGCAGATTCTGCAAGTGCAAAAGGCATGCACAGCGGCGTCAATGCCACTGCGAGAAGTGTTTTTTTCATTGTCTATAAACCTTAGTCGCGTTAAAACCTAAGCGTCCATCGCTTAGTTGCTGGTCGGTATTCGGACTTAAGAGTTGCCCGCTAAGGGCGCGCATGACGACTTCCCAAAGGATGACCTTCAGTGTCTGAGTTTTACTCTGTCATGATGCTTGCTCTATTACCGCTGCGCGTCAGTCAGGGATTTTCACCCTGTTCCCACCCCAAATGGGCTTAAACCAGCGTCGGCGCGCATGCTAAGGACAGCAGGGCCAAAAGTCCAGCATTGTTTTGTCCAATATTCTACTTATGGCAATATTAAGTTCGGCTATGGCCGCTCAATTTGGCGATAACGTATCACTTGTTAACAAAATCCAGCCATTTCCCTAAGAAAACGGTAAATCATTAGGGCCTGTTGACCTTTTGAGCTTGTTTTTGCAGCGATTTGTTGGATATTTATACAAAACAATCGTTGTGGGCAGCACCTTTGTAGCATAGCCATCTATGCAAAAAGGCGCTAACGTAGTAGAAATGACCAACAAACGCTGTCCTACGGATTCGGCTAAAGCCCTTCGGGCGTAAGCATTCTGTGCGTCGTTGAGCAGTATTTACTTAGAAGGCTAAGCTACACACTGCTCGCCTTGCTCAAAACGCTTTTAGACAGGGTGTCCCCTCTCGAACAAAAATTAACCGCGAAAGGTCAACAAGCCCTAACATACCTCTATTTCTCCTCCACAAAAACTTAACTTCTGTCACGCATTGGGCATATACTAGCTTTCTCAATTAAACACAAAAAAAGGATCAAACCGTGCTTGATTACTTTGCCTTAGGCTTGTTGGTGTTTGTCGCCATCACCTTTTTCTACGGCATTATCGCCATCCATGATATTCCTTACGAAATATCCAAACATCGCAATCATCCTCATCAGGATGCGATTCATGTCGCAGGTTGGGTGAGCTTGTTTACCCTGCATGTGTTGTGGCCGTTTCTGTGGATTTGGGCCACCTTGTATCGTGAAGATAGAGGTTGGGGATTTGGCACTAGCGGTCGTGATACCAAAATGGAAGAGCTTTACCTCAAAATTGACGAGTTAGAAAGCCGTCTTAACCAGCTTGAAAGTCAAGGAGACAAATAATGGATTTACTGCTCATACTGACTTACACCGCCATTTGTGTCGCCGTCTTTAAGATCTTCAAAATCCCTCTTAATAAGTGGACGGTGCCCACCGCCGTGCTAGGGGGCATCGTATTAATCGGCACCTTGATCTTTTTAATGAACTACAACCACCCTTACTCGGAAATGACCCGTGAATACTATGTCACCACCCCTGTTGTGCCCGCGGTGACAGGGCAAGTAACCGAAGTATTGGTCAAACCTAATACCCCAGTGGCGAAAGGCGATACCTTATTCAAGCTAGATGCAACGCCATTTCAAAGTAAAGTGGACTCCCTCAAAGCGAGGCTAAAAAGTGCTAAAGATGATTTAAGCCGGGCCCTAGAGCTAAAAAAGCGTGGCGTGGGTAAACAGCGTGACATAGATGTCGCACGCGCCAATGTGGATGATATTAAAGCGCAACTGGTACACGCCGAATTTGAATTATCACAAACCGAAGTCAAAGCCATGAACGATGGCTATGTGGTGCAGCAAGCCCTTTATCCGGGCATGTTAGCGGTCGCGATGCCGCTGCGACCTGTCATGATTTTCGTTAACCGCGAAGGACAAAACCAATACACGGCGTGGTTTAGACAAAACAGCTTATTACGTTTAAAACCCGGTTATGACGCCGAAATTGCGTTCGATGGCATCCCGGGGCGCGTCTTTAAAGCCAAGGTCGAGCGGGTATCACCGGCTATGGTGGAAGGCCAAGTCCAACCTTCGGGCACCATTATCTCACCTGCTACGGCACCGATGCCGGGCCGGGTTGCCGTGGTCTTAACCATTACCGACCCTGACTTTGATGAGTTTAGTGCGGACATTCCGGGCGGTGCCTTTGGCCAAGCAGCGGTCTATTCCGACCACTTCCATCACGTCGCTGTGATGCGTAAAATTTTACTGCGCATGTCGTCTTGGATGAGTTACTTCTTCCCTTTCCATTAATCATTACAGGGCCGCGCGAATGCGGCCCTGAAATCCCCCCCATTAGCGAAAGGCGAGCCATGGACAATCCATTAATCGACCCCCTATTTGAGCTATTAATTAGTGAGCCAGGCCCCTTCAAAATCCATCAACTCGCACAGCTCATCAAACCACTACGGCAAACTCAGCTCGACGCTGATGCTAACTTGCATTTGTACAAGCTAAACTTCTTGATCATGAATGCCCTGTTTCAGCTAAAACAAGAATTAGCCGATGACTATGAGCTACTGATTAGCAGCTTGCATATCGAGCTAGTGGCGAGATCACCGAAGCAACTTCTTGCCCAACAAGGGGAGCCAAGCTTGCAAACAGGCTTACAAGCTTTTTATCTAGACTGGCAGAACTACCAGGCAACAAAAGCCGAAGTGGATGCGTTACTTAACCAATTTTGGCAAGCGTTACAAGCCCCACGAGCAACGGCTGAATGCTCTCGCCAACAAGCGCTCGCTATTTTCGAATTACCCCCAAACGCATCGGCTTTGCAAATAAAGCGCCGCTGGCGCCAACTTGCCCTGCGTCATCACCCCGATCGTAGCCAAGAGCCCGCAGCCAACTTCCAACGCTATTTGGCAGCTTGGCAAGTATTAAAATGCAATCACGATTGTATTTCGTGATAGAACTAGATGTTTTTGGCTAAAAGCCAATGATTTAATCAAGATTCTCGTTATCATTCCGATAATGTTTATAAACTCAACTTTTTATATCCGTGGATAAAAGTTGTTTATCTCTGTGTGTTTACACACCTAACCATCGAAGAGGTGCGCCGTGTTAAATAATCTTAATTTTAGAGTGAAGCTTGCCATTCCCGTGGTGCTAGTGACATTCATTTTCGCTGTCATATTTATCTACACCATCATGGCCTTTAATCAACAAGTTGAGTTCAATACCCAGTACACCCAAGAAGTGCAACCGGTGATGATGGATCTTGATGATGGTTACCGCGATGTGTATCAAGCCACTGCAGCGCTACAAGGGCTGGTTATTGCCAATGGCAACCAGACCTTGATTGAAAAACAAGTGTTTGAATACAACGACAACGCCCCAAAAGCGCGAAAGCGTTTATTAGCGGCGCAGCGGTTGATCGAAATCGGCTTTATTGACCGTTCTCATCAAAGTCATTTAGACGAGCTGGCAAAAAACTTTGATGCGTGGCTTGCCATGACGAAACCATACATCAACAAGCCAGAGCAAGCCCCCGCGCTGTTTGAACAACAAGGCGTTGAATTAGAACAAGCCTTTGACAAGATGCGTGCTTCCTTAAAGCAAGTGCAGGATGATTTGATTGAGCGCATCAACGTGGTTGAACAAGAGAAACTCAATGCCATCGCAAGTGCCAAAACCATGATGGAAATCGGCGCTATCGGCGGCTTAGTCGCGGCGATATTACTCACTTGGTTTCTCGGTAAAATCCTTATCGCCCCTGTTCTGCGTTTAACCCAAGCGATGAAAAACATCGCCTCGGGTGAAGGCGACCTCACCGCTCGCGTGCCCGTTGAAACCCAAGATGAAGTGGGTCAGTTAGCCGAATCCTTCAATACCTTTGTTGAAAAAATTCAGCAAACCATTACCGAAGTGATCGTGTCATCCAATGCGGTACGCGCGGAAATGACCAATATTCAGTCGATCACTCAAGGTGTGGCCCAAGGCGCAAGTAATCAACAACTTGAAAGCGATGCCGTGGCGACCGCGGTACATGAATTAAGCGCCACCAGCGAAACCGTCAGTCAAAACGCCGAGGACGCAGCCAACGCCAGTCAAGATGCCGATAATGAAGCAACCAGTGCTAAACGCATTATTTCAACCACTGTGGTGTCCATTCAGTCGCTATCTAAAGAGCTAGAGCAGGCGGCCAACGTGATTAATACCTTAGAGCATGATGTCGGCAACATAGCGTCGATTTTAGACGTGATCCGAGGCATTGCCGACCAGACTAACCTGCTGGCATTAAATGCGGCAATAGAAGCGGCCAGAGCCGGCGAACAAGGGCGAGGGTTTGCGGTGGTGGCCGATGAGGTACGCTCACTGGCCAGTAAGACCCAAGCCAGTACGGGTGAAATCCAAAACATGATTGAAAAGCTGCAAAACGGTGCCAAACAAGCGGTGAGCGTGATGACTTCCAGCCAAGACAGCGGCCAACAAACCGCAACGCAAGCAGGTGAAGCAGGTGCATCCTTAGACACCATAGTCAATGCCATCGCCATGATTAATGACATTAACATTCAGATCGCCACCGCCGCTAAAGAGCAAAACCAAGTCAGCGAAGAGGTCAGCAGCAACGTACAGCGCATTGCCGATAACAGCCATCAAGTGGTTGAAATGGTGTCCAGTGCCGAAAATGCCTGTGATTCATTAGCTCAGCAATGTGAAAACCTAGATAAGCTCGTCGCTCAATTTAAGGTGTAGCACCATTTAGGGCCTGTTGACCTTTCGCGGTTAATTTTTGTTCGAGATAAAAGCGTTTTGGGCAAGGCGAGCAGTGTGTAGCTTAGCTTTCTAAGTAAATATTGCTCAACGACGAACAAAACGCTTTTAGCCGAATCCAGAGGACAGCGTTTGTTGGTCATTTCTACTGCGTTAGCGCCTTTTTGCGTAGCTGACTATGCGGCAAAGTCGCTGCCTTGTATAAATACCCAACAAATCGCTGCAAAAACAAGCTTAAAAGGTCAACAGGCCCTAGTTACCTGCCAAAAAAGCGCTTCGGCGCTTTTTTTATTTGTTGCAACCCCTATTGAAAGCCAGGATTTCCATGCAGTGAGAAATGTTCTTTCTATACTTGAAAGAACTCACCGCCAGTCAATGGAAGCCGATATGCTAAATAACCTCAGCTTTAGGGCTAAATTTGCCTTACCTGTTGTGCTCGTCTCGCTTATTTTTATTCTGATCATGGCGTTCGTGATCGCGAATTTTAATCAACAAGCCGCCTCGAGTTTGCGTTACAGCCAAGAGATCCAGCCCGTTGTCGCCGCTCTAGATGATGGTTACCGCGACGCATACCAAGTCACAAGCGCCATTAAAAGCTTGGTTATCGCCAACGGCGACCCTAAATTAATCGCAAAATACATTAGCGAGTATAATGATGATGCCCCGAAATCCAGGGCGAGGATCATGTCATCGCAAAAGTTAGTCGATAACGGCTTTTTAAGCCAAACGCATCAGGCACATCTTGATGAAATGGCAAGCACCTTTGATATCTGGTTTAACCTAACCAAGCCTTATGTTGCCAATCCGCAACAAGCCGCGAGTTTGTTTGCCAGTCAAGGCGATGAACTAGAACAAGCATTTGACACCATGCGAGCCGCTTTAAAGCGTGTACAAAGCGACCTGCTGGCCAATACCGACGCATTTAAGCAGCAACAACTCAGCGCCATTGAACAGACCAAACTGATGATGGCAATTGCGGGAGTCATCGCCCTCATCATCGCAGCCGCATTAACTTGGTGGTTAGCTAACATCATCATGGCACCAGTGAAGCGATTAACCGCAGCGATGGAAAACATCGCCTCGGGTGAAGGTGATCTCACCGCCCGCGTGCCCGTTGAAACCCAAGATGAAGTGGGCTTGCTTGCCGGATCCTTTAATACCTTTGTTGAAAAGATTCAACAAACCATTACCGAAGTCATCATTTCATCCAATGCCGTGCGCGCGGAAATGACCAATATTCAGTCGATCACTCAAGGTGTGGCACAAGGCGCAAGTAATCAACAACTTGAAAGCGATGCCGTGGCCACAGCAGTCCACGAGTTGAGTGCGACTAGCGAGACCGTTAGCCAAAATGCAGAAGATGCAGCCAATGCTAGCCAAGACGCCGATAACGAAGCGACCACTGCGAAGCGCATCATTTCAACCACAGTGGTGTCCATTCAGTCGCTATCTAAAGAGCTAGAGCAGGCGGCCAACGTAATTAATACCTTAGAGCATGATGTCGGCGACATAGCGTCGATTTTAGACGTGATCCGAGGCATTGCCGACCAAACTAACCTGCTGGCATTAAATGCGGCGATAGAGGCGGCTAGAGCCGGCGAACAAGGGCGAGGCTTCGCGGTGGTGGCCGATGAGGTGCGCTCACTGGCCAGCAAAACCCAAGCCAGCACGGGTGAAATCCAAAACATGATTGAAAAGCTGCAAAACGGTGCCAAACAAGCTGTAAGTGTGATGACTTCAAGCCAAGATAGCGGCCAACAAACCGCAACGCAAGCAGGCGAAGCAGGCGCATCCTTAGACACCATAGTCAATGCCATCACCATGATAAATGACATTAACATTCAAATCGCCACCGCCGCTAAAGAACAAAATCAAGTCAGCGAAGAGGTCAGTAGCAACGTACAACGCATTGCCGATAACAGCCATCAAGTGGTTGAAATGGTGTCCAGTGCCGAAAACGCCTGCGAATCCCTCGCCCAGCAGTGTGAAAACTTAGATCTACTGGTGGCGCAGTTTAAGGTGTAAAGACGACGTGACTCTATTGTGCTAGCTAAGCGCTTCGGCGCTGTTTCTGTCAAGACGGAAAATTAAAATGAAAAAAAAGGCCTCGCAGATGCGAGGCCTTTTATATGGTGCCCAGACGCGGAATTGAACCACGGACACGGGGATTTTCAATCCCCTGCTCTACCGACTGAGCTATCTGGGCGAAATAAATGGTGCCGACTACCGGAATCGAACTGGTGACCTACTGATTACAAGTCAGTTGCTCTACCTACTGAGCTAAGTCGGCACGTTAAACTTAACGTTATTAACCTTAAGTTTAATATGGTGCCCAGACGCGGAATTGAACCACGGACACGGGGATTTTCAATCCCCTGCTCTACCGACTGAGCTATCTGGGCGAAACAAATGGTGCCGACTACCGGAATCGAACTGGTGACCTACTGATTACAAGTCAGTTGCTCTACCTACTGAGCTAAGTCGGCACGTACTTAACGTGCAGCACCTTAAGTTTTAAAAATGGTGCCCAGACGCGGAATTGAACCACGGACACGGGGATTTTCAATCCCCTGCTCTACCGACTGAGCTATCTGGGCGACGGAGCGCTATTAAATAGATTTTGGTTGCAACCGTCAACTGTTTTTTTAAAAATTCCTGCTCTCGCTAACTGTTTGCACAAGCTTTCACCAGTTCGCGGTAAAAAGCAGCAGTTTCATGCCAAAAACCCGAAATTAGCCCTGACTGCGGTTTTGGTAAAACAGTTGCTGCGCTTTATTCACCTTATAAAGATAGCGCCGAGATTCTGCCGACGGATGTTGTTGCGTGAGCATTTGATACACCTGTTGGCTAGAATGTTGATTTATTACGTTGGGCGCATGTTTTCGATCACTGTGAAACGTTTTTAATACATTTCCCGCGCCGCCGTTGTATGCCGAAATAATCGCGTAGCGCAACGATTCAGGATCTTGAATATCCTTGAGATAGCGGTTTTTCAAAATATGCAGATAAGCCGTACCAACATCAATATTGTTTTCCGGATCAAACAAGTATTGCCGCGATGGCTCACCGCCGCGTTGTTTGATTTTTTCAAACACATCCCGCCCAGCCGTCGCCGGAACGACCTGCATCAAACCATAGGCGTTGGCATGAGATACTGCGTAAGGGTTAAAGCTACTTTCGGTTTTCATCACCGCATAGATCAGGCTTTCATCGATGTCGTATTTTTGGCTATATTTCCTGACCAAATGCGCATACTTGTATTCGCGTTGGTTTTGATGATCTTTGACCAGATTGAAGCTCACCGACCACACTTCACCGATTTGGCGATATTCACGCACTAACTGCGTTGCTAATAAGTGCTCTGCAAAGCGGTTCGCACGCCAGCCCCATTTTATGGGTTGCCCTTCCTGATCTTCTACTTGCCCAAGTAAGAAGGGGTCACCCGCACTGGGATCGATTTCTTGAGCCGAAAATAAGTCAACTGAACTAGGATCGCTGGGGGTCAACAAGGTGGCCACAATAGCATGGTGTAAATGCTGCTCGGGTTGCTCTGTTGCGATGGTTTCTATGGTAATCACGCCGTTGTCAAAATCAATTTGCGCACGACTTTGGTAATTATCTGTGTACTTAACATAATGCTTACTGCTAGCAAACACACTGTCATTTTGCCCCCAAGTCACATATACCCGATCGGCAAAGTGGTTGATCAAGCTTTCGAAGCCTTCGGTATCCTTGGTGGTATCGTTTGGATTGCTGTCGTAATAGTCTTGGCGCTGCGCCAAAAATTGATCAACCTCATCGGTTGTTGAAATGGGTGCCTCATTACTTGCACACGCCGCTAATAGCAGCGTGGGCACAAGGCATAAGCTTGAATAAGTGAACTTCATAGGCATTAAGCTGAAGGAGGTGTATAGCCCTCGATATCGACCTCTTGCCCTTCAAAAAGGTACTTCACCATTTCTGTTTCAAGCAGTTTACGATCATCGGCGTTCATCAAATTTAATTTTTTTTCGTTGATTAGCATGGTTTGTTTTTTTTGCCAATCCGTCCAGGCTTCCTTGGAAATATTATCAAAAACACGCTTCCCCAATTCCCCTGGAATTAATTGAAAATCAAGGCCAGGTAGTTCTTTTTTCAGGCGGGCACACATTACGGTTCTAGCCATGGTTATCCTCTACTGTTGCAACAAGTTGTAAAGCTGGGCTGTCGAGCAATTTTTGCGTGGCAGCCGCTAAGCCAATCGTTTGTGGTTGGGCTAAGTTATACCAGAGAGCCGCATCCGCTTCCATTACCTGACGCGTATTCCACAACGAAACATCCACCAGCACCGGCTGAATATCAAAATGATAATGGCTAAAGGTGTGGCGAAACGCGTCTAGATGTTGGATGTGATACTGCTCGACGCCAAGGCGCGCTAGGACAGCCTCTTGCTCGCGATCATCCTCAGCTTGAGGAAAACACCATAAACCACCCCAAATGCCTGTGGGAGGCCGCTGCTCTAGCCATACCTTTTGCCCATCACGCACAATAATCAAACGTCCACGCTTCACGGGCTGCGTTTTTTTCGGTTTCGAATGAGGATACGCGGTAGGGGTTTCCTGTGCCAGCGCCATACAATCACTTGCAATGGGGCAAATATCACATTTAGGTTTGCTGCGCGTACAAATGGTGGCCCCCATGTCCATCATCGCTTGGTTAAACTGGGTTACACCTTGGCGCGGGGTACAAAGCTCACTTAATTGCCACAATTGCTGCTCTACGGCTTTTTGCCCCGGCCAGCCTGCAATAGCCTGATGTCTAGCCAACACCCGCTTCACATTGCCATCTAAGATGGGGTGATATTGACCAAGGGAAAGAGACAGCACCGCCCCTGCGGTGGAACGCCCTATGCCCGGCAAAGCCAGTACCTCATCAAAATCTTCAGGAAATCGCCCGTTATAGTTATCGCGGATCATTTGAGCGGCTTTATGTAAATTACGCGCTCGGGCGTAGTAGCCTAATCCACTCCAGTGATGCAAAACTTCGTCTTGATTAGCATTGGCCAAGGCGATCACATCGGGGAAGGATTGCATAAACTGATTGAAATAAGGGATCACGGTAGCAACTTGAGTTTGTTGCAACATGATTTCTGACACCCATACTGAATAGGGGGTTTTAGCTAACTGCCAAGGCAAGGTTTTACGACCATGTTGGTCATACCAAGCTAAAATACGGTTAGCAAATGCGACATTGTCCAAAACGGCTTCTCTTTTCTAATATTTTTAGGGTACTTGCTAAAGCGCTACAGATCCTTAACAGGAAGATGCCATCTTGGCATTTATACCCAATCAACCTAGATATGCTTATTCAAGTTGATTGGGTATAGCGCTTTACTAGGCGACAAGCATAAACAACTGCGACGAGCGACACCAGAGAAACAGACCCGCAACAACCTTGCTTATCGCAGAGAAGTTTGGATAATGCACGCCATTAAACCAAATCCACCCGAGTTTCGTTTTAAGCTTGACGCGAAACACGATCAAAAAAGGTATTTGCCATGAGCGATGACGTTAACAATCCTGAAGCACAACCTAAATCCATGCGCAAAATTCGCAGTTTTGTTAAACGTGAAGGCCGCATGACACAGCGTCAAAGTAACGCTAAGGAACAATATTTTCCAACCATGGGCTTAACCTATGAAAAGAAATTATTAGACCTTGAAGCGGTATTTGGCCGCCAAGCGCCTTTGGTCATTGAAGTCGGCTTTGGCATGGGTAAGTCCTTGGTGGAAATGGCGAAGAACAACCCTGATTATAATTACATCGGCATTGAAGTGCACGGCCCAGGTGTGGGTGCCTGTCTGGCGGACGCTGCCGAAGCGGGGATCACTAACCTGCGCGTATTTGAGCACGATGCGGTGGAAGTATTAGCCGATATGATCCCAGATGGTGCCATGTCGACCTTCCAGCTTTATTTCCCAGATCCATGGCACAAAGCGCGCCACCACAAGCGCCGTATTGTCCAACCTGAGTTTTTGGCTTGTATTCATCAAAAAATGCGTGAAGGCGGTATTATCCACATGGCAACCGACTGGGAAAACTACGCCGAGCACATGCTGGCCGAGTTGACCGAAGCGCCGGGATTTGAAAATACATCACCAACTCAAGATTACGTACCGCGCCCTGATTGGCGCCCGCTAACTAAATTTGAAAGTCGCGGTCACCGCTTAGGTCATGGCGTATGGGATCTTATCTTTAAACGCGTCGCGCTATAAGCCGCCTTTCGCACCATATAATAGAGCTGGACTATAGGGTCCAGCTTATTTAATTTGATTAGCTAACCAATAGACTCCGCCTTGCTTTGTTAACTTTGCCGCCATTGCCAAAACATTTTCCCAAATAAATACATTACCCCTAGAATGCCAAACACGGGCATGACCACAAAGGCACCATTGATACGGTAGTAGTTCGGCTTCACTTCATCGTTGACCACAGAATAACCGGACCAATGGATATAGTCATCAGCGTAATAGGTTAAGTGCCATTGGCCATCACCGCCTTGCTCTAACTCGAAGCCCTCATTATTTTCTAGCCGCCCCCTTAAATCACGCCCGACCACAAGCTGCAATGACGTGTTTGGATCGCGCTGAAACAGCACTTGATAGCCCGTTTCGCTTTGATACAAAACAGGAAAAGCCAGGCTTGGTTGTTGCTCAGAGGGAAGACTTCTCGGACCGACTATATAAGGTGCAATCAAGAAAGAGAGGTAGAACAAAGAGCAAAAAGTCACTAAGCCCAACAACAATCTCAAACATCCACGCAGTAATCTCATTAAATATATAAATCTCAAGAAATAAAAAAGAGGCTAACATCTAGTTAGCCCCTTGCGCCACAGCAAGTTACAGATCAATCAATAAACATTTTACTGAGTCATTTAGGCCACCGAGTGGCTTAGTTCCCGACATTGAAATTGTGCTAACTGTTGATCTAGCTCCTCGGCTTGATGTTTAAGAGAAGAGCTGCCAGCCGCGAGCTCGGTTAGCTCTGAATTGGTTTGCCCTAATTCCATGTGTAAATCATTGACGTTTTGGCTCATGGTTTGCGCCACCGTCGCTTGCTGCTCGGCTGCAGCCGCAATTAAGGTATTGCGATCATTGAGTCTGCCTATCTCTTCGGTGATCGCTTTAAATTCATCGCCCACTTTATTGGCTTCAGTTAAGCCGCGTTGCGCCGTATTCACGCTTAAATCCACCAAAGACACCGCCCCCTGCGCTTGCTGTTTCAGCTTATCTATCATTTCGGCGATTTCCCCAGTGGCGCCTTGAGTACGAAATGCAAGTTGGCGCACCTCATCGGCCACCACAGCAAAACCACGACCATGCTCCCCAGCACGGGCAGACTCAATGGCCGCATTCAACGCAAGCAAATTCGTTTGCTCAGAGATACTGTTTATGGTGTCAACCACAGAATGGATCGCGATCACCCCGTTCGATACATCTTGCACAGCCATAGAGCATTGTTTCAATTTATCGCAGACATCATTAATCGCGGCAATTGAATGGGCTAAACTCGATTCCCCTTGATGGGATTTATCGTCGATGGAATGGGAGTCAGTGGAGGCTTGCATGGCATTTTCTGCCACCTCACTGATGCTGCAAACCATCTCTTCCATGGCACTAGCAAGCTGGTCTAACTTATTCAGCTGACTTTGTATCAGTTGATTGGTGTGGCCCAAATTAGTGTCCATTTGCACCGCCGTGGTGGCCACATTCGCCCCATTTTGGGTTTGCTGCTGCAAAATAGCACTGAGCTTTTGCTGACTGAGGTTAAGGGCCTTAGCCAAAAAGGACATCTCATCTCGCCCCTTCAAATCAACTTGCTCACGTAAATCACCTTGGGAGAGCTTTTGCATGGCGCCAATGAGATAATTAACTCTTACATTTAAGTGCTTAGTAACGATAAACATCATTAAGATAACAAACAGGGTGACTCCCACAAAGGGCACAAAAATTTTGGTATAAATGGCGGCGAGAATACTTTGTGAGCTGTCGAGGTAAATCCCAGCTCCTAGCACATCTCCCCCTTGTTCTAGGGGGTATAAGTAAGTGGCTTTACTGATTTGTTCATTGCCGCCGGGTTTAGTATGCGGGTAATGCACCATCATCGGAATGCCGGTTTGACTGGTTTGCACAATCGCTTGAGCTAAAGTACCGCCTTCATCTAATTGAATTTCTATGAGGGGCTGACCTTCTTTACTCGGGTTAGGTGGGTAGACCACATAAGAGCCATCTTTGCCACTTAATAGAAAAGCATAACCAGAATTGTCGTCTCGCCAGCGGGCTGCGTATAACTGCTGCTTTAGGCTGGCACTATCTTGTGATTGGAGGCGCAACATTTTGGCCAAGGACGTGACATGATGTTGCAAGGTATGATGCTCAAGGTTCACCACCCCTTCCTTAACGCTAGAAGTGGAAGACAATGTACTCATTAGCATGGCTATCACCACAACTAAGGACATCAACATCATTAAGGTAGATAATTTAAATCGGCCGAAAATCTGGGAAGCAATATTTAACATGGTCAGTTACTCCGCACTCAATTCGGTGGAATTCGATTAAATAGTACGCGGTTCAGTCCTACTCACATCACATGAAACGGTTAAATGATCTTTTTCCGCCTAGTAAACAAAATATTTCCGCTTAATTCGACTACCCATAATTAAGTAGCCTTGCTAATTAAGCATAGGTAGTTTGGATGAAAGCGCCACGGACCTGAGTCTTCGGTCGTAGCAAAATTGACCACTTCTGACAAAATAAACAATAAAATCAATAGCGTTATCCACTAAAAAATAATTAATCATTTTCCAATGCCTAAGCTGGAACCGATATCATAAAGTGAATCACCCAAGTTTGAGCACAGAGAGGTTACATCAATAAAGGCAACTGCTAAAATGCCAGACCACTTTAGCTGACTGAATAATGCAATGAGACAATATCTAGATTTATGCCAACGTATCGTTGATGAAGGGGTTTGGGTTGACAACAAACGCACCGGCAAACGCTGTTTAACCGTGATCAACGCAGATTTAACTTATGATGTCGCTAAGGGCGAATTTCCCCTGGTCACCACCCGTAAGAGCTTTTGGAAGTCAGCCATCGCTGAGTTATTGGGCTATATTCGCGGCTATGATAATGCTGGCGACTTTCGCGCCATTGGCACCAAAACTTGGGATGCCAATGCCAATGATAACCCAGATTGGTTAGCTAACCCTTACCGTAAAGGCACCGATGACTGTGGTTTTATTTACGGTAAAGTGGGACGAAACTTTCCTAAGCCTGACGGTGGCAGCATTGATTTATTGCGTCAAATCGTCGATGACCTAACACAAGGCATAGATAACCGAGGTGAAATTTACACCTTTTACCACCCTGGCGTGTTTCACATGGGCTGTTTGCGTCCTTGTATGTACAGCCATCACTTTTCACTGCTCGGTGATACCTTGTACCTAAATAGCACTCAGCGCTCGTGTGACGTGCCCTTAGGCCTAAATTTTAACATGGTGCAGGTTTACTTCTTTTTGGCCATCATGGCGCAAATTACAGGTAAAAAAGCCGGTCAGGCCTACCATAAGATAGTCAACGCCCACATCTATGAAGATCAACTGGAATTAATGCGTGATGTGCAGTTAAAACGTGAGCCCTACCCGGCCCCCAAACTCATCATCAACCCTAAGATCAAGACCTTAGAAGACTTAGAAACATGGGTAACCTTAGATGATTTTGAAGTGGTTGATTATCAACACCACGAAGCGATTAAATACCCCTTCTCCGTATAACCGAGCCAAAAATAAAGGGAGCTAAGCTCCCTTTAACTGACTTGTTCCAAACGTTAAACGTAAATATTAAGCCTTAGCGGATACCGCTGGCTGTTTATATGCCCACACCATGAAGATCAATCCCGCTATCATCATAGGTAGCGACAATAACTGCCCCATACTTAGACCTAAGGTCAGTAAGCCTAAATGAGCATCGGGCTCACGGGCGAACTCGATGGTAAATCTAAACGTGCCATAGCCTAACAGGAATAGGCCTGAAATAGCGCCTAAAGGGCGTGGCTTGTTGGAGTAGAAGTACAACATAATAAAGAGTACAACGCCTTCAAGGGCAAATTCGTAAAGCTGAGAAGGATGACGCGGGTCTGGGCCCGCCCCCGGAAAGACCATACCCCAAGGTCCATCGGTGACACGTCCCCATAACTCACCATTGATAAAATTACCAAAGCGACCAGCACCTAAGCCAACTGGTATTAACGGCGCAATAAAATCAGCGACAGCAAAAAATCGGCGGTTTGTCTTCTTGGCAAACCACAGCATAGCCACTATCACGCCAAGTAACCCACCATGGAAAGACATGCCTCCTTCCCATATTTTTAGCAAATATAACGGGTTATCTAAAAACTGACTGGTTTGATAAAAAATCACGTAACCCATACGGCCACCGATAATCACTCCCAGAAAGCCATAAAACAATACGTCACTGACTTCATCCTTGGTCCAGCCTGAGCCCGGTTTCATGGCGCGACGATTGGCCATCCACATAGCAAATACAAAGCCAACCAGATACATCACCCCGTACCAGCGAACAGCTAGGGGACCTACGCTAAATATGACAGGATCGATTTGGGGAAAAGACCAGAACGTTTCAGACATGTGTGTCAACCTTGCAAAAATAAAGAAGCCATTTTGCAATCAAACCAGCTCAATAACAAGGGCATAGCTTGAGGTAGTTGATTACTTTCCTGCTCGAACCAAGCCGCCTAAGCCTTTTTGTTCGAGATATTGGGCAAACAGCTGGCGCACCGCTTTGCCCGAGTCTAATTCATAGGCCTGAGCTAAAATGGCCTGCAACTCAGCAATCGCAACATGACGGATCACAAACTTAATACGCGCTATATTGTAAGTATTCATACTGAGCTTGGTGTATCCCATTGCCATGAGGATCACAGCTCCTAAGGGATCCCCCGCTAACTCACCACATAAACTGACCGATACCTGATGTTGCTTAGCTTGGGTAATAATGTGCTGCAGCGCTTGTAAAACCGCTGGATGAAAACTGTCGAAGATATCCGCTACTTGAGGGTTATTACGATCAACAGCCAGTAAGTACTGGGTTAAGTCATTGCTGCCTACCGACCAAAAATCAACCCGCTTTGCCAGTTGGGGTAAAATATAAAGTGCAGAAGGGACTTCGAGCATCACCCCTAGCTTAGGCTTGCGCAAGTGCTGGCCTTGCATTCGAGCTTGCTCGTTAATTTCGCTCCATGCTTGATGAATCAGTCTCACCGCATCATCTACCTCAGTAATACCACTGATCATCGGCAGCATGATTTGCAAATTATTAAGGCCGATGCTGGCACGCAACATGGCTTTAATCTGCACCAAGAAAATTTCAGGATGGTCTAAGGTTAAACGAATGCCACGCCAGCCCAAAAAGGGGTTTTCTTCAATAATGGGAAAGTAAGGTAATTGCTTATCTCCGCCCACATCTAAGGTACGCATGGTGACCGGTTTAGCAGCATAAGTTTGCAAAATGCCACGATAACGTTCGCTTTGCTCTAACTCAGTGGGAAAGCTCTCGGTTAACATAAACGGGACTTCCGTTCGATACAAACCGACCCCATCAGCAAATTCATTGATAGCAATTTCGGTATCGGCACTTAAGCCCGCATTTAATAGCATTTCTATCTTTACACCATCTTTGGTGACCGCTGGCGCCTCAAGGCAATCACGCATGATGCTGTCTAATTGTTTCTCTTCTGCTAATAGGCCTTGGTACTCAAGTAACACCGCTTGCTCAGGTGAAACATAGAGTTCACCGCTGTAGCCGTCGAGGATCAATAAACTATGGCTTAGTTTTTCAATCGGTAATGCCATCCCCATCAGGGCCGGGATCCCCAATGCACGAGCTAAGATAGCCGCATGGGAGTTAGCAGAGCCTTTAACTGAAACAATGCCCTTTAGTTTTTCTTTTGGCACATTGGCTAACATGGTTGCAGTCACTTCTTCAGCAACCAAGATAAGTTCATCAGCGAGGAGTGAAGGTGGCTCTAAACCAATCAAATGATTAATGAGTCGCTGGCATACATCCTTAGTGTCAGTCGCACGCTCACGCAAATAGGGATCCGACATGGCCGAAAATTGAGCAACATAACGCTCGGCAACCAGTTTTACCGCCGTGGTCGCTCGATAACCTTGCTTTATCTGCGCCTTGATTTCTCCCGATAAACTGGCTTCGGCCAGCATGTGCAAATAAACATCAAAAATGGCCAAGGCTTCACTAGGCAACTGCCCTTTTAAACGGATAGCTAAGGCTTTGATCTCATCGGTGCTCTTCGCCAATGCAGATTTAAAGCGGCTCAGCTCAGCAGTCACATCTTCGGTATGTTCTGTTTGTATCATCTCCAGTGTCACTTGCGGCGTGATCACTTGAGCCTTTGCAATCGCAATCCCTGAGCTACCAGCGATCCCTTTGATGGAGCGGATATTTTTTTTATTTCGATTGGGAGCGGCAAGAAAGCCTTTAGACTGGGAATGAGCGATGACATTTGCCAACTGGGCTGCAAGGGTGACCAAAAATGATTCTTCATTTTTGTCAAATTCACGAGCACAGCGCTGCTGCACGACTAATACCCCAAGCACTTTGCGTTGATGAATGATCGGCGCACCAAGAAACGCACGATAATCATCTTCTTGAACCTCGGCTAAATATTTAAACCTTGGATGAACTTGGGCATCTGCAAGGTTGATCGGCTCTTCTTTTTGCCCAACTAAGCCCACCACCCCTTCATTAAATTCGATATGAATATTGCCAACCGCCCCCTGGGCCAAGCCATCCGTTGCGGCTAATGTAAAATAGTTCAGTGCATCATGCACTAAATACACCGAGCAACAGTCAACCTGCATCACGTCTCTGATTTGGACGACAAGAACGGCCATTGCTGCCTCTAATGAGTCCGCTTGGTTCACCTTCTCTACGATTTCTCTCAGTTGCGTTAACACGGGCTCCCCTTGGCGGCGTTATTTTACGCTTCGGCGCTGTTTCTTATTAAATCGTTTACGTTTATCTTTTCGTTTTTTGGTCTCATTCTCAGGCCGTTGAAAAGGCAATGCAGCAGGACAAAACTCCTTCATCACTCGACGATATACATCGCGCTTGAATGAAACAACCTGCCTCACGGGATACCAATAGCTCACCCAACGCCAATCATCAAACTCCGGATGCCCACAGGCACTTAAATTGACCTTAGACTCCTTGGTTTGCAATGAGAGTAAAAACCACTTTTGCTTTTGACCAATGCAAACGGGCTTAGAATCCCATCGGACTAACCGTTTCGGCAACTTATATTTGAGCCAAGATCGGCTTACCGCTAAAATTTTAACTTCATGCTTTTGTAACCCTACCTCTTCGTAGAGCTCACGGAACATCGCCTGTTCCGCGCTTTCACCTTCATTGACTCCGCCTTGCGGAAATTGCCAAGAATGCTGTCCATAACGTTTTGCCCACATTACCTGACCTTTCGGGTTACAGATAATGATGCCTACATTTGGACGATAACCATCGGCATCAATCACTTATGCACCTATCGGGCTTAATCTATCATCACATGATTCTTTCACATTACCGCGAACGCAGCAATCACGTTACTCATAATGCACCAGCAAACGGGCAATCGCTCACACTTTATGGATAACTTCAATCAAAAACAAAAGTTATGCACACAGAAAAATTCAGCTACGCGATTGTCATCCTCTTTTCTACACTTTTTCTGTGAATAACTCTGTGAAAATTATGGTATCCAGATCACTGCCCTTCAACGTCCAAGTAGAACAGAAGAAAGGGGTCGCATTAACCACAAAAGAAACACACCTATAAATAATAACTTAAAAACAAAAGACAAGAAAAAACACCATAACATGTATATTTAAACAGGTGTTAACAACACACTGACTTTGTGAATAAAACTGACCGAACACTTTTTAACCAAGGACAAAGTTATTCACAAAAACCTGAGCAAAAGCGCCTAAAATTAGCACTACCTTAGCGTTAGATCTCATTTTACGGCAAAAAACAAGAGGAAATTTGCCCTATCAAAGGCCGTCAAAACAAGTTATCCAACATTTCTGTGGATAAAGTTGTGCACGGTAGCTGACTTTTCCACTGATTACTGGAAAAAAACCTATTCAAGCTATAAGTCAAGCATAAAAAAACAAGATAAACCACTTAAAAACAATAACTTACAAAATAGCGCCAGATTTTTATTACAAGGTTTTTTTTTGTTTGTTTTTTAATCAACAAAGCGTATCCACGTTCGAAACGGAAAACTCAGTTTGCAATCTCGCTTTCATCTGTTCATGTCCAATCAACTTAAAGATCCCTATTTCAAGTACATCCTGGTTGATTGGGTATAAAATAAGCGTAAAGTGTAACCCTAACTCATGTACAAACACTAAGATGATGACGCCACCAACCTCAGTTGAACAACTCATGTCCAAGGCCTACGCCATCGCAGGATTATCCCTCGCCGAACTTGCTGAAATCGCAAATTGGCCTATGCCAAAAGATCTCCGTCGTGACAAAGGCTGGGTAGGCCAACTGATCGAGTACCACCTTGGCGCCGAGGCAGGCTCAAAGCCGGAACAAGATTTTCCACATCTAGGCATAGAGCTCAAAACCATCCCTATCAATGAGCAAGGTAAGCCATTAGAAACAACCTTTGTTTGCGTCGCCCCTTTACTCGATATAGCTGGTTTAAGCTGGCAAAACAGTAACGTGAAAAATAAACTTAGTTGCGTACTCTGGTTACCCGTTGAAGGCAGTCGAGAGATACCGCTACCCGTTCGCCGCGTTGGCTCCCCCTTATTATGGCAACCAAGTCCAGCGGAGGAAGCCTTACTGCAACAGGACTGGGAAGAGTTAATGGAGCGTATTGCCTTAGGTGATATCGAGCATGTCACCGCACGCCATGGTCAAGCACTGCAATTAAGACCAAAAGCGGCCAATGGTAAGGCCCTAACGGACGCCATCGGCCCTGATGGGCAAAGGATCCGCACGCGACCACGTGGCTTTTATTTGAAGAAAGAATTTACCGGTAATATCTTGGAAAGTTATTATTTAGTTTAATAATTACTTCACTAATGATTCCAATCCTCATTATGATAGGATATTGTTATTTTTATTATTAGTGATTGATATGCCTGAGGAGGTATAAATGCCATTAAAGAAACGCTTTCTTAAATCAAAGCCCCAAGTGAAAGTCACATTTGAACTGGAAAAAGACGCCGCAGGCCAAGCCGAAAAGATCTTTCTACTCGGTGAGTTCAATGACTGGTCACCGATCGAGCTGCAAAAGTTCAAAAACGGTAAATTCAAGGCCACTCTCGATTTACCTACCGATGCCCAGTCCGAGTTTGAATTTAAATATAAGCTGATCACCGCTGACGGTAACGAAGCATTTGAGAATGAAGTAGAAGCCGATGGCTATCGGATGAATGAATTTGGCACTGAGAACTCACTACTGAGTGTGCAGCCCTGCTAACAGCAGCAATAGGCATAATGCCATAAGCTGGAAAGAAAAAAGGCTCGCAATGCGAGCCTTTTCTGTCTTACTTTTTACCAAGCTTCTCTTTGATACGAGCTGCTTTACCAGTACGACCACGCATGTAGTAAAGCTTAGCTTGACGTACATCACCACGGCGTTTAACTGTAATGCTATCTACAATTGGGCTATGAGTTTGGAATACACGCTCAACGCCTTCACCGCTAGAAATTTTACGAACAGTGAAAGATGAGTGTAAACCACGGTTACGCTTAGCTAGTACGAAACCTTCGAAAGCCTGAAGACGTTCTTTGTTGCCTTCTTTAACTTTTACTTGAACTACTACTGTGTCACCTGGGGCGAAATCAGGTAGATCTTTTTTTAACTGCTCGTCTTCGAGCTGTTTGATGATGTTGCTCATTTTATAAACCTCTGCCTAGGTAAACTGATGCGATTGCTGTTACTCAGAGTCACTAAGATATTCAGCTAACAAGCGTGCTTGTTCGTCAGTCAGAGCTAGGTTGTTAATTAGTTCTGGTCTACGTTCCCAGGTACGGCCCAACGACTGTTTTAAACGCCATTGTCGGATCTTTTCGTGGTTGCCGCTCAGCAATACTGGCGGAACCGCTAAATCTCCCAGCACTTCAGGACGCGTGTAATGGGGGCAATCCAACAGGCCATCGGAAAACGAGTCCTGTTCGGCTGAAGCTGCGCGACCTAACACACCGGGTACAAAACGCACCACAGCGTCAATCAGTGTCATCGCGGGCAACTCACCACCCGTTAACACATAATCACCAATCGACCACTCTTGGTCTATTTCGGTTTGAATTATGCGTTCATCTATTCCTTCGTAACGTCCTGCCACTAAAATCAATGCTTGATTCTGTGCCAGTTCTTGCACGCCACCTTGGTCTAGTTTGCGTCCTTGAGGCGATAAGTAGATCACTTTAGCCTCTTCACCCGCTTCAATTGCCGCTGCTTTTGCATCATGAATGGCCTGGCGTAAAGGCTCAACCATCATTAGCATGCCAGGGCCGCCACCATAAGGCCTGTCATCAACAGTCTTATGTTTGTCGGTAGCGTAATCCCTTGGATTCCAGCAGTGGAATTCAAGCAGTTGCTGTTTTACAGCCCTACCTGTTACTCCGTGTTCTGTGATGGCCCGAAACATATCCGGGAAGAGGCTAATGACCCCTAACCACATAGAATGACTCCTCGGAGTAACTTAGAATCCTGGATCCCAGTCAACTTCAATAAATTTGTTGGCAATATCCACTTGGATAATTACCTTCTCTTCAAGATACGGAATTAACCGCTCTTTTTTGCCAAAGGCATCTGTTGGGTTGGATTTTACAACAAGGACATCATTTGACCCTGTTTCCATCATGTCAGCCACCACACCGAGGTCATAACCTGCGGTTGTTTTGACCTGACACCCCATCAAATCACGCCAATACACTTGATCGTCAAGCTCAGGAAGTTGATCATCGCTGACCAAAATCTCCAAACCCACTAAGGCTTGGGCGTCTTCTCTGACATCAAACCCCTCTACTTTTGCTATCCAAGTTTTATTGTGACGTCGATACTCAGTGACCAGCACTTCGCGTTGTCGTCCTTGGTAGTCAATCAGCCAAGGTTTGTAATCAAAAACACCTTCGGGATCGTCAGTATAGGAATGGATTTTTAGCCAGCCTTTAATACCGTAAACGGCACCAAACTTTCCAACAACAATCTGGTCTGCTTGTGTACTCACTAAATGCCCCTATACCTAATTGATTAAGCAGCTTTTTGGCTGTCTTTAACCAGCTTAGCAACACGTGCGCTAAGCGTAGCGCCTTGAGACACCCAGTGCTCAATGCGTTCATTGTTTAGACGAACACCTTCTTCGCCACCGCGAGCTGTAGGGTTAAAGAAACCTACTTTCTCGATGTAACGACCAGTTGCTGCATTACGGCTGTCAGCTACTACAACCTGATAAAATGGACGCTTTTTTGCGCCGCCACGAGCTAAACGAATGGTAACCATATCGTCCTCATATTTTGTTAAGAACTATTGAGCCTGAAATAGCTTCAGACTCCCCACTTTGTAGAAAGCCGCAAAATTGTACTCTTATTCTCGCCAAAAGCAACTTATTCGTGAACTTTTCACGCGGCTGTCATTGCAATCTATATATAAAAAAGGGAACTCAGTTGCGTGAACTCAGTTCCCTTTAAAATGAATAATGCTAACTTGGCAAGGTCGTGACTAGAAAGGCCCTTTGCCCTTCATCATCCCTGGTGGCATCATGCCTTGCATACGCCCCATCATTTTACGCATGCCGCCCTTACCACTCATTTTTTTCATCATTTTTTGCATCTGAGTAAACTGCTTAAGCAGCTTATTCACTTCTTGGATGCTGGTACCTGAGCCCGCGGCAATACGACGTTTGCGTGAGCCTTTAATGATTTCTGGACGCGCTCGCTCGCCTGGGGTCATGGAGTTAATGATGGCTTCCATTTGAATCGTCAATTTGTCGTTGACTTGATCTTTCACCGCATCGGGCAATTGGCCCATACCAGGCAGCTTATCCATCATGCTCATCATGCCGCCCATGCTTTTCATTTGCACCAGCTGTTCACGGAAGTCTTCAAGATCAAATCCTTTGCCTTTTTGTACTTTTTTGGCCAGCTTAGCGGCCTTGTCTTTATCGACTTTTTGCTCAATCTCTTCGATTAAAGAAAGCACATCGCCCATGCCTAAAATGCGCGAAGCAATACGATCAGGATAAAACGGCTCTAGGGCATCGGTTTTTTCACCCATCCCCATGAACTTAATCGGCTTACCCGTAATTTGACGAATCGATAACGCTGCACCACCACGAGCATCACCATCAGCCTTGGTTAAGATAACACCGGTCAAAGGCAATGAGTCGTTAAAAGCACGCGCGGTATTAGCCGCATCTTGACCTGTCATGGCATCAACCACAAATAGGGTTTCCACAGGCTTAATCGCTTGGTGCAAGTCGATGATTTCCGTCATCATGTCTTCATCAACATGTAAACGACCCGCGGTATCGACAATCACCACGTCAATAAATTGTTTGCGAGCATGTTCGATGGCTGCATTGGCAATATCAATCGGCTTTTGTGAGATGTCACTCGGGAAGAATTCCACCTTGACTTCATTAGCTAGGGTTTCTAGCTGCTTGATTGCCGCAGGACGGTATACGTCGGCACTGACCACCAGCACAGATTTCTTTTCACGCTCTTTTAGGAACTTGGCCAGTTTACCCACCGAGGTGGTTTTACCCGCACCTTGTAAACCCGCCATTAATAAGATAGCTGGAGGCTGAGCTGCAAGGTCGAGCTTTTCGTTAGCCTCACCCATTGCCGCTTCAAGTTCACTTTGCACAATTTTGATGAATACTTGGCCAGGGCTTAGGCTTTTCGTGACTTCCTGACCAACCGCTCTTTCTTTGACCTTAGCAACAAATTCACGCACCACAGGCAGAGCAACATCCGCCTCAAGTAGCGCCATTCTTACTTCACGTAAGGTTTCTTTTATATTGTCTTCGGTTAATCGGCCACGGCCACTGATGTTTTTCAGCGTTCGTGACAATCTATCGGTCAGATTTTCAAACATGGGTTTCTCAGCAAGCTTACTTGTAAATGAAGGGGATTATACCCATAAGTCGCGCAATGCAACACTCTATATCCAAGCTTAGTGCAATCTTTGCCTAAATTATGGTCACAAAAATTCAGAGAATTTGACCTAACAATGCTGGAATCAGGGTTGTTTTCTTGGCGCCCTTAGTCGTGCAGGTTATACTAGCGTCCTCAACTTAAGGGTAACGTATATTAATGGAACTGATGTCGATTTTGGCTTTAACGCTTTATGCAGTCGCAACTATCGCCTGTTTAAGCCGGTTACTACATCATCAAGGGCCTAACAAAACACTCGTGTTAGGCGCGGCAATGACGGCTGTGGCCTGCCACAGTGCTTGGTTGTATCAAGATATCTTTGTTGCATCTGGACAAAACTTATCCCTGATGAATGTGGCCGCATTAGTCAGCTTAATCATCGCCTTGGTTTTGTCTCTGGCAGCATTCAAATTACGCGTCTGGGTTATTTTACCCGTCGCCTACGGTTTTGCCATGGTGAATCTGGCGGGCGCAACCTTACTGCCAACCCATTACATCACCCATTTGGAAACGCACCCCGAGATTGTCCTTCATATCAGCATTGCGTTACTTTCTTACTCAACACTGATGATTGCTGGTTTATTTGCCACTTTATTAGGGTTTCTCGACTATCAGCTCAAACAAAAACGTAAGCCACTATTTCACCCTGCATTGCCACCGCTTATGACCATTGAGAAACAGCTGTTTCAGCTTATCTTCATCGGCACCCTACTACTGAGCTTATCTTTAGCCAGTGGGTTTCTCTTCCTCAATGACATGTTTGCCCAAGGCAAAGCCCATAAAGCCTTGTTATCTATCATCGCTTGGTTTTTATATGTCACACTTTTGTGGGGGCACTATATCAAAGGCTGGCGCGGTAAACCTGTCATTTACGCTACCGTCATCGGGGCTTTTGTTCTAACCTTAGCCTATTTTGGCAGCCGCTTTGTCAAAGAAATCATTCTGACTTAACTTAAATCGTTAACCATTTTTTAAACCAAAAGAGGATCCACCTTGGATACCATATCTACCGAAGTATTGTTTGCCATTTTAGGTATTCTTATCTGTATGTCGGCTTACTTCTCTAGTTCTGAAACGGGCATGATGGCCATCAACCGTTATCGACTACGCCATCTCGCTAAACAAAAGAATAAAAGCGCCATTCGCGTTGAGAAATTGTTACAGCGCCCCGATAAGCTCATTGGCTTAATTCTCATTGGTAACAACTTAGTCAATATTTTGGCCTCTGCCATTGCCACCATTATTGGTCAGCGTCTGTTTGGCGATGCGGGTATTGCGATTGCCACCGGCGGCTTAACCTTAGCCTTACTGATTTTTGCTGAGGTCACCCCCAAAACCTTAGCGGCCCTCTACCCAGAGCGCATTGCCTTTCCTAGTTCGTTATTACTGAGCCCATTACAAAAACTGTTTACACCTTTAGTCTGGTTTGTGAACTTTCTTTCTAATGGTTTGCTCAAACTATTGCGCATTAACAGCCAAAACTCGGGTGATGAGCACCTTTCTCCCGACGAGCTTCGCACTATTGTGCATGAAGCGGGCGGCATGATCCCTAAACGTCACCAAGAAATGTTACTCAGTATCTTAGATTTAGAGCAAGTCGCTGTTGAAGATATCATGATCCCCCGTAACGAAATCGCCGGTATTGATATCAACGATGAATGGGAAATCATCCTTAAGCAGCTAACCCAATCACCTCATACACGCGTGTTACTTTATCGAGATAACATAGACGATGCGGTCGGGTTTATTCATGCAAGAGATACCTTGCGCATGCTGTTAAAAGAACAGCTAGACAAAACCACGCTGCTTCGCAGTGTAAAAGAGCTCTACTTTATACCCGAAGGGACACCATTAAATACTCAACTGCTTAAGTTTCAGCGCCGCAAAGAGCGTATTGGATTAGTGATAGACGAGTACGGTGACATTCAAGGCTTAGTGACGTTAGAAGATCTATTAGAGGAAATTGTCGGCGACTTTACCACCAGCATGGCCCCAGAAGTGTCTGATGAAATACACAAGCAAGAAGACGGTAGCTTTTTAGTCGAAGGAAGCATCAGCATTCGTGACCTGAATAAAGAAATGAATTGGCATTTTCCTACCGACGGCCCCAAAACCCTAAACGGCTTGATCCTAGAGTACCTCGAGGAGATCCCAGCACCCAACATCAGCGTACGCTTGTTTGGCTACCCTATTGAAGTGGTTGAAGTCGATAATAATATGGTCAAGATTGTACGTATCATTCCCGAGCTTTATCAGCAAAAAGAGTAGGGCCTGTTGACCTTAGGTGGTTAATTTTTGTTCGAGATAAAAGCGTTTTGGGCAAGGCGAGCAGTTTGTAGCTTAGCATTCTAAGTAAATACTGCTCAACGACGAACAAAACGCTTTTAGCCGAATCCAGAGGACAGCGTTTGTTGGTCATTTCTACTGCGTTAGCACCTTTTCGCGTAGGTGACTATGCCACAAAGTTGCTGCCCACAACGATTGTTTTGTATAAATACCCAACAAATCGCTGCAAAAACAAGCACAAAAGATAAACAGGCCCTAAGCCCCCTCAATAAAAAAACGGGCTTAAGTTAGCCCGTTTTTTTATATTGAGAGAAGATTAAAGTGTGTCGAGTATTTCTTTTGGTAGTGCCAATGAATCATTTTGGTTGACACCAATACCACGCTCAATCACGTCCTTCGCAATCCCTTTGGCTTCATCCAACGAATGCATTACGTAGGTGCCACATTGGTATTCATTAAGCTCAGGAATCTCATCTTGGCTTTGCACCGTTAATACGTCTTGCATCGCGGCTAACCAACTATTGGCCACCGTTTGTTCTGATGGCTGGCCAATCAAGCTCATATAAAAACCGGTGCGACAGCCCATGGGTGATACATCAATAATTTCTACTGTATCGCTGTTTAAGTGGTTACGAATAAACCCAGCGAACAAATGCTCAAGGGTGTGGATCCCTTTCTCTGAAAGTAGCTCTTCATTAGGCACACAAAAGCGCAAATCAAATACCGTGATCGTATCTTTGCCCGGTGTTGTCATGGTTTTTGCAACCCTGACCGCTGGAGCGTTCATCTTGGTATGGTCTACGGTAAAACTGTCTAATAATGGCATTGCTCTCTCCTGTTATCCCTTTTCTAGCAAGCTTCTAAGCTAGAAAAGTATGATTAGTCTTCTTAATTCGCACTAGTGTAATTGATTTAATACCCCTAGCCAAAAAAAGTACGCCAAAACCAGCTTGAATCTAAGTCTTCTTGGCATTGTTTTAGCTGTGAGGCATATCGTTTAGAACGACTATCAACCTTTTTGGCAACCTTAACCAACCACGCTTTTTTGTTGTAGCTGCCCTTTTTATATCCACCCCAGCCTTCATGATAGTTAAGGTATTGACGATACGCATCCCATTTAGACACGCCATTGATTTTGTGCGTCTTACTGGTAAACCACCCCATGAAATCGATGGCATCGGCAAAATTTTCACGACTTGCCCAGCTGTTACCGGTTTCACGGGTGTAATCTTGCCAGGTTAAGGTTTTCGCCTGACTATAACCGTACGCACTACTGGCGCGACCTATGGGAATAAATAAGAAGTATTCCATCGGCGGGGCGGCATCATGCTTAAAGCTACTCTCTTGATACATCATGGCCATTGGCACATGAATGGGCGTACCCCACTTTTCTTCCATGTCTTTTGCTGCGGTGTACCAACTGCGCTTTTCTTGAAAAATGTCACAGATATTTTCGGGGTTTCTTGGGGGCGAAGTGCTGCAGCCTGATGTGATGACGGCTAAAGTGAGCAACAAAAAAATTTTTGTGTTTTTCTGCAATTGCATTGAACTCTTTTCCTTTTAAGTTGCCTCACTAGTGCAAGAATTGTTTTTTTCATTGTTTTCAGGAGCCATATGGCTCCTGTTTTTTTTGTTACGCTTCGACTAAGTCAGATGAGAAATATTGCGCTAAAAACGCATCGAAACTCATTGTGTCAGCGGCTTCTATCGCGGCTTGATCTCGTTCTGAAGCTAACTTGGCATCAATAAAATCTTGCTCTGTCCAATACTGATAATCACCCGCCAATAACGTTTGCTGGTATTGCTTGGCCAACTCCATCGCGAAGGCCCCATTATCGATATTTCTTTGTTGCAGCTGTTGTAATAATTGACCAGAAAGAGTGAGGTTAGGATCGGCAAAGCAAGGGGCTAGCTCGTTTAACGCCTGACTAAATGCTTGGCTTTGATTATCTCTATCTAACATAGCCGCGACTTGTTGCCATTCCTCAAGCAGTTTCTCTCCCCACTCGGGGATTGTCATTTCCTCTCGGCTGATTTCCAATTTGAGCCCCGGCTTTCTGCCTTCTAGTACGACCTTGGTAAAGTTACCCTTGTATTCATTGCAACGGCTTGGAACAAATTCAGCAGAAGGCTTAAGTGCACACCAAGTTAAAAACACATCCAAAAATTGCGACTGTAACGGGGTGATGCCCAAGGGTGAAAATGGGTTAACGTCTAACGAGCGTACTTCAATGTACTCAATTCCACGCGCACCCAACGCATGACGTGGCTTCTCGCCGGTTTGTGTCACTCGCTTAGGGCGAATAGGCGCATAAAGTTCATTTTCTATCTGAAGCGTATTGGCATTGAGCTGCTTGTATTCACCGTTTTGTTTCACGCCAATACGAGCAAAACTTTCCGAGTAAGCGTTCACCGCTTGCTCAACCGAAGCCAGGTACTTATCTAGGGAGTTATAGCTGACGCACAAATCGGCTTGACTGCTATTGGTATAACCTAAATCGCTCAGACGCAACGACGTAGCGTAAGGTAAATACACCGTGCCTTGCCCTAACGCCTGAAAATCCAGGCTGCTGTTTTTCCCTTGTAAGAACGAGCTACACAAAGCAGGTGAAGCGCCGAATAAATAGGGAATGACCCAGCCATAACGATAAAAGTTACGCACTAACGCCATATAACCCGCTGAGGCTTTATCCTGCTCTGACAGCGCTGGAGCGGACTTTAATTTCCAAAACTGCGGCGGCAAGGAAAAATTATAATGCACACCAGAAATTATCTGCATCATGCTACCATAACGGTTTTTCAAGCCTTCACGGTACACCGTCTTCATTCTTCCGGTGTTTGAGCGACCATATTGGGCCAACTGAATATCGGCCTCATCGGCACAATAACACGGCATACTCATGGGCCATAATTGTTGCTGCGGTAAGTTTTTGACCGTGTAATGGTGAATATCCCTGAGCTGATCGAATAGCACGGTAGTGGAAGTCGACACTGGGGTAATAAACTCAAGTAAACTTTCAGCGAAATCTGTGGTGATGGTTGGATGCGTAAGGGCTTTACCTAACGCCTCTGGGTGCGCGGTTTGCGCTAACTGACCATCTGATTGCACCCTGAGGCTTTCTCGTTCAACACCGCGTTTTATGCCCGTCAAGGCACCCGGGGTTGTTTTCAATAGTTCAATTTGTTCGTCAAAATTTGAATTCAAGTTAAAACCTTAGTTTATGCTATGTGGTAAGCGCCATGTTCTCGCTTTCACCCATAAACAAACAGAAACGTCACATCGCGACACACCGCGCCTACCATAGTAACCGCTTGACTTATCATTGGTATGACCCAACAAAGGCAAATACACTTTGTTATTACACCAACTTATACGGCGATCATATTGGGGCAAAAAGTCGATATTACAAGTATTTTTTCTAATTGATTGAGCTTACACTCAGCACTAACCCCATACCCCCTGAGCGAGTAATATCACGACCCCGTAGCGCATTAACTTACCTAATAATAGCAAGGTACTCGACCAAAATACGTTCAGCTTTAGCCAGCCCGCCGCAAAACAGAGTAGATCCCCGACGATGGGCAACCAACTAAATAGCAAACAGATGACGCCATACTTGCGCACTCGCTCAATCCCTGCCGTTTGCTTAGGCAGCAAATCTTTCTTAACATTTCGGGCTAAGTGGCCCATCGCAAAGGTGACTAAACCACCAAGGGTGTTGCCAAGTGTGGCCGCCATGATTAATGCAAAGAAAGAATAACGCTGCTCAATTACCATCACACTGAGTAAGGCTTCTGAGCCTGCCGGCAGTAAGGTAGCCGCGACAAAACTTGTCACAAATAATCCCCATAACGAGGTGCCATAATAAAAAATACTCTCGAACATCGTCTGATTATTGTCTCGATATCGCTTTACTTAATACGGTTTCTTCCTAGCAATCGTAAAGCCCATAAGTCCATTTGCGAAAGCAGGCCGTATCATTAGAAATAGTTGGCGCGAGTGTAGCAAATTTGTAAGATAGTCGGCAGTAGTCACTTATACCTATCCAACTTAAAAGGAGATAGTAAATGGCGAGGATGTTCTTAATACCTTTGATATTGTCTTTACTCTGGTGGGTATTTTTGCAAGTGAATGGCCTTACTATTCGTCAAGGGGCCAAGGGGTTTTATTTGATTATAGGCTTATCCACTTTCTTCATCGGATTTTTCAGTCTGATGATTTACCTCACTCGATAGGTCTCATCCACTTAAACCTTTCTCTTCGTTATGCCAAAACGATCAAAAAAGGTGGCCATAGCCACCTTTTTCATACCACTAAAGCAATTAGCCGCGATTAACCAACAAGTGCAAGTAACACACCCGCTGCAACAGCACTGCCTAGTACACCCGCTACGTTCGGCCCCATGGCATGCATTAACAGGAAGTTTTGTGGGTTCGCCTCTAACCCTACCTTGTTAACGACTCGCGCAGCCATAGGTACAGCAGACACACCTGCAGCACCCAGTAATGGATTGATTTTACCACCGGACATGCGGCTCATAATTTTAGCCATGATCACACCAGAACCTGTACCTATGGCAAATGCCACTGCACCTAACACTAAGATACCTAAGGTTTCCAGTGTCAAGAAGTACTCCGCAGACAATTTAGAGCCCACGGCTAGGCCTAGGAAAATGGTAACAGCGTTGATGATCTCGCTTTGCGCTGCATGACTTAAGCGATCAACCACACCGGACTCACGCATTAAGTTACCTAAACAGAACATGCCCACTAATGGTGTTGCGGCTGGCAGCAACATGATACAGGCACCCAATACTAATAATGGGAACAAGATCTTCTCACGTTTACTAACCGGTCGAAGTTGCTCCATTTTAATGGCGCGCTCTTCTTTAGTGGTCAACGCTTTCATAATTGGCGGCTGGATCAACGGCACCAATGCCATATATGAATAAGCGGCAACGGCAATCGCACCTAACAAATGCGGCGCCAGTTTAGAGGCGAGGAAGATGGCTGTTGGCCCATCCGCTCCTCCAATAATGGCAATCGCAGACGCATCTTGTAGGGTAAATTCAAAGCCTGGGATGACATTCAATGCAATGGCACCGAATAAGGTTGCAAAAATACCAAACTGAGCTGCTGCGCCTAAAAACAGCATTTTAGGGTTAGCGATTAAGGCACCAAAGTCGGTCATGGCACCCACACCCATAAAGATCAAGAGTGGGAAAACCCCTGAATCAATACCAATGTGGTAAACATAGTACAGCAAACCACCTTCATCATTTAAGCCCGCATTAGGAATATTGGCCAAGATGGCACCAAAACCGATAGGCAATAATAATAACGGCTCAAATTTACGTACAATCGCAAGATAAAGTAAGACGGCACCCACCGCCATCATCACCAGCTGTTTCCACTCGAAATGATAGATACCTGTGTCATGCCAAAGGGTTAATAAACCTTCCACTGGAACTCCTTATGCCAGCGCAAGCAGGGCATCGCCAACTGCAACTGAATCACCTTCACTAACGTATATTGTTTGAACCACACCTGACTTAGCCGCGCGAACTTCTGTTTCCATTTTCATCGCTTCCATGATCAGTAATACGTCACCTTCATTCACTTGACTGCCTTGCTGTGCCACCAATTTAAAAATGGTGCCCGATAAAGGCGAAGTCACATCCTCAGCAGGGCCTGCTGCCGGTGCTGCAGCTGGAGCTGGAGCACTCGAATTAACATTCACTGGCGCACCGCCCACTGGCGTAATAGTTTCGATGCTTCCCGCGGGACCCACTTCAACATTAAAGACTTGACCGTCCACTTTAACCGCGTAGGTCTCTGGCTCCGTTTTTGCCGCAGCTGCAGGCTTAACGTCATCAGCACTTGGTACAGGCTCAAATGCGTCTGGATTGTCGCGGTTTTCAAGAAATTTAAGGCCCACTTGTGGGAATAGCGCGTAAATCAATGCATCATCGATTTCGTTCTCTGCGACTTTGATACCTTTCTCTTGGGCCTTGGCTTTAAATTCAGCCGTTAGCGCATCCAACTCAGGTTGCAGTAAATCAGCAGGACGACAAGTGATCACGTCAGCACCATCAAGCACTTGCTGTTGTAACTCAGCATTCACAGGGGCAGGTGTCGCACCGTACTCGCCTTTTAATACGCCTGCGGTTTCCTTAGTGATGTTCTTGTAACGCTCACCCATCAGCACGTTAATAACCGCCTGAGTACCAACGATTTGTGAAGTAGGTGTCACTAGCGGAATAAAACCGAGGTCTTCGCGAACGCGCGGGATCTCTTTTAATACATCGTCTAAGCGATCACCCGCGCCTTGTTCTTTAAGCTGGTTTTCCATGTTGGTTAACATGCCACCCGGCACTTGAGCGATAAGAATGCGCGAATCCACGCCTTTTAACGCCCCCTCAAACTTGGCATATTTCTTACGGACTTCACGGAAATAAGAAGCGATGTCTTCCAGTGCACTCAGATCAAGGCCAGTATCACGCTCGGTGCCTTCAACAATGGAAACAATGGTTTCCGTTGGCGAATGGCCATACGTCATACTCATCGAAGAAATGGCGGTATCTAGAATATCAATACCCGCATCAATGGCTTTTTGTTGGGTCGCGATGCTCAGACCTGTTGTTGCATGACAGTGCAGTGCTAAAGGTAGATCAACGCTTTCTTTGATACGCGTCACTAGCTCTTCTGCCACATACGGCTTTAGCAAACCCGCCATATCTTTAATACAGATTGAATGTGCGCCCATATCTTGTAAGCGCTTAGCCATATCAACCCAAGCGTCAACCGTATGGACTGCACTGGTAGTGTAAGAAATCGTACCTTGAGCATGAGCCCCTACGTTGACGGCGGCTTTGACTGCCGTTTGGAAATTACGCACGTCGTTCATGGCATCAAAAATACGGAACACATCGACACCATTGGTGTGAGCGCGTTCTACAAATTTTTCTACCACGTCATCGGCATAGTGACGGTAGCCAAGTAGGTTTTGGCCACGTAATAACATTTGATGCTTAGTATTTGGCATCGCTTGTTTAAGCTTGCGAATACGCTCCCATGGATCTTCACCCAAGTAACGAATACATGAATCAAATGTGGCGCCGCCCCAGGTCTCTAAAGACCAAAAGCCCATTTTGTCGAGTTTCTCTGCGATTGGCAGCATATCTTCAATACGCATGCGGGTCGCAAACAGCGACTGGTGCGCATCGCGCAAGACCACTTCAGTAATAGCGAGAGGCTTAGACATGACGTTGTGCTCCTTTTTTAAAGTCTTTTAGAACCTAGTTACTTATTGTCACGGTATTGTTGTACCGCGCTGGTAATGGCTGCTATCAATTTGGGATTGAGTGTATTGTTCGTAGGCTGTGCAGCCGGCTTTTTCGCCGCAGCAGGAATGTCTGCAGGGCAATATTTCGCCATGGTTTGAACAACAATAACCAATAAGCCAAGAAACAAGAAGACGGAGATCATGCCAACCAGCATTAAGTTCCCTGCTTCTAATAACAATGCAGTAATATCCATAATTTATTACGTCCATCCGAGCTAAAGTAATAATCCGCTAGCATTATTACCTAGGCCTTTAAAAAGTCAAACCCACATTGAATAAATATTCACTGACAGGTCATTTTTATATATTTATTATATTTGAGGGACAAAGCCTCTTCATTCATATAAATGAAATAAAATTCATCACTTCATGTTGGCCCTGATACCTAGGTACGACTGATAGCCGTCAATATCAGGTGTTTTTTTACCCAATGAAGGGAGTGAATTAGTTTATACAAAAGCCCCTTAGTCTACTGATTTTGCTTAATTATAAAACCCCTTCCTGCTCAAATTACGAGTAATACAACATATAACCTCAAACAAACAAGAAAACACAGACATAAAAACCATAAAAACAATAAAATACAGACAACTAATTTGATATGAATCGATATTCAAATTGTTATTTTATTACCGCGTAGCATAGGGGGGAATAAAAGGGGGGACACACGAGAGGCAGGCTTGGCTAAAGTGAATAGTTATTAATTATCACTCATCCAATAACAATGACTAATATTTGATTTAACATGATTTTAAATATAGCTACAGAATAGATATGCAAATAACAAAAAGATAACAAGTGAATAGCTAAGATGAAAATGGGGCATATAAAGAAAGGTGGCGCGCATGGAAGGAGTCGAACCTCCGACCGCCTGGTTCGTAGCCAGGTACTCTATCCAGCTGAGCTACATGCGCGTCGTAAATGTTTTATCTGATTTCGCAGAGCTTGCACTTACTAGGTAAGCAGAAGAAGTGGCGCGCATGGAAGGAGTCGAACCTCCGACCGCCTGGTTCGTAGCCAGGTACTCTATCCAGCTGAGCTACATGCGCGTCGTAAATGTTTTATCTGATTTCGCAGATCTTGCACTTACTAGGTAAGCAGAAGAAGTGGCGCGCATGGAAGGAGTCGAACCTCCGACCGCCTGGTTCGTAGCCAGGTACTCTATCCAGCTGAGCTACATGCGCGTCATAAACGTTTTATCTGATTTCGCAGATCTTGCACTTACTCGTGTAAGTAGAAGAAGTGGCGCGCATGGAAGGAGTCGAACCTCCGACCGCCTGGTTCGTAGCCAGGTACTCTATCCAGCTGAGCTACATGCGCGTCATTCCAGAACATAAATGGCGGTGAAGGAGGGATTTGAACCCTCGATGGGGCTACAAACCCCATACTCCCTTAGCAGGGGAGCGCCTTCGGCCACTCGGCCACCTCACCGTTCTGGTGGCGCACATATTACCTTCAGCCGGAAATATGTCAAACAATTTTTAACAAAAGCGTACCGTTCGAACAGTTCTTAAGCAGGCCCTGTTAAGTATGAGAGTTTTAAGACAATATCTTGATAATGAGCACGCCAATACAAAAAAAGGAGCCATTGGCTCCTTTATCGAATCAGGGTTAGAAGGAATCAGAGCCCTTTTCTGCTTGAATTCGCATGTAGATCTCTTCACGGTGTACAGACACCTCTTTTGGTGCATTCACACCAATTCGAACTTGGTTGCCTTTCACTCCTAGAACAGTCACTGTTACTTCGTCACCGATCATTAACGTTTCACCTACACGACGAGTCAAAATTAGCATATACAGCTCCTTGTTTCCATTTTCTGTTTTGTTAGATTCTATTATCCATATATCAACCAAAAAGGTAATACCTAATATCCGATAGCATATTAGGGTTTTCGCCTACTTACCTGCTTCAGGCTCCGCATCTAAGCCAAATGCAGTGTGCAATGAACGCACCGCAAGCTCAAGGTACTTTTCATCAATTAAAACAGAAACCTTAATTTCAGAGGTAGAAATCTGATGCATATTGATATTTTCATGGCCAAGCACTTCAAACATGGTTTTGGCAACGCCTGGATGATTCCACATACCCACGCCCACAATAGACACTTTAGCTATATGTTCATCACCTTGCACTTTTTGAGCGCCCACTTCGGTTGCCACTTGATTCAACAAATCCGTTGCTCGGCGATAATCATCACGATGTACAGTGAAGGTAAAATCCGCTTTGCCGTCGCCTAAGGTATTTTGCACGATCATATCAATGTCAATACCTGCGTCACCAATCGGAGATAGAACACGTGCTGCCATAGCGGGTTCATCAGGCACACCACAAATAGTTAAACGTGCTTCATCACGGTTAAAAGCAATACCTGATACAACAGGAGATTCCATGTTTACTTCCTCATAACTGATTAACGTGCCTGAGCCTTCTTTAAAACTTGATAGTACACGTAGTGGTACACTGTATTTACCTGCAAATTCTACCGAACGAATTTGTAGAACCTTCGCCCCTAAACTTGCCATTTCTAACATTTCTTCAAACGTGATGGTGTCTAAGCGTCTTGCTTGCGGAACCATCCGCGGGTCAGTGGTGTACACACCATCCACATCGGTATAGATTTGACATTCATCCGCTTTTAACGCCGCAGCTACGGCAACTGCAGAGGTATCCGAGCCACCGCGACCTAAGGTGGTAATGTTGTTAAATTCATCACGTCCTTGGAAACCGGCAACCACAACCACTTTACCTGCAGCCAAATGTTGGTCTAAGTTTTTCGTTTCAACGTCCAGAATGCGCGCTTTACTATGACTCGAATCCGTCTTCATACGCATTTGATCGCCTGTCATGGAAACCGCATCAACACCAATTTTTTGTAGCGCAATAGCGAGCAAAGCTATCGTCACTTGTTCGCCGGTTGAAACCAACACATCCATCTCTCGGCGACTCGCATCTAAGTCTAACTCTTTTGCCATGCCAATAAGACGGTTCGTCTCCCCCGACATCGCCGAGACAACAACAACGACATCATGGCCTTCGGCCTTAGTCCGCTTTACTCGCTCAGCCACAGCTTCAATACGCTCTAACGTACCAACAGAGGTACCACCATATTTTTGAACAATTACACCCACGTGCGTTTCCTTTTTACAGACGTTGCTCTAACCAAGGTTGAACAGATTTCAATGCATCAGGTAAAGCCGCTACATCCGAGCCGCCAGCTTGGGCCATATCCGGACGGCCGCCGCCTTTACCACCAACTTGTTGTGCCACCATATTCACTAATTCACCGGCTTTCACTTTACCAATGAGATCTTTAGTTACACCCGCAATCAAACTTACCTTACCTTCGCCGGATGTGGCTAGCAAAACAATACCCGATTGCATTTTATTCTTAAGCTCGTCCACCGAAGTGCGTAGCGCTTTCGCTTCAATTCCTTCAAGGTGAGCAACAACCACATCCACACCATTAATCTTGGTTGCTTGACCTATCAAGTTAGACCCAGCCTGACTGGCCATTTTCGCTTTGAGTTGCTCTAGTTCTTTTTCTAGGGACTTCGAACGCTCCAACACTTGGCGAACCTTAGCACCAATAGTGAATTGGTCCCCCTTCACTAGCTCAAGGGTTTGTTGAATTTGCTCACCTAAGCTGTGAATAAAATCAATCGCAGCAGGGCCGGATACCGCTTCTATACGGCGAACACCTGCCGCGATACCGCCTTCTGAAATGACTTTAAAAAAGCCAATATCACCGGTGCGCTTAGCGTGGGTACCGCCACAAAGTTCGGTTGAGAAGTCACCCATTTGCACAACTCTCACCATTTCGTCGTACTTCTCACCAAATAGCGCCATGGCGCCAGACGCCTTAGCTTCTTCGATATTCATCACCTTAGTGATAACTTCAAAATTGTTACGAATCGCTTTGTTTACTAGATATTCAACTTGGCGGATTGATTCAATCGTCATTGACTCAAAGTGTGAAAAGTCAAAGCGAAGCTTTTCCGCATCAACCAAGGAGCCTTTTTGTGAAATATGCTCACCTAAAGTATGGCGTAAAGCAGCGTGCAGTAAGTGGGTCACTGAGTGATTTAATGCGATGGCTTGACGCTTTTCTGCATCAACGACGGCAGTCACTTCGGTGTCAAGGGTCAACTCTTTTCCACATAAATAACCATGGTGTAACACGGCATTACCCGACTTCTGGGTGTCGGTAACCACAAACGCGCCATGGGGGAACTGAATTTCACCCGTGTCACCAACCTGACCACCTGATTCAGCATAGAATGGCGTCTCACCTAAAATGATGATGCCTTCCTCATCTTGAGTCAGAGAGGATACCGATTCGCCTTGTTTGAACATCTCAACAATCTTAGCTTTGCTATCGGTCACGTTATAGCCAAGGAAACGTGTTTGATGATCGACCTTAATGGCATCGTTGTAATCGGTCCCGAAACTATTCGCCTTTTGCGCTCTTTCACGCTGCGCTTGCATTGCCGCTTCAAAGCCTTCTTGGTCAATCACCAAATCCCGCTCACGCGCAATATCTGCGGTTAAATCAGCAGGGAAGCCATAGGTATCGTATAGCTTAAATACTAACTCACCCGGAATAGTTGAGCCTTCTAGCTGAGCAAGTTCATCATCTAAAATAGCTAAGCCGCGATCTAAGGTCTTGGCAAATTGTTCTTCTTCCAGCTTAAGCATTTTTTCAACAATAGCTTGTTGCTTCGTGAGTTCAGGGTAAGCCTCACCCATCTGGTTAACTAACTCTTGTACTAGCTTGTAAAAGAAGGTTTCGGTTGCCCCCAGTTTATGACCATGACGCACTGCGCGACGAATAATACGGCGCAATACATAACCCCGGCCTTCATTAGATGGCATGACGCCGTCGGCAATCAAGAAGCTACATGAACGAATATGGTCGGCAACCACACGCAAGGATTTATCTTCTAGGTCTTTCGCCCCAGTTATCTCTGCGGTTTTTTTAATCAAGGCTTGGAAAATGTCGATCTCATAGTTTGAGTGCACGCCTTGCAAGATAGCAGCAATACGCTCAAGCCCCATGCCGGTATCCACCGAAGGTTTAGGCAGTGGCTCCATGGTGCCGTCAGCGTGGCGATTGAATTGCATGAAGACCAAGTTCCAGATCTCGATGTAACGATCGCCATCTTCTTCTGGTGTGCCTGGAGGACCGCCCCAAATATGCTCGCCATGATCGTAGAAAATTTCGGTACACGGACCACATGGGCCGGTATCCCCCATAGACCAAAAGTTATCTTTTGCACCTATACGGGATAAACGATCGGCTGGCACGCCGATTTCTTTTAGCCAAATCTCAGCAGCTTCATCGTCTTCTTCAAAAACCGTCACCCAAAGTTTTTCTTTTGGCAATTTGACGACTTCGGTTAAAAACTCCCACGCAAAGCTGATGGCTTCACGTTTAAAATAATCGCCAAAGCTAAAGTTACCTAGCATTTCAAAGAAGGTATGATGGCGTGCTGTGTAACCCACATTTTCTAAATCGTTATGCTTACCACCGGCTCTCACACAACGTTGACTTGAGGTTGCGCGCGTATAAGGACGTTGCTCCATTCCCAAAAACACGTCTTTAAACTGAACCATGCCAGCATTGGTAAACAGCAAGGTGGGATCATTACCAGGAACAAGTGGACTACTAGCGACACCTTGGTGCCCTTTACTTTCAAAGTATCCAAGAAACGCGTTGCGGATCTCAGCGGTGGATTGGCTCATGAATTACGGTTCCGAGTTAAGCTAAATTAAACCATTAATGCTCAGCCATGCTGGCAGCATTAATCGACAAGATTAAATCGGCACAATATATCACGGGGAAACACGAGGGAAAAGTAAACAGCGTGAATTCAAAACAGTACTGGCTAAGGCTAGCGCTTCACCTTAGCAATATGATGTTAAAACTGGCCAAACCAGCATATTTGCACAGTTAAATCCATAAGCACGTTATGAGACAACAAGCATGACACTCAGTTTGCGATATAGGGCAGCAACGCTATTTGGTTCACCACCCGATTTGGGCTACTTGAAAGAGCAAACACTAGTTAGCTTCTTCGATAGCAAACCTGACTTGCTCGCTATCAAAACCACGAGAAAACAGGTAACGCTGGCGTTTCTGACGTTCTTTAAAATCGCAGATCGCGACACTGGCGTATTTTTTGCGATAACATTGCAAAGCGAGCTGAAACCAATCCAATTCAAGCTCTTCTATGCTTTGTTGGATCCGTTCCGCATCGATCCCTTTTTGCTTTAATTCCATTTTGATCCGCGTTAATCCAAACCCTTTGTTGGATTTAATGCGAATAAAACTACTGCAATAACGGGTGTCGTTAATATAGTCACTCTCACAACAAGATGAGATGGCCTGTTCGACAAGCTGAGGAGGATATGCTTTTTGTAGTAATTTCTGTTTAACTTCAAGACGAGAATGCTCCCGTCTTGAAACCAAGTTTATCACAGCCTGATAAACTTGGTTAAAGCTAGCATCGCTGCGATCAATCTTGTTGTGATTCATCAAGCTCATTGGCTAACTCAGTTTCAGTGTTCACCTTCTCACCTGGTTTGGGCAGCAATGCCTCTCGCAACAAGCCTTCAATTTCTTGTGCGACATGCGGATGTTCCGTTAGGTAGCGACAGGCATTGGCTTTACCTTGACCAATTTTGTCACCCTTGTAAGAAAACCAAGCGCCCGCTTTTTCGACTAACTTTTCTTTTACGCCAAGGTCAATAATCTCAGCCAAACGGTTGATACCACCGCCATAAAGAATTTGGAATTCAGCTTGTTTAAACGGAGGGGATACCTTGTTTTTAACAACCTTAACCCGCGTTTCATTACCGACCACTTCATCGCCTTCTTTGACCGCACCGATTCGACGGATATCAAGGCGTACCGAAGCATAGAACTTCAAGGCATTACCGCCAGTGGTGGTTTCAGGCGAACCAAACATGACGCCGATCTTCATCCGGATTTGGTTGATGAAAATACATAAACAGTTAGTTTGTTTGATATTACCCGTTAACTTACGTAGCGCTTGTGACATCAAGCGAGCCTGTAAGCCCACGTGTGAGTCACCCATGTCACCTTCAATTTCAGCCTTTGGCGTCAACGCAGCGACCGAGTCAATCACGACAAGGTTCACAGCGCCAGAGCGCACAAGCATGTCACAAATCTCTAATGCTTGTTCGCCCGTATCGGGTTGAGAGATCAGTAGCTCATCAACATTCACGCCTAATTTGCGTGCATAAATAGGATCGAGCGCGTGCTCCGCATCGATAAAGGCACAAGTTTTACCTTGTCTTTGCGCTTCTGCAATCGCTTGCAGTGTTAATGTGGTTTTACCAGAACTTTCAGGTCCGTAAATTTCAACAATACGGCCATAAGGCAGACCGCCTATCCCCAGTGCCACATCAAGCCCTAGGGAACCGGTCGAAACAGATTCAATATCTAACATAGCGGCTGCGCCATCGCCTAAACGCATAATCGAACCTTTACCAAACTGCTTTTCAATTTGGCCTAGTGCTGCAGCTAACGCTTTTTCTTTATTGGGATCCATTTACGACTCCAGTAGGGTAAAATAAGTTTTAAGTAATTGGCTTTAGTATACTGTGGTTTCGTACAGTATCAAGTAAAAAGTACACTGTATATAAAATCAGTTCTTTATTGGCTAATTCATTGCAATTACATTCTAACCAAGTTTAATGATAGTCACACTATCCAATCCGAGATTCAAACGGCAGAGATTCCTTGATGAGTAAAAACAATGTTTCGCAACACACCCCTATGATGCAACAGTATTTAGCATTAAAGGCTGAGGCACCTGATATTCTGCTGTTTTACCGCATGGGCGATTTTTATGAGTTATTTTTTGAAGATGCTAAAAAAGCGTCTCGCTTACTCGGCATTTCCTTAACCAAGCGAGGCCAAACCGCAGGTCAACCCATTCCGATGGCCGGTGTGCCCCATCACGCAGTTGAAGGCTATTTAGTCAAACTGGTGCAGCTCGGTGAATCAGCAGCGATTTGTGAACAAGTGGGCGATCCGGCCACCAGCAAAGGTCCTGTGGAACGCAAAATAGTTCGCATCATTACCCCCGGTACCGTCAGTGATGAAGCCTTATTGGACGATAACCGAGACAATTTAATCTCTTGTGTTTACTACCAGCAATCTCATTTTGGTTTAGCTACCTTAGACATTACCAGCGGTCGTTTCGTCATTAACCAATTTCCAGAACAAGAAACCTTGCAAGCAGAGCTGCAACGATTAGATCCAGCGGAATTACTCTACCCTGAAGATTTCCCGTATATCCAATTGTTCGAACAGCGACGCGGGATCCGCCGCCGTCCTGAATGGGAGTTTGAATTAACCACAGCAACGCGGATTCTCACGCAGCAATTCGAAACGCGCGATTTAGTGGGCTTTGGTGTCGCCAACGCAACGGTAGCCCTTTGCGCAGCAGGTTGCCTGTTACAATACATAAAGGATACACAAAGAACAGCCTTGCCCCATATAAACGGCATTAGTTTAGAGCAAAATCAAAGTGTTGTAATTTTAGATGCCGCGACAAGACGCAATTTGGAGCTCACGCAGAACCTGGCGGGCGGTAATGAAAACACCTTAGCAGAGGTCCTTGATAATACCGCTACCGCGATGGGCAGCCGGTTATTGAAACGCTGGCTCCACCAACCAAGTCGAGATCTCGCGTTACTGCAACAGAGACAGACTCAAATCGCCACCCTGATCGATCACAATCTCTACACCGATTGCAGTGAGCAGCTTAAAAATATCGGCGACATCGAGCGAGTCATTGCCCGCTTAGCGTTAAAGAGTGCCAGACCAAGGGACTTAGTAAAACTGAAAAACGCCTTTGCCAGCTTGCCGGATTTACATGAATTATTACTTGAAAGTGATAACCCACTGCTACAACAATTGTGCCAGCGCATTGGCCTATATCCAGATTTAGCGAAGCTGCTAGAAGAAGCCATTATTGACAACCCCCCGGTGCTGATCCGAGATGGTGGCGTTATTGCGCCCGGGTATCATGCTGAACTTGACGAATGGCGCAGCCTATCCAAAGGTGCAACGGATTACCTCGCTGAACTAGAAGAGCGTGAAAAGCATGCCACTGGGATAGCCAGCTTGAAAGTGAGCTATAACAAGGTACACGGTTATTACATTGAAGTGAGCCGTAGCCAAAGTGACCAAGTGCCTGCACATTATGTACGACGCCAAACCTTGAAAAACACCGAGCGCTACTTGATCCCTGAGTTAAAAACCCATGAAGACAAAGTGTTAATGAGTCAGGGCAAAGCTCTTGCCTTAGAGAAAAAGCTCTACGAAGAATTACTGGATACGTTACAGCCCTATCTGAGTCAGCTGCAACAAACCGCCGTCGCCTTATCTGAGTTAGATGTGTTAGCTAACTTTGCTGAGCGTGCAGAAACCTTGCAATACGTTAGACCAACACTTAAAGCTGATTCAGGGATAAAAATCAGCGCAGGTCGTCATCCGGTGGTCGAGCAAGTCAGTCACGACCCCTTTATTGCCAATCCGGTCGCGCTAAACCCCGATCGTCGCATGCTCATTGTGACCGGTCCCAACATGGGTGGTAAATCGACTTATATGCGACAAATTGCGCTTATTGTACTGATGGCGCATACGGGCTGTTATGTCCCCGCAGATGACGCTGTCATAGGGGATGTCGATAGGATCTTCACTCGTATTGGGGCCAGTGATGATCTCGCCAGTGGCCGTTCTACGTTTATGGTTGAAATGACTGAAACCGCTAATATCCTGCATAACGCGACCGCCTCTAGCTTGGTCTTGATGGATGAGATCGGCCGCGGTACCAGTACCTACGATGGCATGTCTCTCGCTTGGGCTTGTGCGGAGCATTTAGCACAATCGACTCAAGCGTTAACCTTGTTTGCAACCCATTATTTTGAGTTAACGCAACTGCCCGAATTGCTCCAAGGCCTTGCTAATGTGCATCTGGATGCCATAGAACATCAAGATAGCATCGCCTTTATGCATTCGGTGCAAGAAGGCGCGGCAAGTAAAAGCTTTGGCCTACAGGTGGCCGCTTTAGCTGGCGTCCCCAAACAGGTCATTCAACAAGCAAAACGTAAATTGCACCAATTAGAAAACCAAGGGCAGCAGCAATTAACCGTGGATCCACAAGCGCAGCAGACCGAGCCCCCTAGTCAGCCGAGTTTGCCTTTTGAACTTCCCCACCCTGTGATTGAGGAATTAGCTCAGATTAATCCCGATGAGCTGACCCCCAAACAAGCACTAGAGCTGTTGTATCAACTAAAACAGAGCCTATAGCCTTACTCCCTAAGGAAAATTTTGCCTTAAGCCTCAGATCAAAAAAGCCGCATTCACTGCGGCTTTTTACATAACAAATCACATTAGCAAAGATTATTCACGAAACAAGGCTTCAATGTTGAGACCCTGCTGGGTTAACACATCACGTAATCGACGTAGGGCTTCTACCTGAATTTGTCTCACTCGCTCACGGGTTAAACCTATCTCACGGCCTACATCTTCTAGCGTCGACGCTTCATATCCTAATAAACCAAAACGTCTTGCCAGCACTTCACGTTGCTTTGGATTAAGCTCTTCTAGCCAATGCACTAAGCTTGAGCTGATATCATCATCTTGAGTTGAGCCTTCTGGACCACCTGACTTCTCATCGGCAATCACATCTAATAATGCTTTATCTGTGTCTCCACCGATGGGGGTGTCAACAGAGCTGATCCGCTCGTTTAGGCGCAGCATCTTATTCACGTCTTCCACAGGGCGGTCCAACTTTTCAGCGATTTCTTCTGCGGTTGGCTCATGATCTAAGGATTGTGCCAGCTCGCGAGCCGTTCGTAGGTAAACATTAAGCTCTTTCACAACATGAATCGGTAAGCGTATGGTGCGGGTTTGGTTCATGATCGCCCGCTCGATGGTTTGGCGGATCCACCAAGTGGCATAAGTTGAGAATCTAAAGCCTCGCTCTGGGTCAAACTTTTCAACAGCGCGGATTAAGCCTAAGTTCCCCTCTTCAATTAGGTCAAGCAGGGCTAAGCCTCGGTTGTTGTATCGGCGTGCAATTTTGACTACCAGGCGCAAGTTACTCTCAATCATGCGTTTACGAGCGACTTCGTCACCACGGAGTGCACGTCTAGCGTAATAAACTTCTTCTTCAGCGGTCAGTAGGGGGGAAAAACCAATCTCCCCGAGGTAGAGCTGAGTTGCGTCTAGATTCTTGACTTCGGAAGCAACCATTAACTCTTCGTCAATGTCGTCTTCGATGCTCGCTAGTTCAATGTCTTGATCATCGATTAAATCTGAGTCTTTAGGCGAAGCTTTGGTGTTTTGTGTAGTGAGATTCATACAGTGTTCTCCCTAACAGTTGCAGTACAAATGTACTGCTACGGTTATTTTTTTGGTAAAAACCGTAATGGATCTACGGATTTACCGCGGTACCTAATTTCGAAATGAAGCCGGACATCGGTTGTGCCTGTACTTCCCATTTCAGCTATGAGCTGGCCCACTTTAACCGTTTGCTGCTCTTTAACGAGCAACTTATCATTATGAGCATAAGCGCTAAGGTAGTCATCATTGTGTTTGATGATGATTAACTTGCCATATCCCCTTAAGGCACTTCCGGCATATACAACTTTGCCATCGGCCGATGCTTTAACAGGCTGATTTCGCTTGCCGGCAATATCTATGCCCTTGTTACCCAATTCTGCGGTGGAAAAGCGAGCAACGATTTTTCCATCGGTTGGCCATCGCCATTGAGTAATCTTATTTGCAGCTACGTCAGTTGTTGCATTTTTGTTGTTGTTTTTTTCAGCGTATTCCTTTCTTTTTGGCTGTTCAAGTTTTTTTTGTTGAATTTTTGAATTTTTATGATCTGCTGTATTTTTTACTTGCTTGGCTTGCTTTTTGCTTTCAACCTGGTTTTTAACACTAGTGGAACCGGTTCCAGAAGCATTATATTTTGCAGGCGGAATTTTTAGTTTTTGTCCGACGAAGATGGTATATGGGGGCTTGATTCGGTTGTATGCGGCGATATCCTTATAATCTCTGCCCGCTCGCCAAGCAATGGCAAACAAGGTATCCCCCTTTTTTACTTGATAAACACTTTGTGACAGTTGGCCGTAGGTTTGCTTTTGATATTTACCCACTGTTTTTACGGGAGCAGGCGTATGGTTAGCACTGCACGCCGACAGAAGTAAAATAAGCAGGATAAACGGAGCACGAGGCCAGCGTAAACTAAGTGTCACCATATACTCAAGCCAATTCCCCGTTAATAAGCGGTACAAAGCGAACCATTTCGATTGTTTGACTCACTAAACGATGCTCCTCTCGTGTGATCACCTTAAGCAGTTGCTCTTGCTCGCCGACTGGGATCACTAATCGCCCACCCACTTTGAGTTGCGTAAGCAGGGCATCAGGAACAGAACTGGCTGCCGCGGTCACTATGATGGCATCAAATGGCCCCTTACTTGGCCACCCTTGCCAGCCATCACCGTGTTTTGTCACGACATTGTGGCAGTCGAGTCGATTAAATTTGCGCCGCGCTTGAAACTTAAGGCTCTTAATTCTCTCTATGGTGCAGACCGATGGAACCAATTGTGATAACACCGTAGTTTGATAACCCGACCCCGTGCCCACTTCTAAAACATGCTGTGGTTCAACCTCAAGTAGCAGCTCAGTCATTCTTGCCACGATATAAGGTTGAGAGATGGTTTGCCCTTGACCAATGGGCAGCGCAGTATTTTCCCACGCTTGGTGAGAAAACGCCTCATCAACAAATAAATGCCTAGGTGTTTGTGCTATCACAGTTAACACCTTTTCATTACCTATGCCCATATCGCGTAGAGTATTGGCAAGGGCCATGCCTGCGGGAGTCGTCATTAGCATTAACTTAACTCCCAGCCTTGGTTCATATTGGCCAGCGCATCTTGATGGGTTAAATCTATGGTTAACGGCGTCACAGAAACATAGCCATTGGCAATAGCGTAAAAGTCCGTATCTGGCCCAGCATCTTGGGTCTTACCCGGCGGCCCAATCCAGAAGATAGACTTCCCTCGGGGATCAATTTGCTTAACAATGGGCTCGGCACGATGGCGGCTTCCTAAACGCGTTAGCTTAATACCTTTTATCTCGTTCAGTGGCAAATCAGGCACATTCACATTCAAGACTTGCGCTCCACTCAGGCCGAATTGTTGTAATTTGCTTAAAACGACTTTAGCGTAATGCGCCGCACTGTCGTAGTGCTTATCACCCACTAACGAAATGGCCATCGCCGGAAGACCAAGAAAGCGTCCCTCCGTTGCCGCAGCCACGGTACCAGAATAAATCACATCATCCCCTAAGTTGGCACCTTCATTGATCCCCGCTATCACGATATCAGGCTCTTGTTCAAACAATTCATTAATCGCTAAATGCACACTATCTGTTGGCGTACCATTCACGCTGTAAAAGCCGTTATCCAACTGGCGTAATCGCAATGGCGACTCTAAGGTTAAGGAATTACTTGCCCCGCTATGGTTTCGTTCCGGGGCTACGGTGACGACATGGGCAATGTCAGCTAACGCGTTGGATAATGCTGCAATCCCAGGAGCAAAAACCCCATCATCATTACTCACTAGTATTTGCATAACTCTCCTGCTCTTCGATAAGTTCTCGAATGACACTGGTTGCATAACAACCCGATGGCAAGTAAAAGCTGATCACCGCATCATTGCCTTCAACCGCCACTTGCAATTGATCGGGTAACATAAACAGGGCTCGGCGCTCTTGGCGCAAGCCATTGTCTTCAAGGCCTTGTTTTAACTCTTGTTCATTCTCAAGTACAGCCTGCTCAAAGGCTTCAGCTTCAAGATTCGCGGCTAATTCCCCCTTACCCCAAAGCGGTCCGGTTAATTGAATATTGTGCTCTGCGAGTCGTTGACTCAAGCTGGGATCGGCTTGCTCGGTCGTGAAGTAGGAACGGCTACCCACTAAACCACAACAATCACCCGGTAACACGGTAAACGCTAAGTTTTGCTCAATACGCGCACTGATGACACGATTAAACAAATAACTACGCGCTGCAGATAAATACATGCTGCGCTTAAATCTATCTTTAATTTTACGCCCTGCAAACATGCTTTTAGCAGCGCTGATGTTGCCACCAGAAAAACCAAAGCGTTGTTGACCAAAATAGTTTGGCACACCTTGTTTTATCTGCTCAACTCTTTGCAATAGCTGAGCCATATCAGACACATCTCTCAGACGAATAGAAAACGCGTTCCCCGCTAAAGCGCCGGTTTTTAATTTTCTATTATGGCGAGTAATATCTAAGATGGTGACATTGTCATTGTTTAAAGCACTAAAGTCGGGGGTGATTAAACCGGGAATATGTACCGAAAAGGTTTGTTCTGTGATCCCTCTGCGGTCTTTTAAGCCTGCATAAGTCACCATCTTGGCAGGTAAGCCTGCAATCTTAGCGATTTCTTTGGCGATATATTGCGTGTTTTCATCGCGTTTTTGCAGCCGAATAAACACATGCTCGCCTTCACCCGTTGGTTGAAAACCCAGGTTTTCAACCACCACAAAATCTTCAACTTCGGATTTAAACTGAGCCGTGATAGTGGGGGCGCCATAAAGATAGGCCCAGTTCATTTCAATGCTCATGAGTTGGCCACCAATAACACCACACTATGACAGGCAATGCCTTCTTTACGCCCGGTAAAGCCAAGTTTCTCCGATGTCGTTGCTTTAACATTAACTTGAGAAATATCCGCGTCTAAATCTGCTGCTAAACAAGCACGCATCGCATCAATATGAGGGGCCATTTTCGGTGCTTGGGCTATGATGGTGACATCTAAGTTACCTAAACGAAATCCCATCTCTTTTGCTTTAGCAAACACATCTCTTAATAAAATTCGACTGTCGATGCCCGCATAGCTGGCATCCGTATCGGGAAAGTGGCGACCAATATCACCTAACGCTAACGCACCTAGGATAGCATCTGTGACGGCATGTAATGCCACATCGCCGTCAGAATGGGCAACTAAACCTTTTTCATAAGGTACGGCAACGCCACCAATAATAACCGGGCCTTCGCCACCAAATTTATGTACATCAAAACCGTGCCCAATTCTAATCATGCTAAGCCTTCATTTTTTAATTGCTTAATAAATAACTCGGCCATCGCCATGTCCTCTGGTCGAGTCACTTTAATATTGTCGCCTCGTCCCGCTATCACCGCACAGGGCTGACCTGCTAATTCCATCGCCGATGCTTCATCGGTAATTAAGCGCCCTTGCGTTATACCTTGTTGTAAACTTTGCATCAGTTCTTTACGGGGAAATCCTTGGGGTGTTAACGCATGCCACAAGTGCTCACGAGCGACCGTCTTAATGATTTGCCCCGATTCATCACAACGCTTCATGGTATCGCGCACCTGAGTTGCAAGAATAGCCCCAGATTGCTGCTCACGGGCATGAGCGATGAGTAAATCAATATCCAGTTTAGTTAAACATGGTCGCGCCGCATCATGCACTAGCACCCAATCGGCTTGCGCAACCGAGTGCAAGCCGCTCAATACCGAGTCGGCTCGCTCTGCCCCGCCTTTAGCCGTGGTCAATTTTGGATGAGAAGCACAGCTTAATACGTTAAACCATTGATCGTTTTCCGCTAATACCACCACCACTTGCTCAATCTCAGGGTGATTAAGCAAAGGGGCTAGGCTTAATTCAATCACCGTTGCTCCCGCCAAGGGCAAATACTGCTTAGGCAACTCAGCTTGCATCCTCGCGCCTATTCCTGCGGCAGGCACAACAGCGGCATACGTTTGCTTATTCATTACGTTTATTTTCTTTGGGTAAAATACGGAAGAAGGTTTCGCCTTGCTTGATTAAACCAAGTTCATTTCTAGCCCGCTCTTCAACAGATTCCGTGCCCTGTTTTAAATCGGCGATATCAGCAAACATGCGCTGGTTTCGCTCACGTAAGACGGCATTATCTTGCTCTTGTTGGTTCACTTCCTCGGCTAGGCGAGTGTAGTCAGCCAAACCATTTTTACCACGCCATAAGTGGTATTGCAGTAATGCCAATATTAGACATAAAAGGAGAGTGAAAAAACGCATAATTGTATTAGCAAGCCATCAGTCAGGTTAGTTAAGCAAAGCGTTATATCTTTAATGCCAGCTAGTTTCCCATATAAAAGCATGCAAATCAGCAACTCAAACGGAAATTGTTAAGGGATTTAGCATAGTTTTCACTATTACTTTTGCAATTAGGGGGCAAAACCACGGTAGTAAAACGCAAAAATCCCCGCCGAGGCAGGGATTTAAATCTATGTATCTAACCATCAATTACCATGGAGGTAACTGAATGGACGGCTAGATTACTGACCTTTAACTTCTTTAAGGCCGTTGTAAGGCGCTTTTTCACCTAGCGCTTCTTCGATACGGATTAGTTGGTTGTACTTAGCAACACGGTCGCTGCGGCTCATAGAACCAGTCTTGATTTGACCTGCAGCTGTACCTACCGCTAGGTCAGCGATAGTTGCATCTTCAGTTTCGCCAGAACGGTGAGAGATTACTGCTGTGTAACCTGCGTCTTTAGCCATCTTGATTGCAGCTAGCGTCTCAGTTAGAGAACCGATTTGGTTGAACTTGATAAGGATAGAGTTAGCTACGCCTTTCTCGATACCTTCAGCAAGGATCTTAGTGTTAGTAACGAATAGATCGTCACCTACTAGTTGAAGCTTGTCACCTAGTAGTTCAGTTTGGTGCTTGAAGCCAGCCCAATCAGACTCGTCTAGACCGTCTTCGATAGAAACGATTGGGAACTTGTTCGCTAGCTCAGCTAGGTAGTGGTTGAACTCTTCAGAAGAGAAAGTCTTACCTTCGCCCTTCATGTTGTAGATGCCCGCTTCTTTGTCGAAGAACTCAGATGCAGCACAGTCCATAGCTAGAGTCACGTCTTTACCTAGTTCGTAACCAGCAGCAGCAACCGCTTCAGCGATAACTTCTAGCGCTTCAGCGTTAGACTTAAGGTTAGGAGCGAAACCACCTTCGTCACCTACAGCAGTGCTGTAGCCTTTAGACTTAAGGACTTTAGCTAGGTTGTGGAATACTTCTGCACCGATACGTAGACCTTCTTTAAGGGTCTTCGCGCCAACTGGCTGGATCATGAACTCTTGGATGTCAACGTTGTTGTCAGCGTGCTCACCACCGTTGATGATGTTCATCATAGGTAGAGGCATAGAGAATTGGCCTGGAGTACCGTTTAGGTCAGCAATGTGCTCGTATAGAGGCTTACCTTTAGACGCAGCAGCAGCTTTAGCGTTAGCTAGAGACACAGCTAGGATAGCGTTAGCACCGAACTGAGATTTGTTCTCAGTGCCGTCTAGGTCGATCATGATTTGGTCGATTTCAGCTTGTGCGCCTGCATCTTTACCTACTAGCGCTTCTGCGATAGGACCATTTACAGCAGCAACCGCTTTAAGAACGCCTTTACCTAGGAAACGCGCTTTGTCGCCGTCACGTAGCTCAAGTGCTTCGCGAGAACCAGTAGATGCACCAGATGGCGCAGCAGCTAGACCAACGAAACCACCTTCTAGGTGTACTTCAGCTTCAACAGTTGGGTTACCACGTGAGTCGATGATTTCACGACCTAGAACTTTAACGATCTTAGACATTAAGATTTCCTCTACATTTATGTAATTTTACAACATTTTAAATTATGAATTTTTTAACAAATCTTCGCTATCGGGTCAATGAGAAACTACTTATCTTCCCGATTTTGGTACTCGCGAGCCGCTTTAATAAAGCCTTCAAACAAAGGATGGCCATCACGCGGCGTCGACGTAAACTCAGGGTGGAACTGCGCAGCCACAAACCATGGGTGCTCAGGGTTTTCGATAATTTCCACCAATTTCTTGTCTGCTGACAAACCCGTTACCTTCAAACCTGCTTTTTCGATTTGCGGTAATAGGTGATTGTTCACTTCATAACGATGACGGTGACGCTCATAAATGGTGTCGCTGCCATACATTTCGTGTACTTTAGAGCCCTTCACTAGGTGACAAAGCTGTGAACCTACGCGCATGGTGCCGCCTAGGTCTGAATCCTCGCTACGGGTTTCTACGTTACCGCTCTCATCGATCCACTCGGTAATAAGGCCAACCACAGGATTAGGTGTGTTTGGGTTAAACTCGGTCGAGTGCGCAGCTTCCATCTCGGCCACATTGCGCGCATATTCGATTAACGCCACTTGCATCCCTAAACAAATACCTAAATAAGGTACCTTGTTTTCACGGGCATATTGCGCCGTCAAAATCTTACCTTCAACCCCACGCTCACCAAAACCGCCAGGCACTAAGATAGCGTCAACGCCTTTAAGAATATCGGTGCCTTTAGCTTCAACGTCTTGAGAATCGATGTATTTAATGCTCACGCTCGCTTGGTTTTTCAAGCCACCGTGTTTCAATGCTTCGTTAACTGACTTATAAGCATCAGGTAGCTCAACGTACTTACCCACCATAGCGATAGTCAGTTCGGTGGTCGTGTTAGCCTCTTCATAGATAACGCGTTCCCACTCGCTTAAATCCGCCTCTGGGCAAGTTAGGCCAAAACGACGCACACAGTATTCATCTAAGTTTTGCGCTTTTAGTAAGGCAGGGATCTTATAAATACTGTCGACATCCTTTAATGAGATAACGGCTTTTTCTTCTACGTTACAGAATAACGAAATCTTAGCGCGCTCATTGGCTGGAATAGTGCGGTCACTACGACAAACCAAAATATCAGGCTGAATACCGATACTGCGTAGCTCTTTCACCGAATGCTGAGTCGGCTTAGTTTTCACTTCACCCGCCGCGCCTAAGAATGGAACTAGGGTTAAATGCATAAAGATAGCATGGTCACGACCTACTTCTGTGCCTAACTGGCGAATCGCTTCTAAGAAAGGTTGTGATTCGATATCACCTACGGTGCCACCGATTTCAACAATCGCGATATCAACGCCTTCACCACCAGCAATCACACGCTCTTTAATACCATTGGTGATGTGCGGAATAACCTGAATGGTTGCACCTAAATAGTCACCACGACGCTCTTTGGCTAACACATCAGAGTAAACACGACCGGTCGTGAAGTTATTACGCTTGGTCATCTTAGTGCGAATAAAACGCTCATAGTGACCTAAATCAAGATCAGTTTCAGCGCCGTCATCGGTAACAAATACCTCACCGTGCTGAATAGGACTCATGGTGCCCGGATCCACGTTGATATAGGGGTCCAGCTTCATGATCGTGACTTTCAAGCCACGAGCTTCAAGGATAGCGGCCAGTGATGCAGCTGCAATGCCTTTACCTAGGGATGAAACTACCCCACCTGTTACGAATATATACTTTGTAGTCATGCTGATCCTGAGAAGTTAGGAGTGTTACGATGGTTTTGAGACGTTCAAGACGGGAAAAAATTATAACAAAACCACCCCTAGCTCACAACGAAAGATAGTGTAACGAGGCAAGAAATTTTCATCTTGTTTTAAATCAACTTTCGTAAGTTTCTTTCACTTTTTGCCAAATTTGTTCCATTTCATCCAGAGAACATTGATCCAGCGCTTTGTTTTGGCTCAAAAAGTGCTTTTCTAACAAGCGAAAACGACGCTCAAACTTGTCATTAGCACGGCGTAATGCTTGCTCAGGATCGTGCTTTAAGTGTCGTACTAGGTTCACCGTAGCGAATAATAAATCCCCCACTTCATCTTCGATTCTGTCTTGGTCAGGAGACACTTGGTGAACCTCATCCAGCACCTCATCAATTTCTTCTTTGATCTTATCTACCACTGGGCCCAAGGTATGCCAATCAAAGCCCACCGTCGCGCATCGTTTTTGGATCTTATTGGCGCGCGTTAACGCCGGCATAGCGCGAGGAATATTGTCTAACACACTTAATTCTTGCGCTTGTTCAGAATCCGCTTTTGCCGCAAGCGTAATAGCCCTTTCTTGGGCTTTTTCTGCCTCCCAGTTAGCCTTGACGGCTTGCTCATCAGCAAAGTCAGCTTGGCCAAACACATGAGGGTGACGCCGTACCAATTTTTCGGAAACAGCTTCAACCACATCATTAAAATCAAATAGTTGCTGCTCTTTGGCTAATTGGGCGTAAAACACCACCTGAAATAATAAGTCGCCTAGCTCGCCTTTTAATTCTTGATAATCTTGCTGTTCAATCGCATCGGCTACCTCATAGGCCTCTTCCAAGGTATGGGGCACAATCGAGCGAAACGTTTGCTTTTGATCCCAAGGACAGCCGTCATCGGGATCCCGTAATTTCGCCATAATTTCAAGTAATTGGTTAATATTGCTCGATTTTTGTTTCATCTATTAAATCCGTTTGGTTTCCGATACGCCTTTTAAGGCATTCACCTTGGCCAACACCTTACCCAAAGAGTCGACGTTATTAATCTCCAACTCCATATCAATAATGGCCGTTTGACTGCGAGTATCAGAGTGGCTTTTCACGCCCAATACATTCACTTTTTCGTTCGCCAACAAGGTGGTGATGTCTTTTAACAAGCCATTGCGGTCCATGGCAGTGACACGCACGGTTAATGAATACCCGGCTGACTCTTCACTGCCCCACTGGGCATCAATGACACGTTCGGGATGGGCTTCTTCTAAATCTTTTAACTGCTCACATTCAAGACGATGCACCGAAATGCCGCGCCCTTGGGTGATATAACCGCAGATTTCATCGCCCGGTACAGGCTGACAACAACGGGCGATGGAAGTCATTAAATTGCCCACACCATCGACCACAACATGATCTTTCTTGCGACGGGTTTTACTGGTTGCAGCAGAGCGCTTTGCCACCTCTTCTAACGCTTGACGATCCGCTTCAGCAGCGGAGGGTTTATTGTGCAAGTTTTGAATAATATTAATGAAATGATTCAAGCGAATGTCATTACTACCAATACCGGCAAATAGCTCTTCCATCGACGACACATTGGCTTTTTTCAGTGCCGGCTCAGCCGCCGTTAACTTCAAGCCGTGTTTTGCCAGTTCCGTTTCCAGCATTTCTTTACCCGCATGTATGTGTTTATCTTTATCAAGCTGGCGAAACCAAGTGGCGATTTTGGCGCGAGCTCGCGATGAATTGACATATCCAGTATGGGCATTGAGCCAATCTCGACTTGGATTGGGCTCTTTTTGGGTAATAATTTCGACCTGATCACCGGTTTGTAAGTGATAGGTAAAGGGAACTATTTTGCCCCCGACCTTAGAGCCGATACAGCGGTGTCCAACTTGGCTGTGAATGTAATAAGCAAAATCTAACGGGGTTGAACCAGACGGTAAGTCGACCACTTCGCCTTTAGGGGTAAACACATACACTCGCTCTTCAAACACCTGGCTGCGAACTTCATCCACTAAACTGCCCGATTCCGTCATGTCATCTTGCCAAGCAATCAGTTTACGCAGCCAGGCAATGCGCTCTTCATAGCCATTGTCTTTGCCAACCGCGCCTTCTTTGTATTTCCAATGAGCCGCCACGCCAAGCTCCGCATTTTCATGCATGGCTTGAGTACGAATTTGGATTTCAACAGGTCGCCCCTGTGGGCCCAGCACCACGGTGTGAATCGACTGGTAACCATTGGGCTTAGGGTTTGCCACATAATCATCAAATTCACTTGGCAAATGGTTGTACAGGGTGTGTACCACCCCTAATGCGGCATAGCAATCTTGCAGACGATCACAAATGATACGCACCGCCCGCACATCAAAGAGCTCATCAAAGGCTAAGGATTTTTTCTGCATCTTTTTCCAGATGCTATAAATGTGTTTGGGTCGGCCATACACTTGTGCTGCAATGTCATGCTCTTTCATGCCTTGGCGCAGGTTATCAACGAAAGCGCCTATATAGGTTTCACGATCAATGCGTTTTTCATCTAATTGCTTAGCAATTTTTTTGTAGGTATCAGGATGTAAATAGCGAAAAGACAGATCTTCTAGTTCCCACTTTAACTGACCAATACCCAAGCGGTTAGCGAGAGGCGCGTAGATATCGGCAATTTCTCTTGCGGCTAATACGCGCGTCTCTTCCGAGGCGTTTTTGATTAACCGTAGGTGACATATCCGCTCGGCCAGTTTGATCACCACCGCTCGCACATCTTCCACCATGGCTAACAGCATGCGACGTAGATTGTCTATTTGCATATCCGAGGGTTTGGCATGGCCTTTGTTTTGCAGGGTGCGAATGGCTTCCATGTCCGTCACGCCTTGAACTAATCGCGCGGCGACCTTGCCAAAGTGCTCGGAAACCCAAGTGACATCTTTAAACTTATGTTCAAAGCTGGGGAATAATAAAGCGGCTTTTAGGGTACTGACATCCATATTCATGGTGATTAATATTTCCACCATTTCGACACCGATTTCCAGCACTTCAGGTCGCTGTTCTTGCTGACTAATTAATTGAACGGCATCATAGACTTGCTCAATTTTTTGTTGCTCTTTGTCATTCAGTCTAAGTGAAGAGGCCCACGCTTTAGGATCACGCTCTTGCTGATTGATAAAGTGGGTATCTCTAACTGAAACCATAATCCTGATTCTCCAAAATAAGCGGTGAATATCGTGTTAGCCTAGGCGTAACGGGTTATTTCTTTGTATCACGCACAAACAGGGCCATGGACTCCATATGTGCCGTTTGCGGGAACATGTCAATCAATCCCAACTTCGCCAACCTGTAACCCCGATCCAACAACGACTTGGCATCTCGAGCCAGGGTGGCTGGATTACATGACACATAGACAATACGCTGGCAATTTAGTTTAACTAAATGTTCGGTCACAAACAGCGCACCATCGCGAGCAGGATCAAGCAGGGCCTTATTGAAGGTTTGCTTGGCCCAAGGTTGCTGGCTAAAATCTTGGCTTAAATCTGCTTGATAAAATGCCGCGTTACTCAGACCTGCTCGCTGTGCATTCCCCTTCGCCTGCTCAACCATACTTGCCACCCCTTCAACCCCCACGACCTGAGCGGCTTGCGTTGCGATAGGCAAACTAAAATTCCCCAAACCACAAAACAAGTCCAAAACCTTGTCGTCTTGTTGTATGTCCAGCCAAGCCAATGCTTGCTCTATCATCTTTAGGTTTACCTTAGCATTCACTTGAATAAAGTTATTAGGAGCAAACTCAATCGCTTGCTGCCAAGGTATGAGGCCATAACGTAAAGTAACAGGGAGGTTCCCTGTTTCAGACGAAGTAAGCAATTGCTGTACCTGATTGTCATTCCCCTGCAAAAAAATGATCGCTTGGTGCGCTATTGATAGCGCTTCAAGAATTTTGTAATCCTTTTTAGTCAAAGGCTTAAGGTGGCGCAATAGGATAGCAGGACCTTGTTCGGCAAGGTAGAAAGACACATGTCCTAACCCTGCAACGATGCTTAGTTGAGTCAAGGCTTGGTACACTGGGCCAATCAACGCTTCAAGTTGCGGCCCCAAAACAGGGCACACTTTTTGCTCAAACAAATCATTACTGCCCTTGCGACGAAAGCTCATTTGCAAATGACGCTGTTTCTTATGGTATTGCAAACCAAATCGCGCGGTGCGCCGATAACCGAATTCATCACAATAAAGCGTTGGCGCCAATTCAATATCGGTAACCTTGGCAAATTTAGCTATCAAGCCTAATAAACTCTCAGCCTTGTAGTCCAGTTGACTCGGATAGCTAAGGTGCTGTAAATCACAGCCACCACATATTTGATAATGTTGACAACTTGGCGTTTGACGCTGAGGCGAAGGCGACAGGATAGAAAGGGCTTGCGCCGTAGCAAACTCCTTTTTTTGTTGCTGTAATTGTGCCACGACTTGCTCGCCTGCAATCGCACCACTCACAAAAACAGGCTTGCCTTGGTGCTGTGCGATGCCGCGACCTTGGTGATCCCAGCGTAAAATATCTAAGGTTAATTTCGCCGTGCTACGTGCATTGGAATGCGCTTTGGGCTTAAAAAATTGGGCCATGGGGTTCTATGTAGGTAAACAACTAAGCTGTCTATTGTCACATATCTGGTTAAAATCGAAAACCTTCACACTAAAAGTCAGCGTTTGCTCATGGTTGTAACCCTATTACCGCGCCTCGCATCATGCTAACATGTGGAAACATGTATTGTTATTTTATCATTTGATATGACCAAGTACGGCCTTCGCGCTCGGGTTATCGCCTTAACAATTATTCCGACCATTGTCATCGGCACTTTGCTTGCGGGCTATTTCACTTTTAATCGCTATCAGCAATTAGAGGACTTGGTCATCGAACAAGCGCGTAATATTGCCGATCCCTTGGCCATTGCCGCTGAAATAGGCATGCGCCAACAAGATCCCAAGTTTTTAAAAGACTTAATTGGCATCACTCATCGTCGCCACAGCCCAGCCATTATTACCATAGGTATCTACAAACCAGACAATACCCTGTATGTGAACAGTAACTATCACCGCAACATAGGTCGATTAAAACTCGATAAAGACAAGCCTATTCCTGAATCGACCGAAGTGGAAGTGTTTGAAGACTATATAATTTTACGTACCCCCATCATAGATGAAAACAACCTCACTAATTACCCCTTGCCACTGCCGTTAGATGAAGAGTCCAATAAATTGGGTTACATCGCCATGTTAGTGAGCACTGACAAAGCGTTACTATTGCAGTTTAGAGATACCACCTCGGCTTTTTTCATTGTATTGCTGGGTATCGTCATCAGTATCATTTTCTCATTTCGCCAGGTAAAACAAGTGACCGAGCCGATTTCGCGTATGGTAAAGGCGGTTGATAAAATACGCGAAGGCCGACTTGATACCCGCGTGATGGGCAATTTCACGGGTGAATTAGGCATGCTTAAAAATGGCATTAACTCGATGGCTAAATCCATGAGTGAATACCATGACGAGATGCAACAAAGCATTGACCAAGCAACTTCAGATTTACGTGAAACCTTAGAGCAAATCGAAATCCAGAACGTTGAATTGGACATGGCGAAAAAACGCGCTCAAGAAGCGGCTCGCGTTAAGTCAGAATTCTTAGCCAATATGTCGCACGAATTACGACCCCCCCTGAATGGCGTAATTGGATTTGCACGCCAATTATTGAAAACGTCTCTCAGCCCAAGCCAAACCGACTACTTACAAACCATTGAAAAGTCAGCTCACAACCTGCTCAATATCATTAATGACATTCTCGACTTCTCTAAACTTGAAGCCGGTAAGCTGGTATTAGAAAGTATCCCCTTTGCGCTGCGAGATACCGTTGATGAAGTGGTCACCCTATTGGCTCCGAGCGCACATGACAAGGGATTAGAGATATCCTTAATGGTCGATCACGACGTGCCATCGGGTGCAGTCGGCGACCCACTGCGCTTCCAACAAGTGCTCACCAACCTCGTGGGCAATGCCATTAAGTTTACCGAAATGGGTAACGTTGAAATTCAAATCAGCATGATGGGTGAACAAGATGGCAAGTTGATCCTCAAAACCATGGTATCTGATACCGGCATAGGTATTTCAGAAAAACAACAGGCCCAACTCTTTGAAGCCTTTGGTCAAGCCGATACCAGCATCACACGCCGCTATGGTGGTACAGGCCTAGGACTGGTTATCACACAAAAATTGGTGCAACAAATGGGCGGCGAAATCGAACTGGTCTCCTCATTAAATCACGGCTCCACCTTTTGGTTTACCATCGCCCTTGACGCTTCCCCCATGTCAATGTCGGAGCCCTTGCCTGTTGCAGGGTTAAAATCACAACCCGTGCTGGTATTTGAAGCCGATGAGTTTTCTGCTCGCTCATTCTCACAACAATTACAGCTATGGCGTATGCAGGTGTTTCTTGCCCAAACCAATGAGCGTTGGCACGAGCTGTTATCTGATAAATACCAAAGCATCGTGATTGGCCACAGTGATAATTTACACATAGGTCCTTTACTTAAGCGGGTCAGTGAAGCAAAAGATTTCTGTGATAACGTGGTGGTTTACATTAATACCGCCAGCCCTGAAATTAAAGAAGAGATCTTGGCCCATGGCGCCAGCCATGTGTTAACCAAACCTGTTAATCACCGTAAATTTGCCGCTGCCCTCACGGATATTCAGGTTGAATTTGACGCAGCGCCAGTGATTAAACTCAAACCTAATCGCAGTCAAACCGCATTAAAGGTGATGGCGGTGGATGACAACCCAGCCAACTTAAAACTGATCTCGGCGATGCTTGATGATCTCGTTGGTGAAGTCGTCACTGCAACGAATGGTAAAGAGGCTGTGAAGCGATCGGAGCAAGCCAGCTACGACCTCATATTTATGGATATTCAGATGCCAATCTTAGATGGTATCAGCGCTTGTCAACAAATTCGCCAAGGCACAACCAATAATGAAACCCCTATCATAGCGGTGACCGCTCATGCTATTGCTGGCGAACGTGAGAACCTAATTGAACAAGGCATGGATGATTATTTATCCAAACCAATCGATGAGAACATGCTGGTGCAAATAATCGATAAGTGGGCGGTAGAGCGCCACCAGCACCCCGTCAACCCAACTCACCTTGATTGGGATTTGGCCTTGCGCCAAAGTGCCGGTAAACCTGATCTCGCCAAAGAAATGCTCACCATGTTAGTGGAAAGTTTTGCCGAGGTGGAAGCCAATATCAACCAGGCCATGACACAAGAACTCAATGAGCAGGAATTGGATGCGGTGATCCACAAATTCCATGGCGGTTGTAGCTACAGCGGTGTTCCTACTTTACAAAAACTTGCAGCATTAATCGAAACGGAGCTAAAAGGTGGCCAAGCAATACAGGAGCTCGAGCCCGAATTGTTTGAGCTGATGGATGAGATGAAAAAAGTAGAAGCCGCAGCCAAAGCTTACCTAACTGACCCAGCCGTTAGCTAAGCCAAAGCGCTGATTAAGATTCAAAAATCACGGTCACCACTGCGTAATGTTTTTCATCAGAAATACTAATGTGGTGATGCCTGATGGTTTGCGCTAAGGCCAACTCGGCGGCCTTACCTTGAAGTGATAACTCAGGCTTGCCCGCGCTGTTATTGGTCACAACAAAATCGGTAAACGTCACCCCCGCGGCAATGCCCGTTCCCAACGCCTTAGCCGCGGCCTCTTTCGCGGCAAAACGTTTAGCCAAAAATCGCGCAGGTTGTTTGTGAGCTAAAAACTGCTGCCATTCGCTCTGCGCCAATAATCGTTTGGCAAAATGATCACCTGTTCTCGTTAATGCCTGTTCAATGCGACGAATATCCACGATGTCCGTGCCCATACCAATAATTGCCATTGAACTCTTATCCCTTGTTACGTTGTTGTATGAACAGCTGTCGACTGATTAAAGGTTGATTACCCAAATTATGTTGGATCAACATACGGCAAAAACGCTTAGCGGCTTGAGCCTGCCCGGGGGTCGTAAAATCTCGTGCTGCCAACGCCCTAATATGCCCGCCCCAAAACGCCTCTTTGTCACCTTGCTCTGCGCGAATAAAGCCTTGTTCCATATCCAGGCGATAATAGGTCTCTGCGACGATGGGCTCGTAGGTATCCGCCGCCAAATCAAAATCAATGGCATAACCTAGGGCGGTCAACAAATCCAATTCAAAACAGCGTAGAATAGGCTCGTAATGTTGGCTTTTCGCTAAGGCGAGTAAGGTTTGCTGGTAGTGTTCAAATAAGTGAGTATAAGGCGTGAGATGCTCAAGGAGGCGATACAAGAGTTCATTTAAATATAACCCCAAGTAAAGCTTATCACCGGGTAAAGGCAATGCATGGGTTTGTGGTTCAACACTGCGAATATATTTAAGTTGGCCTTTGCCGCCCCACGCTAAGCTCAATAATGTAAAAGGTTGCAGCAGCCCTTTGAGGTTGGAGCGCTTACTGCGGCTGCCTTTCACCAGTAAAGAAATCCGACCATCTTGTCGAGTAAAGACTTCTAATAGTTGGCTGGATTCGCGATAAGGGCGAATGTGCAAAACAAACGCATCTTGCATCCTAATCCACCCTTAATTCGCGCTTAATCTTCGGAATAACCTAAGCTGCGTAAGGCGCGTTCATCATCGGCCCAGCCCGACTTAACCTTCACCCACAGCTCAAGAAACACCTTACTGTCAAACAGCTCTTCCATGTCGATACGCGCCTCACGACCGATGACTTTTAGCTTTTCGCCTTTTTTGCCTATTACCATCCGCTTTTGGGTATTTCGTTCGACTAATATCAGGGCGTTGATTTGTAACGTGCCGTTTTCCTGTTGCTTAAATTGCTCGATTTCCACCGTGGTCGAATAAGGCAACTCATCCCCGGTAAAGCGCATCAGCTTTTCGCGCACAATTTCTGATGCCATAAACCGACTAGAGCGATCGGTAATGTAATCATCTGGGAAAAAGTGAACGTTTTCAGGCAGCGACTCGCGTGCAAACTCAGCAATCTGCTCGACATTTTTGTTGAGCTTAGCCGACATAGGCAAAATCGCTTTAAAGTCACGCAAGGTGGACAAGTGCTGTAAATGCGCCATTAGGGCTTCTTTATCTTTAACGTTATCGACTTTGTTCACCGCCAAAACCACAGGCGCCTTTGTCCCTTCAAGCTTAGTGAGTACCATTTCGTCATCGGCGGTCCAGTGGGTACCTTCAACAACAAAGATCACCAACTCCACGTCAGCGAGGGTGCTCGAAGCAGCCTTATTCATTAGACGGTTAATCGCCCGTTTTTCCTCGATGTGAAGACCGGGTGTATCCACATAAACGGTTTGATAAATACCGTGCGTGTCGATGCCGAGAATACGATGGCGCGTGGTTTGCGGCTTACGCGACGTAATACTGACTTTTTGCCCCAGTAGGCTATTTAATATGGTTGATTTACCGACATTAGGTCGACCAACAATAGCGACCAAACCACAACGGGTATCTATTTTTGGCTCATCTATCATGCCAGTAACTCCAATGCTTTTTTCGCCGCCGCTTGCTCTGCTTTACGGCGACTGGTGCCCTTTCCTAGTGCCGGTTCAGGCAATCCAAGAACCACACACTCAACCGTAAACTCTTGATTATGTGCTTCCCCTTTAATATCAATTACCTTGTATTCAGGCAAGTCGCGTTTGTGGGCTTGCAAAAATTCCTGCAAATTGGTTTTTGCATCTTTTTGTCCCGCGCCGGGTTTAATGATATCCAAGCGAGATTTATACCAAGACAAGACCAATCGATTCACGGTTTCAATATCTGAATCCAAATAGATGGCACCAATCAGTGCCTCAATGGTATCAGCTAAAATCGAATCACGACGAAAACCACCACTTTTCAACTCGCCAGGACCTAAAATCAAACAATCCTTGAGTTCAAATTCACGACCAAACTCCGCCAAGGTGTTGCCCTTAACCAGGGTCGCTCGCATTCGGCTCATATCGCCTTCATTGATGTTAGGAAAACGTTTATATAAATCCGTCGATATCACAAAACTCAGCACTGAGTCGCCTAGGAACTCGAGACGTTCGTTATGCTTACCATTTGCACTGCGATGAGTCAGCGCCTGCAGAAACAGCTTAGTGTCTTTAAATTCATAACCAAGGCGTCTGGCCAAGCGTTGCCTATCTAAATTCATTCGATACCACCTATTCGGCTAAATCTGACATCGGTTGGGACCCACTTAGGTAATGCGCTACTGTCATCACGGCCAAACTCAAAACTGATCCAAATGGCCGCCGCTTTACCCACTAAGTTAGCTTCGGGCACAAAGCCCCAAAAACGGCTGTCTAAGCTGTCATCGCGGTTATCGCCCATCGCAAAGTAGTGGCCTTGTGGCACTATCCACTCATCAGGCCTTACGGTTTCCGGCTGATTAAAGTAATTGCCAATGCGCTCAGAGCGACGATTGTTATTTAACACATGATGGGAAAGCGTTGCGGTTAATTGCTCACTTAACTCATCCACTTGAACGTGGCCATCCATAAACGGCCCCACAGGCTTCATCTCAACCTTAGTCAAAGGCCCACAAGGCGCTTCATCACAGGCTTTTTGGATGTATAACTGCTTACCTTGATAGACAATACGATCACCGGGTAAACCAATAATTCGCTTAATATAGTCAATCTGTGGGTTCACTGGGTATTTAAACACCGCCACATCGCCTCGCTCAGGTTTACCAGTGGCAATCAACTCAGTACGAAACACCGGATCTTTAATGCCATAAGCAAACTTTTCCACCAGAATAAAGTCACCCACCAATAAGGTTGGCTTCATCGAGCCCGATGGGATCTGAAACGGTTCATAAATAAATGAACGCAGCACAGTGACAAAGGCGATAACCGGAAACACGGAGACAACTTGCTCAACCCAAACCGGCTGAGGTGCGATACTGGCTAGCACTTCATCATCAAGGGGCACATTCGATTTGGCTTTAACCGCTTCCACCTCTTGTGCTCGTCTAGGTGCCCAAAGAAACTTATCTAAACACCAGAAAATACCGGTCACGATAGTGGCGATAACCAGTATCAACGAGAACGTATTTGCCATTACTTATCCTTACCTATGTGCAATACGGCAAGGAAGGCTTCTTGTGGTACCTCAACGTTACCGACCTGCTTCATCCGTTTCTTACCTTCTTTTTGTTTCTTCAACAGTTTCTTCTTACGACTGACGTCACCGCCGTAACATTTTGCGATAACGTTTTTACGCATTTGCTTCACGGTTGAACGAGCAATGATGTGCGAGCCAATGGCCGCTTGAATCGCAATGTTAAACATTTGCCTTGGGATCAGGTCTTTCATGGCTTCGACCAGTTGGCGACCTCGTGATTCAGAGTGATCCTTGTGGGTAATTAAGGCCAAGGCATCAACGCGATCACCATTAATAAGCACATCAACACGCACCATGTTAGAAGCTTCAAATCGCAGGAAGTTGTAATCTAAAGACGCATAACCACGGCTCGTGGATTTTAGCTTATCAAAAAAGTCCAACACCACTTCAGCCATAGGAATATCATAGACCACGGCCACTTGATTACCATGGTAAGTCATGTCCACTTGCGAGCCACGCTTTTCCACACATAAGGTAATCACATTACCTAAGTAATCCTGCGGCACTAAAATGTTACAGCGCGCGATAGGTTCGCGGATTTCTTTAAGATCATTCACCGCTGGCAGCTTAGCAGGGCTATCAACGTAAATAATCTCATTGCTGCTCAGCACAACTTCATACACCACGGTAGGTGCGGTGGTGATAAGATCCAGGTCGTATTCGCGCTCAAGTCGCTCTTGGATGATTTCCATGTGCAGCATGCCCAAGAAACCACAGCGAAAGCCAAAGCCCAGTGCCGTCGAGTTTTCAGGCTCATAGAATAATGACGCATCATTCAGGCTTAGTTTTCCTAAGGCATCACGAAATGATTCATAATCGTCTGAGCTTACCGGGAACAAGCCGGCGTAAACCTGTGGCTTAACCTTTTTAAATCCCGGTAAGGGTGTCTCAGCACCGTGTTTGGCTGTGGTCAAGGTATCCCCGACTGGCGCCCCTAAAATATCTTTAATACCACACACAACCCAGCCCACTTCGCCAGCACTTAAGCTTTGAGTGTCGACTTGTTTTGGCGTGAAAATACCCAAGCGGTCTACACCCCATTCTTGGCCCGTGCTCATGACCCTAATCTTGTCGTTTTTCTTAAGGACACCATTCTTGATCCGGACTAACGAAACCACCCCTAAGTAGTTATCAAACCAAGAGTCGATAATTAAGGCTTGTAAAGGCGCCTCAGGATCTCCAACAGGCGCAGGAATGTTTTTGACTATGTCTTCGAGTACTAAATCTACGCCAACCCCTGTTTTGGCTGAGCATCGTGTCGCCTCAGTTGCATCTATGCCCACGATATCTTCGATTTCTTCCGCGACACGTTCAGGATCTGCTGCGGGTAAATCAATCTTATTTAAGACAGGGACCACTTCCAGATCCATTTCTATCGCGGTGTAACAGTTTGCAAGGGTTTGCGCTTCCACCCCTTGGCCAGCATCAACCACCAATAGCGCCCCTTCACAGGCAGCCAACGAGCGGGATACTTCGTATGAAAAGTCTACGTGTCCCGGGGTATCGATGAAGTTAAGCTGATAGGTCTCTCCATCTTGTGCTTGATAATCCAAAGTCACACTTTGTGCTTTGATAGTAATACCGCGCTCTTTTTCTAGATCCATCGAGTCTAGAACTTGAGCCTGCATTTCGCGATCGGTCAAACCGCCACATACTTGGATCAAACGATCGGATAAAGTGGATTTACCATGGTCAATGTGGGCTATGATGGAAAAATTTCGAATGTGCTTCATGAATACTCGGCGTTAATACTTAGGGACAAACAAATAAGGAGCGAATTCTAACCAATTTGTAACGTTCTCGCTATCTTTATGCATAAACTGACAGCAAACTATCGTGATCTTTTATGCCGAATAGAGGAAAAGACGAGGGCTTAGGGAGTTAGGGATTAGGATCGGAGTGAGACTCAGGTTTAATACTCACCTGATGATGAGACGAGGCCTGGCTAAAACAAGCATTTGCCAAAAATAGTCCAGTGGCTAACCCCACACCGCCACCAATAACCGAGCTGAGCTCAGCCCACTCAGGTGTCACCAAATAAGGCAACACAGCAGCCCCTAGTATGAGCCCAAGTAGAGGGAGTAGATAAACTTTAATGGCCGCATTCACCAACACTTTATCCGTGACGGTCAGCTCCACCGTTTGCCCAACCTGAAATCCATGCTGGCGCTCAACCTTCACCCCAAGGGACTGGGTGCGAATAGGAAAAGCTTTTGCCAGTACACTGGTGCCACAGCTCCCTTTTGCACTGCAACTTTGACATGCACTTTGAGTTTGGCACTTCACCCAAACGGTATCAGATTCAACGGCCACAATTTGCCCATGCTCGTTAGCCATGGTTGTTACCTTTTCCCTTGGCTTTGTTGTTCCCCGTCGCCATGACCGAACGCGCTATTTTCAAACCCGTCTCTGTTGGAATATCACCTACCACGGTAATTTTATTGCCACGATGCTTAACAGTAATAAGATTAATGGCGCCTTTACGTGCAACGGGGGTTAATGAAGCCATAGGCTGCTCGTCTGGCTCGATGTAAACAGAGACCATGGCCACTCCATCGGATGCCATAAAGTAATCAACGGCATCCCCCGTAATTGGGATACTGTGGCTATCACTTGAAACGACTTGAAACCCTTTAGGTAACCATGATAGTTGCCAGGCAACAGAGTTAGCAGCTGATTTGTTGACCGTCACAACGGCGGGTAAATCAACACTCGATAATTCCGCAATCCATGGTGTCGCCTCGTTATAGAGGCGCAAAGAAATAGCCATCATTTGTTCTACAAGCTGACCTTGTAAATCAAGGGTGTCGATGCGTAACGGCAAGCTAGTGTGACGATCTAGCCATATGAGATAACCGTAGCGGTCTCCGTCTTTAGGCGACATTCTGATCACTTGAGCGGGTCGCCCGGCGACTCGGCTTTTGCCCGCCTGAACAAAATCGTAGCTTAACTGCAGTTGGGCCAAGTCCTGCTTGGCTATTCGAAACAGGCTTCCCTGCTGTAACTCTGTTTCCAAGGTGTAGGGCTCGATATCTGGTTCAAAAAAGCTGACTTGCTTGCCGCGTTGAACATATTCCGTTGGCGGCCCATTCAGGTGACTCAAATAGGATATTTCTAACCCATCTAACACCCCATGACTTAAACGCTTAGGTTCAATAACCCCTTCAAAAACTTGAATATAGGATAGATCGTAATTTAGCTCGGCAAATGAGTTAGCCATTTGCTGCAAAAAGAATTCGGTAGACTGATTTGCTGGCGGGTGGGGCTCGCTTGGGGCTGCCCAACTACGAATACAAAACAAGGCAAGTACACAAGCGAGCAGAATGGCTTGTGTACTTTGAGTAAACTTAGTTTTGTTGCAACATACGCTGCTGTAAGGTGTGATCCTGTAAAAGTGCATTTATTTTTCGACGCTGTTCCAGCTCTTGTTGTTCGGTTAACTTATCAACGTTAGCAGGCTGGGCTTGAAGACTGACCGGCTCAGCAATACCTACAAAAGGCACAGTATCTAATACTGGCGCTGGCGTCAAACTATCTTGTTGTGCGGTATTTAATTGCACCCCGATAACCACTGATGCAGCCACTGATGCCGCGATGGCATACTGCCCTACTTTCTTGAATAAAGGCACGACATTACTAGGTAAAATCGAATCACCTCGCTCCGGTGTCGCTTTTTGAGGTGCCATTACAGTAGGTTCATCATCTAAAGCACTCATCACGGACGATGCGACATCAAGATTGACATCATCGAGTGTATCGCCACGCATCACATCACCGATAAGTTGATAGCGTGAAAATTGATCGACCATCTGCTCATCTTTCAGTAAATCAGACAGAAAGCCTCTGTCGTTTAATTCACTGTCGACAAAAGCAGATAGTTTTTCATGATTAGACATTCTGTTTCCCCATTAACGCTGCAATAGCGGTTGGATCTTTTTATCGATAGCTTCTCGAGCACGGAAGATGCGTGACCTTACGGTCCCCACGGGACACCCCATGACATCAGATATTTCTTCGTAACTCATTCCTTCTAATTCACGTAGCGTTATCGCTGTGCGCAAATCATCGGGCAAATTTTCTATCGTACTAAATACAACATGTTTAATTTCATTACTGAGTGTGACAGCTTCAGGCGAAGAAGATTCCTTTAACGCATCATGATCTTCAAAAACTTCGGCCTCGGTCACATCTAGGTCGGCAGACGGGGGTCTTCTCCCCTGCGCGACCAGATAATTCTTTGCTGTGTTTACCGCTATTCGGTACAGCCAAGTATAAAAAGCGCTTTCGCCTCTAAATGTGGCTAAGGCTTTATATGCTTTTATAAATGCATCTTGTGTTACATCCGGTACATCACCGGGGTGACTCACGTAACGTGATACTAAGCTTGCTACCTTGTTTTGGTATTTAATGACCAACAAGTTATAAGCATTTTTGTCACCTTGCTGAACACGTTCAACAATTTGTTGATCAGTTTCTTGCGCGCCCATTCGAGACGTCGGCCTCCAAAATTCAAACAAAAATCGACTAGCTCGAATGTTATTGCATAATGATAGACTGCTGAAATTAAGAAAAGTTCATAGAACTGCAAAATAATTTCTACTTGCCCTGTCTCGGATAAATGCATATTAACGAAAGAACGAGTAACATACGGTAAGTCTTACTTTATTGGCAATAGTACCCTATGAAACATAATGTTGAATACCTTTCTGATGTTTTGATTATCGGTAGTGGCGCAGCTGGTCTCTCATTAGCACTAAAATTAGCCGAACACGCGGATGTTCGTGTATTAAGTAAAGGGCCGCTCTCTGAAGGCTCGACCATGTATGCTCAAGGGGGCATTGCAGCTGTATTTGACGAATCCGACAGTATTGAATCCCACGTAGCCGATACCTTAGTTGCAGGCGCTGGGATCTGCGATGAAGAAACCGTCCTGTTTACAGCCACCACAGCCAAAGACTGCATGGAATGGCTGATAGGTGAAGGCGTTCCCTTCGATCGGGAAGAAAGCAAAGACAAAGACAGTGATGAAGTCAAATATCACTTAACCCGAGAGGGTGGCCACAGCCATAGACGTATTTTGCATACTGCAGATGCAACCGGCAAAGCCGTACAAACCACGCTAATCGAAGCGGTTGCTCAGCACCCTCGCATCACAGTGATGGAGCGCTTCAACGCCGTCGACTTAATCACCACACGCAAGCTTGGCTTGGCAGGTAACCACATTGTCGGGGCATATGTTTGGAACCGAGACGCTGAGCAAGTAGAAGTCATCAAGGCCAATTTTGTTGCCCTCGCGACTGGCGGGGCAAGCAAGGTTTACCAGTACACCAGTAACCCCGATGTTTCCAGTGGTGATGGCATTGCCATGGCATGGCGAGCTGGCTGCCGCGTTGCCAACATGGAGTTTAATCAATTTCACCCCACTTGTTTATATCATCCCGAAGCCAGAAACTTTTTATTGACCGAAGCTCTTCGCGGCGAAGGGGCGTATTTACGTCGTCCGGACGGCACTCGGTTTATGTTAGAGCGTGACGAGCGCGCCGAGCTAGCCCCGCGTGATATTGTGGCGCGGGCCATCGACCATGAAATGAAACGCTTGGGTGCGGACTGCATGTATCTAGACATCAGCCACAAGCCAAAAGAGTTTATTATGAAGCACTTTCCCACCATTTATGAAAAGTGCTTATCGTTGGGCATTGATATGGCAACCCAGCCAATTCCTATTGTGCCTGCGGCACATTACACCTGCGGAGGTGTGATGACAGACATGCACGGGCAAACTGATTTAGCAGGGCTTTATGCAATCGGTGAAGTGTCCTACACCGGCCTACATGGCGCTAATCGCATGGCCTCAAACTCATTATTAGAATGTATTGTGTTTGCTCATGCTGCAGCTAAAGACATTATTAATAAACTGCCTCACAAGCGTAAAATCCCTCAGGTACCGGCATGGGATGAGAGTAAAGTGTCTAATTCGGATGAGGAAGTGGTGATTCAACATAACTGGCACGAGTTACGCCTATTTATGTGGGACTATGTCGGTATTGTCCGTACCGATAAGCGACTTGAGCGCGCTTTGCGCCGTGTCCAGCTGTTACAACAAGAAATCAATGAATATTACTCTCATTTCCGTGTAAGCAACAATTTACTTGAGTTACGTAACCTTGTTCAAGTTGCCGAGCTCATCATACGCTGTGCCATGGCAAGAAAAGAAAGTCGCGGTTTACACTTTAACTTAGATTACCCCGACTTACTTCCTGAGTCAGGGCCAACCATACTCACGCCTAAACCTTAATTTTTAAGAGGGGATGCGAGTAAACGCTCACATCCCCTTTTAAGGATAAGAAAATCGATTCAAATTAATGACTCTCGCTAGACGTCTATACCCTTGATTAGAAATGCCATCGGCATACACCAATAGCCGAAAAGCCTGCTGTTCATTTTTCAACTTAACAACCAGTAACCACGGCCAAACTTGACAACCCACTTCCATTTGGCCATTAAACACCTGTTCACCTTGCAAAGTGACACCACCCACGTCATCAAATAATATCATTTGATATTTTGGTTTTAGCTGAAGCGCCATGACTAGACCAGCGAATAATAGAACGGCACTCGCTAATAAGGTGATGGGTGATACCTTAAGCCATAGAGCCCCACCAGATAGCAGGGCAAAAGGAAGGAAAAAGACGAGCTGAGCAAGTCTTGAAGGGTGCAGCTTAGCGTTATACCTTAACACGATTTAAAATAAGGCCCACCATGGCTGCAAGCTCAGGATCTTGGCAATCTTGGTGCCCCATAAACCAAGCGAATAAGTCTGGGTCGTCACAGGTTAGCAGGCGTTTAAATATGCGCTGCTGCTCACTCGATAAATCATCGTAAGCTTCTTCAACAAATGGGCGAAACAACACATCTAGCTCTAACATGCCTCGACGACAGGCCCAGAGTAGTCTTGATTTTTCATTTTGTGGATTCATTTTGTGTGTTCCTGCTATTAGAAATGCAAAAGCAATATGTTGATCGCATGTTATAGGGATAAAATCACGATGACAACTACTGACAAAGTGCCTTGTGAACTATAACATGAGGTTAGACACTTTAACGCTTGAAAGGAATAACCATGCGTGATTTAACCAGTCTTGAAAACATCTCATTACTGCCTGAATTAGCTCTATGTAAACTAGATAGCTGGGATCTTATTTCCGTCAAAGGCGAAGATAGAATTAACTTTTTACAAGGCCAGCTAACCTGTGATCTAAATAGCCTAGCCCCCGGCCAACAAACCATGGCCGCGCAATGTGATGCACAGGGTAAAACGATCAGTGTATTTCGCTTGATCGTGCTGGAAGATCGGATCTTACTCACGCAGCCTAAATCAGTGACCCCGATACAGTTGCCTGCATTGAAAAAGTTTGCCGTTTTTTCAAAAGTTGAAATTGATATCGAGACCGAATATCAAATGCTTGGTCTTATTGGCTCTAAATCAGCACATTACATTGCTCAGCATCTTGATACCGCAGCGACCCACGACAAAAGTCGCCTATTACCCAATGGCGCTCTAATTAAGCAACCTTATCCATCACTACGTTACCTCGTGATCCTTAAAAACGAGGTGGCAGAACAAGCTTTAACTGAGCTGAAAGAGCAAGCTGAACTATTCACCGATGGTATCTGGAATGCGCTAAACATCGCCTCTGGCGTGGGTTTTATCGAAGAAAAAACCAGCGGTGAATACATCCCACAAGCACTCAACTTAGATGAGTTAGAAGGCATTAGCTTTACTAAAGGTTGTTACATAGGCCAAGAAACCATCGCCAGAGCGAAGTACCGCGGCGCCAACAAACGAGGGATGTTTATTCTTACTGGGCGCGCACAAAGCAAACCTGAGGTTGGTGATACCGTTGAGCTGAAAATAGGTGATAACTGGAAGCGAGTCGGTCAGGTTATCTCGGGTTGCCAATATGGCGATCAACATATTGAGCTGCTGGCCGTACTACCCAAAGATAGCGATCCGAACAATAGCCAGTTTAGGATCAAGGAACAAGCAGAATCAACGCTCTACATCGCCCCCCTTCCTTACACATCAGTTAATAATTAGTATGTTACTGCACCTCACCTAAGAGTGAGGTGAATGCAAGGCTTATGAAATGCAAAAAGCAGCTCGGAGGCTGCTTTTTTTATAGGGTTTTGGTGATGTCCTACTCTCACATGGGGAAGCCCCACACTACCATCGGCGCTGTTGCGTTTCACTTCTGAGTTCGGCATGGAATCAGGTGGGGCCACAACGCTATTGTCACCAAAAAAACTGGTATCCTCGTTCTGAGACGAGAAAAGCCACCCTAAACAGGATGGCTTTATAAATTTGGAGCTTGGCGGTGTCCTACTCTCACATGGGGAAGCCCCACACTACCATCGGCGCTGCTGCGTTTCACTTCTGAGTTCGGCATGGAATCAGGTGGGTCCACAGCGCTATTGCCGCCAAGCATAA
>NZ_JAIMJB010000070.1 GCF_021295345.1 Motilimonas eburnea
AAAGTAGCCATCATCGCTTGTATCAGGAAGATGGTTGTCACGCTCAATTCGATGCTCAGAGACGGTGTTATGTGGGAAGCGCCAAAAGTTTAAAAATAACTATTGACGCCATAGTCTCTTGTTATGTGTCAGCCCATTCATATGGAATACCCATTTGATTGAGTTTATTAATTATTAACTCACTTGGATCGTTAATAACTAATGTGTCGTCACCTACACAAGCACCTGCAATTAATTTATTGCCTACATAAAAATGCCAATTCCCAACACCTTTATTAATATGTACATTCCAATCTAAAAGGTTATTGCCCATAAATTTAAGAATAACTGGAATAGTATCTCTATTAAATTTATAGACTGAAAACTTCAGTTCCCAAGGTGCTATATCAGTCAGGGCAACCGCATGAGTGCTCATATTTCAACCAACTGACTCAATCCCGCACTCAACACTGCTTCTAAGAAGCTTGTTTTCATCCAAGCTCGCTTTTGTTTTGCGGGAATACTGCCCTTTGACG
>NZ_JAIMJB010000071.1 GCF_021295345.1 Motilimonas eburnea
GGGTCCAGCAGTGGCCTGTTCGGATGCTATGTGCTGTGAGGTGCTCCCAACTGCCGGCAGCGCTGCCAAAGCTACGGCTAAAATGACTGACAAGTTGCAGCCAGCTATCTTGCTCTATGCCCAGCTCCTGCAAAAGCTTTGGTTGATTGGCGGGAATGTAGCCACGCTTATCATCACGAATGGCGCGTCCTGTACAGTCTACTAATTGCAGATACTCTTCAAAATAGAATGGGATTTCATGGGGTTGTCGTACATCAAATTGGTGCTCAAAGGGTAACAGCTCGGATTTGGTTACCTGATGGGCATCTTGTTTTGCTTTAAATTGCTGTATGCGCTCATAAATCGAGGTGAATTCTTGCTCTTCGATGTGCTGGCAGATATCGGCCCGTATTGGATTTAAATCGACATAAGCCATGCAGGTCAGTAGCGCTTTCTCATCCAGCAAGGCTTGGCTTTTAAATCGCCCTTCCCAAAAATGGCCCTTGCACTTGTCTTCTTGGTTGGCTCTGCGGG
>NZ_JAIMJB010000007.1 GCF_021295345.1 Motilimonas eburnea
CTGAAAATACAGTTAGTTCAATTTAATATATGATTTTCTAGGAAAAGGAAAAATAAGCTCATAAAACGCCCATAGTGCATAAATTATCAGCAATTAGACCTTACTAATAATGTTAGATCTCGCCCTGTCGCAAGGGGCCAGCATTTATGGCAATTAAGACTTGGGCAATCAACTCAGATCAATCTGCAGATATGCTTAAAGTAATTGGCAGGCAAATTGGTTTTGAAGCTAACGGAAAAATTGAAGTCTATAAAACAGAACCAGAGGAACCACCAAAAGAAAATCCTTTTGGTTATGGTATAAACTTTACGCCGTATGATGAGTAGTCAAAGAAACCTAACAAGTGCATCTTGCAAGGACTTGGGTAAATCTGAATGAACCAGAATCTAAGTAAAATAATTAGTGATTTTCAAGGTAAAGTTAAAATAGCTAATGAGCTATTGAAAACCCACTTGAATACAGATGAACCTCATAACTGGGGGCCTCCAATTAAGCAAGTCGGTATGTTGGATGGTAAGTTAAAATACTTTTTTCATGGAATAGGGTGCGCTGTAAATATCACTGAAACTGAAGTTGTCGACTTCGACTACGGTTCGAATGGTAGAATCGATGGGTTCGATTATTGGAGGTTATGGTCATTTGTTGATGATCGAAAAAACACTTACCCATCAATAACTTCTGAAGATATAAAAAGATGGTTGGCAGAAGCGTTAGAAGCTGGGGAAATAGAAAGGCCAGCTACAGAGAAAGATGGAAGCTTATTTTATTTCAGTACAAACACATAATTGATAGCGAAAGATATTTTGTGGAGATTCGCTAGAATTGGGCGTTATGCGGCAATAGAAAAATTATGTTCGGAAGTAATAGATGAGTAGTGTAAAGCAAATCCCTGAGAAAATTCGGAAGTTGTACGAAATAGTAAATGAGCTGGAGGCAATGTTCCCTGGTCGTCATTTCACACCTGATGGTCATTTAGTTGGAAGCATAGGCGAGGTGTTAGCTGAGTATCATTATGGATTAGAGTTATTTCCTGCATCTGTTGAAACACATGACGGCAAAAGCCCTTGTGGTAAATTAGTACAAGTAAAAGCAACTCAAAGTAAATTAATTGGATTACGTTCGGAGCCTGAGCACCTGCTAGTCTTAAAAATTTTACCATCTGGTTCAAGTGAAACAATTTACAATGGTCCGGGCAAACTCGCTTGGGACAATGCGGGTAAAATGCAGAAAAATGGGCAGAGATCTTTGTCTGTGAGTAAGATGCAAAAGTTAATGCTGGAAATTGGGACACAAAATCGACTTCCAGTAATTGTCGCATAACAAGGCGTTAAGCGTATGAGTGAACATCACATTTTACCGTTAGAATTAGTCGTACTCACTTCCGTCTGGTATTTGCCGCCATTAGTACTCGCGTCACTTGGCCAGATATACGTGCTTCGTCATGCCGGTGTATGGATCAGCTCTCGCTCTTCTTGTATTTTGGCTGTTTTAATAACGTATGGTTTATCACCAGTCATAGGTTACCTTGTATTACCCTTACCTATTCCAAGGTGGCTAGGTGCAAGTGATAATATGCTATTTCTACCAATGGCATTCATTATCGTTGCTCTGGTGGCATTAATAACTACTTATGGCGCCGTAACATATGCGCGTAAAATCGCTTAACAAGTGCAAGTACAGGAGCGCTTTAAGCTGTCTTTGTTTTTGCGAAGGGGCTGCAAAAACGCAGCCATCTAAAATCGTTCTGTATCGCAGGCGTAATACGTCTAGGAGAATATGTGACTGCAGTTCAAATCGCTAGATTCATAATTACCTTTGCGTGGTTATATCATGGTCTAGCTCCAAAGCTAATACAGATAGCACCGCTTGAACAATTGATGTCAGGAAGTATCGGTTTTGGAAATGAGCTAACTTACACATTTATTAAAATGGCGGGAATTTCAGAGGTTATTTGGGGAGTAATATTTTTCTTTTTTTACAAAGTTAGAGTTGTATTACTATTAAATATTATTGCTTTGGTTGGCTTGCTTTTAGCGGTTGCAGCGTTGCAACCTCAACTATTAATCGAGGCGTTCAACCCTGTAACAACAAATATTCCGCTGATAGCTTTTACGGTCATTATTCTGTCTAGTAACAGTAATAGTGAGCAACCTATAACTAAGCCTTAAAGTCGGATTCGTAACAGTTGGCTCGGTTCCGCTTCGCTACACATTTTAGCCAACAATTACTCATCGCTTAAGGCGGCGTAAGATTCACAGGGTGTAAAATGAAACGACTAGCATGCCCAGCCTGCGGTAGTAACGACATAGCAACCTTTCTTTACGGTATGCCAATGTATACTCCAGAGCTAGATAGAGAATTGGAGCAAGGTACTGTGATTCTTGGTGGGTGTGAAATAACCCCTGATAACCCTCGGTGGTGCTGTAATTCTTGCAACCATCTATGGGGGGAGACCCTTTTTTCGTTAAGCCTTAAAGAAGCTGAGAAAAAAGAGCGTGAGAAAATGAAGGCGGCAGAAGAAAGAGGGGTATTAGAAGTCGCTACCAACTCGAATAACAATGTCGTTACCTGCCCAGTGTGCGAAACCAAGTTTAAGTATACTTCTAAACGTTCTTTTAAAAGCGGCAGACACATAACTTGCAAAACACGGCTGAAGATTGTTAAACGTGATGAGTAAATCTAGCAATCCTAGGTCGCAACGCCAACAAGGTGAATAATGGAATTTATCTATCAACAAAACAATAAAATGGTACTTGAAGCGGCTGGTAGAGATGCAGCCAATACCGGCAGTGCCCAGTCTTTATCCATTGCAGAGGCCAAACAGTGCAATCAACTTGTATCTGAGGTCTTGAACAACCCAAGTGACTGCCAAGCGCTCATAGACCAACAACCTTTTAAATTACGACTTTGCATTTTAAATCAGCTTGCCATTTTACTTGATCCTAGGATAGATCCCCTAAAGCCCAAGATGGCGAGGATACAAGCTGGAGACTATCAATTAGGCTTAGACCTGAATGATTTAGACACAGAAATGCAAGAAATGGAGAAAATTGGTATTGGCAAATCATGGATAGAAAAAGAAACGCCAAGATTTAGTTGTAAACTGTCAGCATTCGCCATTGGTCAGTATCTAGTGACCAATATTGAATATCTTCACTTCATTAATGACAACCCAGATGCAGAGATCCCCTCGAGTTGGCAAAATGGTAGCTTTCCACAATCGCGAAGCAACCACCCTGTTTATAGCATTAGTAAATCGACAGCTAACCAATATTGTGACTGGTTGAGTCAAAAGACAGGACGTAGATTTAGTTTGCCAAGTGAAGTCCAATGGGAAGTCGCTACAGGCAATGAGCAGTACCAGCAATTTATCTGGGGTGATAAATTTAATAAAGAGTTTTGTAACTCATTGGAATTAGGGCTAATAACCACTACCCCCGTGGGTTGCTTTAAAGAGTCTAGATCTTGTTATGGCGTCTATGACCTAGCAGGTAATGTCGAAGAGTGGACCAGCTCTTTATATGAACCTTATCCCGGTGGTGTGTTTATCGAAGATGGTTTTAGCCAAGCTGATCCAAAACACCCTATCACTAGAGGTGGAGGCTTCAATGGTCACTTCGATTTAACCCGTTGTACCCGAAGGCATTCTCTAGGCCCAATTACCCCATTAGGCTTTCGACTATGTGAATCATTTGATTAAGGGTAATTCTTTTGAAAATCAATGATTTGTGCCTTACAGCGTAAAATAAAATGAATATTTTAATGAGTGTTTACGCTTTAACTTGGCTATATGTCTGAGCATAAATTGCTTTTTGACATTTGCCTTAGCCGTGGTTCGATGGCTTATTAATAACGTTGGCTTAAACAATGTTAGGAGTCTTATATGAGTTGGACCGTAGTTAAAGAACAGAAAAGATCTTTTGCTGATGAATCATATTTTCTCAAGGCCGTTTGTAGTTGCGCTCAAGGTGAGCTGGTATTAAAAATTGGCTGGGCACAAATTATGTATGCTTTGACGGTGGAGCTTATCCCTTTAAAAGGCGATACCGAATTGGTATACGGCAGTATGATATTTTCTGAAGATCGAGTTGAAATCTATGGTCACAAGCTAATGAGAATTACCACAGAATCGACTCTTTCAAAACTAAGAAGAATCGATAGTATGCAAAAAGATGGAGTTATGAATTACTACCTTGGTGAACTGCATGGTGTTTCGTTTAAATCTGATTTACCAAGTAAACCAATGCCTAACAATCACAGGGGACTAATAAATTTACGATGAACCCTGTGAAAGAAACTAAAGAATGTAGTGAGTGCGGCAGCTTGTATTTTTCAAGTTCATCGCAGATGTCACATATGTGCCCTGAATGCTCGCATCACTTATACGGCTATGAGAATTGCCAACATGAATTCAGCAGCAGCCATTGCATAAAGTGTGGATGGGATGGCTCAGTATCGCCATATATAAAATCCCTAAAAAAGCTGCCCCATTAACAACAAGATTCAACACACTGAAAAATCGGTGAATTCAGGACCGATTAAACGAAAAATCAAAGTCTACACAATGCGTTTTTCGCAGTGAGAGATAGGGTGTCAAAAGTAGTACTAAAGGGGTTCATCGTCATGCCTAAAGAGGATCTTCCAGCAGTAAAAAAAGAACTGACCAATCAAAAGGAAATCTGTCGCAAATTTAACGCCGAGTTTGCGCCTTGCAGTGAAACCGATAAGCTTGGTCTTGCTGTGGAGACCTTAGGTCAATTGCCAATCAATGGCTTGCGTCTTGTAGCCGAAAACGGCACCTCTGGCTGGTATATCTGGTGCGGTGAAACAATGGGTCAAGAAGCTGATTTTTTCAAGCCACTGCATGTAAGCCATATAAACAAATACTTACCTGAAATTGAGCCATATTTAGCATTGCCTACGGGCTACCGATTCTTAGTGGCTGATGATTATGAGGATGTGTGGTATGACGCCTTGCTCACTAAGGATTGATAACCGCATGGCTCAATAAGATTTCAGCGCGCTATTTCGCGGAATAAATTCCGCTCCCACAGTGGGAAATCTAACTGTGTAGCTTGATAGGCAAACAGGCTGCTAGTTGCGGGAATATCATCATTCAACAGGTAATTTCCAAATAAGGCTAAGCCCAGCTTCATCCGCTTGGGCTAGCCAAGGCTGACAGATAAACAATTCACCTACTGCTATCACCTCCTCGCCAGCAAAGATGATGGGTATTTGAGCGCGAAGCCAAGGTGGCACTTGGTATTCTTGTAGCAGCTTTTTATAACTGCGTGAACCATTGCGACCTGCCGGGGTGAGCTTATGGCTGCCTGCCAGTTGATATCGCACAGTTAATGGGGCTTGAGGGAGTTTAATCCGCTCGCCTTGAACACTTGGTTGCAGCTTGAGCTGCTGTCCGCAAGGGAGTGAGTTTAACTGCACCGCTTCAAGGGGCACAATTAAGTGCGCAGGCACACTGCTTTCGGGCTTAACCAAGTATAACTGCCCTAAATATCGGCGCACTTGATAGCCCTTAAAGGCTAACATGGGCTGTGCATCTTCACGCGCTAGGGCGATGTTGTCCCAGATTTCTTTGAGGCGCACTTCAGACGGTAATGAATAGCCATGTGTGTCGATCCATTGGCGCAAAATGGCTTGCCGGCGCAAGGGATCAAGCTGCGTTAGTGGCTCGATTTGCAATGCGCCCTGCGGGCTTTGAAATCGCGCTAGTTCGTCTTGTAATAGCTGAGTGAGCAAGGTTTGCTGCTCGGCGCAAAGCCGTGCGCTGCGACCGATGGCCGTGAGTACGCCGGGCCAGCGTTCGGTGAGTTTAGGGATGATCTCAGCGCGGATAAAGTTGCGATCAAATTGGGTGTTTTGATTGCTTTCATCTTCGACCCACTGCCAGCCTTGCGCCTTGGCTAACTGCGCTAATTCTGCTCGGCTGATTTCAAGAAGCGGCCTAAGCTGGCTGCCGTTGGCAAAGGGTTTGATAAGTGGCATAGCGCTTAAACCCTTTACCCCACTGCCCCGCTTCGCCGCTAGGATAAAACTTTCCACCTGATCGTTTTGATGCTGCGCGGTAAGCAGCTGACCGCTAGCAGGTAAATGTTTGCTAAAGGCTTGATAGCGGGCATCACGCGCCAGTGCTTCGATGCTTTCACCTTGCATATCACCCAAATTAACCCGCTCGGCCATAAAGGGCACATTCAGACTAAGACAAAGCTTCTGACAAAAATCGAGCCACACATCGGCGTTGGCACTTAAGCCATGATGCACATACAAGGCGGTGAGCTCAAACGGCACATGTTTTTTCAGCTCAACTAACAAATGTAGCAAGGCGACTGAGTCTAAGCCGCCACTTAAGCCTATTAGACGCTGCGCGCTGGGGTGCGCCCTGCAGTGCTTAGCTAAGGCTTGATAAGCGCGATGCGCAGTGATTGCCCCTGTACACACCATTAATAAAACACCATTAATGAAACACCAATTTGGTTTGATTAGGCCCTAAAAGTAAGTCTAATTGATCCATTAATTCATCGGCCGGGGTAACACGCCACTGAGTACCTAGTGTTAAATCAGCCGTGGCGGTTGCCCCTTCATAGCTGATGGTAATAGGACAAATGCCGCCACTAAAGGGCGCGAGCGTATCGGTGAATTTCGGGAAAAAGTCTTTGTCCATTTGCGATTGTTTAAGCTGCAAGTGCAAACCTTTGGCGTGTTTTTCCCGGGCTTGGGAAAGATCCAACACTTCGCGAGCGGTGAGTTTTAACCCGCCCGAGAAATCGTCGTGACTGACTTGGCCACTGACCACTAAGATCTTATCTTTTTGAATCAGTGATTCATATTGATCGAAGGCATCGGAAAACAACATCACCTCAAGGCGCGCGCTTTTATCATCTAGGGTTAATAGGCCCATTTTTTTGCCGCGTTTGGTCATCATCACCCGCGTCGCGATCACTAAACCGGCCGCCGAGGTGTTTTTATGGCGATCGGTCGGCACCATGTCTTTTAGGCGTCCCGAGGTATAATTACGCAGCTCACCTAAGTACTGGTTAATAGGATGTCCGGTAAGGTATAAACCTAAGGTTTCTTTTTCCCCTTCCAGCCACACTTTATCGGGCCATAGCGGGACATTGGCAAAGGCGTGTTGGACGTCGGCTTCCTCGGTGGTTAACACGCCAAATAAATCGCTTTGGCCATGGGCTTCTGCGGCGGCATGTTGCGCAGCCGCTTGCATGGCATCGGGCAAGGTGGCCATTAATGCGGCGCGATGGGGTCCGAGTTTATCCATGGCACCCGACATAATGAGTTTTTCAAGTACGCGGCGATTCACTTTTTTCAGATCAACACGCGCACAAAAATCAAATAGGTCTTTAAACGCCCCACCCGCATCACGGGCGGCAATAATGGCTTCAATCGGGCCTTCACCAACCCCTTTTACCGCGCCAATACCGTAAACAATAGAGCCATCGTCGGCCACGTTAAACTTGTATAAACCTGTGTTCACATCCGGCGGTGATAAAGGCAAGCCCATGCGCTCACACTCATCAACCAGCGTCACTATCTTGTCGGTGTTATCCATATCGGCCGACATGACCGCGGCCATAAAATACGCCGGATAATGGGTTTTCATCCATAGGGTTTGATAGGACACCAAGGCGTAAGCGGCTGAGTGGGATTTGTTAAAACCGTAACCGGCGAATTTCTCTACCAAGTCAAAGATCTTCATGGCCAGTTCGCCATCAACGCCGTTTTTCACCGCGCCCGCTTCAAAGCCGGCGCGCTGCTTGGCCATTTCTTCGGGTTTTTTCTTACCCATAGCACGACGTAACATATCCGCGCCGCCTAGGGTGTAACCCGCGAGCACCTGCGCGATTTGCATTACCTGCTCTTGGTACAAGATGATGCCGTAGGTCGGCTCAAGAATGGGCTGTAACGAGTCGTGTTGCCAGGTCGCGTCAGGGTATGAGATTTCCTCACGGCCATGCTTACGCTCGATAAAGTTATCTACCATGCCCGATTGCAGCGGCCCAGGTCGAAATAGCGCCACCAGAGCGATCATGTCTTCAAAACAGTCGGGCTGTAGACGCTTGATCAAGTCTTTCATACCGCGGGATTCCAGCTGGAACACCGCCGTGGTTTCAGAGTTTTGCAGGGTGCGAAAACACGCTGGACAGTCGACAGGGATCCGCGCGATATCAATCGGCGCTTCACCGCGTTTGGCTTTATGGGCATTGGCCATGTCCAGCGCCCACTGCACGATAGTTAGGGTTCTAAGACCTAAGAAGTCAAACTTAACTAAGCCAGCATATTCGACGTCGTTTTTATCAAACTGGGTAACCGGGAACTTACCTTCCGAGTCACAATAAAGGGGCGCAAAATCCGTAATAGTGGTGGGGGAAATCACCACGCCCCCCGCGTGTTTACCGGCGTTTCGGGTACAACCTTCAAGAATGCGACACATGTCGATCAGATCGCGCACTTCCTCGTCGCCATCGTAGGCTTCTTGAAGTTTTGGCTCTGCGTCAAAGGCTTTGGCCAAAGTCATACCCGGATCGGGCGGCACGAGTTTTGAAATCCGGTCAACAAAACCATAGGGATGGCCTAATACCCGCCCCACGTCACGAATAACCGCCTTGGCCGCCATGGTACCAAAGGTGATGATTTGCGATACCGCATCACGCCCGTATAGCTCGGCTACGTGATCGATGACCTCATCACGTCGGTCCATACAAAAGTCGATATCAAAGTCGGGCATGGATACCCGCTCTGGGTTCAAAAAGCGCTCGAACAGTAAGTCAAATTCAAGGGGATCAAGGTCGGTAATTTTTTGTGCATAGGCCACTAACGAGCCTGCACCCGAGCCCCGCCCCGGCCCTACGGGAATATTGTTATCCTTACTCCACTGGATAAACTCCATTACGATCAAGAAGTAGCCGGGGAATCCCATTTGGTTGATTACGTCTAGCTCGATTTGCAGACGCTCGTCATAAGGTTTGCGCTTTTCGGCAAAGTCAGGACTGTTTTTATCAAATAAGAAGTCTAAGCGCTCTTCTAGGCCTTCCCACGACACCTTACAAAAGTATTCTTCTATCGGCATACCGCCAGTGGGGAAATCGGGCAAGAAATATTCCCCTAAGCGCACGGTGACGTTACAGCGTTTAGCGATTTCCACCGAGTTTTGCAGCGCCTCAGGAATATCGGCAAACAGCTCACACATTTGCTCTTCGGTTTTAAGGTATTGCTCTGGGCTGTAAAGACGTGGCCGGTTTTTGTCCATCAGGGTGTAGCCATCGTGAATAGCCACCCTAATTTCATGGGCGTCGAATTTATCTTTATCTAAAATAACCACTTCATTGGTGGCCACCACGGGCAAGTCTTGTTGCTGCGCGAGCTCCACCGCCATGTGCAGGTAAGCTTCTTCATCGGGTCGCTCGGTGCGCAGTAATTCTAAAAAGTAACGATCAGGAAAATGGGTTTGATAAAACTCGACGCAGCGCTGGGTTAAGTCTTTATTGCCTTTGAGTAAAACCTTGCCCACATCGCCCATGCGGCCACCTGAGAGTAAGATCACCCCTTCACTGTGCTCTACCAGCCAAGATTTATCAATTATTGGCCGCCCTTGCACATGGCCGCGCAAGTAAGCTTTTGAAATCAACAGGGTAACGTTTTTGTAGCCTTGATTATTCATGGCTAACGCGGTTAAGCGGAACTGCTCGTCGCCTAGCTCGTCACTTTGTACCCAAAAGTCCGCCCCAATAATCGGCTTGATGCCAGCGTCATGGGCCGCGCCATAAAATTTAACCAAGCCGCACAAGTTGGTTTGATCGGTAATGGCGATGGCGGGCATTTGGTATTCTTGGGCGCGACCAACGATGGGCTTGATCTTGGCAAGGCCATCAACCATAGAGAAATCACTGTGTACCCGCAGGTGGACAAATTTTGGATCGGCCATGACTAGTCTTGCTGCTCCATGATTTTTTGTACTGGTTTAAATGATTTACGGTGATACGGCGTGATGCCGTGCTGCTCCAGTGCCGCAAAGTGTGCCTTGGTTGGATAACCTTTATGGTGGGCAAAGCCAAATTCTGGGTAGCGCTGATCCAGCTCGGCCATCTCTTGATCTCGAGTCACCTTGGCAATGATGGAAGCCGCGCTGATCTCGGCCACGCGTGCATCGCCTTTCACTACCGCTTCACACGGCATGGTCAGCTTTGGGCAACGATTACCATCAATGAAGACATATTCTGGCGTGATCTTTAAGCCCTCGACGGCGCGCTGCATCGCCAGCATGGTGGCGTGAAGTATGTTAATTTCATCAATTTCGGCTGGGCTGGCACGACCAATAGACACGGCCAAGGCTTTTTGCTGAATTTCGTCAAACAGCGCGAGGCGTTTTTTTTCCGAAAGCTTCTTTGAATCGGCAAGGCCTTGGATGGGATTGTTGGGATCTAAGATCACAGCAGCGGTGACCACGTCGCCAACCAAAGGGCCGCGACCGACTTCATCAACGCCTGCTACTAATGCATTTTCAGGATAAACAACTGGATCCATCTTACTTCCCTCACCATAGATTTAGGCAAGGGATTATACGCTAATTCGCCTTGTCCGCTAAGACTTGGATCACCGCCTCTGCCGCTTTTTCGTCGGCATTACAGCGGATCATTTGGTGCAGCTCGGTGAAGCGGTTAATAAGTGCGCTGTTATCTTGGCCTATTAATTTATCAAGCTCAGTAACAATATTGTCTACCGTGCAATCGTATTGCAGCAACTCTCTCACCAGTGGGCCATCGTGAAGTAAATTAGGTAACGAGGCGTATTTGCTTTTCACTAGGGCCTTAGCAATACGATATGTCAGCCAATTAACCCGATAAGCCACCACCATAGGGCACTTAGCCAACATGGCTTCTAGCGCTGCTGTTCCTGATGCTAACAACACATAATCGGCCGCTTGTAATACCTTACTCGCTTGGCCATCAACTATCGCTATGGCTAAATCAGGCGCGATTTGTTGTTTGATTTGCTCAAATTGCGCGCGGCGTTTGGCGTTCACCATGGGCACAACCAACTGCAAGTCTGGGTATTTTGCTTTGAGCTGCTGAGCCGCTTGTAAGAAATAAGGCGTTAACAGCTCAATTTCAGCGTGGCGACTGCCGGGCAACAAGGCCAGTGTCGGCGCATTTAAATCTAAGCCTAGCTCGGTTCGGTTGGCTTCACGCTCAGGCACTAGGGGTAAACGCTCGGCCAAGGTATGGCCAACAAATTCACAAGGGACATTGAATTTGTCGTAAAAGGCTTTTTCGAAAGGTAAAAATGCCAATACTAAATTGGTCGCCTTGGCGATTTTGTGAATACGCCATTGCTTCCACGCCCACACCGAAGGACTGACGTAATGAATGGTTTTAATACCGCTTTGCTTGAGTTTAAGCTCGACGGTGAGGTTAAAATCCGGTGCATCGACGCCAATAAAGATATCGGGTGGATTGGCAAGGAAATGCTCGGTGATGGCTTTGCGCACGTGCAAAATGCGTTTGAGTTTGCCCAAGACTTCAACAAACCCCATCACGGAAAGCTCTTCCATATTAAACAAAGCGTTACAGCCCTGCTCTATCATTTCAGGTCCGGCGATGCCTTCAACAATTAAATCGGGGTGGCGTTGACGTAGGGATTTGATTAAACCGGCAGCTAAAATATCGCCGGAAACTTCCCCGGCGATGATACCTATCCGTAGTGGACGACTCATGTTAACGAACGATGCCGCGCGTGTTGACGCTGATAAAGTCCAACATGGGTTTGATTTCAGGTGATTCTTTCACCATGTCTTCTAGCAGTACCTTGGCTTCTTCTAAGGTATTGCCATTACGACATAGGACCTTAAAGGCGCGCTTTATCGCCATGATTTGGCTGCTGGTAAAGCCGCGACGTTTCAAACCCACCGAGTTGATACCATGAGCTTCGGCATAATTGCCGCTTGCCATAAAGTAAGGCGGTACGTCTTTGTTAACCGCAGAGCAACCACCGATCATGGCGTGATCGCCAATTTTACTAAACTGGTGGATAGCCGACATGCCGCCAAAGATAACGTTATTGCCAAGCTCAACATGACCCGCAAGAGTGGCGTTGTTAGCAAGGATACAATAGTTGCCTATGATGCAGTCATGAGCGACATGGGCATTAACCATAAACAAACAGTTGTTACCAATTTTGGTTAGGCTGTTATCTTGGGTAGTACCACGGTGAATGGTGCAACTTTCACGGAAGGTGTTGTTGTCACCTATTTCAAGGTAAGTCTCTTCGCCAGCATATTTTAGATCTTGGCAATCTTCACCTATGCTGCCAAATTGGAAGAACTTGTTGTTCTTACCAATTTTGGTATGACCCTTGATAACCACATGGGGTCCAACCCAAGTGCCTTCACCTATCTCAACATGGGCGCCTATGATGGAATAAGGTCCAATTTCAACACCAGCGGCTAAGACTGCGCTCTCATCAACGATCGCGGTTGGGTGAATGTTTGCTGTCATTTAGATTTCTCGTCTCGCGCACATGATATCGGCGCTACATACTACTTCACCATCAACCTTGGCTACGCAGCTGAATTTACCCATACCTCGACGTTCCTTGAGGTAATCAACGAAAAGCTCTAACTGATCGCCCGGCACAACTGGCTTGCGAAAACGCGCATTATCAATTGAAGCTAAGAAATACAATTCGTTGTCTTGCGGCTTACCATGAGTCGCGAACGCAAGAATACCGGTGGCTTGTGCCATGGCTTCTAAAATCATCACGCCAGGGAAAACCGGTGTATCTGGAAAGTGGCCGGTAAATTGTGGCTCGTTAAACGACACATTTTTAATGGCGTGTAAGGTTTCACCCTTTTTGTAATCCAAAACGCGATCAACCAATAGAAATGGATATCTGTGGGGTAGAAAATCCATGATTTCTTTAATTTGCAGTTGGTTTAATTCGTTACTCAAAAGTTATTCCTTAGCATCGCTTGCCAGAGCAGCAAGCTGTTTTTCTAATTGATTTATACGTTTATGCATATCGTCGATACGCATGGTTCGAGCAGCGGTTTTACGCCATTCTTTATTGGTTTGAAGTGGAATGCCAGATGAATAAACGCCAGGTTTATCAATTGGTCGCATGACCATCCCCATACCCGTGATAATCACATTATCACAAATTTCCATATGGCCGTTGACCACGGCGGCGCCGCCGACCATACAGTTTTTACCGATTTTAAGGCTACCAGCAAAGGTTGCCGCCCCCGCGATGGCGGTGTTTTCACCAATCTCACAGTTATGGGCAATTTGACAGAGGTTATCTATCACCACACCATCATCTATACGCGTGTCTTCAAGGGCCCCACGGTCGATACACGTATTGGCGCCTATTCGGACATTGTTGCCAATCACAACCGAGCCTAACTGAGGGATCTCGACCCACTTGCCTTGATCTGGTGCGTTACCAAAACCGTCTGAGCCAATCACAGCGCCACTTTGGATCACTGCGTTATCGCCAATTTCAACTCGGTGATAAATAGAGACATTAGCCCAGATACGGCCATGAAAACCAATCTTAGCGTCTTTACCAATAAACACACCGGCACCGATGGCGGTGTTATCACCGATTTCTACACCCGCTTCAATAACAGCGTTAGCTCCGACGGTGACACCTTTACCCAGTTTAGCAGAGCTGTCTATGACCGCACTGGCGGCGATACCCTCCGATGGTGACGGCGTGGTATCGAGTGCTTGTGCGGCTAAAGCAAATCCCAAATAAGGATTTGCCATGACTAATGCATTACCTTGATAATGCGGCAAAGCTTGCTCAGGCAAGATAACTGCCCCTGCTTGACACCGCATTAGCTGATCGGCCAATTTAGGATTTGAGAAAAAAGCCACATCCGTTGGCCCTGCACTGGTAAGAGACGCCACACCCTGGATCACAAAATCTGCATCACCGTGATATGTTGCGCCAATGCTTTGTGCAAGTTCAGCAAGGGTTATCTGCACCATCTTTATTTCTTACCGATTTCAGCGATAACTTTATCAGAGATATCAAGTGAAGGCTCAACAAACACAGTTGTTTCACCGTTAAGAACGATGTCATAACCTTCACGTTTCGCTACGGCATCAATCGCTTTCATCACTTTTTCACGGATCTTGTTTTGTTCTTCAGCTTGACGACGACGGTTGTCTTCTTCGAATGCTTTGACCTTCAATTGGTAATCAGCACCTAAGCTGTCTAATTCACGCTCTAGTTTAGTGCGATCACCTTCTTTCATCAGTTCAGCATCACGTTTGTACTTCTCACGCTTACTTTTAATCTTTCCTTCAAGGGCTTTTAGCTCATTAATACGCGGTTGAAATTCTTTCTTAAGCTGATTAACAACCTGATCTTTTTGTGGCAGCTGTTGAAAGATCTCAGCAGGAAAGACCACAACGATCTTATCATTTGCCATGGCTGCGCTAGAAAACGTACCCGCGATCAAGGCTAAACTTAGTCCAGCAGCTTTAAGTAACTGTTTCAATGGATGACTCCTTTGCAAAATAATAATTAAAACGTTTGGCCAATATTGAACGAGAAAAATTCCGTTCTATCGCCATCATATTCTTTGAGAGGTTGTGCCAACGTAAATACAAGTGGTCCCATGGGCGATAGCCATTGTATCTGCATACCTGCTGATACGCGCACTCGGCCCGGTTTAGAATAATCGTCAATGTAACTACAGTTTTTAATACAGTTGTCTAAATTAGCCCAATTGGTATTAAATTCGGTGTCCCATGACTCACCGGCATCAATAAAGAAACTGGTGCGGATTTGTCTTGCATACCCTTCATCAATAAACGGGGTTGGGACAATCAGCTCTGTACTTAGGGTATACATGGCGTTACCACCCACGGAATCATCCGTGGCGACCACGCTACTATTACCGTTATCATTTGCCAAGTACAGCGCTTTTGGACCTATGGTATTACTTCTAAACCCGCGAACGCTTGAAAAGCCGCCAGCATAAAAGTTTTCAAAAAATGGCAGAATTTGGTCGTTGCCATCGATTTTGCCATAACCGTTACCATAACCCAACCGGCCACGCGTAAGGAAAGTCCAATCCCCAGTGTCGCTGATGCGATTATAGTTACGGATCTCATAGCTTACTTTAAAATACTGTAAATCTGAGCTTGGTACTGTCACTTTGCCGGAAAGAGATTGGTATGAGCCTGATGTGGCAAACTGACCTCTGTCAAGGGTGTTACGGGTCCAGCTGGCGGTGAAATCTAAGGTATCAAATGACACCGAGCCATCGTCTTCAAGCTCACTCTTGTAGATTTCCCAAAATTGTTGCACCTGAGCATAGGCTTTAAGCTGCGAAATCTTATTACGCTCAAGCCCCATGCCAAAACTCAATCGGTTGTATTCGTCAACTGGGAAGCCCAGATTACCCCTGATGCCATAAGTGGTATTGTTGTAGTCAACAATGTTCGCTTCACCCGCTTCAAAGTCGGAATAGAAAATACGGCCACCGGCACTCACGCCATCTCGCGTGAAATAAGGGTTAGTGTAATCGAGGTCGACGTTTTTCGAATAGTCGTTAAGGGATGCGTTAATCCCAACTTTGTTACCTGAACCCAAGAAGTTATTTTGCTGCACACCTGCCGATAAGCTCAAACCTGATTCGGTACCAAAACCGATACCCGCATTAATGGAGCCTGCGGCTTGTTCTTTTACGTTAACTTCAACATCCACCAAATCGTCACGGCCTGGCACCCGCGTGGTATTGATGTCAACGGTTTCAAAAAAGCCGAGACGGTTCAAACGTGAACGTGATAGCTCAACATTTTCACTGGATAGCCAAGTGCCTTCCATTTGGCGCATTTCACGACGCAGCACCACGTCTTTAGTTTCTTGGTTACCGCTAATATTGATTCGGCGAACATAAATACGTTGCCCAGGATCAATCGAGATGGTTAACGAGACCGTTTTATCGTCGTCGTTCACCTCTGGGTAGGTGGTCACTTTAGGATATGCATAACCGTGACGCCCCAAAAACTTGCTAATGATCTCTTCTGTATTGGTAACATCTGCACCCGAGTAGGTTTCACCGGACTTAAGCACCACCAGCTGGTTAATTTGTTCTTCTTTGCCTAACAAATTACCTGTGATGGCCACGTCTTTAAGGGTGTATTTCTCTCCCTCATTTAAGTTTACAGTGATGTAAATGCCTTTTCTGTCAGGAGTCATCGACACTTGCGTTTCGTTCATGTTGACACGAATGTAACCTCTGTCGAGGTAATAGCTGCGCAAGGTTTCAAGATCGCCTGCCAACTTTTGCTTTTGGTACTTTTGATCAGCGAGGAAATTCCACCAAGGTGCGCTATCGGTCAGTTCAAGCTGCTTAAGTAAGTCTTGTTCGTCAAAAACCGTGTTACCCACTATGTTAATTTGTTGAATTTGTGCACTGCGGCCCTCAACAAAGTTGAACTTTAAATCCACGCGGTTACGCGGCAATGGCGTGGCAATGGCGGTCACTTTAGCGCCGTACTTACCTACGCTGTGGTAAAAATCTTCAAGGCTTTTTTCTATATTGGACAGAGAAGTGCGATCAAGAGCATCACCCACACGCACACCTGATGATTTTAAGGTTTCTCTTAATTCTTCTTCCTTGATGGTTTTGTTGCCCGACAGCTCAATATTACTGATGGTCGGACGCTCTAGCACCTTGATAATAAGCTGGCCATTGTCACGATAGACTTGAACATCTTCAAAGTTACCTGACTTATAAAGAGACTTAACCGCTTGAGAAAGGGTAAAAGCATCTACCTCATCACCCACTCGGATAGGTAAATTCAATAACGCTGCACCTAAGGTGACACGCTGCAATCCTTCTACCTGAATATCTTCAACGGTAAATGAATCTGCAAACACCGAATGGGAAAATAAGCATGCCCCCATGATCAAACTGGGAGTAAATAATCTGCGTTTAGCCATTTTGTTATTATTTTTCCTTTATGCCCTATAACCTATAACAGGTTGAAGTCGTTGAGCAGCGCGACGCTCATTAAGAGTAAAATAAAAGCGCCACCGATTCTAAAACCAATTTCTTGGATCCGCTCAGGAACGGGCTTACCACTGATAAGCTCTATACAGTAATAAAGCAAGTGGCCGCCATCAAGTACTGGGAGCGGAAATAAGTTGATTAAACCCAAATTAACACTGATAAGTGCGACAAATCCCAAAAAATACACTAAACCATAGCTGGCACTTGCCCCTGCACCTTTAGCAATAGAAACCGGGCCGCTGAGATTATTGATTGAAATCGTCCCTGTGATCAACTTACCTAAGGTGTCAAATGTCAGTTTAGTGAGTCCCCAGGTTTTCTCGATTCCTTTACCCAAAGCCGCCAATGGTCCGTATTGTGTGGTGACAATATAAGACTCTGGGTAACTATCCACTACGGGTGAGACACCAATATGGCCAATAAGTTGCCCATTATTATCTTCCCTTGAACCTGGCACCAGTTCAACGTCAATGAGCGAGCCTTGACGCTCGATGGTGACGGACAATGCCATTTCAGGATGCGCGCGAATAATGTCGACCCATTGTTGCCAATCGGCTAGCGGCTGCCCGTTTGCCGCAACAAAAATATCCCCCTGCTGTAACTGTGCTCGCTGCGCCGCCGAGTCTGGGGTAATTTGTGCAATCTCTAAATGTACTTTCGGGCGATAAGGTTTAAAGCCAAAGCTCTCAATGGGCGAGATTTGTTTAGGATCGAATTGCCAATCCGTCAAATCAATATCTGCCTTTTTGACTCGGCTACTGGAAGGGTCAATATAGGATAGCGTCAGTTGATCTTCACCTATGTAGCCGGCCAAGGCGAGATTGACTTCTTGCCAGTCTGGCGTTTTGGTGTCACCAATGGCGATCACTTCAAAGGGCGTTTCTATTTGTGCTTGAGCAATAGGAGAATTATCCGCGACCTCTGGCACCATAGGCTTGACCGAGGTCGTCCCCAGTATGAAAACCAACCAAAATGCCGCGATAGCCAGCAGGAAATTGGCCGCAGGGCCCGCCGCCACAATGGCAATGCGTTTCCAAACGGATTGATAATTAAACGCCAAATGTTGTTGCTCAGTGGGCACATCTTCAATGCGACTGTCGAGCATTTTGACATACCCACCTAACGGGATGGCCGCCAGTGTGTATTCCGTCTCGTCTTTAGCCCTGAAGGTATAAATGGAAGGACCAAAACCGACCGAAAAACGCAGCACTTTAACACCACAACGTCTTGCTACCCAAAAATGGCCAAACTCATGGATGGTGACCAGAATACCTAAGGCAACGATGAAAGCGGCGGTATTCCAGAAAAAATCTGCCATAACTATCTCTCTAGTTGCTTGATGGTCGACGATGCTAGTCGTCTAGCTTGTTGATCGACCGACATAATATCATCGATTGTTGGTGCGGTAGAAGTGGCCAATTGATCCAGTGTTTGTGCCACCACATTGGCTATTTGATCAAAGCGTATCTGCTGCTTGAGAAACGCATCCACCGCAATTTCATTGGCTGCGTTGAGTGTTGTTGTCGCAGCTTGTCCAGTATAACAAGCGTCAATGGCTAGTTTCAGGCAAGGGTAACGCTCAAAATCCGGGGCGGCAAACGTCAGCTGCGCTATCTTACTGAAGTCCAAAGCTTCAACGCCACTGTCGATACGCTCAGGGTATTGCATCACATGAGCAATCGGTGTGCGCATATCGGGCATGCCCATCTGCGCTAACACCGAGCCGTCGATGTATTGCACCATAGAGTGGATCACCGATTGTGGGTGAATTAACACCTGAATATCCGATTTCTCGGTGTTAAATAGGCGCTTAGCTTCAATGTACTCTAACCCCTTGTTCATCATGGTGGCTGAATCGACAGAAATTTTAGGCCCCATTGACCAGTTAGGGTGTGCGATGGCTTGAGCGGGAGTGATCGCGCTGAACTCAGCTAAAGGTTTCGTCAGGAAAGGACCACCTGAGCCGGTTAGAATCAGCTGGGAAATGCCATTTGCTTTAAGATCACAATAACCAATCGTTTGCTGACATTGCGGCGGTAAACATTGAAATATGGCATTATGCTCACTATCAACCGGCAAAACTTGCGCACCGCTACGCTCGGCGGCTTGCATAAATAACGCGCCCGACATCACTAAGGCTTCTTTATTGGCGAGAAATACCTGCTTACCCGCATCCACTGCCGCTAATGTTGGCGCTAAACCAGCCGCCCCGACAATCGCCGCCATCACGGCATCCACCTCAACACCGGCGAGACAAGCGAGAAATTCAGCTTCATCGCTTAACACTTGCGTCGGCTGTTCTTCCAAACAAGCGCGCAACGTTCGATTGGCTTTGGGACATGACATAAAGGCATATGGCACTTGATATTGTTGGCACAACGCCACCATCGCATCCACATTGCGCCAAGCACTTAATAAAGTCAGCGCCATGGTGTCACGGTTTTGTTCATACACAGACAAGGTACTACTGCCGATAGAGCCCGTCGCCCCGAGAATAGCTAACTTTTTCATGACAAATTACAACCAAGCAACATAACAAAGGGTGAAAACAGGCAACGCCGCGGTAAGGCTATCGATGCGATCAAGTACCCCACCGTGACCCGGTAACAATCGGCCGCTGTCCTTGATGCCCGCTTGACGTTTAAACATGCTTTCACTCAAATCGCCTAGACTCGATGCAAGGCTGGTTAATATCGCCGCCACAACAAACCAAACTTGTTTATCGGGTGAAATACCAAATGTGAATACCGCAATCAGGGCAATGACCATGGTAGTGACCAAACCGCCAATAAACCCTTCGATGGTTTTGCCTGGACTGACTTTGGGCGCCAGTTTGTGACGACCAAGGGCTTTGCCCGAGAAATAAGCGCCGGTATCCGCGCCCCACACCAGCAGCATCACGAATAACACCCACCAAGCCCCTTCTGTGGGATCATGGTGAAAGTTAACGCCACGCAACGTTACCAAAGCCCAAAAGAAGGGCATCAGTGTTAACAAGCCAAAGATAGCCTTAAGCCAAGGTTGCTGACGCCAGAGGCGTGCACTTTTGGGATACCCTAACACTAACATCAAACACGCTACCCACCATACACCTGCCGCAGTGAGAATGCCCAGCACGTAAGCATTTAGCTCACCAAGCCAGAGCCCATCAATTGGGATCAGGATCAAGGATGCTCCCAGTACCAAACCAAAAGGGTACAAAATGTAAGCACGTTTATCCTTGGCAACTAAACTGCCCCACTCACGAGAAGCTAACAAATAGATTGCGGCAACGAGTAATGAAAAGAGTTTGAGTGGGAGTAAAAATATCGCGGCGATGGCCAGCGGAGCCAACACGCCGGCAGTAATAATTCGTTGTTTTAACAAAAGTTACCCTTGTTTTGCTTGCACTTGAGCACTGGTGTGGCCAAAGCGTCGTTCCCTATTACCGAAACTCGCCAATGCCTTGGCAAAGCTCGCTTCGTCAAAATCAGGCCAAAGTGTATCAGTAAAATACAACTCTGCATATGCCAGTTGCCATAGCAGAAAGTTACTGATCCTTTGCTCACCACCCGTGCGTATCATTAAATCAACATCAGATAATGGCAAATCCTTCAATTGCTTATCTAGGTTTTGTTCATTGATGTCCGCAACAGTAAGCGTACCTTGCTGGACTTGCTGGCAAAGTTGCTGCGCCGCATGGGCAATTTGCCATCGACCGCCATAGTTAGCCGCAATATTGAGCACAAGACCGGTATTATCTTTAGTCAGTAGCTCAGCTTGGTGTATTTTTTCTTGTAGGCGCGCGGAAAATGCGGATAAGTCGCCGATAATGCGTAAACAAATATTATTTTTGTGAAGTTTTTTAACCTCACGACTAAGTACAGTGAAAAACAGCTCCATCAATGTACTGACTTCACTTTGCGGTCGCTTCCAGTTTTCACTGCTAAAAGCAAATAATGTCAATGCTTTAATGCCATTTTGGCTGGCATAAGAAACACACCGACGAACAGATTTGACCCCAGCTTGGTGGCCAAAGACGCGAATTTTGCCTTTCTTTTCTGCCCAACGGCCATTGCCATCCATGATAATAGCAACATGCTGGGGAACAAGGTTAGTCTCAGGCACTGATTACCTCTCGTAATACAAAAAAACGCCGTGTGACTACACGGCGTTTAACTCTTTAATCCGGAGGGATTAGATTTCCATTAGTTCTTTTTCTTTTTGCGCTAAAATCGCATCCGCTTCTTTAATCGCAGCATCCGTTAGCTTTTGTACGTCATCTTCTGCTTTACGCTGCTCGTCTTCGCTAATTTCTTTTTCTTTTTCTAGCGCTTTCAGATCACTGTTAGCATCACGACGAATATTACGGATAGCGACACGGCCTGCTTCCACTTCGGCACGTACCACTTTGATCAGATCTTTACGACGCTCTTCGGTCAATGCAGGCAATGGAATGCGAATAACCGCACCAGCAGAGTTCGGGTTTAGACCTAAATCAGACGACATAATGGCCTTCTCAACAGCTTGGATCATGGCACGGTCAAACACCGTTACCGTCAAAGTGCGAGAATCTTCAGTGCTGATGTTACCCACTTGATTAAGTGGTGTATCTACACCGTAGTAAGAAACGGTAATGTTACTTAACAGGCTAGGGTGTGCACGGCCTGTTCTGATTTTTGATAGTTGAGATTTTAACGCCTCAATACTTTTACCCATGCGGGTTTGAGCATCATCTTTAATTTCGTTAATCACTGTATATTCCTTATAAAAATAGACTTGGCCAACTGACAGCCTAAATACTTATTCTTGTTCGGTACGAGGAGCTTGAATCACGGTGCCCTCTGTCTCACCCATCACAACACGGCGCAGGGCACCCGGTTTATTCATATTGAAAACACGAATAGGCAGGCCATGATCACGTGCTAGGGTAAAGGCGGCGAGGTCCATTACTTTTAGCTCTTTTTCTAATACAGTACCATAGTCAAGCTCATCATATAAAACGGCATCTGGGTTTTTAACCGGATCTGCGTCATAAACTCCATCAACTTTCGTTGCTTTCAATACGGCATCCGCTTCGATTTCAATGCCACGTAAACAAGCCGCTGAATCGGTTGTAAAAAACGGGTTACCTGTACCTGCTGAAAAAATCACCACTCGGCCCGACTTTAGTAAACTGATGGCTTCAGCCCAGTTGTAATCGTCACATACACCTTTTAATGGGATGGCTGACATTAAGCGCGCATTAACATAAGCACGGTGCAGTGCGTCACGCATGGCTAAGCCATTCATCACGGTTGCTAACATGCCCATGTGGTCGCCCACTACTCGGTTCATTCCGGCTTTAGCTAACCCTTCGCCACGGAATAAGTTACCACCACCGATCACCAACCCAACTTGCACGCCAAGCTCAATCAATTCTTTGATCTCATGTGCCATGCGCTCTAATACCTTGGCATCAATGCCAAAGCCTTCTTCACCCATTAGGGCTTCACCACTTAGTTTTAATAGAATTCGTCGATAGCTTGGTTTTGGATTGGTACTCATTTTCTGCGATTCCTAGTTGCAAAACAGCCGCAGCAAGGCTGCGGCTAATACTTATGATAAAAAAGTAGCGCTTACTTTTTAGAAGCGGCGATTTGCGCTTCTACTTCAGCAGCAAAGTTTTCTTCTTTCTTCTCGATACCTTCACCAACTTCTAGACGAACGAAGCCAGTTACAGTGATGCCTTTCTCTTTAAGAATTGCGCCAACTGTTTTCTTAGGTTCCATGATGAATGGCTGGCCAGTTAGTGCTACTTCGCCAGTGAATTTCTTCATGCGGCCTGCAACCATTTTCTCAGCGATTTCTTGAGGCTTACCTTCGTTCATCGCGATGTCGATTTGGATTGCGCGCTCTTTCTCTACCACTTCAGCTGGAACATCTTCAGGGTTGATGAACTCAGGCTTACTTGCAGCAACGTGCATAGCAATGTGCTTAAGTGAGTCAGCGTCACCGCTACCTGCAACAACAACACCAATGTTAGCACCGTGGCTGTAAGACGCTAATGCTTCGCCTTCTAGGTATGAAACGCGACGGATGTTGATGTTTTCACCAATTTTGGTTACTAGCGCAATACGCTTTTCTTCGAATTGTGCTTGTAGCTCTTCGATAGCAACTTGAGCAGCAGCAGCGGCATCAGCCACTTCATTAGCAAACTCTAGGAAGTTTTTATCTTTAGCAACGAAGTCCGTTTGACAGTTAATTTCAACAAGCGCAGCAACGTTACCAGCAGTCTTGATTAGGATAGCACCTTCAGCTGCGATGTTACCGGCTTTCTTAGCCGCTTTCGCTTGGCCGTTTTTACGCATAAATTCGATAGCGCCTTCCATGTCACCATTGGTTTCTTGAAGCGCTTTTTTACAATCCATCATACCGGCGCCAGTACGGTCGCGCAGTTCTTTTACTAGGGCAGCAGTAATTGCCATTTTGAGTTTCCTCAATTTTTAAAATAAGAATGAAAAACAGGGGCCGTTGGGCCCCTGTTAACCAAAAAATCTGGTTTGGTTAATAAGGGCGATGAGCCGTTATTACTCAGCAGCTTCTTCTACAAAGCCGTCTTCTTCAGCCTGTACAACGATATCTTGTTGACGACCTGCTTTTACTGCGTCTGCAGCAGAAGTTAGGTATAACTGTACCGCACGGATAGCATCATCGTTACCAGGAACAATGTAGTCTACGCCGTCTGGGTTAGAGTTAGTATCAACGATAGAAATCACAGGAATGCCTAGGTTGTTCGCTTCTTTGATAGCGATGTGCTCGTGGTCAGCATCGATGATGAATAGCGCGTCTGGTAGACCGCCCATCTCTTTGATACCGCCTAAGCTTTTCTCTAGCTTCTCAAGTTCGCGAGAACGCATCAGCGCTTCTTTCTTGGTTAGCTTGTCAAACGTACCGTCTTCAGTCTGAGTTTCAAGGTCTTTAAGACGCTTGATAGACTGGCGTACTGTTTTCCAGTTAGTCAGCATACCACCTAACCAACGGTGGTTTACGTAGAACTGGTCACAGCTTACTGCAGCTTCTTTAACTGCAACGCTTGCCGCGCGCTTAGTACCAACAAAAAGGATTTTACCTTTTTTCGCAGAAACGCCTGAAATGAAATCCAGTGCTTCGTTGAACATAGGTACAGTTTGCTCAAGGTTGATGATGTGTACTTTGTTACGTGCGCCGAAGATGAAAGGCTTCATCTTTGGGTTCCAGTAACGAGTTTGGTGACCGAAGTGCACACCAGCCTTCAGCATTTCGCGCATTGATACATTAGCCATGTTAAATTCCTCTTGGGGTTAGGCCTCCACACATCCCATAATTTCGACCCTAAACAGGCACCCCGAAACATGTGTCGATGTGTGTGTGTTGTTTAAATTAAGTTTGTCGGGATGATCGGAAGACGTTGGCATCAATTAGCCAAACTCTGTTTCAATGCAAATTCGTAATTTGACATTGCCAATTCCCGGCGCGCTTTATACCATACCTAGGACATAACCACAATCTGAGATGCATATTTGAGGGTAAAAACATCCTCCACGCCGATCTCCCAAATTTAAGAGAAAATCATGAGTGTAGTAATAAAAACAGCGGAACAAATTGAAAAGATGCGCGTTGCCGGTAGATTAGCAGCCGATGTTTTGAAAATGATAGAACCCTTTGTCGTTAAAGGTGTAAGCACCGAAGAGTTAAATCAAAAATGCCATGATTATATCGTTAACGAGCAACAAGCTATCCCTGCCCCTCTTAACTATCACGGTTTTCCAAAATCCATTTGCACCTCGGTCAATGAGGTCGTGTGCCACGGTATCCCAAACCATAAAAAGCTGCGCAATGGCGACATTATCAATATCGATATTACGGTGATCAAAGATGGCTATCATGGCGATACGTCGAAAATGTTTGTGGTGGGTGACACGAATCCCCTCTCAAAGAAACTGATCAAGGTCACTCAAGAATGTCTTTACAAGGGCATCGAATTAGTTAAACCGGGTATCAAACTGGGTGAAGTGGGCACGATTATCCAAGATCACGCCGAAAAGAATGGCTTTTCTGTGGTGCGGGAATATTGCGGTCATGGTATTGGTGAGACCTTTCATGAAGAGCCACAAGTATTACACTACAAGAGCAAATCTGATCCTAATGCGATGTTGGTATTAGAGCCTGGTATGATTTTCACCATTGAGCCAATGATCAATTTAGGCAAACGTCACACTAAGTTGGACAAAAAAGACGGTTGGACCGTCACCACTAAAGATGGCTCGCGCTCAGCGCAATGGGAGCATACGCTTTTGGTGACAGAAACAGGTTGTGAAATATTAACTTGGCGTGATGACGAGACCATTGCACAGGTTATTTCACATAACTAATTTGTTTTTTCACACGACATTAGGAGCAGTTGATTAATGCAGGCCACCGCCCCCCATACTTTTGACAGTTTAGCGCTAAAAGATATTAAAGCCTCCATGGCCAATTTTAATGCCCATCAGGCAGCGCGCTTTAGCCAAATGGATGACATTAGCGAGCTGGTCACCCAACGCTCCGATTACGTGGATCAGTTACTTTGCCAACTTTGGCAACACTACCTAACGGACGAAGCAGACTGTTTCAGCTTGGTCGCCGTGGGAGGCTATGGTCGCGGCGAACTTCACCCGAGATCAGACATTGATTTGTTGATCCTAAGTGCCGACGAATTAAGCCTCGAAACAGAACAAAAGATCAGTGCTTTCATTACTTTTTTATGGGATCTCAAGCTCGAGATTGGCCACAGTGTCCGCACGATTTCTGACTGTATTCAACTGGGGCTTGATGATATCACCATCGCGACTAACCTGATTGAAAGTCGTTTAATTAGTGGCCATCAGGAAACATTTACTGAGTTAAAGCGCCAATTACACCTACCCAATTTTTGGCCGTCAAAGTCATTTTTCAGTGCTAAGCGCGAAGAGCAGCGTAAGCGTCACCTCAACTACCGTGATAATGGCTACAGTTTAGAGCCTGATATCAAAAGTAACCCAGGTGGTTTGCGGGATCTACACACATTGTACTGGGTGGCTCGTCGTCATTTTGGCGCCGAAAACTTGCTTGAGATGACCATAGACAATTACCTCACCCAAGCGGAATATCGTGAGTTGCTGGAGTGTCAGAACTTCTTGTGGAAAATTCGCTTCGCACTGCACTTAGTGACTAAACGCAGCGACAATCGCTTGCTGTTTGATTATCAAACCGATGTCGCACAAAAACTGGGTTACATTGAGCAAGGGAACGGCGGCATTGAAACCATGATGAAGCAGTTCTATCGCACCATCCGGCGCGTTGCTGAACTCAATGAAATGTTACTGCAGCACTTTGATGAAGATATTTTGGGCAATGCAGACCACAACCCTATTGCCATCGATGAGCATTTTCAGCTTAAGGGGAATCGCATTGTGCTGATCACCCCGGGCGAGTTTTTCTACCGGCCCGAAAGCATTTTGCAGCTATTTTTACACATCGCCGACAACCCAGATATCAAAGGGATATACTCCACCACGTTACGCGAGATCCGTGAGAGTCGCCGTCGCCTAACCTATTGGTTACAAGATATTCCTGCTTGTAGGGAAAAGTTTCTCGCTTTATTAAAGCACCCCAGAGGCATGGGCTTACCACTGACCTTGATGCACAAATACGGCGTATTGGCGGCCTACATACCACAGTGGAATAAGATTTTAGGACAAATGCAATTTGACCTGTTTCATGCCTACACAGTCGATGAACACACCCATAGATTAATCAAGTATATTTACCATTACCCTACCGCTGAGTCTAAAGTCGACCACCCAATTTGCGGCGATTTGTTTCCCACCATCAAAAAGCCTGAGTTATTGTTTTTGGCAGCCATTTTTCACGACATTGCCAAAGGGCGAAAAGGAGACCACTCCGAATTAGGTGCTGTCGATGCATTGGCTTTTTGTGAATTACATGGATTAAGCGCCCATGATGCCCGATTAGTGGCGTGGCTGGTTAAACATCATTTGGTCATGTCGGTTACGGCGCAGCGCCGAGATATCCAAGATCCCGACGTGATCACTGAGTTTGCCCGCGTGGTACAAGATGAAAAGTATTTAAACTACCTATTGCTGCTCACGGTGGCGGATATCTGTGCGACGAATGATGACGTATGGAACAGTTGGAAGGGTGCCCTGCTCAAAGAGCTCTATTACCAAACCCAAAAAGCCCTGCGTCGCGGATTGGAAAAGCCCATCGACGTACGTAGCCGCATTCGTGATCACAAACAACAAGCCTTGAATAAACTATTGGCTCGCGCCTTCAATAGCCAGCAAGTTGAAACCTTATGGAAACGCTTTAAAGCCGACTATTTCTTACGCCATACACCATCACAAATCGCCTGGCACAGTGAATACATCTTGCAGCATCATGATCCAGATAAGCCCTTAGTATTAGTCAGTAAGCGCGCTTCTCGTGGTGGTAATGAAATATTTATATATTGCAAAGACACCTTAGATTTATTTGCTACCGTGGCAACGGAGTTATCCAATAAAAACCTCAATATTCACGATGCTACCATCATGAACAGTCGCGACGGATTTACCTTGGATACCTTTGTTGTACTTGAACCGGATGGTGAGCCTTTAGCGCTGGACCGCACCCTAGCAATCAAGCCCGCTTTAGAACAAGCCCTCAGTTATCCCGATAAAGTAGTGCCTCGTTGCCATCGCCTCTCGCGACAGAAAAAACAGTTTACGGTTAAAACACAAGTTAACTTTCTCCCCAACAAAAACCATCGAACCATGATGGAGCTCATCGCCTACGACACACCGGGTTTATTAGCATCCATAGGTGATGTGTTCCAGCAATTAGATGTTATGTTACACACCGCCAAGATCACGACCATAGGTGAGCAAGTCGAAGACTTTTTCATCATTACAACCGAAGAAGGTAAAGCACTTAGCGAAGCGCAACAAACGCAGCTAAAACAGACCCTCATCAGTGCCCTGGCAAGTAATGCTCATTCTTGACAATGTCTTAGACTGACTCCTAAACGTGATCATAAACCGAATTTGGCCACCTCAACGGTGGCCAAAATAACACTGAGCCTTAATTTTTGAGGATAAACCTCGTACACTATGAACTGTTTTATCACTTATATACCTTTGCCATGAACCCTGTGTCCGAGCTTGTCCCTCTCGCCATCTTTTTTTTAACGTATCAGTTTTATGATATCTACGTTGCAACGGGATCATTAATGGCAGCCAGCACCCTAATGATCATCAGTCAATTATTGAAATTTGGCCGTGTTGATAAAGTCAAGCTCATGACCTTTGCTATGATCATTGTTTTTGGCTCACTGACCTTGTTGTTCGAAGAGGACGCCTTTATTAAATGGAAGGTAACTATCATCTATGGTTTATTTGCCGCTGCTCTTTGGGTGGCACTTGTTGGATTTGATCATTGTCTAATCAAACACCTATTAGGTCGCGAGCTGAAGCTGTCCAATGCAGTTTGGTATCAGTTAACCCATGCTTGGGCCGTATTTTTTTTATTTTGTGCCTTACTGAACCTCTATATAGCTTTCTATTTACCCTTATCTATCTGGGTGAATTTTAAGGTATTTGGCTTACTCTCGCTCATGCTGGTATTTATTGCCGTCACGGGCTTATACGTTTACAAAAGCTTACCAACCGATAAAAAGGAATAAACATGTGGTACTCCATTTACGCAACCGACGTGGCTGATAGTTTACCCCTTCGTAAACAAGCTCGACCTGCGCACTTAGCACGCCTAGAGCAACTCAATGAAGCAGGCCGATTACTTGTTGCAGGCCCCTCTCCTGCCATAGACAGTGAAGATCCCGCTGAAGCCGGATTTACCGGCTCCGTCGTCATTGCCAAATTTGACAGTTTAGCAGCAGCCAAAGCATGGGCAGACGCGGATCCTTACGTCGAGGCAGGCGTTTACGCTCAAGTTGAAGTTAAACCGTTTAAGCTTGTCTTACCCTAAGCTTAGCCTTGCCCTCGTTAAGGGAGCCTAATTAGGCTTCCTTATCCTGCTTTTCGGTATAATCTCCTTGGTCCTCCCTTGCCTCTATTGATATAACTCACAATAACAAACATTAAAGACACATTTTCACAACGCCTGACTACGCTTAAGACTCAATTGACAAAAAAGTAAATAAGGTGACAACTATGAAGATTAAAACGCTACTTGCCGCATCTCTGTTCTCGTTATCAGCCATGACACATATGGTAGCCGCTGCCGAACAAGACCAAAATCAAAACCAAGTTGAGCAAGTAGAAACTCAACAAGCCGTGATCAATATCAATAGTGCAAACGAAGAAGAGCTAACCAAAATAAAAGGCGTTGGCGCTAAGAAGTCTAAAGACATCATTGCCTATCGTGAAAAAATTGGTCAATTCGAAACGGTTGAGCAATTAATGGAAGTAGAAGGCATTGGTCAAGGGATCTTAGACAATAATAAAGGGTTGCTGGCAGTTAAATAATGATGGCTTCACTGTCACTGATGGTCAATGTGATGCCGTCAGTGGCGCGGTTAGCTGCAGCAGTTTGAAAAGCGAGGGTAAGGGGTAATGTCATGGTGAGTTCATGCTGCTCATAGGGATAATCAGGTAATAACCCTAAGCTCAGATCACAATGGAGATCCCCTTCTGTCAGGTTTGACGCCCTCGCTTTTATCCCTGCATTGCTGTAAATGATACGTCTCGTTGCCGTGTTTAGCTGCATCTGCATCAAGCTTAAGGGGTATTTTAGCGTCATTGCTTGATACTGACGATTCAAATAGCTCAGCATTTGGCTCGGTGATGTTAAACGATACTGCTGATGTTTATGATAGTGGCGGTAGTTGTCGTTAAGAAGGCTTTTTAAGATAGCGAGGCTCACCGCGGCATCCGGCTCGAGGGGATCCACGCCAGCAACAAATAAACTGAGTTCGTGTTCTGATAGTTCAAAGTAAACCAACATCATACAGACGCTTTCACCCGTCACCACAAACTGCAAATAATCATGGATAAACCGACTGTTGCAGTTTAACTCCTTAATTAATAGGGTTGCGGCTTGATCATCACGACGAAAATAGGCCATGTGAGAAGTTAACTCTTGCTCTACCCCTAAGGCATAGCTGTGTTGCTCAAACACGGTTTTTCGTGGCTTTAACTCAAGCAGTATGGTTTGCTCTAGTGAAACCCAATGTTGTAACGGCTTAATAAAATAATCACTGGCGCCATTTTCGAGTGCTTCTGTGATGGCCTCCATGTTAGCAGCGGCAGAAATGACAATAATGGGTACTTGCTGTTGTAAACCTAAGATGGCCTTGATCACTTGCTGACCATCCATGACGGGCATACCTAGATCACATAGCACAAGGTCGGGCAGCACATCATTAATCAGCTTCAGGCCATCAGCGCCATTATCCGCTTGAGCGACAATCGCGCCTCTTTGCTGCAAAAACTGAACTAACTGATGGCGAAACACGGCATCGTCTTCAATGACAACGAAGGTAAACGCGGCAAAGCACGGCTCGCACTTACTCATTCATAAACTCTTCTAGTTCTTCGTCAGATAAGGCGGGCCCAATGGGATCAACATAAGCCTCACCATGAACCCGAAAGTTTACATTTTGAATATAGGCATCACGCACAAAGATATATGGATCCAGTGCTTGCTCGATCAAGGGATCACTGTCGAGGAGCTGCGCGCGTTTGTAAATGGAATCTGCGCCCCACCGTAGCAAAATTTCAAAATAACTCAGCTCGGTATAGGGAAAATAGAGCTTATCAACGATGTCGCCCACTAATTCACGTGTTGTCGTTGGGCCATAAAATGGCACCATCAAATATGCGCCATGGCCGATTCCCACTTGGCTCATGACGGCCTGAAATTCAGCTCGATCACGCTCTAATCCGCCGTAACTTGCCACATCAAACAGCCCTGCTAAACCAAATGTTGAATTTACGGCAAAACGCACCACACTGGCTAAGGAGGCCTCCACGTCTAACATCAGTAGGTGGTTAACGGCGCTGGAAGGCTCGTCAAAATTCAGCACAAAATTATTCACAGCCTCACGGCCGCCATTAGGAATATAGTTAACGTAAGCTTTAGTCACAGGTAAGTACAGGCTCTGGTCGACACGGTAATTGAAGTCCCAAAACGAGCGGTTTAGGCCTTCAAAGGGGTCGCTTACAGACCCATCAGAAGTGGTTTTTGAGGCATGAGTGAAACTGGCAAAACACATTAATGCCAACCCAATAAACATCCAAAACCATACGCGTTGGACTTTCATTTTCATGCCTCAGCAATCAATTGATTTCTATTTGTAAATGTAGCAAAACCAATTAAGAATTACATCTTAGTATCAACGACGATTGTAATAACGCTGCTTTCTCCAGCGGCCACAACCTGACTTTGCCCTTCCCATTCACCGCTAGCTGCCGACACATTTTCATCCATCGAGACCCGCGCTTTAACAATGAAAGCACTTTGCTGGCTTAACTTAAGCTCAGGCACCATGGCATCAGCGTCCGATAAGGTGATTGTGACGGGAAAGCGGCCCAATGGAATTTTCTTTGCCGCTAGGGGCATCTTAGGCCCATCTACCATTTGCGCAAACACAAATAAATAGCCTTTCTCTGGTAAGCTGACTTGCTCGTCTAATGTCACGGCGACTTGATAACTCACCCCTTGGCTGGCATCGGAGGTCACTTCATCTTGTGCTGCCAACTGCTCCTTAGCATAGGCGATACTACTTTGGACCATGTTGTAACGCTCACTATTTGGCTCAAGGAAAGCAAGCATGGTTTGCCAACGGCTGATCGCGGTCGCAAAGTCATTTTGCTGCAGGGCCATAAAAGCATAAACCGATAGGGCTTGTAAGTTGTTTGGCTCCAATCCTACCGTGGCTACAATTAAGTTTTCGGCTTGTTTCACTTTGAGGGGATCTTCGGTTTGTAACAAGGCTTGAGCAAAAGCCACTCGCACAGCGCTGTCAGTTGGCGAGAGTCGATAAGCTTGACGCAACGCATCTTCCGCCATTTGGCCATCACGCAAAGCAAAGGCTAATCGACCTAGCATCAACCAGCCTTGACTATCAGAGGGTTGATTGGCGAGGTGGGTGCGTAGTGCTAAGATAAAGTCATCCACTTCTTGCTTAGAGGGCGGTTGGCCATTGGCCATGGTCATTTTTTGCTGCAACGTCTCATAATTAGCCATCACCGATTGCCAGTGAGTCACTTGTTGGCTTGAGCCGTATTGCCAATATAAACCAATACATAAGGCAAAAAACAAGACGATCCCGGGCGCAATTAATGCAACCAAATTCACTTTTTTGACTTGTTGTTCTGCCTCTACCACATCTTCGAGCAAGTTCTTTTGTAGCTCGGTTAACACTTCATCTTGTTGCTTGATTAAGCCTTGGTCTACGTCTTGCTCAATCTCTTTTACACGACCTTGATACAAGGTTTTATTTAAGCTATCTCGATCTTCTTGTTGTACCTGGCGGTTCTTTAAAGCAGGTATGACTAAAGACAAGCTAGCAATGGCTAACAACAATATACACAACAGCCAGAATAGCAGCATTAGTCTTTATCTCCGTTTAAAATACGCGCTAGCTTCGCCTGTTCAGCCGTATCCATCTCTGGGGCTGAATCCACTTTTTTAACCACTCGGGTCTTGTGCCATAACACCACTAAGCCGCCAAAGACAAAAAACAAAGGCCCGAGCCAAAGGAAAATAGTGGCCGGTGTCATTGGCGGATCATAGGTAACAAAGTTGCCAAATCGGGCGGCCATGTAATCGACCACTTGATCTCGGTCTTTTCCTTGTTTGACCAATTCGTAGGCTTTTTGGCGTAAATCTTGTGCTAAAGGCGCGTTAGAATCAGCAATGTTTTGGTTTTGACATTTAGGACAACGTAACTCTTTCGTTAGCTGTTGAAATAGCACCTCTTGTTCTTTGCTATCAAATTCATAAACCTGAATGGCTGCTTGGCTAGCAAAACAGAGCAATGAGGTAATGATTAACATGACGATACGCATCTATTTCAGCTCCTTAAACATAGGCAATAAGGTTTGCTGCCAAACTTGATCATTCACATCGCCCACGTGGCGATACTGGATCACCCCTTGGCTATCAATCAGGTAGGTTTCCGGCGCACCATACACGCCCAAATCGAGGCCCAACATGCCGTCTTTATCATATAGGCTCACCTGATACGGGTCGCCAAGCTGCGTTAACCAGCCGATGGCTTTTTCTCGATCATCTTTGTAATTAAGGCCAACAATATAAATGCCTTCGGCCGCTAACTTATTGAGGTAAGTATGCTCGGCGTAGCAAGTTGGACACCACGTTGCCCACACATTGAGCAACATTGGCTTGCCTTTAAAAATCGAAGCATCATGTTGTATATCTTGCTGATAAAGATCTTGCAAAGTAAAGGTCGGCACCGGCTGACCGATCAAGGCCGACTCTAACTTGGAAGGATCAGAGTACAGCCCTTTAAATAAAAACACGACCGCAACCAAAAACACCATTAAGGGTAACAGTAATACCCACAATTTAGATTTTTGCTGCATGTTGGGCTCCTTTTGATGCAAACCGATAGCGCTTATCCAACATCATTAACACACCGCCAAATGACATGATCAATGCGCCAAACCAAATCCAACGAATAAAGGGTTTGTAGTAAATGCGCAATGCCCATGCTCCATTGTCTAACTGCTCACCTAAAGCGGCATAGAGGTCACGGGTAAAACCCGCATCGATGGCAGCTTCCGTCATCACATTACGCTGAACACGATAAAAGCGTTTTTCGGCGCGCATCGTGGTGACATAACGTTCGTCTTTTTCAACCTTCAAAACCCCTGTGTGGCCGTCGAAGTTAGGCCCATTTAGTGCTTCAACACCTTCAAAGGTAAATCGATAATGCTCAAATTCGACTTGATCGCCTGGCACCATGCGTACATCGCGTTCAATACTGAAGTTTTGCGTCATGGTGATGCCGATGACCATCACAGCAAAGCCAATATGCCCCAATATCATGGCCCAATGGCTAATACTAAGCTTAAGTAAGCCACTCACAAAGGCGTGGCGATGTGTCGCTCGTAACCAGGTTTCTTGTAACGAGGTGACTATCACCCAAGCGCCAAGAAAACACCCCAGCATAGCTAGCCAAGTCAACTCAGGCGCAAAGGCATATAAAAATAACGCCGTGATGCCAATTGAAACCAGTAAGCTTAACAATAAAGGCTGTAAAAGCTCTGCCCCTTGCTGCTTCTTCCAGCGCACCAGAGGGCCGATGCCAAGTAGCACCATAAAGGGCACAATCAGCACCGTAAAAATACGGTTAAAGAAGGGCTCACCAATCGAAATACTGCCCAAGCCAATTTCTTTGTGCACCAGAGGCAATAAGGTGCCCAGTAACACCACGATCAAAGCGGCCACCAATAATATATTGTTACTGAGTAAGAATGACTCACGCGACAATAAGGTATAAGTGCCACGACTTTTCACCGCATTGGCTTTAATGGCATAGAGTAACAAGGACCCACCTATCACCATGATCAAAAAGCCGAGAATAAATAATCCTCGCTCAGGATCACTGGCAAAGGCGTGAACCGAAACCAACACCCCTGAGCGCACCAAAAAGGTACCGAGCAAGCTCAGTGAAAAAGCAGAGATAGCCAGTAACACGGTCCAAGCCTTAAACACACCGCGCTTTTCAGACACCGCTAAAGAGTGAATTAATGCGGTTCCCACCAGCCAAGGCATAAAAGAAGCGTTTTCAACCGGATCCCAAAACCACCAGCCACCCCAGCCGAGCTCGTAATATGCCCACCAGCTTCCTAATGCGATCCCTGCAGTGAGAAACACCCAGGCAGCCATGGTCCAAGGTCTTGACCAACGAGCCCATGCCGAGTCCAAACGCCCCTGCATTAACGAGGCGATCGCAAACGCAAAAGCAACCGAAAAGCCAACATACCCCATATACAGCATAGGGGGATGTAAGATTAAGCCAATGTCTTGTAGCAATGGGTTTAAGTCACGACCATCAACGGGAAAGTAAGGTAAGGTTCGCTCAAACGGATTGGACGTGATGATCACGAACAAATAGAAGCCCACCCCCAACATCCCCATCACAGCAAGCACACGTGCAACCGACTCCAATGGCAAGTTTTTACTTAATAGCGCCACTGCTGCGGTCCAGCCGGCTAGGATCAACATCCACAACAGCAGTGAGCCTTCGTGAGAGCCCCACACGGCGGATATTCGGTAATATAAAGGCAGCTCTGAGTTTGAATGGGAGGCGACATAAGCCACCGAGAAGTCATTAACGATGAACGCATAGGTTAAACAAGCATATGACAAAGCCACAAATAAGAACTGGCAAACGGCAAGGGTTCGAGCGCTGTTCATCAGCCCCGCATGGCCCGTATGGGCGCCCCAAAGAGGATAAAAACTGAGCAGCACCGATAATCCGCAAGCGATGATTAAGGTAAATTGGCCTAATTCAGGGATCATTGATTACCGCCTTGCAACTGCGCTTCGGTGTACTCAGGTTTAAAGTGCTGGATGCCCTTCAACGACTCCGCAATTTCGGGCGGCATGTACTCTTCATCATGTTTAGCTAATACCTCAGACGCAGTGACAGTGTGAGAGTCCTTTAGTACTCCCATTGCCACGATACCCTGCCCTTCTCGGAATAAATCCGGCAAGATACCGTCAAACTCAACGGTGACAAAATCTCCGCCCGCGTCATAAAGTTGAAAGCTGACTTTCAAACTATTCTGATCTCGTTCTACCGAGCCGGGTAACACCATGCCGCCGATACGTAATCGTTGTCCTACCTCTGGTTTAACTAAATCTTTGCCTTTACCTTGAACTAATTCCGAAGGGGTGTAAAAAAGGTCGATGTTTTGCGACAAGGCATAAAGTACCAATCCTACCGCGCTGCCTAAGCCTAAAACGATGGCTAAGATAGCGCCAAGGCGTTTCTTGCGTCTTGGGTTCATAACGTGTTCTCCATACTACGGGCCGCCTTAATACGTTTATTACGCTCGATATTGCTGCGCACTTGTTGCAGGATCCGGCGGCGAGTTAGGCGCGTATCGACAATAATCCAAACCAAGCTAGTTAAGCTGACACCAAATGCAAGCCACACATAAAAGCCATATCCACCCATGGCTAAAAAATCACTCAGGCTAGTAAATTCCATTATTTCTCCTGCATTACTAGTGCTTTAACCCAAGGACGGTGGCACTCTCTTTGTAAGATTTCATTACGAAAGCGCATTAACATCAAGGCGCCAAAAAAAGCCTTAAATGCCAATAGCATGATCAACAAGGGCCACAACATCGATGAATCAATCGAGGGTTTTGCAAACTTGGTGATAGTGGCGCCCTGATGCAGCGTGTTCCACCATTCCACCGAATAATGAATAATCGGGATGTTCACCACCCCGACCAAGGTTAATATGCCCGCTGCGCGTCCCGCCAATACCTTATCGGAAAAGGCGTTATATAATGCGATCACGCCCAGGTATAAGAACAACAAAATCAACTCAGATGTTAATCTTGCATCCCACACCCACCAAGCGCCCCACATGGGCTTTCCCCACGCAGCACCGGTGAACAGAGCAATAAAGGTAAACACCGCCCCCACCGGCGCCATGGCTGCCACAGCCATATCCGCAAGGCGAATTTGCCATACCAAACCGATAAAAGCCGCAATGGCCATGCTGGTGTAGGCACCCATCGACATAATGGCTGATGGCACATGAATATAAATAATGCGAAAGCTGTCGCCCTGTTGATAATCCGCTGGCGCAAACGCGAGCCCCCATACCAAACCAACAACAAATGAAATTGAACAAACCGCGACAAACCAAGGAACGAGCTTTCCTGCGAGTTCATAGCTTGTTTGAGCTTTTGCATAAGGGTGTAACCACTTCCACATATTCAATAATCTCTTTTTTTATTATTGGGCCAACCTTGCCCATTTCTTATTAAAAACAACATACCCAGTTAGTAATATCTGCTCTGTCACTTTTCATGCTTATGACGTATGTCAATCATGGCGTTAACTGACGCTCACCCTTAAGGCTGCGGCCACAGCAAACGGCGCTAGCGTGATGGAGGCAATAGACATCGCCCCCAAGATAGCTAACGGACCAACAAAAGATTGATTAAAACTCGCCGCATCTATTGCCATGGTTGAAAAAATCAAAACAGGAATACACAAGGGCAGCATAATTAAGCTTAAAATAATGCCGCCTTTACGTAAGCCTACCGTGAGCGCCACACCAATGGCACCAATAAAACTCAGCACAGGTGTGCCTATTAACAAAGTCAGCAACACTGCCCAATAGGTGGTTAAATCCAGTGATAACAAAACAGCAATTAAGGGAGAAATCAAAATTATCGGTAATCCCGTTAATAGCCAATGGGCGATCATTTTTGCCGTGACCAATAAAGGTAATGGATACGGGCTTAACATCAATTGCTCTAGCCCTCCGTCACTAAAGTCATCCTTAAACAATCGCTCTAAAGACAACAAGGACGACAACAGCGCGGCTACCCAGATAATCCCCGGTGCAATACGCATTAATAATTGGGGCTCCGGCCCAACCCCTAACGGAAATAAGGTGATCACTATGATAAAAAACCAAAGCGGGTTAAACACATCAGCAATACGACGAAAAGCCGTTAACAGTTCACGACGTAGTACCTGATAGAATGCATTACTCATAACCCATCTCCTGAGTACATTCTGTCTAATTCTGGTTTGACCATAGTAAGCTTAGAAAAAGCATCAGAGGGCAGAGCTAAATCTTGGTGTGTGGTTAACAAAATCATACCACCGCGCTTTGCATGCTCTACAAATAACTGCTCCAACACCTTCACACCATTTTTATCAATAGCAGTGAACGGCTCATCCAAGATCCATAATGTCGCTGTTGAGATCCATAACCTAGCCAAAGCAACTCGACGTTGTTGCCCAGCCGACAATTGTGCTGCGGGTATATCTTCTAGGCCAACGAGGCCAACTTGGGCGAGAATGGCGTATAAATCACCTTGAAAGTCTGGCTCGAACATTTGCTGGTAAAAATACACATTTTCTAGTGCGCTTAATTCTGGTTTTACACCACTGTGATGCCCTAAATAAAGCAATGCCCGTTGGAAGCGTTCACGATCATCCAAGATAGCTTGACCCTGCCAAAAAACCTGACCATGATAAGGGGACATAAGACCAACTAACAGCCTGAATAAACTGGTTTTACCTACTCCGTTAGGGCCTTCAACTTGAATGATTTGGCCTGGCGCTACGGTTAGGTTTAGGTCTTCAAATAATAACCTGTCTTCTCTCACGCAACTGAGGGACTTTGCTTCCAGCATGGGTTACGCACTATGATGATAATTGGATGCGGATAATAGCATACAAAATGCAACGGATTAACCTGTGTTGGCGCTGTTTTCCTCTGGTTTTACCGAGATTTCATTTCAGGATTGATGATGGTTCATAAAATTAACCACAGTACTAATACGGTTAAATCAGGGCTTACGCCGTCAAATAAGCCCGCTCAAATAGCCAAAGACGCATTAACCCCCACCCCATCGAATCATGGCCATAACGGGGCTAACGTTAACTTAGGGCAAGCTGGCATTGCCCCCACTCTCGCGGCCCAAGTAGCCAATTTAATGCAAATAATCATTACATTAGACCCAGCAGCGTCAACCAAAATACACTCATTATTAGGCCAATTACTGCCGTCATCCCCGCAGCAAGTGTTAATACTGCTTAGCCACTTACTCAGCCACCCTAAACACAAGTTCCAAGGCATGTTGTTACTGTGGCTCAATCTAAAAAAACAATCGGCATTACCATCAAACATAACGACAGAGCTGAGCCAGCTGATTGAAAAGATGCAGTTAAAACACCTTGATAATGCCAATCAACAGATCTGGCTATTACAGTTACCATGGTGGCTTGATCACCAATTAAAGCCATTACAACTTAAGCTGGTAAAACCTAAATCCAAACAAACTAAACGAAAGTGGCAATTGAAACTCAAGTTACCCACTCAAAAAAGTGAGATGTTAGCTGATTGCTGGCTCGATGAAAGTGACATCGACATTAAGATTTACTGCGATAATCAGACCGACCTTGAACAAGTATGCCAGCATGCTCCATTACTGATTAACCAGCTTAATCAGGCTGGCTTGAGCGCCCATTGCCAACATTTTATGGGACAAGTACCCAGTGACTTAGTCGCTGAATTTGATGACAACCGATCGGGTTTCGACATATTAGTGTGAAAAGCACACAGATTAGGGAGGCTTTAGTCAGTGAAAAAGTCCATTTCCATTAGCTACAATTCAAGCCAAGGTGCACCTACCATAGAGCAAAAAGTGTCAGGTGCGGCAGCAGAGCAACTCAATCAAGCCGCCCAAGAAGCGGGGATTCTATTACATCAAGATGAGCATTTAATGAGTTTGCTAGAAAGCTTGGAGCAAGGTGAAGAAATACCTGAATCACTTTACGTGCTGATGGCCGAATTAATCAGCTTTTCCTATTTACTGCAGGGGAAATTTCCTGAGCATTGGCATAAAGATGGCAACCCCATCGAACTTGAAATTTAATAGCCCCATGGTAATGAGGCTAACCATTAAGATTAAGACTTGCCATGCAGGCGAATTAAGAGCTCTGCTTCCGCTTTAGGCAGCTCACATTCGTTCATTAACTCGTCAAGACCTGCACCTAGGGCGACCATCTTAACGGCTCGGCTATAGAGTTTGTTCTCTGGCGCCAGGTCCACTATTTCTTGCTGCTTTTCAATGGAGTCTTTTAATTCTCGCTGCAGGCCTTGAAAACGTTTTCCTAAGCCAACCGAGCCGGTATGAAGCTCAACAATTTGCTTATTTAAACTCTCTTTGGACTTATCGAGATCTTTGACCACCTTCTGCAAGGCCAATATCTTCCTCGCCTGTTTCTTGGTGGTCAGCACAGTCAAAATGAGGGCGATTAAGGAAACCAATAAGGCAAGCCCGCTTAGGCTTGCCAATACAATAGGATCTAGCATGTCTTACAGCGCACTCATTTCATCCCATTCTTCATCACTTAAGAGCTTATTCAGATCAACAAGAATTAGCAGCTGGCCATCGCGATTGCTGACGCCTTGAATAAATTTGGCACTTTCTTCTGTTCCGACATTCGGTGCAGTATCGATTTCCGATGCTCTTAAATACACCACTTCGGCAACGCTATCGACCATAATCCCAATCACTTGTTTCTCAGCTTCAATGATCACAATACGAGAGTTATCACTGACTTCAGAAGGACATAAACCAAAACGCGAGCGAGTGTCTATTACCGTTACCACATTACCGCGCAGGTTAATGATCCCGAGTACATAATCGGGAGCACCAGGAACCGGGGCTATCTCGGTGTAGCGTAAAACCTCTTGTACCTGCATAACATTGATGCCGTAGGTTTCATTTTCAAGCTGAAAGGTTACCCATTGCAAAACTTCGTCTTCAGACACATTCTCAGCCACATTTCGTTGTTCACTCATCCGCTTTCCCTCTAACCTAGAATATCGTTACCTAACATAAAATTAGCACGACACTGATAATAATGATGTAAAAACTGTTCTGTTATACAAAATATTTGATAAAAGACCTTTTTTATACGCCTTCTATGTTTACCCCGCGTGATAATAGTTTCACGAGTTCACTGACATGCAGTAAAGCACACATCTTCTTCTTGACCATCCCCGCCAGCCAAGGACGTTTGCCTTCTTGATTGCGCCACTTGACTTGGTCTTTAGTTAATTTTTCAGTACCAATTAAACTACAGCAACTTAATCCCCATTGGGTATCGCCGAGCAATATGAGGTATTTATATTCCACCTCTTGCGGTGCACTCTCTGTCATCACCCATTTGGCAGTATCGACGACATTGAGTTTCTTATCTCGTTGAGTCATGATGCCCGAGAACCAAGGCGGTTTGCCAAAAAGGCTCGTCACACCATCAATTTTGTGGATCCCGCCTAGCTCCGTCAACATCACCGCAAAAGATATGCCTGCAACTTCAAAAAATAGCGCCTGAAATTCCTCTTCTGGCTCGATATTTTTCCAACCAGACGACATATTGGGCGGGGCAGAAGCGACGTCGACATCAGTCTGCTCAGTTAATTGCACCTCTTGGGTAGCGAGCACTTCGGGTTCAGGTTCAGGTTCAGGTTCAGGTTCAGGTTCAGGTTCAGGTTCAGCAAAAACCAGTTCATCAGGCAATACCGCGCCCATTGATACTAAGCTACCCAGTTGATCGTCTACTTCCTCTAAGAGTGAATCAACCGACAATGTAGGCTCAGCTTGTTTCTCAGGTAAGGGTTGCAGCGCCGGTTGCTCGGGTTGCGCCACGTTGTCCAATAAACGTTGAATGTTACCCTCTTGATGCGAAACCGGACTGACATTCACTGGGACATGAACTGGTTTAGGCGTCGCAGGATGGAGCTCACTGGCTTGCGCCTGTGACAACGTCTGTTGCGGATCCTGGCGCTCAGTAGGCTCCATTTTAGGCTCATCCAGTAGCGCAGAAAAATAACGCTCCATTGCATCTTCATTGGGCAAACGACTCATTTTTTTAGCCTAATTCCTTTCATCCATATCGCATCATCTCAGTGTTGGTCGTGATACACCCGCGAGGGGCCACACGTGCAGCCTGTGTTAAACTATTTTGCTTGCTCTTTGTTCTCTAATTGCTGCAAATGGTTAAGTAAGGTTTCATAAGCAAACACGCCGCGACAATTACGTGAATAAGCCGACGGGGGAATATGCTTTAAACTGGCGTCTCGGAACTTAGTATCTATCGGGATCACCGAATTCCAAGCATCCTTAGGGTATTTATCTTTTATGGCTTGCAACGTGCTCAGTGAGGCCTTGGTTCGCTTATCAAACATGGTAGGAATCACACAATACTTAAATGGCGTTGGCCTTGAACGCTGCATGATATTGAAAGTACGGATCATTCGCTCAAGCCCTTTCAAGGCAAGAAACTCTGTTTGTACGGGTACTAATATTCGGTTACACGCCGCAAGCGCATTCACCATCATCACACCCAATACCGGCGGACAATCGATTAACACATAATCATAATCGTTACTGACTTGGTCAAGCGCCCGTCTTAGAAACAGCCCCATGCCCTCTCGATTACCCAGAACCCGATCAAGGGTGGCTAGCGCCATGTTGGCAGGAATGATGTCTAAGCCTTCGAACGGCGTTTTCAAGGTATAGCGTAATACCGCCTCCCTAGTGGGTGAAGGCGTTTGGAATAATTCATACAAGGTGCCATCAATTAAGTCGGAGTCATAACCGAGGTAACTGGTCAAGGATGCATGGGGGTCGGTATCGATCAGCAATACCCTGTGTCCTCGCTCAGCCAATAAGCCAGCCAGTGAGATCACCGTTGTAGTTTTGCCTACACCACCCTTTTGATTTGCCACGGTCCAAACGATCAAAGTGCTATTCCTGTCTTGTGGTAATTCGTAAGCCACCGTTAGGCAGCTCAACCTCAATTATTTTACTCTCTTCATTGTTATCGGCACCCTCCCTAGAAAGTATAGGTTCAGTCGTCGCTTCTGGGGGAGTTTCAATACTCGCTTCTACGTCTATCAGGTCATCCTGCGCCTTTGCCTCGTAAGCATATTTCGATAACGCAATCACCACTCGGCGATTTTTTCTTCGCCCCTCATCGGTGGTATTGCTCGCAATAGGATAATACTCACCATAACCCTCAACCGCCAACCTTGCTGGGTTAACACCGTCGGCTTCAAGTAAACGTAAAATACTTGTGGCGCGTGCCACTGACAGCTCCCAATTTGAAGTAAAAACCTCGGTATTGATACCCTGATCGTCGGTATAGCCTCTGACCCGTAAAAAATTACTGACCGGCGTTAATATGGCTGCGATACGACTAATCAACTCTTTGGAGGCCAATGATGCTTGGGCACTGCCACTTGGAAAAATCAAGCCACTGCTGATATCTATGGTTAGCCAATCGCCATCTAAGGTCACACTGGCTTGACCATTTTCAAGCTCCTTTAATAGGCTTTCATTCAATTCAGTTTCAAGGGAAGTTAAAGGCGCACCTAGTTTATTGCGGTCTAAATTAGATAAATCCTGCCCGCCATCAACCACAGAGCCTGCATCTTCCATCAAACCCGCGCCTTGCTCTTGAATTATTTCGTCTGCTTCATTATCCAAGATACCTTCTGTATCGGATACTTCAACGTGCTTAGAAAACTCTTTGGTCGCGGTGTAAAAATTCTCAATCACCACCTTATACTTATCTTCATTCACCGAGGCGGCGGCATATAACACAACAAATAGCGCAAACATTAACGTCATGTAGTCAGCATAAGACACCAACCAACGTTCAGTATGGTTATGCTCTGGAACGTGCTTTTTTCTTGAGCGCCGCGCCATGCTCAATGCCTCTCAGTGGCAAACGACTCTAAACGCCGCTCTATCACTAGCGCATTCTCACCATTGACAATGGCCACTAAGCCCTCGATGGTCATTTCATGATAAAGGGTTTGTTTATAGTTCAGCGCGCGTAATTTATGGCAAATCGGTAAAAAGACAAAGTTAGCAAATCCGACACCATAAATGGTTGCCACAAAGGCAGCGGCGATACCTCGTCCTAACACACTAGGATCATCGATATTGGACATGGCTTGGATAAGCCCTAATACCGCGCCTATTATCCCAACCGTTGGGCTGTAGCCCCCCATGGCCTCATAGACCTTAGCGCTGCGCTCGTAATACTCTTGTTTAAGATCAACGTCTTGTTCTAAAACGCTGCGTAGGGTTATCGCATCAACACCGTCAACAATCATAGACAAGCCTTTGCTGGTAAAGCTGTCCAATTTCGTGTTGTCGATATCCGCCTCCAACGCTAAAAAGCCTTGGGTTCTTGCCGTGCTTGCCCACTGCTTTAACTTTGCCGTTTGCCGTTTAACGGGTAAGACATCTGGCGTAATAAGCTGAGGAAGCAAGCGAATGGCATGACCAAATTGATCCGCAGTGGATTGAAATAATACTGCGCCTATGGTGCCGCCAAACACAATCACAAAAGCGGCAAGATTTAACAGAAAAGACAGCGACCCACCCGTGATCGACTCTGCGATGATAAGTGAGGCGAATGCCAAAAATAGACCAAACAACCCCAAAATATCCATTAGGTAAATTCCGTCATGATCCTAGCGGCCACACGATCGAGGGGTAACGACTCAGATGCGATTCCCTCCTTTGCGACCGCTTGCGGCATACCGTAAACCACACAAGATTTTTCATCCTGAGCCCAAATCGTGGCCCCCATGTTTTTCAACATACGTCCACCATCGCGGCCATCGGCTCCCATGCCGGTTAACACAATAGCCAGTACTTTACTCTGGTAAAGCTTTGCCAGCGAAGCAAACGTAATATCAACACAAGGCTTGTAATTGACTTTATCATTGCCTTCTACAATACGAATGCGGGCACTCGCTCCCCTGCCTTCAACGAGCATTTGTTTGCCGCCAGGGGCCAGATAAGCCTGCCCTTTGACAATGGGATCACCATCTTGTGCTTCTTTCACCTTAATTTTACAAAGGGAGTTTAAGCGCGCGGCAAATGCTGCGGTAAAGGTCGCAGGCATATGCTGGATCAGCAGGATCGGCAGCGGAAAGTTAGCAGGTAATGCCGTCAACACCGTTTGCAAAGCCACTGGCCCGCCGGTAGAGGTACCTATCGTGACAATATCGTAACTTTTACCACTGCGCTTGAAATGAGGAGCAGCAGTAGGCGCTGGCTTGGCTGGCGAAGCAGGCGTTGTAGAAGCGCGAGCCGGGGCTGGTCGCGTTGACGCGCGCTCTAACGCAGGCCTAGCTGGTGTCGTGGGTGTCTGGGCAGAAGGAGATTTAGCGATCGATGTTCTCGGGCTAAACACGCGTCGGCGAGCAATCGCTTTAACACGTTGCTGTAGTGTCTTTGTTGCTTCGTCTTTATCGCGAGCAATATCTTCAAATTTCTTGGGTAAAAAATCTAATGCGCCAGCCTCTAGGGCTTCTAATGTTGCCGTGGCCCCCTGATGAGTGAGGGATGAGAACATTAAAATCGGCGTAGGTGTGGCGGCCATGATCTCACGCACAGCAGAAATACCGTCTAATACGGGCATTTCAATATCCATGGTAATCACGTCCGGTCGAAGCCGTTGAGTCATTTCGACGGCTTCTTTGCCATTTTTGGCGGTATCGATTACCTCAAGTAATGGATCTTGGTTAATGATTTCACTTACTCGTCTTCGAAAGAAGCTCGAATCGTCTACTACTAATACCTTTATTGACATCTACCTTCTCAACTTCGAAGTGTTATGCATAATGCTTTAATAAGCTTGGAATATCTAAGATCAACGCGATGCCACCATCACTGGTGATCGTCGCACCCGCCATACCGGGTGTGCCTTGCAGCAAATCATCAAGGGCTTTGATCACGACTTCTTCTTGGCCAATCAGGCTATCGACCACAAAACCGACTTGCTTCATGCCCAGTTGCACGATAACAACATGGCCCAAACCATCACGTTTTTGCTTAGCAGGCGCGCCGTTGCGGATTAACCAATCCTGTAAATAGAACAGTGGAATTGCCTTTTCTCTGACAATCACGGTTAGTTGGCCATCGACCACATTGGTCTTTCTAAGGTCAAGATGGAATATTTCGTTAACATTGGTCAACGGCAAGGCAAAGGTTTGTTTGCCGACTAACACCATTAGGGTCGGTAAAATAGCCAGAGTTAAAGGTACTTTGATTTCTAACCGAGTGCCTGTACCTAGATTAGAGTCGATATGAATCGCGCCGTTTAACTGAGTGATACTGGTTTTCACCACATCCATGCCAACGCCACGACCGGATATATCAGAAATTTCGACTTTAGTTGAGAAGCCTGGAGCAAAGATAAGGCTGTAAGCTTCGGTGTTGGACATTCTCGCTGCCGTATCCGGATCAAGAATACCTTTGCTGATGGCGATATTCTTGAGCTTCTCAGCATCCATACCGGCACCGTCATCTTCAATAACGAGCAAGATATGGTCACCCTCTTGAGAAGCCGACAGTTTTATTTGTCCAAGTCGGGGTTTACCATTTTGTTCACGCACATCTGGCATTTCAATACCATGGTCAACGGCATTACGCACTAAGTGGACCAAGGGATCAGCTAGGGCTTCGACCAAGTTTTTATCTAAATCTGTGTCTTCACCCTCTAGCGTGAGGTTAATTTCTTTTTTCAAGGTACGCGCTAAATCGCGGACCACCCGAGGAAATCGGCCAAAAACTTTCTTAATTGGCTGCATCCGGGTTTTCATCACCCCACCTTGCAGGTCGGCTGTCACAACATCAAGATTGGCTACCGCTTTCGCCATGGCTTCATCGGTACTGTTTATGCCCAAGCTCACCAATCTGTTTCGTACTAATACCAACTCACCGACCATATTCATGATCTCGTCTAAGGTGCGCGTGTCTACACGAACCGTTGACTCAGCTGGAGCTGGCGCAGGGGCTCGATTGGCAGCCGGTTTTTCTGCTGGGGCTTTTGCTGGCGCAGCAGTTGCAGCGGGTGCAGCCGGACTTGATGGCTTGGGTGCTTGCGCGGGAGTCGAAGCTGAGGGAGCTTGGGCTTTGGGCGCAGCGGCTTGTGCAGAGGGAGCGGGGCTCGCTGCAGGTTTGGTTTCGTTAGTTGGGCTTTTACCGCTGCCGTGAAGTTCATCTAGCAAGCGTTCAAACTCATCGTCATCAATCAAGCCATCATCAGCAGCCGGTGCAGGCGTGACCGATTTGTGTTGCCCTTTGCCGTGAAGTTCATCAAGTAAGGATTCAAACTCATCGTCTGTGATATCACCAGAAGCAACCTCTGACTCTGCTGGCGCGGTCGCAGTAGGCCCTTTCGTGCCATGCAGCTCGTCAAGTAATCGCTCAAATTCATCTTCTGTGATTTCATCAATACCGGCTTCTGCCGAGCTTTCTTCATTGGATGCAGCCGGTTCCACCAAGGGCTCAGGCTCTGGGATGGGCTCAGGCTCAACAACGGGCTCTGGTGCAGCAGGCTCAGCGCCAGCTGGTAAACTTAGTTTATGCAACGCATCAATGATTTCAGGTGGAGCAGGCGTTAGAGGTTCACGGGCTTGAACTTGAGAAAACATTTCGTTGATGCTGTCCAAGGCTTGCAAAATAACATCCATTAATTCCGCATCAACGGCACGGCCGCCGTTTCGCAATGTATCAAAGACGTTTTCCGCACCATGACAACAATCAACTAATTCGGTCAGGGAGAGAAAACCGGCTCCCCCCTTCACGGTATGGAATCCCCGAAAGATTGCATTTAACAGGTTGGAATCATCTGGCTGCTTTTCCAGATCAACCAGTTGTTCTGAAAGTAGCTCCAGTATTTCCGCTGCTTCTACTAAAAAGTCCTGTAAAATGTCTTCATCGACGTCAAAGCCCATGCGCTACTCCTAGAATCCTAAACTCGACAACAAGTCGTCTACGTCATCTTGACCAGAAACCACATCATCCCTTGCTTCTGCATTCATAATTGGGCCTTCGGCCTCTATTCCTGATGAACTGGGGACACTGGCTTGCTCTTGTTTTGGTTTGCGTTCAATTTCACCAAACATCGTTAGCATTTCAACTAACTTGACTTCCACTTCTTGTACTAGGGATATCACCCGCCGAATCATTTGACCCGTCAAGTCTTGGAAGTCTTGGGCCATGAGAATTTCGGTCAACAGTTGCCTCAACTTATCGGCATCTTGTTCCGAATCCTTAAGGATCTTGTCAAGTTTGTGACATAGCTCCTTAAACTCAACCAACTCTAATTCACGGTTCATTAAGCAATTCCAACCGGGCAGAACTTGTTGAATATTCTCATTTAATCGGTCAGCAAGGGGTAAACTCTCATCGACGGCATCCATGGTACGGTTTGCCGCCTTGTCGGTCATTTCGATGACATAACTGAGCCTGTCTTTTGCATCAGGAATTTCACTGTTAGCTAACTCTGACAATCGATTGTCATTTTGAAACTCAACTAACGAGTTATGTAACTGACGAGTCAATAGGCCCACTTGTTCAAATAAATCATTTTTGGCGGGATCAGACAACGCACCAGATATCAAAGAGTTCGCTTGCTCAACCTCGCCAAGCTCAAGTAGTTCAACTAAGTGCCGTGCTTGCTCAAGCGAAAGCAAGGCTTCGTTGGTGTCTGTCATCACGACGCCTCCTTATTGAAGCCGTTCGAAAATTTTATCGAGCTTCTCTTTCAAGGTTGCAGCAGTGAAAGGTTTAACAATGTAACCATTCACACCTGCTTGAGCTGCCTCAATGATTTGTTCACGTTTGGCTTCTGCCGTTACCATGAGTACGGGTAAATGGCGTAGGTTTTCGTCTTTGCGAACCTCTTTTAACAAGTCAATGCCCTGCATGCCAGGCATGTTCCAGTCTGTGACTAGGAATTCAAAATCGCCATTTTTCAGCATCGGCAATGCTGTACTACCATCATCCGCTTCATGGGTATTGTTGAAGCCAAGATCGCGCAATAGGTTTTTGATTATTCTTCGCATTGTTGAGAAATCATCAACAATTAGAATTTTCATATTTTTATCCAACTTAATCTCCTTAAATGGCAGTTGGTTTGAACTCAACTCTTTGTGCTGAAATGTTATTTAGGCAACTAGAATCAGTATAGTTACATTTATGCCACAGCGACATGCTATCTTTGCCAATCAGTCATTCTCCCCTTTAAACGGTGGATGGCTTGACTGTGTATTTGGCTGACGCGAGACTCACTGACATCTAACACTTCACCAATTTCGCGTAAATTTAGCTCTTCATCATAATATAAAGATAATACAAGGGCTTCGCGTTCGGGTAAGGATTTTATACAAGTTGCGAGGTGATGCTGAAATTTTTCTTCAAAAACACCATCAAGTGGTGAATTATCGAGCATTTCATCGCTTCCCACACTTTCTTGTCCTGCCCCTAAATCTTCTATCCCGATTAACTTTCCACTATTCACTTCGCGCAGCATCGTGTGGTATTCGTCTAAAGAAACACCTAATTTGGCTGCAATATCGGCATCTTTCGCATCGACACCGAGTTCTTTTTCAACTTGATCTATCGCCTGGGCAATCATGCGGCTATTTTTGTGCACACTGCGTGGTACCCAGTCACCACGGCGCATTTCGTCTAACATCGCACCGCGAATACGGATCCCTGCAAAGGTTTCAAAACTGGCCCCTTTACTGGCATCAAAATTTTTACTGGCCTCTAACAACCCAATCAAACCTGCTTGAGTTAAGTCTTCAACTAACACGCTAGCAGGCAAACGGGCCAATAGATGATGTGCTATCCGTTGCACTAAAGGTCCATAGCGTTCAACCAGTTCATTCGGCTGAACTTGACTGGTATAGGCGTGGACTTTATTCACTGACCTTCTCTCTATTTTCGGCGCTACTGTCTAACAGCTTTTCGATGAAAAACTCAAGGTGGCCACCCGGTTGATTCGGAATAGGCCAGGTCACCGCTTTACTTGATAGCGCTCTAAATGCTAATGATGAGGGTGATTTCGGAAACGCTTCTACAACCAGCTTTTGTTTTCTAACGGATTGACGGACATTGTTGTCAAAGGGAATACAAGAGACTAATTCCAAGGCCGTGTCTAAGAAGCGGTCGGTAACGCGTGTTAATTTTGAAAATAATTCCTGCCCTTCACGCAAACTGCGCACCATGTTAGCCACAATTTTAAAATGAAACACACCATATTGCGTACTAAGGAGCTTGATCAAGGCATAGGCATCCGTTATCGAGGTTGGCTCATCGCACACCACGACAACAATGTCTTGGGCGGCACGAGCAAAGCTAAGAACCATATCAGAGATGCCCGCAGCGGTATCCACCAATAACACATCAATGGGGGTTTGTAATTCGCTAAACGCACGAATCAAACCGGCATGTTCAGCAGGAGTCAGCTCCACCATCGACTTGGTGCCAGAGGTTGCCGGAATAATTTTCATGCCTTGCGGCGCATCAATAATGACTTCGTCTAAGGTGCATTCTCCCGATAACACATGGGATAGGTTTTTGGTCACACGTAAACCCAATAACACATCGACATTGGCAAGACCTAAGTCGGCGTCAAGCACCAATACCCGCTTACCTTGGGCGGCCAAGGAGGCGGCCAAATTAAGGGTGACGTTGGTTTTACCCACCCCGCCTTTACCACCGGTGACAGTGATCACCTTTACTTTATTGTTTTTCATCATTCGCAGCCCACTTGCCTGATCAGTTAACATCGTTTTATTCATAATACTCCGAGGTGTGGCAGTCATCTGCTTCGCTATACCATTGATGTTGATCTTTTGCCATTTCTTGTTCCATTAAACGCAAGGCACTCGATACCATGTATTTTGCATTTGCAATTTTTATGTCTTCGGGCACACGTTGCCCATCTGTAATATAAGAGATAGGTAAAGCATGTTTAATTGTAACACTTAGTATTTCGCCCAGACTCAAACTTTCATCTAGTTTCGTGAGAATACAACCAGATAAGGGAATTTTTCTGAAGTGTTCGATGGCTTCTTGTACAACTCGGCGCTGACTTGTCGCTGGGATCACTAAAAAGCTGCGAATTTTCACCCTTGAGTTTTTCATCAAGGTTTCAAGTTGTTCCGAGAGCCTGACATCACGTTGTCCCATGCCTGCGGTATCAATCAGCACCAAACGTTTAGTGCGCATTTGATACAAAATCTCTGATAATTCGTCCGCATCTTTTGCCACTCGCACAGCACAGCCCAAAATCTTACCGTAGGTGGCAAGTTGCTCATGGGCGCCAATGCGGTAGGTGTCTGTGGTGATCATTCCGACCTGATCTGCACCATGCTCCATGGCAAAGCGCGCAGCTAATTTCGCAATCGTGGTGGTTTTACCTACCCCAGTAGGCCCAAGTAACGCCACAGCACCACCTAGTTTAAGAATTTCGTTTTCGCCGATGGCGACTTGATCTTCTAACAGTTGTGATAAGTACTGCTGGGCTTCATAAGGGGTGCAGCTTTCCGGTATGCAACTGGCGAGCTGGTCGGAAATATCATCTGAGAAGCCAGATTTATTGAGCCACTTAATCAACATGGCGCGCACAGGCTCTTTACGTTCGAGCTCTTGCCACATTAAGCCCGACACTTGATGTTCAAGTAATTTACGCAGCGAAGCCATTTCCTCACGCATGGCTTCGAGTACCTTATCATCCTTACTGGCACTGGTCGCTGGTGCAGGCCTTGGTCGAGAAGGAGCAGGCTTAGGTTTCGGACTTTGCCAATTTTCTTGTTCCATCAATGTCGCTGGCTGGTTGGCTTTTCGCACGGGCGTCGGTTTGCCTTGTTTTGCCAATAAAGCCGACAAAGAGTCCGCTAGGTGTTGTCCAGACTTAGCATTGATGGTTTTTGCTTGTTGTTGTGCAGCTTGGGATGTCGAAGAATGTCCTGCGCGAGCTCGGTTTGACAGCACCACGCTGTCTTCTTTTAAATTGCCCTGAGGTTTCGCTGCAGGCTTTGCTTCAGATGCGGCTTGGTAATCAACCGCTGCGACAATTTCAATGCCACCGGTCACTTTTTTATTTGACATGATAACCGCATCTGGCCCTAAGATCTCTTTAACCTCAGCCAGTGCAGCACGCATATCTTTTGCAAAAAAACGTTTAATTTTCATACTGCTGTCTCCTGTCGGTTATTGTCCGACAGAGTTAACGATTCTAATTTGCTTGTCTTCGGGCACTTCTTGATAACTGAGTACCTGCAAGCTAGGAATAGTGTTCTTAACAAACTTAGCCAAGGTTGTTCGTAATACCCCCGACGTTAGCAAAACAGCGGGTTGGCCCGCAAGCTCTTGCTGTTGTGAGGCTTCAAATAATGCGCTCTGGATCCGCTCTGCTAGTCCCGGCTCGATACCAGCCCCTTCACTTCCCCCTGCTTGGATCGAGTTATGCAAAATTTGCTCCAACTCCGGAGACAGTGTAATAACGGGTATTTCTGATTCCGCTCCGACAATATTTTGACTGATCATGCGTTTTAATGCGATACGACACGCCGCCGTTAATACTTCTGCATCTTGGCTCTTCACACCATAATCAGACAAGGTTTGCACTATCGTGCGTATATCTCTGATCGGCACCCCTTCGTTTAATAGGCTTTGTAATACCTTAACCACCACCCCGAGAGGTAAAATGTCCGGCACCAACCCTTCTACTAGTTTAGGATGACTTTTCGCTAATAAGTCGAGAAGATTTTGAACTTCTTCATGTCCGAGCAACTGAGCGGCATGATTAGTCAGTAATTGACTAAGGTGGGTCGCCACCACCGTCGCCGCATCAACCACGGTATATCCCATGGCTTGGGCGTGTTCACGTTGACTGGGTGAAATCCACAAGGCGTCTAATTGGAAAGCAGGCTCTATGGTGGGGATCCCTTCTACCGTACCAAACACTTGACCTGGGTTAATGGCCATCTCTTTATCATGGAACACTTCAGCTTGACCACTGGTCACCCCCATCAAAGAAATACTGTAATAACTCGGCGGTAAGTCCAAGTTATCACGAATATGAACCGGCGGAACCAGAAAGCCTAATTCTTGCGATAGCTTTTTACGAACCCCTTTGATCCGCTCTAGTAGTTCACCACCTTGGCTTTTATCAACCAGAGGGATCAGTCGGTATCCCACTTCTAACCCTATGGTGTCAACGGGTTGAACATCGTCCCAACCCAGCTCTTTGGTTTGTGCTGCCGGATTACTATTCGCCACATTTTTTTCAGATTCGACTAACGCCGAGGCCGCCGCCGCTTTTTGCTTTTTCATTAGCCAGTAAGTGCCACCCGCTGCGGCTAAACCTAAAGATAAAAATGCAAAGTGTGGCATACCCGGTACCAGCCCCATCACAATGAGTATGCCCGAGGTGATCATTAAGGCTTTCGGGTTACTGAACATTTGTCCCATCACCTGCTCACCCATGTCTTCTGAGCGGTTTTCTCGAGTCACGGTGATCGCCGCAGCAATTGATAATAACAGTGAAGGAATTTGCGCGACCAAGCCATCGCCAATGGTTAACAAGGTATAAATTTCAGCGGCTTGACCAAAACTCAAACCATGTTGCGCCATGCCAATAATAAAACCGCCGATGATATTGATAAATAAGATCAATATGCCAGCGATGGCATCACCTTTAACGAATTTGCTGGCACCGTCCATCGAGCCATAGAAATCGGCTTCGCGGGTCACCTCTTCGCGCCTTATTCTCGCCTGCTCTTGATCTATCATGCCCGCGTTTAAGTCGGCATCAATGGCCATTTGCTTACCCGGCATCGCATCAAGGGTAAAGCGGGCGCTCACTTCAGAAATACGCCCCGCGCCCTTGGTCACCACCACAAAGTTAATGATCATTAAAATCAAAAACACGATGAGACCAACCGCATAGTTGCCACCAATGACCACCGAGCCAAAAGCTGCAATCACGTTACCCGCGGCATCCCCACCTTGATGGCCCTCAAGTAACACGACTCGCGTTGACGCCACATTCAGGGCCAAACGCAGTAAAGTCGCAATCAATAACACAGCAGGAAAAGCCGCGAAATCGAGGGGACGTTTAGTGTAAATAGCCACCAACAACACGATCAATGCCAAAGCAATATTGAATGAAAACAAAATATCGAGAAGGAAAGCGGGCATGGGTAAGACAACCATGCCAAGGGTCGCCAGTACCATGACTGGCGCGCCCACCCCTTTAATCAGTTTATCGCGCTGTTGCCAGAAACCGGCTAAATTTGACTTTAAATTCATTCACATAGTTCGACAAAAAAATGACGTTTTAACCCTATGCAATAACCGAGCCTAATGCAACATGCCACGGGTTAAAGTTTCCCGAGTAATACTGAAACTTAGTTAACGGTCAAATAAATCAACCACAGTCTCCTCACTCAAGGATAAGACTAGGGCCTGTTGACCTTTCGTGGTTAATTTTTGTTCGAGAGGGAGACACCCTGTCTAAAAGCGTTTTGAGCAAGGCGAGCAGTGTGTAGCTTAGCATTCTAAGTAAATACTGCTCAACGACGCGTAGAATGCTTACGCCCGAAGGGCTTTAGCCGAATCCAAAGGACAGCGTTTGTTGGTCATTTCTACTACGTTAGCGCCTTTTCGCGTAGTTCACTATGCCACAAAGATGCTGCCCACAACGATTGTTTTGTATAAATACCCAACAAATCGCTGCAAAAACAAGCTCCAAAGATCAACAGGCCCTAATATTTAAAGCCCTCTGGCATATCAAATTCTTTAGGCAGTGCGGTTGGGCGTTTTCCACGGCCTTTACGGTATTGCTCTAATTGAAAAAGGTAGGCAAGAATTTGCGCTACCGCGACAAAAAGCTCATGAGGAATTTCTTGTTCGAGTTCAGTTGTATGATAGATGGCGCGGCAAAGCTGCGGTGAGCTCATCACTGGCACTTCATATTCACGTGCTATTTCACGAATTTTCAAGGCGATTTGATCAACGCCTTTCGCCACCACTCGAGGGGCACCGCCGCTGGCCGCATCGTATTTTAATGCCACCGAAAAATGCGTCGGGTTAGTGACGACCACGTCTGCCGTTGGCACCTCACCCATCATTCGGCGTTGTGCGGCTTCCATCTGTAAGCGGCGGATCCGCCCTTTGACTTCTGGCTTACCTTCTTGATCCTTATGCTCGTCTTTCACTTCCTGCTTGGTCATTTTCAGTTGTTCTTTGTGATGCCATAACTGATAGGGCACATCCACCACCACGATCACCAAAAGCGACAAGCATAAAATTAAAAACATCCAAAGCAGCATATCCAATGCCGCTTCAACACTTGAGCCTAATGGCGTTGAGCTCAACACCAAGATATCGGCAAAGCTCACATGCAAGATCCCCCACACGCCAAAGCCTATCACCGTCACTTTAAGGATCGATTTGAGTAATTCAATCCAACCTTGACTACCAAACATCCGCTTGAACCCAGCAAGTGGGCTCATTTTGCTCAACTTGGGCAACATCACTTCGGTACTAAAGTTCATACCGCCGATCATGATGGCCCCAGCAACACCGGCAATGAACAAAGCGACTAAAATAGCCAGTGTCGGCAAAATCATTTCACCAATGCCATTGGCAAACACCACTTTCATCTGACTGGGATCAAACACCACATCACGCTCAAACGTGAAGGCTTTTTTCATCATGGTCACAAAAGCATGACCGAGATAATCGCCTAACATCATCAAGGCAAACGCCGCCATGATCAAGATAGCAGCCGTGCCCAACTCCTTAGAGCGGACCACTTGCCCTTTATTTCGGGCATCACTGAGTTTTTTCCCCGTGGGGTCTTCGGTTTTTTCTTGACCGTCAGCTTCTGCCATCTTAATTCTCCTGGCTGCTGTAAGTGATTAGGGCCTGTTGACCTTTCGTGGTTAATTTTTGTTCGAGATAAAAGCGTTTTGGGCAAGGCGAGCGGTGTGTAGCTTAGCATTCTAAGTAAATACCGCTCAACGACGCGCAAAACGCTTTTAGCCGAATCCAAAGGACAGCGTTTGTTGGTCCTTTCTACTGCGTTAGCGCCTTTTCGCATAGGTAGCTATGCCACAAAGTCGCTGCCTTGTATAAATATCCAACAAATCGCTGCAAAAACAATCTCCAAAGGTCAACAGGCCCTAGGGTCGGCAAGCCCCATTGAGTAGATCACACATCAATGCCGACCCGCGTTGCCAGTGGCCATCAAAATGTAATACAACATTGCCTATGGTCAGCCACAAAATAAACAGGCCAAACAACATACTAATTGAAAAGCCTAAGGTAAAAATATTCAATTGCGGCGCGGCCCTGGTCATGATACCGAAAGAGAAATTCACCAATAACATGGCCACAATGGAGGCCATGGACATGGCTAACGCTGCGGTGAACATCACCCCTAGCCACCCCGCTAGCTTTTCATATTGTAATGGGGCTAACCCATTCATTGAGATAGGTAACGTGGTAAAGCTTTCAACTATCATATAGATCATCACTAAATGGCCATCCACAGCAAAAAACAGCAAGGTAACCAACATAAGATAAAACTGACCAACGACAGGTGAAGATTGCCCATTGAGGGGATCCGCCATGGATGCAAAGCCTAAACTTGTTTGCATTGCAATAATCTGGCCAGCAATCACAAAGGTCTGCATCACAAACACAGAAACGGTCCCCACCGCTGTGCCTATGAGAATTTGTTGCAGCGCAACCAAAAAGCTTTGTCCAGAGAATAATGGGATCGGCGGCGGCTCAGGTAGTACAGGCACCACCATAAAAGTAAGGGCTAAGGACAGCAACAAACGGATACGCTTTGGCGTCGTTTTCGCACCAATGCCCGTCATCACCATCAACATGGCCGAGATCCGACATAAAGCCCAGATATAGCTCGAGAGCCAAGAGATAACGATATCAGCAGGAAAGCTCATTAGCCAACGACGCTTGGGATCTGTTCAATCATGGTATAGAAAAACTCCATTAACATTCTAAACCCCCAGTGAGCACCAAACATCAATGCCAAAATGGTAATAATTAAACGCGGTAAAAAGCTTAAGGTTTGCTCGTTAATCGAGGTCGCCGCTTGAAACACCGCCACCACTAAGCCAATGATTAAGCTAGGGATGATACACGCAGAAACGAGGATCAGTACCAGCCACAATGCATGTTTGAAAATATCAACAAAGACTTCGGGTGACATATTGGCTCCTTAGTCTGATCACAAACCAAAACTGGCGGCCAAGCTGCCGATGATTAAGTTCCAACCATCAACTAATACAAATAGCATGAGTTTAAAAGGCAAAGATACAATCATCGGTGACAGCATCATCATACCCATGGCCATCAGGATACTGGCTACCACAAGGTCAATAATCAAAAACGGAATAAAAATCATAAACCCAATTTGGAAAGCGGTTTTAAGCTCACTGGTCACAAACGCTGGGATCAAAACATGAATCGGGACTTCTTCAGGAGAAGACACTTGTATGTCCGCCATTTCAACAAAGGTCTGCAAATCGGTCACACGGGTTTGGGCTAACATGAAATCTTTCAGCGGCCCTTGGCCCCTATCAATGGCTTCGGTGATGGAAATCTGCTCTGCTAAATAGGGCTGTAAGGCTTGATCATTCACCCGCTCAAACACGGGCGCCATGATAAAAAAGGTCATGAATAAGGTGATACCGATAATGACTTGATTTGACGGCGTTTGTTGTAAGCCCAAGGCTTGACGTAAAATACTCATGACCACCACGATCCGAGTAAAAGACGTCATCATGATCACCATGGCAGGCAAAAAGCTCAGCGCCGTCATCAAGCCCAGCACTTGTAGCGTTAAGCTGTACTCTTGCGCCCCATCAGGGCCTGTTGTCACCGTAATGGCAGGCAATGCACCTGTTTGCGCCGCCACAGGATGGGCAAACAACATCATTAACAGCCAAGCAAAAATCCAGTTATTGGTTTTTTTCATCTTTTTTTATTACCTTGGCTAATTGCTCAGCAAATGCGCCCGCCAAAGGTACGGGCGGCTCTGTTGGCTCGGCTAAAGGTTGTTCCAATTTGTCAATCAAATTGATCTGCTGCGCCGTTGCGGCAAGTAAGTATTGTTGCTCACCCAGTTGCACAACCATGAGCTTTTCTTTTCTGCCAAGGGGGGTAGTTGCCACCACTTTAATGCCATTTTGGCCAAAATAGCGACTAAACTTGGTTTGATGAAACAGCCAAGCTAGGCCCACTATCAGCAGTAAAACAAACACCAATACCGACAACACAGAGACAAAGTCGAGATCGGGCGGGCGCTGCTCTGACGACCAAGCGGGCAAAGACATCAGTAGCGGGAATAAGGCAAATCCATACTTCATTATTTTAGTTTCTTTATCCGCTCGGTTTGGCTGATAACATCGGTCAAGCGGATCCCAAACTTATCATTGACCACGACCACTTCACCGTGCGCAATTAAGGTACCGTTAACTAACACATCAAGAGGTTCACCGGCCACGCGATCAAGCTCTACCACCGAACCTTGGTTTAATTGTAATAGGTTACGAATGCTAATATGGCTACGTCCCACCTCCATTGAGATAGTGACAGGTATGTCCATAATGGCGTCTAAACGGCGTTTTTCTTCCGATGAGATAGACGGGCCATCATCACTATCAAATTGCTCAAGCTCCGCAGGTTGTGCTGCACCTTCCGCCTCTTCTAGCGCGGCAGCCCACTCATCTGCCATTTGTTGATCATCACTCATCGATTTCATCCTCTAATACTTCTAAACTCGCGGCGTCATTATTGATGCGCTTACCTTGGCGGGTGACTAACTCTAATTCACTCTTAACCGAATCAGGGCGTTTCAGTTTCTCAGTGATCTTAACCGCATAATTGTCTTTAGTGCGCCCCATCTTACCGCGGTAAGTCGGTAAGTCTTCAATAAACACGGTCATGGCTTCTGGCATTTCAACCGGGATCACATCCCCCGCCTTTAATTCCATGATTTGACGTAAACTCAATTCAGTCTCAAGCAACCGGGTGCTGAGTTCAACGGGCACATCCATGATCTCGTCTTTTAGTGCCTTACTCCAACGGAAATCGGTGTCTTCTTTATCACTTTGTACCCCCGCATCCAATAATTCACGAATGGGCTCAAGCATGGAGTAAGGCATGGCGATGTGAAAATCCCCGCCGCCACCATCAAGTTCAATATGAAAGGAATTGACCACGATCACTTCTGTTGGGCTCACGATATTAGCCATGGCCGGGTTAACTTCAGAGTCGAGGTATTCAAATTCCGCATCCATTACCGGCGCCCAGGCATCATGGTAGTCTTCAAATACAATTTTAAGTAGCATTTGAATGATGCGGCGCTCCGTTGGTGTAAACTCCCGCCCTTCAATCTTGGCATGGTAGCGGCCATCTCCACCAAAAAAGTTCTCCACTAAGATAAAAACTAAGCGGGCTTCCATGGTAATCAAACCTGTGCCCTTGAGCGGGCGAAAACGCACCATGTTAAGGCTGGTTGGTACAAATAGAGTGTGTACATACTCGCCAAATTTAAGCATTTGCACACCATTAATGGAGACCTCAGCGGTTCGTCTCATCATGTTGAACAAACTGATCCTCAAATGGCGGGCAAAACGTTCATTAACCAACTCCAAGGTTGGCATCCTACCGCGAACAATACGATCTTGAGAGGAGAAGTCATAATGCACCGCATTGCTATTTTCAACGGGGGAGGATTCTTCTTCCTCAACATCGTCAACCCCGTGAAGTAGCGCATCAATTTCGTCTTGTGATAAAAGATCGCTCATTATTAATCCATTAACCCTTTAGTGGACTACTGTAAAACAAAGCCGGTAAATAGCACAGCCTCAACCACGGGGGCCGATGCCACTTCGTTCATTGCTTTTTGTACGGCTTGTAGTGACTTCTTGCGTATTTCTGTTTTGCCCACTTCCGTGCGCAATTCTTCCTCGGTCGCTGAGCTAAATACACTCAACAAGGTTCCTTCAATCAAAGGGATATGCGCTTTGGCATGGTTCTCATTTTCTGTCCCACGCACCATTAACTGCACTTTAATTTGCACTAACCGGTCGCGTACGTCTCCGGCAACATTAAACACAAATGGCCTTGGCATCCCCACATAAACAGCCCTTAGGGTAGACGTGTCCACTTGAGGCTTAGCCTCTGCCTCAGTTGTTTCGCTTTGCGCTGGCTCATCTGAGCCCATCAGGAAAAAGGCAGCACCGCCACCACCAGCAAGTAAAACCACAACTGCCACAATGATAATAATGAGCTTGCCTTTGCCGCCTTTGTTTTCGTTTAACTCTAAATTCTCATTTTCCGCTTCAGCCATGACATCATCCGTTAAAAAAATTAAAAGCTGGGTTAATTATTACATAACAATGGCTTTAGGCCATAGTCAGTCTATGCATAATAATCAATTGCTGAGCTTGACTGCACATAATTTGGCACCGCCCGTAACTCAACTTCATTAGCGTTGCTCACTTGTTGTTCGCCTTGGCCATTGCGATGATCCTGTTGATGCGATTGCGCCGTTTCCTTAGACCCTGACTGCTGTTGCCCAACCTGGCTTTCACCTAAGTTAATGCCTTGCTGATTCAACATCTCACGCAACCTTGGCATATGCTGTTCAACTAATTCTTTACTTTGCGCCTGAGTGGTTTGAACCTGGATGCTAAGCTGATCATTTTGCATCGATAATTTCACGTGCATGCTGCCTAACTCAGCGGGGTCTAATTTGATCTCTGCTTGAGTAATGCCTTTATTCATCATCATGGTAATACGCTCACGCAGCACACTGGGCGCTTCTTTTGCTGCCAGTTCAAACTTTTGACTTATTTCAAAAGCACTGGCTGGATTAGCTGGCGCAGTGGTGGCTTGGCTCATCCCAAAGGTTTGCGCTACCCCGCCTAGTACCTGACTAAATTGAGCACTAGCATTTGGGGGTTGATGGGCACTTTGAGCTTGTTGTGTGATTGGCGCAGGAATAGGCTGGGCCATCGGCTCTCGACTCATCCCTTGCCCTTTTATCGACGTTTGGGTTTGCTCTTTTACTGACGCTTCACGTGAAAATGACTCTTCTTGATGAGCTTGAGCAGCCATTTCCTTACCTTGTTGCTTTAATGCTGCCCGCGTATCAAGCTTGTCACCTAATATCGTCTCTTTCCCATTCACATCTTTATTCGGTGACAGGGTGTCAACTGAATTGTCTGGACTAGTCTTACTCTGGTTCTGGGCCAGTTCAGGTAAACTCGATCCCGCCCCTACTTGCTCCCTTTGCGGAGTTGCTTTTGTGACATTAAAGCCATTGGCAATGTCTGGGTTACCCACCGCGCCTTTCTCTTGCTGCATTGTGGCGGCTTTGTTTGACTCCGAAACAACCCCTGTCAACTTAGGGGAATCAACGTCAGACTGATTCTTGGCCTGACTTTTGGACTGAGTAATGACATCTAAGTCAGCTGTATTTTTAGCTGAAGCAGGATTACCTGATACAGGATTACCTGAAACAGGGTTACCTGAAGAGCCAGTTTGTTGTGTTTCACCTACTTGGCTCGATGGTTGAGATAGCTTTTGCTGCACATTATTGTGAGTGGATGAAAGAGGTGAACCCGTTTGCATGTCTGATTTTGTCTCTTTGCTCGTCAGGCTAGCAGCATGTTGACTTTTGTCACCGTCCACCACATTGGCGCGAGAGAGCTTGATATCTTTAGACTCGCCTTGCTCACTGGGCTCATGCTGAGCCGCCGTTGAATCATCCTTCATTGCAGAGGTGACCGGTGCCGCCGTGCCGTTAGCGCTGCCTTGCCCCTGCCGCTCAGGTGTCTTTAAGTCAATGGTTTGCTGTTCTTTTCCCGCTCCCCCTTGAGACACAGCGGACTCATTTTTAGCCTGATTTAGGTCTGACTTAAGTTCAAGCTTTGGTTCATGCTGTGACTCAGTGGCCACCGCTTTGGAGGCGAGTTGAACACGCACTTCATCTTCACTTACCTGTTCACCCTCTTGAGCCGCTACTTTAGTCAGCGCAGAAACAGGGGCAGTGTCAGCTTGATGACCTGCCTGCTCCGGTTTGGCTTGCTCAGACAGAACAGCCACTAACTTCGCACTGGATTCTGCTTCTTTTGTTCCTCCCATTGGATCGACTAACTTCTCAGCGGCCTGGGTCGCGCCCCCTTCACTCACTTGTTTTGCCAAGATTTGACTAATGGGATTAAGAGGCGTGTTCAATGACGCTGAAGCATGCTCGCTTAATTTATCCTTAGAGGTGAGCTTGCTATCATCAACAGACGCCCTTGATGGCTCCTGAAAGCCAGACGTTGCATGGGAGTTTATTGCTTCGGTGGCGCCAATGCCCGAATCCGACCTCGGCCTTACCTGCTGCTCTGCCGCTTGGATTTGCGCCAAAATATCGTGGCTAAGGGGCTTATTGTCCCCCTCTTTGCTTTTTGCCTTGCCCGGCTCTGTTGTGTCTCCTTGCGCCTCTTGTGCACTTTTTAAACCATGCTGTGGTGTGCGCTGTTTTTCTTGCGCTTGGCTGTCAGCTTTTTGACGACTCGCTTTTGATGCTTCAACGTCATCTTGCCAAGCCCGTTTGACCGCTTGCTCCTGCACATCCATTTGTTGGTGCTCTGATTTTTTATTTTTAGCCGCTTCGTAAGTTTTTTTGAATTCAAGAGACTTTTCTTGCGCAAGGTTTGATTCGGCGATCACGCCGACCGACTCTTGGGCCGAGGCATTCCCCGAAGACGTCGCCTGACTGACATTAATTGGCACTGATTGCATCATACTTACATCCGTATTCTTGGTGGCAAAAGATTGCCGAAATGACCCACATGCATTGCTTTACTACTTGCCATCATGCATAAAGCTCCTCTCGCTAAAGCCCATATAACTCGCTATATCGACATCATTGCAGCCTATCGCAATACCCCAGCGAAAGGCTTAAGTCATATTTCTAGGTAATACTTCTAGGCTACATTCCTGAGCTATATTTCTAAGCAATTTTCGTTCCAAAACTAGAATGGATAGACCCAGTGTTTGCATGAAATTCACAGAGGTTGAGGGGGCTTCCATTTAATAACGCGGTGAGCATTAAGATCCCCCCTCTTGGCAACAAGAGGGGTAAAAGACTAAAAAGATTGATTTTGCTTTTGGTAGAACTGAAAGTTGGCAAATTCATCGAGCATGTTTTGCTCCCTTTTATTCGCTATTTTCTGCGCCGCTTGAGCGCGTTTAGCGAGTAGGGTTTCCACGGCCTTACGTTTACTTTGCATCTCAATCCAATGCTTTTTTTTCAACTCAACCTGATGCATCACTTTAGGCAGGGCGGCTTGTTGCTGTAACATGGCCTCTTCTAGCTTCACGATAAACTTTTGATAGTAAGAGTAGCTGTCTGCGTATAAGCCTGATGAGCCCTTGTCGTGCATTTGCTTAACATATTGATTTCGGTAGTTTTGTAAATTAGCAAATTGTTGACGAAACGCCACCAGCTGCTGCTGTGCCTGCGCTAATTCTTGCACCGCTTGCTGCTCATGTTGCTTATGCTGATCTAAAACCAACAACAATGCTTTATCAGACATCCCCACCCCAATCTAGCTTACACGGGTTATTTACGCTCTTTGCCCGCCATTAACAAACTCTTGCGCCAATCCCGCTAATTGGCTCAAGCTATTTTCGTAATTAACGGATTCTTTCATGGGCTGCTGCAAGAAGTGATCCAACCTAGGCTTGATATTAATCGCTTGATCGATTCGCGGATCGCTACCGCGTGAATACGCACCTATGGTGATCAGGTCTTTGTTTTCTTGATACAAAGAATAAGCCTGCTTGATCGCGCGTGCCAGCATTTGATGTTCATCACTGGTGACCATAGGCATCACCCGGCTGATGGATTTAGCCACATCTATTGCGGGGAAATGCCCCGCGTCAGCCAGCTCACGTGATAACACGATATGCCCATCAAGTATTGCCCGAGCGGCATCGGCAATGGGATCTTGTAAATCATCGCCTTCGGTCAATACCGTAAAAAACGCCGTGATCCCACCTTGGCCTTGGCCCTGATTACCATTACCAGCACGTTCAACTAAAGCGGGTAACTTAGCAAACACAGAAGGAGGATAGCCCTTGGTTGCGGGCGGCTCACCAATAGCCAGCGCAATTTCACGCTGTGCTTGAGCAAAACGTGTTAAGGAATCCATAAGCAAAAGGACATTTAGCCCTTGGTCTCGAAAATACTCCGCCACGGTTAACGCCGTTTCGCAACCTTTTAAACGCATCAAAGGCGAAGCATCAGCAGGCGCGGCAACCACAACCGAACGCGCACGCCCTTCATCACCTAAGATATCATCAATAAACTCTTTTACTTCACGGCCACGCTCACCGATTAACCCCACCACAACCACATCGGCACTACTGCCGCGGGTCATCATGCCCAGCAGCACACTTTTACCCACCCCCGAGCCTGCAAACAGCCCCATACGTTGACCCTTACCCACAGTTATCATGGCATTGATCGCTCTCACACCAACATCCATGGGGTGGCGAATAGGCTCCCTAGCGAGAGGGTTGATCCGCGCTGAGCCAAATTTAACGTGATCGGGACTCATAATATCGCCAAGGCCATCAAGGGGCTTGCCAACACCATCAATAACCCGGCCTAGTAATTCCATTCCCACCGGAATGCCTTGGGCCTGAGTCATTGGGATCACCCGCGCCCCGGGTAACACGCCTGACAGACGTTCACTGGGCATAAGGTATAACTTGTCACCAGAAAAGCCCACCACTTCCGCTTCAATCAAACCGTCTAGGGTTTCCACTTGGCATAAGCTGCCCACAGGGGCGCTACAACCAATGGCTTCAAGTGTTAACCCGACAACACGTGTCAATTTACCGGCAGCGATGGGTTTAGGTACTAACTCATCAGTCACGTAGTTGGCTAAGCGTTGGCTAAGGTAAGTCATGATTATCTTTTGTTAAATCACCTGTTACATCATTGGCATGATCATCAGGCTCATCAGCCACATTGACAGCATTCTCTTCATTGGCTTCATCCCTTGCATCAAAGGGGCTAACATCGGGTGTCTGTGTAGGGTGTTCGGGTGGTTTGGGCACTTGCGCTGCAACCTGTTGCTCTGCAGCGGCACGGGCCTCATTCATATGCTGATTATTGGCCGCTAAAAATTGCTTAAGCACCTGATTAATTCGCATCTCAAGTGGGTAATCAACACTCGACAACTCGGTTTTAATTTGGCAGTCGCCGCGTTGTAAGCTAGGCTCAGCAATCAGCACCCAACCCCGCTTATCACATTCCTCTGCGCTATAAACTTGATTGATCATGTCTACGTCATCAGGGTGAAAGTGCAGGTGCATGGTTTGATTGGCGAAGGGCAACACGTCAATGGCTTGTTTTAGTGCCGTTAATACCACTTGGGGATTGGTGGTCACTTCGGTACGCACTATCTGTTGGCTAAGTTGCAACGCGAGTTGCACCAGTTGTAGCTCTACATCTTGAGTCAGTTGGCTAAGGGGGTTAGCTAACTGAGCCATCAGTTGTTGCCAACGCAGCGTTTGCTCATTAATTTGCTGCTCACCTTGAACGAGCCCCTGCTCGATCCCTTGCGCGAGGCCTTCTTCATGGCCTCGTTCATAGCCTTCGCTGTGGCCACGTTGCTCACCTTGGGCAAACCCCTCAGTTTGGCCTTGTTCAAAGCCTTCCTGATAAGCAGCTTGGCGGATCGCTTCTATTTCTTCTAAAGAGGGGGGTGCTGGTGGCGCCTGCTCTTCTTCTGCCTCAACTTCTGGTTGATGAAACCAGTTATGAGGCATATTGAGGGCATTGGTTGTCTCTTCATCGCTTTCAACGTCGACTTCAGGGATTTGCCAAAGTTCCGGCTTAGCATCATGATCTGATTGGGTTGCCATTATAGGAATTCATCTCCACCGCCACCACCAAGCATAATTTCGCCCGAGTCAGCAAGGCGGCGCGCAACCGATAGGATCTCTTTTTGCGCCGCTTCCACTTCACTAACACGTACTGGGCCCATGGCTTCGAGATCATCAGCCAACATTTCCGCCGCACGTTTCGACATATTGCGCATGATCTTATCCTTGAGCTGGTCATCTGCACCTTTTAGTGCCCGCTGCAAGATATCTTGCTGTACATCACGCAATAGCGCTTGGATACCCCTGTCATCAACATCAATAAGGTTATCAAATACGAACATCAGATCTTGAATTTGTTGACTCATCTCTTCATCAGACTCACGAATAGAGTCCATTAATGGGCCTTCTATGCTGGTATCTAGGTAGTTCATAATATTGGCAGCCGCTTTCAAGCCGCCCATTTTCGCAGCTTGTGCCCCTGCTTGACCCGCAAATTGTTTTTCCATGATCTCGTTAAGCTCTTGCAGCGCCGCGGGTTGTACTTCCTCAAGATTGGCGATACGCATCATCAAATCCAGTCTGACTCGCTCAGGGAACTGACTCATGATTTCTGCCGACTGCTCAGGCTCAAGGTATGACAAAACGATCGTTTGAATTTGTGGATGCTCATTTTGGATAATGCTGGCCACTTGGCGTGCGTCCATCCATTTCAATGAATCTAAGCCGCGAGCACCACTGCCCATGACAATTTGTTCAACAAGGTTACCCGCTTTATCTTCACCTAAGGCTTGGGTTAAGGCATTACGAACAAAGTCTTCACTGCCGATACCGATATTGGTGAATTTCTGGATGTCCTCGACAAATCCCCGGTGCACCGCTGTCACTTTTTCTTGTGAAAAGTCTTTCATTGATGCCATTGCCATCCCTAAGCGTTGCACTTGCTTCGGCTCAAGGTGGCGAAAAATTTGCGCAGCATCTTCTTCGGTCAAACTCAACATCAGGATGGCGGATTTTTCCAATCCGGTCAGAGAGGAAATATCAAACTTTTCGGGGTCTTTCTTTTCGTCAGGCATCTTCGTTTAACCAATCTTTAATTACTTGGGCTGAAAGATCAGGCTCATTGGCCACCAGAGCGCGCACCGCTTTCACGAGATCTTCATCTTTATGTAGATCAGGTAGGATGAATTGGCCATCTTTTATGCCAAAATCAAGCTCATCCGAATCGGCTGCCACCAATTTCAAATCATCATCGCCCGCTAACGAGCCCACTGCACCGCCCATTTCAAAGTCTTCTTTCTCCACTGAGTCTGGGTAAAGCAATTTCTTCAGCATAGGTCGAATAATGGCAAAGACCACAATGAGGATAACCAGCATTGAGCCACCAAAACGCAGCATTTGATAAAACTGATCCGATTGCCAAAATGCCGGCGCTTCAATATTGTCAAGTTCAGGACGATTAAACGGAACGGTCACCACTTCAAGCATATCACCGCGATTAACGTCAAAACCTAGGCCACCTTGCAATAGCCGACGAATACTGGCTAACTGCTCAGGCGTTCTGGGCGTACGTGTGACAGTGCCTTCTTCATTGGTTTGCGCTTGGTAATCAATGGCGACCGATACCGTCAAGCGTCGAACAAAGCCTGATTGCTGGCGAGTATGGCTGATAGTGGTATCTAGCTCATAATTTCGAGTAGCTTCTTTGTGACTTGAGCCCACCGCACCGCCTGCGCCTCCTTCCGTTGCATCTTCAGGAATCTCGGCGTCCATCGGCGGCTGATTGGTTAACGCGCCTGGTACCTCGGCGCCGTCGCCCCCCATGGTTGAATTTTCAACGGTCATTTCGCTGCGTAGTGCGGGTAGATCTGGATTATAGCGCTTCTGGGTTTGCTCCACCGCGGTAAAATCCATGGTGACATCCACTTCGGCAGTGTAGCTATCAAAACCGACCACAGGAATTAAGATGGAATCGATTTTGTTTTTGTATTCTTCTTCGCGCTTACGCTCTAGCTCAAACTCTTTACGGCTTTTGGCGGCGAGTGGGTCTTGACTACCGGAATTGAGCAATCGGCCGCGTTGGTCGGTCACCGTTACCCTTGAGGGCGCGAGGTTTTGTACCGCCGATGATACCATATCGACAATGGAGTCGACTTCTTCTTGAGTTAAACTATTGGCGCGACTCACGGTCACCACCACAGTAGCACTGGCTTTTTGCTCGCGCCGTGTGAACACATTTTCTTTCGGGATAGCCAATAATACCTGTGCCTTTTGCACGTTTTTCATGGCTTGAATCGCAAGGGCTAATTGACGTTCACGGCTGAGTTTTAAACGTTCGCTTTCAAGGCGTTGACTGACACCAAATCCCATGTCTTGTAACAGGATTTCATCGCCTTGCTCATCCACAGGGGCAACGCCACTGCGCGTCATGCGTAATTTGATTTTTTGATAGTCTTCGGCAATCACCAACACGGTGTTACCTTCAAGCTGATAAGGTATTTTTTCTTGGTCGAGAAAATCGAGAGTCGTAATCAGTTGCTCTGTCTGGAAGGTGCCTAAAGGGCGATAATCAGGTGCTTTACCCCAAAGCCACAGGATCACCACAATGGCAAGAACAATGGCTAAACCGATAATAATGGTGACTTGTCGCAGCACATCAACATTGCCGAGCACAGACAGGGCTGAGCTTTTTTGCTCCCCTTGCTCAAGTTGATCGCCTTGACTCATGGCGGTGCTGTTATTGCCAACCATTAAGTCGGTATTTGGGTTTGTATCAGCCACGTAAAATATCCTTAAACTACACCGGCATACTCATGATTTCTTTGTATGCTTCTACTACTTTATTGCGCACTTGTACGGTCGCTTCAAAAGCCACACCTGATTTGCTCGATGCAATCATTACATCCCCTAAGCTTACATCACGATCACCCATTTCAAAGCGATTACGTAACTCACTGGTATTTTGCTGTAAGCTATTTACGTTGTCGATAGCTTGTTTCAGAAGTTGTGAGAACTCCCCATGTGTCGTTGACGTTGCAGGCAACTGAGATTCAAGCCCTTTTGCTTGCAACGACAAGGTTTGCATTTCATTAAATAATATCGATGAATCGGTCACGTTCATTTTGGCCTCCAAATACTGTCAACATCTTGACTATCTCCCTGTCATCTTCGAGATAGCCTCATGATAATTTGAATAAAGCAATTTGTAGGCCAAAAATAAAAAAGGCGGAAAATCCGCCTTTTTTACTGTCTGTGATGACAACAATTATCTAAACAGTTAACCCAGACTCTTTCATTCTAGCCAGTTTGTATCTGAGTGTTCTTGGGCTTATTCCTAACTTTTCGGCCACGTCTTTACGTTTTCCCCCACAGGCTTTTAGCGCATCTAATATGATTTGGTGCTCTTGCTGTTTTAACTCATCGCCTAAGTTGTCTTCGGCGGTTGGTTGGGGTCGGCTAGTTTGTTCATTGCCGACAGTCACGACTTGACCTGCAGCAATCAGTTCATCTTCTAAGATCAAATGATCTAATTCAATGCGGCTACCGCTGGCCAAGATCAGCGCGCGTTGTACCACGTTTTCAAGTTCACGCACATTACCCGGCCAAGGATAGTTAATGAGACGCCCCTTAGCCTCATCAGACAAAATAAGTGTCTGCTCACTGTGGCGTGTAATCAAATGCTCAGCTAACGGAATGATGTCCCCAGGTCGTTGTTGCAATGGTAACCACTGCAACGGGAATACGTTGAGACGATAGTACAAATCTTCCCTAAATTTACCTTCACTAACGGCTTGTTTTAAATCGCGGTTACTGGTCGCTAACACCCGTACATCTAATTTCACTGTTTTGCGACCGCCAAGGCGCTCCACTTCTTTTTCTTGCAACACCCGCAGTAATTTAGATTGTAAACTCAATGCCATCTCGGTGATTTCATCAAGTAAAATGGTGCCTCCCTGCGCTTGCTCAAACTTACCAGGGCAAGCTTGAACTGCGCCCGTGAAAGCGCCTTTTTCGTAACCGAACAAGGTGGCCTCAAGCATATTTTCAGGAATGGCCGCACAGTTAATGGCTACAAAGGGCTGCTCGCTACGCGGTGACATATCATGAATATAGCGCGCCATGATTTCTTTACCCGCTCCGCTGGGGCCCGTCACCATCACGGAGGCATCACTTTTGGCTACTTTAGCTGCCAAATTAAGTAAGGCTTCGGTACTGGGATCGCCATAAACAGGTTTACCCGATTCGCACTTTTGCGCTGGCGCATAGCGGCTTACCTGATTAAGCAACACCTCTGGAGCAAAGGGTTTGGCCAAATAATCAATCGCCCCTTCGCGCATGGCTTTCACCGCATCATCTATGGTGGCATAAGCCGTCATGAGCAGCACAGGAACCTCAGGATACTTAGCTTTGATATTTTGCAATAAGGTTAAGCCCGACATGCCGCCCATTTGGATATCACTGATCACCAAATCAAAACGACGACGACTTAACGACATTAAGGCGGCTTCACCACTGTCCGCTTCGCTGCATTCGTAATTGGCCAGCATTAACGTATCAACCAAGGCTTCACGTAGGCCAGCATCATCTTCGACCACTAAAATCTGAGCTGTAGACATAAGGTTAACCTCCTACTACTTGCGCTGGCATTGGTGCCACGGCATGTAATGGTAAACATAAGGTAAAACAGCTGCCCTTACCCACGACTGAATTGACGTGCATTTCACCCTCATGGGCCTTAGCCACCGACTGCACCACGGCTAAGCCTAATCCCGTTCCTTGAGGTTTGGTGGTATAAAAGGGCTGCACTATCTCAGGTAAAAGCGCGGCTGGGATCCCAGGGCCATTATCCAGCACACTGATTTCAACTTGCGATTGTGTATTACACGTTGCTCGCAAGTGGATTTTCGCGCCATCACCACACGCTTGTAATGCATTATGGATCAAGTTACCAATGGCACTGGCAAGGGCATTTTTATTCGCTAATAAAAACAAATCAGGATCAGGTAGTGCAATGGTTAAACTGGCATTGGCCCGCTGCATCATGGCATCGCTGCCTTGTTTCACTTCTTGCAATAAGCTTTGCAATGACACTTCGGCAACCACCTGTTTTTCACCACTGCGGGCAAACAACAACATGTCCGTCACTTGCGTTTCTAAATCTTGGAGCCGACTCATTAATTTAGCTTGAAAGCTGGTGCGTGAAGTTTCAGGAAGATTCACGCTACCAAGATTAGCGGCATATAACATGGCCGCGGAAAGGGGCGTGCGGATCTGATGCGCCAAGGATGCAACCATATTACCCAGTGCCGATAAGCGCTTCATCTGCGCCATTTTATCTTGCAACTCACGGGTATGAGTCAGATCCGTTAATGAAATCAACTGACCAGAAAAGCCTTCCAAAGGAGAAATAGACAATTGGATTTTTTTGCCATTAGCAAGGGACACTTCATGACCATCATCGGCTTGAGGCGCAAAGGCACGGCGGATGATATTAAACCACAACTCCCCCACGAGCGGATCGCCAAGTAGCTCAATGGCCACAGGATTGGCTTGGGTCACTCGACCATTGTTATCCAATAAGATAACACCCGATGGCAGCAAGTCGAACACACTCGCGAGCGAGCAATGCTGCGCTCTTAGCATGGCTAATTCACCGGCAAATTGTTCTTTTTCTAATGGCAGCTCAGTCACAGTCATAGACACAGTCAAAACCCTGGCACTTAATAACACATACTGGATTTATGCTATATCCGTGCCAATTTTTAACTTCTTTTACTGCAATAGGTTAGCGGGTGTTTTTGTGAGAACTACTCTTTTGACGAGAGTCCGTACTTTTTCATTTTTTCCACTAAGGTGGTGCGGCGCATGCCCAATTGGTCCGCGGCTCTGGCCACCACCCCGCCTTGCTGGTCGAGCGCTTGGCGGATCATGTCTACCTCAAACTCGGCCAGCATGTCTTTTAAGTTAACGCCCTCTTCGGGTAACGCAGAGCCCGCCGGCGCGCTAAAGGCATCTTGCAGCGCGGCTTGTTCATCAACGTCATCACCGGCGTCTGTTGCCCCGTCGGGATTGGCATAATCGTCGTTAAATATACTCAGCAGCGCCTCGCGCTCAGCAAATTCACTGGGCAATTCCATGCTGTCATCTTCGGTTTCAAGATGGCGATATTTAGCTGGCAGCTCACCGACATCGACTATCTTATTGGGATGTAGAATTAATAAACGCTCGACTAGATTAGATAACTCGCGCACGTTGCCGGGCCAAGCATGTAGCATTAAAGATTCAATGGCACGCTGGGTGAAGCGTAACGTGGCATTGTGTAAGGTTTCATGGCGCGCTAACAACTCTTGCAGCAATAGCGGTACATCATCTTGGCGTTCACGAAGCGCCGGGGTTTCAATCGGGAACACGTTTAAGCGATAGAATAAATCTTCCCGAAACTTACCTTGGGCGATCATGTCTTCGAGCCCTTGATGGGTCGCAGCGATAACGCGTACATTGGCTTTGAGTGATTTAGCACCGCCAACTCGTTCAAAGGTACGCTCTTGCAACACCCGCAATAATTTCACTTGCATCGGCATCGGCATATCCCCGATTTCATCCAAGAATAAGGTGCCTCCTTCGGCCAGTTCAAAGCGCCCCTTACGCGCGGCAAAGGCGCCAGTAAACGCGCCTTTTTCATGGCCGAACAGTTCACTTTCTAAAAGATCAGGCGGGATCGCCCCACAGTTCACAGGCACAAATGGCCCGTCTTTGCGATCAGAGATTTCATGAACAGCGCGCGCCACCACTTCTTTACCCGTGCCAGATTCCCCTAAAATCAATACACTGGCCGCGGTACCCGCCACTTGTTCAATTAAATGACGAACTTCTTGAATAGCATCGCCCTTACCCACTAACATTTTTAACAGGTAGGAGTTTTGGCTCTGCTCTTTAAACTGACCAATCCGGCTTAGGTAAGACTGACATTGATGTAATAAACGCGTTAAATCATCATAGCTAAATGGCTGGCTCAATTGACCAAGATAATTAGGCGCATCCACTTCCAAGCTTGAACAAACGCCAATAAACGGCAGCTGAGGATGCTGTTTAACGATATCCAGTGCTTTTGAGGGAGGGACTTCACCAAGGAGTACCCCTTTATACTGCTGTTCAATCTGAACATCCGCAATATCTTCAAGCTGCTGCGCATCTTCACCGATAAAAGATAAAATCGTTTGTAACAAACGTTGATTTTCTTCGCTGCTGTCAATTATCAGCACAGATAGGGGATTGGCCATTCGCGTTCCTCAATAAGCAAAACCGCTGGAAAATTGACAAAAGGCGGTTTATTGACGCTCCTCATTCTAGAGGATCTTAGCCAGACTACAAGTAAAGAACAAAACGAGTGTCACAAATTTGACGCGCCCGATTCATTTTACTTGCCAATAAATTGATTTAGATAACATTCTATTACACACTCGTTTTTATTTCGTTGGAGTCGGCCGTGACCGCCTTGTTTAACAGCAACCTCAGCACTGTCAGCCGCCGTTGGCCTGATTTGGCCAAAAAAATAGTGGCGCAGGGCAACTGTACAGAACTGACAGTTGCCCCCCTAAATGCCCAATGCCAAACCTTGCTCGTTAACGAACGTCAATTAACCAGCGCCTACGACCGGATTAAAGAAGCGCGTGTACAATGTGAAGCCGTCCCGTCAACGGCCAAACAAGCTTTTGTCTACGGTACCGCTCTAGGTGATATTCAACATGAGTTACTCAAACGTAGCCAACTTGAAACACTTCACGTTTGTATCCTTAACTACGCCATTTTTGCTACTAGCCTAGCTCATCAAACCCATGCTTGGTTAGCCGATCCTCGCGTCACTTTGCATGATTGGAACAGCTTAACGGACGTATACATGCCATTTGTGGCATCGCCACCTGAGCTGGAGTTAGCCCAAACTGAGGCAGTAAAGTTACGAGACCGCTTACTGTTAGAGCTAGATCACGACTATGTTATTTCGATGCATAGCCAGAATAATGAAAAGGTGATGAAGGCCATCGCAGCTAATCGAGATATCGTCGCCCAAGATCAGGGAATTGAGACACTTGCTTACCCCTGTGCCAACAGAATCACGTTGATCATTGCCGCGGGGCCAAGTCTTGAGGAACATTACGATACACTAACTCAACTGTCTCAGTCTCGCTGTCACCCTATTCTCATCGCGGTGGATGTCACCATTCCAGTACTGAATAAGCTAAACATCACCCCAGATTTCGTCGTTTACATTGATGCAGATAATAAAAATCATTTCCAAACCTATGATCTCAGCCGATTTGAGCACACCACGCTGGTTTACTTTCCGCGCATGGCAAAAGCTAACTTACTGAGGTGGCCAGGACGGCGCTGCTGTGCTTACTCCGAAGCCGCTATTTATGATGCGATTCGTGATGACTACCCGCGAGCGAGTTTGTTCAGTGGCGGTAGTGTTATCCATCCCGCCGTGGATCTTGCCGTCAAGCTAGGAGCAACCAACATAGGCTTGTTAGGGGCTGACTTTGGATTTATTAAAGACAAAACCCATGCCATGTGGCAAAACAACCAATTGATGGCCACGGGCATGCACGCGGCCGAAGCCAGTGTTCTAAATGGTTTTGGCGAGCCTATCCCGACTCACAGTAACTTTCGCGGTTATTTGCGCGAGTTAGAGCGCTACATAGAGCAACATCCTGATGTAAGCTTCTTTAATACCAGTCGTTCCGGCGCCCATATAGATGGCGCCCCTGTAAAGAATTTAATGGAGGCGGTTGATGAGTGATATTTTTTTACAAACCGCCCACCTGATGCGCCAAGGCAAGGTAGCAGCCAGTAACCAATCACTTGGGCAATTATTTCGCTACTTATCCGAGCTAAGTCCGACTTTATCACAAGAGAAGCTACAACTATTGAATAAAATATTAGTCGTCATGGAGCAAGCAAAGCAGCTTCATGATTGGCTCTATTTAGCCGACATTATTGAATATGAACTGCCTCAACTGATGAATGAGTAATTCTGGCTTTATATTTGCTTACAAAAGAGCATGAGCGTTAATGAAATGGCTCAAGCATTAACAGATAACGCCTAGGCAGACCATAACAGAGCCTAGTTAACATATTTGGGTAATCTATGTTTAATGACAAAAGTATATTAATCACAGGCGGAACGGGATCTTTTGGCAAACGCTTTGTTGCAACCTTACTGAAAAAATATTCGCCTAAAAAAGTCATTATCTATTCGCGTGATGAGCTCAAACAATTTGAAATGCAACAAGAGTTTAACGCTCCTTGCATGCGCTACTTTATCGGTGATGTCAGAGACAGTGAGCGCTTAAATCGCGCGATGAATAAGGTTGACTATGTGGTTCACGCAGCGGCACTAAAGCAAGTTCCTGCTGCCGAATACAACCCAATGGAGTGCATTAAAACTAATATCAATGGCGCTGAAAACGTCATTAATGCAGCGCTGGATAACAATGTCAAAAAAGTCATTGCTCTTTCAACCGACAAGGCTGCCAATCCCGTTAACCTTTATGGGGCCACCAAACTGGCGTCCGATAAACTATTTGTAGCAGCCAATAACATGGCTGGCGGTCACGATACCTATTTTTCGGTGGTACGTTACGGTAATGTCGTTGGCTCACGCGGCTCTGTGGTTCCCTTTTTTCAAAAACTAATTGATAGCCAATCGGATCATTTACCCATCACCCACCCTGATATGACGCGCTTTTGGTTGACGCTAGACCAAGGCATTGATTTTGTAATTCAAAGTTTCTACCGCATGAAGGGGGGTGAGTTATTTGTGCCTAAAATCCCGTCGGTAAATATTACCGATTTAGCGCGTGCTATGGCACCCGAGCTTGAACAAAAAATTATTGGTATTCGCCCTGGCGAAAAACTGCACGAAGTCATGTGCCCAGCCGATGACTCATACCATACCTATGAATTTGACGATCATTTTGTGATTGCACCATCAATTACCTTTAACAGCCGATCCAATACGTTTGACAAAAACAACTTGAATGAACAAGGCCAACTGGTAGAGCCAGGATTTGAGTATAACTCAGCCAACAATGCTGATTTCTTATCAATCGAACAATTAGTTGAGCTCAATAACGTATGTTAACGATCCCTTACGGTAAACAACAAATCACCCAAGCAGATATTGATGCCGTCGTTGCCGTATTGACATCACCGAATCTAACCCAAGGACCAAAGGTAACCGAGTTTGAACAAGCGGTTGCCCAGTATTGTCAAGCTGCTCATGCCATTGCGGTGAACTCTGGCACATCTGCCTTACATATTGCCTGTTTGAGCCTAGGCCTTACTAATGACGATCGAGTCTGGACATCTCCGTTTAGTTTTGTTGCGTCAGCAAATTGTGCTCTTTATTGCGGCGCGACCATAGATTTTGTCGATGTCGAGCTTGCAAGTGGTAACATGGACATGAAGGCTTTGGCCACTAAGTTAGAGCAAGCTAAACAAAGCAATCAATTGCCAAAAATTGTGATCCCAGTGCATTACGCAGGCCACCCCTGCGATCTGGCTCGCTTACACCAATTATCACAACAATACGGCTTTAGCGTTATTGAAGATGCCAGCCATGCCTTAGGCGCAAGCTACCAAGGTAAACCTATTGGCCATGGCCAATACAGTGATATCACCATATTTAGCTTTCATCCGGTAAAAAATATTACCTCTGGCGAAGGAGGCATGGCCTTAACCCAATGCCCAAAAATAGCAAAAAAGCTGCGCATGTATTCAACCCACGGCATCACCAAAACCGACTGCATCAACGAAGTACCCGGTGACTGGTATTATGAGCAGCAATTACTTGGCTTTAATTACCGAATGACGGATATCCAAGCCGCATTAGGCTGCTCGCAACTAAAGCGCCTTGACCAATTTATGGAGCGCAGAAAAGCCATCGTCGAACGGTATCAGCAATGGTTACCTGATAACATAGGCCGGCTAATTGGCACAACTGAGGGAAAAAGTGCGCATCACTTGTTTCCTATTCAAATCGACGCTAACAAACGAAAACGTATTTTTGATGGCATGCGTAAAGCTGGCATTATAGTGCAGCTTCATTACATCAATATCGCTCGCCAGCCTTATTATCAAGCCTTGGGATTTGATCCTTTGGACTTCCCCAATACTGAGCAATTAAGTCAAACCTCTTTCTCGTTACCTTTGTTTGTGGATTTGTCTGAGGAACAACAAGATTTTGTTATTGCCACTCTTCTGGAGCTGTTAGCCGATGATTAATCTTTGCGTTATTCCCGCTCGAGGCGGTAGCAAACGAATCCCACAAAAGAACATTAAGTTGTTTTGCGGTAAGCCTATCATAGCCTACTCCATTGAAGTGGCTAAGGCCTCAGGGCTGTTCGATAAAATCATCGTATCAACCGATGATCAAGACATCGCTAAAGTAGCGATACAATATGGCGCCGAAGTGCCCTTTATGCGCCCTGCTGAGCTGTCTGATGACTATACGGGGACAACACCTGTGGTTGCTAATGCTATTCGTTTTATGGAGCAACAAGGTTACCAAATAGATAAAGTGTGCTGTATCTATGCCACCGCCCCGTTACTACAAGTAGACTACTTAAATCAAGGCTTTGCCAAACTCTCAGAGCCGGGGTGTGAGTTTTGTTTTTCAGCTACTACCTTTGATTTCCCAATCCAACGCGCCATTAGGCTATTGCCACAAGGCGGCGTTGAGCCTATGTTCCCCGAGCATATCGGCAGTCGTAGCCAAGATTTAGAAGAAGCCTTTCATGATGCAGGGCAATTTTACTGGGGCACAGCTGAGTGTTTCAAAGAAGGTCGCAGTGGGTTTACTTCATTGTCTCGAATGGTGTTACTCCCTCCCTATTTAGTGCAAGATTTGGATACACTAAGTGATTGGAGGATCCTTGAAGCGCTAAATAGCCTCTACGGTAAACACGCAATTAGCTCACAAAATCAATAACTGTATTGGTAAAAATCATTTCACGGACCTCAGCGACAGAGTTCCACATCAATACATCTAATATTGACAAACCAGCTTCAAATTCAAAGCCTTTAACTGCATAGGATGGGTTATTAAAATCTAAAAAACCTAGTTCAATAGAGCTAGCTTTAAAAGTTTCAGGGGAAAACAACGACCTTCCACTGCTTGGGTTTATGTAGCGAGAGGCACCGCACTGTTTACTAATCTCTAGTGCCCAATCACCGGCCTCCATTCGTTTAGGGAAAGACAAGTTCATCTTTGAGCAAACTTGATAATTAAATGGGATATCCAAATACTGACAGATCACCCTTAATATTTGCGTGTTTAAATTGACCAAAAAAGGCTCTGAGTTTTCCTCAAAACACAACTTTACTAGATCAATAACTTGATGGTAATTTGGCGCCAGCTTTCGATAATGAGACAACTTCCCAAGCAATTGGGCTTGAGTGGCCTCTAAATCTTTGAGTAAAACCTCTTGCGTTTTTATACCTAAATAGGCGTTTGCTACCGGGGCCGAAATATATTGCCAACTTTGCTTAGGATGCAAAATTCGATTTCGATTCATCCAGCTTTTTCGAGTATACTGGCTAATATCAAATACAACCCACTGATCACAGTGGGCAATTAATGAGAAATGACCTAGGTAGGGAAAGAAGTACGGTTGCATAATGCCGAGCTTCATTTTTCAATCCGTTTTACGACTTCAACAGCTTGTTGCTGAGCCATCTTAATAATCGCAGATATTCTTCTGGCTTTTTCGATATCAACAAAAGCGCCTACTGGTAATTGCATGCATGTCTCACTTAGCTTCTCTGTGACGGGCAAAGGGTTACCCTGCGTTAACCAGATAGGATGAAACTCGATAGTGCGATGAATCCCTGGGTAAAAATATTTCCTCGCTTTAATATTTTCAGCCACCAGAACTTCTTGCAATTGATCTCGACTCAATCCAAATGCTTGCTCGTCAATATTTACCACAACATATTGATAATTTGAACGAGTAACATTTGTTGGAGCAACAAGTTCCACTCCTGGTATGTTAGCCAACTCTTGATGATATACTGCAAAAATGTTTTCGTTATGTTGTCGGTTTTTCTCAAAATCTTGCAGATTGAGTAGCCCAATCGCAGCTTGAGCTTCAGACATTCTAGCATTTAAGACTCTTACAACCTCAACAGATTGAGCTGCAGCATAACTAGGGCGCATAGCCACTAAACGTGCGGCCAAATCATCATCATTGGTTGTGATACAACCTCCCTCTGCAGAGCTAATCATTTTGGTTGCGTGAAAAGAAAAAACTTCTAATCGGCCAAAACTTCCAAGCCTTTTACCATCAACTTCACAGCCTGCGCCGTGAGCTGAATCAAATAATAGATTGAGATTGTACTTATCACATACCGCTTCAAGTTCTTTAGGTTTACACGCCCCCCCCCACAAATTCACAGCTAAAACAGCACTAACTTCGGGATCAATCAATCCTTCTAGCTGAGTAATATCTAACTGATGAGTTGTGGGATCAACATCACAAAATACTGGCGTTAACCCTGCCCAACGGATGGCTTGGACTGTCGCGATAAAGGTAAATGATGGAACAATGACCTTCCCAGTTAGCTGCAAAGCTTCAAGAGACATCATCAAGCCAAATGTGCCATTGTGTACACAAATAGCATGTTTTACATTAAAAAAAGAGGCTAGCTTTTGCTCAAGCTCTGTCAACAATGGGCCATTGTTGTTGTAATACTGGCGTTCAAAAATCCCCCTCATTGCCTTTTCATAACGGCTCCAGTCAGGGAAATACAACTGACCAACATGAATTGGTTCAGCAAAACTCGCAGCTCCACCTAATATGGCCAAACCAATCTTTTCATTCATTGCATCTCTCCCTAAGAGCAGCATTGATTTCCCTGTGGTTTTCAGAAACAAATTCCAGAAAGTCAATAATTTGACCAATGTCTTCTAAGGACACCTGCTGACCACAAGGCAGATTAACGAAGCGCTGTGATAACCGCTCTGAAATAGGCAGCGCTGCAGGGATATGAGGAAAAAGCATTCTTTTTTTATGTAATGGCGGATCATAATAAACACGCGCAAGGATATTTTCCGCATTAAGGAGCTTGATTGTATCGCTACGAGATAGCGGCCAATCATCTTCTATTTCGGCTACTATATTTTTAAAGCCACAACGCTGGGCATCATCAAACTCCAACAACCTAATGCCGCTTATATATGAAAGCCTTTCTTGGTAGCACCTATACCTAGCCTCATTCAACCTCACTTGTTCATCAACATCATCAAGGCTTGCAAGTGCCATCGCTGCATGCATTTCATTTAATTTGGCATTAAAGCCACCGCATACACCTATGGTATCTAAACCTGTAATGCCAAAAGTTCGCTGCGCAGCTAAGGTCTCCATCAATGTGGAGTCGTTCGTGGTTAAATACCCCCCACCAAAACCATTAATCAATTTACAAGCATGTAAAGAAAAGCATTCCGCGGCACCAAAGCCCCCCACTCGACCTTGGGGAAGATCTTCATAAACGGATTCAACGGAATCAAATAACAAAGGAAGGTTATAGCGTAAAGAAAGATCTTCTAGCGCTTGCGCGTCAGCACAGTTTACTATCGGATGAGCAGCTAGAATTAATGCGGTTTGAGAAGTAATGCAATCCTCAACAGATTGTGCTGTCATTGCTAACGTATCTTCATCTACTTCACAAAATTTTGGGGTAAGTCCAGCCCAAGCACAAATATCAGTCATTCTTCGATAAGTTAATGAAGGCATGATAACTTCTGTCTTGCCTTCGAGTTTCAAGTATTTCATGGCAAGAGCTAACGCCCAAAAACCACTGGAAAAAACCAAGCAATGTTTGACCTGATGAAACTCAGCTAAGCGTTGCTCAAGCGCTTTAACATTAGGACCATTATTCGTGTATTGATGCTCATGATAGAATGCCTTTGAATATGTGAGAAACTTTTCAACATCCGGTGTCAATAAATTAGAAGTTGACTTAGGTACCTCAAAAAGGGAAGGCCCACCAAAGTAGGCAAGCTCACTCATACTATTTTTTCTTAACACATTCCAACTCCGCCGTTCGGGTTTTATCAAGAAAGCCTTCAAGTTCCGTACCAACAATCTCAGCATGAATACTATTCACAATATCTTTATCAAGTAGATGGCTCCAATGTATGACCTGCTCAGGCTTTTTGAATACAGAACGCTTGTTGTCATCATGTTTACTTTGTGAACTCGCGATAAATTCAGCTGTTGTTTGGGAAAAGCTCAGATTGCAAAACTTAAATAAATCTTTAATTTCTGATATTGGGTGGGATATAACCTCTTCGTAAGAGACTATTTTAAAGCGTGTTGGGAATTGCTCAGCCAACGCTAAAGCCTCACGGCTAACTTGAACCCAATCATCAAATCCCCAATACTCACCCACCCCATCTTTACGGCATTCACCCGAGCGCCACTGCTTCATAGGATCCTCTGCAGATGGAAACTCATAGGGATTAGTTAGCCAAGAAGCAATACTGGCTCGAGGATCCCTAATCATATGGATAACTTTAACATTCGAGTTTAATTCTAGTAGTCTTCTTGTTAATTGATGATGTCTGGTCGACTTAATCACTAGGTGTGATGGGTCTTCTGCCTTATGAAACTTTGGTACTAAACCATTTTTACGCAAATATTCTTGGTCAAGATATTCAGACTTTGTGGTAAATGTCTGTTCAAACAACCACTGCCATTCTTCTACACTGCTGTTCTCATTAAGCATATTTTTGAACTCATATGAAAACAACGGACAGAATTTGAGCCTTACATCCGAAGAAGACGCAAAAATTTGCGACATCCAAGTTGTTCCAGAACGCGGCATACCATTAAGCCAGATGACTTGCTTATTTAGCATATTAGAATCCAATTTTAATCAATTAACGCTATTGCTAAGGTTACAGTTTTAAAATTAAAAAAATATCTTAGCTAGCGTCGTGTAAGAGTAACATCAAATCGGTAATGGTGTGCATAATACTCAACAGGCATAACAGTGAAAGCGGCAACCCATCCTGTTCTATTTGCAAGTTCTTTAAAATCTGATTGGCTTCGCCAAATACCAATAGCTGATTCAGGTTTTAATTCGATTCCAATTTCATAAGAATCGGGAGAAAAAAAACACCCCATACGGTCTTTATCTGGAACATTACCGATAAACACTGACTGAATATTTTCAAATTTACTATTTAACAAAACCAGAAGCTTTTCAGCTGCATCATAATCAAGGTATGAAAATGAGCCGTAACACACAGCTTTTGTAAATAAATATTTATTTGGATGTTTTTCGCAAAAATCAACAACGTCATCAAGTTGATACTCAAATTCAGGTAGGCGTTCGAAATATCTTTTTGCAACAGCAATTAAAACAGGAGAAAAATCAACACCTAAACCTGATTTACAATGAGAAAAGAAACGATCTGTAAGAGCACCATTACCACAACACAAATCCAAAAGCACATCGTCTTTATTTAAACACAACCCCTTCTCGACTGCATTAACGATCATTTCTATCTGTTGTTCCGAAACAGCTTTGCCATTAACGGTTCTTTTTACTTGCCCCCAAAAATCATCCTGCTTACAATTTTTAGGGTACTCTTTATAGAAACTGAATTTATCGTTTGACAAGGCTACACCATTCTTAAAAAATTAGTAATGCACTCATTTATTAAAATAAATAAATATTAATTTACCGGGCCAGGAATTATATTCCAAAAAAACTTCATCATTTTTCTTAGCGGTTGAAGTAAAACCAAAATTTTCGAACTAATTGGCGTTAACCTTTGTATTCCAATTTTAACTTTTCTCTGTGCCGCATTTTGCTCTGTTCTTGATAGAGATGACCACACCCCCTGTCCTGTGTAACGATAACAATTCATAACTCTTTCTAAGCGATGAATTTCTCCTCCCCGACTTAGCATCGCAAAAGCCAACATTACATCTCCATGAGCATATCCTCTCTCAAAATCAGGAGGAAGAAAAAAGCCTTTAGTATCCCGCCACACATTCCTCCACAAGAGACTGGAAGTGTGTGTGTATAAGTTCAACTTTTTTGGATTGATAATTAGATCAAACCGATTCCAACGTAATGCATCAGCAGCAATAATGCTTTCCCTCTGGGTGACGGGATCTAGCTGAATAGTATCACAACAGCAAGCTAATACTTTGGGATCATAGTCCAAATAAGTAGTCTGCAAATAGACTTTTTGCATATCAAGCCAATAGTCGTCTCCTGCAAGAAACGACCAGTATCGCCCCTTCACATCAGGGCGATGATAAAGGTAAGATTTTTTTCCCGAACCTTGATTAGTAGGACTAGTGTAAACCGTCATTCTATCTGAAAATTTTTGCTTATACAGATCCAATATATAACCACTATCATCTGTTGATGCATCATTAAAACAATAACTATGAATGCGATAGGGTGATAATTGCAGCAGTGCGCTATCTAAACTCTCAGCCAGCGTGGATTGATGGTTATACACCGCAGTGACCACACTGACATCTTCATCTCCCGCGAACAAGCCAGCTAGATCATCTGGCCAATTTGGAGAGTGTTCAAAAGCTTCCAATAAACCTCTATGACGGTAGTCAACTAATGATTTTTTGGCACTATTTGTCTGCCAATCATCGTAAAGAAAGTTAAGATAATCATCGAGCGCTTGAGGCGCGTTAAAGCTAAAATCACCAAAGGTGTGAGTAATAATGCAATTGTGAAAGTGGTTTGGTGAATAAAAAATACCTCGACTGGGTAAATCCACGGTTTTGTCTTGTTGACAAACATTTCCACGAAAAACAAAAGTAAACCGTCGACCATTGTTGCATTTTGGTGTAGCTTCCATAATTAAAGCGATAGGTGCATCCGAGTTCTTTTTCATTAAATTCAGCGAACAATCAAGTTGCAACTCATATCGATTAATTAACAATAAGAGTTTTTCTTTTAATGGTTCTATTTGTTTATATGGCAGAGAAAAGGAGAGAACAGAATCTTTAGCATCAAAGTTTTTGTTTACCCTTAAAGATAACAACGTGTCAAAATCAGCCATAATATCAAAGCTGGCGAGTTCATCTGCAATAAAAACATCATTGAACAGCCTTACCGCAATCTCAAAAGTATCCTTATGGACAAATGGTTTAAGTTGCTTAGTTATTTGGTTTTTTGGAACTACAATTTTATCCGACTCTATGTTTAACTCTTCTAGTAACTGCTCCCTTACTTCATTCACCCATGAAGTAGTAATGAGTATTTCATCATAATCATAGTTACTCAATTGTTGTGGTGAAATCACAGGCAAACTCAAATATTCCTTACCATGCAGTGCTGAATTATTATCTATCACCGCTATAAATTCACGCTGTGCTTGTTCTGTATTAAAAATGCTTTCTGCTAGCGGCCCTGCACCGAACAACAAAGTCCTTACTTTTCCGTCAACAGAGATTTTGTTTAGTGTCATGTCCTTACCTCAAATTCATTCACAGCAGTAATTACAGCTCTGACATCTCCCAAAGACATAATTGGAGAAATTGGCAATGAAAGGACCTCTTTATGTAAGCTTTCAGTAATAGGGAAATTCAAGTTAGAAATCTCAGGATAAGCTGCTTGCTTATGTGGTGGGATGGGATAATGAATCAAACTTTGTATGCCTTGCTGCTCTAACCAAGACTGTAAATTATCTCGATGACTTGTCCGCACAACAAATAAATGCCAAACATGTTGGTCACCATAAAATATGGGTAACTGTACTTCTGGATGCGTAATACCTTCAATGTAGGCTTTGGCAACCATACGGCGATGTTCAATTTCAGCTTTTAAATAGGGTAGCTTCACACGCAACATAGCTGCTTGGATTTCATCTAAGCGACTATTGATACCTTGATACAAATTTTCGTATTTCTTATGTGAACCATAATTACGCAGGGCTTTAATGGTTTTCGCTAAATCTTTATCATGTGTGGTAACAGCACCACCATCACCTAACGCACCAAGGTTTTTCCCAGGGTAAAAGCTAAAGCCAGCCGCATCTCCCCATGAGCCAGCCATGTTACTATCAATCTTGGCCCCGTGAGCTTGTGCGCAATCTTCTAATACAAGTAAGTTGTGATGTTTTGCAATTTTCATTAGCTCAGGCATTGGTGAAATGAGACCATAAAGGTGTACCGCCAATATTGCCTTCGATTTAGGTGTAATAGCCGATTCCACACCAGCAATAGAGAGATTGTATGTATTGATGTCTGGTTCAACGAGAACCGGAGTTAAACGGTTCGCTGTGATAGCCAAAATACTTGCAATATAAGTATTTGCAGGAACAATAACCTCATCACCTTCAGCAAGCTTTCCCATCTCTTTCCAAGCACGAAGGATGAGAATTAGTGCATCCAAGCCATTTGCAACACCGATGGCATATTTAGCGCCACAATAATCTGCAAATTCATTTTCAAAATGACTTAGCTCATCACCCATAACATACCAGCCAGAATCAATAACTCGGGCACAAGCTTGCTTTAATTCATCACTATACTGTTCGTTAATACGCTTAATATTAAGAAATTCGATCGTCATAATTTCTCAAATATTTTTTTGCATTTAATGATCATCTTATTTACATCCTCTGGATATATCACATATAAGTTATCAAGTTCTGTTTCACCTACCTGCTTCGCTCCAAACTTTTCATGAAAACTACAAACTGCATAATTCTCTTTTCTGACATCAAAGTGACTTTTAGCACAACCTAGTTCTTTAAAACCAAATTCATAAACCAACAAGGCACTTTCAATTGAAGCATATCGAGTTTTATCTTGATTTAATATCCAACTCCCCCAGCAGAACGAACCTTCTCTAAAGTCATACAATCTAACCGTGCCACACCTAGTTCCATCGAGTCTTTCTATGATGAAATAAAACTGCTCTTTGAGCTCTTCTTTTTCTTTATATTCTCTAATCCACAATTTTTGTGCATCAACATTCGTATCAGATTTGGAAAGGTGCTTGTTGTATTTTTTGTTACTTCGGAGTTCAGATATAAACTCTGCGTCATCTTCTTGAACAAGGCGGAGCTGAATCGTTTTACTTACAAGCATTCTACACCTCATTTAAAGTTTCATATAATTACGGATATAGTCCAGTTCATCGTTCTATTCTCTATCAGAATAAAATCATCAGAGTCATGGGATACTTTACGCCATCTAAGGAATTTGAGTCATTTAATACTCGTAGAAGATATGTTTACTTGTAGTGGTCAATTAAAACTTACCACCGCGAACAATCTTTTAAGTACTCAGCCTCACCCTTTTTGGCAATCATGTTCACCTTATTGGCTCATGCTTTGTTAGCAAGCGATAAAAACTCATCATAATTTCTAATGTAATCGGATTCGTCATAATGCTCACTAGCAAGTACTAATAAAACACAATCATCACTGAAATCATGCATTTCCCGCCAAACCATACTTTCTATTAATATACCACCTGTGCATGTATCTAAATAAAATTCTTGACGTTCAACGCCATCATCTAGCACGAATCGACATGAGCCCTTTACACAAATAGCTACTTGCTTAAGAGCTTTGTGAGCATGATAACCACGAGAAACATTTTCTTTGGTGGCAAAAATATAATAAACCCGCTGAATATCAAATGGGACGTCTTGATTAGACTCCAATGCAATTAGTGAACCTCGTTCATCGCCACGTACAGGGAAGTTTATATACTTGGCAAGTTGATTAATCATTGCCATTCTCTCTCTTTATCAGACAATAACTCCTCTAAGTATTGACCATAGGTATTTTTACCCATTTTCTGTGCGGCTAGTTTTACTTCTACCGCAGTGATCCAACCATTACGCCAAGCAATTTCTTCCAAGCAAGCAATTTTAAATCCTTGTCGAGCTTCAATGGTTGAAACGAAATTAGAAGCCTCTAATAAACTTTCATGCGTGCCACTGTCTAGCCATGCAGATCCTCGACCAAGTAACTCAACGTTGAGTAATCCTTTATCTAAATAAACTTGGTTAATTGCTGTTATTTCTAGCTCTCCTCGATTAGAGGGTAAAACATGTTTAGCAATTTCGATCACATCATTGTCATAGAAATACAAACCGGTCACTGCAAAATGTGATTTTGGCTCGCTTGGTTTCTCTTCAATAGAAAGCGCTAACTGATGGCTATCAAACTCAATCACACCAAAGCGTTCGGGATCTTGAACTTTGTATCCAAATATAGTGGCACCATGAGTTTGCTTAGCGGCATGGCGAAGTTTAGGAGAGAAGCCTTGTCCCCAGAATAAGTTGTCCCCCAAAATCAAACAAACCGTATCATCACCGATAAACGATTCACCAATAATAAATGCCTGAGCTATCCCCTCAGGATGAGGCTGAACGGCATAATTCAACTCTATACCAAATTGTTTTCCATCACCTAATAAACGCTTGAAACTAACTTGATCTTCTGGTGTTGTGATTATCAAAATTTCTCGGATACCCGCCAGCATCAGAACGGAAAGTGGATAGTAGATCATAGGCTTGTCGTAAACCGGAAGCAGCTGCTTGGACACCCCTAACGTCGTAGGGTAAAGGCGCGATCCTGTTCCGCCGGCAAGGATAATACCTTTCATACGCTCACCTTTTCACTATACTGCTTGGCATGAGATAGATAGGCACCGGTTTGAATATTTTCAATCCAGCTGCGGTGATTTAAGTACCATTGAACTGTTTTTCTAAGGCCTGTTCCGAAAGATTCATCAGGCGTCCATTCAAGTGCTTTATCTATTTTACTTGCATCGATAGCATAGCGACGATCATGCCCTAACCTATCATCAACATGAGTAATTAAATCTTGATACGACGTAGCTTTAGGTACTAACTCATCGAGTAAACCACATATATTTTTCACTACATCGATATTTTTTATTTCATTGTGACCACCAATATTGTATGTTTCACCAACATCGCCAGTCATTAACACCGTCAATAACGCCTTTGCGTGATCTTCCACATATAACCAATCTCGAATTTGATCGCCCTTGCCGTATATTGGCAGTGGCTTATTATCTAAAGCATTCATGATTATTAATGGAATTAATTTTTCTGGAAATTGGTAAGGGCCATAATTATTGGAACAGTTTGTAATCATCGTTGGCAAGCCATAGGTTTTACGCCATGCTCTGACCAAGTGGTCACTCGACGCTTTAGAGGCTGAATAAGGGCTACTTGGATTATAAGCACTTGACTCGGTGAAAAGTGGTAAGCTTGCGCCAATTTTAATATCACTCGGATGAGGCAAGTCACCATAAACTTCATCGGTAGAAACATGTAATAAGCGAAACCTTTGTCTCTTCATATCATCTAACTCAGACCAATATTTTCGAACGACTTCGAGTAAAGTATAGGTGCCGATGATATTGGTTTCGATAAACGTAGCAGGCCCAGTAATAGAACGATCGACATGACTTTCTGCGGCAAGGTGCATAACCGCATCGGGTTGGTATTGTGTAAATACTCTTTTTAATTCAATAGCATTACATACATCGACATATTCAAAATGGTATCGGTAATGATGCGAGATAGATTCAAGTGACTCTAAGTTACCCGCATAAGTAAGCTTATCAAGGTTGATAACCGTATGACTTGTATTTTCTAATAAGTATCTAACAACGGCTGAACCAATAAAACCAGCCCCGCCTGTAACCAGTATTTTCATATCACTCACTTAACTCATTACCACTTTTATTTAATTTAACTTTTTCTAACCACAAAGCAATTTTACTTAATTCGATTGTATAATGTTGGTAATACAACCTTCTCGAATCTTGTGTCATACCATCATAAAAAATATAATTAAGTTCAACACCAACTATTTTTGCAAGTTGAGAGTAGCAGGGAAAATCACCAATTTCTTTAGCCATCCAACACAGGGCTTTTGTGCCCTTTTTGGCAAAAATAACATTTGTCCATGCAGCCCCGGTGGGGCCAACTATATATTCTGCATTGGCTATATAAGAGATTTGCTGCTCGATTGTTAGATCTTCCATGTAGACTTCTTCAAAGCCATATTTGCATAGAAAACTAAACACATCTTTCTGGTTGTACTGCCTTAACACTGGCTTTCTTGCTAAGAATATTCGCTTTGGAGTTACAGTTTTTTCTATTTCTTCAACTAACTTAAATCCACTTTTTCTTAAATATAAGATTGATTCCTCACGATAGAAACAATCCCTTGGCAACCATTTTCTACGATGATATTTCGCGTTAACAACGATATTATTTGGCTGTGACATGACTAACAATTGTTCGATTTGATACTGTTTCCCCTCGCCCATAAGTATAAGCTTCCGGCCACACATAGCATTGACAAACTTTTCAACTGCAGACATGTTCTTATATGCTGAAGAAATGAGTATAGGATACGACTGATATTTTTTTGGTAACTGTTCAACATATTGAAGTTGAGTTAACACCTCAATGAGCCAATGATAATAATTTTTTTCATTGCCACCGGATATTAATATACCTTTAGATAATGCCTCACTATAACCACGTCTAACCAGTGAATTTTTATTACCGCAAAAAAATACGTTGCCACCGGCATAATCAGCCATATCATCGGTAGAGCTTTTTATCCTTTCAATGACGACTCTGCCATCCGACAAAATAATTGAACGAGTTGATGAGCGTACACAAGCATTCTCAAAAGAATACAGATTGACATCGGGGAGTGTTATTTTCTCTTTTAGACAATAATCATCCAAATGAGTTGGGCCAAAAGCAAAGTCTTCGCGCTTTCCTGCGAATTGATGAACACGATACTCCTCCAACATATCAAGCCAAAGATGCTTTACTAATGATAAATTACTATTTCTATAAGTTAACCAAAATAGCCAGTTTGAAATGCAAGGGTAACCACCGCAGATGATTTCATCCCTTATAAGTGAAAAACGTTTTTTGACATCAGCGAATAACGAGTTTTCAACACTACCAATATCAAAGAAGTTAACGATTTTTTCTTCGTCAATTTTTAGTGATTGAGTGAGCTGAATAAATATCTCTTTATAATAATCACTCGCTATGATTATTTTTTCAAAATCTATTGATAACGCTTGCTCTGGAGCATAAACAAGCCGGCCAAAGATTTTTTTGCCTTGTTTATCATTGTTATTATCGATAAAGCCAATAACATCAAACTTGCTTTGGTGTTCCTTGAAGAAGTTTACCCCACCAGCTCCAGTACCAAATATAAATACCTTGGGCTTTTTCTTTATGCTAATCATGACCTCATTCCCGTAGTGGGCTAGCTAAATGCATGCGACTCTTCATTAGAGAATAAGCGGAAAGCATTCGATACAAAAAAATGAAGCACATATCAAGCCAAGTTTTCCATACTAGAGAATTCTGTTAATAAATTCATACCATCCCATTGATGAGAAAACAGTAGGGCCTGACCCAGAGAGACAAAGCGTAATGCCTTGGTTGGCTTTACATAGTCGTGAGACACAAACGAGCTCATAGTTTGAAAGTTAATAGGAAGTAAATTATCTAACTCAGCAAGAGATGAGATTGAGAACTCGTAAAAAACACCTTGCCCTGGATGCCTTGGATATGAAGTTAAATTATCAGCAAGTTCTAGACATAAAAAAGGATCTGTGATCCTACCTTGTACTGCAATTTTTTGGGAGGCGAACTCTTGTATGAATGAACAACGCTCGGTTAGTATAAAATCAAAGTTGACACCTTTATCATCAAATATTTTTGCCACTTCACACCAAAAAAGCTGTTTTGCAGTCTCTACCTCAACGCTATTACCCAACCAAAATATCAACTTAGGTGATGAACACCCTTGCTGATTAAACCAATACACATCATTATAAAAGTTGTGCACCAAGGACTTTATGTCATCAAGCTCTAGGATAGCTTTCGCATCCAATAACGCGCCAGAAATTTTGTTGCCAAAGCTGACTTCGTGAGCATGGGCAGGCAACGGGATGCGTTGGATCCGCTCGATGGTTTCATCACCGCCCCAGATGATCCTTAAATCACACAAGCTGCTGAGCTCTGCGGTCAACTGGCTGCTATTGGGATATTCTACAAATATATTAGCCGCCGCAATGGTTTGATAAGCAGGTTGCGCTAGCGTTTCCTTGATAATACGTTCAAGTAAAAATGCCACTTCACCACGACGTTGGCTTAGCCTGACGACATTTTGATTGCCACATAGCAAAGACAAAGCCCATGAGTAAACAAATTGGGTATCCACATTCGCAGGGGTGATATGAAATGCTAACCCGCAAGCTTTGGCATTGCATGGCAAGTCTTTTGCCATTTGCATCACTTGTGCACGGCGCAGCCAAAAGCCTAAGCTCATTACCTCTGGCTTATCGCGCTGGTGTAATAAACGCTGGCTGAGGGTTTGCAAAAACTCGACCACTAAAGGGGAAAACGGGGCTAGCGTCGGCTGAGCTTTAAAAGCGATTGCCTGTTTTAAGATAGCGGCGTCAGTCATGGCTCACCTCTTGGTAGGTATCACTACAGCCTCGGTTTTCCGACTTTTTGATCCGCCCGAGCACTTCAAAATAGCGCCCTTTTCTGCCACAGGGACAAGTGTCTTCACCTAATATGCGCCCTAAATCCTCGGTTAAAATGCTATGACCGGGATAGCTGTGAGGTAATACCGATAACACTTGGATAATGCCTTGTTGGCCAAAGTCGTTAATCACAGAAAGATCTTGTTCGCTACGTAAAATAATGTCGGCGCAATTGGGAGCATGTAAGTGGCCGTGTTCGCATTCAACAAAGATGGAGCCGGTTTGCTCCACCATGCCATAAAAATTGTGTACCTTGGCGTGGCCAAATAACTGCTGCATAGCTTGATTAAACTGTGTTCTATCAACCGCTAAATGAGCCAGTTTTTTCCAGCCTCCGCCATGAAAAACAATAGCATCAAGTGGCGGCAAGGTTTTGCCACTGGCGTGAATGGCTTGGTAAAAGTATTGCCAGATCATAAAGGTAAAGCCAAATATAAGGACTGGTTGGCCTTGGTACTTAGTAAAGAATTGCTCCAGCTGCTGCCAATTAATTGACATATCAGGGTTCAAAGCATAATGATGATCGCGGCCTAATAATGCAAACCCTTGCACCCCAGCACCGCGCGCCGAAAAGCCACTGCGGTCGGCAATCAAGTTACTCGGCTCAATGAACAGCATAGGCAAACGCTGTTTACCGCTAAAGTACTGCATGATCTTAACTAAAGATTTAGCTTGCAGTTTCGCGGTATCGGCATCGAGATAAATTTTCGCCACCTTGGCAGAGGTCGTACCCGATGACGTTAAGGTTTTAATGATCTGCGATTTAGGCGCTGACACTAAATCTAATTCTTTAAACAACTGAGCACTTAAAAACGGTACTTTCTCTAAAGAGCTATTTGTTGGCACTAAGCCTAAGGTATCAATAATATTTTTATACAGCTGACATTTCTGATAATGAAATTCGGTTAACTGATTAAGCTGCGCTAACAAAATCGCGTTTTTTTGCTCCTTCGTCTGACTATAAATTGCATCAAAATCAAGCTCAATCATGCTCGGTTCACTTTGCTATTTAACAACAAGGTTTGATAATCTATTTTGCCATTGCTAAGCAAAGGCAAGTCGCTAATTTGTGTCACCTGAACCAAACTCGGGTGGATAGCAAAGGTTAAGCGCAAAAACTGTTTTATCTCTTGTTGGCTTACATCACCCACACTCACCACCAGCAGGTTTTCATCCTCGCCCAAAGCCACCAAGGTTGGATAGCAGCCTTGTTGCAGCCTCTGCTCTAACTCATCCAGACTAAAACGCACACCTTGTAATTTAATGATACGTTTAATTCGGCCGCTAATAACAAAATCACCGTCATCATCCAAATAAGCGAGATCGCCCGTATGCAGTTGCTTTATTGCGGGGAAATCACTCAACTGAGAAACACAGCTTGCATAGCCCAGCATCACATTGTCACCTTGATAAACCAGCTCGCCTTGTTGTTTGGTTGCGGTTATTAGCTCACCGCTTTCATTGAGTAAACTTAACTTGCCACCTGGGATCGCTTGGCCTATGCAACCCAATTTCGTGCCCGCTTTGGTCGGATGTAAATAGGCTATGCGCGCCGTCGCTTCGGTTTGGCCATACATAATAAAAAAGCGTTTTTGGCTTTGTTTGGCCCAAGTTGCAAAGTGGCTAGCTAATGAATCACTTAAACGTCCCCCCGCTTGGGTTAGCGTGGTCAGGTGTGGTAAGTCCATCTGCTCTAATCTTAGCCGAGCGAGCATTTGATATTGTGCGGGAACCGCCGCCAGATGAGATATGTGCTGCTCTTTCATTAACGCCCAAAAACCTTTGTTCATCACCGACTCGCTGGTTAACACCGTTTTTGCCCCCGCGAACAAATGGGAATGCAACACAGATAAACCGTAAGAGTAATGCAAGGGCAAGCTAGTGATCGCGCGATCTGCTGGCGATATCTCTAAGTATTCAATAATGGACTGGGCATTACTGATAATATTTTGTAGTGATAAACAAACGTATTTTACCGTCCCCGTTGAGCCGGAGGTAGCAAGCATCAAAGCGAGTTCATCGGCTAAGGTGTGGCTGAATTCACTTTGTAATGCCAGCTCTGTCGCACTTGAATACCAATAGTTGGCTTGAAAATGTCCAACCGTCGCCGCTTTTTGTCCATGAGCTTGTTTGGCATCAAGTAATAACGCAACATGGCCAGCATCAAGGCAAGCAAGATACATCAAGGTAGCCGCTAACGAGTTATCCATTTCAATGGCAATCAGCTGGCGGGGCTTGCCTTGCAGCGGCAAAAGACAATGAGCAAAATATTCGGCCAGCTCACTGAATGTCAGCTGCTGCTCATTATCAATCAAGGCAATACCTGAGTGATGCAAATAAGGAGCAAGATAGTTCATAGGCTCCAACCACCATCGATAGTGATCACTTGCCCAGTGATATATTGGCTTTCATCACTGGCCAGAAAGAGCGCCAATTGCGCGACTTCTTGAGGCAAACCCAAACGCTGCATAGGGATTTCGGCTAAGGTTTGCGCCAGAGCCTGCTCAGATAAGTTATCCAGTAACGAGGTGTCTATGCTCCCCGGTGCTATGGCGTTAACCCGCACTTTTTGACCTGCCAGCTCCAGGGCAAGATTTTTGGTTAGGGCTTCACCCCCTGCCTTACTCGCGCTGTAAACCGCTTGGCCTAAAGTGGCTTTTTGCGCCAGCACAGAGCTGACATTGATAATGCTACCGCCTTTTTTACTCATCAACCGAGCGGCAAATTGGCAAAGGGGAAATAAAGAAAATAGATTAGTGGTGAAGCTTTGCTGCAGATCCTCGCCTTTGATAAAGCCAAACCCCTTTGGCTCCATCATGCCCGCATTGTTAATCAGCACATCGAGACCGCCTTGTTTTTGCAGCCAAGCAAAAAACGGTTTTATATCTTGGGTTTGGGTAATATCCAGCGGATACGTTTCTAGCCTATCTAAGCACTTAGCCAGCTGTTCAAGTTTATCTTTGCTACGCGCCACCGCGATGACCCTAGCGCCTTCCCTTAGCATCAGCTCAGCCATGGCTGCGCCTATGCCTCGACTGGCCCCTATGATAACAACGGTTTTATTAACAAGGCGCTGCATCTTAGAAATCGATATCGTAACGCGCTAAAATTTCACGAGCCTTGGCTACCGAGCTCATGTCGATAATATCATCGGTATCGAGCATGATCTCAAACTCGGCCTCAAGCTGAGCTATCAGCACCATGTGCGCGGTTGAATCCCACTGCGGGATGGTGTTGTATTGCAATGAATCAACCACCAGCTCAGGCGCTATAGTTAACGCTTCACTGAATAAATGTATTAGTTTTTCGTTATTTGTCATTATCTAATAAACCGTGTTAATTTCGCTTTGCTGATCTCATAGTCAGCGAGCGCCAACATCATGGAGACCTGCTCATTATCTTGATTATCTATTACATAGCCCAACTGCTGATTGAAATTTAAAGCCGCCTGATTACTGGGTAACACAGTGGCGATCAGCTGCTTCGCCTTGAGTTCATCAAAACAATAATCCGTTAAGGCCAATGCCACACAAAAAGCAAGAAACGTGCCCCGATATTTTTTATCGCCTAGGTACAACCCCGTTTCTAAGGTTTGCTCTGCTTGTCGCAATGATTGCTTGGTCGGCGATTTGATATTGGCATAGCCAACCAGTTGCCCTTTGTATTCCAGCGCAAAATGTTGCTGTGTGTCCAATTGCCCTAAGCCTTTGAACCAAGCCAGCTGCTGTTGTGTGGTGATGATTTGCTGATCTAGCATTTGGCTACGAATATCGTCTTGATTGCGCCATTGTCGCAAGGTTTCGATATCGTCTTCTGTGATGGCGCGAAGCACCACCTTGTATGCTGAGATTGCTTGTTTCATAACCAGCTAATTCATTGATTTATCTATGCTAGCTATTGTGAGTGGTTTTCACTTATTTGTGAAGGTAAGGGAGCTTGCAATTTGCGCTAGCGCTAACGTTTTTAACTTTTAGCCGCCAAAATTTGTTCAATAAGCAAGGTTGCAACGCGCTTGGCGCCCAATCCATCAACAGCATCAGTGGCAACTTGGCTAAGTTGGCGCAGTTTTGCGGGATGCGATAATGTGCTATCTAGCCAAGATTGTAACTTGAGTGGATCGATTTGCTTTGCATCTTCCACCAGCTGAAAATCAAGCCAACCTTGCTCTTTACCTTGCTCTACGGCAGGCAATTGGTTAGGTGCAACAGCATAGGCAAAACAAGGAATTCCCGCTTTGGCCAGCTCAAATAAAGAGCCCCCCGCCGCAGTGATAGCAAAGTGACATTGCTGCATTCGCTGCGCCATATTCTCGACATTTTGAAAATACTGCACCTTATGCTGCTGACACCAATTGATTATTTCATCGGCATTGGCTACCGCTGGACCTATGATCACATCTAACAGCGGACCATAACCCCAAGCATGTAATAACTGACAAACAGGTAAGGTTAGACTGGCAACGTCGCTCGCCCCCATCATCACCAGCATACGTTCACGAGCGGCGATATCAGCAAACGGAGTTAAACAAAATTGCTGTCTTAATATCGCAAATGAAGAGCCAAGTAACTTAACCCCGACAAAATCTGGATAGGCTTTACCAGCAACGGGGTTCGTTAATATGCTTGCACTTAGAGGGCCACGGTTATCTTCATCATCGAGCAATAAACTCACCGACACTTGGTGATAAGCAGCTATCTGTTGCGCCGTTAATTGATAACTGTCTAAGATAACCCCATCGAATTGCTTGGCGCTTTCAATTGCCAGTGCTTCATTAGCAATAGCTTCGTTAGCAAATGGGATAACAGAATAAGATGCTAATAAACCTTTGGCTTTTTGGCAAAGTTGCCCCGTGAAGTAAATATTGACGCCTTGTTGCTCAAGGGCTTGCGCCAGTGCAAGACAGCGTATCAAGTGGCCAAAGCCAATCTCGGGATACGCATCTAGGCGAATTAAGATCTTGATTGAATTGGGCATGATTCGCTAAATCTATCCTGCGATATGGCTAAACCAATAGAGGCCAATCAAGTGGTGTGCCCGGCACAAGATCTTGCGCAGCAACGCGGCCAAGCACTTGCTGCCAATGCTTTGGCGCCAAGCCTAAGCCGGGACGCACGATGCGCACATTTTCTTCATTAAGGGTTTCGCCTTGCTTGATGGGCTTTGCCACATAAATAGAGCGGCGGTAACGTTTTGCCGCCTCTTCTTTTGCCGTGCCGCCATAGGTGACTTGACCTAAGGCATCCAGCGCCCGCTGGCTTTCTGCCACTAGCATAGCAAGTTCATTGGGCTCTAAGGAAAATTCGGCATCCACGCCACCTTGACTGCGATCGAGCACGAAGTGTTTTTCGATGATCCTAGCACCAAGAGCAACCGATGCCAGCGCAGCGCCTATACCTTGAGTATGATCCGACAGCCCCACTTGGCAAGCGAAAGCTTGCTGCATATGTGGGATGGTCAATAAGTTAGTGTCAGTGGGCGCGGCAGGATAAGTGCTGGTGCACTTTAACAAGGCGATTTCGCCTGCGCCATGAGCTCGAAGGCAGGTAACGGCTTCGTCTATTTCAGCAAGGCTTGCCATCCCCGTGGATAAAATAACCGGTTTACCTGTAGCAGCTACCTTCTTTAACAATGGGATATCTGTATTTTCAAAAGAAGCAATCTTGTAACAAGGTACATTTAGCGATTCAAGAAAATCAACGGCAGTGCTATCAAATGGAGAGCTAAAAGCCAGCATGCCGAGTTCATTGGCTCTATCAAACAATGCTTTATGCCACTCCCATGGGGTTGACGCTTTACCATACAAATCAAACAACGACTCGCCGGCCCAAAGGCTATCTTGCTCTTGAATGACAAACTCACCTTGGCGCAAGTCTAACGTCATGGTCTGGGCGGTATAGGTTTGTAATTTGATCGCATGGGCCCCCGCTTGCGCGGCCGCCTCTACCATTTGCATTGCAAGGTCAAAGTCTTGATTGTGATTGCCTGACAATTCGGCAATAACAAACAGGTCTTGGTTAAAAAAAGGCACAAATACTCCTGACGAAAAATTCTGATTCACGACTTTTTGGTTTATGTCGTAGCAAAAAGCCCCACAATAATGGGGGGCATAAGCCACAGAATAGCAACTCAATGCTATGTTATTTAGTTTTTAGGAATTGGAAAGGAAATTTAGTTTTGTCGGGCACGAGCAGCTGCTCTGAAAACTTCTGTTTCATCCCCTCTAAATAATCACGTAAAATCGCTAAACCTTCTTGATGAACAGCAAGCGTTTTCTCAACATCTACCTGGCTTTGTAATAATCTACTGAGTACCGTGTGAGTATATAACAAGCTACCTCTGACCATATCTTTCAAGAATAAACTGTTAATTTCTCCACCGCTTTCAGCAAATACATATTGCTGATATAAATTAGTGATCGCTTCTTGACGCGTAGTAAGAGGACGCAATGTGAACGCGATTAGTTGGTCTATATAATGGCAAAAATCTAGCTCAACCAGCTTTTCTTTAAACATAGTGGCAAAGGCCGATGCATCAAATTGATAGTATTCTAAGGTTGAGTTTATCACCTTTCCTTTATCAAGCTCTGTTCCAGATAACACAAGCTCATGGGGCTCTAATGGTTTTGCTCCTTCAATGAGGGCACCATCACTTAAATTAAAACAATTTAAGCTCACATTATCTGCAATCACGCGCTCTAGCGCTTTTAAAGAAAAACCAAAAATGTAGCTACTTCGTACCGTTCCGCCAAAATTTCCTTTGACCTCGATTTTATCCTGGCTTTTTTGGTGGAATACCTTCCGGTCCTCACCATTTTCATAATATACACTGTCAATGCTGTGGTGCTGACCATTTGGGAATCCTAGATCAATACCGATAAAATAGATGTTTTTAAATCCAAGTGCTTCAACGATACATAAAGCAGTATTGGCAACGGTTGGATTGCAATAAAGAATTCCTTTCATTTTCTTGGCCTCCTCACTCATGGAATAAGTGAGAGAGGTGGGTGGCTCATTCAGTTTGAGTCCCATTATTTTTCGATCAAATAATGCAAATGCTTCAGGGCTCACTGTATTCATTGACAAAAGCACCATTTCTTTAAGCACTTTTGGATCAACGGTGAGCAATCGTTCCGTTACCTGCCATGTCCGTTCTTGCTCAACATGCATATCGGGAACTATGCCATTTTTAAGCAAGCTGTCGATAGCTGTTCCGCAACTGATTACAATTGCCTTACTTTGCTGTGCTTTGATTAGGGCGATATTTTTATCTAAAGAGGGGCCATTACCACAGAGAAAAACGGGAATGTTAGCATTATTCTGAAATGCCGGCTTATCCTCAATAACAGGAATATCCTTGAGGTTATAGTAGTGATGGGCGGTTGCAATAAGACCATCATCAAAAAAACCAAAGCCAAATGCAAGTTCATAGGATCGTTGCTTATAGACTTCACACGCTTTGTTTATTACATCGCTATCGTAATGCTTATATAAGTAGCTTTTACCTATATCGTAACCACCTTTGTATGTCAGTTCTTTAGTAAGATCAGCAAAGAAAGCTTGCTCATTCGCACCTAAGCAAAAATGTAAAGAGCTGCCCATTTCATCGAGTTTTTCTAAAATCGACTTCCAATCTATCAGATGTAAAGAAGCATAAAAAAAGTCGTGATTAGGTTCGTATATATAAAGTCGATTAACCTGATGGTTGCTGATTAGATTTTCTAAATAAAAGCCGGTACCGAGGCCAAAACAAATCATTAAGCCAAGTGACTCAGGAAAAAAGCTTTCTGCAAACTCCAGTTCTCTATTTTGTAATTCAACTAACTTATTCAGATACTCATAATGTAAGAAGCCGGACGTTTGAAATGATTTGTTAACTAGCATATTACTGCTGTCAGGTTGGCGTTTGTATAACTCAAAATCAAAAAGGCAGCTGCGATAAGCATCGCCACCAAAGGTTAAAACATCTGACCCTTTTTGCACCAAATCAACACTTGCTTCAGTGGCGACTAGTTCAAAGCTTTCCGGTTCATAATACTTAAAGGCTTGCGCAATATCTGGAATATAGTCTTCAAAAGCGCTGATGTTGATGGCAAATTGGGTTTGATAATCTTTATGGTGATAAGGTAACTGGGAGACGGCTTGTAAAATATCCTGTTTTATCGTTTCTATTTTAGAAGCTGCAGGTAAATCACTCATTAAATCACCTAAATCTTTTTATATTAGTATATTGATTAACAGCCTTATGGCCCTTTCGAAAAGATTGCTGTATCTCTTTTAGTCGCTGCTGCTCTATTTTCATAGCGCTGACGCTTTTTTCATCTAGTGTCATTAACATCGTAAGAAAATCGGCAACCTCCGCCTCATGCTTAGTCCCATTAGAGCATTGCCAAAGCTGCTTAATTAACACCAAACGCTGTGCTAAAAGAGGAGCAAGATCGTCTAAGCTCTCAAATTCATCATTAAGATTTCGTTGACGAACACGAGTTGATAGATCTTCAATCTGGGCTTTAAGCTCATCTATCATTATGAGGTTTTAGCCATATTGGTGCGCATAGCTTGGGCTTTTAATTTGTCTTCCTGCGAAATGGCTTCCCATGCCTCTTTTATTGGTGTCATAAGGCCTATAACTTCATCAATACTCGCAATGGTTTCCTCGCTGGATGCCTCAGCTAAACGTCTCACCATATAATCATATAGTTGATAAAAGTTTTCTCCAATTTCAGGGTTGACTTTCAAATCAATCCCATCTTGCAGACCGCCAATAATGCCAATCGCTTTGTTGAAAGCTTTCGCCTTAGCCTCATAATCTTTGCGCTCAAAACTTCCTTTAGCTACAGCAAGTGTGTCTATCAAACCTTGCATAAGCATCAAGATAACACGATGGGGATCCGCAGCCACTAAAGAGGATTCTTTACTAACTGTTTGGTATTTTCTTAGATTTGCACGCATCACTTACTCCAGATTAATCTTTTTTCTCAACTGGCTTTAACACACTTTGGATGTAAGAAGAAGTCGCATTATATTGAGCTATGGTCACATCTAAAGCCGTATACCTTTGGCGTAACGTAGCTTCGTAGTTTTCCATATATCGATCTAAAGATTCGCGATCGCTATCAACTTTTTTTAATGACTCTTTCAATGCTGCTTCTCGTTCAGTCACAACACCATCACTAGCTAAGTATGTTTCAGTATAATCATTTAATTGCTTGGCAATACCATCTGCACCTGCAAATATCTTGCCAACATCTTCAAGATTGTTTTTGATCGCGTTTTCTAGTCGCTCAGCCCCACTAGGCTGGCCATTTTTACCAATACTACTAATTTCTAGCTTGCCTTCAGCATTCATCGTGATACCCATGTCATACAGCATCGACATAGCACCTGACGTATCTGAAACTTGAGACCCTGTGATGGATCTTAATTGCGACTCGTAACTGCGTACACTCGAGTCAAACGCTAGAGGACCACTAACCGGGTTTGAAAGTGAAGAAAGGGTTGACTGCAACTCGTTATATCCATCAACAAAATCATTCACTAGTTTAGTCACATTTTCAGTATCAACGCCTACCGTTAAGGTAAGGGGTTGCCCTGCATCAGTCAAATTATTGACGTTTAATTCAATGCCATTAATTGCATTTGTGAAGGTATTGCTAGCAGACGAAACCGTTTGGCCATCGATAGAAATCATCGCATCTTTTGCCGTTTTTGCTGTCGCCATTGAAGTAGAGATTGCATCTAAGCTAGTGTTGTCATTACTGACTGTCAAGGTGTTACCGTCACCAGTCACTTCAGAGGTGTAGGTCAATATTGGTCCATTATCTGAGTTTATAATGTTAGCTTTTACGCCAAAGTTCCCTTCTGCACTGTTAATTTTACTTTGAATATCTTCAAGTGTATCTGTCGCCTCTATTGCTACCTCAAAAGTGTCACTTCCCGCACCAAATGACAGTTTTCCTGAGCCGACCGTATCTGTTGAAGATGAAAACGCCCCAGCAGCACTGTCAAGTCGCGAGCCTTGTGCTAATTGAGAAACCTCAATATTGAAAGTACCACCAGTCACGACACCGGCAGTCGATGCAGACAATATATTACTGGTGTCACCAGAGCTGCCTTGGTAGGAGTAAGTAGATTTATTCTGATAAAATGTCGTTGGGTCTGAAAGCTTTTCTAGTACTGTTTGAAATTTTGATAACGAGGCTTTTAAGGTACCAACCCCAGAAAGCTCTGCGGTATAATCAAGCTCGCGAGTATTTATAGAGGACTCTCGAGTTGATCTTTCCGCTTTAACGAAGGTTGAAATAATACTTTCTAAATCAAGACCGGAGCCAACTCCAGCGATGGGCGTAGCCATAAGCCACCTCCGATTAATTCATTGTCATACTTCACTATCAAGAAATATGCCAACTTTATCTGTTAATTCTTTCTCTAACTCCATGATCTTATTTGCAATCCTTAGCAGCTCTTCACTAGGAAATTGTTTAACTAGCTCTTTATTCTTAGTATCCATGACTTTAATTATCGTTCTATCAGTAGAGGCATCCAGAGAAAAACTAACGCCACGTTGATTCTTGTCCAAATACTCTTGTACTAAGCTAATCGCCTCTTCAACAGTAGGAGGCTCTTTTTTTTGGTTAACGTTGCCTTGAGTTTCAACTCCACTGTCTTTTGCTGCTTTTCTTGCTTCAGCGCTAACACTCAAGCGATCAGCATTTTCATTCGTTGAGGATTGAGTGGCGGCTGCAGGTAAATCATCCTTCACCCCAAGGCTTGAAGAATAAGCTTGTGGCAATGTTTCTTTATTATAGTTGCTGGATACTAATTCTGTCGTTTTCATCAGTAACCTCCAAAAACAGTTAAGCGCCTAGTCCATAGGCGCTTATGATAGCTTACCCTATTTTTGATTAACCAATCAAAGATAGTGCAATTTGAGGCTGCTGGTTAGCTTGCGCTAACATTGAACTAGCAGCTTGTTGCATTACCGTGTTTCGTGCCATTGCAGCAGATTCAGCTGCAAAGTCAGCATCCATGATACGGGATTTAGATGCTGCCACGTTCTCTGAAATATTGGTTAAGTTACGAATAGTTGACGAGAAACGGTTTTGCTTGGCACCTAAGTCTGCACGTGTGTCGTTTAATGTCGCCAGCGCCGCATCGAGCTCTCCAACCGCTGTTTGCGCATTAGCCGCTGTAGAAATACCGGTTGAGACCGCTAACCCTGTGGTATTCATTGCCGTTGAAACTGAAATTTCAATTGTTTGGTTTGCATCTGCTCCCACTTGGAAAGCAGCAGTGTAAGTGCCATCCAGTAATGTTACACCACCAAATGTGGTGTCTGATGCTACACGGTCAATTTCGGTTTTTAGCTCTGAGTATTCTTTGTTCAATGCTGCACGGTCAGCAGTGGTGTTCGAACCGTTTGCAGATTGTAGTGCCAATACACGCATACGTTGTAACATGTTAGTGGTTTCGTCTAGCGCGCCTTCAGCAGTTTGCGCAAGAGAAATACCATCGTTAGCGTTACGTGCGCCTTGATTTAGACCATTAACCTGCGCTTGTAAACGAGAGCCGATTTGTAAGCCCGCCGCATCATCTGCTGCACTGTTTACACGTAGGCCAGAAGATAAACGTTGAAACGACTTAGATAGGCCGTCTGTAGCGTTAGTTAGGTTACGTTGTGAGTTTAGAGACTGAACGTTAGTATTTACGTATAAAGCCATGGTATTTCTCCTTTAAAGCTATGATATCCAGGGTCAGCATTTTGATTAGATGCCACAGCCCCTTTTGTATTATTTGCACCTTAATTTCCGTGCTCATAATATGTATCGGCTAGGAGAAAAAAACCTTGAACATTTTTTTTGAAAATATTGCAAACCAAATTTAAGCAAATGTTTTTTCAAGGATAAAAAGATAGAGACATGGGGAAATAGAAAGGGAAAAGCCCCAAAAATGGGGCTGAGGATCGCTCCTCACCCATTTAGAAGTGATAATGCAATTTGTGGCTGCTGATTAGCTTGAGAAAGCATGGTACTCGCAGCTTGCTGCATTACCGTATTGCGTGCCATATTTGCCGATTCAGCTGCAAAGTCCGCATCCATGATTCGTGATTTAGACGCAGATACATTTTCAGATATGTTAGTTAAGTTGCGAATGGTTGATGAAAAACGGTTTTGTTTCGCACCTAAATCAGCCCTAACATCATTTACCGTTGCCAACGCTGCATCCAATTCAGAAATGGATGCCTGTGCGCCCGAAGCGGTGGTGACATCAGCAGTTAATCCCAATCCGGTTGATCCCATTGAGACATTAATCTCAAGCTGAATGGTTTGGTTAGCATCTGCCCCTACTTGGAAAGCAGCCGAGTAGGTACCGTCCAACAAATTTACACCACCAAAAGTGGTATCAGTAGCGACGCGATCTATTTCAACTTGCAGTTCTTGATATTCTTTATTTAGGGCTGCACGGTCAGCGGTGGTGTTTGAGCCATTTGCCGATTGCAAGGCTAGAACACGCATACGTTGAAGCATGTTTGTGGTTTCGTTAAGCGCACCTTCGGCTGTCTGAGCAAGTGAGATACCGTCGTTGGCATTACGAGCGCCCTGGTTCAAACCATTAACCTGCGTTTGTAAGCGGGTACCGATTTGTAAACCTGCTGCATCATCTGCCGCGCTATTTACACGTAAACCTGATGATAGACGCGTAAATGAAGTGCTTAATTCATTCGTCGCTTGAGTAAGATTACGTTGCGAATTAAGGGACGCAACGTTGGTATTTACATATAGTGCCATTTTTTTATCTCCATAATTGCTAACACTTTGAACACTGCAACATGCATGCCAAAAACATTTAGATGTATTCAAAAAGTGACAAGTTAGTCACCTTATTAAAGGTTGAGTAAGCGACTTGCATCGCCATCTCTTGCTGAGCTAGCTTTGCAGACGCCTCTGCATAGTCCGTTTCAGATAGCCTCGCTCTTGCCTCTTGGTTCAATATGTCAAACGATGAGTTTGATGCTTCAACCCGTTTCATTGTGTTAATCCTTGAGCCAATTTCGCCTATGACACCTAGCACTGAATCAGCCGTATTTTTAAGACCCACTGCCACATCTTTTAGAATGGGCTGGAGGTCTCCTTGGCTCAGGGTAGGATCAAGCAATGCGGTTTTAAAATCTTCCAAATGATTGAGTACATTTTCATTTGAGGGGGCATCAAGATCTATCTGTGCTGTCGTACCCGCTGCACCATCAAGTGTTATTGCCATACCGGCAAACTCAATTGCCTCCCCCGGCACATAATTGCCAGTTACCGGAGGCGATAGCGGCAAACCGCCCGCATCACGAATTTCATAAGTGTCTGGTGTGCCGGCCGTGGTGATAATGTTGAGTTGACTGGATGCTGGGTTGGCAAAGTCATAATTGGCTTTGTGGTAATTATCGAATTGCTCTTGAGCCGTGATATCAACGGTCATATTCCCTGCCGATGGCACCCCACTGGCGGTATAACGCGCTGGCACTTTTTCAAAAATATTTAATCCAGAGTCCCCTTGTTGCACAAATACACTGGGTGAAATCTGGATTTGATTGGTCAGGCCATCACCTTGGAACACATAACGGCCGGTGGCGGGATCTTTGGCAAAGGATTGCGTGCTGGACTGACTACCTGAAAAGATAAAGTCACCACTGGCGTTGCGCGCATTCATTAAGTCATAAATTTCGTTTTGTAAGCCTTCTACCTCGGTCGCAATAGATGCCCGCTCTTGGCTCGAAAGAGTACCGTTGTTAACCGAAATGGCTAAAGTACGCGCTCTATCAATGGCAATTTGAATCTTATCCAGTGTCGATTCTTCGACACTTAATGCACCTGTCACTAAGGTGGAATTTTTTAAGTATTGTTTATTTGACTCTATCACCTCAGATAATCGGTTGGTTTTGGCAAACCCCGTCGGATCTTCTGATGCCAACTGATAACGCTGGCCACTGGTGAGTTGGTTTTGAGTTTTAACAATATTGGCCGTGCTGCTGGCCATGTTGGCCGTGCTGGCATTAAAAATCTGATTAGTTGAGATACGCATTGGTTACTACCTCACCGAATTTAATAAGGTATCGAACGTGCTACGAGCCGCGCTCACTATTTGTGCTGCAGCGCTGTAAGACTGTTGAAACTTAAGCAAATTTGACGCTTCTTCATCGAGGTTGACACCCGATACACTCTCGTGCCAATTGGTACTCTGGTCTAACTTAGCCTGAGAAGCTTGCGCGGCGACGATCGCATTGCCCGTACGCTCACCTATGCTGGATTGCATGCGCGAGAAACCTTCATGAAACGTCATTAAATTGTCGCCAGTGGCTATGACGTTTTTACGCATCAAGCTTTGGTTTTGTAAATCAGCCATTTTTAGACCGTTACTGTTATCAGCAAAGCCATTATTGTTAAATGCGATGGAAAACGTTTCGCCGTGCAGTGGTACGCCCGCAACACTGATTTCATACCCGGGATCAGCAATGGCCGGCGTTGCATTGGCCAATAAATTTTCTCCGGTTCCCGGCGGGCTGGTCACACTCCCCAATAAATTTGGCGGCGAGTTGCCGTCGTATATTTCATAAACCGTATTGCCTGAAGAAGTATTGATCACGACTTGTTGTGGCGCCGCAGGGAGTAACCCAGTGCCTGCAACCGTATCAAAAGCGTAGGTGTCGGTGGCAGTGATCCCTTCTAGCTCAATTTTGGCTTTACTGGTATTGGTTGCGCTGGCATCAACACGGATCGGCGAAGCCAGTGCCAACTCTTCTGGACGAACCATGCTAATGTCAATTAAGTCTGCGGCATCCAAAGTGGGTTGAATTAAAAACTTGTCTCCGGCGACATAGGGCGGCGGATCAAAGTCAAACTTCAAGCCATGACTTTCAATCTCAATGTTAGGAAAGGTTCCCGTGATCTCCGACGCTGGAATTTGCGTGCGTTGGTTATTCTCTAAGGCATACACTTCAAAAGTATTCGCCCCCGTCATGATCACTTCGTAATCACCCGCGGTGACCGAGCTGCCAAAGCCCGCTAAAAAGCTACTGGTTATCCCTTTTGCTGGATCGGAATTATTGGCGTAGTTATGTGACGTAGTGATGGGCAACTTAAAAATATCACCACCAATATTGCCGTCGAGATCCATGCCCAATCGGTTTTGGGTGTTAAACGCATCGGTAATGGCAACGGCCAACTGCCCCATGCTGTTTCGCACCTTGCTAATTTCATCATCACGAAAATCAAATAAGGCCCCAAGCTTGCCGCCCGCGGTGGTGCCATTAATGCCCACACTGACCCCCGCAATGCTGTACTGCAGATCACTTTTTCTGCCGTCTGGATTACCAGGCACAAGACTGAACTGTGAATACTCGATACCAGTGACCAAAGGATCGCCATTGCGTAACATCACTTGCACCGAGCCACTCTCGCCATCAATCACGGTGATATCGACTTTTTCCGCTAATAACCGCACGGCTTCGTCACGATGATCTAGCAAGGCTCCAGAAGCACCGCCAGGTAAGTTATTGGCTTGCATAACTTCTTTGTTAAGCTCTCCCAAGTTTCTGACTAACGCATTAATTTCAGAGACTTCAGTGCCAATTTCATTGTTAACGGTTTTTTGTTGTTCACTGTAGTTTTTCGCCAGCATGTTGTACGTGCTAACTAGGGCTTTTAGCTCCCCGAGCATGAGCTGGCGAGTATCAAGAGACGTAGGATCATCGTTAGCGGTATGAACCGATTGAAAGGTTGCATCAAATGCACTGCCTAAATTATTGGCTTTATCGCTCATCATGGCATCAGTGCGCTGCAGTTCGAAGCTCATGGCTTGAGCGTAGGCATTAACGCTGGTATCACGGCGCATTTCAGCTTGAGCAAACTGATCAAGAACGCGGCGATCAACCACACGCGCCACACCCGCGTTAAATTGCTCTGACACCGCAATATTGCGTTGACGGGTATAGCCTTCCGTATTTATGTTTGAAATGTTATTACCTGTGGTCGCCAGCATGCGCTGAAACGCATTAATGCCGGATGTACCAATTTGTAATAAATCTGCCATAACAACCTCAATCTTCTATTGCTGGCGAAGGGAGTGTCGGATTCCCCTCACTGCTCGCTGACTATTGAAGTTAATGCACGAAGTGTGCCAAAAATTTATTCAACACAAGACGACCCATTACAGGCAGTTAGCTGATTTAAATATGTGACTCTACCCGTTTTAGTACGCTCATGACTTTGTCAGCGTAGCGCGGGTCGGTGGCATAACCGGCTTTTTGCAGTTGGCGCATAAACCGCTCAGGATCCGCAGTGGTTTTTAAGGCATGCTGATAGCGGGGGTTTTGTTGTAGGAAGTTGACGTAATCGGAAAAACTCTGTTCAAAATCTTGATAGACACGAAATCTGGCTCGCTCAGTCACCGCAACACCATCGTAATACTCTAGGGTATCCTTATTCGTGTGCGCCCCCTGCCAACGTCTGTCCGCCTTGATATTAAACAAATTGAAGCTGGAATCTTGATTGGTGGTTTGAATGACTTTTTTACCCCAACCCGTTTCGAGTGCCGCTTGCGCGACTAAAATGGCAGGATTAACACCGAGGGTTTTTGCCGCTTTTTTAGCGAACGGCATTAAAGATTGTACAAACGAAGCTGGGCCGTCAAATTGCACAGCTTTACTTTGTATTCGCTTACTTAAATCCGCCTCAGATAGCGCAGCATTAAGGGCCGCGCTCGTGCCTGCTTGGCTTTCATTAGCCAGCTCTGCCACGCGAGGTTTAGGAAAGCTGCGTCTAAGGGGGACACTAAAGGTGGTGGTCTGCCCTACTTGGTCAGTTATTTGACGCTCAGACTCGGGTTGTTGGCCAGCAAAAGTCTGCAGCATATCCAGGCCACTGGGCATCTTCAAGGGGCTCCCCTCTTCACGACGACTATGACCATAAGTAGGGTCTAGCTGGCGGGTTAACACCTCAGCTAGCCCCATGGTACCCGATTGACTCAACTCTAAAGAGAGTTGCTGATCTTGCATTTGGCGATAAAACTTAGTGTGGCGATTATTAAATGGGCTATCCGTCTCAAACGCTTCGTTTGCTTCGCGCATACTCTTTATCAGCATCCCTGTAAACATAGCCTCAAATTGTTTGGCTACAGCTGAGAGGGTCCCTTTCTCGTCTTTTTGCGCAGCTTCACGCAACGAGTTCAGGCTTTGCACATCATAATATGCACTGGCTTGTAAATGAGTTGGCAATGACTTATCCATGATCTCACCACTAAATAATAATTAGCTCACCTTGTAGCGCACCCGCTTGTTTTAGCGCTTCTAGAATCGCCATTAAATCACCCGGTGCTAGGCCTACTTGGTTAACTGCTCTGACCAATTGATCTAAGCTGACGCCTGGATCAAACTTAAACATGCGACTGTCTTCTTGGGTAATGTTAATCGTACTGTTGTCAGTCACGACGGTATCACCACCAGCCAATGCATTAGGCTGCGAAACCGTTTGTGCTTCGGCAATGGTCACTGAAATACCACCATGGGTAATGGCCGTCGGCAGTAATTTCACATCTTTACCAACAACGATGGTCCCGGTTCTTGAGTTAACAATCACTTTGGCGTTTTCAGATGCTGGCTCAAAATCAAGGTTTTCCAAGGTCGCTAAATAAGACACCCGCTGCGATATATCCCTTGGCGCATAAACCCGAACCGAGGTCGCATCCATTGGCTTTGCAGTATTTGGGCCAACCAGCTCATTAATACGATCTGCCATGCGTTTCGCGGTGCTAAAGTCAGGACGATTAAGGTTAAAGGTGAGGTAGTCACCTTGGCCAAAAGGTGATGCAATCGCCCGCTCCACAATAGCGCCATTGGATATGCGCCCTACGGTTGGCGTATTAATAACCACTTTCGAGCCATCGGCCCCTTCTGCACCTAAACCGCCCACGACTAGGCTGCCTTGTGCTAATGCGTAAACGTTACCGTCTACCCCCTTTAAAAAGGTTTGCAGCAATTCCCCGCCGCGCAAACTTTTAGCTTCACCGATAGCAGACACAGTGACGTCAATTTTTTGACCAGGCTTAGTAAACGCAGGCAGCTCAGCCGTGATAGCAACGGGAGCCACATTCTTGATCTTGAGCTTCACGCCCGCAGGCACATTAATGCCAAAATTACGCAACATGGTGGCAAAAGACTGCTCTGAAAACGCACTGCTCTTCTCACCTGTGCCGGGTAACCCCACCACAAGGCCGTACCCCACTAGCTGGTTTGAGCGCACACCTTCAACAGAAGACACATCTTTAATTCGGACACTGTGCGCACTAATGCTAAATAACAAAGCGCTGCAAGTAATCAAAGCAAGTAAGCGTTTCATAATGCGGTCCTTAGTTTAAAGTGGCCAGTATGGGCCATTAAAGAATTTGGTTAACCAACCTTGGCGCTGTGTATTAGCAAAGTCGCCAGTGCCACCATATTGAATGCGGGCATTAGCAATGCGCATCGATGATACTGTGTTGTCGCTGGACACATCTTGTGCGCGCACTATCCCAGTTAAGCGAATAAATTCATCACCGTTATTGAGCATCAGCCATTTTTCACCGCGCACGACCAAGTTACCATTGCTCAGTACATCGACCACGCTGACCGAAATATTGCCGTTCAGACTGTTGCTTTGGTCCGCTTGACCTTGACCACTAAAGTCACTGGTTTGTGCAAGTCCTAACTCAATCGGGTTGCCACCAATTTTCGCGACACCGCCAGGAATGGTGACCTGATCCAAATTAAAGTTATTGCTTTTATCCAAATCAGACTTGGCTTTCTTTTTCGCCGATGTTTTCTCTTCTAGGTAAACGGTAATAATATCGCCAACCCGGTGAGCCTTAATATCGGAGTACAAGTTATTGGCATATTGTTCTTGGAAAAGTGACCCCGTTTGTACCACTTGAGTTTCAGGATCAGGTGGGATCACGGGCGCGAAAGCGGGATCATTCTTAACCGGATCCGTGGGTAGCGATGTACAAGCGGCAAGGGACAAAATGGCCAATGACAAACTTACTTGTTTAAATGCGTACTTATTCATAATCATCTCCTTACAGCTGCTGACTCACGAACGACAACATTTCATCAACGGACTTAATCACCTTAGAGTTCATTTCATAGACGCGTTGACTCTCAATTAAATTAACCAGCTCTTCGGTTACGTTGACATTAGACGTTTCCAGGGCGCCTTGAACCAAGGAGCCAATACCATCATTACCTGGCACGCCTTGTAATGGCGCACCACTTGAGCCTGTTTCTAAGTATAAATTTTGCCCGATGGGCTCAAGGCCTGAAGGGTTAACAAAGTCCGACAGGTTTAACTGACCTATCACTTGTGCTTCTGCTTGCCCTGGCACTTGCACCGACACCTCACCGTCTTGTGAAATAGTGATGGATTGTGCATCTTGAGGGACCTGAATTTCTGGCTGTAATGGGTAGCCTGCACCTGGGGTCACTATGGTGCCCTCATCGTTCAGCATAAACTGCCCATTACGCGTGTAGGATGTGGTGCCATCTGGCATCAAAATTTCAAAAAAGCCACGGCCATCGATCATGATATCCAAGGAGTTATCCGTTGTTAGGATATTGCCTTGATCAAAGTTTTTCTGTGTCGCAACCACTTTTGAGCCTGAGCCAACCATCAACCCAGAAGGTAAACGCGTATCTTGTGAAGAGCGGCCACCCGGCTGATTAATGGTCTGATAAAGCAGGTCTTCAAAAATCGCTCTGCTTTTCTTAAACCCGACCGTGCTTGCGTTTGCTAAGTTATTGGATATGGTGGCAACATTAACTTGTTGCGAATCCAGTCCTGTTTTACTTATCCATAGAGCGGGATGCATAAGCGCCTCCGTTAAATTATCTGCGATTAAATGATGCGAAGCAGGCTATCTGACGCGCGGTCAATATCTTCTGCGGTTTTCATCATTTTGATTTGCATTTCAAATTGACGCTGTAACGTCATCATATGCGTCATCTCTGAAGCCGCGTTCACATTGGAGCCCTCTAAAGCACCTTGAACCAGCTCTACCCCAAAAGCGGCCGCTTCTGGCTGTCCGTCTGTGCGGCGAAAATAGCCATCTTCACCACGCATCAAATTTTTGACATCTGGGTTCACCGTTTTAATGGTGGCAAGCTCTTCCATTGCGTTAGGCGGCGCACCCTCCGGACGAATTTCAACCATGCCATCACGGCTGATTTCAATCTTCTCAACGGGCAAAGGAAAAATAATGGGCGTGCCATTGATGCCCAGCACCGAGTTCCCTTTCATGTCCTTAAGCTCACCAGTCACATCGATAGTTAACTTGCCATTGCGGGTAAACATTTCTTCACCAGATGGACTTTGCACGGCAATCCAACCTTGACCATCGACGGCTAAATCCAAGTTGTTACCGGTGCGTTGCAACGGACCTGCTTCAAAATTCTGCGACGCTGTTTCGGTTAACGAGAACACCCGAGTGGGCAAACCCGGGCCAAACGCTTGCATTGATCGCGCTTGCTCTAGATCCGATTTAAACCCAGTTGTATTCACGTTAGCCAAGTTGTTACCACGAACCGCAATTCCGTTCATGTTTTCTTTGGCGCCCGACATGGCGATATAGAGTAAATTGTCCATTTGCGTACCTTAGTCAATTCTCCGGCAGTTCGCCGATAACCGATTTCATAAGGGATATGATGCAACCATAATGCCAACTTTTAGAAGAGCAAAAAAAGGCCGCAAGATGCGGCCTAAAGGAGAGCGAATACTGAATGTTATCGGATCTGTAAGATCGTCTGTTGTAAGGTACTGTTGACTTCCAAGGCGCGGGAGTTGGCTTGGAAGTTACGTTGGGCACTGATCAAGTCGACCAGCTCCCCCGACAAGTTAACGTTAGATTGCTCGATGGCCGAAGAGTTAATTTTACCAAAGGTACCATTGTTACCTTCACCGGCAATGGGCTCACCTGAGTTTTGCGTCGCTTGCCAAGAGGTGTCACCAATTTGCGCTAAACCTTGTGTGTTATTAAATTTGGCAACGGCTACCTTACCCATGTATACCGTTGAGCCATTACTGAACGTGGCTTTCACCAATCCATCAGACGCGATATCAATCCCTGTCAATTTACCGACGGTGGCACCGTTTTGTGATAAAGCAGAAACTTCAAATGGCGCACCGTATTGAGTTGGGTTGTTAAAGTTAAACGTCAAGGTTTGCGTTGGATCGGCACCATTAGTTGAACCAAGGGCCACCGTGGTAATCGGAGATGGCGTTGGGTTGGTTGCCGGCGCAGTGGCTGGCGCAAGCTGACCATCGGTACCAAATACCATGCGAGCCGAGTTTGGAATGGTTGGGTTTGGGTTACCGACACCTGGTGTATTTGCCGTACCACCCGCAATATCCACAGGAGCGCCATCTACATAGGTTAATACGTCCCATGAGTTTTCAGCAATCACAGGTGGCCCCACAGGATCGGGAATACGTTTCACGAAATAAGTTTGCGCCACATGGGGCTCACCTAGCGAGTCATAAACCGTGACGGATGTTGACGAAGTATAGGTATCAGGATTAGTCGGATCAAAATCGGCAATATCATGCTCACTGCCACCTGAGGGTAAGTTGAACGACATATCAATTTGGTCTGTTTTTGTCGGAGAGCCAACACTGGTACTGATTTGCAGTGGGCGAGTGGCAGCCATACTGACCGAAGAGGGATTACCTAATTGATCCACAGGGTAAGCCTGCAAGTATTGACCACTGGCATTCACGACATAATTATCCGCGTTAAGGTTAAACGCCCCTGCACGAGTGTAGTTTCGCGTTAGGGTGACCGTGTCTTCAGCGGTAACAAAGAAGCCTTCACCCGTAATAGCAAGGTCTAATGCGTTTTGTGTAAATTGCAAGCTCCCCTGATGAAACTGCTGGGCGACTTGCGCTGTTTTCACACCGTTACCCGAGTTGGTTTTAGCGTTAGAGAAAATCGATGTGGCATAGACATCGGCAAATTCTGCTCGCGACTCTTTAAAACCAAACGTGTTGACGTTAGCTATGTTATTAGCGGTAACATCAAGATCTTTTTGTGCCGCATTAATGCCGCTCAAAGCAATATTAAAAGACATAACTACTCTCCTATTTCAATCTTATTGTGGCAAGCTAAGCTTAAATGCCCATTTGCGCTCTAAGGCGCGCTGCTGCTTGCTCAACCGTGTCACCCGAGTCTGTATCCGGTGTTTCTGGTTTCGTTACTGGTTTAGATGTTCCCACTTGAGAAACCTCAAGCACATCGCCTAACAACACGCTGCCAATACCCTGCAAGTTTAATACCACACCGTTTTTACCGCCGGCTAAGCTAACGCTTTCAACATGGCCGTAATTCGCTGTCGGTAAATCAACGCTTTCGCCATTGACTCTGGCATTGGCTTTCACTTTGTAATTGCCGGGCGGCATCATTTCGCCGGCTTCATTGGTGCCATCCCAGCTGTATCTAACATTACCGGCCGGCTGATCATTCATGCGAATCACCTTGACCAAGTTACCCTTGTCATCTTCCACACGAATGGTCAGGTTTTGCATAGGCTGGCCTGAAATGGCGACCCCTTCGAGGGATTTGCCTTCAGCAAGGTGGCCTTGATCGGTCGGTACTAAGACATTGCGCCCCACTAACCCTGACGCCTGTAACGCTTGCGTCGAGCTCATGATGGTATTCATGTCCTCAAACTGTTTACCCATATCGGCAATGCCTTCAGCGGTAGTAAATGAGGCCATTTGCGCCACCATTTGAGCATTATCAACCGGTTTAAAGGGGTCCTGATAAGCTAGCTGCTGGGATAGCAAAGAAAAGAAATCTTCTTGATCTAGCGATTTTTTATTGGCTTCGGCCGCCTTTTCGGAAATGCTTTTTTCTTCCCAGTAAAGTCCATTGGCCGAGACATTATTAACCGTACTCATTTAATGCCTCCTACTGGCTTTTGCCCAACTGCAATGTTTTGGATAGCATTTGCTTTGCCGCATCCGCTATCTGCACATTGGTTTGGTAAGAGCGCGAGGCGCTCATCATATTGGCCATTTCTTCAACGACATTGACGTTAGAACGATAGATAAAGCCATTATCATCCGCCATGGGATGCTCGGGCATATACTCTTTCGTCAATGGCGCTTCACTTTCTACCACACCAAGTACCTTAACTTTTACATTGGCACTTTGTTGGCCTTGGGCCTTACTCAGCTCTGCCGCAAAGACCGGATGGCGAGCGCGGTATGTTTTATCCACGCTACTACTGACACTGTTGGCGTTCGCTAGATTACTGGCGGTGGTGTTAAGCCTGACAGATTGTGCGCTCATCCCTGATGCAGAGACGTCTAATACTCTGAATAAGCTCATAATTATTGTCCTTTAATCGCTTTCTTAAGGGAGGCAATTTTACTGTTTAAAAAGCTCAAACTGGCCTGGTATTCCATCGAGTTTTGCATAAACAAGTTACGCTCTACCTGCACTTCGACCGTATTGCCATCACCGGTATCAGGTTGGGTGGGAGTACGGAATTTGATCCCCGGCTGCATGTTACTTTGCATCGAGAAATGACGCATATTGGTTTTATCTAAAGAGAACCCACCACCTGATTTAGCCGCAGCAAGGGCATCGGCAAAATTAATGTCTCTTGCTTTGTAATTTGGTGTATCAGCATTGGCGATATTGCTGGCTAGCATTTCAGAGCGCCGTGCACGTATGCCTAATGTGTGCTGATGGATACCCAATGCATTGTCAAAATTTATGGCCATAAGTCCTCCTGCCTATCTGATAAATACAAAGCAAACAGCATGCCAAAAATACGTTTTAGAAGCAGCAAAATAGGAAAAGCAAACAAACCACACTAAACCACTGAATATAAATAAAAAAGTAAGGAACCTTTACATTTTCAATGGGGTAATAACGCACAAGGAGGAAAGGGAAGATAGAAAAAAAGCGGCAACTTGCCGCTTTTCAAGGAGGCTAGCGACGTGCCGCAGGCGCTTTAAGTTTATAGACAATGCCGGGGTTACAGCGGATCATATCGTAACGATCCGTTAAACCTGTTAGCGACTCAGATGCCCCTAACATTAAATACCCACCCGGGTTTAGGGCATTAGCAAACTGGTTGAGAATTTTTGATTTCACTTCAGGCGAGAAGTAAATAAGTACGTTGCGGCAAAAAATAATGTCAAACTTTCCGAGTAAGGTATAGCTGTCCAATAAGTTAAATGATCTGAACGACGCCAACTTTTTGACTTTCTCAGAGATTTTCATCCGACCCGAGCCATCATTAATGGCCTCAAAAAATTGACGCTTACGCTCAGGAGAAAGGCCTCGAGCCAAAGCAAGGGAGTCATACTCGCCCTTTTTACAATGCTCCAACATGGCACTGGAAATGTCTGTCCCAAGAATTTGTACACCATGGGGCATCGCACCTGGCTTCTTCATCTGGTATTCCAAGGTAGACATGGCAATAGAGTAAGGCTCTTGCCCCGAAGACGACGCAGCGGACCAGATTTTAAGAGGACGCTTATTAGCACTCAATTCCGGATACAGTTTATCAACCAGCAACTGAAAGGGATAGGTATCTCGAAACCACAGGGTTTCATTGGTGGTCATTGCATCTATCACCGAGGCCCTGAGCTCTCGCTCACGAAAACTCATCGAACGCTGGATCAGCTCAGGTAACGAGTCAACCTTAAATTGGCTCATCAATGGCGATAAACGGCTTTTAACTAAGTACTGTTTATTTGCCCCTAAAACAATACCGCACTGAACTTCAAGAAAGTCAGAAAATTGTTTATAAACTTCGTCAGACAACATTTTAGCAGTCAAATCAATGCCCTTAATTCTTAACTATTTACAGCTTCTTTTACCGCACTTGCTAGTTCGTCTGGGTTGAACTTAGCAATAAAGTTATTCGCCCCTACCTTGTTGACCATGGCTTGGTTAAACACCCCACTCAACGAGGTATGTAAGATAATATGTAAGTCTTTCAATGCTGGGGTCGCTCGAATCTCAGCCGTTAAGGTGTAACCGTCCATTTCTGGCATTTCAATATCAGAAATGATCAGCGCAATTTGGTCGGTAATCGGGCCATCTTTGGCCATTTCTTTTAGCATTACCAAGGCCTCTCGGCCATCTTTAGCCAATAAACATTCCACCCCTAAAGAAGTCACGGCTTTTTTCACCTGATTACGCGCCACACTGGAGTCATCTGCCACTAAAATTTTACGGCCATGCACTTTTTCACTGGTATCGGGGGTCTTTAACTCTTCACTGACGTCGGTATTCACCGGAGAAATTTGATCTAATATTTTTTCAACATCAATAATTTCAACTAGCTCATTGTCAACCTCGGTGACCGCAGTCAAGTAACTGAAGCGCCCTGCCCCTTGAGGTGGCGGCATGATGGACTCCCAATTCATATTGATAATACGTTCAACGGAATTGACTAAGAAGCCCTGTACAGAACGGTTATATTCAGAAATGATGATGAAACACTTGGATAAGTCTTCGATTGGGCGGCCGCCGGTGGCCAAGCTCAAATCAATCACCGAGATGGTCTTGCCTCGAATGTGCGCGACACCGCGGATAACAGGGTGCAATTTGGGCATAGAAGTTAAAGGCGGACACTGTAATACCTCTTTTACCTTAAACACATTGATACCGTAACGCTGGCGTCCCATCAGCTTAAAGAGTAACAACTCTAATCGGTTTTGCCCTACTAGCTGGGTCCGCTGGTTTACTGAATCAAGTAATCCTGCCATAACTGTCTCCGTTTATCATACGTTCGCACTCGAAAAGCCCACAACCTTGCGCACTGGCATCGAGTTTGCTTCTATCTTTGTCTAAGCCCATGCAACCTCGCTTCATTGGTGAGTTTAGTTGCAAAGCACAAATTGCATGAGTTAAGTTTAAACCTTAAATCAAACCTAAGTTGAAAATTTCAGCTTAATATACTGATTTTTTATGTCCCAACTTATATCGACCCTAGGAGTAAAATGCTAAAGCAATTAATTATTTTATTATGCAGTTTAGGTATTTATCAGGCTTTTGCTAGCCCTAACCCACATTTAATGATAGAAAAGATGGCAGAAGATGAAGTTGCCGCACAAATTCAGTCGCCAGCCAATGGAAAAGTGGGCATAGTTGCATCACCTTTAGATACCAGAATAAACATCGCGCCTTGCCAACAGCCGCTCAACGCCAACATAGTGAATGGCAAAATTAATAAAACAACAGTGGTAAAAGTCAGTTGCGATGATGCTGCTCCTTGGCATACCTATGTGCAAGTACGAGTCAAGATAACCAAGCCCGTTGTGGTTGCTTCACAATTACTGGCACCGGGGGCACTCTTGTCCGAACACAATATCTTTATCGACTTTGTAGAAACGCAAAATATTCGTGGTAACGTGATCGATGACCCGACTTTATTGTATGGCGTTAAAGCCAAACGCCGGATCCCCAAAGGCCGAATGATCAAAATGCGTGACGTTTGTTACATTTGCAAAGGTGATAATGTCGTGATCAAAGCTCAAATGGGTAACCTTGAGATTAAAACCAATGGCATTGCGATTTCAAGTGCCTCCTTGGGCCAAACAATCCGCGTAAGAAATACCCAAACCAATAAGATAGTTGTGGGTAAAGTGACCGGGGTAAGCGAAATGGAAGTAAAGTTATAATTTCTGCTAAAGTTAATTCAGCTCCTGCCGATATGATATAGTACCGGGATCTTAATCTAGATAGGTTGTTATTATGGCTATAAATATGAACAACGTTGGCAACAGGGCCAACTTGCAAGTTGAGCAAAAACAACAGAAACAAGAGCAGCTTGCTAAAGCGACCGAGCAAGCGCCAAGCCGTCCTGCAACAGGCAAGGATTCGGTTTCACTCACACCTCAAGCTCAAGCTTTTAACAGCCTTAGAAAAGAATCTTCTGAGACGACGATTAATAAAGAGCGTGTTGAAACACTCAAAAAAGCAATTCTTAACGGCGAATACAAGATAGATGCAGACAAACTAGCCAAGAATATGACAGAATTTGAGGCTAAATTCGGCCAATCATTTGGAATTTAATGACTGTAACTATCACTCAACTCCTTGAGCAGCAACTGACTCATACCCAATCGTTAGTCGATCTGATTAATGAAGAGTATGAGACGCTGATAAACCGAAATCCTGAACGCCTTGACCAACTCGTTCAGCAAAAACAAACGCTATTACAGCAGGTAGAAGCACAAGACAAACACATTCAAGCACACCCCGATGCTGCGCAATTGGGCGATGAATCCAACACAGAGATCCAAGCCCTATTGAGTGAGATAAAAACCGCATTCAATACCTGCCAGCAACAAAATGCCATAAACGGTGAGATAATCGAAATGAGCTTGCGTACAACCAAACACCTCACCAGTGTGTTAAACCAAGCAAAAGCAGCCAACTCTTTGACTTATAATGCAAAAGGCAAAACACAAGGAGGCAGTGCTTTAGGTAAAGGCATTAAGGCGTAAGCCCTAAGGTTAACGTTCTACTGCGCGTCAATACTCGAGTACTTTCATGAAATGGCGCTTCCTACAGGAATCGAACCTGTGACCTACCCCTTAGGAGGGGGTCGCTCTATCCAGCTGAGCTAAGGAAGCGAAAGTTTATTATATACAAGCATTTAGTATATTTAAAGCCAACCCGATAATTCACCCGACTCGCGACTATTCGAGTAAAGCAAAGTCGTTAAGCTGGATGTTACTGGCCGGCATGGAGCCTTTTGCCTGCAACACCGCTGAGTCTTTATACAACTCTACAACCTGAGTTGTTATTGCACTGTGCTCTTGTCTGAATCTGGGTATTCCAAATTGATCCGTATAGCTGGAGTTGTGCGATAACTTAATAGCTTGGCCGATTTTCAAGCCATTGGCACTGCCTAAATTTATCTGCACTAAATCGTCACGTACAGCGACTATCTTCGCGATGGGTTGCTGACATTCTAAGGTTAAACTGGTGTTTACCAGTACATCATCCATCACTTTCACTAAACGTTGGCCATAGGCCGATGCCCAAAACTGTTTTGATGATAAATCGACTTGGTGCTGGCGAGAGTACTCCCAAACGACACGCTCGCGATAATGGCGCGTATCAAGTAATTCACCTGTCATGCCATCAAAAAGATACGTCGTCAGAAAAAAGTTTCGCGGGGCTTGTTTCTCTACCAAATCAAATACGCTCGGCTTTTCACGCTCAAGGGACACATCCGAGATACTCCCTAGCATAACGAATTGACTATCCGTACGACTGGCTATGGCCATGACTTGCTCTCTAACGGCTTGATGACGGGCATCTAATAGATTGGGATCAAAATTAACATTTTGATTAATGTATTGGCGAATATTAAAAGCATGAGTGTGCAGCTCTAATAAATTGTTTAATTTACCGGTGAAAACCGTATCCAAATTAAATAGCCCACCGTCACTGGCTTGCTCTCGATTGTGAAGCTTAAATCTAACCAAAGCTAAGGATTTGGCGTATTTTTGTTGTTTACAAGCTTGCCCTGAGTCAGGCATCACGTCGACATGAATATCCACGTAAAGGGTATCGTCTTCAATGCGTTCACTGGTGAGTTTAATACCTTGAATTTCACCACTGCCTGATAATGCAACCTGCTGAGAAGCTAATACGCCATTCTCTATCTGCTGCAAACTACTGATAGAGGCGCCAGAATAAAGTAAGGCTTGGCGCACGCCATCCTTGATGGCATTGTCTCTGGCCTGCTCCACATCTCCATTAACGATCGGGGCTTGCCCCTGCGCAGCAAACCAAGCGGCTTGGCAACTGAACGCCATTAACAAAGTCAGTAGGCCCAATATTTTTTTCATCACATCAACCTTAGTTAGCTTGATACACCCTAGGAACAAGGGAATCGATGCAAAGATCACGCCAACAAACTATCTCGAGTCAACCCCACCATTAAGCCCCTTGCAACTAGCCTCTAAACAGCCTCTCTTTTATCAAATTGGATCTACACCTCCCATTGTCGTTAGTCTATTTATTGCGCCAACTTGCTCTATTTATTGCATTGGTTGGTCTATTTTTTGCATAAAACATACTTAATTGCATCGTCGTGGTGTTAGGGCCTATCCAACAATGAAAATTCACGTTAACCATGGATTCAAGAAAATGCCCTAAAGGTCGATACTTAAGTTATCAAGCACACAAAACCTGTGCCGCTTTGGTGAAATGTGCCTAAGCGATTTGGAATTGGGAGTTAACATGTTAAAAAGTAGTGTATTCATTTGCCACACTAGCATAGTGATAAGTAGCTTATACCTCGCCGGTTGCACCACCACAAGCGAATCAAGTACTGTCGTTGTCGATCCCAATAAAACCCAAATGGTGATTGTTGCCGACCAGCGGCAAAATGCTGCCACTGGGCAACCTAAAGTAATTTATACCAATCAGAACAGGGCTAATAGCACTGCAACGGCGGCCTCCGTAGCCCAAAGTCAATATTATGGCGGTTTTGTTTCCCCCGGTTATCGCAGTTGGAAACAAACACCCAAACAGCGTGAGGCCATGCCCGGGGATCGCGCATTGGAATTAGATTACATTATCCGCGGTTTAGCCGATCAACTTGCTCTCAATCGCGATCCCAACGCCAGTAAAACCCCCATAGCCGTTACTTCCATCACCAATATGGATGATTTACAAAATACCAATTGGCTAGGACAAGCTATTTCAGAAGCCTTTATTCACGAGTTACATATTCGCGAATTGCCGGTGATTGACTTTAAAACCACAGGCAAAATAAAAGTCACCCCCGAAGGAGATTTTGTATTTAGCCGTGAGTGGGATCAACTTCGCAGTAAGATCCCCGTTTATCGTGTTTTCACTGGTACCATGTCAAGAAATGATGAGGGTGTTATCGTCAACGTCAGAACCATTAATATGCAATCACTGCTGGTGGAGTCAACTGGCCGGGCATTCATTCCCAATCGCTTACTGGTGGGCGCCAAAAACAGCCTTAATCCAGCAAAAAATGACGGCTATATTCAACGTCACAGCGTCCCCACCGGAGTGGCAGGACGTACCGTTGAGTTTGTTAAGTAATACGGGAGACGCCTATGATTAAGTCAGTACCTTTACTCGTATCACTGCTGGTAGCGGGATGCTCTAATGTTGCCAATACCCATATCGAGTATGAAACCGTTAAACCAGAGCAATTTCCAACCCTGATCGCCGTTGGCTATGCCCCCATTGAGCTGCAACCCGGAGCGAACAAGCAACAAAAAATGCTCAATGCCATCCGAGCATCTAAAATTGATGCATATCGAGAGCTTGCCGAACAGGTTTACGGCCTAAAAATCAGCAGTGGCAACAATGTCAACAGCTTTGTCATGGCCTCAGACAGAGTGAAAGCACAGGTAGATGGACTAATTAAAGGGGCACGGGTGGTACAAAGCTACCCCGTGGGTGAAATGTACGCAACCGAATTAGAACTCGATACCGAGCAATTATATTACCTGAATCAACTGCAAGCCCCTGCGCAAAAAATCAAAAAAGTCACTTATTACTAAACCCAACAAACTCCCTACCATATCACAGCGCGCTGTTTTTTATCCTAGAAGCGCGCTTATCTCTACCCCTGCTCAACCAGATTAACAAACTTGTCCTTGGCAAGGGGGTTGTGCCCATCAAATCACGTTCAGCAAGTAATGCAACAAAGTGCATCTTAGTAGTAAGTTGATCCCTGTATTTGATTATCCATCGTGTCATACAAGGCATTTATCACCACTAACAAAAATCACCCCATCATGGCTGACATCAGCGCGAAATAATGTGCGAAGGAATATGATTAAGCAAGAGTTGGTTATAAGCGTAGAGGGGACTGCAATATCAAACGAAATGGCAAAGTGCGGCGCTAAACCTTAGTGAGCGGTCTCTTTAATAGTGCAATCACATCAGTTTAACACAGGCATAAAAAAACCCAGCCTAAGCTGGGTTTTGCTACTTACTTTTCAACCTATTAGATTATAGGAAGTTGTAAGGTACGATGATTTGGAAACGTACGTCATCACGCTTGTAGTCAGCGTTAGCGTCTAGGTCACGCTCTAGGTGAGTAGCGTGTAGACGGATAGTAGCGCCTTTTAGAGCACCACGTGGTACTGAGTAACCGATAGTACCGTTAACTGCCCACTCGTTATCCCATTGGATAGCAGGAGAGTTTGACTCACCAGTATCAGAACCGTTAGCTACGATAACACCAACGTATGCGAACCAACCGTCAGCGAAAGAAGTAGATGCGCGGTTAGACCATGCAACTTGACCGTCTTGGTTCCAGTCAGATAGTGCATCCCACCATTGACCCCAAGTACCGTTGTTAGAGCCGTAGCCACCAACTGTACGAGGTGCGAACTCTGCGCCGTTGCTAGTAGATGTGTAACGTAGTTGAGAATCCCACGTCCAGCTAGCTACAGGCATAGCGAATTGTAGACCGTAGTGAGCACCGTAACCGTCGTAATCAGTTTCAGAATCAACACCGTAAGTGTCAAAACCTAGGCTCATGCCGTTGTCGAACGCGTAGCTAGCAGCAAATTTGAATGACGTGTTGTCATCTGCATTAGTGTTAGCTAGGTTTGCTTGGCCAACACCCATGTTTAGAGAGATGCCGTTGATGTTACCAGTTAGGCCTAGAGAGTGTAACCAATCAAAAGAGTTCTTACCGCCTTGGTGATTATCTTTCTCAGTTAACTGCCAAGGAGCTGTGAAGTAATCAGCACCCATGTAGCCTAGTGTCCAAGCATCGTTGATTGCCCAAAATGCTTTAGCACCACGGTAAGTACCAGGTACGAAAGACCATACGTTACCGATAGTACCTACGCCGCCTTGGATAAGACCAACTTCACCAGAGATAGGGCCAGACTTAAGTTTGATAGCAGCAGTAGTTAGCTTGAATGTACCGTTACGGTCATCAGCTTGGTTCCAGTTATCACACTGAGAAATCTCAGCACAACCGCCACGGTTGTAAGCAGAGCCTGAGAAGTAACCCGCTAGGTTAAGACCAACAGTGTCTTTGTGGTAACCAGATTGGAAACCTAAGATGATGTTGTAGTCAGTGTAGTCTAGGTCAGTAACAGTCTCAGCTGATGGATCTGCACCCCAACGGTTCTTGTTAGTACGGTAACGAGTATCAGTTACACCAACAACAGAAAGAGTTGCACCTGTGATGAACTCGTTTAGTGCTTCAGTGTACTTGTCACCAGCAGCACTTTCTTCAGCAGCCATTACGTTTGCAGACATAGTTGCTGCAGCAGCAATAGACAGTGCTAATAGACTTTTCTTAAACATTTGTCGCTCCTTGAATATAGACTCAGCGTTTTAAGTCAACCCCTTTTAATTCACCATTCCAGTGAACCTGAGGTTTTTTTCTTCATAAAATGTGACTAACACAGTCACAAATTCTTTTTCGCGATGTCACAAACCTATGTGCATTGCTTTATGGAATTTTATACTACCTTCGCATTGCAAATTATCAATCTAATTTACTAAACGATAACTAGAAAACAGAGTTTGATCACAAAAATAAATTGAACTTTTTTGAAACAACTTTAAAAACATAGAGTTAAGCAAAAAAGGAAGAGATAAAGAACAATCTTAGGACAGAAAATCAAGCTTAATTAGACAAGGACGCCATCAACTAGACCTAGCATATTTAGCTTAACGCTTTTAAAATCAGGGCATTGTCTCACAGCGCGCTATCTGAACACTAGCTGAATCAACCTGCTACTTTGATAAGTTTTTAGCTGGTTTGGATTATAACTTGATATCTAAAACAGGCAACTTTTCAGCGCGAATTATGTTTGACAGTTTGAGTTAGCTCGAACTTTTGCTTACTTATCACTCTATTTCACGGCTATAAAGGAACCCAATGCGCCCTATTATTCTGATTACCGGCTGCTCAACCGGTATTGGCTTATATTGTGCCAAGCAGCTCGCTCAAGCAGGTTATCAGGTTTTCGCAACAGCGAGAAAACCCGACGACCTAAACCAATTAGCTCAGTTAGGCTGCCACCCTGTCTATATGGATATGACAAAAGAAGACTCTATTACACAAGGGCTAGAGCAAGTACTCGCAGCGACCCATGGCCGTATTGATATCTTGTTTAATAATGCGGCCTACGGCCAGCCTGGTGCGGTGGAAGACTTACCCACGTCAGCATTGCGTCAGCAATTTGAGACGAACTTATTTGGTTGGCACACCCTAACTCGCGCCGTCATTCATGTGATGCGCCAGCAAGGGCAAGGGAAAATCATCCAAAACAGCTCAGTGCTTGGATTGGTCGCCATGCCATATCGCGGCGCATATATTGCGAGTAAATTTGCACTGGAAGGGCTCACCGATACCCTACGTCTAGAGCTTCGAGGCTCAAATATTAGCATTAGTCTGATTGAACCCGGCCCCATCACAAGTCAGTTTCGTGCCACTGCCCTCGCGGCATTTAAACAACATATTGACATAGAAAAGAGTGTGCATGCCCCTACATACCAACAGACCTTGCAACGCCTCGGCGCCAGCAAGGGCGAAAACCGCTTTACACTTGGCCCCGACGCTGTTTACAAAGCATTAATCAGCATCATCAACAGCAAACAACCCAAAGCCCGTTATTATGTCACCACCCCTACTTCGGTATTTGCTATCTTTAAACGCATTTTACCTCATTCATGGCTTGATTTTTTGCTCAGTAAGAGCGCTTAATTTGGGCCTATTGACCTTTGGTGGTTAATTTTTGTTAGAGTGGGAGGCACCCTGTCTAAAAGCGTTTTGGGCAAGGCGAGCAGTGTGTAGCTTAGCATTAAGTAAATACTGCTCAACGATGAACAAAACGCTTTTAGCCGAATCCGTAGGACAGCGTTTGTTGGTCATTTCTACTGCGTTAGTGCCTTTTTGCATAGTTGACTATGCTACAAAGATGCTGCCCACAACGATTGTTTTGTATAAATACCCAACAAATCGCTGCAAAAACAAGCTCCAAAGATAAACAGGCCCTCGTGTTAACGAAAACTTAAGGATCACATTTTGAATTTAAAACACGCCTTCATATCCATCTTCACATTAAGCATCAGCTTTTTTAGCGCCGTTAGCCTTGCTCAATCTCAACCGGCATTTTGGACGCTCACTAAGGAAGGCCATGCGCCACTCACCATACTTGGCTCAATCCATGTGGGTACCGATGCCCTCTATCCGATGCCCCCTGTGTTAACAAAAGCCTTCTTAAATGCCACCACCTTAGTGGTTGAAGTTGACACGCTTAACATGCCTGCCAACGAAATCAAAGCCACCACCCAACTGATTAATCTACCCAATCAGCAAAAACTCGCCGACGTGATGCCCATTGAGCAATACCGAGCGCTAAAAGCCACCTTAAAAGAATTAAATCTCAATGTCCCTAGGGTTAAATCCATGCAGCCTTGGTTTGTGATCATGACGGCCATGCAACTCAAACTCAATAAAATGGGCTATCAGGCCGACTTAGGTATCGATGTGCACTACCTTAAGCTTGCTCAACAACAAGCTAAACCCGTGATGCAACTTGAAAACGTTCAAAAGCAACTTTGGTACCTGTCACAAATTGGCCAACACCAGCCCAAGGCCATCGAAACAGGCCTGAAGGAGTTAAGTGAGCTAGGTCAATGGGCACCCAAGATGTTATCCCATTGGGCAAAGGGTGAACTCGTCGCACTGCATACCTTACTCACCCCCACAGAGCAACCGGATCCTGAACAGGATATCTTTAGCCAAATCATGCAAGAGCGAAATCAAGATTGGCAACAGCAATTACTTAAGTTACCCGCAGAGCAAAGTGCTTTTGTTGTGGTGGGCGCTTTGCACCTTACCGGCAGCCATAACTTGATTGAGTTACTTGAACAACAAGGCTATCAAGCTCAGCGCCACTCATACGCAGCACAGCCATAAGCCTGAATCTCTTGCCTCTAGCCCAATGCATTACACTCGCAATCGATGGGCTAGATAAATGATGTGATGCACTAAACAATCTTTGTCTACACCATTGCGACAGCAAGGAAACAGGCGTCCTTGTTTGATCAGGATCATCACATCAGGACACAAAGCTTTTTACACTTTGTTTACTTTGTTCAATCACAGCAGGTAATACAAATGGAACTTTGGATGGATTTACTATTTGGCAATCCCATTGGTTTAGCGTCAATGGCCGTTATTGGCACAACAATCGGACTATGTACCTTCTATGCTATCTATTTTATTGTAAAAGTCCGTAACGCTAAACCACCGGTTGAAGGCCATTAAGATGGCCAATAAGTGTTGAAGTTGAGCTCGCCCATGGCCGGCTCAACTTAATCATCTATCAGCTGAACTGAATTAAGGTGATTAACCCGGTTTAAATAACACAGCTGTTGATAATCACCGTCTATCACGAGTTTGGTTATTGAACCATATTCCAGTTTAATTTTTACACTCTGCTCAATGGGGCAAGCCAATAAATGAGCCACAATTGAGCGGATCACACCCGCATGGGTGACCAGCGCTATGCGTTGATTAAGCCTGTGCGCCACTAATTGCTGCCAAGCTTTCACAACACGTAAATCAAATTGCGCTAAACTTTCCCCATTGGGCATTGAAAAATGCAACAAGTCTCGTTGCCATGCTTCTACCTGCTCTTGACCAATCTGTTGCCAACTTTTACCTTCCCAATCACCAAAGTTAAACTCTAACCAAGCGGGATCTGGCGAAAATGTAAGCTCACCTTGAGCCGCAATCTGCTGCGCCAAACGAAAGCAGCGCTTGGCAGGACTGGTGATGATCTGTTGACAGTTTTGCTGTTGCAGATATGTCGCAATGGCATCTGATGCTTGAACAAATCCTTCACCGACATCCAGATCCAGTCGGCCATAACAGATGCCACTGGCAACTTCGGGTTTGGTATGGCGTACTAAATAGCATTCCAACATGTCGCCCCCAGAACCACATAGACGATAGCTTCACTGATTTGCTGACTTGCGCCTAAACAATCGCCAGTGATCCCGCCCAATACGCTTTTAAACCAACGATAAAGGCCATAGGTCAGAACGGCCATCACCACGACTAAAACAAGCACTTGCTCTGGTTCAATCAGTAACAAGGGCACGGCAGCAAATAAGGCTGCTATCACTAATTCGGTTCGGGTTAATTTAAGCTCAGCCGCCCCCACTTTACTGTCAGCTTGTTCGCGGACATAAGGCAACCCGGTCATTAACAGCAAAGGAACAAAGCGGCTTAAACTATGACCAAGCCACAAACCAAGCAATAACTGGGGTAATAATAATAAAGATTGGTACTTTAATAGCAGCAGTAAACATAACCCGACGCTGGCATAGGTGCCAACGCGAGAATCTTTCATGATCGTTAAGATGGCCTGTTGGCCATAGCCACCACCAAAGCCATCACAGGTATCGGCAAAACCATCTTCATGAAAGGCCCCCGTCAACCAAATAGTGGCTATCATAGATAACAATATGGCGATGGATGGGTCAAAAAATGGCAAGGTCACCACACAAACCAATGCAGCAAAGCCCGCCACAAGCCAACCAATTAAAGGAAAAAAAACATTTCCCCTAATTAAATCATGACTATCAAAGGCCATGTTACTAGGCCAAGGGATGCGGGTGTAGAAGGTAACGGCGTGGATCCAGCGTCGCCAAATTTGATTTCCTCGCCCCCCTACGCCTGTTGAGTTAGACATTATCGACGCCAGCTGATTCAAACGAAGCCATTTCATTGATGAAGTTAATGGCTGAAACCAATAACGGATATGCCACTGCCACGCCCGACCCCTCACCTAAGCGCATATCGAGGTCCAATAGCGCATCAACCCCCATGGCCTTCAGCATTTTTTTGTGGCCTTGCTCTTTCGATTTATGGCAAAATACCGCGTATTGCAAAAAGTAAGGTTCCATTTTACTGGCCACCAGCGCCGCACTGGACGCAATAAAACCATCAACCAACACCACCATTTTAAGCTCAGCCGCTTTAAGCATCGCTCCACACATCATGGCAATTTCAAACCCGCCCAGCTCAGCTAACACTTGTTGTGGAGTCAGCTTAGTGCCTTTTAACCGTTTTAGGGATCGGTTGATCACCTTGGTTTTTTGCTCAACACCGGCTTTGTTCAATCCAGTGCCTGCACCGCTACACTCTTCGGCCGGTAGTTTAAGTAACTTGGCCATGATGGCCGCCGCAGAGGTTGTGTTACCTATGCCCATCTCACCAAAGCCAATCACATTTGCCCCGCGTTGATGACGATCAGCCACCAATTCAGCCCCTTTTAATAGGGCTTGCTCACATTGTGCCAAGGTCATCGCTGGCTGCTTGGCAAAGTTGGCGGTTCCAGGGGCAATCGAGGCATTGATTAATGCATTATCTTCCGGTAGCACCCCATTGACGCCAGCATTGACCACACGAAATTCAATACCGTGCTGGCGACAGAAACAATTAATTGCCGCTCCGCCTGCAATAAAGTTAAGCACCATCTGCACAGTGACATTTTGCGGAAATAAACTTACGCCCTCGGCCACCACACCATGATCAGCGGCAAAAACCAGCATTTGAGGCTTGTTTAATTCAGGGGTCAATGTTTGTTGGATACGACAGATCTGAAATGCCAGGGACTCTAACTTACCTAGGCTACCTTGAGGTTTGGTCTTGTTATCTAAACAAGATTGGATAACCTCATCCAATTGAGATTCAAGTGCAGAAATAGTAAACATAGCAATAAGGGTTCAAAAAAGAGGCCACTATATCCCACCCCACATTAAAAAACAGGGGTAATGGCGCTAAAATAGTGCGAAATCAAGTAAATTACTGCCAGCCCCCTCCCTTACTCGCCATGTTCAACACGGCCAGAGCTAAAGGATAGGACTAAATAAATAAAACACGTTTTCGAGAAAGCGATTAATTGTCGGTCGTTGACGCCACTGTTGTAAGTTTAGTTTTTGCGACGCTAGCATATACTGCAATTGAAGGTTTAATACCTTACCTGCAAATTCGGCATCATCGACCAGCATAGTGACCTCAAAATTCAGCCAAAAGCTACGTCTGTCTAGATTCACCGTTCCTACCAGCGCCACGCACTCGTCGACCACGATGCTTTTAGTGTGCAATAGGCCGTGTTGAAACTTGTAGATTTCAACCCCCGCACTGAGCAGTTCATCATAAAAAGCACTGGCCGCGTATTTCACCATCAAGGAATCATTTTGCGCTGGCAATACAATTTTTACCTTAACACCACGGTGCGCGGCAGCTTGTAATGCTTTATGCAAACTGTCATCGGGCACAAAATACGGTGTAGTAAGCACCAAACTGTGTTTCGCTTGGTAGACCGAGGTTAACAATAATTGATGGATACAATCGCCACCAGGGAAGGGCCCTGATGGGATCATTTGGACTCGATCACCACAGCCACCGTGATGGGTGTCCTCGGCTTTATACTCAGTAAGCAAGCGCTCACCTGTTTCTAACTCCCAATCCCAGCACAATAACGAGTTAATCAAGGCAACGGCCGGCCCTTCAATGCGAACCATGACGTCAATCCACTCCCCCACCCCCGCATCTTGCTTAAAAAAGCGTGGGTCGACCACATTCATGCTACCGGTATAGGCCACCTTTTCATCAATGCACACTAATTTTCGATGCATGCGTAAGTCTTGGCGTTGGAAGAACATACGCAGTGGGCCGCTTTTCAATACTTCGACCAGTTCCACCCCGGCCGCGCGTAATTCATCGGGCATTTCAGAGTCGAAAAAGCCTTTGCTCCCAACCGAGTCGAGTAACACCTTACATTCAACCCCTCGCCGCGCTGCCGCGCACAGCGCATCTGCCAGCTGATCGGCCAAACCGCCTAGGTGCCAGATATAAAATTCCAAAATACAGGAATGCTCAGCCTTGTTCACCTTGTCAATCAACTCAAGTAGGATGGAGTCTGTGTTATCTAACAAGGTTAAGTGATTACCCGACACACTGGGCATCCCCAGTAAACCCTCGATTAAATCATGCATCGGCTGCGCGGTGTCACTGACCACTAAGGCACTGGCGGATTGTTTGTCGGAAAAACGCTCAATGGCTTGTTTAAATGGGCGATACATAGCGCCTGCACGTAGGGCTCGCTGTTTACCGAGGTTTAACTCACCAAACAGAAAGTAACAAGCCACCCCGGCAAAAGGCAGGGCATAAATAATGGCCAGCCAAGAAAGGGATATCCCTATCTCACGGCGCTTCATCACCACGCGCAGTGAAACAGAAATAATAATAAAACCATGTAGCAGCACGGCGCCCCAGGCAAGAATATCTCGCCAAGAAGCGCCTAGCCAATGAGCGGCAGTCTCTAACACCTCATTTCCCTATTCCATTATGACAACTCAGTGTTAATCATACTATTTAGGGTAAATTAGGTTAACTCTTTAACGATTACAACGAAGAAAAAATGTCGCCTTGGCTTTACGCATAGGCTCTGAGATATCATAGCCTTGAGCCAAGTGACAGCCTAAGTCGGATACATACTCCACCTGTAACTGGGTTTCTGTCCCTTCGGCAACCACTTCAATACCTAAATTGTCACCTAACGACACAATCGACTTAATGATGGCTTTTTCTATTGGATCAACATGGGCTTGACGAATAAAGTCCTGAGCTATCTTTATTTTATCAACCCGCACCTTCTTCATGTTATTGAGGGATGACCGCCCCGTCCCAAAATCATCAATGGCTAGCGCAATGCCCAACTTACTTAAGTTGATTAAGTTAGACCTAACCTGCGCAGACTCATCTGAGAGCACGTCCTCTTGAACTTCGATTTCCAACAACGAAGCTGAGCAGCCGGTCTGTTGTAGGAATGTCATCACCTGACTCACCAGATCCGGTTGCATCAACACACAAAGAGACAAGTTAACCGCTACGCGGCCGAATCGGAGCTGTTGCTCTTGCCATTCGGCAGCCTGCAAGCAGGCTTGTTGCAACACCCATAGATCGATGTTGGCCATGAGCTCACATTCTTTGGCTACCGATAAGAATGAAAGAGGCAAGATCACACCTTGGTTTGGATGGTTCCAGCGTAATAAGGCTTCTACCGCCACCACTTGATTGCTTTTCAGGCAAACTTGAGGTTGATAGTAAAGCTCAAACTGATCACGACGCAAGGCAAACCTTAATTCCGTTTCAAGTGAAAATTGGCGCTGTGCGGCCAAGGTCAACTCTTCGGTATAAAATTCGTAATAATTACTGCGATCTTGTTTCACCCTAAGTAAAGCAGCCTCAGCGTTCGATAATAAAGAATCAGCGGTTTCACCATCATCGGGGTATAGGCTGATTCCAATATTCACATTTAGATAGACAACTTCAGCGTCAACAACCAGGCCACAAGATAGCTCTCTGGCCAAGCGTTTGGCCGCCGCTGCAGCATCTTGCTCATGAATCATTTCATCGATCATAATGGCGTATTCATCACTACCAAAACGCGCGATAACGTCTTTATCAGAAAAGATTTGACGCAAGCGACTCGCCACTTCTCGCAAAACACGATCACCAAAGCTGTGGCCTAAGTGCTTATTAATGCGACTAAACCTGTCGAGATCGATATGCATCACGGCAAAACCATGGCCATTGCGTCGAGCACGTTGCACGCTGTCCTCTAAACGATGCACAAAAAACAGGCGATTCCCTAAGCCTGTTAAGCTGTCGTGATATTTAATGTATTGCAGCTTCTCTTCTGATTCTTTTAGTTGGCTCAAATCAGAGAAGGTCGCCACATAGTTGGTCACCACATTATCTTTATCTTTTATCGAGCTGATATTGAGCCATTGATGATAATGCTCACCGTTTTTTCGACAATTAATGATTTCACCATGCCAATTGCCGACGGAATCCAGTTGATGCCAAAACGATTGATAGAAAGCATCATCATGCTTACCCGATTTTAACAAGGCTGGCGTGCTCCCTAAGGCTTCTTCTTCACTGTACCCCGTGATTTGACTAAATGCGGGATTAACCGAGAGGATAATGCCTTTTTTATCGGTAATTAAGATGCCTTCTTGGGTATTCTCAAACACGATGGCGGCGCGCTTAAGGCGCTTTTCCGCTTTTCGCTTCTCGGTAATATCACGGCCGACCCCAATGAGGCCCAGTACCTGATCATTTTCATCAAAAAATGGCACCTTAAACATATCAATAAGGTGTTTTTCACCATTGTGATACGTCAGGATTTCTTCCGACGTGAGCATGTTTCCTGACTCAACCACATACCTGTCTTGCTCTTGGCACATTAAAGCCTGATTAGGCTCAAAAAAATCATCATCCGTGTGCCCCAAAATAGCCGATTCAGGTTGCCCAGCAAACACTTCAAACGCTTGGTTACAGCCTTTGAAACGACTTTGCGGATCTTTAAAGAAAATTAAATCCGGAATGGTATTGACGGTTGCTTTGAGCAAGGATTTCAACTCGACCAATTGCAGCTCTAACTCACGAGGATGGCCCAGATGTGGATCAAAAGCCTTGCCAGCTTGCACGCTTAAGTCAATCACATTGACGTCGGCAGCCCGCTGCCTTAGCAGCTGGGTTTGTTGCTCCGTCATGGCCTGTTGCAAAATAATTAAATCCCAGTCTTGTAGCAGTACTTCTGCAAATCCATTCGCATCATCAACGCAAGAAACGCTGATTTGCTCTGCTGCAAACAGTTCGCCAGCGAGAGCATGGGCGACGGAAGGTTGCTCACCAACATAAAGAACTTTTTGTAACCTCAAGTAAAAACCCCTGTTCCTGTTGCAAAAATTGCAAAAACGAAGCCATCAAAACGGAAAATATAGATGCTCAACCACGTTGACGTTAGGATAATGCAAGTCACCCTGACACCACCCACTATTATTTTATCTATTAGTAGCTGATACTATTTACAACACAAATACAGCCTTGAAACTGTAGGTATATAGCCAATAGATTATGAAAGATAAGGCAGACTATCGGTCTCAAATAAACATCTAGTTTAAAAAAAATGAGACCAAGTTCAACTTATGACCTATCCATCGCAGCTAAAAAAAAAGCCGAAGTTCATGACTTCGGCTTTTTGAGTGTGTGCGCTAGGCGATTAACCTAAATTGGCACGCGCGTTTCTAAACATGCGCATCCAAGGGCTATCTTCGCTCCAGTCATCTGGATGCCAAGAGTTCGCCACCGCTCTAAACACACGCTCTGGATGTGGCATCATGATAGTCACACGACCATCTTGCGTGGTTAAACCGGTGATCCCGTTTGGCGAGCCATTCGGGTTAGCTGGGTATTGCTGCGTTGCTTGACCGTAGTTGTCAACAAAACGCAGTGCTACCGTACCTGATTGCTCAATGGCGGTTAACGCATCGGCGCTAGCCACTTCAACGCGACCTTCACCGTGAGAAACGGCGATAGGCATACGTGAGCCAGCCATGCCTTGCATAAAGATAGAAGCAGATTCTTGTACTTCCACTAAGCTAAAGCGCGCTTCAAAACGCTCTGAATTGTTGCGTACAAAACGTGGCCATAGCTCTGAGCCTGGGATCAGCTCTTTTAGGTTTGACAGCATTTGACAACCGTTACACACACCTAGGGCAAAGCTATCATTACGGTTAAAGAAGGTTTGGAATTGCTCACGAGCACGCTCGTTAAACAGGATAGACTTAGCCCAGCCCTCACCCGCACCTAATACGTCACCGTATGAGAAACCGCCACACGCCACTAAACCTGCAAACTTATCTAGGCTCACATCACCCGATAAAATGTCGCTCATGTGTACGTCAATCGCCGAGAAGCCAGCGCGATCAAATGCCGCGGCCATTTCAAGGTGAGAGTTAACGCCCTGCTCACGCAAAATGGCCATTTTCGGCGCTGCGCCTTTCGCAATGTAAGGTGCGGCAATATCTTCATTAATATCAAAGCTTAGGTTGGCAGATAAACCGGGATCCGCTACATCGACTTTGGCGTCAAATTCTTGTTTAGCACACTCAGGGTTATCGCGCATCGCTTGCATTTGATACGTTGTTTCAGCCCAAATAGCACGCAGCTCGTTACGAGATTCAGCTAATACCGCTTCACCGTTACGCGTAAAGCGCACCACATCGTCGCTGTTTAGGGTACCAATCACATGGCTGTTCGCCGCTAGGCCGTGGCCCGCTAACGTGTTCAGCACGGCTTCTTTATCCGCACTACGCACTTGTATCACTGCGCCTAGCTCTTCACTGTAAAGTACGGCTAAGTCGTCATTGCCTAGAGCATCGATAGCAACATCCACACCGACATGACCGGCAAATGCCATTTCCGCAACCGTGGTGAATAGACCACCGTCACTGCGATCATGATAAGCCAATAGTTTCTTATCAACCACGAGGGCTTGAATGGCATCAAAGAAGCCTTTTAGTAGCGCTGGGCTATCAACGTCAGGTACGTCTTCACCTAGCTGCTTATAAACTTGCGCCAGAGATGAAGCGCCCAGACGGTTTTTACCCGCACCTAGGTCGATTAAAATCAGTTCGCTATCACCTAGATCGGTGCGCAGCTGTGGCGTCACTGTATCGCGAATATCTTCAACGCGAGCAAAGGCAGTGATAACCAAGGACAATGGCGAAGTGACTTCTTTGGCTTCACCGTCTTGTTGCCATTTGGTCTTCATCGACATCGAGTCTTTACCCACAGGGATAGTAATATCCAGCTCTGGACACAGCTCTTCACCTACCGCTTTCACCGCTTCGTAAAGACCGGCATCTTCACCAGGGTGACCGGCTGCAGCCATCCAGTTAGCAGATAATTTCAAACGGTTCAGTTCACCGATATTCGTTGCCGCGATGTTGGTAATAGATTCAGCCACTGCTAAACGGGCAGATGCACCAAAGTTAAGCAGTGCGACTGGGGTGCGCTCACCAATTGACATGGCTTCACCTGCGTAGGTGTCAAAACTACTTGCCGTTACCGCACAGTTAGCCACCGGAATTTGCCATGGCCCCACCATTTGGTCGCGCGCCACTAAACCGGTTACGGTGCGGTCGCCAATGGTAATCAGGAAGGTTTTTTCAGCAATGGCAGGTAAACGGAGTAAACGATGCGCCGCATCTTTTAGAGTGATACCTGAAACATCAATGGCTTCGCCTTGGGCTTTTAACGAGCTGACATCACGGTGCATTTTGGGTGGCTTACCCAGTAACACATCCATCGGCAAATCGATGGGCTTGTTGTCAAAGTGTGAGTCAGTTAGGTTTAAGTGACGCGCTTCGGTCGCTTCACCTAATACAGCAAACGGAGCGCGCTCACGTTTACAAATGGCTTCAAATACCGCCATGTTTTCTGGTTTGATCGCTAACACGTAACGCTCTTGCGACTCGTTACACCAAATAGCGTGAGGCGCCATGCCCGGCTCATCGTTTGGAATAGCGCGCAGCTCAAAGTTACCACCGCGGCCGCCGTCATTCACTAGCTCTGGCATCGCGTTTGATAGACCGCCCGCGCCCACATCGTGAATAAACTGAATTGGGTTGTTGTCACCCATTTGCCAACAGCGGTCGATCACTTCCTGACAACGACGCTCCATTTCTGGGTTTTCACGTTGTACCGAAGCAAAATCCAAGTCTTCAGCTGATTGGCCAGAGTCCATGGAAGATGCTGCGCCGCCGCCGAGACCGATATTCATCGCAGGGCCACCCAATACCACTAGCTTAGCGCCAACCGGGATGTCTTTTTTCTCAACGTGCTCTTCACGAATGTTACCTAAACCACCTGCTAGCATGATTGGCTTGTGGTAACCGCGAATTTCAAGGCCGTTGTGGCTGTTTACTTGCTCTTCATAGGTACGGAAGTAACCTAGGATATTTGGACGACCAAATTCGTTGTTAAACGCCGCGCCGCCCAATGGGCCTTCAAGCATGATGTCTAAGGCAGACACAATGCGACCCGGCTTACCAAAGTCGGTTTCCCAAGGCTGTTCAAAGCCAGGAATTCTTAGGTTAGAAACACTAAAACCAACCAAACCTGCTTTTGGCTTAGAGCCAATACCGGTTGCGCCCTCATCACGAATTTCGCCGCCGCTACCGGTTGCTGCGCCCGGCCAAGGTGAAATCGCGGTTGGGTGGTTGTGGGTTTCAACCTTCATTAAAATGTGAATATTTTCTTGATGGTAGTTGTATTCACGGTTGTCGATATCTGGGAAGAAACGACCCGCTTTTGAACCCACCATCACCGCAGCGTTGTCTTTATAGGCTGACAGCACGTTATCGCTGTGATTTTCAAAAGTGTTTTTGATCATCTTGAACAAAGATTTTGGCTGTTCAATGCCATCGATTGTCCAATCTGCGTTAAAGATTTTATGACGACAGTGCTCTGAGTTCGCTTGAGCAAACATCATCAGCTCGATGTCGTTAGGATTACGTTGTAACTTAGTGAAGTTGTCCACTAAGTAATCAATTTCGTCTTCTGCTAAAGCCAAGCCTAACTCAACGTTGGCTTTTTCTAGCGCTTGGTGACCACCCGCTAAAATGTCAACGCTGGACATTTTACCTGGCTCAGCATGCGCAAATAGTTTGTCCGCTTGAGCCAGCTCGGAAAACACCGTTTCCATCATACGGTCATGCAGTAAGTCAGCGACTTGCTTAAGCTGCTGCGCCGACAAATCACCTTCAACATAGTAAGCCACACCACGCTCTAAACGCTTAACTTTGGCTAAGCCACAGTTATTTGCGATGTCCGTTGCTTTTGACGACCAAGGAGAAATCGTTCCCGGGCGCGGGGTGATCAAAATCAATTGCCCCTTTGGCTCGTGCTCAGGAATACTCGGTCCATAAGTTAATAATTTTGCTAAAACCGACAACTCAGCTTCAGTTAATGATGCCGACACATCGGCAAAGTGCATGAATTCAGCGTAAATATCGGTCACAGGCAGTTGTGAATCACGGCAGTTTTTCAACAACTGGTTCACTCTGAAATCAGACAGTGCGGGGGCACCTCGCAAAATTTCCATCAACAGCTCTCACTCTTAATTTGTGGGTGGGGTTTGAATCGCGCGTATTATAGAGAAAAGGTGCCGCCAAGGCTATAAGGCAAATAAGATTAGGCTAGCTTCAAAGCTTTATTTTGATTCTGATGACTCACCAAAGCAATGCTGGTATAAAGACAAAGATTTTTAAACCTAAGGCAGTATGTAAGTTTGAAGCATCCATTTATCTACCCCCTATTGATCGTTGTATTTGGTTTAATGCTAAGTGCCTGTGAACCATTGCAAGACTTTAGTCAACTGCAACAAATTCAGCAGCGCGGCGTGCTCCGAGTGGGAACCTTAAACACCCCCGTTAGCTACGCCTATGACGGTGATACTCTTTCTGGAATGGATTATGAATTAGCCAGCGATCTTGCAACTTACTTAGGTGTGCGTTTAGATATGTCTCCGGCCTACTCATTAACAGAACTGTTTAAAGAACTGGATCAAGGCAATATCGACTTTATCGCAGCGGGTTTAACCTTAACCCCCGAGCGAGCACAAAAATATCGCAGTGCCCCCCCTTTATATAATGTGGCTCGCACCTTGGTTTATCGTAAAGGTAATACCCAACCTAAGGATTTCTCCGAAATCAACGATCCAATTGTGGTGCTCAAGGATTCCGGTCCTGAAGAATTACTCAGACGTAAACAAATTCAATACCCCACCCTAGAATGGGTTGCCATTGATGATGAAGACCCTGTCGAAATCTTGCGTATGGTGGCAAACGAAGAGGCCATCTATGCCATGGTTGATGATAAAGTGCTGGCCAGAGCGCAGCGCTATTACCCCACATTAACCGAAGGCTTTACCCTAGAAAATGATCTTCCCGTGGCGTGGATGCTAAAAAAGAGCATTGATGACAGCCTTTATTCGGTATTGATTGAATTTATCGGCCAACACCAACAAAGCGGCCACATTACTAAATTGGTTGAACGCTACTTCGGCCACATCGAAAAGTTCGACTTTGTCGACACTCGCAGTTTTTTAAAGCGTGCAGAAACGACCTTGCCGCAATATCAGCCGCTCTTTGAAAAATACCAGACAGACCAATTTGATTGGGTGATGCTCGCTGCTATCAGCTACCAAGAAAGCCATTGGCAACCGGATGCCCGCAGCCCAACCGGCGTACGCGGCATGATGATGCTCACCAATGACACGGCTAAATTTATTGGCGTGGATAACCGACTCGACCCGGAGCAAAGTATTCGCGGCGGGGCACAGTATTTAACCTATCTATTAGGCTTAATTCCAGACAGTGTGCATCAGGACGAAAAAATATGGTTTGCGCTAGCCGCCTATAACCTTGGTTTTGGCCATTTAATGGATGCCAGACGCTTGACTCGCTCTATAGGTAAAGATCAAGACAGCTGGAAAGATGTGAAAGATGTACTGCCGCTACTCCAGCGTAAACAATGGCATCAACGTACACGTTACGGCTATGCTCGGGGCGGCGAAGCGCGTCATTACGTCCACAATATTCGCCAATATCAAGAAAGCCTTGCTTGGTTAGTTCGCGAGCAAGCTAAACAAGCACTCCTTGACATCGAAGCCCAAGCTAATGACGCCGTATCAGGCGCAATGGCAACCGAGAACAATGCAGATGAAATGCCTGCCTCAAGTGAGCCCATTGAGACCACTGACGAGACTGTTGAAGTCACCCCTGATGCGCCGCTTGAAAGCCCGCAAAATGCCGAGCTTGATAAAGATGAAAATGAATAACCAACGCGCTTAGAACTCAATTTAGTTTATTGCTTTTGCTCTGTTATAGCCGCTTGTTTTAAAGCCTGTTTCAAGGCTTTTTTCTCGGCTCTACGGTGGCGAAAAAATGCACTGATTTTTTCGCTGCACTCATCAGCCAAGACATCGCTGGTGACAATTAAACTGTGGTTCAATTGTGGATTTGCCACCAAGTTAAATACACTACAGGCGGCCCCCGTTTTGGCATCAGACGCACCATAAACCAAACGTCCAACGCGGGCATGGACCATGGCACCCGCACACATGGGGCATGGCTCTAAAGTTACATATAAAGTGGTGTCCAATAAACGATAGTTGGTTAACTTTTTACCCGCTTCGCGCAGCGCAATAATTTCAGCGTGGCCGCATGGATCATGTTCACTGATTGACTGATTCCAACCTTCTCCAAGAATTTCATCACCTTGCACTAGCACGGCGCCAACGGGCACCTCGCCGATGGCTTGCGCTTTATCTGCTAATGCCAACGCATACCGCATCCATTTTTCATCATTCTCAATCATACACTCTCCTCTGGGGGCAGATTATGGCGCAAGCCTTGAGGCCATACAAGCACGGCACCGCCCCACTCAGGCCATCTATAAAGGCATTAAAGCAAGGTACACAAGCGAAAATAACATAGAGTTGATAACGACTGGGCTGGAATTGCTAAACTCGAATAAGGGCGGCTTAAAAATGGGATGGGCTATGTTTGTAAAAATCCAACAATCTTTATTACTGCAAGTCATGCTTGCGGTGTTACTCGTTGTCGCGCTACAAACCTTAATCACGGTCAATGCGACCAAAGGCAGCATTCATAACCTCGTCGAAAACCTCAACCTTGAATTTACCAAAGGCGATTCAGCCACCAAAGACACCTTGGCCAAAGCGCAACAACTGATCGCCAATGCCATGGCACAAAGCACACAGGTAAGCCAACAAACCGTGACAAAAAGCCTCGCCCATGGTTTTGACCAAGCCCAACAAGAAACCGAACAACGCATTGCCGCCAATGAAATTCAAAGCGCTAAAGCCCAAGCGCAACTGTTAGTCGCCTTTGCGCCGCCATTAATATGGGACAAAGACGTTCCCCGCCTCACCGAGCTTATCATTGCCGCCCACCAAAACCCGAAAGTGTTATTTGCCGTGTTTTATGGTGCCGATGGCAAATACCTTACAAGGCATATCGATCGCAGCTCCACCAAGGTAAAAAGCTTAATTGCTCAGGGCAAGGGTAAGCGAAAAATGGACAAGCTGATCAATGCCGCCACACAAGATAAACAAATACATATCGTTACCATGGATATCAACCCTAAAGGCTCAGTGATAGGTAAACTGGTGATGGGGGTTGACACCTCTGAACTGTCAAATTTAAAGCAAACACTCACCAACCAATTTGACCAGCTCACCCAAGTAAGCAGTCAGAAAGTGAGTCAAGCCATCGATAACCAAGCCGCACAAAGTAAGCAAGCGCTAGCCCAATCGTTAGACTTAATCGCCCAAGGCAATAAAACAACGGCAAACAATATCCAGCAAGCCGTGTTTGCCAACAGCCAAGGTTTGGTGAGTGATTTATGGCTAATTCTGCTGATATCTTCTTTGGTATTACTGATTGCACTAGGCTTGATCCTTGGCAATCGAATACTCAAGAAAATCAACCTACTCACCCAATCCTTAGTTCATCTAGCCAGCGCGGGCGGCGATCTAACCCAAAGCATTCCGGTGCAATCACAAGATGAAATTGGCAAAATGGCCGACAGCATCAATGCGTTTTTAAATAAAACACGCAATTTAATAAAAGAAGCAAACCGCGCCGCCGACCAAACGTCCGCCCAAAGCCAAGCCATGGAGGCCAAGTCTGAGCAAGCCCTTAACGCTCTCACTCACCAGCGCCAAGAGGTCGATAACGTAACCCATGCCATGACCCAAGTGGTTGACACCATAGCGCAAGAAAATAGCCAAGTAGAAGCGGTGATGCAAAGCATCGACCAAGTTAAAATGGACAGTGAACAAAACAGTGCCACCGCGCAGCAAGTGAAAGCGTTAATTGAACAACTGGTCGAGCGCGTCAACGCGTCGAATCAAAATGTTGGCCAATTTGAACAGCTAAGTAACCAGATAGGGAATGTGATCGATGTCATTCAAGGCATCGCCGAACAAACCAATTTATTGGCACTGAACGCCGCCATTGAAGCGGCTAGAGCCGGTGAGAGTGGCCGAGGATTTGCGGTGGTCGCCGACGAAGTACGCACCCTTGCCAGTCGCACCCAAAGCTCAACCCTTGAAATACAGCAAAATATCGATTCGCTACAACAGCAAGTGCGTAGCTTAGTAGATGAAATGCAATCGACTACCCAGTGCGCCCACGAAGGCATAACCAAACTGAATAAAGCCGATGAACTCCAAGCCGGCATATTTACCTCAATTGCCAGCTTATATGCGATGATCGAGCATATCGTGACACTGTCACAACAACAAACTCGCGTTACTCAAGACGTACAACAAAGTACCCAGCGCATGCAAACCGCCTGCGTAGACTCGGTCGATACGGTAAGCCAGGCACAGCAAATGAGCGTGCAATTAGCCAGCCTATCCAGTGCGCTAAAACAAACCATGTCGCAGTTTAAGGTGGAGTAATACTATATCGGATTAGAAGGCGCAGAGTCATGGTGCGATTGAGGTGTAATGAACTTAACGGATAAACCCGTTTATTAGACTTGTTCAATTTGTAAAGCTGTTCATTAACTTTGAACAACAAAAATAATTGAACAACCCAGTTGGAGCTGATTTTAATCTGTGAATAAATGCGCTTTCAGCGCGCGGCTTCTCGCAAGAATTGCGCTCCTACGCCAAGGCTTAGCACACCATAAACATTTAGCTCAGATAAAAAAGTCCGCGGTTACGCACTCATACTCAAACTGTTCGTATTCTACTTCGCTTAACCACGTTTGCAGCTGGCGGTTTTGCACGTTTTCTCTACGCTTGAGTTTGTCGGCTATACCTTCTAACTTTTTAAGACGCTTGCTTTCATCAGCAGTAAGCTCGCGACTCGGATTGGCATTTTGAATTCGCTCCTGCAGCAACTTACGAAAGTTGCTGCTTTGTTTCTTTGATTGACTAGCCACTCACTCATTTTCTTGGAGTAGTTTGTGCTCAACAAGCTTATCAACTATCTCGTAAAGCTCCCAAATGGGAGTGCTCAAAGTTTCTGCTATTTGCAAAAGAGTGTTTTCTCCATCACATAGACTTATGACATCCATCATCAATCTAACTTGCTCGCCAGATTTTTTCGTTGATAGCGTTGGATAAAGTCCACGCTTACCCATTTGAGGCTCACCAAGTACCGTAACGCGGTATTGTTTATTTCTTTCAATAGCCTCAATAGCTTTACGAATTGACCAATAACCACCATCTAAGCCATTAGGTGTAACTACGTTATCTAAGTCATCAAGTGATGTATGGTATTCGGGATATTGCCCATACTTTGTACGCATGATCGATGCTATAGGAAGATCGATTCCAGGTGCACAATACTGGCGTTCATCACTGCCTCTATCTAGCCAGGTATATGATTTAAAGCCTGGATCAATATGTTTTAGAACGTGTTTAGCAACATCATCACTTAATGTATTCCCATCACGCGATGGAAGATATGAGTATGCTCTATCATCTCCGACACAGGATACATTAAAGCCAGATATTACCTTCTGCTTCATTTCATTATGATTTAAGCTAAGGTAGGTTATGGATCCTATAGTTTCAGGAATGAAAACAATTCTATATGTGTAATTGCGCTCATTAAGATCAGACAGCCACTTCGCTAAGAATGTCACGACTGTTGGGCCAGAAAGTTCGTTATTCGCCATTGAAGGATGACAAATATAAGTGCTAATGAATACTTCCTCTTGACTTTTACCAGGTATAATCAACTCACCATAGTTAAGTACGCCATCAAAGTGTTTAGCTTCTATTTTGACGTAATAGTCACCACCTTCTAACTGATCAAATTGATCTTGAGAAAGGCAGAAGCCCCAGCGTTCTTTGTAGTAACTTGTAATGTATGGGATAGCGTCTGGCTGTTCGGGTAAGGTATATAAATGGTCCTTTAAATCTTCTAATTTAATGTTACCATCGAAGGAAGTGCTATAACCCAGTAAATGAAGATTGTTAACTTTAAAGTCACATATTTTATCACCATTAGGGGTTATAATATAAGCTTCTGTAGGGTGCCATTCTTTCGGCACAACCCAATCAAATACTTCTGTTCCAGAAGGCACGGACTTGATTTTTAAGTCTGGTAAATGCTGCTTTACTTGATTAAGTGTAGCTCTTACACCCTCACCAGTAATGCTTCTATTTATCGGCCATAATTGTTTAGCAAAATCATGTATGCTCTTACCGATCATTCATCTTCTCCATAAATAAAGAGATTACCTTCTGCTCTGCCTTCTTTGATAAGGTTAGCTACAAATCCAAACATGCTCGATGCTTCAATAGTCCTTAGACCTGAACTTTCTTTTGGCCGATCACCGCGATACAGACCAGCCCTCCATAACATTTCACCAGCTGGGTTAACATGAGTGCGTACGTTTCTTTCGATATCTCTTACGAATAACTTAAATTCTCGTTCTGATTCATATCCATGTGAATCAACGTATGCGCCAGAAAACGTCTTAAAATAACGATAATCAACCAACATTGACTCTTCAACATAATGATAAAACGTCATACTATTTTGATCTTCAAGATCAAGTGAAGCAATTTTACCATCAAGCTTATGCAGTAAGCCAAATGGGCTATTGTCACCATATCCACTTTCGTTAACTAATCCGTCAAACTTATCTTTTTCTTTCCCTATAACCGCAAAAGAGTAAATAGGATGACCAGTTCGAACAGCGTCAGATCGTTTTCTTGCAACTTCCGTAAGAGCACCCATTTGCGAAGGTGTATTTCGAACATCAAAGTGCTTTGTAGTTGGGAAATCAAAGTTGAAGAGTGGAAGTATTAATGTGCCTGAGCTACCCAAACAATCGAGAAAACTGTTAAGAATATCATCTGGTGTTAATTGAATACCTTTACGCCTAGCATTTACTAATGTCCTTTTTATGTTGCTGTGAACAAGCAAAGTATCGCCACTATTAACTCCACATTTAGCCCAGCTTTCAGAAAGATGCTTGGTGTAGTCAGCATTCTTAACCATTAGATTTTATTCCCCCTTTAGCAAGTGAACCTTTCAACATCCTAGCTGTAAAGCCAAACTCTTTGCAAAGGCGCTTTACTTCCTTAAGTGCGTTAGCACGTTCGTTCTTCTTAGCTTCAACCATCTGCTGCTGAATCGCTTCCATTTCAGCTTTCAACTCGTCATAAGATTTCATCTCACACTTTCGCTGGTTATGTGTCAGTCTTATATTATAGATTTGTTAAAAGGATGAACAGCATGTTTTTTTCTACGCTTGCGGTAACGCGAGGATTGTATGAGGAAAGTATTTGCATAGCACCTCACTATGCCAATCAGTCGTAGTTTCAAAGACACAGACAAACAGCTACAAATCGTGCACTTTTTGCTAGTTTTCAGCGTTTATCTCTGTCGTCTTTTTGATTAGATAACGGTGGTTGTGGACGAATAGGTGTGAAATCTGTTCGTTCTGTGTCTTTTGGTATCGTCTGCTGCTGTGGTTCTTGCTTCACTATCTTTGTCTTTGGAACAGCTACTGTGCGTATGACAGTCTTTGTTTCTGGTTTTGCCATCTTCTTTGCAAGTCCAACTGCACTACTGCCTGTGCCTAGTATCAACTCAAATGCTGCCCACTTTGTCTCGTCGTCCACACGTTTAATCTCGCTACGTATATTGTTTAGCGCTTGCTGTATATCTTGTAATGCACTCTTGTTCATACAGTTATTTAGCAACTAGCAGAATGGGGTGATGCAAAATCACCACCTCACTTCTGTAAGTACTCCACCGCAGAAAACCGCAGCACGAAAATTTACTGCTTAAACCCAAATTCGGATGACGAGGTTGTTGGATTGAAGCTACAGTGTTATTTATCAAACTCTTATCTCTTCTTTCCACCACCCCACAGCATCACTATTAATATGCTTGTAACACTGTTCGCTGAGTTCAATAAAACGCTTACCAAGCTGCGTATGTTGTTCTGTCGCCGTCATACAGCGTCCGTAGTGCTGTAATTTGCTTGCATATATAGCCAATATCCCCACGCTTCGTTTAACACGCTTAAAACGCAGCGTACGCATGTAACACTCGCTTCTGCATAACCAATCTTTGCTGAATTCGCTTTCGCTGCTTACAGCACCAATCTGCTGCAATAACTCAAATACTTCGTTTAGAACCGTTTTCTGCATGAAATTTTCCTCAGTTGATAAATAACAATGTGCACAGCTTGTAAGTGTTGCTGTGTATTTAGCTCGTATTGTTAGTTACAAATGAGATTAAGGTTGGTACGCCGATTGAAATAGTACTGCTGATGCCTTCTGATGTGAGAGGACAAGCAAATGGGACTGATCATTGTCTGCTTCTAAGCACTACCCAACGTTATGCGTTGGATGCCTTAAACTGTCCTACCCGCTCAAGGTAGCGATACATTAAGCTGATTTCTTGCGGGGTTAAAGTGCGATCCCTTGGCTCAAATTTAGCGATACTGGCAGGGCGCACGCGATCAGCGGGGTTTTCAACTTTTTGGCCACGCTCGATGGCCCAGCGAAACACCTGTAACACAATTTCACGAGCATGAACGGCGGTGGCCGGTGCGCCGCGCTCGACTATGGTATCGGTGAGTGCCCGTAAGTCTTCATGGGTGATTTCAATCAGCTTTTGATTACCAAACTTAGGTTTTAGCTCTCGCTCATACACAGATCGGCGCATATCGCGCGTTGAGTCGGCCATTTGATAACCCCTAAGCCATTTGTCAGCCCAGGCTGCAAACGTCTCGGTATCCTTTATCCGCGATTTGCTGCGGGCTTTTTCCTTAGCTGGCGGCTTGCCCAGTGCAATCACCTTCTTGGCCTCGATTAATCGCTCTCTGGCCTCTGCTAGCGTGACTGTGGGGTATCGACCAAAGGTGATGGTTTCTTGTCTGCCGCTGATAGAATAGTTGTAACGAAATGAGGCTGTTCCCGCCTTGGTCACGGCCACATAAAGGCCGTCACGGTCGTTAACTTTGTAAAGTTTATCGCGTGGTTTGAGGTTGCGTAGTTTGGTATCGGTGAGCATGGGCGCGTTCCATTGGCGTAAGCCATTGTCATGTTTTAGTTCGGATTTAATACCATGCTGAAAACTGACCATGATTCAATATGAATCTCATTTAAATACAATCACTTAATCATTTTCGATACCATGTTAGTTAAACGGCTTATTACATGGTATCAGGTATTTTTTAATGGTATTGGGTTTGATAATACCCCGCGAAATACCCCTGTCAAACCGTGCTTGGTGTTGCTAGGTAGTGCTAGATTTACCTAGCTTAAAAACAAAAAAAGTCCGCAGTTACGCGGACTTAAGTGTAGTTTATTGCCTGTTAGTGCCAGTACTTGCTAGACGGTGGATTATTCCCACTCGATGGTCGCTGGCGGCTTACCTGAGATGTCGTAAACCACGCGAGAGATGCCATCAATTTCGTTGATGATACGGTTTGAAACATGGCCCAATAGCTCGTATGGCAGGTGTGACCAACGCGCGGTCATAAAGTCGATGGTTTCAACGCAGCGTAGCGATACAACCCAATCGTATTTACGACAGTCGCCCATAACACCAACCGAACGTACTGGTAAGAATACGGTAAAGGCTTGGCTCACTTTATGATAAAGGTCGGCTTTGTGTAGCTCTTCAATGAAGATAGCGTCAGCGCGGCGCAGTAAGTCACAGTATTCTTTTTGGATTTCGCCTAGTACACGCACACCTAAACCTGGCCCAGGGAATGGGTGACGGTATAGCATGTCATAAGGTAAACCTAGCTCAAGACCAATTTTACGCACTTCGTCTTTGAACAATTCACGTAATGGCTCAACTAGGCCCATTTCCATGTCATCTGGTAGGCCGCCTACATTATGGTGTGATTTGATCACATGGGCTTTACCGGTTTTAGACGCAGCTGACTCGATAACGTCTGGGTAAATAGTGCCTTGGGCTAACCATTTCGCATTTTTCAATTTCTTCGATTCTTCATCGAATACATCAACAAATACGTGACCGATGGTTTTACGCTTTTGTTCAGGATCGGATTGGCCTTTAAGCGCATTTAGGAAACGCTCTTCTGCTTGCACGTGAACAATGTTTAGGCCGAAGTGGTTACCAAACATGTCCATGACTTGTTGGCCTTCGTTTAAACGCAATAAGCCGTTATCAACGAATACACACGTGAGTTTATCGCCAATGGCACGTTGGATCAGCATAGCCACAACAGATGAGTCAACACCGCCGCTTAAGCCAAGGATAACTTCGTCGTCACCCACTTGCTCTTTAATGCGGGCTACCGCGTCTTCAATAATGGTCGCCGGTGTCCATAAACAATCACACTGGCAGATGTCTTTCACAAAGTGCTCAAGCATACGTGCGCCTTGGCGCGTGTGAGTCACTTCTGGGTGAAATTGTACGCCGTAGAATTTCTTCTCTTCGTTGGCCATTGCAGCAAACTGACAGGTTGCTGTTTTAGCTACTTGACTAAAGCCAGCAGGAATAGCCGATACTTTGTCGCCGTGGCTCATCCACACATCTAATAGCGCATTACCGTTTGCCGCAACCGCATCTTCAATGGCTTTAAACAAGCTACAGGTTTCAAGTACTTCTACTTGAGCATAACCAAATTCGCCCTCGCCTTCGCCCTTAATAACTTTACCGCCAAGCTGCTCAGACATAGTTTGCATGCCGTAACAAATGCCCAGTACAGGTACGCCAGCGTTAAAGACGTATTCAGGTGCGCGAGGTGAGTTTTCAGCGGTCACGCTTTCAGGGCCGCCTGCTAACACGATACCGTTTGGCGCAAAGTCCTTGATATCTTGCTCTTCTACGTCCCAGCTCCATAGCTCACAGTAAACACCAATTTCACGAATACGACGTGCAATCAGTTGCGTGTATTGAGAGCCAAAATCTAAAATTAGTATGCGATGTTCGTGAATGTTATTGCTCATAATTGGCAATTGCTCCAGCAAAAATAACAAAGACGGCTAGATAGCCGCCTTAAAACTATGGGGTAATGACTTATCCTAAACGGTAGTTAGGCGCTTCTTTACTGATAGTCACATCATGTACATGGCTTTCACCCATGCCCGCACTCGTGATTTTCACAAACTGCGGTTTTGTGCGCATTTCATCAATGGTCGCAGAGCCAGTTAGGCCCATGGCCGAGCGTAAACCGCCCATTTGTTGATGAATAATTTCTTTTAGGCGACCTTTGTAAGGTACGCGGCCTTCGATGCCTTCTGGTACTAATTTGTCTGCTGCATTATCAGACTGGAAGTAACGGTCAGAAGAGCCTTTAGACATAGCACCCAAAGAGCCCATACCACGGTATGACTTAAATGAGCGGCCTTGGAAAAGAATGACTTCACCTGGCGCTTCTTCGGTACCGGCAAACATGCTGCCCATCATGACACAACTTGCACCTGCCACGATGGCTTTAGCGATATCGCCAGAGAAACGAATACCACCGTCAGCAATCACTGGCACGTCAGTACCCGCTAGTGCTTCAACGGCGTCAGAGATAGCGGTAATTTGTGGAACACCACAACCGGTTACAATACGGGTAGTACAGATAGAGCCTGGGCCAATACCCACTTTTACTGCGTCAACACCAGCTGCTACCAGCGCCTTAGCACCTTCTGCAGTGGCTACGTTACCGCCGATAATTTGCAACTTAGGGTATAGCGCACGGGTTGCCTTGATGCGCTCAAGCACACCTTGAGAATGGCCATGAGAAGAATCAATCAGCAGCACATCAACGCCCGCTTCAACAAGGGCTTTAATACGCTCTTCGTTACCTTCACCGGCGCCCACTGCCGCGCCCACGCGCAAACGGCCTAGCTCGTCTTTACAGGCATTAGGCTTACGCTCTGCCTTTTTAAAGTCTTTTACCGTGATCAAGCCTTTAAGCTTAAACTTGTCATCCACAACCACCACTTTTTCGATACGGTTTTCGTGCATAACACGAATAACTTGCTCGCGAGTTGCATCTGGGCTTACCGTCACTAGGCGCTCTTTGGGTGTCATTACGGCTGAAACAGGCTTAGCTAAATCTTCTTCAAACACCACGTCACGGCCAGTTACAATACCTACCACTTCATCGCCATTTTCTACCACAGGGTAGCCGGCAAAACCATGCAGCTCAGTAAGGGATTTAATTTCGCGCAATGTCATTTGCGGTGTAACAGTCACAGGGGCTGATACCACACCACTTTCGTAAATCTTAACTAAGCGAACTTGTTCAGCTTGCGCTTCGATCGACATATTTTTATGGATGAAACCAATGCCGCCTTCTTGCGCTAACGAAATAGCAAGACGAGCTTCGGTTACGGTGTCCATCGCAGCCGATACAACTGGAATATTTAGGGAAATATTACGCGTTAGACGGGTTTTTAAGCTCGCCGTATTGGGTAAAACAGAGGAATGACCTGGTACAAGGAGTACGTCATCAAAGGTTAAAGCTTCTTTTGCGATTCTTAGCATTGCAATATCTCAACAGCGGTTGGGAGTAGAATATTGCGACGGGATTATATGGCTTTGTCACACTTTTAACAAATACAATTTTCATAATTTTCCATATTTTTGTAAGCCTTTGGCGTCTGTTACGAATTTATGGTTACAATAGCGTGAAACTTCACTTGCTTAGTCAATAATTGGTAATCAAAGTGCAATCTATTTATAGCGTTAGTCGACTTAATACAGAAGCGAAAAAACTACTCGAAACGGGCCTTGGCACGATTTGGCTCAGTGGTGAAATATCGAATTTAACCATGGCAGCTTCTGGGCATTGGTACTTAACCTTAAAAGACGACCGCGCTCAAGTCCGTTGTGCCATGTTTCGCGGCGCCAATAGTAAAGTCAGCTTACGCCCCAAAAATGGCTTGCAAGTGTTAGTGCGGGCTAAATTAAGCTTGTACGAGCCAAGAGGGGATTATCAACTGATCCTTGAGTCAATGGCGCCAGAAGGCGATGGATTACTGCAACAAGCATTTGACGCATTAAAGTTTAAGCTCGCGGCCCAAGGCTTATTTGCCAACCAACACAAGCAAGCGTTGCCGCCGCACCCAACTAAGGTGGGGTTGATAACGTCTGCTACGGGCGCCGCGGTGCACGATATTTTATCGGTGTTAAAACGCCGAAACCCTAGCCTGCAAATTATTATCTACCCGAGCCAAGTTCAAGGTAAGGCGGCCACACCACAACTGGTCAATGCCATCCAGTTAGCCAATTTACGCAATGAGGTCGATTTATTAGTGTTAGGCCGCGGCGGTGGCTCGATGGAAGATTTATGGTGCTTTAATGAAGAGGCCGTAGCGCGCGCGGTGTTTGATTCAAACCTGCCTATTATTAGCGCTGTTGGCCATGAAGTAGACGTGACCATTTGTGACTTTGTGGCCGATGTGCGTGCGGCCACGCCTTCCGCTGCTGCTGAACTTTTGAGCCAAGATGCACAGTATTGGGCTAACCGAATTAGCGAGCAGCAACATCGCCTTAAACAAGCCATGCAGGCTTTACTTGGGCAACAAACCCATCACCTAGAGCAACTGCAGTTAAAACTCACCCACCATGAGCCCAGAGCCAAATTACAGCTGCAAGCGCAGCGGCTAGATGAACTAGAGTTAAGATTACATCGCAGCCTAAACCATATGCTGACACTGCGCCAAACTAAATTGAGCAATTTACAAACTCGATTAAGCCAAACTCAGCCACTACAGCGAATCTCACGCCTGCAACTGCATCACGAGCAACTTTGCCAACGGTTAAATCGTGGCATGGGCTCATTTCTTAAACAAAACCAACAGCAACACCATGCCCTATTGCAGCAGCTACAAACGGTCAGTCCTTTAGCAACCTTAGCCCGCGGCTACTCCATTACCACCGATAGTCAAGGTAAGGTTATTGACGACAGTAAACAATTAAGCGAGGGCGATTTAATTTCCACCCGTTTTGCTCAAGGCGAAATACGCGCCAAGGTGCAATAGAATTAAGTATTCACCAGCAAAGGCTCTTATATAGCAGATTTATTCGCTTCGTCCATTAGCAACTTTAATACCAATAACTTAGTTCGCGTTGCGAAGCTTGACCAACGACAATAATAAGTCTTATTTGATTAATTATCTTGGTTACTTTTCATTCACTATGCCTTGCAAACACTACTATATAAGTAGGGAGCGGGTTATTCCTTAGTGCTGTTAAATGGGTTGTTAAGCTAGTTACGATGTACGTTTTCGCATCAGTAAAAACATAGGTTAGGCAGTCGAAAGTTGTGATATAGGATCAGCAGTTTATCCTTTCCAAATCAGTACCAAAGTAACTCTCTCACAAGGCGATCAACTGATCTCTAGGCTTGATCCGGATGTTACAAATATGGCTACTTTGATAGTTAAGTAACATTCAATGGGATTTAATAAACTGAGGAGGCACATCATGGATATCACTCGCGCTCATAGCCCATATCTAACCGAGGAAGAAAAGGTCGAGCACAAAATTCATCTTGCGCAGGATCATCTTCATCAAGCTGAGCACATGATGGAAGAAGCGAAAGTTGAGTTAGCAAACGCGCTACATGAGCAAGAAATAATCGATTTGGAAAGGGACTTGTAAGTCACAACAATAACTGCCTACTAAGTAGGTGGTTTAGAAATAAAACTTAAGCAGGAACCCGCTCCAATGAGTCGGTTCCTGCTTAGTATTTTTGACTTGGAAGAATTACTGAGAAAGCTCGGTTAAACGGTAGTCGGCACTCGACTTAGATTTCATTTCATTGCAGCTATTGCAAAAGAAATCAACCGCGCCACAGGCTTTTAGCAGCTCTAATCGCTCGCCACACTGATTACAATGCACTTGCGCCTGATAAGTTTTATCACAGGGTTCACAGTGATAAGTAAACTTACCTAAATAGTTCATTTGCTCATTACAGCTAGGACAAGCCAAGGCTTTCATGCTTACCTCCGATTATTTTTTATGAAACTTCATCATCCGCTTGCGTTTACGCTCTTGCGAAGCAGTGAGTTTATTTACCTTGCCCGCAAATGGGTTTTCACCCTCTTTAAATTCAACGCGAATGGGTGTGCCCATCAGATTTAGCGACTTTCTGAAGTAGTTGATCAAGTAACGCTTATAAGCATCTGGTAATGCTGATACCTGATTTCCATGTACGATGATACGCGGCGGATTGTAGCCACCCGCATGAGCATAGCGCAATTTAACACGGCGTCCTTTTACCAAAGGTGGCTGATGATCTTCTGCCGCCATTTGCATAATGCGGGTTAACATGGACGTTGACACGCGCTTGGTCGCCGAGGTGTAAGCTTCTTGTACCGACTCGAACAAGTGACCCACACCGGTACCGTGTAAAGCTGAAATAAAGTGTACTCGAGCAAAATCGATAAAGCCTAGACGGCGATCCAGCTCGCTTTTTACACGATCTTTCACTTCTGAATCAATACCATCCCACTTGTTGATCACCACGATTAATGAGCGACCCGCATTCAGGGTGTAACCTAATAAACTTAGATCTTGATCTGAAATATTTTCACGCGCATCGATCACTAACATCACCACGTTAGCGTCTTCAATGGCTTTGAGGGTTTTAATTACCGAAAACTTCTCCACCGTTTCATACACTTTTTTACGGCGGCGAACCCCTGCCGTATCAATCAAGATGTACTCACGATCATCACGTTTCATCGGGATATAGATACTGTCACGCGTGGTGCCCGGCGCATCGTAAACAATCACGCGTTGCTCACCAAGAATACGGTTGGTCAGAGTTGATTTACCCACATTTGGGCGGCCAATAATGGCCAATTTGATTGGCATATCGGCAAACGCTTGCTCTTGCTCAGCAATTTGGGCTTGTTCTAGGGCATCAAGCTCAGCCATGTCGATGTCGGACATCCCATCATTTTGCTCAAACTCAAACTCAGACTCGACTTCTGGCTCTGCCTCTGGCGCAAATTCCTCAAAGTCTTCAAATGCTTTTTCAATCAGAGAGCGAACGCCTTTACCATGGGCCGCTGCAATCTGGTACACCTCACCCAATGCTAATTTGTAAAACTCGCCAACGGCAGAATCCGCATCAATACCGTCGGTTTTGTTCGCGACCAGAAAAACCTTCTTTTCTTGCTTGCGTAAATGCATGGCAATGGCTTCATCGGCTACGGTCAAGCCGGCACGGGCATCTACCAAGAAAAAGACGGCATCCGCTTCTTCAATGGCTTGTAAAGATTGCCCCGCCATTAAGGCATCAATGCCTTCCTCATCGCCAGTGATACCACCGGTATCCACTACGATAAAAGAATAATCAGCAACATTAGCCTGGCCATATTTGCGATCACGGGTTAAGCCGGGAAAATCGGCAACTAATGCATCCCGCGTGCGAGTTAGTCGGTTAAATAAGGTAGATTTGCCAACATTTGGGCGTCCCACCAGAGCAAGCACAGGTAACATCTTAATAATCCTATAAATAACAAAGGCCCCTTAATCAATAAGGAGCCATTTAACAAAGAGTAACGAGCTGACGATTATGGTCTCGCTAGCGCGATCACTTTTCCACTGCGAGTTTGCACGATGATTTTATCACCATAAACAACAGGTGCCGTGTATAAACCATCACTGTCTAGCTCTTGTTGCGCAACAAATTTGCCGTCACGATCAAGCCAATGCAGGTAGCCTTCAGCATCACCCACAATGATGTAGTCACCCACCACGACAGGGGCAGTCAAGTTACGGTACTCCAGCTGAGTGTTACTCCAAACCTGCGCACCGGTTCGACGGTCAACAGCGTAGATATGGCTTTTCTCATCGGTTAAAAACAGATTAAAGCCACTGATGGCCATGGAGTTATAAGCCGAGTAATTGCGCTTCCATGTCGGCTCTGCCGCTTGTAAATCAAGAGAGACCAGGTCTCCGTTGTAAGCAATGACATAGGCCGTGGCACCGACAATAATAGGCTTGGCATCCACGTCTACAATACGCTCTAACTCCGTTGCCCCTTTGGGTATCGCGATACGTCGCTCCCAAACAGGGATACCCGTTTCTGCAATCACAGCAACAAACTTACCGTCCGCGCGACCATAAAGAATGGCACCACCTGCTTCAACAGGCTCTGCCGAGCTGCGCAACGTTAGCGGGGGTTGATCGAAGTTAAGTTGCCATACTCGCTCGCCACTGTATTCTTGAAAAGCGTGTAAATCACCTAAACTGTTATGCACTATGATACGGCCACCTTCTACTAGTGGCTTAGCAATCACCTCACCGCCAGTATTGGCTACCCAACGCACCTCACCCGTTTCAGCATCAATAGCAAACAACTGGGCATTTTCAGTGCCAACATAGATGGCATCGTAACTGGCCGTGATCGCACCCGAAATTCTTGCGCTCTTATTCAAAGCATTCGATTCGTGGTTGCTAATATCTATGTTCCACAATTGCTTACCTGTGTTGACGTCTAACGCTTTGATCAAACCTTCACGGTCGGCAACAAACACTTGATTACCAATAAAGGCAGGCTGCAATTGGGAGTAATAATGTTCAACTCCATCACCGATTGACGAACGCCATTCGGTAACAGGCTCATAAGACTGATTTATCACAGGCAATTCAGCCATGACAACGCTGTCTTCTTCTGAGTCGAACAAAGAGCACGCTTGTAGCATCAAACTTGATGTGCAAACTAGCGCGATCGTTTTCAACCATTTATCCATTCACAACCTCATCCGCGGGAGTGCTTTCGATTGATGTTGCTGGTTGAGCTAAATCATCCAGCTTGATTTTTAATGCTGGGTTGCCTGCTTCACCGCCAGCGGTCACCGCCGTTTGATAAGCGATTCTGGCTTGTTCGAGTTCGCCTTGTTGCAGGTAAATGTCACCCTTAGCTTCCTCTACTTTGGCTTTAAAGGCTTCCTCTTTCACTTCAGCTAATGTCGCTAGTGCAGCATCAAATTGCTTCAACTCAGCCTGAACTCTGGCCAGTCTGAGATTAACAGTAGGGAGCAATATCTCACTTGCCTTGTTCTTTTTAAGCCAGTTCAGTTGATTTAATGCAAGCTCAAAGTCGCCTTTATCAACCGCAGACTTGGCTAACAACATTGCGGCCAATGCACCGTAGTTATTATCACTATTTTGATCGATGAAGGCTTGCGTTTTCGCCCAAGCGTCATCGCTGCCACTTTCTAGCACTTCAATGGCTTGAGTATAGGCCACAGAGGCTTCTTCTTGAGCGACAATTTTTTGCTCATTATAGAAACGCCAACCCCATAATGCGCCTAAGCCAACGACGGTACCAAAAATCACTGCGGTACCGTTTTCTTTCCACCAATTCTTTATCGCATCAACCTGTTGTTCTTCGGTTTCGTAACCTACCACGTTATACCCCTTACTTCTCAAGCATCATTGCGACGACATCAGCCATGGCTGTTTGTGCAACGGTTTGTTGTTCATTCTTCCCTGTTAGATCTTTGATGGTCACTTGCTGCTGGGCCATTTCTGACTCACCTAAGATCAACGCGATACGAGCGCCTGATTTATCAGCCCGCTTCATTTGTTTCTTAAAATTGCCACCACCGCAATGGTTCATCACTTTAATACTTGGCAGCGCTTGGCGCAATTGCTGCGTAAGTAACATGCCTTGAATATCTGTGCCCTCGCCCACTAATACGGAATAAACATCGACAGCAGGCGTAATATCTTGGTTTAGATCTAAGGTTTCGAGCATTAAGACTAAACGCTCTAGGCCCATCGCAAAGCCAACCGCTGGGGTGGCTTTACCGCCGATTTGTTCAACTAAGCCGTCGTAACGACCACCCGCACACACGGTGCCTTGCGAGCCTAAACTTTGGGTAACCCACTCAAACACAGTGCGGTTGTAGTAGTCTAGACCACGCACTATCTTTTCATTAACGACATAGTTAACGCCTGCCGCGTCTAAAATTTGACAAAGCTTGGCAAAATGCTGTTTTGACTCTTCATCCAAGTAGTCAGATAACTTAGGCGCATCCACTAAAATGGCTTGTACTTGTTCATTTTTTGAGTCCAGTACACGGAGTGGATTAGTATGCATACGACGCTTGCAGTCTTCATCAAGGGCAGACTCGTGCTCCGTTAAAAAAGCCACCAGCGCATCACGATAAACAGCGCGGGCTTCGTTGGAGCCTAATGAGTTTAATTGCAGTTCAACGTGCTCGCTGATCCCCAATTTTTGCCAAAACTGCGCCGTCATTAAAATCACTTCAGCGTCAATATCTGCACTGGCCATACCAAACACTTCGACACCAAACTGATGAAACTGACGGTAACGGCCTTTTTGTGGTCGCTCATGACGAAACATAGGGCCGATATACCACAGGCGACGCTCTTGATTGTAAAGCAAGCCGTGCTCATTTCCCGCTCGTACGCAAGATGCCGTGCCCTCAGGACGCAGTGTTAAGCTGTCGCCATTACGGTCATCAAAGGTGTACATTTCTTTTTCAACGATATCTGTCACTTCACCGATAGATCGCTTGAATAAATGGGTACTTTCAACGATCGGCATTCTTATTTCAGAATAGCCATAACTGCTGACAACTTGCTTTAAGGTATTTTCTACTTTTTGCCACACTGGCGTTTGTTCGGGTAAACAATCGTTCATCCCGCGAATAGCTTGGATCGATTTGGCCACTTGAAATTCCGTTCTATTTAAGATGATGGCTGGAAATTAGCAGGCATTATAGGGATTTTTACTAGCCAGGTAAAACCTGGCTAGGAATGAATGCAGTAATTACTGGTTTTGTATTTCTATTTTTTTACTTGGATCAAGGGTCGACACACGTGCGCGGATTTTCGCTTCTAATAACTCAACCAATTTGTCGTTATCAAAACGCTCTTTTTGCCTAACACCGTCTTCATAATAGCCACTTTTATTATTGCTGCCCGTGATCCCCAAATCAGAAATCAGCGCTTCGCCTGGGCCATTAACCACACAACCTATGATGGAGACATCAAGGGGAGTGGAGATGTCCTCAAGGCGTTGCTCAAGAGCATTGACCGTGTTTATCACATCAAATTCTTGACGTGAGCAACTTGGACAAGCAATAAAATTAATGCCTCGGCTCCGAATTCGCAGTGATTTTAATATATCAAAAGCGACTTTCACTTCTTCTACCGGATCGGCTGCCAACGACACGCGTAAAGTATCACCGATACCTTCGGCCAATAACATGCCTAAGCCTACGGCGGATTTTACCGAGCCACTGCGAAACCCGCCCGCTTCGGTAATGCCTAAATGAAGGGGCTGCACGATTTGTTTAGCAAGCAGGCGATATGCGCCGACGGCTAAAAACACATCGGACGCTTTCACGCTAACTTTAAACTGATCGAAATTCAACCTATCTAAAATATCGACATGGCGCATCGCTGATTCTAGTAACGCTTCGGCCGTAGGCTCACCGTATTTCTCTTGAATATCGCGCTCTAACGAACCGCCATTCACGCCGATACGAATAGGAATATTTTTGTCTCTGGCACAATCCACCACAGCACGAATACGATCTTCTCGGCCGATATTGCCCGGGTTAATACGTAAACAATCGACACCATATTCGGCCACTTTAAGGGCGATGCGATAGTCAAAATGAATATCTGCGACTAAAGGAACAGAAACTTGCTGCTTAATGAGCTTAAATGCTTCGGCTGCATCCATGGTAGGCACAGACACGCGAACGATATCGGCGCCCACGTCCTCTAATGATTTGATTTGCTTAACCGTTGCCTCGACGTCCGTGGTGCGGGTATTGGTCATGGATTGCACCGCGATAGGCGCATCGCCGCCAACCGGTACATTACCCACCATAATTTGGGTGCTTTGACGTCGTTTAATCGGGGATGTTTGATGCATAACTCGTTATTCTTTTACTGGTAATTCAAAGCGTGCAATTTTACCCGCTTTATACTGAGACATATCATAGGCTTTGCCGTTATAGGAGATGGCCACCGCCTTAGGTGCACCTATGGTGAATTTAAACGGCGCTTTACCTGATAATGTCAAGCTGGTGCCCTTTTCTTTCACGCCAATGGCCAAGGTTTCACCCTCCACATCGGTTACCTTGATCCAACAATCGTTAGAGAAAGTGAAATCGACCGTTAACACAGAGTCATCAACCTCTGGCGATACGGTGGGCTCTGCCGCTTGCACATCTGACTCATCGGCAATAGCTTGCTCTGGTGCTTCACTTTCATCTGTGGTGTTTTCTTCAACTTGCGCTGCAGGCTCATTCTCAGCGGCATCGCTTGGCTGTTCAATGTTTACTTCAACAGGAATGGCTTGAGGTAACACAGACTCGGCTTGCTCGCTTATCGCTTGCTGAACCGGCAAATCTTTTGTTGCATGCTCAGGTTCAATGGACGCGATGATGCTCTCATTCACTAACTGCTCAGAAGTAGCCGGCTCTAAACTGGCCTTTTGCAACCACCACCAAACCAGCATACCCACTAAGGCAACGCCGATAGCCCAGCTTACCCAGGTTAGACGGTTGTTGTGAGCTTCTTGTTGAGTGCGCTGTGAGAAACTTTGCATCGGGGTCTGACTCGGCTCTTTAATGCCTAAGCTGTAATAAGCATTTAAGATATCTTCTTCACTGATGCCTAAGATCCTAGCGTAAGCTTTTAAATAGCCTTTAATGAAGGTAGCCGACACTTTTGGATCAAAGGTTTCGTTTTCTATGTCGTTAATATTGTGCGCCCGTAAGTTTAAGCGAGCGGCAATATCGGTGACCGTCAAGCCCTGTTTTTCACGCTCTGCACGTAACATGGGGCCTGGGCCGCTTGGGCCCATGTCTTGAATTTCTTCTGGGGCGTTATTTTCAGTATTCATTATTTAAATATCGTTGTGACTCAATCGATTGAGGAAATTTATTGACTAAACGTCTGCCAAAGGATCTGACTGCCGTTTCACGATTTTGAGCTGATTCTAGACGGATCCAAGTCCACAGGCTTTGTGGAGAATCTTTCGCCACTTTTTGATACTGCAATAGTACGGTTCGCGCGTCTTCAAATTTTTCTTGAGTGACATAGATAGAGGCAATCTCAATCAAAGAGACGGCCCTTCTCGGACTGTGTGACAGCGCATTGTTAAAATAGGTTAAGGCTTTATCAAGATCACCGGACTTTTTAGCGCATAAGCCGGCATTTTCGTAGGTATCTCCTACCCGAACATAGCTACTGATACTCACGGCTCTTAAGAATTGCTCTTCCGCCGCTTTATATTTTTGCTCTCGGCACAAGAAGGTACCGTAGTTATTCATGGTATCCGCATCATTGCGACCGAGCGACAAGGCTTGACGATAGGATTTCTCCGCTAACCTAGGCTCATTAACCACCTCATAATAATAGGCCAATGCGCGATGTATTTCAGGATCGCGAGTATTGTAAGACAAGGCTTTTTCTAAATTAAACTTGGCTTGCTCAGTGTTTCCTTGTTGTAAGTATTGAATACCTAATTGCATCCTTGCTTTAGCCGCGCCATCGTAATCAACGGTTTGGCTAACACTTTTTCCTGCCACTGTAGTTTCACTGACACAACCCAGTAGACTCAATAAAACGCCTGCACCTAGGATAAGTTTTTTCATATACCACAAGTATCTAACAAATCATTGTGTCATTGTGACGGAAATTGTCTCGCCTTGCATCCGTTTTTTAGCAGTTCTTTTTGTTCTATCAATCACATCGCCCACTAATTGACCACAAGCGGCATCAATATCGTCACCCCGCGTCTTACGAACCGTCACGGTGTAACCATACTCTTGTAATACTTTGTTAAATCGATCTACACGGCTGTTGCTCGGTTTAGCATAATCCGACTCAGGGAAAGGGTTAAATGGGATCAGGTTGATCTTACAAGGCAAGTCTTTAACCAAATGCGCCAACTCATGGGCCAAGTCGGTCGAGTCATTATAATGATCCAGTAACACATATTCGATGGTCACTTTACCGCGGTTAGCTTTCGATTTAGCGATATAACGTCTAACGCCATCTAAAAAGTCTTGAATATTGTACTTATCGTTGATCGGCATCATCTCCGAGCGAAGCTGGTCGTTAGGCGCATGTAATGAAATAGCCAATGCCACGTCTATTTTATCACCTAAAATATCCAATGCTGGCACCACACCTGAGGTTGAAACCGTCACGCGGCGCTTTGATAAGGCAAAACCCAGATCATCAAGCATCAGCTCTAATGCCGGTACAAGGTTTTTCATATTCAGTAGTGGCTCACCCATGCCCATCATAACCACATTAGTGATAGGGCGCTGGCCAGTACCATTGGCTTTCACAGGACCAATTATTTTAGCCGCACGCCACACTTGACCAATGATTTCAGATACAGACAAGTTGCGGTTAAAACCTTGTTGCGCCGTCGAACAAAATTTACATTCAAGGGCACAACCCACTTGAGAAGAAACACATAAAGTGGCCCTATCCCCTTCTGGTATATAAACGGTTTCAACGTCTTGGTTGCCTACTTTCATCGCCCATTTGATGGTGCCATCGGCACTGCGCTGCTCAAATGAGACTTCCGGTGCTTTGATCTCCGCTCGCTGTTTCAGTTTTTCGCGCATTTGCTTATTGATGTTGGTCATTTCATCAAAGTCATCAACACCAAAATGGTAAATCCACTTCATCACTTGGTCGGCGCGAAACGGCTTTTCACCCATATCGGCGAAAAACTGGCGTAAGCCGGCACGGTTTAAATCAAGTAGGTTTATTTTTTGATCAGACATAAGCTCTCACAGCGGTGGATTACAGCTAAAAATTGGTCGCGAATTGTACAAAGTTTATAACGAGGATACTAGAGCAGATTAGACAAAAAGCATTGGCACTGCCAATGCCTCTTGTTTAGTTATGATTTTGCAGAAAAAATTTCGTCATCAGTAAAGAAGTAAGCGATTTCACGCTGCGCTGATTCTGGGCTATCAGAGCCGTGAACGCAGTTTTCACGAACCGAAGAGGCAAAATCTGCACGTATGGTGCCTGGCGCAGCTTCTTCAAAGTTGGTCTTACCCATGATTTCTCTGTTTCTGGCAATCGCATCTTCGCCTTCAAGTACTTGCACCATAATAGGCCCTGACGTCATAAAGCCAATGAGTGGCTCATAAAAGGGACGGCCAAGGTGCTCGGCATAAAAACCAGCAGCTTGTTCTTGATCTAATTGCAGCATTTTTGCCGCAACAATTTTCAATCCAGCTTGTTCAAATCGCTGATAGATGGTGCCAATTAAATTACGTTTAACTGCATCCGGCTTAATAATCGAGAAGGTTGTTTCTACAGCCATGTACATCATCCTATTCATTTCTTACATTTTTTAGAGCCACGATTATAGGCATAGCCTATGTTAAAGCCAAGTTAAGACGTGATGACAACCAAACTCTTCTTGTCGAATATTTGAAAACTCAAAGAGATAGTCTATTTCTTAAATATACCGATTTTACTTTGATCAGGCAGCCCATGGATGACGATATTCTAATTATCGATGATGACGAACAGGTGTCGGACAGTGCGATGCAGCATTGGACTGTGCTCATTGTTGATGATGAATCTGAAGTACATCGTATTACCAAAGTGACCTTAAGTCAGTTTCGTTTTGATGATAAAAGCATTCATTTTTTACACGCCTACTCCGCCAGCGAAGCAAGAGAAATTTTGCGCACCGAATCCGACATTGCCTTAGTGCTACTGGATGTGGTCATGGAGACAGACGATGCGGGTTTACAGGTTGTTAAATATATTCGTGATGAACTCGATAATCACAGTATTCGGATCGTGTTACGCACAGGTCAACCCGGTCAAGCCCCCGAAGATGATGTCGTTGAAAGCTATGACATTAACGATTACAAAGATAAGACAGAACTCACCTCACAAAAGCTACGCACCTTGATCCGGGCCAGTCTGCGCTCCTATCGCGATATCTGCAGCCTACAACGAAACAAACGCGGTTTAGAAAAAGTGATTCAGGCCTCCAAAGGCATTTTTGAAAAAACTGCTCTAGAAAGCTTTGTTGAAGGGGCGCTCGAGCAATTAACGGCCCTGCTTGAGTTAGAAGACACCACCATCTACAACATTAAGCACGCCTATGAACTGAAAAATACCGCACTAGAAATGTTGCACTCCACTGCTGATGATAAAAGTAGCGAAGGTGACTTACAAAACCACTCCATTTTGCAACAAGCCATTCAAGAAAAAGCCAATATATATCAAGAAAATGAAGTTGTAATTTACTGTAAAAACCCACGCCATAACCTGATTTTTCATATTGAAGGTACCAGAGAGTTAGGTGATGTCGATATTCACCTGCTGAATTTATTCACTGAAAACATTGTCGTAGCTCTTGAAAATATTCGTTTGAACGAGGTCATCGAAGATAACCAAAAAGAGATCATGTACCGTTTAGGTGAGGTCGTTGAAAGCCGCTCAAAAGAATCGGGTAGCCATGTTAAGCGCGTTGCTAATTACACGGCATTATTAGCTAAACTATCTGGGCTCGAGGCTGAGCAAGTAGAAACCTTAAAACAAGCTTCTCCCTTACACGATATCGGTAAAGTAGGCATTCCCGATGCCGTACTAAACAAGCCCGCTAAGCTCGATCCTGCTGAATGGGAAATCATGAAGACCCATGCCAAACTGGGCTACGATATGCTGTATGACTCGGATATTCCTATTTTGCGCACCGGTGCAGCCATTGCTATGTACCACCACGAAAAGTGGGATGGTAGCGGTTACCCCAATGGCCTCAAAGAAGAAGACATTCCCATTGAAGGCAGATTAACCGCATTAGCCGATGTGTTTGATGCCCTAGGTTCAAAACGCTGTTATAAAGAGCCATGGGGGATTGACGAGATCATGGATTTAATCAACAGTGAATCAGGCAAACACTTTGATCCTAAATTGGTCAAAATACTGAATGAGAATTTAGATTTATTCTTGGAGATAAAGGGGAAATATCAAGATTAGGAGAGAATCTGTTTTGCTCCGTTGATACGATATTGGCGGAGCGGACGGGACTCGAACCCGCGACCCCCGGCGTGACAGGCCGGTATTCTAACCAACTGAACTACCGCTCCGCTATATGTATCATTTTTACGCATCAACTCAGAAAGTGGCGGAGCGGACGGGACTCGAACCCGCGACCCCCGGCGTGACAGGCCGGTATTCTAACCAACTGAACTACCGCTCCGGTATCTGAATCAACTTGTATACTATTTCTGGCGGAGCGGACGGGACTCGAACCCGCGACCCCCGGCGTGACAGGCCGGTATTCTAACCAACTGAACTACCGCTCCGAAGAAATAATATTGCATGTTTGTTGGCGGAGCGGACGGGACTCGAACCCGCGACCCCCGGCGTGACAGGCCGGTATTCTAACCAACTGAACTACCGCTCCATAACAAACATTTTAAGATAATTGGCGGAGCGGACGGGACTCGAACCCGCGACCCCCGGCGTGACAGGCCGGTATTCTAACCAACTGAACTACCGCTCCAAATTATCTTGCTTCAACTTTGATTTACATCTAGCAGTTGACACTAGCACAGAGTAAGTGGCGGAGCGGACGGGACTCGAACCCGCGACCCCCGGCGTGACAGGCCGGTATTCTAACCAACTGAACTACCGCTCCACTACCATAACGAGTTGCCAATTTTCGTTAGCGCTTCGTTGTGTGCGGCGCAGATAATACGTACATGCCCCTATCGAGTCAACAACGAATGTGTAAAAAAATCGGAAAAATGACTGTTTGATTTCATAACGAACAATCTTTGTTGAAATTACATACAAGCTGGTGCTTATTACACCAGCTTGGCGACAGTTTGCCATCTCTCCTAAAGCCCCACACCCCAAATTTGTTAAGGATGCGGGGCAATCAATATCAATTTGGCTACTTTTTGCTCTCTTTTTCTAAATCTAATTCTTCCACTGCGGGTTGAGCGGGTTCACCTTGCGGTTGACCTTGTTCAGCCAATTTAGCGGCAATGCGCTGCACACTTCTTCGTTTCCACCAAATAATGCCCACCAGCACTAAGGAAATAAGCAATAAAAGCGCTCCGGCCAACATCAAGTAAAATGATAATTGACTTGGCTCGGGCTCAGGCGCTAACTCTGGCGTTGGCTCCGGTGTGGGGGCAGGCGTAGCAGGCGGCGGGACTACCCTAAACACCTGCTCCTCTAACTCCAGCACAATTTCGCGGCCTGTTCTCGTCGTCGCATAAGCCATGGTAGACACAGTATATTTACCCGCCTCTTCTGGACGAGGTAAGGTTACCGTTAGCACCTCTTGATTCACTTCTCCCTGACCAACAAAAGGCAAAGGCTGTTCGAGTACCCCCTCATAGCTTCCTTTTATCACGAGTGATTCAGGTAAGATTTCGTCTAAATCAATGTTGTAATGCAACATGGGCCCGGGTTGATCAAATGACTCGGTCACTTCTAACGTGACTGGGACGGGATAAACTAATAAATCTTGACGAAAAGCACGGGTAAAAACCTCATTACGGGTGGACACTTCAACGCGATACTTTCCCGCCGGCATATTGATGCTCGGGTGAGTGGTCAATTTCCCATCTCGAGGGTATTCATCGTATCCTTTTCCATCATCAAGAAATTGAAATGTCACCTTGTGGCCATAACCAAAATTATCATCGTTTTCATCATTAAGGCTGGTGAACGTCATATTGATGATCAAATCTTGAATATAATCTTCGGCAACAGGCTGACCACTTTGATTCAATAATGCCGTGGTGAGCTTGACTTGTTCATTGGCGTACAAGGTCGTGGGTAACTTATCCATGTAGAGCTGTAAATCCGTCACCATGCGGATCGCATTGTCAGGACTTAACCGACCAACGGCTTGCCATGGCCCCGGCATGGGTTTGTCTATGGTGATCATGTCAAACTCTAATCCTTCGTGCCACTTAACATTATCTGGGTGGCGACTCGAATAAAGCTTACTGCCATCGGGTTGAACTAAAATGGTCGCTGCGGCGCCAGGTTGACGCTTGATAACAAACGTCACCTTTTCTGCCATCGGGTCGATTCGAAAACGGTTATCGAGCAAGCTGATGTCGTTTTTCTCGAAAAACTTAACCGCCCCAGCTGAGGCGCTGGTCAGCAAGCCCATCACAAAGAGAAATCGAAAGATATATCGAACCATTAGTCTAACCATATACACGGCCCCTTTTTCGCAATTATCTGCAACCTATCTTGGTGAGCCTGGCACTCCTCATCACTGGCGCCCACGACTTTTAGCGCCCTTCGCTCTGCGCTTAAACGAATGATACCTTGTTGATTTTGACTGTCTTGGTTGTCAGATTCTTGATTGAGATTTAACGCGGTCTGCCCGCCAGTCATCAACAGATAAACGTCGGCTAAGATCTCGGCATCGAGTAATGCTCCGTGTAAGGTACGATGCGAATTATCTATGCCATACCTATCACACAACACATCAAGGTTATTTCGCTTTCCTGGAAACAACTCTTTAGCCATTTGTAAGGTATCAGTGACCTGGCAAAAGTCTTCGGTTTTGCCTATTCCGGTTTTGAGTTTGTCAAACTCATAATCCATAAAACCAATATCGAACGGCGCATTGTGAGCAATCACTTCTGCGCCTTTGATGAATTCGATAAACTCGGGAGCAATCTCTGCAAAACTGGGCTTATCAGTCAAAAAAGCATCGGTAATACCATGAACGCCAATGGCCTCGGCATCTATCAGCCTATCGGGTTTAATATAAACATGGTAATGACGGCCCGTTAATCGGCGATTGATTAACTCAACACAGCCTATTTCTATAATATTGTGGTTTAGATAATGAGGACCACTCTCAAAGTTCATACCTGTGGTCTCAGTATCAAGAACCACTTGTCTCACGGTCTGCTCTGTGTTCATATCTGTTCCATGTTATCGTTATTATTACTAGTCTAACAAAAATGAATAAACAGGTTGAACTATATACGGATGGATCTTGCCTAGGCAATCCAGGTCCAGGTGGTTATGGTGTGGTGATGAAATACCTTGGCCACCAAAAAGAGTTGTCACAAGGCTATGAACTCACCACCAATAACAGAATGGAGCTACTGGCTTGCATTAAAGGCCTAAACGCCCTGACCCGCCCTTGCAAAGTGGTGTTAACGACCGATAGCCAATATGTTAGGCAAGGTATTACCAGCTGGATCCACGGTTGGAAAAAGCGTAACTGGCAAACAGCGAGCAAAGCACCGGTAAAAAATGTTGATCTATGGCAACAACTTGATGCGGCAAGCCAACAACATGACATAGACTGGCGATGGGTGAAGGGACATTCAGGACACCCTGAAAATGAACGTTGTGATGAGTTGGCACGTTCAGCAGCAGAATCAGACAATCTAGAGGTTGACCAAGGATACATACCCAATTAACTTGAAGATGCCTATTTCAGGCATCTCCAGGTTGATTGGGTATAACCGCTTCCCGTAAACGCATGATGGCAATTTGGCGAACTACCACTTCTCTTTTTTTGCATTGGGCTCAGAGCCGTGACAATTGGCAAAAGGAGTGGCCGTTAATATCGGCCTTTTTAAACGCCACTTCTCTTTGATTGGCGTGATTGGCCGAGTCGATTTCCGGGCGACAATAAAGTAGTTATCACACAAAACGGGGAAAAAACGTTGTCCGGTTTTTTCATACCAATCAAGCTTTTCATTACGCGCCACGGAAAATCCAAAGCCAAACTTTTCATCGGCTAAGATCTCAAATCCCAACAGATGTAGCCAATCGCGAATTCGCGCAGGGGTAAACATACGGCTGTGATTAACCCAAGGATTGCGGCTAAAGGGGATATATTGGCTTAAGCCATGCCAGCTCACCGGGTTAAAGCCACTGAGTAAAAGAAAGCCATCAGCCGTCAACACTCGCTCTATTTCCCGCAGCATTTGGTGAGGATCTTGTACAAAATTGATACCATGAGCCAGCAAACAGACATCAATGCAGGATTCCTGCAAAGGTAAAGCATGGCTTAAAGCGATTAATCCTGCTGATGAGTGTTCACGAGAAATATTGACTTGGTGGCGGATGGTGCAACTGCAAGTATTGAGCTGGGCACTCAACTGCCCCAGTTTGATGAGATGATAACCAAACAGCTGCGGGCACCACTTATCTAATCTTTGTTGCAATTGCAATTGCAACCATTCGCCGGCAGGTAAATCAGACCATATTTGGGGATCATACACTTTTCGGCTGGTTTTAGCTGGACGCATGAAGTTCTCGTATGGTTAGAATACGTTAAGGTTATCATATCGCTTCAAGGCTGCAATAAAGCGGCATCAAAATCCTTGGTGCGAAACATAATGATGTGAGCCATTAAAACTAACGGAGCGACTGTGATGATACAAGTATTACCGATTCCAGCTTTTAACGACAATTACATTTGGCTGATAAAAAGTGGCCCACAAGCCGCTATCTTGGTTGACCCCGGTGATGGCCAGAGTGCATTGGCTTTCTTAAAGCAGCATAACTTCACCCTGAATGCTATTTTACTGACCCATTATCATCTTGATCACGGGGGCGGTGTCGCGTATTTACAGCAACACCTTGATCACCCCATCGCTGTCTATGGTCCCAAATGGCAACCTACCCCGGTGGGCAAAAAAGCCCCACAAAAACGCTGCCCAGACACGTTTATCGAAGTGGGCGATGGCGATAGTATTGTTATCAACCAGCTGACCTTTAATATCAACGCCGTCCCTGGCCATACCCTAGAGCACATCAATTATGTGTTACAAGATGAAGTCACGCACGTGTTCTGTGGTGACAGTTTATTCTCCGGCGGCTGTGGTCGCGTATTTGAAGGCACCATGGGGCAGATGTATCACTCGGTTAGCGCATATGGAAACTTTCCAGACGACACCCAGCTTTACCCCGCTCATGAATATACGTTAAGCAATCTCGCCTTCGCTCATCAGGTTGAGCCGGATAACCAGCATATTACCGATGCCATCAAACAGGTCGCCAAACTTCGCCAGCAAGGCATCCCCACATTACCCGTCACCGTGGCGCATGAAAAGCGCATTAACCCCTTTATGCGCTGCGAGCAAGCCTCTGTTTTACAAGCCGTTCAAGTGCATTTCGCTGAAGTGACGCCATCACCAGAAATGGTTTTTTCACAACTAAGAAAGTGGAAAGATGAGAGTTAGTTCCTTGATTCCCATCACCACCTTCTCTAACATGTGGCGATTTTTTTTGAAAAAGTGATGAAAATGAAACTACCTCTGGCCCTAACATTGACGATTTTTTTGGTTGGTTGTCAAACCACAGATACTCCAACCGCCCCCCAAGAAGTCTCAACGACACCTAAGCCCAAGGTAGCAAAACCAGAACAAACAACCGCTCCAATTAAACCCAAGCGCATTGTTAAATTGTCACCCGAGCCCGTTGAACCCGATTTATGGCAGGTCATTATTGAAGGCTTTGAGCTGCCTGAGACTCAGAATGAGCGCATTGCTTACTACGTTGATTGGTATTTAAAACATCCCGATTACATGCGTCGCATTTCGAAACGTGCGGAGCCGTTTCTTTATCTCATCGTTGAAGAGATCAAAAAGCGCGATATGCCACTTGAGCTTGCCTTACTACCGGTAGTCGAAAGTGCGTTTGACCCATTTGCCTACTCCCACGGCCATGCGTCGGGTATGTGGCAATTCTTATCATCAACGGGTAAGCGCTTCGGCTTGCAGCAAGATTGGTGGTACGACGGCAGACGCGATGTCATCGCATCCACCAATGCGGCATTGGATTACTTAACGTATCTTAACGAAATGATGGATGGCAACTGGTTACATGCCATCGCTTCATACAATGCTGGCGAAGGCCGAGTGCTGCGAGCGATTAAGAAAAATCGCAAGGCAGGCAAACCAACGGACTATTGGAATTTAGATCTCCCCAAAGAGACCAATGCTTATATCCCTAAGCTGCTCGCATTGGCTGAGCTGATTCGTAATAATGATGAATACCACATGCCCTTACCTGAATTCAAAAACGCCCCCGTGTTGCGAACCGTCAACACAGGGGCGCAAATTGATCTTGCATTCGCGGCCAAATTAGCGGGCATGGATACAGAGCAATTATTACAGTTAAATCCCGGCTTCAACCATTGGGCCACCTCACCTCTTGGCCCCCATGAGCTTTTACTACCTTTAGATAATGCAGAGCAATTTGAAATAGCCCTCTCAAGTGTCCCTAAATCCGAACGCGTGAAATGGCAACGATATAAGATTCAAAGGGGCGACTCCTTAGGTTTGATTGCGCAAAAATTTAACACCCAAGCCGATGTATTACGTAAAGCAAATGGCATTAAAGGAAATAACATCCGCGCCGGAAAGTTTTTACTGATCCCATCATCTGGGCCAATATCAGAAGCACAGACCGCACAACGTAATAAAGTAGCGAAGGTACAAAAAACAACGGAAGCTAAACGTGGCAAGGCAACAATTCATACTGTAAAACAAGGTGATACCTTGTGGGATATAGCCAAAAAGTACAAGGTCAACCATCAAGACATCGCCAAATGGAATGGCCTAACCAAACGCAGTACCTTACGTTTAGGTCAGCAACTAAAAGTCTACAATCAGCCACCGATCAAAGTCACCACGGTCAATGCGCAACTCGCTAACCCCATGGTGTACATAGTTAAAAGCGGCGATTCATTGGGCGCCATTGCACAAGATCATAACGTCACAGTGGAAGAGCTAAAGCAATGGAACAAGATCACTAATCCACGCAGTATTAAACCCGGCCAACCGCTCACCATCAACGTCGCCGAGGTACGTTAATCCTGAAGGTTAAAGCGCACTTCCATTGGAAAGTGGTCCGAGCCCGGTAACGCCAGCGCCTGCGCACTGACTACTTCAAGGCCCTTGTAATAGACATGATCTAGGGCCTCTCCCATCACAACTAACCGGTGATCCGGTGAAAAAGTCACCTCGTTCAGCCCGACATTGGCCACTAATTGGCTTAGGGAAAGCTGGCGTGAGGCACTCCAAGTGTTAAAATCGCCCGCTAAAATAACAGGGCCATGATGGCGCTCAACTAAATCAAATAATGACAATAGCTGTCCCTCCCACTCTGCAGTGCCTAAGGTAAAGTTTATGCCATGGACATTGATCACCAAAAGTCCCGAGTCGCGATTAGCCAAGGGGTAAAGGGTGGTTAAAGTCGATTTAGGGATTTGGATCCAAGGCTCAGGTGTTAGCTCAACACAAACCAGTTGAGCTGTGACTTTTGCTAGGTTTTGCACGCCAAACCAATGACCATCTTGAGAAAATGCACTACTGCCATAACCTTGCCAACCACGCTGCAACCAAAATTGACTAAATGTGGCGTCGCTCCTTGCTTCTTGTAGCACCGCGATATCATGTGAATCGAGCAAATCCATGAGCGTTTGTGGCCACTCGGGATCTTGATATTTATACACATTCCAAACCAGTAAACTGAACTCATTTGCCAGTAAATCTGCTCTCTTGGTAGTGACACGCTGATTTGATTCAACCCGCTCACAACGCGGCCCTTGATAAGGTATCCCTGTTGTTAAGTCATAAACTTGGGTGGTGACCGTGAGTGATTGCAAATAATCACGGCCGACAAGGCCGGCCAGTACCACAACCAACACCACAGCCAATAGCCCCCCCGCTTTCCTCAACGTGGAGATGTTAAAAATTGCTGCATATATATTTAACATTTTCTTCACATTATTCCTATAATGTTACTTCTAACTAGTAGAGAGGGAAGCGCAATGAACAATAAACGCTACCGAGTGACCTATTTCGATCAAGATGGTTGTAAAGAGCACATGACCATAGAGACGCCTTACTATATCTGTCGAGATCATGATACCGCGCTATGTTTGTTTGATGAACAAGGGTGTGTCGGCGATGAGGCACTGCTCGAATCCATGCTGAATCAAAACTTAAACGGGCAACGTGCTTGCTGCATTGTGAATGCAGAGCCCCTGCTGATCTAACAAGTATTCACGAAAAGGTTGCACAGGGAAGCGACAAATAGCGAGCCAAGGGCATAGCATGCTATTGCTGCCAGCACTGACTCGCTGTTGAATCTGAAGAACGATTAAAGGGTTTTAATTAATATCTTAGAATTACGCTGAAAGTTATACATCGACTTTTTCTGTGTGGGCAGATCATTCACATCCGCCGGCACAAAACCACGTTCACGAAACCAATGAATACTCTGCGTAGTTAACACAAACACCTTATTTAACCCCATTTTAATCGCTTGGGCTTCAATATGCCTGACTAAACTATCACCACGGCTGCTACGGCGGTATTTAGGGTGACTCACCACACAAGCCAACTCAGCCATGCCGTCTTCGACAAAGGGATACAAGGCGGCGCAACCAATTACCATGCCATCACGCTCCACAATGGTAAAGCGCTCAATTTCTGACTCCAGTAGCTCACGGGAACGTTTTACTAAAATACCACGTTCTTCAAGTGGTTGAATAAGTTCTAAAATACCGCCAATATCATCAATGTTTGCATCACGGATCTTTTCATAACTTTCGGTGACAATCTGCGTCCCCACTCCATCTCGGGTAAATAGCTCTTTAAGTAACGCACCACTTTCTTGATAGCTCACCAAATGGCTACGCTTTACGCCGCCATAACAAGAGGCAACCGCAGCACGCAAATAACGCACCGTGCCCGTGTCGGTTTCGCTGCCTGCTAACGTGCGTAATTTAGCCTCAGCTTCAGAAGGTAGCATCTCATTAATAACGCGATCTTTGTCATCCAGCACCCCCTGATTAGAACAAAAGCCGATGATTTTGTCAGCTTGTAGCCCAATTGCAACCTGAGTAGCGACTTCTTCAGCCGAAAGGTTAAACGCTTCCCCTGTCACGGAATAACCAATAGGAGGGACCACCACTATCGCACCTTGGCCCAATTGCCAACGTATGCTATCGGTATCAATTCGCCGGATGTTTCCGGTATGACAAAAATCAATACCGTCACGCACACCTATGGGCTGTGCGACCACAAAATTACCTGACATCACATTAATACGAGCGCCTTGCATTGGGGAGTTAACCACGCCCATGGAAAATGTTGCTTGAATATCGATGAGTAACTTACCTACCACCTGCTTGACAGCATTAAGCGCAACGTCATCGGTCACCCTAAGATTATCAACAAACTGGCTTTGCACATGTTGCATCTCTAACGCAGCATCGATTTGTGGTCTAAAGCCAAACACCAAGACCAACTTAACACCGAGACTGTTAAGCAGTGCAATATCACTGACTATTTCTGGAAAATTTTCATGCTCTAAGGCTTCCCCGCCCACCATTAACACAAATGTCTTATTGCGATGAGCGTTAATATAAGGGGCAGATTGCCTAAAACTGCTTACAATCACGTCGGTATCTTGTGCCAATGCAAATTACTCCCTAACAATACGGCTGATCATGATTGTATCTCAACTGACATCAGACTGCAGCGACAAAATCGAATTTTTATTCACTTTTTTAGAATTTATATTGAGTTGAAAAAGCTCATTTTCAGTAACTTGTCGGCTTCGTTCGCCGCAACCGGGGCCGAAAAATAATAACCTTGTAATTGATCGCATTGACGTCCTTTTAGGAAGTCCATTTGCTCTTTGGTCTCGACCCCTTCAGCAACCACTTGTAGGCCTAAGGTATGGGCCATGGTGATGATGGTGGAGACAATTTTGGCATCATCATTGTCATGGGACAATTGCGCGACAAAGCTGCGATCAATTTTTAGGGTATGGATTGGAAAGCGTTTGAGATAACTGAGCGAGGAATACCCTGTACCAAAGTCATCAAGGGAAATATTGATGCCTTGATGACTAAATTGTTGCATGACGTTAATGGCCGATTCGACATCTTCCATTAACATACTTTCTGTGATTTCCAGCTCTAAGTTGGCCGGCTTAACCCCAGCACGGACGATACTGTCTTGGATAATCTGAGCCAATCGCGCTGACACAAACTGCTTGGGCGACAAATTGATGGCCACCTTGATCTGCTCGTAGCCCATTGCAACCCACTTGGCCGCTTGATTGGCGGCCTCAAAAATAATCCATTCACCAAGGGGGTCAATTAACCCCGTTTCTTCTGCCAAAGGAATAAAGTCGGCGGGAGGAATAAAGCCTAGCTCATCATGTTGCCAACGGATCAAGGCTTCAAATCCCGTGACTTCCCCCGTATTAGGCAGAACCTTAGGTTGGTAATACAATTGCAGCTGATTTTCGGCAATCGCAACATTGAGGGCTTTAGTGAGCTTTTTCTTGTGCTCAATCGCCAAATTCATGTCTTTATGAAAATAGCTAAAGTCTTTGCCTTGAAATTTAGCCTGCTGTAAAGCAAATTGAGCGGCGTTAAGTAACCGCTCTACATTGTCAGCATCATCAGGAAACACGGCAACGCCAAAAGTAGCACCGATACGAATAGACTCCTGTTGGGCCTGAAACGGCTCTGAAAACACCGTTTTTAGCTCAGCGAGCTTTTGTGCTAAGGCAACTTGGCCAACATGAGGGGCTAACAAAGCAAACTCATCTCCGCCTAAACGGGCCAAGGTATCTTGGGCTGATAAGCTGGCGGTTAATCCACTGACCACTTGTTTCAGCAGGGTATCCCCCACCTCCAAACCAAACTGACTGTTAATCTCTTTAAAACGATTTAAATCAATAATAATCAGTGCCACACTCTGATCTGATTTAGCGGCACTGAGTAACCGGTTTTTTAGCCTTTTTTGAAACAAGCCGCGATTGGGGACCCCCGTTAAGGGATCGCGCATCGACAGAAACTTCACTTTTTGCTCAACTTCTTTTTGCTCAGATATGTCAAAGAAAGTAATCACATGGTGACTAATTTCAGCCTGATGTTTGATCACACTGACTTTCACCCACGCAGGAAAAAGTTCGCCATTTTCTCGTTTCGACCAAATTTCCCCTTGCCAGCTTCCTTCGCTGTATAAATGATGCCATAGGGTTTTATAAAACAAAGGGGTATGATGCGATGTAAAAATACAATCAGGCTCTTTTCCTAACACTTCATCCGACGTTAACCCCGTGATCAGGGTAAAAGCAGGGTTCACCTTGATGCAACGATTGCGCTTATCTGTCACCATAATGGCTTCCGACAAGGTATCAAACACCTGACCTGTCAGCTTTAGCTCCTGCTCCAAATTGAATTTACTACTGTAATCACGAAAGACCACGACCACACCGGCGAAGTCGCCATCTTGAAGTAACTCCGTGGCCTCATACTCGATATATAACACCATACCCGTCGGCGTATCTAATTTGGCCACGGTGCGCGGCGAAGCATCACAATGGCGGTAAATAATATCGTCAATCTGTTGATTTGCTTTGCTTGCTTTATCATCAAGATCAATAAACGACAACACTTGGTTGTAAGGCTTATGTAGCAACTGAGCTGGACTCACTCTGAGTAAGGTTAACGCCGCTTTGTTGATAAAACTGATTTGCCCCTGCGTGTCGAGGCCAAACATTGCATCGGCCATGCCGTTAAGTATGGTTTGATTAAAGTCCGATAAGCGTTTGCTGGTCAACTCAGATTGCTTACGCTGCTCGATTTCAAGGGTCATTTGCTGCTGTTTAGCGGCTATCTCCTGTGCTAAGAATGTTAAGGCTTCACTTAACTGATCAAATTCCTGACTCGGGTAACGGGCTGGTTTGGCTGCAAAGTTAAAGTTAGAAAGAGCCATGGCATAATCATTTAACTGTGCAATGGGCTTGGCCAAACGTTGGCTCGTCCTAAAAGACAGCACTAGGGTATAAATAATCAATAAGGAAAGGGCAATTAAAAATGCCTGCTGCGCATTAGCCAGTTTGCCTTGAAAGTCTTCACTGCTAAGACGGATAGCCTGAGTCGCCTGTTCAACCCGTTGCTGTAACGTATTTTGCAATGCTCTGGATTGGGTTAACCAAACTTGATAGGCCGCCGTAAAAGCGTCTTGCTCTTGCTCAAGGATGGACGCTTCTTGCTGCATTAAGGTAAGCAAGCGAAAAGTACCGTCGATAAATTGCCAAATGGGTTGTTGTAAGCTCGACTCGCCCTCTTCTTGTAAAGTGTGTTGGCTTAACGCAAGTTCATGTTGCCAATTTTGTTGCTGAAAGTGTAGTCGAGATAAAGCGTAGCGGACTTCGTCAGCGGCGTATTTCTTAGCTTTAAAGTCACGGCGCAGATGCTGTAACCGTGCCTCACGGGTATTTGATTTGGCTCGCTGCAACAACATATTAATGGCATGAGAGTGATTAATTTCAACAAGGTGATAATTAACCAAGCGGTCGGCATTGGCCTTTAAATCTAAAAAATAGTAAAAGCCCACCAAAAAAATCAATGATGCGAACACCACCACTGACAAGTAGGAAAGCATTAATCGATTTCTAAATTTCATGAAACCCTCACAACCAATACCGCCCTTGGCTAGCTAATCAAGATCACTACACTACGGGGCTCGGCAATATACTTTTCCTTTACCGTTCGCTTGCTGCTACTTAGGGACGAGATGTCATGGGGAGAGGGTAAAGAAGTATCGATAAAACGCGTCCAAAAACCGCGTTTAGGGATGGGCAATTCAAACTCAAGGGGCTCCCAATAGGCATTAAAAATAGCGTACATCCCATAATCTTGACCAAACGGGGTGGTTTCAATGGCGATACTGCGTGACGCAGGCCCCCAGTCAGGTTGATTAAGCCGAGTGCCGTGCCAACGAATGTCAGAACGATGCAACACCTCATTTAGTGGCAATCGATTGGCATTCGTAAAGTCCGTCCTCGCTTGTGCAACTCGTAAATTAATCAGGGCTTTTGAAAATTCAAATAACGCTTTATTGGTTTCAAGTAGCCCCCAATCAAACCAAAAATCCTCATTGTCTTGGCAATACCCGTTATTGTTTCCCTTTTGCGTACGCCCCACTTCGTCTCCCATTTGTAGCATAGGGGTGCCCAGCGATAACAAGGTAGTGGTTAATAAGTTCTTAATCTGTCTTAACCTTAGGCTGTTAATCTCCTCATTGTCCGTTTCACCTTCTTCACCGTGGTTCCACGAGTAATTATCATTGCTTCCGTCTCGATTTTCTTCACCATTCGCCCAGTTTTGTTTTTCGTTGTAACTGACAAGATCAAGTAAGGTAAAGCCATCATGACAAGTCACAAAGTTAATGGTTTTTTCCGGCTCCAGCAGGTGATGGCCATAAATATCAGGGCTGCCAATCAAACGGTTAGCAAACTTGTTGACCATGCCTTCATCGCCCCGAATAAAACGGCGAACGTCATCTCTAAACTGACCGTTCCATTCCCGCCAGCGTTGCCCAGCTAGGTTACCTACCTGATATAGGCCACCGGCATCCCAAGCTTCTGCTATCAACTTAGTCGACGATAGGGCCGGATCCGTGTCTATGCTGTAAAGGGTGGGAGGGCTAACCATGGGCATGCCTTCTTCATCACGAGACAAAATCGATGCAAGATCAAAACGAAAACCGTCAACATGCATCTCTTCAACCCAAAAATGTAAACTGTCGATAATCAAACGCCGACAAACGGAATGCGTCCCGTTAAAGGTATTACCACAACCACTAAAGTTCATATAATCTTGCTTGTTATTCGACAAGATATAATAGTTTTCATTATCAAAACCACGAAAACACAAAGTAGGCCCGCCTACGCCCCCTTCTGCGGTATGGTTATAAACCACATCCAAAATAACTTCGATATCAGCCTTGTGCATGGCCTTAACCATGTCGCGAAATTCATTAAGTGGACCTAACAACGACTGATCAGAGCTATATCCGCGATGCGGTGCGAAAAAGGAGATAGGGCTATAACCCCAATAGTTGGATAAGCCTGCATGATGTTCGTTCTCATCAAATTGATAAACCGGCAACAGTTCTACCGCCGTCACACCAAGCTCTTTGAGGTAAGGTATTTTTTCAATTAACCCAGCATACGTGCCCTTTTTATCCTCACTCACTCCCGAGCTAGGGTGACGAGTAAAGCCCGCCACATGCATCTCATAGATAACGGTTTTACTAAAACTATGGCGAGGGTGTTGATCGCCTTCCCAATCATAATCTTTGATATCGGCCACCACACTTTTCAAACAGTGTGCTTCATTACAACCAGGCTTTGCCGCTAAATGACGATCATAATTGGCTCCTTTAGCAACCAAAATACCATAAGGATCCAGCAGTATTTTCTCTTTATCAAAGGCCGTGCCTTCATAAGGACGATATGGCCCATGAACACGAAAACCATATAATTGGCCTGGTTTTACACCTTCAATAAAAATATGCCAATAATAAGCTGTCCTATTGTCCTCACTCGATAAGCGAAATACATGAGACGCTTCGGTGTCCTCTTCGTGATCAAAGAACAATAGCTCCACTTCGTAAGCTAAACGTGCATAAACACAAAAATTTGCACCGTTAGAGGTTAAAGTAACGCCAAGTTTTTCTGACCAACCAGCCTCAGTTCGAAAAAGCATGATATCTATCCCTTTTTAATGATCCCTTACCTACCCTAAGAACACCAATCAATCACTTACCATTGACTTTTTTAAGTATAAATAAATACAGGAAAAAAACAGTACTTCATCACGCATTTTCTGGCCCTTGCCAACCGCTTGATTCTGCAGGAAACGTTATACCGCTGAGAAACACCAAGGTTGAATTAATCAAGTATTCGTGCCAAGTTGAACACTTTAACGGATGGCAACGGGTGATCAAGCCCCCTAACCTGTGAGCACAAGATGGCGAACGCTTTATATGTCTTCGACTTAGATGACACCTTAATCAATGGTGACTGCGCCACGATCTGGAATGAGTTTCTGGTGGCAAAAGGGATCGTCATAGCACCAAATTTTCTTGAAGAAGACAAACGTTTAATGCACCTATATGCCATCGGCAAAATGGAGATGGACGACTACCTTAGCGTTAGCTTAGCGCCGCTGGCTAATATGCCCATTGAAACTGTAAATGGCTTAGTGACCGAGTGTGTCACTCACCGCATTCTGCCTAAACAATTCAGCCAAGCTAGTGCATTAATTGAGCAACTGCACCGCGATGATATGGACATGCTCATTATTTCCGCTAGCCCTGCTTTTTTGGTTAAACAAGTGGGCCAAGCCTTGGGCATCCCCCATGCGTTAGGTATCGACTTGGTTGAACAAAATGGCTGCTATACACCTAATATACGTGGCGTAGTCAGTTATCGCGCAGGTAAGGTAACCCGCTTAGCGCAATGGCTAGCTAGCCAAGATAAGTCCTACGCTACCATTCATTTTTACAGCGACTCCATAAACGACCTCCCCTTGTGTCAATATGCAGATTACACCTATTTGGTGAATCCATGCCCGCAACTGGCTAAACACGCCAATCAGCCTAATTGGACGGTGCTACAGTGGTGATACACGGATAGCGAGAAACGCCGGACACAGCCCCTGCTCGCTACAGAAAACGTAAAGGATATTTTAAACTTGGCCTCAGCTACACTCGTCATTATTTTAAATAGATAGTGCAAGCTGACTACGTATAGATAAATGCGAATTGAGCTTACTGATATAAGAAGAGGGCTTTAAAACCGAGGTGCCTAATATAGCAGACACAAAAAAACCGCTCATTGAGCGGCTTTTTCGTTTAATTGGTCTGTGATGAGCGCACTTTGAATTAGTGAACTACCGACCTCGAGCTTTGCATGTAAGCTAAACTTGGATAGGTGGTCGGTGATGAGAGATTCGAACTCCCGACCCTCTGGTCCCAAACCAGATGCGCTACCAGGCTGCGCTAATCACCGAACTAAAACCTTCGCTGGTATATTGTAGAGGGTCTAACCCTCTGGTCCCACTCTTTATGAGCTTCGCGACGATGCGCTACCAGGCTGCGCTAATCACCGAACTAAAACTTTCGCTGGTATATTGTAGAGGGTCGAACCCTCTGCTCCCACTCTTATGAGCTTCGCGACGATGCGCTACCAGGCTGCGCTAATCACCGAACTAAAATATTGCGCTGGTATATTGTTGAGGGTCGAACCCTCTGGTCCCACTCTTGTGAGCTTCGCGACGATGCGCTACCAGGCTGCGCTAATCACCGAACTAAAATATTGCGCTGGTATATTGTTGAGGGTCGAACCCTCTGGTCCCACTCTTTATGAGCTTCGCGACGATGCGCTACCAGGCTGCGCTAATCACCGAACTAAAATCTTGCGCTGGTATATTGTTGAGGGTCGAACCCTCTGGTCCCACTCTTATGAGCTTCGCGACGATGCGCTACCAGGCTGCGCTAATCACCGTTGTCTTTAATAACGAATTATCTGTGAGGATGGATCATTATCTAGGAAAGATGGGGCGAATGACGGGGATTGAACCCGCGACAACCGGAATCACAATCCGGGGCTCTACCAACTGAGCTACATCCGCCACTGGTTTCTTTATACTGTCGAGTATAAAAGGATTAATAACCCTTTAAAATTTGTCGGTGATTTGTGCACTTTGAATTAGTGAACTCCCGACACCAAGCTTCGCTTGAAAGCCAAACTTGAATAAGTGGTCGGTGATGAGAGATTCGAACTCCCGACCCTCTGGTCCCAAACCAGATGCGCTACCAGGCTGCGCTAATCACCGAACTAAAACTTTGCACTGGTATATTGTAAAGGGTCGTAACCCTCTGGTCCCACTCTTTATGAGCTTCGCGACGATGCGCTACCAGGCTGCGCTAATCACCGAACTAAATAATTGCTTGGAGGCTTGCTTATGGAGCAAGTTAACGCCTGTCCAACTCATTGACGTTAAATGGTGCGGAAGGAGAGACTTGAACTCTCACACCTTGCGGCACTAGAACCTAAATCTAGCGTGTCTACCAATTTCACCACTTCCGCATTGTATCTTCTTTAAAGAAGATGGGGCGAATGACGGGGATTGAACCCGCGACAACCGGAATCACAATCCGGGGCTCTACCAACTGAGCTACATCCGCCGCTATATCTTTACACTCACCATTTAAAAAGAATTTCATTCAAATTAAATGGCGCACCCTGAAGGATTCGAACCTTCGACCTACGGCTTAGAAGGCCGTTGCTCTATCCAGCTGAGCTAAGGGCGCACATTGTAAGCGCTAGGCTTTGCAACCGCTTAGTGCCTGACAACGGGGCGGGATATTACTGAGTTGAATCGAGTTGGTCAAACACTTTCTGTAAAAAATTTGCTGTTCGCTCAAATGTTGTTCGCCCTGCACAAGCCTTGTACTAATTGGCTGACAAGCTTTCTTTGTTCTGCCACAATATAAGCAGTTTTAATGACAATAAAAGAGTAGCAAAATCAATGTCTGCGCAAATAATTGACGGAACCGCCATCGCTAAACAAATAAGAACAAATGTTGCTGAAAAAGTACAACAGCGTTTAGCGCAAGGAAAAAGAGCCCCAGGATTAGCCGTTGTACTAGTTGGAATGGATCCAGCTTCTCAGGTGTATGTTGGCAGTAAACGCCGAGCCTGTGATGAGGTAGGGTTTGTCTCTAAATCATATGATCTTCCGGCCAGCACATCACAACAAGAGCTATTGTCATTAATTGATAGCTTGAATGACGATGCCGAAGTTGACGGTATCTTAGTCCAGCTACCTTTGCCTCAAGGACTTGATTCAACACAAATCATTGAACGCATCCGCCCTGATAAAGACGTTGATGGTTTCCATCCTTATAATGTAGGTCGCCTTGCTCAGCGCATTCCGCAATTACGTCCTTGCACACCAAAAGGCATCATGACGTTACTTGAAACCACCAAACAGGATCCACATGGCATGCATGCGGTCATTGTAGGCGCCTCTAACATCGTTGGTCGCCCTATGATGCTTGAGTTATTATTGGCTGGCTGTACCGTTACTTGTTGTCATCGATTCACTAAAGACTTAGAAAGTCATGTTCGCCAAGCTGATTTACTGGTTGTAGGTGTAGGCAAGCCGAACTTTATCCCTGGCGAATGGGTTAAGCAAGGCGCCACGGTGATCGATGTGGGTATAAACCGCCTTGAAAATGGCAAGCTGGTGGGTGATGTTGAATTTGAAGTGGCCAAACAACATGCTGACTTTATTACACCAGTACCGGGTGGCGTTGGTCCGATGACGGTTGCAACTTTGATTGAAAACACCTTAGAAGCCTGTGAGTCGTTTGACTAATATCAGTCTAACCAACCCAGACGAGTAACAAAAACGGAGGCCTAAGCCTCCGTTTTTTATTTAAAAGATGAATTATCTTACGCTTTACGCCAAGTGGTACCCGCCGCACTATCTTCTAACACGATATTCATCGCATTAAGCTTGTCACGTGCATCATCGGCACTAGCCCAATCTTTGGCCGCGCGGGCATCGTTACGCTGCTTGATCAAGGCTTCTATCATAGCCACTTCATCATTCGATTCACCGCCTTGCAAGAACTGCTCGGGATCTTGATAAAGTAAACCTAACACCTCTGCATACTTAACCAGCTCAGCAGCAAGGGCTTGTGCTTTATCGCTATCATTTTCTTTGGCTTTATTAATTTCTTTTGCCAATTCAAACAACACAGGCAAAGCTTCCGGCGTATTAAAGTCATCGTCCATGGCCTGTTTAAACTGCAATGCATACTCGCTGTCCACTGGCGCTTGTGATGGCGTCACACCGCGCAGCGCTGTGTATAAACGCTCAAGGGATGCCCTCGCCTGCTTTAAGTTATCTTCACTGTAATTTAACTGGCTACGATAGTGGCCAGACAGTAAGAAATAGCGCACCGACTCAGCGTCATATTCAGCAAGCACATCGCGAATGGTGAAGAAGTTATTCAGCGACTTGGACATCTTCACCTTGTCCACTTGTACCATGCCTGAGTGCATCCAAGTATTCACATACTGACCATTATGGGCACAGCAGGATTGGGCAATTTCATTTTCATGATGCGGAAAGGCTAAATCTGAACCACCGCCATGAATGTCAAACACTTCGCCTAATATTTTGTTGTTCATGGCGCTACATTCTATGTGCCAACCTGGGCGACCAGCGCCCCAAGGCGACGTCCAGCTTGGCTCACCTGGCTTAGACATCTTCCAAAGCACAAAATCAAGTGGGTTGTGTTTGCTTTGCTCGACTTCTACTCGCGCCCCCGCTTGTAACATGTCTAGGTTTTGCTGGCTTAACTTACCGTAATCGGCAAACGAGCCCACCGAGAATAAAACGTCTCCCGTTTCAGATACATAAGCATGCTCCTTGGCAATCAGCTTTTCGATCATCTCAATCACGTCATCCATATGATTGGTCACGCGCGGCTCAAAATCAGGGCGGCTAATGTTAAGGGCATCAAAATCATCGTGCATGGCTTGAGTAAAACGTGCGGTTAAGTCATCACAGCTTTCACCATTTTCATTAGCTCGCTTGATGATTTTATCGTCTACATCAGTAATGTTGCGCACGAAGGTTAAGTCATAACCGGCGTAGCGTAGGTAACGCGCCACTAAATCAAAGGCAACAAAAGTGCGACCATGGCCGATATGACAGTAATCATAAATGGTAACCCCACACACATACATGCCAACTTTGCCGGCGGTTAAAGGTTTAAATTCCTCTTTTTGACGTGTCAATGTGTTGTATATCTTGAGCATCTGTTCCTCGATACTTAATTGTGGGGGGATAAAAAGGGGCATTCTACCCCTTGCCACTGGGAAATTCACCTGTTACTGCTTAATTTACTGTCATTGCCAATCGCCGACGGTTTTCCCATCGCGTTGCTTAGGTTAGAATAGCCGCCACATTCAACTTGAAGCTAATTCCAAGGTAATATAATGATCACGTTAACAACCAACCACGGCGACATCAAAATTGAACTTGATTACGAAAATGCACCGGTGACAGCCGAAAACTTTGCGCAATACGTAAAAGAAGGCCACTACGATGGCACGATTTTTCACCGTGTAATTGATGGCTTTATGATCCAAGGCGGTGGCTTTGCATCAGGCATGGATGAAAAACAAACCCGCGCACCCATTAAAAATGAAGCAAACAACGGTTTATCAAACCAAACCGGTACCTTAGCCATGGCCCGCACGATGGATCCCCACTCTGCTTCTGCACAATTTTTTATTAATGTGAACAACAATACTTTCCTTGATTTCAAATCAGAAACCACGCAAGGCTGGGGTTACTGTGTGTTTGGTAAAGTCGTTGAAGGTATGGATGTCGTTGAGGCCATTAAAGGCGTATCTACGGGTAACTATGGCATGCATCAAGATGTACCACTCGAAGAAGTAGTGATCACCAAAGCCACTATCGCCGAATAAGCACATTACTCGATCATGGTCACTTATTTCATCGCTGATTTACATCTCACTGAAAACCGCCCTGACATTACGGCGCTGTTTTTGCGTTTTATTGCCAATGAGGCAAGAGAAGCAGATGCTTTGTATATCTTAGGTGACCTGTTTGAAATATGGTTAGGGGACGACATTCAGTCGCCCCTCACGCAATCCGTTGCAAAGGGGCTATCTGACCTCGTTGATTCAGGAGTGCCCTGTTTTTATATCCATGGTAACCGTGATTTCATGCTGGGTGAGCGCTATGCCCGACAATGTAAAATGCAAATATTACCTGAGTACAGCGTGATCCAGCTCTATGATGAGCCAGCTTTAATCTTACATGGTGATACCTTATGCACCCAAGATGAGGCTTATCAAAATTATCGAAAATGGGTTTATAAGCCTTGGCTGCGCTGGTTGTTTTTAGCCTTACCTAAGTTTGTTAGAGCGCGAATTGGCGAAAAAATACGCGCCAATAGCAAGGCGCAAAGTAAACTCAAGCAACAACACCGTAAGGAAATCATGGACGTTTGTCCTGAGCAGGTCATTGCCGACTGCCAAGAGCACAACGTAGCTTTGATGATCCATGGCCATACTCACCGCCCCGCCATACACCATTTTAATATTCAACAACAGAGCGCAACTCGCATTGTACTTGGTGACTGGTATGAGCAAGGCAGCATGCTGGTGGTCAACCCCGCCGGTAAACAGCTCATCACCCAAGATTTTTGAGTTCGCCCCGATCATTACACCGGTTATTTTTTATACTAATTTGGCTCAAGCTGAGATCCTCGACTAAAGTTAGCTCTATGTGAATGTTGCAAAAATGTAACTTTTACATTTGATCTACCTATATGGGTTATCACGTATTGCCTTGATGTTGACAAGCGCTTTACGGCGTTGAATTCAGTTATTGCAGTACGCACCGATTTACTTGCATGAGGGACGAATTATGATACTGAACCACATTTGGGGCTTATACGCTCATCCTAAAACGGAATGGCACACCATAGATCGCAACCATGAAAGCATCAGCGCGAGCTTAAGCCATATCTTACTGATCGCCTTTGTGCCCAGTGTCTGCATGTTTTACTCTACTGCATTTATTGGTTGGCGTATCGGTGTGGGTGATCCAATTTTCTTATCCACAAGCAGCGCTGCTTTGATGAGCATAGCCACTTACTTTGCATTAGTGATTGGGGTTTTTGCTTTGGCTTACTTAACTAATTGGATGAGCCGTACCTTTGGTGCTGAGCCCAACTTTATCCATGCCTTAGAATTAGCAGCCTATACCGCTACCCCCTTGTTCATGGTTGGCTTCTCTGCACTCTACCCGTCGCCATGGTTTATGATGTTAGTGGGGTTTGCTGGGTTAGCTTGGTCTATTTATTTACTCTACACGGGCGTGCCCATATTAATGCACATCCCTGAAGATCAAGGGTTTATTTTTGCCAGTTCGGTCGTTACCGTTGGCTTAGTGTTACTGGTTGGCATACTTGCCAGTACAGTGATTTTATGGTCTGTCGGCTTTGGCCCAAGCTTTATTTAGCCACGCTAACAACATCAGACAGCACCAATGATAACCACCTACTGAAGTAGGTGGTTTAGGCCTGAAAAGTAAAAGGGGTTGCTAATGCAACCCCTACTTATTTAACCCATCGCTATGCAACTAAATGGCTTTACGCGCCTTCATTGTGCATTTCTAGATTGGCAATTTCTTCCTTTTGCTCACGTAACTCCTTCGCATCATCACTACGCAAGTTATTCAGGTAATCTAAGTAATTTTGATCAATATCTTTGGTGACGTATTCACCGTTAAATACCGACGTTTCAAACTGTTTTATCTCAGGGTTTTGTACCGAGACCGCTTTTACCAAGTCTTTTAGATCTTGGAAAATCAGGCCATCGGCACCGATACTTTGACAAATTTGGTCAACGTCACGGCCATGGGCAATTAACTCATTTGCCGTTGGCATATCGATACCGTAAACGTTCGGGAAACGAATTTCAGGGGCAGCAGAAGCAAAGTAAACCTTTTTCGCACCCGCTTCACGCGCCATTTCAACAATCTGTTCACTGGTGGTACCACGAACAATAGAGTCATCCACCAGCAGCACATTTTTACCTGCAAATTCGGCATCAATCGCGTTTAATTTACGACGTACAGATTTACGACGCTGGGTTTGACCAGGCATGATAAAGGTACGGCCAATGTAACGGTTTTTCACAAATCCTTGGCGGTATGGCAGCTCTAACTGCAATGCGATTTGCAGCGCCACATCACATGATGTTTCTGGGATCGGAATCACTACGTCGATGTCTAGATCTTCCCATTCACGTTTGATCTTATCGCCCAAGGTTTTACCCATTTCTAAGCGAGCACCGTAAACAGAAATATTGTCTATGGTTGAATCTGGACGCGCAAAGTACACATATTCAAAAATACATGGGCAGTAGTTTGGAGCTTTGGCACATTGCTTGGTAAATAGTTCACCTTGCTCAGTCACAAAGATGGCTTCACCCGGTTGCACATCGCGGATGAATTCAAAACCAATGGCATCAAGCGCAACACTTTCAGAGGCGACCATGTATTCCATTTGGCCATCTTCAGCTTCGCGCTTACCTAGAACCAAAGGACGAATACCATTAGGATCACGAAAGGCAATAAGGCCGTGGCCATTTAAAATAGATACCACAGCATAAGCACCACGCGCCTGCTGATGAACTTTAGCAACAGCGGTAAAAATATCTTCGGAATTAAGCTGGTCTTTGTCGACACGGGCTAGCTCATGAGCCAGTACATTCAACAAGGTCTCAGAATCTGATGTTGTATTGATATGACGACGAGAACGAGTTGAAATTTGGGCTAATTCTGGCGCGTTAGTCAGGTTGCCGTTATGGGCGAGAGCCATGCCATAAGGAAAGTTAACGTAAAATGGCTGTGCTTCAGCGGCACTTGAGCTGCCAGCGGTAGGGTAACGCACATGACCGATACCGATATTACCTTTAAGGCGCTGCATATGTTTTGATTCAAACACATCTTTGACCAAACCATTGGCTTTACGTTGCTTAAAGTTACCTTCTGAAATAGTCACTATACCTGCTGCATCTTGGCCTCTGTGCTGTAGCACAGTAAGCGCATCATAGATACTTTGGTTAACAGGGGTAGATCCAACGATGCCGACAATACCACACATGTCTCTTGTCCTTGTATTTTAGGGGCGGTTTAAAAAACTGGATGATGCTTTTACATAGTCAAAGAACCATTCAATGACGATGCCAAATTCCGGTATTAGGATTGACGTTTGCCACCAAGGTGTCGATGGGAAGGCGGTAAACGAATCCATAAAAAACAATATCGCACTCACGATCAAGGCGCCACGAATGGCACCAAAACAAATACCCAACACACGATCGGTTCCTGATAGGCCCGTTTTTGAGACCAGTTGGCTAATAATATAATTGATCAATGCGCCTAAAATCAGAGTCACAATAAATAAAATAGCGATAGCGGCGGCATTGCGGATCAGGGGATCATTGATGTTGGGCAGAAATGTAGCAAGGTCGGTATAAAATTGGCTGGCAACAAAGAAGGCGGCAAACCAGCTGGCGAGAGAAAAAGCTTCTTTAACAAACCCTCGCACTAAGCTAATAATCGCTGACAAGCTGATAATGCCAAGTATGACGTAATCTATCCAGACCATTAATTTACCCAAACGTGGCTGCTCTGTTGCAGCAGCCTAGTTAAAAATCGCCGCGATTCTACCACTCTTGTTAACAAATTGCTTGCAAAAAATAGTATCAGATCACACTTAGAGTGTTTGTATATCACTGCGGATTGTAGGCCACTACTCGGCCATTTAGTTTGGTCAACTGTTTTAATGCAGGCAATTGCTTTTCTAACTTTTGCGCCGAGACATCAGGGCCCACATAGACTTTATTAATGCCCGTTTCGGTGACTACCGCTGGAATGGTGTAAACAGGATGACCAGCCTGACGTAGCTTTTTCACTAGGGCTTTTACATTCGCCGCGTTTCTGAACGCGCCCAGTTGTATCGTCCACGCAGCATCTTTAAACGCCACCTTAGTCACCGGGGCAACTGGCTTAATCACCCCAGCTTTAAGGGGCTCAGGGGTAGGTTTAGGGGCAGCCTTGGCCACATCAATCGGTTTAGGCGTTGGTTTAGGCGTCGCTTTAGGCTTATCGGCGACCTTCACAACGGGCGCAGGGGTCGCTTTTATGACCTCAACAGGCTTAGCCGTCACGACTTTGATCGGCGCAGCACTCGGTTCAGACATTGGCTCTGGAGTCGCTGATGGGGCCTCCTTTGCCGCAACTTCGACGGGCATCTCTTGACTAGACTCAGCTTCAGTGCTTTGAGCAGCCGGATCCTTGGCACTGATTATCACCGCATCGGGAATCGTTTCAATGCTAAATTGAGTGTCCTGCTCCGTCACATCGGCTGGCACTTGGAGTGCTTGCTGCGGCGATTGTTCAACCATTTCAGGTGCGATCGGGATTGCAACGAATTCTTCCCGATAGGTCTCTTTCTGACCATCCAATAAGCTCGGTAAAAACAGCACCGCTAACGCGACAAGAATAATGGTTCCAACTAACCGATTTTGAAACTGAGTGGCCACACGCTAACCTTTTTGTTGTCTATCGATAATTTCCGCTACAGTGTAAAACGAGCCGAATACAATTACCACCGCCTGTGCCTCACTGTCAGCAATCGCCTGTTGATAAGCAAGTTCAACGTTTTTAAACACTTGGGTTGTTTCTGCTGGGGTATATTGGGCAAGAAGCTGCGCACTCGCCGCGCGTGGCCCAGATAAATCAGCTAAGTACCATTGGCTTACAACGCCGTCAAACTTGGCCAATGTCGCTTTAATATCCTTGTCTTTGAGCATGCCAACCACGGCAAGAATAGGGCCGTTTGTCTTAGCTTTGAGCTGCTCAACAAGGTAGCCCGCTGAGTGAGGGTTATGGGCCACATCTAATATCACCGTTGGCGATGTCTGTATCACTTGCATGCGACCTGCTAACTTCGCCTCAAGCACGCCTTGCTTTATATGGGCCTCGCTCACATTCAAATCCAATTGCGCGATAGTGGCTAATGCCGTTGCGGCATTTTGCAGAGGCAGGGAAATCAAAGGTAACCCCGTTAACTGCTTATCCCCCATTTGCCAATCCCAACTCTTAGCCTGAAGGCTCATTGTAAAGGCTTGGTTTGCCAGTAATAATTTGGCACCTATGTGATCAGCATGAGCGATTAACCGCTGTGGTGTATCATAATCACCACAAATAGCTGGCTTATTAGTGCGGAAAATTCCCGCCTTTTCATAACTCACGTCTTCACGATTGTTACCCAGCCATTCAACATGGTCGATGTCGATGGTCGTCACAACTGACACATCGGGCTCGACAATATTGGTCGCATCAAGGCGACCACCCAGCCCCACTTCAAGCAAGATCACATCACATTGCGCCTGCTTTAATAACTGCAATGCAGCCAAGGTGCCAAATTCAAAATAGGTTAGCGCAATATCCCCGCGCCCTTGCTCTATGATGGCAAAAGCATCACAGTGTTGTTGCTCTAATAACTCTTGACCATCCACACGCACCCGTTCGGTATAACGAATCAGATGTGGTGAGCTATACACACCCACACGGTATCCCGCTTGCATTAAGATTGACTCTAACATGGCGCAGGTGGTGCCCTTACCATTAGTGCCGCCCACCAAGACCACTTTAGCGTTGTCAAATTCAGTTAAACCAAGTTGCTCTGCAACCCGTTTCACTCGAGTCAATCCCAACTCAATGTCGCTAGGGTGTAACTGTTCAAGGTGCGATAGCCAGGCTGATAGGGAATTAGGGATCATAAAATGCTCTTATGGGTTATCAATAAACAAAGGACCAATATGGTGGCGAGGTAGCGCAAATTCAGCAGGGTAGTCAACATCGACTAAATATAAGCCACCTGCTTTTGCGGTTGCCGCAGCAATGCTACGATCTTTTTGAGCTAATAAATAGGTTAACCATTCAACTGGTTGCTTACCCTTGCCTATCTCAATCAAGCTACCTGTTATATTTCTAACCATATGGTGTAAAAAGGCGTTCGCCTTAATATCAATAATGATATACGGCCCTTGACGAGTAATTTGAATATGATGGACCTGCCTAACAGGTGAATGGGCCTGACAATGCTTGGCTCGAAATGAAGTGAAATCATGTTCACCAACCAAGGCCTGCGCGGCTTGGTGCATCAGTTTATCATCCAGTGGCTCGTGATAATGACTCAAGCCCTGACTTAAAATGGCGCTGCGCAAATTTGAGTTATCGATAATATAGCGATATCGACGGGCTGTGGCCGAAAAGCGAGCATGAAAAGTATCGGGCACTTCTTTTACCCAGGCCACCGCGATATCATCAGGTAAGTTGGCGTTAACACCTAGGGTCCATGCCCGCGCGTTGCGCTTGGCATTGGTCACAAAATGCACCACCTGCCCGGTTGCATGAACACCCGCATCGGTACGACCCGCACAAAAAGTATCAATTTTTTCATTGGCCACCAAGCTCAAAGCCGCTTCTAGTCGGTCTTGTACCGTATCGACTTCAATTTGCTTTTGCCAGCCATAATAAGCAGCACCATTGTACTCGATACCTAATGCAACATGCATAATGCCTAATGCCCTTCATAAAAAGGGGCAATTATACCCAAACCGATTAAAGATGGAATCTGTCTTGGCCATAAAAAAGGGAGCCACTGGCTCCCTATTTGAACATGACGCCTTAATCGAGCGACGGCTAGCCGAGTCGATTAAGTAGCTTGGTGATTTCAGCGATTTGTTGTTCAGAGCCTTGGCCTTGAATTTCCTCAAGGATGCTCTTAGCGCCTTCTTTATCGTCAATCTCAAGGTAAGCACGCGCAAGATCAAGCTTTTGCCCTATACCACCTTCGTCAATATCAACATCAATTCCGCCGCTTTCAGGCAGTACATCCGGGAACTCATCTAAACCGATATCGAGGTTTGCGCCTTGATAAGCTTCTTCATTAGACTCTTCGCCGCTTTCCTCAAGTAGACGTTCGATATCTATGTAATCTTCTGAGACATCACCCGCGTTAGGAACTTCCACAGGCTCAGTAGGCTCATTAAAGGCAATTTCACCTAGCTGACTCGCCAACAGGTCTGTGTCTTCGATGTCATCGACCTCGGTGATCTCGGTCGCGTCTACTGGCTCATCAACCGTATCAATTTCCGCAAAATCCCACTCTAGATCGTCAATACTTGCGTCATCTTGGCTCGATTCTTCAGTATCAAGACTAAGATCAGCAATGTCATCAACTTTGTCTTCTACTACTTCGGTATTAGCATCAAATTCAAGGGCAGGCTCTGGCTCCTCAGTAGATTCCTCAGACATGTTAAAGTCAAATTCTTCTAGATCCGTTGCGCCCTTGGTTTCTGCTGGGGTGTCGGCCACTTCAGGCTCAGCCGTGGATGCCAAGTCAGCCACTAAGTCATCATCCATTGCCCCAGGTGATAGCTCGTCAAGCAAAATATCATCTTCATCATTAAGCTCAACGATCATCTCATCATCTTGAACTAACTGATTATCTTCTTGTAGTTCAAATAGCGAGTCATCGGCTTCTTCAAATTCGATGTTGGCTAAATCCTCTGCACTGAGAATGTCATCTGGGTTTGTCTCGGCAACTGGCTCTGCCACTGGCTCAACAATGGCTTCTGGCTCATCGATTGCTTCAACAATCGCTTCGTCAGTCGCCTCGGCAATTGCCTCAACCTCAGGCTGCTCAGCCGCCATGTCAAGATCCGAGCCTTGCAGTTCACTCACATCACCCAGATCCAAATCAGCTGACGTTTCGCTGCTAGCAAATAAATCGTCAGCTTCTGCCTCTGTTGCCTCTTCGCTGACCGCTTCGGCTTCATTAAAGTCAAAATCAAAGCTGTCGCTGGCATCCGTTGATTGCTCAGCCAGCATGTCTAATTCTGCACTGATGTCGGCTTCGTTGTCTTTGTTATCTAAATCTAAATCCAGTGCACTGTCACGGTTATCATCGTCACCACTGTCTAGATCGATTTCGCTCATCAAATCGATATCATCAGAAGCCAGATTTGCATTCGTTAGCTCATCCGCTTTCAGATCATCTTCTATCGAGAACTGTGATGCTTCTGGCTGAGTGGCCACTTCCTCATCACCTTGATCACCAGCTAAAAGATCATCATATTCACTCTTTTCTTCCATCAAGGTGCTGGTAGACGTGGCGATTTCTTGTTCTTGCTCTTCCGCTTCACGTTTTGTTTTAGCGCGTAGCCAGAATGAGAGGATCACCAGAATGATAAGAATAGGCAGTGCAATCACCGCCCCAAGATAAAGCCAACTAGAGGTAAGCAGTTTCAGTAAATCGTCAGATTCACCTTGGGCTTCTTGTTGTGGTTGTGCTGGCGCAGAGTTAGCCAGTTGCTGTGATAGTAACGCCTTTATTTCGTGTTGAACTTTTGAATCTTCTTGAAGCTGGTTTTTCAAGCTATCGAGGTCACTTGATAACGCTTCTAACTTCATCTTCATGCGTTGATTTGACTCGGCAACTTGCAGTAATTGCTGGTTAGAGTCGTCAAGCTGAGTTTTCAGTTCATCTAACTCTGCTGAGCCAACATTATTAACAACCTGTGTTGATGCATTGTCAGTGCTAGGCGTAGTTTCCGCTTCAGGTGTCTGCTCAGCCACATCGGGTGCTTCAACCGGTTTAGCCGTCGGCTCGACGGTTGGCTCAGGTGTTGGTGCTTTAGTTGGCGCAGGGGTGGCTTTTGGTGTTTCCTTGGGAGCAACCTTGGCAGCTTGCGTCTCGGCTATAAATTTTTGCTTAGCTGCGTCTTTATCAATGCCTTGAATTTCAGCTAAGGTTGGGATGGTCAGAACCGCACCATTAACCAGCCTGTTGATATCATTATTGAGAAAGGCTTGCGGGTTTTTATTGAAGATGGCCGTCATCATTTGATGCACAGACACACTGCGATTTGGGCGCGTTTTACTGGCGATGGACCACATGGTGTCAGATGACTTCAATGGGCCGTATGTTCCTGAATTAGCACCCGTGCTAGCCGTATTGACAACGGCGGCCTTAGGTACATTACGAATCTCTTGTTTCGTTTCGCCTTTTGGTCCTGTTAGTTCAACATAAAAACCGGGGGCATCTTTAAATACATCTTCTTCAGCAACAATATTGCTCGCAGCAAGCACGAGCGGTAACGCTATTACTGCGCGGGAAATAGAACGTCCCATGTTTAATCCTTTATTTTGATTTGCTCAAAAACCCAGCAAATATAACGCACATGGCGCATATACTTATTCAATAACTCATCACTATAAACCAGCATTGCGGGCTAATCTAGTTACAAAAGAATGGGGAGAGGATACAGGGGCTAGAATTGAGATCCAGCCCCCTATTTTGCTAAGTTTTGACTTAGTCAATAGCGGGTATTTCTAGAAAAACGAGTGCGTTAGCAACTTTTTGCTGCAAAAGCCTACAAATAATACTGACCAAGATGCTCTGCGATTTGCACCATGTTAGTCGCACTGCCTTTTCGCACATTGTCGATGGCAAACCAAAGCGCCAGACCGTTTTCATTGTTAATATCTTTGCGAACGCGATCAACATGCACTAAATCTTGACCAACAGCATGGCTCACACACGTCACCATTTCGTCACCAGGCTCGGCAAGTTCAACCCCCTGTGCATCACGGATCATGGATGTGATTTCATTTATTTCAAGGGGGTAACGGGTTTCAACGTGTAACACGCCAGCTAGGCCATGAAACACCGGCACAATAACGCAGCTCGCTGTCACGCCCACCTCTTGATCATTTAACACCAAAGGTAACTGGTTAGTGATGAGTAACTCATCTTGACTATAACCATTTTCAAGGGCTTGACCCGCCAAAGGTAAGCAGTTAAATGCAATTTGCTGCGCAAAGAAGTTCGGCTCAATGGGTTTAGCATTGAGTAACTTGGCTGTTTGCTCGGCTAGAGCAGCAACGCCTTGCTTGCCGGCTGATGATACTGACTGGTAGCTAGCCATATTAACCTTGTTCAACCCAACTTCGTCCTGTAAGGGTTTTAGCACTAGGCTCGCAGCAATTACCGCACTTGATGGGCTCACCGCAATTCGAGACTGGTGAATATTTGCCAAAGCTCCGGCGTTGATTTCGGGGACAACTTGCACCACATCTGGATCATCCATAAATGCCATTGAACTATCGATAATCAAACACCCTGCCGCTTTCGCCTCCTCTGCATAAGCTAACGCCGCTTCCGTACCGGCACAAAATAAGGCTATTTCAACTTGTGACCAATCAAACTTATCGGCTAATTGCACCCGGTGACGCTTGCCTTTAAACATCAGGGTTTCACCATCGCTGTTGTCAGAGCCAAGTAAAAACAATTGGTTAATTGGGTATTCACGCTCTTCTAGCTGTTCAACAACTGCATTTCCAACGGTGCCTGTGGCGCCTAGTACTGCAATATTAATTAAACGTTCCATTTTATCTCTTCTATTAAAAGTTCAGTCTGCAATGGTAAACCCAAGGGCCGCAAGTAAGCGGGCATCTTGGTTTGCGCCTAAGGAGACCGAAAGGGTCGAAAATTCACGTCGCTCGCGGTAATGCTTGCGCATCAAATCAAAGCCATTTGGCTCATTAATCTCTGCTCGCATGATATGGTCATCACGGCGTACATCGTAGACTAAATGTACCAAAGACTTGATCAGGTTTTGATTAAGCTCAGCATTAATCTGAATGTTATCAACGACTGCCTTAGGTAAATAATCGGCCACTCTTTTCTTACCACTGATGCCTAAATGTTGGCACAGCGCCTGGTACAAAACATCTGTGCCATTGGCTTTCCCTTCTAAGCTATAGCCAGCAATATGTGGGGTAGCAATCGCGGTGTAAGGCAGTAACTCGGTTTCGATATCCGGCTCATTTTCCCAAACATCTAAGATAAGTGTCGGTAAGCAACCTGTTTCAACGCGAGCAAGTAAGGCTTGATTATCAATCACCCCACCTCTTGAGGTATTAATGAGTACTTGTTCGTGGTTAAGTTGACGTAAGCGCTGTTGGTCGAACAAATGCTGTGTTGCGAACTCCCCCTCAGTTGTCAAAGGAACATGTAAGCTAATGAAATCACAATCCATGATGGCCTTCATATCAACAAACTGGCGATTGTCACCGGCTTGTTCAAGTAAGGGATCGCATAATAAACACTTCATGTCTAAGGCGGTGAGTTTTTGCCAAACCGCACTCCCGGTGTTGCCCGCTCCAACAATGCCAACTGTTTTACCTTGTAAGTTTATCAGGTGCTTTTCCGCGTGCACTAATATCGCACTCACTACATATTGAGCAACCGATTCCTTATTACAACCCGGCGCACTGACAAAGGGCACGTTACGGGCAGCCAAATACGCTTTATCTATGTGATCCATGCCAATGGTTGCGGTGCCAACGAAAGTGAGCCCCTTGTTGTTTGACAATAAATCTTGGTTGACTTGCGTAATAGAACGAACCAAAAGCACATCAGCATCAGCAACCTGATCCGGGGTAACCCTTCTCCCCTCAAAAAAGTGTAACTCACCAAGTTCACTGAACATTTCTCTAGCAAAGGGAATATTTGAATCGAGGAATATTTTCATCTTAGAAATCATTTTGCCTAAACAAACTTAAGTTTCGATATCGGCGATCACAGACCTGTTCATTGCCAATCACCAGAAACAAAAAAGAGCAGAGATAACTCCCTGCTCTCGTTATTCACCCTGAGGGGGCCCCTTATAATTTTTGGAAAACTAAGGTCGCGTTGGTACCACCAAAACCAAAGCTGTTAGACATAACCGTCTTCAATTGGGCTTTTTCTGCTTGGTTTTTAACAATCGGTAAGCCTTCCGCTTTCTCATCGGCTTGGTCAATATTAATGCTTGGCGCAACAAACTGGTTCTCTACCATTAGCAAGCTGTAAATCGCTTCGTGCACACCTGCCGCGCCTAATGCGTGACCTGTCATGGCTTTAGTTGCACTGATTTTCGGTGCATTATCACCAAACACTTCGCGAATGGCTTCCAGCTCGCGTACGTCACCCACTGGTGTAGATGTACCGTGAGTATTAAGATAATCAATCTCGCCGTTAACGGTCGCCATCGCTTGTTTCATACAACGCACCGCACCTTCACCTGACGGAGCAACCATGTCGTAACCGTCTGAAGTAGCGCCATAGCCTACAATTTCAGCGTAGATTTTAGCACCACGTGCCACAGCGTGTTCGTATTCTTCGACAACCACCATACCGCCGCCACCGGAAATAACAAAACCGTCGCGGTTTGCGTCATAGGTGCGTGAGGCTTTTTCAGGTGTTTCATTGTATTTAGTTGATAACGCCCCCATGGCATCGAACTCCATCGCCAGTGTCCAGTGCAGCTCTTCGCCACCACCAGCAAATACGATGTCTTGCTTACCAAGTTGAATTAATTCAAGTGCATTACCAATACAGTGGGCACTGGTAGCACAGGCTGAGCTGATTGAGTAGTTCACGCCTTTGATCTTGAATGGCGTGGCCAAACATGCCGAGGTCGTGCTAGCCATGGTTCGCGGTACCATGTAAGGACCTACACGCTTAACCCCTTTGCTGCGTAAGATATCGGCTGCTGCAACTTGGTTTTCTGATGAACCGCCGCCCGAGCCGACGACTAAACCGGTGCGCTCATTAGATACGTCGGTATCCGCTAGGTTTGCATCAGCAATGGCTTGCTCCATTGCAAGGTAGGCATAACCTGCGGCATCACCCATAAAACGCATGACTTTACGGTCAATATGATCTTTTGGCTCAATATTTAATGCGCCCCATACCTGACTGCGTAAGTTAAACTCGGCAAATTGCTCAGAAAAACGAATACCGGACTTGCCATTTTGCAATGAAGCAAGGACTTCCTCTTTATTGTTACCAATACTGGAAATAACACCGATACCTGTGATGACTGCTCTTCTCATTTATAGACCCTGTGGTTCTCTCGTTGCCGCCATTGTATCATTTTAACTATGACAACTGGTCGGCTTTCGACAATATAAGGTAAAATCGGCGCTATCATGCCACAAAATAGCGAAACTTTCTTTGATAAATCATAAACTCGAGAATGCCCAACTAGAATGGAATGCCAACGGCACCCCAATATCCAGTCAGTTTGACGACATATACTTTTCAAATATCAATGGTTTAGAAGAAACTCAACACGTCTTCATTAAAGCTAACGGGCTACCGAGTAGATGGCATAATTTTGCTCGAGATCACTTTGTTATCGCTGAAACTGGCTTCGGCACCGGATTAAATTTCCTGGTTGCTTGGCATACCTTCAATGAATTTAAGCAAGCCTATCCCAATCAAGGCCCGCAACGTCTTTATTTTACGAGCTTTGAGAAGTTCCCTCTCACGCAGCAAGATTTACAATTAGCCCTGGCACAATGGCCTGAATTGGCGCCTTTGGCGGAGCAATTGGTGCAAAACTATCCTAACTGCGTCGCTGGCAGTCATCGAGTAAGCTTACAACAAGGACAAGTGATCCTCGATCTTTGGTTTGGCGATCTCCATGATTCACTGCCGCAATTATACAGCACAACAGAAGGCCTCGTTGACTGCTGGTTTTTAGATGGCTTTGCACCCAGTAAAAATCCGGATATGTGGTCACCTGCCTTGTTCAACGCCATGGGCCGATTAGCCAAGCCTGGAGCAACGGTCGCCACGTTTACCGCTGCCGGTTTTGTTCGCCGCGGTTTAGGTGATGCTGGCTTTGTCATGACTAAGCCTAAAGGTTTTGGCCGCAAGCGCGAAATGCTCGCGGGCCACTACCCCATGACGCCTAAATGCCTCCCTGTGACGAAAGGCGAGAACCGAGAGCCTAGCGCATCAAACGACGCGTCCATCACCCTTGTTGGAGGAGGCATAGCCTCTGCGGCCACTGCGTTAGCCTTGGTCAGAAAAGGGCGAAAAGTCACCCTGTATTGTCAAGATAAGCAGCTGGCTCAACAGGCCTCGGGCAATCGCCAAGGCGCACTCTACCCACTACTTAGCCCGAATAACCCCATCAACACAGAGCTATTCATTCATGCTTTTGATTACAGTCGTCAATTATTAAAGCACGTCTCACACCATGGTCTTCGCCACCAATTTTGTGGTGTGATGGAGCTGAGTTACGACGACAAATCGGCGAAAAAAATTAACCTTATTGAGCAGCAAGGTTATCCCAGCACGCTAGTGAGTCCCCTAACCTCGGAGCAAGCAAATCAAGTCGCTAATCTAGCGATTGACACCCATGGGCTTTACTACCCACAAGGGGGCTGGCTTAATCCGGGAGATTATACGCTCGCCTTGATAGCACAAGCGCTAGAAAGCGGACGACTGACGCTCCATCTTGACAGTGAAGTTGGCGATATTTCGGCTTCATGTGAAGGCTGGCAGTTTAGCGTAAATGGCCAATTACAACACACTGACATTTTGCTACTGTGTATGGGCTCAAACCTACAGCCTTCCGTGTTTTCCGGTTTGCCTATCTTCCCTGTTCGCGGGCAAGTGAGCCATGTTAATGCCACGCCAACCAGCCAACAGTTAAATACCGTACTCTGTTATCAAGGCTATATGACCCCTGCCCATGAACAATCACACTGCATTGGCGCCAGTTATGGACGCAATCAAGACTCACTCGAGTTTAGCCAGGCAGAGCAACAACAAAACCATGACAAGTTGTTAAACTCCCTCCCTCAAGTAAGCTGGCCGCAAGGGCTTAATATGGACACAGATGAGGCCAGAGTCAGTGTGCGTTGTGGCACCCGAGATAATTTACCTTTTGTCGGTAAAATCCCGGTCCACCAAGGGTATGTGAACTTTAATCAAACTGAACAACTCGATCACTGCGGCTTATATATGCTAAGTGCATTGGGCTCACGAGGACTTTGCACTGCGCCTTTGATGGCCGAATTACTCGCATGTGAAATCGTGGGTGAGCCACTGCCTGTTGGAAAAACACTGCTTACTCGGTTACACCCTAACCGTTATTGGCTACGCAGCATAAAAAAAGGAAGACCGCTATAAGCGGCCTTCCTTTTGTATCAATAGCGTAGTTAGCTTATTTAAATGACAGCTTCATTTTTTTGTCATAGTCGCTACTTTCGACCTTCGCCTTAGCAAGGTAGCGATATCCCGCTTTATCTACGCGCTGTTGCAGTTGAGCACAATTTAAATTGGTTGGCGCAACTTTTATGCTTTCAATCAATTGCTCTGCCGCGTTAACCACAATGTCCTTATGACCGCTTTCATGATCGAGCAAGCCTCCGAGGTAGATCTGCCATTGTGCTTGGGCTTTTTCGGATTGTTCATCTACGTTTAACCATCTCGGTACCACAATATCGATTTCAATATCAACACCAGCGTCACCCACTCGGCATTGATTACCCTTTTGTTCAAAAGCAAGCTGCCAGTTCATATTGTAGCTAGCCTTACCTGCAGCCTTGTTACCCGCTTGCCCAGCAGGGCCAACAATACGGATCTTTTGAAACAGTTCATACATGCTCTGGGCTTCAAGATCGTAGAACTTGAAATTGACATTCACGTTTGGCGATAAGGTATCCAATTTACTAGACGTTTGCCAATCAGAGGCCGCCATAGCAGAGTTTGCACCTAGACTTAACGCACAACATAGCATTGAGAGTAGAGATAAGCTTTTCATTATTAATTATTATTTTCCCTGTGATTGGCTCACATATGAGATTTAGCAGCCCGACAAAAAACCGCTTCAAGCTATCACTTAGACAGAAATTGAGCAAGTTTCAAGATGATAGTTTTGTTCTTTTACTGATGTTTCTCACAAAACGTTGGTCTTGGTGGTTTTTTCATACTGCCGTTGCTCGATGCCATCGGCTATCTTGCCGTGAATATTCGGCCAGAAAGAAATCACGTGCCAATAAACGATTTTCTCAACAAGCAAAGGGATGAAGTAAATCGAACTAAAATAAACAGAACTCGACAAGCTTGATGGCAATAATGAGATTATTGCCATAAGATAGAATAAAGCATAGATAGGAACACCGCATGTCACTACCCATTCTCATTTGTGATGACTCAGCACTCGCCCGCAAACAGATGGCCAGAAGCTTGCCGGATAACTGGAATGTAGACATCACGTTTGCAACCCACGGAGGTGAAGGCTTAGAGGCAATCAAAAAGGGGTTAGGTAATGTTGTCTTTCTTGATTTGAACATGCCTGTTATGGATGGCTACGAAGTACTGGAAGCCATTTGCAAACAAGATTTAAACGCGTTAGTCATTGTCGTTTCAGGCGATATTCAACCGGAGGCGAGAGAGAAAGTACTGGGGTTTGGTGCCCTCGACTTTATCAAAAAACCGGTCAGCAAAGAAAAAATTGCCGATATCCTCAGTCAATACGGCGTCATCAATGAGGCCGATTTACTGCCCACCCCTGAGCCAGTCGATTCGCCTCCTCCACAAGCTGATGAAGTGGTGGCGGAGCTCGCGAAAGACGATATCAATGAATATGCCGGACCTAAAATTGAGTTACCTAATGATGCCCGAGATGCTTATCAAGAGGTCGCTAACGTCGCCATGGGGCAAGCCGCAGATCTGCTAGCGCGATTACTTAATGTATTCGTGCTACTCCCTATCCCCACAGTGAACCTGTTAGAAGTCAGTGAATTGACTATGGCGTTAGAAGCAGCAGAATCTAACGATACGATTTCAGCTGTTTGCCAGGGCTACATCGGAGCCGGGATCGCTGGTGAAGCGTTAATCCTGTTTCACGACTCCAGCTTTAAAGATATGGCCAGCCTGATGAACTTTCAGGGAGATCTCAACGAGCAAGCTGAAATTGAGGTCATGATGGACATTGCCAACATCTTGATCGGGGCATTTCTCAAAGGCTTCGCCGAACAACTCGATATGTCATTTAGCCAAGGTCACCCCGTTGTATTAGGCCAGCATTGTAAAATCAAAGATTTAGTTAACGAAAACCAGACTCGCTGGAAGCAAACCCTAGCGATTGAAATAAACTACGTTATTGAAAATCAAAATATTCATTGCGACTTGTTGATGTTATTCACCGAAGATTCCATCACAACCCTTAACAATAAACTCACTTATTTGTTGAATTAATTATGCAAAATAGCGCTTTCGATTTAAAAGAATTTCATTGGATGGTTGAGATGGTGCAGACCATCGATGTTGGCCTGGTGGTGCTGGATCGCGACTATAAAGTGCAAGCCTGGAATGGGTTTATGGAAAATCACAGCGGCAAGGGCGGCAGCCAAGTTCAAAACCAAGTCATGTTTGATTTGTTTTCAGAGATCCCCAAAGAGTGGTTAAGCCAAAAAATTGAATCCGTATTTTTACTCAAAAACCGAGCCTTCACGACTTGGGAGCAACGGCCTTATATCTTTCGCTTTAAGAACTATCGCCCGATTACTGGCACCGCTGAGTTTATGTATCAAAATATGACCATTATCCCGTTAATGAGTCTTACTGGCGAAGTCACCCATGTTAGTTTAATCATCTACGACGTCACTGACAGCGCGGTCAACAAATTACAGTTAAAAGAGCTTAATAATCAACTACAAGATCTCAGCCGGATTGATGCGTTAACCCAGCTGTATAATCGGGGGTACTGGGAAGAGCAATTTCATCATGAGTTTGCGCGCTACAAACGTACGCAAGCAAATGCTTGTTTGATCATGTTTGATATTGATCACTTTAAACGCGTTAATGATACCTATGGGCACCAGGCCGGAGATAAAGTCATTCAAGCTGTGAGTGCGACCCTGAAACAAAACCTACGCGAAACCGACATTGCAGGCCGTTATGGCGGAGAAGAATTTGCGGTGCTGTTGATTGACACCGAAGCTGAAAAAGCCCTTTTCTTTGCCGAGCGCTTACGCAAAAGCATTGAAGCGTTACACGTCTATCATGATGAACACGATATTTGCTTTACCATTAGCCTAGGCATCGCTCAGACATACGCGCAGTTACCTTCGGCCAGTGAGTGGTTAAAGTTGTCAGACAGCGCGCTATACCGAGCAAAAGAATCTGGGCGAAATAAAACCTGTGCCGCTGCGCTACCTGATCCAGATGCTTAAATTAGCCTTGCGTTAAGTGACGCCACATGGCCTCAACTAACACTTGGTCGGCAGGACTCAGTTCACGCGCAGCAAACGCTTGCGCTAATTCCTGCTCAACCTGAACGATAAAATCATCTGCTGAGTGTTTTTGCGCTTGTTCACAATGCGCCAAAGCTAGGCTTAAGTGACCGCTGAGATAACCAGACGCAAATAACTCATCACTGTCACCCTGCTCTAAAATATGGGCAATTTTCTGTTCCATGTCCTGATACAACTGATACATAATCTTTACCTTAAATACATGCCGCGATAGTCAAATGCAGCGGGCGTTAGGGCACTAACACGATAAAATTTCGCTAACGCCTGCATCAAAATGTGCGCGCGTGGGGGAAAGCCCTGCTGCAGATAAACCCGAACTTGGTCATACACCTTATGCTGAAACCCAAGTCGGTCAATCTCAATACCTGAAAGATTGTCACAACTCACCGAAAAAGCAAAGCCACAACTTGCAGCCAGCCCCCACTCAACGGCTTGGGGTTTGATTTCTACCTTTTCAAATTCAGCTTGTTGTTGCGCCGTGCGACCGTCAGGCTCATACCAATAACCAAAGTCAACTTGTTGTCGACGGGCCTGACCTGCAATGCACCAATGGGATATTTCATGCAAAGCACTGGCAAAAAAGCCATGAGCAAAAATAATTCGATGATGAGGGTGTTGCTGATCAGCGGGTAAATAAATAGGTTCGCTGTCGCCTGCGATAAGTTGCGTGTTTTCTGTTTGTAAAAAGCAATCTTCAAATACTTTGATTAAATCTTGATAGCGATGCAATTTAATCCCCCCTATAACGGCGCTTTAAAGCGCTGCATTCTACCCGTAGTGGATGTTTTCGACAAACATCACTAGCCGAGCTGGAATTTTTTAGCTTAACCGATGCGTTTTACTTTAAAGGTTTGGTTTTTTTAGCTAAGGTGATGGCATTTACTGATACGACTTAACGCGGGTGCCCTTGTGGTGAAGCGAATTCCAATGCCTGAGCTCAGCGCTATACACGGCTTTGCTCTAAGGCGGAGGCTCTCCCACAAGTGAATCGCACCGTTAACAAGGATGCGGCCTGATGCCATTAAAAACTGACGAGTTACGTACCGAAAAACAAGATTTCTTAATCACTCCTGCCGAACTCAACGATGATCGCCCCCTCAGCGATGCCGCTGCGGGTGTGGTAACCCGTGCCAGACGAGAAGTTGAGGCGATTATCTCAGGTGAAGATAAACGCTTATTGGTTGTCGTTGGCCCTTGCTCCATACACGATCCTAATGCGGGAATTGAATATGCCAAGCGCTTAGTGAAGCTAAAAGACGAACTAGGCGATGATTTATGCATCGTGATGCGAACCTATTTTGAAAAGCCACGTACTATCGTTGGCTGGAAAGGCCTGATTAACGATCCCGACCTCGATGGCAGCTACAATGTCAATAAGGGCATCGCCCTTGCTCGTAACTTACTGCTTGATATCAATGAACTCGGGTTAGCAACGGCGACCGAATTTTTAGATATGGTAACAGGCCAATACCTTGCCGATTTAATCACTTGGGGCGCTATTGGTGCACGTACCACCGAAAGCCAAATCCACCGTGAAATGGCGTCAGCTTTATCTTGTCCTGTGGGTTTTAAAAATGGGACCGATGGTAACTTACAAATTGCCATGGATGCGGTTCGTGCAGCCAAGGCGCGCCATATCTTTTACTCTCCAGATAAACACGGCCGGATGACCATCTACAAAACGGCGGGTAACCCTTATGGCCATATTATTTTGCGTGGTGGCAAAGAGCCCAACTACAGTGAACAACATGTTCAAGCTGCTGCGGCACAATTAGCGGATATCGGCTTAACGCCGCGGGTAATTGTCGACTTCAGCCACGGTAACAGCTTGAAGCAATATAAAAAACAATGGGACGTCGCCAAGGATATCATGGCACAGATGCGCAATGGCTCTAGAGCGATCGCCGGTGTGATGATTGAGAGCTTTTTAGAAGAAGGCAACCAAGCAGTTGAAGATGGCAAAGAATTAGTCTTTGGCAAAAGCATCACGGATGCCTGTATAAACTGGCAAGACACCGAAGACATGCTAAGAGAACTGGCGCAAGCTAGCCGAGATAGCCGTCAGTCATAAAGGCCTTTGTCATGATACGGGGTAAGGGTCAACAACGCCCTTGCTCCTCTTTCTACCTTAGCATTTGGGAACAAGACCATCTCTTGCTTTTCTTTAACGCGATATTCTCTTCCCGTTTCATAAGCCAATAACTCACCTTGCCCAAAACAGCTGAAATTGGCCATGTCTGCGGCAAAAGCCAAAGTAAAATCATCGCGACTTTTAATCATTTGCTGCGCAACACTAAATAGTCTCAACCTTGAGTGAGTTTCTCCCCTTGCATCATGCGTATTGGATGTGATTAGAGAAATGAGGTAATCCTGAAAGTATTGATGATCGAGCATGTTATTTTGCGCCCATGGCAGTGCCTTTCCGAGTTCAAGGGTTGCCGCTTGAGCGCCATATTGAATATATGAAGCATAGCTAAAGGTATGGGTAGCGAGCTTACTTAATACAACGGCTTGGATCCCAGCCTGTTGTAACATAGATAAATGTGATGCCATCGACCGCTGGCAATGATGCATGTCCTGCTCTTGCGCAACAGGAACCACAGCAAAGCGCGGATAGATAGCATCTCGAATAGCACAATGACAATCCCAATGCTGCTTTTTATGAGTATCATGTAACTGAAAAAAGCGTTTCACACTCTGCTCTAATAAAGCCGCTCTGTTTGCTTCGATACAAGGTTTAACCTTTTGGTGATATCCACAAAACAAACGATTAAGGTTAGTATCACAATAACGCCTTGCTTCAAGCAATGCTTGTGGATGCCCTAGGATAAATAAACAGGCATATTTTGGCACTATTTGCCGGCGACAAATTTGCTTGACTATCTCATCAAGCACCAACACAGGTGCCGTTTCATTACCGTGGATCCCAGCCGATAAAACCAAGCTAACGGGGCCTTCTCCTGGCAAATACAATACCCCTGGCGCCCAGCATTCAAACGCAAGATGCTTCGGAAGTTGGGCGACAAACTCCGCTTTAGTTAACTTGCCTAGGGTAAATTCGATAAAGCTCATCGCTGCCCCCGCTGTTGCCATCATCTTTTCAGTATAAGCCGATTAGGGAAAAGGCAACAACGGCGCATAAAAAAGGGAGGCAATGCCTCCCTTGTCAATCATTATATTTCATTTAGCCTAAAGGACATGGCTCTAAATGCCAGATGGTATCAACATAGTCCTGAATTGAACGGTCAGAGTTAAACTTACCCATACTGGCAGAGTTAATGATGGCCATTTGCGCCCATTTAGCTTGATCTCGGTAAGCCACATCAATGCGCTCGTGCGCATCTAGGTAGCTTTGATAATCCGCCAGACATAGGTAGTTATCACCCCAATCAAGTAAGCTTCGCTTCACATCAGACAATTCACCAGGATGGCCTGGCGTAAAGTAATCACTGTCTAACCAATCCAATACCGCTTTGAGCTCATCGTTTTTGTAGTAGTAATCAAACGGGTTATAGCCCGCTTTCTTGATCGCTTCAACCTCGTCAACATTGAGACCAAAGATAAAGATATTGTCTTCTCCGACTTCTTCGGCAATTTCAATGTTAGCGCCGTCAAGGGTACCGATAGTCAGCGCACCGTTTAGCGCTAGCTTCATGTTACCTGTCCCTGACGCTTCTAAACCAGCTGTTGAGATTTGCTCAGATACATCTGCCGCAGGGATCAACTTCTCAGCCAATGAAACGCGGTAGTTAGGCATAAACACCACTTTTAATTTGCCCTTAATCCGCTCATCATTATTCACTTTATCGGCGACTTTATTGATGGCATAGATGATCTTCTTCGCCATGTGGTAGCCAGGCGCCGCTTTGGCACCAAAGATAAAGACACGCGGTACCATATCAAGTGCGGGGTTGGCTAATAAACGACGATACAAGGTTAAAATGTGCAACAGGTTGAGCTGCTGTCGCTTGTATTCATGCAAACGCTTAATCTGAATATCAAAAATGGCATCGGCACTCACCTCTACCCCGGTTAATGCCTTAATTTCATCCACCAGTTTAAGTTTGTTATCGCGCTTGATTGCCATAAAGGCTTGCTGGAATTTCTTGTCTTTCGCTTTAGGTAACGCGTCTTTAAGCAAGTGTAATTGCGTTGGCCACCCTGCCCCTACGGTTTTATCGTATAACTGCGCGAGCTCAGGGTTAGCCGATTTTAGCCAGCGACGCGGGGTGACACCATTAGTCACATTAACTATTTTTCCTGGGTATAAGGCGTCAAACTCTGGGAACAGATCTTTTTTCACCAGACGTGTATGAATAGCGGCTACGCCATTCACCTTATAGGATGAAACCACACTTAGATAGGCCATCCGCACCATACGCCCGCCCTCTTCATTGATAATAGAGAGTTTGCGCTTCATCTCATCATTACCTGGCCACTTGGCTTCCACTTCTTGCTCTAAGAAACGACGGTTAATTTCATAGATGATTTCTAAATGACGTGGCAATACCCGCTCAAATAAGGCAACAGACCAATTCTCTAGTGCTTCAGGAAGGAGGGTATGGTTAGTATAAGCAAAAGTATGTCGAGAGACTTCCCAAGCCTCATTCCAGGCCAGGCCTTCTTCATCCATTAAGATCCGCATTAATTCAGGCACTGAGATAGCTGGGTGGGTATCATTCAGTTGAATGGCCACTTTGTCGGCAAAAATAGACCATTTATCACCATTGGCTCGTTTAAATCGGCGGATGATGTCTTTAATCGAACACGCACAGAAGAAGTACTGTTGGATCAAGCGCAATTCTTTACCTTGCTCGGTTTCATCATTGGGGTACAGTACTTTAGATACGGTTTCGGCTTGCGCTTTTTCCGCTTGGGCATCCACGTAACCACCCGCATTAAATACATCCCAATCAAAAGCTTCACCTGGCTTACTTTCCCATAAGCGCAGCACGTTAACTAGGTTGGCTCCGTAACCCACAATCGGGATATCCCATGGTACCCCCTTTAATTTACGCCCAGCATGCCATACCTTGCGCATGGAGCCGTCCGCTTCAAAAACACTTTCGACATAGCCGTATAAAGGAACTTCTTGAACCGACTCAGGGCGACAGATTTCCCACGGGTTTCCATACTCACGCCAGCTATCTGGACGTTCAATTTGGTGCCCATCGCGAAATTCTTGACGAAACAGTCCATGCTCATAGTGGATGCCATAGCCGATGGCGGGATAGCCTAAGGTCGCTAATGAATCGATGTAACATGCCGCAAGACGACCTAAACCACCATTACCGAGGGCCATGTCCGGCTCTTCTTCACAGACTTGATAAATGTCCTTACCAAGTGATTGCAATGCTTGTTGTGCCTCTGAAAAGAGCTCTAGGTTATGTAAATTGTTCGAAAGGAGTCGCCCCATTAAAAACTCAAGGGATAAATAATTAACCGCACGCGTATCTTTTTTCGCATGAGTCGATTGCGTCTCGGTCAGTTTTTCAAATACAAGTTCATTAATTGCTGCACAGGTTGCGTTCCACCAAGCCTTATCATTGGCTTTTTTTTCATGAGTACCTAAGGTAGAACGAAGGTGATGAACGATACGCTGCTTAAGCTTGTCAGCGCTGATATCAAAAGGCTTAACCTGTGTTTTCTTTGTCGCCATGGTAGGTTCCTTAACAAGTGTGCGGGAGAGCGTGTAAACGTCACAGCTTAAGACGGTTAAACACAAAAAAATTGCTAATTAAAAGTAAACTATCCATTGTTGATTTACCAGTAAATAAGCTAGAAGTGTGATTAACTTTTGTTACAGTTCAATGATCTACACTACCTTGACAGACAAATCAGCGCTCAAAGCCCATGGCCGTTGTCAATGTCTCAACATAAATAAAATTAACATCCTAATTAAGCGAAATGATGCTGATAAAGCCTTGGCTTTTTGAATTGAACCCTGCTTAGGGTGAAGCGAGATGGTAAGCACTCATAAAGCGAGCAGTTTAAAAAGCCCGTGGGGCAGGGATGGCAAATCGTCTATAAAAAACAACGCCACGCTAAAGCTGCGTGGCGTTGGTTATCAAAATGATAATCTGAAGTCGACAGGGTTAGTCAGTAAAACAGAGCATACTATAAACCCGCTTTTGCAAACGCTGCAGCCACGATTTGCTGAGCTTCGCTTTGGATCTGGCTTAGATGCTGCTCATCAACAAACGACTCGGCATAAATTTTATAGATGTTTTCGGTTCCGGATGGACGCGCCGCAAACCAACCTTTTTCGGTCACGACTTTTAGGCCGCCAATGGCCGCATCATTGCCCGGGGCACGGGTGAGTTTAGCCGTGATTTTGTCGTCAGCTAGCGTGCTGGCTTCAACCATGTCCGGATTAAGTTCATTTAGCACCGCTTTTTGTTCTGGTGACGCGGGCGCATCAATACGCTGGTATAGAGGAGCGCCAAATTCAGCTGCCAGCGCTTGATAGTGCACGCCAGGATCTTGTTTTGTGACAGCAATAATCTCCGCGGCTAATAACGCCAAGATAATACCGTCTTTATCCGTACTCCAAACGCCACCATCGCGGCGTAAAAAAGAGGCGCCGGCACTTTCCTCACCACCAAAGCCAAATTCGCTGTTAAACAGTCCATCTACAAACCATTTAAAACCGACAGGTACCTCACATAACGGCTTATCCAGCTTCTCGGCAACACGGTCAATCATTGAACTCGAGACAAGGGTTTTACCAATCTTAGCTTCTGTTGGCCAATCAGGGCGATGACCAAATAAATACTGTATCGCCACCGCTAAGTAATGATTTGGGTTCATGAGGCCAACTGAAGGGGCAACAATACCATGGCGATCGTAATCAGGATCATTGGCTACCGCGATATCAAACTTATCTTTTAGCTCAATAAGACTGGCCATGGCATAGGGAGACGAGCAGTCCATGCGTATCTTGCCGTCTTTGTCTAGGGTCATGAATGAGAAAGTAGGATCAACACGGTCGTTTACCACTGTGATATCCAGACCATAGTGCTTAGCGATGACAGGCCAAAACGCAACCCCAGAGCCGCCTAAGGTGTCGACACCGATTTTGACTCCCGCATTAGCTATCGCCTTCATATCGATAACATTTTCTAAATCAGCAACATACGGCATAACATAGTCGTAATGCTCGGCCTGTGCCAGGGCGCTTTGAAAATCCATTCGCTTAACGGCAGTCAGCCCTTGCGCCAAAATTTCATTAGCGCGATCTTGGATCATTTTGGTCACTCCACCGTCAGCAGGGCCGCCATTGGGTGGGTTATATTTAAACCCACCATCGCGTGGTGGATTATGTGATGGCGTAATCACAATACCGTCAGCAAGTGGCTTATCGCCACTGCGGTTGTGCGCCAAGATTGCATGGGAAATGACAGGGGTTGGGGTATATCCAAGCCCTTTTTGAACCACAACATGCACCCCATTGGCCACCAACACTTCAATCGCACTGGCAAAGGCAGGCTCGGATAAAGCATGAGTATCTTTACCTAGAAACAACGGCCCTTGATAACCCTGCTGTTGACGATATTCCGCGATGGCTTGGCTAATCGCCAAAATATGATCCTCATTAAAAGCAGAATCAAAAGAGCAACCACGATGACCAGATGTACCAAACGCAACTTGCTGTTCGCGCACGTCGACATTAGGTTTATTGGTGTAATAAGCCGCGACCAAGGTCGGAATATTGGTAAGATCTTGCTGTTGAGCAGGTAAGCCTGCACGAGGGTGAAGTGACATAATAATCCTTTAAGGTTGATGTTAAATTGTTGCGCATGCCTTCTCTATCACATGATGTGCATACCCCATACTTGCCATCAACTGCGCGATAATGATTCGTTTTCTTCCGTTATTTGCGTTTGTAATCACCCAAAATGGTGTGTCCGCAATCGCTCGGGGCTTACAGGTTTTCCCCCCTTCTTCCAACGCGATTTCGGATTGAGCAAAATAGAGCCTTTTCCTGCCTCTTGTAGATTCACTCGCTCTAGCAAATGCAGCGGGAGAGTCATGATACATGGCCGATAACAAGGTTAAAAAACGCTCCACTGAATGCTCGATATTGTTGAGTTCGTTCCCCTCAAGAAGCGTCAGTAAACTCGATGAATCAACTGACGGGGTCTGACCGCCTTCAGCGTATGTTTTTGCTTCACTGATAACATTGTGAGTTGATGACGGAGTCGGCTCCTTATCATCAAGCTGGGCTGAATCGGCTAAATTGTCATGCTGTTCCTGCGTCGTTTCACTAGCCGCTTGTTGATTATTGCTTTTGCTGGACGGCGCAGTCGCTCGGTCATTATTTGGCAAGGGCGGTAAAGACAATAAGCGACGTAGTATTTGTGACGCACTTTCACCTATATTTTGGGTTTGAGCTGCTATGTATTGGTACAACTCATCATCTAGCTCTATTTTTTTCATTTCTTACAAACATTTCCGGCAAAACATATGGGGATTATACCCAGACTAAAGACGACACTCCAATGACTTTAAGCCAATCTATCGTTACACTTGGTCAGGTTATTCTGTTTTGGCCAAAGCTTCCCCTACAAAGCGTTGGCCGACGTTGGAGTGCCCAGCATAGGTGTATCCCTTTTTCCCCAATAAAAACGGAATCGACATTTAATTGCATATATATGACAACAAAATTAATAAAGAGTAAATAAATGCAGCTTAATTACAAAATCAGTGGCCAAGGCGATGCTGTTTTTTTGATCCATGGCTTGTTTGGTAGCCTGTCTAACTTTGGTTTATTGCAGCAAGCCTTAAGCCCCCATTACCGAGTCATCAGTGTGGATGTGAGAAACCATGGTGAATCGCCTCATCACCCTAGCATGCACTACCAAGATATGGCCCACGATATTTTAGAGCTAGCCAAGTTACTAGATATCAAAACATTTTCTCTCGTTGGCCACTCAATGGGCGGAAAAATTGCGATGAAAGTTGCTTTGCTCGCGCCGGATCGGGTTAACAAGTTGATCGTAGCCGATATGTCGCCTGTGAATTACGAGCCAAGACATCAAAGTGTGTTTGCTGGGTTACAGGCTGTAGCCGAGGCGGACTTTAAAACCCGTGGACAAGCCCAAACCTGCCTAAGTCAATACATAGAAGAAGTCGGTGTCATTCAGTTCCTGCTAAAGTCGCTCTATAAATTCAAAGACAAAATGATCTGGCGTTACAATCTAGCCGCCCTCGTTAATGGATACCGCGATATAATTGACTGGCCAGACACATCCGCAACTTTTCAAGGCCCGACCTTATTTATCAAGGGCGAACTGTCTGACTACATCATCAAGGAATATTGGCCAAGTGGAGCCAAGCATTTCCCTGACGCAAAGATAAAAATGATCATGGGGACGGGCCATTGGCTACACGCTGAAAAGCCAGCGGTGTTTAACAAAATAGTGGCAAATTTTTTGGCCGCAACAAGTTAGCGAATGATGGGGAGATATGGTATATTCCCGCCGTTTATAAATTAGCCTTAACGAACTCATGTTGATTAACTTATGTTAAGTGAATACACAGAACAGATTGAAACCTTCGGCCTTTATGGTTTTTACGTCATTTTATTTTTGCTGATCGGGCTGTCCATCAATGATGTATTAAAACGCAGTAACGTGCCAACCTATGGCCGTGCCATTGTCTGGATGGTGTTGTTTTTGGGCTGTGCTGGATTCATTTCAAAAGGCATTATTGAAGTATTTTGGGAGTCCAACGGGCTTGGTTAAGCAGTATATACAATGGCAAAAGAGCTAACTGATAGAACGACGATAGATCTTTTCTGTGATGAAAAACGGCCAGGTAGGCCAAAAACAAACCCGCTATCGCGTGAGCAGCAATTAAAGATCAATAAACGTAATCAAATCAAACGCGACAAAGCGAAAGGTTTGAGAAGAGTAGAATTAAAGGTCGAACAACCCTTGTTCGAGCAGCTAAACAATTTGGCACTGCAGCACAATATGAGCCGTAGCGAACTGATTGTTTACATGCTTGAGCAACAACTTAGACCTCAACAGTAACGATATAATGGGTAGAAAATATGGCAAGTGTAGGGATATTTTTTGGTAGTGACACGGGCAATACCGAAGCTGTAGCAAAAATGATCCAAAAACAACTTGGAAAAAAACTAGTTGAAGTAAAAGACATCGCTAAAAGCACACAAGCTGAAATTGATGAGTTCAGCTTGCTTCTATTTGGTATACCAACTTGGTACTACGGCGAAGCCCAATGTGACTGGGATGATTTCTTCCCTGAACTTGAAGAAATCGATTTTAGTGAAAAATTAGTCGCTATCTTTGGTTGTGGTGACCAAGAAGACTACGCCGAATACTTCCTAGATGCGATGGGAACATTAAAAGACATAGTGGAAGCGAAAGGCGCTACCATCATAGGTCATTGGCCAACTCAAGGCTATGAATTTGAAGCGTCTAAGGCACTCGTTGACGACAATCACTTCGTTGGCCTTGGCATAGATGAAGACCGTCAACCAGAGCTGACAGCAGAGCGTGTGGATGCTTGGGTTAAACAAATCTATGACGAAATGTGTTTAGCCGAGTTAGAAGACTAATCAATTATAAAGCGCAGATCCTAACATGAGAGAGACATGTCGATCTGCGTAAACTTCAGAAATGAGCTACCCTTGTCATAATAGAAATACAATTGAATGTTATTTTTGTTAAGGCGTACCTTGCTCAACTCAACAAAAGCATTGTAAGCTTTTATAAATACACCTTGGAATGTTTCTTTTGACGCATTCTATCTTAAACCAACTATTATCAGGACAACTACCCTACCATGGCCGATAACAATAAAGCACTGAAACAGGCGGGTTTAAAAGTCACCTTACCTAGGCTCAAAATCCTCGAGCTATTAAGACAGCCTGATAGCCAACATATTAGTGCAGAAGACTTGTACAAAAAGCTCATCGAAATGGGTGAAGAAATTGGCTTAGCAACTGTTTACCGCGTACTTAACCAATTTGATGACGCCGGTATCGTTACCCGCCATCACTTCGAAGGCGGAAAATCTGTGTTTGAACTCTCAACAACAGAGCATCATGATCACCTAGTGTGCTTAGACTGTGGTGAAGTAATTGAATTTACTGATGAGCTTATTGAAGACCGACAAGAAAAAATTGCAGCACAGCACGGTATTGAATTAACTAACCACAGTTTGTACTTATATGGTCGTTCTGTGGATGGTAAATGTAAGCACTAAACGCAATATCAACAAGTGGTGAGACCCAGCGTCTCACTCACTTTATTCCCTCTCCAGCTGCCACACCATAATAATCCGCCAACCGCTTTTCTGTTATTTCCCGACTGAATTCAATGCACGCAGCCTACGTACTAGGCATCTAGCTCAAACTCCCCCATTGACGTGCTTAGCCTATGATAGTGTTTAAAAATAGCCTCAACGAGGTTATTTTCTCATTTATACAAGGGCATAAGACAGGGGCAAGCCTGCTTTTTCTGCAGACGTAAACAGCCCAAATCACTCTACTCAGGCTCAGTGTGAGGATAATGAGAGGGGTGTCCTACTCTGCTTTGTTGCTGGTCTTTAAGGAGGGATGTTGTTTTCAGCAGACGTAAAAAAGCCCAAGTCATTCGACTCAGGTTTAGTGTGGGAGCATGATAAGAGGGGTGCCCTACTCTGCTTTGTTGCTGGTCTTTAAGGAGGGATGTTGTTTTCTGTTTTCTGCAGACGTAAAAAAGCCCAAGTCGCTAGACTCGGGCTTTCTTGTTTGGAGCTTGGCGGTGTCCTACTCTCACATGGGGAAGCCCCACACTACCATCGGCGCTGCTGCGTTTCACTTCTGAGTTCGGCATGGAATCAGGTGGGTCCACAGCGC
>NZ_JAIMJB010000008.1 GCF_021295345.1 Motilimonas eburnea
AGGCTTGGGAAGATACGCGGGTATTCTAACTTGAAGTTGGTACCATCCAGTTTCACCCAGTCTAAGTAGATTGAATCCGAAATCGGCCCGCCTGAGATGTTCACCTCGGTAATGTCCGGCCCATGCAAGTCACTGAGCTTGATGCTGATACTCTCAAGCCCCAGCACTGTTTGGCCATCGACAATGGCTTTGTTTTCCGCAAACACCGCGATAGATGGCGGCGTGTTGTCGATAAGTAGATTCCCTGCCGATTTTGTGGCTACGTTACCATGGCGATCTGTTGCAGAAACCACGATTTCATAATCACCATCTGCCAAGCTTCTAGTGTCAAATTGGACATCGTGGGTTTTGTAGTCGAGTCGGTCACGCTTGATAAATGGGACGGTGACCGTGTTTGCCCCTTTTTTGGCAACGGCATTGAATTTATCTACCTGCCACATATGGGAGTTCCAAGTGTTGACAGCATCTTGGTCAACCACGCGCATGTTGACGATGCCATCGGTAATAGATGTGCTTTCAATTATTGGTTCGTTGAAATCCCAAATATTTAAAATATGTGATGTGGTTACTCGGTAAGAACCATCTTCATAAGCAGAGGTGTATGCTAAAGGCACATATCCCCTACCTTCCGTAAATGCCATGCTCCCACTTATGTCACAAAATTCTTTACCAACGGGGACATAGCATGACCCAAAACTACTCACTACAACTGATTGGGTATAGCTACGCTTGGCGACAAAAACACGCACGTCGGTCAATGTGTACGGCTTGTTCTCTTCTATTGTGCAGCTTCTCCAACCAGCACTGGTCGTTATCTGACATTGAACGGATGTAGCCTTAGGTCCGTATTCCACACCTTCGGCCAAGGTAAAATCGTAATTAGCATAATGTATGGCTCGGTAGCCACCAGACGCAGTGTATTGGTAGAAATAGCTGTAACGTTGTGGGTAAGAAAATGTAACTTCCCGGTAGAGATAATCGCCTTCTTCATAACTGTACTGCCCAGCTGTCCATCCAATTTGGGAGTTATTAAAGCTAGTATGATCTGCTTTACGCATTCTCCAGCGCATGGTTACAGGCTGCTGGTATATCTTCATACCACTTTGATAGTCTTCCCATTTATTTGTTTGTTTATTTAATACTTGAGGCAATAGCTCTGGTACGTTGTTACTTATAATCGATTCTTGCTCTATCTTGGTTGTGTTTCCCGCCTCATCTTCAACGATAAATCCGACATGGTATGTGCCTGTCTTGGGAGCCATACTGGAGTTGGCCGCGGCTCCAATTGACACACTTAATGAGGCGTCGGTGGAGTTGTAAGGGGCACTGACAGTTCGCTGTATACCCTGTTCTTCGGTAAAGAACACCGCAGATTTCACTGGCGCAATATCACTCGTCACACCTGGCAAAAAAATGTCTTTAATCAATCCGCCGGTACCAAAATTGTTAATTGACCCCGTACTTCCGTGGCGACGTCGCACAGTCATCTGCCCAGTGATTTCCGGCCCTACAGTATCTCTGACAAAGCTTTTCTCTTCTCTTTTGATTAGTTTCATCGAAGTATCGAATGTTTCTTGCACTATGCGGTGATCACCATCCGAACTCACAGGCAAAACAAAACGCTTACCATAAAACTCCTTACCATCACTCGTTGCCAAGCGATCATTAATCCCTACTATTTGAGACGTTTTTTGCCCCAACTGTTTGCTGCCACGGAAGCTTGTTACTCGAATGATCCGGTCTAAACCTGCGGATACGGTGACCTCCATGTTGTTAACAGGATTCAAGTACGGTAAATCCGCCCCTCTCACGACTACTCTATTGTTGGTGTCTGTGAATTCGTACTCAAGTATTTCGGCATTAGCGGTAAAACAAGCGCCGCACAAGATGGTAATGGCAAAGGGTTTCGTTTTCATAGCAAAGTCCAGTTGTAACTGTATTCGCTAGTTATACATGCTTTAACTTAGTTTCAGTTTCATTAGAGAGACGATTTTGGGGCATCTAAGTGATTAGCAATTGCGCCGTAAACCCTCGCACGATGAGTTATCTATAGTACCAATAAATACTGTTAACAAAGTAAGCTCATTGTACAATTGTCAAACTGGGCTTGTTGAACTGAGGACTGTTATTTCTAATTGCTACCGAGAATGAGACTAAAAGATAGGATAGTTCTTCTTTATCTGACGGGAAATAGGCTGATGGTTCTAAAGGGGAGTTATTAATCTCAACATCTTTGCACACAATGGCGCCTGTGTAAGCCGACAACAACCCTCCAAGGCAATTACCGCGGTAGGCAGGCAGTACATAAACCATAGCAAGTTCAGCAATTATCTTGCCTTTTTTTGGGGAGTGTAAATAGTATGACGCAAAACCAATGACTTGATTCGCTCTTTGAAATTGTACCGTTTTAAAAGGGTGGCCAACGAAATTAAAATATCTAAAATCGCTTGGCATCAACTCAATAAGCGAATCGTATTCGCGTTGTGTTTCTAAGACAAATGCAATAATCTCATCTTGTGGCTTTGGTTTTACGCCATTTTTTAGCCGGACACACGAAGTTAATGAGGTTGTCAAATTAGGACAGCGCTTCATTACATGCCTTCCCTGTCAAACCATGGCGCTATCCGTTGTTCGCGCTTGTAATCCAGAATTACCATTAACACCATTAAGATTGCGCTTATCGTTGTTGGCACCAAGCCAACCGCTAACAGCACATCATTCTCCTTATAAACGCCAACCTGAAGGATCATGAAACCAATCAATCCAAAACGTGCGCAATATCGTTTTGTTTGTTTATCATTAGCAAAATCATATCGCTCGGAATAGATCATTAACATTAAAAAGGTTAGGGAAAAAAACGAGACAAGATAGAACATAGCAAAGTACCGTGGCTATTGAACATATAGACATTATGGACTATCTCATAGCGTTACAGCAACAATGGGAAATGATTATATTCAGGAAATGCAAAAAGAGTGCATCCAGAAGGATGCAACTCTTTTTTATTACTCGTTAATTATCCAGCCTAAGCCGAATAATTTTAACATTGGCTTTACAGCTTTACTGTAAACAACAATACCAATTATCGCACAAACTAATAATAATAAGATTTCCATAATGTCCTCCAGAGACAGTAGATACAGCCGATCCGGAAAGAACATGGAAGTTCTTATGCCAGTGGCTGAATGGTAGCCATTGGCTAATTTGTGGTTTTACTCTTAACTATGATCGCTAAGAATAGTTTTTTAACGTGTATGCTCACGTAACAAAATAGTTTGCTCAGCAAAAATAGGTTCGATTACCTAAATAATGCCATCCAATGACTAAAGAACGATTTCTTTAGATTGAATAAAAACAAACAAAAAGTTAATTAAATAGTAAAACAACCAGACAAACTATGCCTGCCAACTTTTATCAGTTTTGCTCACAATTTCGTTGATTTATTAATAATGTCTTTCTGTGACACAGTGGGTTTAACAATTTCGCCGCCAACCCTCTCCCGTTGGGATTGGTATGAAATTACCAAAATCGGCGAAAAGCTCCTACCTTCAGATGGGGGATGGATAGCCGTTATTGCGTAGCAATAAACCGATTGACAATGTAAATAGCTTGTCAGAGGATACTGTTTATATGCACAGTGGTGATTTTTGAATGAAAGATGTCCGAGTCGTTAAAATCAACATAGGCGCGCCAACACGAACTCAAAGCGAGCTTCGGTGTGAGTCTGCTCGCCTATGGAATCGACTGGTCAAACTTCACAAATACTGCCGAACGCGCCACTGGCAATGGCCCTCAAAGGGCGACTTAGAAAAACACTTCAAGGGGCGTTTTGCTCTCCACTCCCAATCCGTTCAAGCCCTCATCCAGAAGTTTTGCGCTAATATTGACGCCACTCGTACCAAGCGTAAAGAGGGGGATAAGCAAGCGCGATACCCGTGGCGCGATCAGAAAAAGTTTCAGATCGTGATGTGGAAAGGCGGTGCAGTGAAGCGCCAAGGTAACCGGCTCCGATTATCGTGCGGTACAGGGCGAAAACCTCTGGTAGTTAAAGTCCCAACCAACCTCCCGTTAGGTAAGATTGCTGCTGTTGAGCTAGGCTTTCGCGAGCTTCGCATCACCATCAGCAACGAGATTGATAAACCACTTTCAGCAGGCAGTAACATGGTCGCGGCTGATGTGGGCGTGATCCACTTGGCGGTAATGACTGATGGTGTGGTATCTGAAGCTATTGTCGGGCGAGGCCTCCGTTCGTTGGTTCAGGGGAAAAACCGAAGTCTCGCCATGCTTCAAGAGCGTTTGAGCAAGACTCAAAAAGGCTCTCGGCGTAACCGAAAGTTAAGAAAGACGAAAACGAGATTACTTGCCCGTTTTCACCAACGAGTGCATAACCTGTTGCATCATGCAGCCAACAAAATGATCCACTTTTGCGTTGAACGAGAAGCCGGCACGCTGTTTGTTGGTGATATTGCTGAAATATCACGCCATGCCAGAGTTAAGAAGAAAGGCTCTCGCAGAGCCAATCAGATGAACAGCGGTAATCCTTTGGGGATCCTCTATAACTACCTTGAGTACAAAGGAAAGCTCAACGGCGTCACCTTAAAGAAAGATAGTGAAGCCTACACCACTCAAACTTGTCCACTGTGCAGCCATCGCCATAAACCCAGTGGTCGGATCTACAAGTGCAAAAATGAACAATGCAGCTTTGTGGGGATCCGAGATAACGTTGGTGCAACCAACTTTTTGAATAAACAGTACCACGATGGAAGGATTATGGCTGGCGCTATGCTCCCCCCATCACAGGTAAAGTATCACCGACCCGTGCCGATGCGCCGGAACGGTGTAGACCGTCTGACTGGCGGCACGTTGCTAGATACCTCCCTTAAATCGGCATTGGATACCTCGGTATCAGGCTCTAACGAGCCGTCGGTGCTGGTTTCTGTGGCCTGTTCTAGAATCTCCCTCCTTTAGGTGGGAGAGCAGTCAATTGCAATATCTCGCCCAAGATTCGCCTTGAAATGCAACTCATAGACTGCCATGTATCTTAAAATAGCCATACTTTCTAGCGCATATTGGAGCAAAATTATGATACCTGCTGACCAAATACCGGAGCCCGTCGATGTACCCAGGCACGTTATTGAGCACTGTATGGTGCAATCCGCTAATGCTTATGGGTTCGATGTAAAGTGGTTAAAGCTGCTTCATCGCATGGAAGGGGGGAAGTCCGGCACCGTAAAACTCAACAAGGATGGTTCGTATGATCTAGGCATCATGCAAATTAATACCATCAACTTAGCCGACCTTAAACGCGTAAAGCCCGATACAACTTGGAAAAACCTTGCAGTTGAGCCATGTCGCAACATCGATGCTTCCGCTTGGTATTTCACCAAGATGCTGAAAAAACGCAAGGGTAATCTTTGGGAGGCCATTGGTGATTACAACTCCACAACCCCCAAAGTCAGACACACTTATTTAGTCCGAGCTATGTCAATCTATGCAAAATATTCTCATAAGTGGTAATTAAGATTGGTTCGTTTTCTTTTGGTGGAGAGTATCTGCGTATTTTTTCAATTCGGCATATCTTTTAATAACTGAGATAGCACTGTCCGATGTCATCCCAGGAAAATTACTGATGTACTGGGATAGTGCTACCATCCCCATTTGTATTGCTTTCGTCATCGGAATCGGGACGTTTTTTTGTGTCTTCCCTTTCTCTGTTAGTTGAATAAAGATTTGTGGCCCATACTTATTTGTTTGAAATTTCATCTCAAACTGCTTAGAGCTATCGCCGATGCCATGGTTACCATACTTACAGCCCATTGAAAAACCAAGAAATACGGCTGCAACTTCGATCAGTTCTTCATTCGTTACTTGAATAGAGATTTTGTCTTGCTTGTTTTGCCATTGAAACGATTTCGAGCCTTGGATAGCTGATGCCGCCTCCAACATGATGGTGTAAAAACCTCCTTGTGTAACAGAGGGCTTAACTTCACACGCCGCTTTTGTGCCGTGGGCTTTGACATTAAAGTATTCAGGAAAATGTAACGACGACTTCTCTCTTGGCTTAGCCGGTTGATTGCTGCCTGTCTGCTCCTGATAGCCAGCTTGGTATGGGGTAGGTTCAGGGTAATGAGTCATTGTTTGTTGATTGTTATGCTGAGGCCATGTTGATTGCATGTGCTTATTCTCCTCTGTGTTTTTTTTATTATGCCCCAACATCAATTAGGCGCTACTGATTAAAGAGTTTCATTTAACCAACCTAGTGGCTCACTATCCAAGAAGTCTTCTACCCCTTGGTGATAACTATCATGCCAAAGATCAAATAATGAGCCTTTCATAAAGCTCGGATGAAAGAAACAATCAACCGTAGCTGCACCATTTCTAGTGTCATTATAACCTTTTCGGCGAGCGTACCGGCGCGTAAACTGCATCATATTGGTCAGCTCTGTCCCTGTTATTTGATGCTCGTATTTCCCACTCCACACGGGTTGCCCTAGGTCATTGCAGAAAATCAACGGGCTGCGATTTGGTTTTCCCGTGCTTTTAATCATCATGTTTTTATCTCCATATCGATCTGGGCTCCGATTTCTTCAATCAACGATAGCGGTACTGTTTGGCCGTACACGCCTATGTTGCTGGCCCCGTGCTGTAAAGTTCCACTTTCTTTAATATCTCCAACTCCACGGTTTTGCATATCGAGCAGGGCTAACTCAAAGCCATCGGTTGTGGTGCGTATTTGCTCTAGTCGCGCGAGGGACTTGTCACTCACCTTGTACGGTAAAAACATATCAAAACAGCAAGTGCCACCAGCGCGCGCCCCTCGTCCCCGCAATTGATGCAGGGTTACCGCTCCAAGTCTTTCAGGGCTGTAGATCAATACATGGTTCAAATTGGGTACGGTTAAACCACACTCAACCACTGTGGTTGCAATAAGAATGTTGATTTGGCCTGTTTTGAAGGCTTGCATGGTTGTTTCGTTTGTCTGTGCATCGATACCTGAGTGAGCTTTACCAACGATGATATGCTTGTTGAATTTGCTTTGGTTCCTTTGGATCAACTTGCTCCACTTTTGGTGCATATCTTCGACGCTATTTAAATCAGCCATTGGGTTGTCAGGCGATGGATTGTCGGCATCTTCTTTCCTTGGGCAAATAATGAGTATCTTTGATCCTGCATTTAAGCTTTTAAATACACTCTGTAACAACAACTTGCCTTCCTGCCGCTGATAGATCCTTGAAACAAACTCTTTGTTTACATGACACTCCCGCAATGTATAAACTGGCACTAAACCATGCCTCATCCAACAATAAGTTCGTGGGATCGGTGTGGCAGTCACTTCTAAAAGCGATGTTGTGCCCGCTAACAGGGCATTTCGCTGCTCTGTGCCGAATTTATGCTGTTCGTCTATGACAACGAGGTCAAAGTCATGCTTCCACTTTTTTGATAATAACCCCGTTGTGCCTATCCAGAGTGCGCTATCCTCATTTATGACTTTGGCGCCATCGCAGACCAATTGAGCATCCAGCTCTGGCCAATAGCGGCAAAACTCTTGATGTTTTTCTTCGGCTAGGTTTTTTGCTGGTAGCATGATAGCGACTCGCCCTCCGGCTTTAATGACTGCTGCAACCACCAAGCCATATACGGCCGTTTTGCCGCTCCCGACATCACCTATGAGCATCGCTTTTAAGACGTGCGGCTTTGCGAGATCGTTTGTAATACGCTCAACTGCGCTAGTTTGCTCATGGGTTAATTGAAATGGTAACCCAGAACAGTTTTCTCGCCATTTAGTTAGATTGAGTGGCTGCCTATGTTGTTCAGTTAGGCGATGGCTGATCTTTTTTAATTCACTCAGCATGGCAACAGCAGCAACCCGGTTTAAAATTTTAATGCACCGCTCGCCCTGCTCTGGTGTATCAGGGAAATGCGCTTGGGCTAATACTTCTTTCAGTGTCATATTGTGACAACGAAGGATTTCTCTTATTTGTTTATTGGAGTTAAATATCTTGTGTAAGAGCTCTCTCAGCTCTGTTTCAGCCTGAGGCATGACTTCGTGCAGGTGTTGTTTTTGCCAATGTAAAACTGTTTCCGGTTTTAGCACACCGCGCTTTCCATTATACTGCGGCATCACTTTACCCACTTCACTCACTTCGATTTGCTTTGCTTTATGGCACCACATTGTAGCGCCCAAGTAACTTACTTCTCCAAGTAAAGCAATCCAGTCTGACTCAAGTAGTTTTTGTTTCACTTGTTCAACATTACGTTTATTAGTAAAGAGCATAAATCTTAACTCGTTACCTGAGTCATCAAACAATCTCGCTTTTACCCTGATACTTTGTTTGTACTCAAGCTCTATCGAGTTCGGTTTTAGCTTGCCGACAAACGTGAACACTATCCCCTCCTGATAACCGCCAACATTGAAGTGAGTGATTGGGAATCGGCAATCAATATACCCAACTGGCGGGTAAAGGGCTGCTTGCCATGGCTCAGATATACCTAATGATTTGAGTTTGCCAAGCTTTACCATTACCTCTCCCCTTGTATAGCAAAATCTTATATCAAGGGATTTGTATCACGATGAGCACCAACCGCTACTTAGTTAGTTTTATTGAAGCATTTGAGCTCATAGCAACATCAACTACTTTTATGCTTTTCATATTACGAGAGGAGAAACTTAGTAATGTACCCGTCAAGAAGTATCCAAAACTCAACAAAACCAAGGTCAAATATGCCTGAATAATGGCTTCCATCCACGCGTTTACAGCCTTCTGGATAGTTGTTTGTGAGGTTTCACATTTCTGGGGGACTTTCGCTATCGAAGACGCTGACAAATCGGTAGCGGATCCACAACGAGATATGTTCAGATAACCTGGTTGAGCCTGTTGAAGATCTTGAATCATGCTAACAATCTCGCTGTTGATCGTTTGCCTTAACCCTTGGTCTTCATTAAAAGTAAAGGTCACCATAAATAATAATAAGCAGAGCATTGTAATTGGCCAGAGCACAAGTACCTTAAAGGCAGAGACGCCGGTATTCACAAGCAGAATTACATTGCTCTTGACTATTTCGGGGATGTTCTTAAAGTTATTGGATAGCATCGCTATTTCCTCTTACTGTTTTTAAATAAGTTTCATATTCATGGAATACTACTTGAGCTAGCTCAGGAACAGGCTCACCAAACAGGGTAGCTTCATGGATGACAAGTTCTCTGCCTTGCTGTGGCTCATATACAGAAATAATCAATTCCAGTGGCCCGGTAATGACGCTAACTGTTTCGACTGGTTTTCCAACTACACATGTTGGTGTTTCATACTTGTCGGGTAGCGAAGTGATCTCTAGTCTTTTATTCATACCAGAGTTCTTAATCAGACCATTTTCAAAATAGTAATAGTCGACTATCTCTGAGGCTTCATTGAGAACACAATCAGTATCAACGGCGACCCATTCGCCGTCTATTGGTAGAGATTTATTAAATTCGATACATGACGACAGACTGACAGCCATTAAGACTGCAATGGACACTTTTTGCATTGCTTAACCCCGATTACTAGTATTTCATTACACTAGCAGGAGTCATTTAGAAATATTTTCACTCTCCTACACGTTTTTGGGGATCTAATGTAATTATTGGGAAACAGAGATATTTTTTAACTTTCCCCTCATACTCGAACTACCTGATCATTGCCACCCACTGAAGAAAGTAGCTTCCCGCCAATTTTGGGTAATGAATTCACGAGATTTACGGCGAAGAAGGTTTTAACTGTTTTAGTGTCCGATGTCGCTATCCTGTTTCATCGCATTTGGTCCCTAGTAGGCCCGCAACATTCATCAAGGATTGTAAGTTTGAAATCAAGTGCAACACCCTCATACCGCCATATCTAAAATCATGAACCTGCCTAATACACAAACTATTCTTGATTTTTATAAACTGGTAATGCGGGTTATCTTCGTTCAGTTTGTTTATCATCTCGAGCTCAATATCACAGTCTAATAATGCACTCACTGACATGATTTCAGTTGATGGTGTTGATTCACCATCTAACAACCAGCCTCGATCTATGGCTTCAAATACAAACTCTAAGCCATTTGAATACATAACAATGCACCCTTCTCGGCATTTATTCTGTTTTTCTTGCTCGATTGCGTGAGTGTCTATTTCGTCCGGTAAGAATGTGTGGAGGATTTCAGCTAATTCGTATAACTCCAGATTACTGACGATATGATGCAATTCCGGTACAATCGCAACCTCTCTCCTTAATTCAATTTGCTGCCCTGTTCGACTTTTAAGCATTAGTGGATTACTCCTTCGACAATAGTAAACCTTCCAATTTCATTGCCTGTTGAAGTTAAAACTCGGCCCTCTAATGTCCGCTGGTTGTAAGGAAACTTGAATTCCTCAAAATCGCAGTTTAACTTCGCTTGAACAGACGCGCTCAGAAATCGTTCTGTTATTGGACCAAAAACATCTAGTGACCACGCCTCAACAGCGTTACTTGCTCGATCAGAATAGATCCTTGAAGGCTCAACATCAAAAAAATGAACTTTTGCAACCATAGTGCCTCACATCATGACGAAATAGATTGAATAACAAAACATCGCTATACACATAACGTTTTCAATAACCCCGTTCACGCTAAAGTTAATCGGACTAACGAACCGGCGCTTTGCAGGCCAAGTAAGAGGAAGCCCACTAGTACCAAAAACGTAATCACCTAATAAATGTGACATATACCCCCAGACTAGGTAAAGCCCCCATAACGGCAAGTCTCCGGAAGCCCAGAATAAACCATAAACACAGGCAACAACGGCGATTAAACTATGAGTGACTCCTCTATGCCCAAAGAATGCGCTTACTGGGTAGCTGATAAATGGGACGAATTTTCCTGCCCTTGAGCTTGGGTGATCAATATCTGGAAGGAGCGAGCCAACCCCCACCAGCACCACTTCCAAGTAGAGAGGAAACCAGTCCTTTTGGTCACCATAAATGTAGGGCCTAGCCAGCACCCAGCTGGCTACGCCGAACATGATGTGATTGCGAGCGATCATAACTCGCTACCATCTTCCCGACGGCCACCGGGATTATCTTCCAACGTTTGCAGTTGATTAACACGGCTAGCCATGGTTTCTTTTTCACGTTCGTATTGAATTTGTTCATCTTCCATGCGGTTTTGACGTCGACGCTCTAAACGCGCTTCCAAATCATCAAACGCTCGGCGAAACTCTGCATCATTGTTTAATGACCGTTGTTGCTGCAACATGCGGTTAAATTCGTCATATGGCAATTTTACAAGCATGAAGATGTGCTTTTGACCATCCATGACTACGGGCTTATTTTTGATGGTTTCAACGCCCACCAGCGCTACGTTGTCAAACACAGCATCAATCAGCAACTCACTGGTATCGGTATAATCACCTTCAATACCAATGTCTTTTTGACGACTGCGCTCTTGACCTGAGAGCTCTAACTTATACTGTTTTGCCAGCTCTGCGTAGGCTTGCAAGCGTGCTTTTTTAACCGCAAAACCAAGGCTTTTACTGTGAGCGGTGCCAACAGCATAGATACCCGTACCATCTGGCCCAGGAGGAGTTAAAAACCAATCCGGCACCAAGGATAGTTCATCTTCCATCCGCTCATTTTCTTGCTCAATGCGCTCTTTACGCGCTTCTTCACGCATTTTAGCAATTTCAATTTGTTCCTCAGCAATGTCTTCCGCACTCATTTTTGATGAACAAGCACTTAGTAATAACATTGAAGCTGCAGCGGTAACTAATACCGGTGTGATTAACTTACGCATTGTTTCTTCCTCATTGTTAGATTGCGCTTATAAGATCTCACAGCTATCTAAAGGCGCTACTGGATTTTTAGTTACACAATTGCTGTTTGTTTCTTAAACGTTTGGAACTGCAAATACCGCGCAAGGTCCATCTTCGGTATCATTAATCGTGAGGATAAATGCGTTAGCCACATCGACAAAAGGTTGCCAAGGTGTGCAGTCATTCACCTCGCCGTTGAACCACGCTTCAACAAAATCATCATCGTAGCTATTTTCCATCGATACTGTTAGCAAACTGACATTATTCGCTTGCCGCCATTGTTCAAACTCTTCCGGAGTCGTGCCCTCATCCCAATTTGGTAATTCGGGGTGAAAAAAGAATCCGTTTTCATCGCGTACCACTTCAACTGGCTGAATCATGTTATATCTCCATTGGATTGATTAATTTGGATTGTGCACTTTTTGCCTGATAATCCACCAAGCCACAGCCGACAAATTGAGCTTCTGGATGTTAGGTTAAGAGTGTTCTCATACATTGTCTCGGTTAATCTCTCACTCTGCATTTTGGCCCACCGCAACTTCGGCTCAACCCATGTCTTAAGTTTTGCCCCAACACGAGCGCTTTGAAGCCACATTCACACTGACAAAGGAATTGCTGCTTTCGGTGCATGTCTGAGCCTTTATTCTCCAGCACCAACCATCTATGCACCTTTACGCCCGGTGATAGCTTTATCGCTTTCTGATGGCCAAGGTCTTTTCTCAAGTGACCGCATGACTTTATGGTTCCACGTCTGACCGCGGATGCTGCCCTTAACACACATTTTCCACATGAGCAGCGGAACAATGTTAATGCTGCACCGTATTTGTCGCGCTTCGACGTCATTCTGATTACCGTAAGTTCAGCGATAACTGTTCCTGGCGCTAAAGTAAGCCTTTTAGTCACAAGCTTTATATCTATTATTTATACTTAATTTAACAATAACCGATAGCCAGAGCTCTACTATCTACTAATGATGTGTATTGTGGATTCCGTCTCATATTTCTGCACCTAAGGCATAGCCTCGGCTAGTTAACCCGAAATATGGAATGGCACTGCTCACCAAGACAAAACAAGCCTTCGAGCAGATTTAAGTCCTGGATTGGCTTTAATTCTTCTTGCGACCATCCCGCATCTTCGGTTATATCTGCTTCGGTTAACCAGCGAATGTCCAGTGCCTCATTGACTTCTCCCCTCCCTAAAAGGGGATTCTTGCTTCAAGGCGTTATGCCCGAAGTTCATTAGAACAATCGGGACTTACTTACGCTCCACAAGCTAACACCGCTTGCCCAGCGGCTTGGATATTTATAGCTGCATTGGTATCACGGTCTAAGCGTATTTCACACGCAGGACAAGTCCAATGCCTTATGTGCAACGGCAGAGAATCAACAACGTGACCACAGCAATTGCAACGCTTACTGGACGGATACCACTTGTTAATTTTGACCAGTGTTCTGCCGTACCAATCAGCTTTGTACTCAAGCTGTCTAACCATTTCTCCCCAATTGGCGTCACTAATGGCTTTAGCCAGTCTCGGATTCTTGACCATGTTTTTAACGCTCAAACTCTCACAGCTAATCACTTGGTTTTCGTTTATCAACTTAGTGGTGAGTTTGTGGGTAAAGTCGCGGCGGCAGTCGGCAATCTTTGCCTGAATGCGAGCAACTTTTACTCTGGCTTTGTGGAAGTTAGCAGATCCCTTCTTCTTCTTAGAAAGGCGGCGTTGTGCCTGAGTCAGTTTCTTCTCGTACTTTGCAGTATGGCGGGGATTGCCAGATTTAAACCCGTCAGCGGTAATTACAAGGTCGGTCAAACCCAAATCAATGCCAGTAGTCTTTTTGCTAACAGGCAGTGGTTTAGGCTCGAAGCGGCACAGCATAGACACGAAGTAACGGCCTGCACTGTCTTTCGAGATAGTGATGGTGGTTGGTTCGCTTGGAAGCTCAAACGACCAGCGAACATCGAGCGGCTGTTTGGATTTAGCAATGTAGATATTGCCGTCTTTAAACTTAAATGCCGACTTGGTGAATTCAGCACTTTGCTTACTGCGCTTCTTCTTAAAAGTTGGGTATTTGGCTCGACCATCAAAGAAATTTTTAAATGCAGTTTGTTGATGACGCAGGGATTGTTGAAGTGGAACACACGATACGCTATTAAGCCAGTCAAACTCAGGCTGTTTCTTGAGTTCAGTCAGCTTAGAGCTTGCCGTGTTGTAGTTGATTCTCTGACCTTTATTGTAGAAAGCATCGGTTCGCCATTTCAGGATCGTGTTGTAAACGAATCGCACACAGCCAAACGTCTGCGCAAGCAATTGAGCTTGTTCGGAAGTTGGGTAAAAACGTTGTTTGATTGCGATATCTTCCATACTTACAAGAACACTGTTTTTTTGAACAGTATATATCAACCTTAAACAATCGGGTAGTTTTTGCTCCTTCGGAGCAACCGCTATCCCTCCCCGCCCGATGAGGACGGGGTTTCTCGCGGGATTTAGATGACGCTATCAATGCCACCATTAAAGCTGTCCAAGCCACCAAAAAACGGATTTTCCCACACGACTAGATAAGTCTTGCATGGGAATCGACTTTGGATTTTATGTATCATATAAGCGTAACGCTCAGCGTCCGTGGCTTTAAGCAAGTAGGCTTGGTCATCGAAATCAAAGTCACCATCGACAATTCCAAGTAGTTTTTCTGTCCGCTTAAATGCCGCATTCTCGACTTCAACGGACAGCTCAATATCAAAATATCGCTCGCACTCAGTTGTGTGCTTGAGGTTGAACAAAAATAGACATAATGCTTGATCGCGTATTGAAGCTGGCATTATTACCTCGAGTTGGCTTTGATTAAGTTGATAGGGTTAGATTAACCCTATCAGTTGAAGGCGCTACTGGTTTTTCTGGATAATTGTGTCTTTAGCTTAGCCAATTCCCTTCGCATGGGTCCAACCGGTCTCCCATGCCATATAGTTAAAACAGCCATGAGGATGAGGGTTGCTATCAATACTTTGTAGGCATCGGTAGGCATCAATGCCTGCGTCATATGCCGCCCAAGCATTCTCTTGCTCGCTTTCTGGTTGCCCCTGAACTTTCCAAAACCACTTAACGCGCTCACGCCACTTGGGAGATGTAGCATTAGGCACTAACTCAAAAAAGAAAAGAGGACATGAAGAAGCTGACGGCCCCTCTGCTTCGGAAACGTCTTTAATTCCTCCAACTAACCACACAATTTCTCTGGATTGAGCGTCTTCATTGTCACCCTCGAATACGACCCAGTAACTCTCATGACCTCTTTTTTCATCTAATTCAGCAGGAAACACAACTAAGGGAAATCGCCTAAATTCCTCTTCTATGCCTTCATAAATTCTATGCAAGTTTTCGTTCATCACTATTTCTCATTTCCGGTTAATACAACTAATTTTGTACGATAGATCGCCGTTGTGCCAGATAACTGCCTTTGACTTTACCTGCCAGTAATGATGCCGTGTCCGACACACTTGAATTGTCTACCAAGTCTTGTGTGAGTGATGGACCGAAATCCACCGACTGCTCCAATAAAAACACCTTGGCTTTTAGCACTTTGGATTTCCCGTTTTCATTCCAGCTCTTGCATTGGCGCCGGCCTTGCCAATCGACGCGATCTAAACCCGATGCAGCCGCTAAAACTTGCTGCAAATTGTACTCAAGTAGGTTCCAATCAAGAGCATCTATTTGAGAGCACCATGAACTAACTAGGTTTGTGGCTTTAGACTGGCCATGCTTACCAAGCCATTGATAAGCGCCCTTGGCCGTTAATGCAACATGCGTCTCAAGATAGCTCAGTGCTTCTCTTTCATCCACGCAGGTAAGCTTTCTTCTGCTTTGGCTAACTTGCTGTTCAATTTTATTCGCCAGTCCTATCATCGCTGGGTAATTTGACTCAATCGCTTTGCGCTCGGCATCGGTAGCCAACAGGTTTAGCACCTCTTTCATGCTGCTCAACACGCTACCATACTGCGCCAGCCAGAAACCGAATTGTTCTGCTTTGGCCTCACCAATCAGGCCCAGGATGTTCAACAATTTTGCGGTGCGATAGGCTGAGCGAATTTGAGTGTCGTGCTGAATAAACGTCATTACACGGCTTGTTACTCGTTGCAATGCAGTATTGACGGGATCTGCTTTCATGGCATCCATCACCGCCTTAGCTTCAAGACGGTTAATATTTCTTGCGCGCCGAACAGCCATCAAATGCTGCGCTTTTTGGCTTCGGTGTGTTGCCATATCGACAACAAAAGGTACTTGCTCAATCACTTCACGCTTGCTAAGGCCAAGCTCAAACAAGTTCGCGTTATTAAAAATCTCCACCCGCTTGATGTAAGCAAGGACATAACGACGGTTAGTGTCACTCACTGACAAACCAAGCCCGTTGAGCAACTTGAATACGGGGCGTGTGCCGGTGAACTTGCGTGTCGATACCCGATACTTTAGGCAGTATGCTAGCTGCTTGTCATGCAGTTGGATCAGCTCGTCTAACCCGCCAAACGACTCAAACTCTGAAAAAGCAAAATCATCAAACTCAAACGCATCCGCCGCGGGAATATCATCACTCGCTATATCTAATACCCTCTGGGTTGTCATCATGTAGCTAGGCAGGTAGTAACTGACTTCTGCGGTTGTTTGCACTGATAGGTTGGATTCGACGGCTGGCGTGTAGGTGATCAGTGAGGCGCGGCCGACTTCATAGCGGCTTGCTTTCTTATTCCACTGGCGTTTTCTCGCGCTGGCTCTAACTCGCACTGGCAAACCAGCAACGTGATTTACGCGGCAACCTTTAATGCCACTGGTGAATAGCGCTTGATTAGGCAGGGTTAACGTCTTGCTTTGACCTACACTCATGTCAGCTAGGTAAGTGATAATAAAACCGGGCTCTAGGTTCATCACTTTGCTTGTGGCCATATCAACCAACTTATACTCATTGCCGCTTAGCTTGGTCGCTTTCACTTTGCGATTATGCACCGCTTCATTGCTTAGTAAGCAATTGCCCGCACCCAATAACTCACTCACGCTATCAGGCTTGATCCAAGCTTCATTGATGTCCCATGGCAACATATCGTCTTCACTTGCCGCAGGTTTAAAGATTTGAGCCACCAGCGCGTCGGGGATTTTGGGGGCTGTCAGGCGTGTAAATAAGCCTTTCTCAGCCAGCTCCGTATTTAGCGCAGGAAATGGCAAACGCTTACCAGAGCGTACCAGCTCAAGGATTTTTAGTGGACGGTATGGCAAAGCACAGACACCATGCAATGACCATAGTAGAGATAGCAATACGGCATGCTTAGTGGTGAACATTTCCCACATTGGCGATTGCAACCGGGCGATATACATTTCCAAGTAATCCGCTTTCACTTTGTCGCTCATGCTCGTGTCATTGATAATATCTTGCACGCCTTCATCTTCCATTACGCGACCTTGATCCACCAGCGCCTTAAATTGGGCGGCTATTTTTACGCTGTCTTCACTGATTTGCGCCGCATACCACACCAACTTTTCTAAAATCCTTGGGTGCAATACATTCGGTTGCAAAAACACGTTGTTGTTCGCCGCAGGATCGTAAGCTTTAGGGTGATAGATCCGCGCATTCACATCGGAAGTGACGCGGGCAACGTAATCGCGTAGTCGTGAGGTAGCATCGCCAAAGCGACCCCAGCGCCACTCTTTACGGTATTGTAGCTCCGATGAGTTTTCAGAGTTGACCATTCCGCAAGTAACACAGCCATATCGAGCGCTGCCGTTGCAACTGGTATCGCCATTTTTGCCCGTTGCTACATCGCAAGTATCGTTAGCCCCTTCACCATAAATGTTTAGCAGTAAGCCAAAGTTCCCAGCATAACCGGCAATACTTTTGCCTGTTATTGGTTTCGTCATTGGATCGCCACCCATTCTTAGCAAACAACTGAATACTTCAGGGGTTGACCATTCTGCTATCGGGGCGAATCGCCATACTTGGGCCTTATCCGCTTCGATGATTTGTGTTGCTAACGCTTTGGCGGTTAACTCACTGACGCCTTGCTTTTGCATGTTCATCGAACGGCGTGATGATTCAGCCGAACGAGAGCCAGAACAACTAACCCAGTTTAGCTCCTGGTGCTTCTTGGGTAATGATTGTTTAACCTCGCGCAATAACGCTCTGGCTGTATCCAACTTCCAGATAATGCTGCAATCTGCCGCACGGCCTGACGCAGCGGTAGCAGGTAGCTTCATGGCACCAAAGAATAGTACCGACAACTGCTTATTAATTGGCGGTGAACCAATTTTTAAGATCAGGTTAATCCCTTCGGCTGCGCAGTATGCTTTCAACTGCTTATGCGCAAACGGGACGTAGCAAGTGATTGGCTCTGGCTCTAGCAAGGTATCAATCGTGGTAACCACCAGCGGGTGATCGCGCTCTATGTAGCCCACCTTTATCGCCCTGCGCATTGCTTCAACCGCACCATTCAAAATAATCGTTGAGTCTTTTGCCATCGAACTTCCGATTTGCAGCGCTGCGCCTGTTTTTAACAGTTCAACATAACCAGCCACCATGTCCTCATACATAGCATGTATTTCGCTATCTTCGGCGGCTTTTAAACTATCAAGATCAAGGATTGAGATTAGCTCTGGCATCGGTGGTTAGCTCTTAGTTAACTTTGAGCTAATGGTAACTCGGCGTTGAGAAGGCGCTACTAAGGCACAGGGTTATGCGGAGGTGTATTTCCGCAGCCCTGTTAGCAACGATGTTATAGAGGGAGTTTTACTTAGGCTATTAGGCAAGTAGGTTATCACCAACTTTTGCTTTGGCTTTCGCTTTGGCTTCTGCGTCTAACGCTTCACGGACGGCTTTACCTTTACCTTGGTTATTAGCCGCATCAACTGTTATTTCTACATGGTCAGTCGCTTTTTTCTGGTTTTGCATTTCTATTTTGTATCGCTGCTGAGGATCAAGCGATGCTGTATTGCTATCTTCATTGTACTTCTCAGCCAGTTTGTTCACGGTCTTTGTTACGCCGTGATCGTCTATTGACACAAGTAAATGATAAGCATCATTAGCATTATTAAGCGCTTTGCGGGCATGTTTCAATGTTGTTGTCATTGGTTGATCCTTATGATTGAGTAAAGAGCTGGCTAACCAGCATCTATTTTTGTGATGTAGTTGTTTACATTAGTGGCTATTCCTGCAACTCTAAATGATGCATACGAAAGCTCCTTGTTGAGTCGCAATATACAGCGGCGGCGCCATTGAAATTAGTCACACTTAGAGGCAATAACACCTGAAGCGATTGCACCAGTACCAGCGCCGGTAGCAGTGACTACAGCTGTACCACCCGCCATACCCGCGCCACCAGCAGCTAAACTACCACCACCTAAAGCTGCAAGGCCTGCGCTACTTGCCGCAGCACCGCTCAATGTACCACCAGCTACACCAAAGCCTGCGGCACTTACCGCGGCTCCGACAGCTGGGGCTGCAGCTAGCGCAACGCCACCTGTGGCAACGGTTGCTGCCACTACAGCCAAACATTTGCCAGGGTTGTCTGTTACATAATCTACAGTCCCACCAACAATGTCACAAAATGTGTCAATAATACCCATACTTCACCTCATCGATTAATGATTCTCGCACCCGCTTAAAAAGTGGCCGCACATTAGGCGCTACGTTTATAGCTAACCTTAGCCACTAAATCTTAGGCAGCAAGACACAACCAAGTCAAGAACTAAATTGGCACAACAATGAAAAACCAAAAAACAAAAACAACCCTTACTGGTGATTGATTTACCTCATTTTTAAAGAAACTATCACCATGTTGACAAATTTAGGTATTAATGCGATATACAAACCATCTAAGATAGAGGGTTACTCATGTCCACTACAATTTTATCATTCAACCCAAACGCTAAGTTTAACCACATAAAATCAGCGTACTCTTATGTTTTTGAACAAATATGGCTACTTCACAGGTACGCAATAGACTGCATTGCTAATGGTGATAGAAATAAAATGCAAATATTCGCCAAGAGATTGATGTTTTGGGGGGCTACAATTAGAAGATTAAATCGTTCAGATGATCATCAGCTCAACGATATTTTGCGTTTACTTGATTCGGGTATCAGCGCTTTTGATCTCATTAGCAAGCTAAAAAATAACGAGACTTCATTAAAAGAACTAGATCGCAATTTGATAATCAAAGAGATGGAAGAACACGCCATTATGTTTCCTGTATCCTTTGATACTCACCCATACCCCTTCTCGATGATGCATACAATTATTGAGAACCCTCTATATGTATACCAGCCTTTTTTGATGCTACCTCCGATCGAGAATCTTATCGATATTGCAGTGATTAATGCCCTTCAACCCTATGAAGACGATTTTATGGACCGACCTAGCGATCAGAAGAATTTGATGGGTTCACGCGTTCTCCGCAAGCGACCTTCACACGATGATCGCCAACCTCTTTCATTGGAAAGAGCTCGTAAAATTTATCAGTATATTAATGCAATTCATGGCTCCCATTATTGGGCATATATAATGCAACTCGTTGGTGACGGTAAAATCAGCTTGAATAAAAATGAATTTTCTTCAGCCGTCGAGTCTGACATCGAAGGTTTATTGAAAGAATGGGCTGAATATGTGTTTAATTCCCTAACGCCAACCCCTGAGCCAACAGGAAAACTCTTTGATGAACTATTAGACACATCCGCTTTAGGAAGCGAAGGGCTCTTAAAGGTTTGCCCCGCTACGCTAGAGCATCTGTGTATGTTAGGTCAATCGAATCATATTGGCGAGCTGATCGCTCATAAACTCGAATCTCAATATATGAAAGACAAAAAAAACTCTCCAACCTTTGAAACTAAGGGTTTTGGCTGTTTATCTCAGTTGTCTAAGTGGTATAAGGCTACAAAAACGAAGTTTAACACTGAACCATCACAAATCCCTGCCAATATTGCCCCTGCTTTGTATTTTCATGTCACTGAGAGCGACGGACTTCAATATGTTTCATTTGGAAAATACGACATTCTGAAAGGAATGGATAAAGCGAGTGTTCAAAGCCGTCAAAAATTGGTCTCTGCACTCATCAGAACTTATCTGTATTTCTACAATCCTATCGGGCATTGCTTTCTGCAGGTTGATAGAAGTGACGCTAACCGCCTTGATGATACAGCAATCAGCGTAGATGAATATATTGCTCAAATTGAGAATGGGCAAAAAACCACAGTGTATAATCCGTTAATGCAAGCTTGGAGTGATTATCAAGAAAAAACTGCAAGGGATCGGTTTAAAAGGCCTATGAACGAATTCAACAAGCGTTGGGGGGGGACGTTGGCCATGATCGACAGACAACGCCAAGCTAGTATAACACAACCCTTCCCTGTGGATTTCCCGCTCCCGTTATGGGCTAGAAAAAGCTTTAAGTAAGTAGGCATTTTACCAAAATCGGCGGAAAGCCCCTTCGTTCAGGTGGGGGATGGATAGCCGTTATTGCGTAGCAATAAACCGATTGACTAGCGCCTTTCCCTATCTGCTCAATACTAGCTCCATCAAGCAATCGCCTTTTGGAGCTAACCATGATTGATGCACAAATCGAATTGAAACAGCAAAAAATCACTGTCGAGCACGACTTAGCCTTTGTCGGTATGACGGGCAACGAAGGTATTGGTGCGACCGTGGCCACACGGCTAACCTACGCTCAGTTTGTTGCAACGTTTCCCTGCGAGGATGAAACCAAGCAGGTGAAAGACCGCTATCAGCGCAATGCAGAAAATTCCCGCGTAAAAGGGATTTATCGCTATCTTGTTGAGCGTCGCAATACTGTGTTTCCAAGCGTGACTGTCGTGGTTTGTGATTTGGCAACCATAGCTAAGCGCTTTGTTTACACCAACTCAGGCATCGAGATTGTTGAATTTAATTTGCCCGCCACCAGCGACCGAATCTTGATCGATGGCCAAGGCCGAGTCTCAGGCATTGCCCTTGCCCTAGCCGAATGCCCTGAGCTAGCTGATTACCACATTGATGTGAAAGTGATCCCCGTACCCACGGCCACCCTTTATGAATCACGCACTTTTATCCGCCAAATTTTTTCTGATTTTCACGCCGGTAAAAAACCCAATAGTTCACAAACCATCTTTTTTGATAGTGCAACAGGCCTGAGCCGATTGACTAATGAGCTAGCCGACTTAATTGAAGCGACCCCTTGTTTTGCCAACTTTATTGCCCGTGATGGTAAGCCAACCGTCGGACAAATCTTCACTCTTGCTCAGTTAACCAACTTTGTGCGCCTCGCCCTTGGCGGTAAAACCAAGGCGGTACTCGATAGAGAGCTCGCCGATGTCAGCGTTTACGACCTGTATTTGGGCGCTCTTTTGCAATTTTTTGATGCGTTAGCCACAAGCTTGCCTTGGGCGTCGATTACGTCACAGCAGGACAATAAAGAATGGCTAGCCGCTAAAGCCAATAGTCTGTTTTGCTACGCCATTACCTTCTACGCGTTTGGTCATGTCATTCATTGCATGCTTGCGGAAGTGGAAGCAGGCAAACGCCAGTGTGTAGATGGCTTGATTGACTTTTCTGAGTTGTCACAGCTCGACAATCTGGCGCTTGATGATTTTGCAGATGAAATTTGGCAAGACTTAGATGTAACGCACACCATCGAAGGCGCTCTTAAAGTGGTTCGCGGCTCTGAGAAGCGCTTAGCGCGCTACCTTTGTAATGAGCTTCGCATCAAAGTTAGCCGTCAATTGCTAAAAGACTAGGAGCCAACCATGGAACATCTGCTCGATTTAAAGGATCATGTTTGCCCCAACGTGATGATATATGTGCGCCGAGCACTACAAATGAGTGAATTACGCGGGCAATCAGTACAAATCAAAACCATTGAAGCCAGTGCGCCACGGGATGTGCGCGTGTTTCTCGGCATGTGTCCAGAGTTAGGGTTTACCATCGGCGATGTAACGCAGCATAATAGCGCAGAAGGCACTTACTGGCTGATTAATCTTACCAGCGCGCCTCCAGCGTAGCCGTTATTGTTGGGTGGTCACTGCAATGGGCGGTACTTGCACATATTTAAACCCGACTAGGCCGAGTGCTTTTGCCCGAGCCCTGGCAATGGTTTTGGTTTGATATGGATAAATGCCTGCGGCAGCCAGTGCTTGTACTGCCTTTTCGGGAAAGGCTATCATCCAGATGTCGTCTAAAATGCACTTGCCTGCGTAGTTCGTTTTGATGAGTGCGCCTTCTTCGTTCACATACGCGATCGTTTTTTGGTGTGCATAGTCCAGATCAACACTGATAACCTCACCATCGCTATTATAAAATTTGGGTACCGCGTGACCGCTTATTAGATACCACATGCATTCCTGCCCCTACTTTGATTGTTTGACGAACACATTGCCACAAAACCTTATCCATACGAATAATTTTCGTCTTATTTTGTCGGTAGCGCCTTTGCCATCGCAGGTAATAATACCCTCAAGATAGTAAAGGAGTAACCGATCATGCTCAGTCAACCAAATGAAATCAGCACCGTCCTCAAAGGCATTATTGAGCTAAAAACCAAGGTTGAGAAAGTCTTTCGCCAAAAGGGTTACAACCTCAATTTTGATAATGAGTATAACTTTGCATACATGCAATTAAACAAGCAACCCGCGCTTGCCTATGCGCCGGTTAACACCATTTTCCATGCCTTTATGCAGGCGATGGAGTTGGGGTTAACTCTCGATCCTCGTAAACAGCAATGTTACTTAACGTCGGTCACCAATCCGCAAAATCCTGCCCAAGTAAAGTGTCAGATTGAGATTGGATACCGAGGCTATCTGCTTGTCGCCACTCGAGCGGGGGTTATCGTTCGCGCTGATGCGGCAGTGGTTTACGCAAAAGATGAGTTTGAGTATTACGGGCCATACGAAAAAGTGAAACACGTTGTTAAAACGCTATCGACCGATCCGAGCGCCCGTGGCGCCATCGATGGCGGTTATGTTATGGCAAAAACACCTAGCGGTAGCATATTAACTACCACGATGTCTGCACAAGAGCTGTTTGCGGCCGAGGAAGCCTCTATTGCGATGCGGGGTACTCAAAGCCTTTATATGTCGGCTTGGGCTGATGAAATGCGAAAATCAGCATTACTTCGCCGCGCTTGGAAACAGTGGGAAACCGAGTTTTTATTTAACAGTGAGAACAATGATGCCGTCGCATTAGCTAGTCAGATCACAAGCAATAATGAAGACATTAAACTGTTAAGAGCGGCCAGCTAGGAGAGCGTCATGTTAAATACTAAGCTGAAACACGCCATTGATGAACGTCACTCTGATTTATCAAAGTCATTCACCCTTGATTGGTCACAAGAGCTTTCATTTTTGGATGATTTAATGGCCGAGGCACAACCTGCTAAAATGGGTTTAATTGATGTGCCATTACATCGTTGCCACCAAGCCTCTATCGTCAATGCATTTATGACGCTAATGCAATTTAACCTGTCGCTGGATCCGGCTGCGAAATTAGCCACAATGAAAGTCGCTGTCGATCATCAACACGGTTATGCCATTGCTGTACCTGAGGTGCTTGCGATGGGTTACCTTGTTATCGCCTCAAAAGCGGGTTTAGTTAAGAACGCTAAAGGCTCATTGATTTTTGAAGGTGATGAGTTTCAATTCAACGGTTTTTATGAATACCCTGATTTTAAGGCTAACCCAAACAGCAATAAGGCGAATATTCAAGGCGGCTTTGTTTGTGCAATCATGGCTGATGGTGATGTACTTACTTCTGTTATTTCGCCCGAAGAACTACACGCAGCCATTGATGAAAGCTTGTTTAAGAAATACGGCGGGGTTAAATGTTGGTCGCAAGCTGATATTCGAGACGCGCTGGAAGCTTCTATTATGCGCCGTTTCTTAAAGCAAGCTATGACTTATACCTTTGCTAATGATGAATCAGAAACGCTCCTGTTTGAATTGTTAGAGGTTCATACCTCCTACTTTCGTAGCTATAACGAAGTCAGTCAGAAACAAAGCACAGGTTACAATCCACGCCATAAAGCTTGTGTTAGCGAGCAAAGCAGCACACTTTTGCGCGCTCTAGGCCACTCGACTCGCTTACCAAAGTTGGCTCCACCCGAGCCACAAGAAGCCCCAGAGGAAGCACCTGAGCTTCACACTCACAATGGGCTAGGTTTGACAGATTTGTTTGGTCTGCAAATAGGGTTAGGAGGTTAAAATGTTAGCGACATTTCACCTAAGAGCCAAGCGCATGGAAGGCGCGCCGCCACCTAAGCCTTTCACCTTTCATGTTCGCCAGGTCTCTTTAGATACCTTTGTTGTGGAACAAGAATACATTCGCGCTGGACGAGCTTACACCAAACGAATTTGCGATGCTTCTAAATGGCCGGTTATCGAGAAGTTTTGTGATCAGTTGATCCAAATGAAAGCGGCAGAAGGCAAAACAGAGTTAACCAGAGATGTGCATCATCACCACTTTCAGCTACCGTCATTACCAAAAGAGAGCTTGCCTGTGCGTGAGGAGTCAGATTATGACGCTGATCTATCCGATAGCCAAACGCGGTTTATGATGCCCTACATGCGCGGAGAACGTGTGCTTGTGTCACTCTTTGAAAATGGTGAAGTGGTGCTAAGCCACCGAAACCAACCTCAAAGCCGGGTTGCCCATAAGGTTCAAGGAAAACTATCTACGCTGTGTCGCACTGTGACAGCAACAGCGACAGTGCTTGTTGGCACCTTAGTGGATGACACATTTTTTGCTCAAGACATCTTGATGCTCAACGGGGAGTTGCTTACTGCTCCGCTTGATGAACGTCATGCTCTGATGTCAAAACGGTTTATTGATTTGGTGAGCCCTGCTTTTCGCATCGTCCCTTTGGCGCCATTAAAGCAGAAACAACAGCTCGATAAATGGCGCAAAACACCTAACGTCATGGGAGTGCTGATTTATGAGCCAAACAGCGATGAGGCGCTACAGTTATGCTCTTTCTACCCTGTAAAAACCTATGTCGCTCTATCACAAAATAAGGCGATTCATTGCGTGACATTGGCGGCAGAGGTCGATGATGACTTGGTTAACCTTGGTGATGCTCTTTGTCCCGGTACGTTATCTATTGAGGTGCTTGATCCATTAGTGTTTCAACACATCACGTCTGAGACTGACATCGAATTAAACTTGCTTCCCACCGCCAAAATATAACCCCCCAGAAACAAAAAACCTCCACCAGCGCTCAGGCTGGATGGAGGTTAATTGTATTGGCTAAATGGCAATCTCACGGTTGAGTGCCATCGCATCTTCAAAACCAGCCGCCCAGCATGTGTGTTCATGCGTTGGTATTGCATAAGGGTTGCTGTTGCGTGGTTTTTTTTCGTAATACGCTTTTTCACCTGCCTGATAGATTTGGCAAAAATTGCGTTTTTCTTGGGGTGTTAAAGCGCGCATGGTACATATTCCTTTAACTGATCCAATATCTTTTGCTTGACCTCATCCTTGCTTAACACAATCAATTGCGTTTTGCTGTTTGAAGTCTTGCGCTTTGGGATCGCAAGGTACTGAATTAATGTATCACCCACCTTACGGTGACGCTTTAAAAAACAAGCCACTCCTTGTACTTCTATTTCAGCGGCAAACTGTGTGTTAATTAGAAAGCATGAATTATCTAATAATTCCGGAATATCTTGGGCCGGATTATCAGAGTAGACATGCTTATAGTGCGTGCCGGTTGAGTACTGATTCACGATTTCGCCAACTTTTATAAAGGGGCTTTCGGGCATCTGTGAGTACGGGCTTGTTGGATTGTATGATTTGATCATGGTGCTCTCCTTAAGCGGGAACACCCCCAAAAAGGGAGGCTCCCCTTTTGGGTTGGTTAGTGGTTAGTTAATCATGCTCGCTCAGCAAGAAACTGATTGATGATTAATCGAACGGTCTCAGCTTTACTTTCGCTGATCATTTTCTTGGCCATTCTTCTTGCTCTAAGACGAAAACTAGCCATTTGCGACTCTCGGGCAGACCAATCAGGAATGTCCTTATCGTCATATTCTTTGGCAAGCGCGACCATTTGTTGCTCTAGGAACGCTTTTTCATCTTCGGTAAGTACAGGAGCACCTTCCGCTTTGAAGTTTGGATCAGGAGCAAGGATGAACCCATAGCTCATGTTATCAAAGCGGGGGCGGAACCCTTCAAAATACACCGAACACAACTGCTCCACCTTCTTTTTAAGCATGGGTGATGCAGTTAGGTACTCTTGCGTAAAAAAGGGCACTTGGTAGTGAAAGTTAAACCCTTCACCGTCAAAGTTGACCTTAACGCCGCTACCTTCTAGGTATTGGTTTAATTCGCTGATTAGTAGGTTTTCCATAATAACGTCCTCATATTGGTTAATTGAGGCGTTAGGACTCCCATACGGGAGGTAACGCCCGTTTGGGTTGGTTTATTGAAACATTTTTAGCTCTTCTATAAAGTCTCTCTCGTGCAATCCATCTTGTTCCAATACTTCTTGATACAGCGCATCCAATTCAGGTAGCAATCGGCGCGTGTCTTTTTCAGCATCGGTGACAAAGGTGGCTTTAAGCAACTTGGCTTTTTCATCGTGTAAGTGCTCTAGCTTTGCGTTGAGCTCATACTCGTATGCTTTTAGGAAAAGCCATTGCTGGTTTTTTTCCTGCGCAAGCTTTCTCTGCATACGAATCGTTAAGTTGCTGTTGAACAACTGTCGTGCCCAATTTAATTCAGCGTCATTAAAAACTTCGACTTTATCCATTATTTTGGCTGTGACAAAGTTTTTTGCTAACAGAACCAAATCAGCCTCTTTGTTCCAAGATCTTACCTTTTCTCGCAACGTCGCCTTGCGGCTTTCTGATGTGTTTTTGGTAAAAAATTTAAAGTGGCTGTACTTGATTCGGATGATGAATCGATCTTCCAATATTTCCACATCATGAATACTTGAAAAGTTCGGTTGTTCGTCCCCAGTAATGCATTTTTCCTCTAAAAATAATCTATCTGGCACTTCACTCTTTTGAATGGTTACCGTCACTTCATTAGAAATCGTGAACATATGTTCGAGCTCTATCTCCCCAAGGCATTTAAGCTGGAATCGCTCGCCATCTAGTTGCTCTGGGTTGAATGTGTAATGCTTAACATCGAATTTGGTTGTTTCTGTCGTGACTAGCATATTGTCGTCCTCTCTTTGTGTTTAGAGGGCGCAGTCCCATAACGGGTACTGACGCCCGTTAGGGTTGGTTGTTTAATTGGTTTAACTTCTCATTAGATTGACGAATTCAATATGCTCTTGCAGCGCACCGCGCTTGACCAGATCATATTTAATCGCACCCATGGCCGAATCAATGCCGTTTACTGCATCTGAATGCGGATAGTAGGGGTACGTGTCACTGCTCGCCTTCCAGTAGTTACCAAAAGGTGAAAGCAGTTCTCTTAACGCGACGGTTGAGCCAAATTGCAGGGCGTTTTTCATTTGCTCTGCATACTGGTTGTCTTGCTTTTCCTTGTTTACCGCTTTTTCAAGCAGAGCCAAAGCATCAAGACGATCCGTGGCACTCAGCGTATCGCGGAGTTTGGTCAACGTTCCTTCTAGCGAGTAGTAGTTATTTAACTGTATTGTGTCGCGCATAAATGTTCCTTTTCACGATAGCAAAAGGATACTGCCCAAGGGCAAGTACCCTTGGGGTGTTATGCAGTCAGCAGTGAGTTAAGCCATAACCCATCGCTTGATGATGATGCAATAGGCTCAAGGCTGGGCTTGATAAACTTACTTATCTCTTCCCTGCCTTCGTCTAACACAGCTTTGAGTGGCTGATACAAGCCTTCCCAAGTGCCTCCAGGTTGCTTAAAAAGAGCAGTCGAATTTATTCGATTTGAATAGATCACTCTTCCTTCTTCATTTGACCACACGTTGACCATCAAAGAGCCCAGAAATAGGTTGCCAAAAAAGGCCGCTTTCACTATTTCGTACTTCTCTTCGTCTAGTCTCCAGCTGATGTACTCATCTAGCTCATCTATATCGTGACGAGCCATGACCACTACATTTAGGTTTTTGGTTTTTAACTTCCAAATTACCTTAGAGTCACTGGTTGACTGATAGATCAATTGGAATCTAGCCAACAGTTGAGCCTTGATGCTCTCAAGCTCACGCTTAACACAGAGTGTTAACCACTCTAGTAAACGTTTTTGCATTTTTGAGCATCCCTCATCATCACTGATGATGTATTCAACCGTGAACGGTCCTGGCACCCTTTTTACAGTTATCTCAATCTGCTTGAGAGTGAGCAGTAAGATCAGGCGCTCTTTTTCAAATTGACTAAAAACCTTAAAACCTTCAACTTTTTTAACCAAGGTTTCGGTTGTCAGCGTCCCGGCCAGCGTTAAGTTATCCATGCCGGCATCTTCGACTAAGAACTCGTGTAATTTGAGTCCATGATAGCCAAAATGTTTTAACTTTTGGTTTGCTGAAAAGTGGTATAGACCTTTCATAGTGTCCTCCTAAGACATTGGTAAATGCTGAGGGCACTATTCCGCTAGGGGAATAAATGCCCCTGCGGGTTTTGTTTACTTGATTAGCAGCTTGGTAGCAGTGACGAAACCGGCTGTTCCCAGTTAGGATCATCCCTTTCCAATATCACCGCTTTGTCTTGCTCATGCCACACGATTTCCACATGAGTACAGTGACGCAGATATGGTAAACAGCCTAAATCGAGTGATTTGGTGTATTCCATATTCTGCTTGAACGCATCTTGTGGGGTGGTCGAAGCAATTGAAGCACCCACAAATTTCTTACCATAGTAGAAGTAAGCTGTGGGATGGTTTAATTGTGATTTCATACAGCCTCCTATCAAGCTGGGATCAACGAGCTTAGCCAACCAATTGAGTTAACAGGCTCGGTGAGCACTGCCACTTTTTGGGTTTCGGGCAAATCAAAGAAGGGGCGCTCTTCTGTGATCATCTTAGAGACAATCTCAGACAAGCCTTGCCAATGGCCATTTAGGGTTTGGTAAATAGCGCATCCCCCTTTGGTCATGGTGTAGATGTTTACCATGTCGCTTTGATTGTAAATATCCACGGTGACCGTGCCATACAGCATTGAACCCAAGATCGCATGTTTAACCATGTGATCATATTCTTCTTCATCCCCGAGCTCCAAAAGGCTGCCGTCCTCTGCATCATCGTATGTAATTGACACGACGACGTTTAAGTTTTTGGTCGTTTTATCCACCAAAACTTTCTGCTTACCACGGGCTTCCATGATAAGCCTAATAACCGCGTACATCTGGTTTTTTAGATGGCTTAGCTCGCGCTTTATCTCCTTCTCTAACCAGCTAATAAGCTGCTTTTGTTTAGAGTTGAACACTGGAGCATTGGTAACCAGCCATTCAACTGAGAACTTGTCTTTACGCAAGCTATCAAGCTGAAGCTGCTCTTGCCAAATAAGAGCGGTCAAATCCCACTGTTGCCGATCATTAAAGATAGGCAGCCTACCGGCTTTATCCACCAGCGCTTGAGTGGATAAACTGCCAAAGACAGCAATATCATCAAAAGGATGATCGCCGTATTCCCAGTAAAGCCCATCAAGCTCGCCATAACCATGCTCGGTTAAGGTTTTCTTCACGTAATAGGTGATTAGTGCATCCATAGTGTCCTCCTAGAACATTTTGAAATGCAGAAGGCACTATTCCGCTAGGGGAATAAATGCCCCTGCGGGTTGGGTTTAAAGGTTTAAAGGTTTAACGTAAGCGGATTGTTGGTTGAAACTTGCCAAAGAGATGTAAACAACGCATCTTCTTGCTGCTGTTTCTCCAACGCTTCGCGCTCTCGCTGCTGCTCGTGTTCCTGCGCAATGGCAGTCTCACGACGAAACGCTCTGGCCACTCGCCCAGCATCACGTTCAGCTACATTTTTTCGCTCAACACCAAGCTCTTTTAAAGCAAGATTGGCGTAGTCACGAATAAACGACCTGACGAAATCGTGGTAAATCAGCGGGTATTTATCCCCCTTCTTAACCAACTGAGTGTTACCGTAATACTCATTCGCCAGTAGCGTATGCTCATCATCGACATGTAAGCCGATATAAAGCGCACCGTGAACGAGTACGCCGGCAAGCATTTGTTCGATGCATTCATCGATAACGGCTTCATCCCACATTTCAACGCAGTCGTCGACGTTATCGCAGTAAACGAGCTTGACCTCAAGCTTAAGGCGCTTGGTTCGGATCGTTTTGATCTCAAACGCGCCATCTAAATCATCCACTGGACTCGCTTCAATTAAGGCATAACAATCAGCCAAAATTGAGTCCAGTGTGTCGGTTACCTCATCACAGATGTAAGCAACTAACTCGTCTAGCATTTGCTCCATTTCTGGTTCTGCTAATCCAGCGTTAATCGCTTCAAAACGGATTGATTTAGAGTGGTAGTAGCCTCCTGAGTGACTTACCTCGATGTACACATCCTCATCATCGAGAAATTTGACTAACTCCCTGATGTCTTTGCGTGACATAGACAGCTCGGTTGCTTTTTCTTTGCACTCGCTGTTACTGATGTAGCCCGTACAGCAAATGCCGTCACCTTGGCAATAACCGAGTGAAAAATGAATATTTTCCAGCTCGTCATAGCCTTTTTTCTTTAGGTTGTTTCGCGCATGGCGCTCAATGTAGACCTTCATACGTCCTCCAAAATTTAAGTAATTTTGCAGACGTATTATTCCCATGCGGGTACGTCCGCAGGGCGGGTGGTAAAAACGGCATTTTGTTTGCCGTGCTTGATTTTAAAGTGTCGAGCAACACTGACTAATTGAAGGTTTTAACCAAAAGGTTCGGTTAATAGTTCAATTAGGTTGAAACTGCTTTGCTTTGAACTTTGATGACTCAAAGTGCAAGGAAAAGCAGTTGAGCCCATATGGACTCAACTAAGGCGTTAGATGGTGACTAATTGCTTAGCCCGCTCTAAACGCTGTAAGGTTTTAGCGACTTTAGCCGCTATAGGGTTGGCGTTGTTTCGATTTATCTGTGCTAAAAGATAATCTTTCAGCATCAAACGAGCTGCAAAACACCAATCTTTTTCTTGCTTGGCTAATTTCAGTTCATTGATAGCGGCTTGTCTTACGCTATAACCACCAAAGAACCCGAAACTGCTATACGCTCGGATGGTTAGCGCCAGCTGGCTGTCAGTAACCTCAATGCGCCCGACCGCATTGCGAATGTAAGGCACAATCATGTTTTCTTCTTTCTGTAGAAGAATATCTGCTACGTTAGTCACCTTAACAGTGACTTGTATGTACATTTCATAGCCACCTTCTGTTTCAATAATCTCGCCATACTTCGGCGAAATATGGCAGCTATTTGAAGCAAGATAGGCTTGTTGGTTAGTATTGTTAGCTATAATCATTGCGTTTTCCTCCAGTGATTTTGGTTTTCTGCTAGGGTGGTGAGGCCTAGTTGTAATGATTTAAGGATTTGAGCTCTCGATAGCGCCAGGCCACCTTTTCGACCAGATTATCTCTGGTTAAATCAGGCGCCTCTATCGGTAGTAAGGTAAGGTTAATTATTTTGCTGTTGAGCAGAAGATGCTTCAATCTCGTCCAGACAAATGGTGATATTTGCCCGTAAGCGAGCAAGCCTTCAACATGAGTCAAGAGATCCTGCGTATTCGCTTCAAGCTCCCAGCACCATGAGCACTGACCAGTTGCTTCATAAGTTGAATCATGGTCGCAAACATGATCACAAACGATGCACTCACCGTCTATAACACTCAATTGACCACAACGGTTGCACTCTTTCATATATCCTCCATATTGAGGGATACGCTCCCCTAAGGGCGCGCCCTCAAGGGTTTGTTAGTTAGCTAGTTTTAATGGTTCGTCACCTTGCACAAACTCATTAGCGAGCTTGTCGTATGACATGGACATGCCTGGGGTGAAAACCTCCATAAAGTAGGCTACTTCGGGCATTTTTTTGGCGAGGTCTTTTATGACTTCAGTTTGACGTGCTAGAACATCACCAAACTCTTTCTCATTAAAAGCTTCTACTTCATCTATCGCTTTTAAAAGCGCAGAGAGTAGATCGGCAGCCTTCACTACTTTATGAACTTCTTCGACTGGGTACATAGCCTGAGTCATATGCTCGCGCATTTCATAAGGAAGCGTGTTAATTATCTTCCTTTTTGCTATTTCTGCAATTTCAGCACATGCCTCTGACATTCTTAAGGTCATGTTCTTACATACAAAACTTGTATCCTGACATACACTTTCCTCAAGATCATGCACCATGGCCGCTTCGAGTAAGACGCCCAAATCCCAGTCTGTTTGTTTGAAAACTTTACTGTGTATCATCCACAGTATGTGAGTGATCATCACCGTGTCCATACTGTGTGAATGCACAGATTCTGGTATTTTTACGCGCATCAAAGGCCAACGAAATTGATCTTTTAAACGCATGACTAGGCCTAAGAAGCCTGATTGTTGGTTGATTTTTGTCATAATACGACCTCCAAAATAAAAGTAATTTTGCAGACGTATTGTTCCCGTGCGGGTACGTCCGCAGGGCGGTTTGTAAAAACGGCATTTTGTTTGCCGTGCTTGATTTTAAAGTGTCGAGCAACACTGACTGATTAACAATAATCACCAAAGGGTTTGGCCATTAAGTTAATCAGGGGTGAAACTGCTTTGCTTTGAACTCTATCACCTAGAGCGCAAGGAAAAGCAGTTGAGCCCATAAGGACTCAACTTAGTGATTAAGAGAAATTCATCTCCCGACGAGACGCATAACTCTTAACAGCTGGAACTTCCTCAATAGAAGTTTTTCCGTTAAGCGCCTCTTTTAGTTGCTCAAGAGCAACATCTTGCTCTCTTTGCTTACGAGGCTTGCGCTTTTTCAAAACAGATGTTGGCTTAGCAACGTCTGCTTTAAGTTCTACTGGAGCCGTGGCGGTCAGTATTCCTACTGGTGACTCCTTAATTGTATATTCTCTGATTGGCTCATCGACCTGAACAGAGAAAAACTCATCTTGCACCTTACTCTTAGCTGAAAACAGCTGAGTAAATACGTTGATGCAAACGACGTAAATAGTGCAAAGCATTACACTTAACACCAATCCACTCGCAGTGGATGATGTATAGTCTAATTGCAGTACATTTAGGTATGCTATGTAGCACATCCAAATGACTGCTTTGTTCTTGGTACCAATTATCAAGCGGTCTAGCGTGCTTGTATTAGCTAGGTAACAAGTACCTATTGTAATTATAAATATACCAATCCAGATACCTGTCATGGTCGTCCTCCATTTGGTTTGTGTGTGGGTTAACGGTTAGTTGTTTTTACCGATGCACGCATTTTTATTAATGCGGCTTCGACGACTTTTTCAACCTTTGGCTTATGAATATCAGCAAGCCTTTTTAGGTCTATGTGTATTGGGCCTTTATAGTCAGGGCGAGCAAATCTTATATACTCTGAAATGACATACCCATCTAGTATTGTGAGTTTCATAGAAAACTCCTGTTGTTGTTAAACAGTAGATGGCCTACTGAGTTTGCACTTGGAAAAGTGTAGTGCGGCACTTGCCGTTAGAATTAATACAATGAATGCTTCATTGAAGAAAACTAACTAGCGATGAAACCTTTTGCGATGCACTGTCTTATTATCAACGCATTGAAAAAGGGCATAAGCAGCCAGCGGCCACTTATGCAAAAAGGTTATGGGATATAGATTTGTTGTTGGTTAGTGATGGCCAGTCTCCTTGCCTTCACTTCTTCATCAACGATGATGTTGACATCTTCTTGCATGTAACCGAATGGCTCAACAAGCGCATAAAGCTGGATTAGCTCCACTCTCTTTCTACCCAGACAAGAGGCATAAATCGTGCTTCTCACTAGGTTTTCAGCGTGCTTTTCTAACCGCTTGCGCATGGGAGCAATTGGCGTCACTGACTTTTCTTTACGAAAAACCAGTAACTTCTCATGCATTATCCTTACGATGTTGCCGGTGTACTGACGACTATCTGACACATTGTTGTGCTGTGTTTTGATAATTTCGTCAATCAATACGCCCGGCGCCAATCGCTCAATCATTGAAGAAAGATTATAGTAGCGACCCTTTCTTCGCATGTTGCCGATCAACACCCCGTACACACCGCCATCTTGCAGCGCATCGTAGATGTTAAACAACGCAACTTGAACAAATTGCCCGAAGGTTTCAATGCCCATCTGTGACAAATCGTATGGATTTACCTCACCGTACATATTGCCCGAGTATTTGATCATGTCTGCGTAAGGCGGGTGCCAAAACACCAAGTTGGCTTTTGTTTGGTAGTGCTTAGCCACTTCATCTGCCAGCGAGTCAGTCAGCAAGTTAAAACCCTGATGTAAATCAGTGCCTACATACGCAACGCCTAACTCTTTAGCAACATCCATGAAGGTTCCGCCTCCTATGGATGGGTCAACCACCAAACTATTCGGGTTTCCGTAAGTCTGGATGAAATCCTTGATGATGTGGCCAGAGCAGTTCCCCCGGTACTTGTTGTTGCCCCAGTGACCGCGATCAGGATATGAGACAATGCTTGATTTAAAGCACATGCTCACCTCCTAAACGGATAAATTGTGGTAACTACTTAGTACCCCATCGGTAAGAAGTTCGATAGCAACCAATTGGTTATCTTCACCCTTACTATCAGCGCTGTCGCTGTTTTGCCACGGGCTACCGACTCCATCATGGTCAACTTCCTTCTCAGGTTGGGTTGGTTTATTCATGGTCAGCCTCCTTGCCCAGCTCACGATCAATCCGGTTAGGAGTGAAACGGCCAGACAATGTGAGGTTTGTGGTTTGCAACACCTGCTTACGCATGGTGTTCTTGCCACTTTGACCTCTCAAGTCTTTTTCACGCTGAACATAGTTTTGCTCAAGCTCAAGCATGAATCTGTGATCTGATAATAACCGGCGGTACTTCGCCTTTAGCTGTTTCAGATCGGTTCTTGAACGGCTAATTAAAGCCGCGACTAATGATGGTATTGCCGCTGCAATAATCAAAGATAAGCCTTTAATCACCTCAATCAGCATTAGCCCTTCTTGTGGGTTTGCGTTACTCATACATCCTCCAGAAAGGCAGGCAAATTTATTGCCTACCTTATAGTTATCCACATTAAGCCGCGATGGTGACTTTGTGTGGGGTTGGTTGTTCATCACTCCAGCAATCAAGCAACGACTCAGCGTGCGAGATTGCTTGGCTCATTAGGGGTATGTCTAATGGACCGAGAAGTGATATAGGTTGACGTCCATTTTTGTAAATGAACACTTTGGTACCATCGCCGAAGTAGTAAATGGCAATGGACTTATTTCGCTTTTTATCCTCTGGGGCGCAAAGGAATTTAACTTCTCCTTTGGTCACAGCAAGACGTCCAAGCTTTAGGTAGATAGACATTAGATCCACCCCCGCTCTGCGAACGAAGTGGCTCCGGTGGCTGATACCACAAAGTGATCCAGCAACCTTACATCCACCAGCCCTAGCGCTTCATTTAAACGCAGTGTAATACGACGATCTGCTTGCGAAGGTTCTGTTTTACCACTAGGGTGATTGTGATATAGCACTATCGCAGCGCTGTTTCGAGCAAGACAGCTTTTCACTACCTCCCTCGGGTGAACTGACGCGCTATCTATCGTACCAAAGAATAATTCTTCAACATCAAGGATTTGATGCTGGTTATTCAGATGAATTACGCCGAATACCTCTCGCTCATAGCTTTGAGAGATGCTGCGAATGTGTTCTTTCATCATCACCGTGCTGCTGATAGCAACCTCACCTGCTTTCATTTTATTGATGGCTATCTCACGAGCCATCGTTAAAATTTCCGCTTCGGTTAATGTTACTCCGCGTTTTAGGCGATAAGTTCCAGGCGCTTCTTTAACTTGAATGAGTTTTTGCATGGTAGTGTCCTCCAAAGACAATATTGAATAGAGGACACTATCCCTGTAGGGGAAGTATCCCCTGTAGGGTTGGGTTATTTAATTTTGTGCGGTGTTTGCAGCAGCTTTGCCATGACATGCTCTGCCATGCGATGTTCACTCTTTAACAAATCAAGAATGTCCTTCCGTGTTTTGGGCGAATAAACGCTTAGCTTTTTCTCCAAATCACATCGGATATCTTGCAGCAAAGAGTTGTCCGGCATTCCTTTGTTGATTAGGTATGCAGCTCTTGCAACTTGCAATGCCGATAAAATCTCCTGCTGCTCCACCGAGAGCTTTGGCGGTTGGCAGTCGATTTTATATTTATATGTGATCGGCACTTTGAGTTGTTTGATGAATTTATCAAGCAACAACAGACCAATGATGGCTTGCACTAGGAAAATTAAACCTTCAACCATGACGCCTTGCATGAAGTTTTCAAAACTTGTGCCTGCACAAATGAGCAGGATTGCGGCCAAGTAATAGCGTTTATTCATCTGAGCCTCCTGCCTTAAAGTTTTCAGGTGCTTTACCAAGTGCTGTGCTTACGCTAAGCACTGTGCAAATTAACCATTTAATTTTATTCATGCATCCTCCAAGGATAAAACAAAGAGGATTTAACCCAACAAGGGCAAAATCCCCCGGTTGGGTTTATGGTTAGAACAGTTTTTCTTTTAGGGCTTGACCAACTGTTTTGTGTAGCGTTGCAACATCATCAATGACAACAAAGCCACACGCTTCAAAACCGAGCAATCGATCAGTATTTATCCCAAAACCCACAACTTGTATGCCAAGTGCATTCGCTTCCGCTATTGCTCTTGACGTGGCATCGGGGCAATTAGGATCGCCATCGGTGATAACAAACAGCAATTTCTTGTTTGCTTGTTGTTGGCTTAACTCCAAAACAACGGAATTAATAGCCTCACCTGTTGGCGTTCCACCACTGTGCGATACGCCGAAACGCTTCACATTGGGTGCCAGTTTGTCACTAAAGCCTACCACTTGATTGAGAGACCACCCCACTTGCGGATCACTATAAGGATAGAACCCTACATTGAACCGTACATCGGGTATGGCATCCAAGGCATAAGCCAAGGCAAGCGCACTCTTACACGCTTTTTCCATGCGCTCATATCCCATTGAGCCAGATCTATCAATGAGAATGCTAACAGCTGCATTCTCTTTTCTGACCAAGGTTTCACGCTTGAAAATCGCTATATTTCCAGCTGGCACACCCGCAAGCAGGTCTTGATCAAACGAATCCCCTAGCCTGTCGTAAGACGCAGGCTTATGGTTTCGGTCAAACAGCCCTTTTTGTAAAGCTCGTCTAACAGCGAAAGACGCTTTTTTGGCTTCCTTTACATCCATGCTGTATTCGCCTGGAAATTTGTGGATAGGCAACAAATCGTTAACCTCTCCTTCACGATAAGCCTCCGTTGAAGCTTCTTCCAGTTTCGCTTTGATTAGCTCATGGAAGTCATCAACTAGATCTTCTGGTAAAGCATCAAGAATGCCTTGCAACACTCCTTTTTCCAGATCGCTTCGTCCCTGCTTTGCTTGACTTGAGCTTGAATCATCACCACCTTGGCAGCTGTCGCTGCCTTGGCTTGAGTCATCATCACCTTGGCCGCTGTCGCTACCTTGGCTTGAATCATCATCACCTTGGCCGCTGTCGCTACCTTGGCTTGAATCATCATCACCTTGGCCGCTGTCGCTACCTTGGCTTGAATCATCATCACCTTGGTCGCTGTCGCTACCTTGGTTTGAATCATCATCATCTTGGTCGCTGTCGCTACCTTGGTTTGAATCATCATCTTGGTCGCTGTCGCTGCCTTGGTTTGAATCATCACCTTGGTCGCTGTCGCTACCTTGGCTTGAATCATCTTCAAACAACTTCAACGCTTCAAGCGCCAAGTCTAGCGCATCCTGCTCTGTCACAACGTGACCTAGCTTTTGGTGGATAGCTTCAAGACCTTGGTAGATATCTTCCGGCAAAAGCTCTTGCAATAAATCCCAAGTCCGCTGAGCATAATCGCTCAACAAAGTTTGGTTGCAGTACTCCGCTCGACCACGATAGAGCAGTCCCATCTGAACTAATGAAGCTGGCTTCATCTGCTCAGGCTCGGGGAACCAGCCATTTGTCAAACACCACTTGATAGTGTTGTTAAGTGTTTTGACTGACCCAGGCCACTCATTCATCACGAGTTGTTCCATCCGGACGTCTTCAAAACCATTCTGAAAGCGCTCACAAAGGGTTGAAATTTTACGCGCTTTTAGAACTAAGCACTCTTTTGAGTGTTCATGATGGCCAAATTCATGGTCATTAAAGCCCTCTAGTGCCTCTAGGTACTCAATGTCATCTGCTGCACCGGCAGGCAGATACACACTATTTTCTGTGTGAAAAGCTTGATTTCCACTAATGTGGACATTTAGGCCTTTTCGTTTTGTCATAATCCGGCCCATTATTTTCAAGCGGGCTTGGATTTTTTTTAGGTTAGTTTTTTGTTTCATAACGTCCTCCTGTGACTTCAAAGAAAGAGAGAACGCCCCAAAGGGGTGTTTTCTAATCCCCTTCGGTCAGGTTAGTTGTGTTGATAGTTAACATTACTGATTATTTGGTAATCAGGTTCCGGGTTTTAAGTGCTGAAACAGGCACTGAGTTTATTCTCAACTGAGAAAAAGGTTTTCAAAGTGTCGAATAAACAGGGAAACTCTTTGCGATGCCCTGTCATTGCAAGACATTGGAAAGAGCCAGCCACCGTTAAGTGGCTGAACCCAATTAGGACTCATAAACGATCAGCTCATCTTGCTCAGTCATTAGACCGCGCTTCATAGCCCATTTAGAGATCCGAGTGTGAGCATCTTCGATTGAACAAAACGATGCCTTAATTTGAAATATTTTCTTTCCAACATGAAGTTTATTGTCAGAAATATCTATGTGTAAAAGTTGTTGTGTGTTCATGGCTCGCTCCTTTAGTGACTACCGTGTATTCACTGAGCGCATCTTCAAAAAAATACGCTTAGAGAATACACGGCAGCCAAAGCTGCCATGTGTATTAGTTTATGGTTAACTCACCTTGAGCCACGCACACGCAAGGCAAGATCTCACCTTTGGCGAGATAGCCAAGCGGCTCTTTTAGGTATTTAACCTCGCCGCTTGCGCATGTCTTACAAGCTCCACAAAAACCATTGCGACACTGGGACTCAATATCAGCCCCTTGCGACAACATGGCTTCTAAAACAGTGACGCTTTGATCTGTTATTACCATATTGCCTCCTATGCTGTCTCAACTTGTGTTTGCGTAGCGTGTTGCTGCTCATAGAGCGCTTGCCATTGCGCCAAGTCATCCTCATCGATGTAGAACTCGAAAGCATCGACACCGTTCCAGATGAACTCATCCAGCCAATCTACCGATTTAGCCCCCGCAGGGATAGGTGATGACGGAGTAAGAATTTCAACTGAACGACCTTCTTTCAAAAGGCGCGTCTCAAGCTGTTTGGCGCAGCGCTGGCCTCCCTCACTTCTGTCTTTATCTTCGTAGATAAGGACGTTAGTGACTTCAGGCGGGAACTCCATTAACGCCATAATATCAGCGCTAATTCCTGCCCAAACGGGGATGCCCGTGGCTTCCATGATGGCAAGCCCTGTCTCGATACCTTCACAGGTAGCAATCAGGTACCCATTGGGTGTCCAGACCGGCTCTGCCAATCGAATAAACTTACCGCCCATGTACTCAGGGGCAGGCATTTGTTGCTTCGCTCGACAAACGGGCGCTTTGTCGCTGCCATCTTTCTCCAAATAAATGATATGGAGAGAGACGTTGCGGCCATTAACGTCGGTGATCACCGATACGATGGCTGGCCACCAGCTGTTTTTGCCTGTTTCTGGGTCCCAATGCCTAACACTCGGGTTAAACATCATTGACCGAGGTAGGTTATCAACGTTGAGGCCTCTATTTTGCAAGTAAGTCAATGCCACTGCGCTCGATTGGATCGGGACACAGCCACTAAAAACTTTCTCAACATTGGCCTTCCGTTTAGCCACCTTTTCTGGCTCTATGTAATGTTCTCGTGCACTTTGTTGTGCATCTTGAACACGTTTTACATCGGATCTGGTGACGGAAGATAAATCACCACCTAGAATCTGAATAATCAGATTCATTGCTTCGCCTTTGCTGATATTCTCAACCTCAGCAATCACTTCAATGCCATCTGGCAGCGCTCCAACTCCGTTCAAATAGCCTCCGCCGGTTTCCCGCCAGTCTTTGTAAAGACGAAAGCGAGTTTTACCTTCACCATTGCGAGGATCGGGTACGGCAGCACCGTTTTTATTCGCGCTTTTCATGATGGCAGGGTAGGTTTTATACACTGCTTCCCAGCCACCACGTTGTAGTACAAGCGCTTTTACTCTATCGATCTTGCTGTCCATGGGGACCTCCTGAGATTCACGAAAACCCCAAAAAACTCCCGCAACGCAGGAATACTTTGGTGGTTCCCGCGAACCGGTTGAAGAGAGAGTGTTCGCTCGCCGCTATTTGCTTTCGCTAAATAACGGTCCCCACTTCCAGACGGCGCCAGCTACATGGCCTTTGCTGTCTAGGACAATTTTTTTGCTTTCATTTTTTGCTTTGCTCATAAGTCCTCCAGGACGAACCAAAGAGGAATAGAGCCCCAATCGGGGTTATTCCCCAGTTGGGTTGGTTTGTTGGTTAAAGTCTTGCTATGACGCTAAACCACGGATTTCCTAAGCGCTCCTCAATGGCTTGTGTCATTATCTGAAGTTGATGGTTAGTCAACACAGATCTAGCAATGGTCAAGAGCTTGTCAGCAGATGCTTGAAGCTCAGGTAATGTCCCACAGCAATAGTGCTTGTGATAATCACGAACGAGGGGCTCAAGCGAACTTGGGCAACCGAGTAAGTGTTCATCTAGCAAAACGCCGCGGGGTTTTGTTTGTAAAGCGTATGGGCCAAGATAGAAATCTAACTCGACCGGTTGTTGATAGGCACTCATAGACCCTCCAATTACATGCAGGTGATAGTGCCGGCAAGGGCGCATTGTCCCTGCGTGAAAGTTCTGACAATTATGATTATCAGGCTTCAGTTTTAAAGTGCTGAAACAAGGCACTGGCATTTGTTTTTCCGCTAAGGAAAGGTTCCAAAGAATCAAAACAAATGGTTGAAAAACCGTTTTACGATGGACTGTCTTAACAGCGCATTGGAAAACAGGATCTGCGGTGAAACTCAAACCAGCCCCACCGCTTTGTTGAGTTCCACATTTGCAAATTATTCATTACTTAATCATATCTAGCCCACGCAACATATCTAACGAGTGTGGAGCTTTGGTTGCCTAACAATAAGCGACTTGCTTACTGTTTTTGGCCTAGTGTGTGTATCAACGCTAATGAGGGTGTTCATGTGGTTGAGAGTGTTACTAGGGGGTGTTTTCTGAAGGGGGTTTCAGAGGAACTACTGTTTTTGCTACAAGGGGATTTGTAGCAAAGTTGAAAGGATGATAAACACCCGCAAGGCGGGCGCCTATTGAGTGTTTATCATCTTGCTGTTATCGCACGAAGCGATCCCAGCGTTTAATGGCAATTTCAATATAACCATTGTCGTCGTCAAACTGACTCGTCCCGAAGGACGTGTTAATAAGACAACGCTTGCCATCCATAGCCACTGTTGCACCAGCGCGAAGCGCTTCTGTGATTACTTGTCCTAAGACGCGGTAACCACTGTCTTCGCATTTGGTTGCGATCCAGTAGCAATTATCTGCCATCATGTGCCAAAAAGCGGCATCATCTGACTGATTTTCTTTAACATCAAAGCCGTAGCTTCGAGTAAACGTGACTATCTCGGTACGAGATAATTTGCTGTTTCCAGCAATCTGCGAACTTTTCATCGCTCTTTCCTTCTAAAGAAACAGGGCCGAAACCCTGTGATTGCTAGAAACCACCTAGACCTAAACCAAAACCAAAGCCTTGATCCATTGCGGCCGCTACCTCAACTTGAGGCACTGGCTCGCTGGTGGCTTGATTGGGGCTAGGTTGTTCGGCGGGTTGTGTTGGCTCAGGCGCAAATTGCGCAAGGCCACCCATAACTGGGGTTGGAGCTTGTTGTTGAGCTAGAGGAGCAAGCAAGGTGTTATAACCTGTTTTGCTCACGTTGCGCAGCTTCTGCTCATCCCCGCAAATGAGGATCCATTTGCAAAGCTGCTCATACGGTGCCCCACTTATCCAACCTGCTTTCGGCAAGTTGTCTAACAGCTCCTCAAAAACAGCAGTCACGTTATTAAGTTGTTCATCCAAAAAGCTGAAATTAATCATCTTCTGGAACAAACGCTTAACATAACTATTTATTGGCGCTTGACCAACGCGGTCGTTGCCTTCTAACTTCTCTGACCAGATGAAATTCGCTTCTTTGCAAATTTCTTGGTACAGATTGTTAGCTGCACTTTCCACCAGCTCATCTTGATCTTCCTCATATAGAGGCGTGAACGCGATAGGCGGCGTTACGTTGAAGCTAAAGCGGCCTCGAAAAGCATCGACATCCAACTTAAAGCGGTCAATTAAGTCCGCTACGTTGGTATTATCGAGCTTTAATCGCTCTATTTTGCTGTGGTAGTCGCTGCAGCTTTCGTTCAACTTGGAGTTGAAGTCAGCCTTGATGCTTTCCACCTCTTCGTAGCACTCTTTGAGCTTACAAATAGGTACAAGCGCTACCCCACCATTGAGCATGGTGCCGTAAGACAAAATCTTACGTTGTAGCCGGGTGCCAATGGTGTTGACGAATTTGATTTCCTCACGAGGAAACCATCTAATTTTAGATCCAGATATTAGTTCTGAATCTAAATCTCGTCCGTCTAACGCAATGCGCGCTTTAGGAATAGTGGCCTCGCCACAGCAACCTCCTACACGCCAGGTGACCATGGCACAGCCTTCTTCAAGGGCGGCAACTTTTTCTACGACCGCTTTTGCGGCTTCTTTTGCTGCTAACTCTTGGTTTGCTGCTTGACTTGTTTGGTTTTGCATAATTGTGTCCTCCAGGACTTAGTTAAAAAGCAGAGGACACAATTACCCCAAGGGGATAATTGGATCCCCTGCGGGTGTGGATAGTCAGTGTGCTTAGCGCGTCACTAGCTGTCCTTCTTTGATGGTGAAACCGATGGTTCCATGGGAAAGGACGTAACCTTTTCGTCTTTTCTGTTGAACTAGCAAGTCACGATCTTGACATTGGTTGGCTACATCTAGGTGATCTGATTTGTAATACACAAGCCCCTCTCCTGTTTCGGGATTGGTAAAAATCCGATGTAGATGCCTTCCGTCATCGTCAAGGGCAACAGCCCACACCTTATAATTACCATCGTCGATCAGTTTTGACCCCGAGGTAAAACGCAGTGCTTCCAACTCTCTAACATTTGGCAGCGGCGAACACTTGTAAGGCGGCTCATCTGAGCTGCCTTGAGTGTCAACCGCTACGACTTTTTTGCAAGATAGGCACTTAGTGGCTTTTCTAATGCATCCGCGAATTTCTTCGCAATCGCATCATTTGCCACCTCAAGCTCATCCGCTTCAAGGCCGTTCAAGTAAGTAAAATCTAGCGCGTTTTTCAGCGTTGCCGCTTCACCAAATACTAAACAATACTTGTACCAGTCGACCGTGTTGCGCACACCAAATGGTGAGCTCACACTGTCTATATCAGGGCTTGCCAATTCACGAATGAAGTTAGCGACCTGCACCATTAACTTACGACCAGCCAAATCAATGATCGGACTGATTGCCTTTAAGATTGCTATCTCGTTCTCCATTTCTGGATACGGATGAACCAAAAAGGCAAAGCGCAAGCGAAGTGCGGCATCCCAAGGCATACACGTTGTGTAACGGGTTGAACCGTTACCGTTGGTGTTGCCAGTGGACATCAAGCGAAATTGCTTATGTCGCACGATGGTTTTGCCCTTTTCCGTGGTGTGCGGCTTGCCGTCACAAATATCGTGAAGGTGTGATGTTACATCCGGGTTGGCTTTATCCAACTCATCAGCAACAAACATTCCTCCATGTTCATAAGCCTGCATTAAGTCAGACTCAATGTGGCGGGTAATAACACCTGCTCCTTCTTCCACCAGAATTGAGTAGCCTTCAACAGATTGAACTCGCATCTGGCCATGGAATGTCAATTGGAACATGGGCTCGTTAAAGCAAGCACACAACCAGCGCGCTAGCTCTGACTTACCTGCACCTGACTCACCCCAACAATGCAGTGGCTTGTAGCAATTTGCTTGCGCAAACCACCAATTCACCGCCATCATTGCGATTTTCTTGTTAGGAAAATAAAGAGGATTTAAATCAGGCACCGCTTCATGCTTATGCTTGCGAACAGGCACTTGCATGGCTTTTGCTCCATCTGGTAAATCAATGTTTTTCAACACTTCACCCAGAGGCTTCATTTCCATCTCGTTATAGTTAACTTGAGATGGGTTTACATTTAAGTTTGTTACTTGTGCATTCATATCAGTGTCCTCCAGGACAATAAATGAGCGAATACACCCCCTAAAGGTGTGTTCGCCCTTCAGGGTTAAAAGTTATTTATTTATGTGTTCAGGCATCATATCTAACAAGGCGCTTTGAATTTGCCGTGCATAGTCGTGATACCCCATTTCTTCCAAAACTCTCACAAAGAACTTGGTTTCAATCCAGTCCGCTTCAGTTTGAAGCTCTCCAAGATTGCCCTTGCCTTTCGATCCAAAATTCATGATGTTATGTATTTTGTCGAACGTATGCTGAAGCATCCCTTGCCAAAGCAAGTCGATGTCTGCATCCGTCCACACGAAGTGGCAAGTTTTGTTCTCCAAATCAAAATCGGGATTGAGCATCACCATGTTCAGGTACTTGCTGTCACCGCTTTCAATTTTTTGAATAAGATCTTTGTCCAAGGCGTGCTCAATGCAGCGAGGATCATCCCAATGGGGTTGACGCTTCATCTGCATTTTGCGAAATGATGTTGTTTTCACCGTAGCACGCTTAGCGCGTGGCTTGCGCTGCTTGGGCACGTCATCAATGGCTTGAAACGTCCCTGAAAACATATCACCTTGCAGTTCACTTCTTTTTGTTGTTGCTTTCATGTGTCCTCCAAAAGCAAGGCACACGACTCCCAAGAGGGAATAATGCCCTCGCTGGGTTGTTGGTTTTGAAGTGATTACGCTAGGAAAATATTTTCTTTGGCTTCCGCTTTAGTGCGCTGTGAGGCGTACAAAAGCTTGATCCACTTAGCGTCCTGCCCAAGACTTTGAAGCTTCTTACGAAGCTTGTTAGCACGGCGCCCTTGGTACGCACCGGTGGCTTTACGGGCTTTTGATTGGATACTCATTTTGAGCCTCCTTTCTTTTTGCCTTGGGTCAATTGGGCATAGGTGTAGCCAATGCCGCATACGCTAAATAGTGCGCATAAAAACAAGATACACGCGTAGGTGTACTCTACAGTATGGAAGCTATACATAGCTCGTCCTCCAGTTATGGAGGGAGTCATCCCATGAGGGAGTCATCCCTCTTAGGGTTGGTTTATTATTGGTTGTAGAAGCCGCCGTTGCCTTGAGGCTGTTGCGGTTGCCCCCAAGCTTGGTTTTGCTGATTGACTTGAGCCGGCTTTGGAGCAGTCGCATCTTGCTGACCTCCCCATTGCTGGGTTGGTTGCGCTGGCGCTTGATTCTGGGCTTGATAAGGACGCGTTTGCATCCCTATAAGCCCCTGCTGCTTAAGCATCTCTTTGACCGACTTCGGTAAGTGTAAGTCGATATGACTGACACGAACTTTGGTGGCTTCTCGATTTTTCTGAGTTTGGTTATCTTGAAATTCTTCAGTGATTAACTCGCCTGAGACAATAAGATAATCCCCAACTTCAAGAGCCATCGTAAGGTTTTTCAATGCGAAGCTATCAACTTTAAGGTTAACAAAAGTGGTCTTTTCAACCCGCTCTTGACTGCCTTTTTTGGTGAAGCTTGCATCGTGCGCGAGGCGCACTGTTCCATACGGGCCGTTGTTTCCTTGGTTGAGGTTTACAACTACAACATTCCCGTCGATGGTGGTTTTGTTGATACGATTAAACATTTTCATAGCTAGCTCCTTGTCCTCCAGAGAGGTTGAATTCCCACGGAAAACGAGCATAACTATTCCCTGTGTGGGAGTGTGTATGCTCCCGCGAGGGTGGTGGTGTTGAAGTATGTGTTACGTTAAAGTGCGATGCACCGTCAGTACCCTTGTACCCGCTAAAAGATTAACCTGTCTTAGCTAACAAGCCTTTTGCTATGAGTCATTCGCCGAGAAGCGAGTAAAACCTAACAACAGGATTAAAACTGGTGATTGCTGCTTTTAAAGCAACCGTCCTTTGATTTTAATTTAACAATTTTACTCTTGCACAATATCTGTGGGTAATTGTGAGCTTTTAGACGTTTTTCTTTATTAAGCGGCCTCATCACCTTGTGGCTCTGCCTCTTTTGCGACTAGCTGCTTAATATGGTTCTCGCAAGTCTCCTCTATATGGGTAATAAAGATGCTTTGGTCGTAAACATAGCTGATGCAAAGCTCGACTTTTGCCCTAGTCATAGCAACGTAAAATAAGCGCCGCTCCTCCTCGACGCCATGCTCCTCTAAAGCGCGTTTGTTGGGAACTTTGCCATGGTTAACGTCGAGTATCCAAACGCGTTCCCACTCTAATCCCTTACTGCCGTGCATGGTTGCTAAGGTAATGGTATTTTGCCCCGCCTCGGCTGTATTGGCATTGCTTGTAAACAATCTCTCTGTGATTTTCTTGGTTCGACTAAATAGTGACCCCTTCATACCCAATAGGATTTGGATAACACTATCCGATACGCCTGCCACAGCACAGTCCATCTTGGCCATAAACACCGCTAACTCCGTTAACTTTGTTTTTATCACGGCGTCATTACCCGAGTCTAACGTCCAATCGACGAACTTTTGTTGGATCTTGTGTGTGCGGCTCCCCCAAGGAAACTCAGGTGACTCGATGACCCCGCAAATGCCACCAGAGCTTCTTGCTTGGCTGCAAATATCATGGATAACATCTTCACATTCTTCGTTTAAACCCAAGATCTCGTGTAAAAAGCGAACGTCTCCTGGATTGGTTAACGAGTAGAGAAATTTCATTAAAAGTTCAGCCGTAGGGTGGTCCCAAATACTCTTACCACCGAGCCGATTAGCTCTCACGCCAAACTTAGAAAGTTCTTTTTCTATTTCGTCTAGGCTCTGATTAGTTCTTGCTAATATTGCCCATTCGCTGGTGTTGCTAAGCGTTTGGTTTAATACTGCATCTGTTTGTGCTTGTGCAGTTTTGCATTTAATGATCTTAACCTCTCCGCTTTCTTTCACATTGGATACCATGGTCTTAGGTATCCTTTGGATGTTTTGCCGAATGAACTTTTCAGCGACATATAAGATCACCGGCGCACAGCGAAAACAGTCGATCAACTGATGCCCCATCGCTTGAAACTCTCTTTGAAAGTCCACCAGCACTTTATAACCACTTGAGCCTCTAAAGCCATAAATAGACTGATCATCATCCCCCACACACGAAAGTTTTGTTCCGTTATGCCCAAGGCTACACAACCAGTCATATTGGACATCATCGCAATCCTGAAACTCGTCCACAATCGCATGAGTAAAGTTCATCGGGCTTATTTGCTCTTGATCGAGGCCAATGCAAACACGTCTTGCGATGATATTAAAATCAACGTAGTTATACCTTGTCATTAGCTCGACATAACATTTATATAATTCAATGGCGCCAGCGCTCTCACCCGAGGTATCAAACATCCTTCCCAGACGCTCTACTATCTGTTTTGCCTCGTTGTCATCCATCTTGCTATTGACTCTATTTTTCGCTCTTAAGACAAAATTTGCTTGGACGTTGCCAATGGCAAGCTGAAATCCTTGGTTGTACTGCTTGTATTGCTCCAGAAACAAAGAATGGAAGGTCTCAACCTTAACACGGCCGGCATCTTTCGAGCCTAGCGCCTTATAGAGTCGGTGCTGCATTTCGTTTGTCGCAGCACGAGTAAATGTCACCATTAACACTGTATTGTCAGGGTTTAACGCCAAGATGTGCTTACATGCACCTATCGCCGAGTGTGATTTTCCCGACCCAGGAAGCGCAACCACAAGATTGTGTCCATCTGAATGGTTGATGAAATGGGATTGACTTGAAGTGTACGACATGGCTTCTCTCTGTATAAATTCCTGTTGTCACGCTAACACAGTGTTCGTCCCGATAGTTTCATTTCAGAGGTGTTTTAGATTGTTCTAATGATTTAGTTTGAGTTGCGTAGCAGAAAGAGCACATTGTTTTTGCAATGACTTTCTATTTATATTTTTATTATCGTCAGTAGCGGCTAGGTATGGTCATGATTTAATAGCCCTGTACTTTGAATCCCCCAAGGAATACTGACAATGAAAAAACTACTTATGTTAGCCTCTGCCGCGCTGTTAGCGGCATGTAACACCACTGGCGAAAACACTTACTACGCTAACGATGGTTATGAATTTTCGCCTGATCCAACCAAAAGCCTCGCCCTTAACGTGATGCAAGCAGGCGGCACGACTCGCCTACTTAAAGACGCTGATATTCCAGCCGAAGCATGGGATGACGTCAGCACAGCCCAATATGCCACAGGTTTTACCATACAATTTCTTCAAAACGGTATTCTGGGCGGTATAAGTAGTTTGATAATTGATAGCAATATAGATGATGCCGCGCCCCTTGATTGGCCTAACTATGTTGCTTGGATACCCGTTTCATCCTCAGGGTTTTCTGCATCCTTGCAAAAGGAGGCGTTCAATAAAAACATAGCGAACATCGAATCATCTCTCAGAAATCATGGCGCAGTTATAACTGTTTCTGAGCAAAGAAGTAGCTTTTACAGTATTGAGTACCAAGGGACTCTTTGTGATAAAGCAACATCCATTGTCCTAAAAGCAAACCCTAGTTTAAAGAGCAAAATTGATTCAGGCCGAGTAAAACCATGCATTATGAATTTATACCCTGAAGTAATTAGACCTGCTAAAAAATCTATATCGTCAGATAATAAGGGGGATTACATTGTTGTTAGAACAAAATTCGTTTCTGTTTTCGAGTTTGGTGTAATTAATGTTATCCCAGAAGGGTACTTTGTCTATGTACCACCAAGATGGGGGACTCCGAGTTTAATGTTTAATACTGGCTACCCATCTGTTAGAGATAATGACAATATCTACTTATTTATCGAGCCCAACAACGGCAATCAAGCGAAGCTATCTAAGCTGTAAGAACCAGTAGTGTCCTACTTATGTAGTAATCTTAGTTCCAGTCACATGCTGATGGCCTAGGAACTTGAGAGCAGTCAAGGTTCTCTATTTTGATATGCTCTCTTGCTTCTATGGCCCTGTTTTGTAAATCATTGCCATCTAGTCGGTTTTCCATTCTGTCAGATATATTTTCTCTTGTATCGTTATTTAAATACCTACCGCTTCCGGTAAGTGCATCTTGAGTAAAATCCTCTCCAACCGAAGGCATAAAGTCTCCTTGTTGCATTAAGGCAACCCACTCGCTTAGATCAATTTGCGACCAATCAAGCTGGCTAATCTCCGTGGGGGTTAATCCCTCACACCCGGGCTTAAAACCTACCTGTTCATAAGCTTGCTTCATTATGATTCGTGATAAAATACTGTCATAACAACAATAATCTCGTCTATCTTTTACACATATTCCTAGTATTTTTTTACCACAATATACCCCGCTTGTTTTGAAGCATTGCTTCAATGTAATACGCATGCCCATGTCTTTTTCGTCATCATCACAAGCCGTCAGTAAGTTTAATGCTAGTTTTACAAATTGATATGCCGCATAAACCATCATTACAGCACTGACAATCGAAGCCACAGTTTGCATTCCTGATGAGAGGGCAACATCCGCACCAATACCAGTAGGTTCGAAAAACACCCCTCCCAAATCCGGCCCCATAATCTCATAAGCATAGTTCATAGCTTCTTGCTTCAGAGTATCCAATCCAAAACTTGTCGCAACATCTGCTCCACCTTGGGCAACTGAAGTGCTTCCCGTTGTTGCCAGTGTACCCCCTGATGTTGTCGCGGCATTACCAGCCAACATATCCGCAGCTCCCGCGAAGGAATCGGTTACTGATGACCAAGCGTTTGACATCATTTCACCCGCAGAAGATATGCCATCCGCGATAGGGGTGTGAATATTTGACCATGCACCTTGGACAACCTCTGGTACAGCTTCTGCAGTAGCAAGCCACTCGCTAGATTGATACAAAGTGTGGCCAGCACTCAAGTAATCCATAAAATTGATACCATCAGGAGCGATGCAACAATTCGCTCCAAAATCGGATTTTTTTGATTCGCTTATCCATGATGCCCAAGAGCAATACTTAGGTTCACCATTGAAAACTCGACATGTCGATGGATCGTTTGGATCTTCACACTCCGCATCGCCATTCATGTTATTTGCAACTTGTAACATAGCTGCAGCCCTATCAAAGTCGTTATTCACCTCATTACCGAAGTTAAAACAATCCCCACCAGAGCAATTCAGTAACCCCGCACAAGTATTTGTCGTAGTTGATACATTGCGTGTATAACTCACCCCAACATCACAGGAATACTCCACGGTTTTCATGTAACACTCATTGGTGCCATCATCAAACCAACCTTCTGTGCACGTCTCTGACTTTTTGTAGCATGCTGGATTAGTTTTGATATCCATGCAATTGTCAGGCATGGTTCGGATATCATTATAATTTAATGATTTAACAGTCCCATCATCAAGCGTCACAGTGAGAGGTTGATTTTTCAATGGATCACAAAAGTACCCTTTAAGATTTGCTTTCCACGTAAGGTTTCCTGTATCGCCAGGGTACAGCGGCCTTCCAATATTGAGAATGGATTGATGTAAACCATGCGTTCCAACCTCTATAGCTTCTATTGACTCGTAACTGCAAATACCATTTGATGCAATCACTTTGTCATAGCAGAGTTCAGGTGTTTGAATATGTTCATCATTGAAAAAATCTCCACTAAAGTGAATTTCAATCTCCACCTTTGCTTCACCGCTTCCCCCGATAAAAGAAGGAGTTCCCGCTTCGTCATATTCCAACCCTCCAATACCGCCATATGAAACCGATTGGCTAAATTGTATTATGCGATCAGCCTTTGTACTAAGCTCATCATTCATTGCTGCTGTGATATCTACATCTCTCACACCAGCTTGAGGTAAATCCCAAATACCCAAGGTTTCACACTCAGATGTTGGTAGTGAACTCCCTGAAGAGTCACCATTAAACGTCATAATTGGGCTGTTACCCAATTTAACTTGAGTGTTATCATCCCAACGTGCTGATTTTATGACGGCACTAGTTATCGATATTTCTTCATCGAATTTTAATCGCACTGCATTTGTTCTTTGTTTACATTGAGCGGGCAACTGTCCAGGACAAACAGTTAGCAAACTATCTTTACCTCCTAGTTTGCATAGCTGTAGCTCTCCAGTGTAGCCACTATTATCTTCTCTTTGCTCTATTGTAAGTTTTACACAGTTGGGCCCACACATTTCAACTTCACCTGTACCACCTATTAAATAGATTGGTACATGAAGATCTCTTGATAACTCACAGCTAACAGGATTATCCCGCTTTGGTTGCTTACACGTGGTATCTTGCCAATCCGGTACATGAACCGTTTGTTGTCTCGTCGTTGTCACGTTCTGACAATCCATGAACCACTCACCTTGTCCCTCAGCCGCTCTTTTTATTTCATTGGCGCCATTAGTGAAAACTGGATCAAATGGTGAAATATCTCGCTTCGGGTTGGAGGAGTATGAATTCATTAATGTTTGATAGGCTTTGGCATCTTGGGTATTACCCGTCTCCAGCCTAGAGCGCGTTTGTTTTCCGCTATTAATAAAAGCATTGTTATCACCATAGGTACTTGGCGCATCAAAGGTTATTTCTGGTGAATCCGCATCTTCACCCAAGAATTCTCGTTGCTCAATGTTAGCCCCATCACTGCCTTGGTCTGACCGAGCTTGGATTTCAACCTTACCTTCGCTGTTAGTCTGGATGTCGGTTTTACCTTTAGTTTTGTATGAGGATTCAATCCTTCCTTGTCCGTCCATGACAGGTGCAGCCACTTGGCTACTGATGGCTCTTGCATTTTTGGCACTTTTATCAAGGGTTTCACCGGTGATCGGTGAGTTATATCTGGAGTAATCCGTAGGTGGTACCGGGCTTCTGTTGATGGATTTTTGAATTAAATAACCTTCAAGATTCGATCTGTCTTCGTCGAGCTGAGCTAGCTGCAGGCGATTTGAATCGAAGTCATAATCGTCATAGATAGAGTTAATAAAAGTCTGGTCTGCGAAAGCAATCGAGATAGGTGAAGGCGCGATAATACCTAACAGCACGCCGAGATACGCAATGTGGAATAATTGCATTCCCCATGTAACGAAGATTGCGAATACCGTGGTCAGTTTAAATGTATTATTCATCACCTTCACCTTTTGAATCACCAAAGCACGCAGCAATCAGTCCAACGCCAAATCATGTAAACGAAATCTTCTTTACCGGGTCTGTGCCGGCCACCAGCGGGGGTCGCCCATTTGTGCACCGATTCACCCAACGGGTGACAACATTTGTCACTGGGGTCAAGTGCCGATGGCGGGATCAAGTTACCATCACCATCAGTTTCACCTTGCTCATTGGGCGTCAGGATATTGGTCGAAGCTTCTGGCACGGGATATAACATAGACAGCTTATATTGAGATCGCGGGATCATAGGATGGAATGAAGCTTCACACATTTGATTATTGCCCATGGTCTTGTACGCCAAACCGCGTCGGTGCAGTGAGGCTAACACGCGTTGTGTGATTAAACTTGAGCCTCGGACATGATCAACGTTGGCTGTATAATTACCTGTTAGCGGATACAATGTGCCGTCACAACCAGCGCAACCAAACGTATTCTCACTCACATTACCCGCAGTCACAGCGGCGCAATCCCCGGCACACCATAATTGCGCTAACGGATTAGCAAAAATAATGGCCTCTGGTGCTAACATCAAAGCCAGCATATCGTCATGGTAAGTTGGATCGAGCTCTGATAGATAAAGTAAATCCATGTCGACAAAGGGATCTTTATTGCACTCTGGAATAATAAAAAGCTCAAGCATGTAGGTAAGTGGATAAGCCCAATAGTGGTACTCATAAAATGATTTTTCTGACGAATCATGCTCTGTTGAGTCTCGGCTTTGGCCGAGATTGTAGTTCTCTTGCAGCGTTCTCCCCCCCAGAACAGGGCTGCACCAGGGTTGCTTAATGACCTCTTGCAATCGAACAGGCAGATTAATCCCTAAGGGATATCCAATCTGTGGAACACCTGCAGAATCCGGGCAATCGCAAATTCCCGTAGTCGTCGCAGCGCCATCAGGCTTATCTCCAAAACCAAAAAAGTTAATGGGCAACAAACAAGACCAACAAACTTGAGTGATGAGATTGGTTGAAAACAGGCCAGCATCTTTACAGATCTGGCTAGCGTTCCCTAACGTGTCGTTAGCTTTAGCCGTAAAATAGGGAAAGGTTAAGATAAATAAAAAAAGAAGTCTTAACATTTTATTTCCCCACGCCAACAAGGAGTTCCTTGAACCAATTGATGACTGTTTCGATGTAGGGCATTGCTTGGCCTGCCAAGTCAGGATTAGTGCTTGCTATGTAAATGCCTGCCGCGGTGAACACAATTGCGTAAAATACAATCTTCATTTGCTTTTATCCTTCTTTGTTGGCCAATGTTTCTGGCAGGGCATGTTGAGTAACAGTGAAGTATTTCCCAGTGGCTTCTATTTCGGTTGGTGTCCCTTTGAGTGCGAATTTGCGAATGATTTCAGGCTGGCTTAGGTACACATTTCGTTTAAATCTGGCGCGCAGTGACTCAAGCTGCTTCCAACCATTGTTGGTGTCTATTTCAGTCGCTAATAGCATGAGCTTTGAATAGATTCCTTGGTGGCTGAGCAGGCTATCAACCCAAGCTAACTCGCTTTCGTTGCTTGGGTTAAACACCACCAAATGAATCTGTGTATGCGCCTTTTCTAATGGGTTAATTATCTCGCCGGCCATGCCAATTAACTCACCTTTGCGATTAAACACATCCTTTTGGATTTTGACCGTTGGATCGATATACCACGTTGCCGATTCCTGAGCCCGAGGCAGTTTTGTAAACGTCTGTTTGGACCAAAAATTTTCATAAGCGGCGCGCTTCTTTTGCTCCCAGTCTATCGCTAGCATGCGCTTTTGCATGTCTTCGACAAAATCCATTTCATCAATATCATGGACATCACCAAATACCCCTAAATCGGTTTCGCTGCTTGTTTCAAGCTGTTCAATGAACCAATCTGGATTCATTACTCCGGCTACTTTGTAAATCTTTCCAGCCTTTTCATAGGTCATCGCTGGAACACCTGTGATCCCATATTTTCTAAAGTTATTTGGATCAAGCTGGAACAAAGGGGCTGGGTCTAACTCCATTTCATTTGTTAGCTTGGCAACGTACTGAAAAGTGTTGAGTATGTTTTTGGTCCCTTTCAGTAAGCCTCTAACTTGAATAGGGATGCGCTTTTGTGACGATACTCTAAGCGCTTCTTTTACGATGGACTCAGGCATTCCAAATGAGATGTAAATCTTCATTCCTGGGTAATCTGTAGGTATGTCCTCAAGTTCACGCTGCTGATTTGGTTGCTCAATTGCTTTGGCGAATTGGTCAGCTCCTTCAACCCAGCCAGATAGATGATTTGTCGTTCCAGAAATCAACTGACGCCGCGCTTCTTCGGCTATTTCCTTCGCTATCTCTTGCTCTTTGGTAAGATCCGCTCCTGATACATTAGTGTTAATGCCTTCAAGCCAACCAGCTTCCTTTGAGCGGGCAATCGCAGCATCAATGGTCTCGGAAATGCCAGTCTCTTGGGCTGAAACATTAAGCACACAGGCTAAGCCACCAGCTAAGATGACGCGGTTAAAAAAAGGCATATGCCCTCCCCTGAATATTGGATACGGGTACCGTGCCCCAAAATCGACTGTCATAACTCCTTGGCAAATCACCTAACATCAATAGCTCACCTTCTGGAACCACCCCATGGCGAACAATCGAATCAAGGTCTCTTCCTATACTGGCTGCTATCGGTTTGACAGAGCTGTAAAAGAAACGAGTCTCTCCAGTTCGGCTTGTAGTGACTGTGATATCTGGTGTGATGTCGTATTGCTCTCCAGCGACAGCAGCAACTTTTTTAATGAAGCGCTGGCCCTGCTTGAAAAACCGGTCACCCTCTATAGGGAAAGCAAAAGCAAGAATATCGCCTTGCTCATAATGCTTATCCCAAGTGTCGATAACCCAGACCTTTCCTTCCAAGCATCCTTCGCCTTTTTGCATGGGTAGCGAAACCTCATATCGCCACATGAAAAGCCCTACAAAGGTATAAATAGTGCACGCGATCAACCCACCAATCATGATGCGGCGTTTCATGGGATTGAAATGAGGATTGCCTTGCGACATGTCTTTTACTCTATGTTTTCGTCATTAATACCTATTTTTTCACATTGCTTTTAACCACTTTTGCATTACCAGCGCTAATTTGGGCCGTCTAATGTTTTTGGATCCGATTCCAGGAGCTATTGGTGGAAAACCATGAGCATATAGACATTTATTAATACTTATGTTGCAGTTCTTCGCGCAGCTGGTAGAGTTGTATATAGAAATTGCGTCCTCCAGACACGTTTCTAAGGAGGGTGGTTCCTCCTACAGGCGGCTGGTTACCGCCGCAAGAAAAGCGAGCTTAGGCTCGCTTTTCTTGTTTGTTCTGGTTTTATCAAGAGTTTCTTGGACTTTGTTATTAGACAAAAAAATAGGAGCCCTGTGGCTCCTATTTTCCTTAACCTTGTCAGCTACATCTGCACAGATGCTGCAGCTTCTGCAAATGCTCCAGAGTCGTCATAACCTTTAAGAGATACGGATATTAGTTCCTTATCTGCTTTAAGAAAGCTGATTTTACTACCGGTTACTTCCCTATCGCCATTGATAAGCCAGCGATAACCAACCATGGCACCATCTTCATCTGAACACCTGGCAACAAAGTATACGGAGCTAATTGTCTCACCCGTTTCCACCTCGCAAATTGGTGGAATGTTTTCGGCCACGTTATAAGTGATCGGTAGCTCTCCCATTTGGCCAAATGCGGTTTTAATCACTAATTTTCCGCTATTTGCCCCCGCCTTCATGTCCTTAAATTCACCTATGCGGCTTTCACCAACCTTATCTCCATTTAAAAACCACTCATAGGACACGATTTGGTCTTGGGGATGACCCAATTTCACCCTTGGGCTCATAATGGATGTCACAGGTTCACGTAACCGTTTTGGCGAAAGATAATCAGCCACCTCGATATTCATCGGTTCGGGATCAAGCAGTTCAACAAATTCTTTTACGATCACATCATTGCCACGGTTGTCTGACACTCGCACTCTGATTTCATGAAGTCCCGCATCGTTAACTTTAACTACGCTGTAGCGGCCATTATCGCTGATCAGTGTCATACCAGAATTAAGCTCAACGTTGGTTTTAATTTCAACATCTGGCGCTTCGACTCTGCCCATTTCGATCTGGACTTTCACTTCTGCAGGTACCACTCTGGTTTTCGGCGTTAGCTTAATGGCAATATCCGGTAACTCGTAACGATAGGTCTTGATGTCCACTGTCTTAGAGAACATAGTTTCATCTTTTCGACCTTCAATCCAAGTCTGGTACGTGAAATGCCCCATATCATCAACAATGTCATCCTCGGACATGGTGATAGCCAATTCCGAACCTTCGACTATTTCACCGTTTGCACGGATCCATTGTGCTTTTGTAGGTCGTGTCACACCGTAATAAGGCAGTCTTGGCTCAGCTTCAAGTTTTATTGGCTGACCCACTTCTACGCTGCGGGGCAATTTAAGCTTGGCTTTCATGGGTAGAATTTCCATTACCTTCACTGACTGGTAGGTTTCACCCCAAGCTCGGGTTTCAATTTGGTCCGCGTGGTTGTATCTCATGCGAGCGCTTACATAGCGAATGCCCTCCGTCGCTTCAAACGAAAATTCTTCTTCGCCAGGAACCCACGTTTTCCCCTTGTCAGTGCTCCACTCAATGTCACCTTCAGCCACATTAGCCTCTTTACCCATATTCAGTAATTTGAAGGTAAAGGTTTCACCAGTAATTTTCATTCGTTCGCCTTCCAGCTTTAACTCTGGTCGTTCAAACGCAATCAATTGAAGCGGTTCTGTGACATTAGTTGCACCTGTGAAGTCATTGTGGATCACTGCTCTAATGAAGAATTCACCCGGCTCTAGTTGCTCATGGTTAATGCCTTCCTGATTTTTATACTCCGGCATTTCATTCCAGCTTTGGTTGTCTGTACTGATCTCCCAGCGAATGTCACCTAAGGATCTATCGTCTAATTTTGTGTCAGGCTTATATCGCACGCGCACCGACATTGGGACGGTATCGATTATTTTGCTTGCTACCAAGCCACCTTCAAGTTTTTCGCCTTTGTAGACCCGAACATAAGTTGATTTACTAACAATTTTCCGTGTGTAGCCTTCCACTTCTGAAATCAGCTCACCTACAGCTAAGATTTGACCGCCGTACTCACCAATCTTATCACTGGCCAACTTGAACGATGCCTTACCGTCGGCACTTAATTCAACGGGATCAGTAATGGGTACTGACTCACGGTAATTAATTTTGTTCTCAAGGTGTACTTTCCACTTGCCTAGCACCTCTGGATCATAGATATCAGAACGTGTGGCGCGGTCATATTGTCCAATACCGACATTAAACGTGGTTTCGCGTGTTGTTAGCGCGACATCATCTACCACTGACATCCCAATACGCACCCGCTTAGGCGGGACATAGACGCCGCGTATTGTTTTGGTTGTGGCCAACTCTGGCGCTTTGTTGTATTTCGCCGTTAAATCAAAATCCACTTCTTGCCAAAGCTTGCCTTCCTTATTTTTGACAGGCACTGAAGCTTGCTGCTCTAAGCCACTGCGAGGACGCTGGCGAATACGGGTGTACTTGATTTGCTCACCTGACTGGTCAATGGTGAAGTCCACATCGGCTGGCGCGCTTTTTACTAGCGTCTTAGTGAAATAGCCGCCATCTTGCTCTAGCACATACAGGCCACTATCTAGGCGTTTCTCAAAACGGTCAGCAATCGTATCAATGCTTGGCGCAGGCGGCTCCTTAACATCAATCGACATTAAGTTGCTGGGTACTACTTTAGACGCTCCTTTATGGTTGTGCATAGTGACTTCATAACCGAAATCGTTTGCACCCGTGGTTGAAAAGATACCTGACACTAGGTAATTCCTGCCTATGGGTGTTGCTACAAACCCTTGAGGAAGCATCGGCCATGAGATCGAACAGGTATGCAAATTAGGCCGCGCTGACGCTTTTGCTATCCGCTCTGTTGGCATGAAGGCACACTTTTCTCCTTCATTTTCAAGACGCATGTTGACCGTTTGGATCGTGGCAAACGCCACCTCAGGCACATTACTTATTGTGAAATTAAGCGGCATGTAATCAAAGCTAAAGCTCTTGTTGTACTCGATACCGTAACCGTCAACCGCCGTTATATCTAATTGATGTGTCGAATAAGGCTCGAATCCTTCACCAATAAATTCTTTCGTGGTAAATGAAAGCGGCGCGTTTGGCGTTGATAACGGTAAGTCTTCACCATTTAGTTTCGCACTCACTACTTTGGCGTCACCTGCTAGACCATTGAACGCAGCCAACACAAGACTGTCCTCGAAAAAGACTTTGCCTGTGCCGGTTGATGGCATGGATGTGTACTCATAAAATAAACCGATATCCGTTTCCGCCCGATTTGAACGAACATCATTAAAGATCTTGGTCGAGGTATTGTTGTACTTGTCCGATGCCTTTACAGTCGCATCAAACTTACCATGCTCCAGCGAGCTTACATCCACATCATAAACATAGTAGTTACCCATCTGAGTTGGCTCACCGTTGGAAACCAATGAGAACTGCTTTGAGCTTGGTCGCATTGTAGCCCGCATGAGTGTTTTGCCATCTAGCTCTAAACCATCAAAGCTTAGCCCCTCAATTGGCGCATAGTTTAGCTCTATCTGCTTAGGTAACCACCAATCCCCGCCTTTTTGGTCATGGCTACTTGTGACAGCAATCTTCGCTATGTTGTTTACGATTTCGACATCCTGGCCATTGATGCTAATACTGCGCTTTAAATCATAACCATCCGGGCTGACATTATGTGCAAACAGCTCGATTGAGGGAGGGGTGAAGTCCCACTTTGACACAAAATCATAAATGCTGTTTTCCGCAAAAAACATATTTAATGAATTTGCTTTGATCTCGTAACTTAATGAGCCTTTAAGTTCTGTCTTGTTATGATATTCGCCGCTCATGTCAATCTGACACTTCGTAGATCCTTCAAGAACATCACAATCGCCAATATTGTCGATCATTATTTTTTGATCAAATGCTCTTGGCTCAACATTGACTGTGAACTGGTCTAGGCCATTTCGGTCATTTATTTCTAACTGGTTGGGATCATAGGTCACGCCTCCGCCATTGGCTGTGACCCCTAATAATTTAGGCGCTGTTGGCGCTTGTACTTGAAAGCCGTCCATGACTTCGGTGATCACGATAGGTTTTTTGTTCGTGCCACTGAAAAACGTCACCTTATAACCTACGCTATTCAAACCTGTATCACGAGGAATACCTTGTATAGAGAGGTTTTTAATGTCTGAAAGTCCTGCTGGGATATTCGTGAATTCAAATAGGCAACGCTTTTCTGCTTCAGAGCCATCACCAGTAACCCATGCGCTGTCACTAGACACTTTACAAAATCCGTTGTCATTCTGCGACAAAGAGACCGTTCTAACCTTAACACCTTGCAAAATTGGACTTGCTTGGCTGTCTATCTTAATTTTTGGCAAATGGGCATTCACCTCTCCCATAAGATAAAGCGCTTTTGCGCTCGCTGTGGATGAGAGACATCCTGCAAACAACCCAAGAATTGCTATTCGCATTGTGTTTTTCACGTTGAACCTCAATTGTCTAATAGGGACATTGATTAATTTTATCGTTTAGAACACACGCTCAATTTCATTGGCAAGCCCAATTTTGCACAACTAACGAACAATAGGCCGTCTATTTGGTAGCGGGCTCATTGATTGGTGGCATTGTGTCCCTAACCACTCTGGAGGGATGTAAGATGAAATTTAAAGTAGATGCGATGATCGCCAAGCAATTGGTGCGAGTAAACACGATAATCCAAGGTAAAATGGCGAACGCCATCCTAGAAAACATCCATATTATCGCTGACACTAACGGGCTGTTGTTTACCGCAAGCAACGGTAGCCAGCACGTTTCTGTTGATTGCGCGTTCAATGAAGTGGAAGTTATCGAAGAAGGGCAAATCATTGTCGATAGCAAGCGCCTCGTTAGTGTGATAAACGCCCTTAATGATTCAAAAGCGGCCACGTTCACAGTGCAAGGTGAAGCTGATAAGCAAAAATTGATTGTCCAATCTGGCCGCAGCCGTAGTCAAATCCAGTGTAGTGATGGTCACGTTTTTCCGCTTGTTAACGTGGTTTTTTCTTCTGAGCAGGTCAATTTGTCCGTGCCTTTTAGGACATTCATTGGAATGTACCACGATGTTGCGCCATTTGCGGCGGTGAACGATGTGCGTACTGCGTTGAACCATTATAACTTGACAACCAATATCGCTACTGGCCAGCTTCGCCTGTGCGCAACCAACGGCCATTGTGTTTCAGTTAGCTACACCCCTTTAGATTTATCTGGATTACAGGCTGATGTGAACTTGGTTGTCCCTCGTGCTTGCTTTTCTGCACTTGGCGCTAAGTGCTTCGATGAAAAAAGCGTAGTGAATTTGCAATTTGATGAACGCTGGTTCCAGCTTAAATGTGGCAACACCACCTTTTCCAGTGTGAGCGTTGATCAGTCCTTCCCTGATGTTGATCGCGTTATCCCGCGAATGGCTAACGCGGAAATAGTTGTCAATATTGATGAATTCCTAGAAGCCGTTCAGCGTGTCTCTATTATTAACAACAAAGTTAATCCCTCGGTAACGTGTCTGGCTGAAAATGGCGAATTACGCATTATAAGCAACAACCGTTCTACAGGTGAATCTTGTGAAGATGCCGTGTCATACCAGATGTCAAGGTGTGACTCACCCACTTGCGAGTTCTCGGTGATGCCTCAATACCTGATTAATGCACTTAACTCAGCGCATGGTGATACCGCGATTGTCAAATGTGGGCAGCCAAATTTACCTATTTCTATCTGCACCTCACAATCAAATAATGTATGTGTGATAGCTCCCTGTCGCGCTTAATTTTTCGGTAGCGGCTCTGTAAACCAGTGATTAAATAAACCTCGTAAACAAAACGTCTGGAGACACAAAATATGGTTACTGCAACAGAAAATAGCTTTTACGATAAGATGGTTGATGTGTCTGAGCTTTCAGCCTCTACCCCTTTAGCGCAGCAAAATGAAACAACGGCAAATGCTAATGCACCTGTCATCATTTGGTTTGATGATAACGGTTCACAGCATATCGACCTAACGGGCGTGAAAGATAACGACCAGTTCATGCTGCCCGTTAGCCAGTTACAGGTTTTTACTCTTGGTAACGTGCGTAAATCTCGTAATGAGAAAGCGTTTCGTGAATTAGTGCAAGATGTGAAAATCAACGGCGTTATTCAGCCCATCGCCATCCGTGTTATCGACAAAGGCCATGCCGAAATTTTGGCGGGAGAAGGCCGTTGGTTGGCCTCCAAAGAGATTGGCTTACCTGCCATTCCTGTGATTGTTAAAGACGTTAACGATCAGCAAGCTATCGCTATTAATCTATCTGAAAACCTTAACCGTGAGGGTGTTTCCATCCTTGACCAAGCGGAATCTGCACAGCGTTATGTGACCTTATTTGAGGGTGATAGAAACGCCGCTGCCGCCGAGCTAGGTTGGTCACGCGCCAAGTTAGATAAACGATTAGAGCTGCTTAAATGCTCCGATAAAATTAAGGCTTACCTCGACCAAGGTAAAATCAATGTGGAAGTGGCGTTGATCTTATCTTCTTTCCCAGCCGACCGCCAAGACGCAACCGCTGATACCTGTGTTGAGGAAAAATGGACTGCGGCCTATGCGCGTACTCGCGTAGCTAAAGCCCAAATGCCTCTCGATACAGCTATCTTTTGCACTCAGGCATGTGCAACTTGTGAGCATAATACTGGCTTGCAAGGTGAACTCATGTCTGATTTATTCGGTGAAACAGCGCCTTCGTTATGCTCAAATCGCAAATGCTATAAAGAAAAGACGTTACAGGCTTTGGAAGTTAAAAAGGCCGAAGCCGAGCAGCAATACGGCAAAGTGCTATTTTGGTCAGAAGTGTCACCAGAAGATAGCAATGTTGTTTGTCCTGATGTGATGGGTGCAGAGCAATTTGCCAATGGCTGTACGGGTTGTGCCAGTAATGCTTGTGTACTTGATGACCGTTTAGGTGTTGAAGGGAATGTTTATCCCAATACGTGTGTCGATAAGGCTTGTTTCATTAAATTAACTACCCCCGCCAAGGTCAAAGAAACGGCGACTAATGCGGTTGAAGTAACAGATGATACCTCAACCGAACCATCCGCCAAGAAAGGCACGAAAGGCACGAAAGCAACTAAAGCAACTAAAGCAACTAAAGCAACTAAAGCAAAGCCTGTGATACAAAAAACGCCGCAAAAAGTCATGGATTTTCATCGTGGTTTACTCCGCAAAGCCGCCCTTTGCTTTACCAAAGATCCACTATATATGCTGTCGTTGAGTGTCGCTTCGTTGTGTGAATCTACGGGCTTTAAACCAACCATTGATAATTATCCTCGCAATTTAAATCAGCAAGTCGTATTCGGTTTATCATTGCCACTTGAACAGCTCCAAAAAACCAGCCTTGAGGCGGTGGCATGGCTGTTAGAAAACGAAGCACAAGACACGCACAGCCACACTAAACGAACTCCTATCGACCTTGCCATTGATTTACTCAAGACTCGCAGTGACGCTATCGATTTAGCTAAGGCGCAGTGGTTCGCTAACAACGAAACACTCAAACTTTACAACCAAGCTGATATTGTGGCCTTCGCGGAGCAATCGGGTTTCGCGGCGGCTTATGCTGCAAGTTGTGGTGAAAAAGGCGAGGCCGCTTGGAAAAAAGCGGCAAATGGCAAAAAATCGGAGCTAATCAAGTTGATCACCTCAACCACTTTCGATTGGTCTGATTTTGCCCCTCAATCCATGCTTGGTTTGATTAACAAATAGCAGTAGCGGCACACGGAAGTGCTGATTAAATAGCTTGGTCAATTACTTATATCGAGGTTTATATGTCTATTTTTTCCGCTATTGATTTACTGATGCAGCAAGCCAATGTTGGTGAGCTAACCCTTCGCTTACATCGCGTAGATGGTCAACTACACGTTTGTATTACCAACGATCTGGCCACCAGCTCGAAAGAGTATCATTTTGATGCCAAGGCGCAAAAAGCCAACGCGCTTCGCGCTGAAATCGCTAAGTCACTCAATGTTAATGGTAGCCCAGCCATGCTCGACCAAGGCTTCGCGCAAACACTGACTCATTACGCCCAAAGCTTTGCCCCTGCGACCCATGCTCTGACCGCACTACAAAGTGATTTAGGTGTTAAATCAGCCGCTTTGAACACGGCCATCAGCCCCAATCAGCCTCAAGCTAAATCAACCCCTGCTGCAACTACACAAGCTTCTGCGCCGAATCCAGCACAAGCAGAGACAGCTCAAGCGGCGGTAGATGCCCCAGTACCCGCGCCAGCAACCAACACGGTGTCGTCTATTGACGATGAGGATGAAGGCTCACTATAAGGAGTGGACACTATGTTAACCATCAACTCAAACCCAGTGTCGTTTTTGGACTTGAACGGTATCCGTATTGATTTTCCAAGTCGTGATATGACATTGGCGCAAGCCATTCGCGCCCTGACACCGCGCTTTCCACAGCTTCGCCACACTCATGTTTATCCAGAAGATTGTGTGCCTGTGATGGTAGACGGTGAGTTACAGCACAAGTACCCAGTGTTGTTAGCACCACCAAAAACAAATGGCTAATCAGGGAGTAGCGGCTATGAATATTGATGAAAGAATAACGATATGGGCTGACGAAGCCGCATTGTTTGAAGCAGAAAACAGCAATGCGCTTTCTTCATGGCAATTCCAATATTCTTCAAATAGGCGAGAAAAATGGCAACTCAGCTTACAACATCAAGAAGCGATTTCCGCATTGTTGCGGCAACCAGCCTCCATGGGGAGGGAGCTCTACAGCTCCGAACTCCCTCCGCTTATGTAGCGCCAACCAACCTTAATTATGTACCATGGTACGCACAAAGCCCCGTTACGGGGCAAAAGCTATCACTCAATAAAACAGGAAGGAACAAGCTTAATATCGCCAAGCCCAAGTTTGAGGATCTTCAAGTCGTCAAGTACGCTAATGATTGGCGGCTTATTTTGTCTAGTGCGTGGCGTCTGAATATCCTGTCAGAGCTAGACATTGTTGATTTTATCAAGCTACCTCAAGGCTCTTTCGCGCAAGTAGATAAAGGTAATGAGCTTCGACTTGAAGTGATAAAAGCTATCGAGCAACAAGCTAAACAGTATCAACAAGAAACAGAGGGGGGGTTCGCCGCTCTCAATCTTCCTTTTCCAACGAAATACATAAAAAACTGCGAAGAAGTATTTGGCTGCATATCACTAAGCAATATCTCCGACCAGTATGATTGCAATTATAATGGCTTCAAGTTGCGCCTGACGCGAGACAGTAATCTCGTTGTTATATCTGCCCCTGTTGCCAAATTATCTTACTCCACTCCCCTTAAAAGCGCTTATTATCAGTTTGCTAAAGCGATCTCTTTCCTTGGGAGGGTAATGCCTAGTGATGACTTGCTTGAGTGTGCTACATCTATGTCGATGCTCGGTGAGGCTTGCGAAGATCTGACAGCCAGTGATTATGAAGTTATTGGGACGCTTGTGGAAGATGACGACATTATTGCTTGGATGACTGAGCACTACCCCAGTTCAGCGGAGTATCTTGATGATATTTATGGCGAAAATGAGTGGGGTGTTAATGTTGCCGATTACGTGCATGGCAAGCTCGCTCTAAAGCAAGATTTTGCCATGCAACAAGATAACTTCCTTTCTATGTCAGACAAATTGGAAAATTTGACTGTTCAATTAGCGGCCTTGAATGAAAACGAAACAGAGGCAGAAGCGGCGCTCTATTTAGCCCATTTAATTTCATTGCTTTTGTCTCAGTATGACTTTAATGCGTCCCACTTTGAGCCTCTAAGCGATATGGATTTAGCCTATAACTGCGCGATGGATTTTGGTTTTGGCTTTGAAGAAGAATACTTAGAAAGCATGAATGATTACCTTGCTGAAACGGGTGAAATAGCGATAGCGCACATCGATCTGTCTAAAGGGGATTACCACCGTTCCTTAAAAAATTGGGTTGTGGCGAATAACGTCATGTGCGCCTTTGCTGAGCATGTTGATCGCATTGTTGAAGCGCAGTAGCGCCTTACTCAAACAAGGGCATACTGTTTCAAACAGTTAATAGGAATGCATCATGCTAACAGTCTCTACTAATAATTCATCCGAGCAGTTAACACCTGCACCTAAACCAACTCCTATCGCAGCTTTGACACTGTATGGCTTCGATAGCAAGGTGGTGGCAATCAGTCGTCATAAGATTAATCGTGACGGTCGCACAGGGCAAGGCCAGTTAGTCGATCCTCAAGCCTGTTTAACTTTACTGATGAATGACTTAACTCAATCAAATAAAGATGATTCCAAGGCCAGTAATGTCATCCTGCCACAGAATATTTTAATTAATAACGCGAAAGGCGTTTGCTGGCACACGAAGCGCCAACGCCGCCGCATGTGGTTCACCGGCAAGGATCATGTTTGTCTTAACGTGGAATGGCCTCCGCTATTGTGGTGTTGGAGTGTCGATGGTGGTATCCATATTTTTGCCCTTGCAAGCAACACTCGCCCCACGATGAACTCGCGTATTTACCACTCACCCCTTTGTAATATTAATGGCAAAGGCTCTCTCTGTGTGGGAAGCGCAAAACCCACCGTCAGTACCAGTGTGCATCACTTAAAAGAGTGTGAAGCCAGTTTGTTTGATAGCAACTTCTCACACACCAATGGCTCTCACACTCACAAATTAGAAATCTATCAAGGCTCGGCTGGTAACTTTAAATACTGGCGCGAAAAAGAGAAAACCAAGGGGCGAGTGAAGGTAGCGGAGCTTCAATACTATGGCACACTGGCTGAAACCTTAGATAAAATTGGAGCTATCTAATGAAACTAACAATGCCTAATGACTGGGTAAACGGCGCTATCAAGATCACCGTGGCGGGTGCGGGTGGCACTGGCGCTGCCTTGTTGACTGAGCTGTTTCAAATGGACAGCCTGATCCGCAGCTTGAGCAACGAGCAACGCTGGCTCGATGTGACCGTATATGATGACGCTTGCGTATCCCCCGCCAATCTCGGTCGTCAATCGTTTTGGGCGGCTGATGTAGGCCGACCCAAGGCCGAGGTTTTGGTTAACCGCATTAACCAATGGGGCGGCGTAAAGTGGTCGTATGTGATCAAAAAATTCCAGCCACGCAATCTGGATACTCGCAAAACGGAATTAATCATTACTGCTGTTGATGTGCCATCGGTGCGCCGAGCCATTGGCGAGCATTATCAGTTTGCTAAGGAAGGCCAGCACTTGTGGCTCGATTTTGGTAACGGTAAAGATCAGTCTCAATGCGTTATCGGCCATATCGCCAAACCAAACAACACCAACCGTGTTCCGAACTTTTGGCATCTATATAAAGACCATCTTGCCACCATGATAGATGATACCAGTCGCTCATGCTCTACCGAGCAAGCCATCGAAAAGCAAGATTATGGCGTCAATAAAAGCATTGTGCTGTTTGGTTGTCAGCTTCTTTGGCAGATTTTGCGTTATGGCGAAACCAAGTATTTTGGCTGCTTTCAAGATCTCACTGAGCTGGACTGTCAGGGTATGTTAATTGATAAGCAAACCATTGCCTCATTTGGTGTGGATGTTGATCAATTTTACGCTTAATTGGGTTAATTGGAGGTCGTGATGAAGTACCGTAAAATCTCACAGCTTGATCCAGTTATGTTGTTAACTGCACAATTTCGCCGCTCTCACATCCCTATTTGCCAAGTCGATCTGGATGCTCACGCTGCAAGACTGGACTTGCTATTTAAGCCACATAAGCGTAAATACCTCAACCGTGTCAGCGCCAATATGCTGTTTAAGAATATCAATGCAATGACCGAGCTATCCACTACTGAGCATGATTGTTTGCGTTACACGGCCTTGGTGTTCAGTGAGTGGCAGCGCGGCTATTTTTCTAAACCCGTTCAGTGCGTGAAGCTGGCTTGTCCATACTGCCAATCACATTGCTCTATCGATCATGACACTCAAATGTATTGCTGTGACAATAAGGACTGCGATGCCTCGGTTCCATATTGGCAAGGCGATCATTTACCGCTTGGGACACCAGCTAATGCCGAACTGCGACAACAGCGGCAAGCAGTAGAATCCCTTGTAGTCCCCGTCTTAGCTAATAACATTCTGACTAAAGTGGATCTGCATAAACGCTTACTAAAATGCCTTGGTATGCCTCCCAAGTCTCTGTTTAACATTTACAACTTGGATTCGACCCAGTGTGACATTGTGAGTAACGCGCTAATCAAGCTGCAACCAGTACAGAGGGCGATGTGATGGATTTGTCAGACGTATGCTGGGTTGTGCCATCCTCCCTATCAAAATCGCCGCTAACAGCACTGCATGAGCAATTCTCTAGCCGTTATCCCTGCGTTTTCATTCCTGTAGTTGATGAAGGGGGTTGGCTAAGTTATGGCCGAGCAAAATTTCAGTTGATCTCGTTTTGGAATAAGGCCATCTTATCGCCTTCAATGCACAACTGCTTTCGACTCAATGCGGCCCCAATAGCGTCTCAGCCTGACGATGAATTTTATTTATCGCCCCTCAAGGATTTATTTTTTCCCGGTAACTTTGCCATCGCTAAGTCCTGGCATTGTCCGACACCCACTTTTTCTGTCGGTGTCTTGATTACCTCCCCCGTCGAACAATGGCAATCACGCGCATTGAGGTTACTGTCCAATAAAGACAGCGTGCAACTTTATTGCCTTGATTACCACCGTCATCATATCTCGCCAGTCGTTGATGCTCGCCACTGGCAAACTTTTGATCTGCCTTGTACTGGCGACTTTGCCTCAGATGTCATTGCGCTGAGTTTTTATTGTCAGGCAATGATTGTCGTTGGTTTCATTGAACCTGAACTAGCCAATTTTCTAACGGATCAAGGCATCACCCTTCGCGTCATCCAATAGCCTTTTGGCCGAAATTTTAGCGGTAGCGCCCTCTCCCCTCAGTGGTTTAATGCTCCTTGTTAACTAACGAGGGCGAAATTTATGAATCTACAAACTACGGGGCATTTCTTAGACTTTCTACTAGAACAGCCTATGAACACGGTTGCTATCGCGGTTGAAAGCACCCTTGGTCATCAAGATCCCATCTTGAACAATATTGAATGTATTAAGGTCATTAATGCCCTGAAAGAAAGCGGCAAACGCCCAACAAGCGATGAATTGAAATTGCTTAAAAGCTTTCAATGTTGGGGGAAGTTTGCGCAAGCATTTGAAGCTGATCATAAACACAATGATGCTTTACGCATTCATTTAACGTCTGAGCAATACGAAGCCGCCGCCACATCTTTAAACACGGCATTTTATACGCCTGACTCACTAAAAGATGCTTTATATCGTACTATTTTGCGCCTTGGCTTTGATGAAAACGGCCTGTTACTCGACCCGAGCACAGGCACAGGGATCTTTTTAAATGTGCCTAGCCAACTTAGAAATTGTAAAAAGTTCGCTATTGAACTCGACCCCAGCACAGGCCAGCTCGCCCGTTTTTGCCACCCTGAAGCTGAGGTTTATGTTAATCAGCGTTTTGAGCATGTTGATTTACCTCATTCGGGCCAATTCAGCCTGGCGGTTTCTAATGTCCCGTTCGGCAAATTACCCGCGCAAGACAACAAGCGCTACAAAGAAAAAATGTCGATTCATAATTACTTCATTCGCCGCATGATTGATGAAATCCACTGTGGGGGGCTGGTCGCCGTGATTGTCAGTGCATGGTTTTTAGACTCAAAAAATGACATTGCTCGTCGCGCCATCGCATCACAAGCTAAACTCACCTGTGCGGTACGTTTGCCAAGTGAGGTATTTAACGAGTCAGGTGCCGATGTGGTCACCGATATACTTATTTTTCAAAAAGTAGGCGCTGAGTTTGGCGATGTTAACGCGCCTTGGGTTTCCACGGCTGACACCCAAGACAGTGCGGGTAACCCTCTCACCATTAACCAAATTTACCTTGATCATCCCGAATATATCATAGGCTCACTATCAGCCCCTTCAAGCTTTCACGCTAGCTGCTCTGTCGTGTCTCAACCTGACTTTGCAAACGCTTTACAAGCCGCCCTTGATAATCAATCTCTCAATCCTGTTTTTCATCGTCCACGCCTCGACTACTCACAAACAGATAACGGGTTCACCTTTGATGCTGCTGAGTTGGCCTATCCTGCCCAGCCTTTTGAATTTACCCAGCTAAACACCGGAGAGTTAGTGCAACGCCTTGAAGATAAAATTAACCAAGATGGCGCAAATGTCGCTTACTTCCGCTATGTCGATACCAATAACGCGGTTCATTGCCAGCGCATTCGAGCAAGCCTACCCATTAAGCAAGCCCTTAAAAATCTGCTGAAATTTGAAACGTCTACCAGTCACAGCAAGACAGTAATTGACCAAGCTAGAGCTGAGTTAAATGTTTATTATCAATCCTTTGTGTCAAAGTTTGGCTGTTTTCATAGTGTGGGAGTTGAGCGCGCGCTTTCTAGCGATCCCTACTACTACCGCCTTAAAGCCCTAGAGATAAATTACGATAAAGGGATCAGCAAAGCTCAAGCGAGAAAGCTAGGTATTCCAGAAGTCAAGCCTAGCTGGGAGCCAGCCAAAATATTATCTGAACGTGTTTTTAAGCCGTATCAAGCCCCAACAACCGCCAATAACCCAGTTGAAGCGCTTTATATTTCATTGCAAGAGCTAGATTGCATCGATATTAATTACATTGCTAAACTCACGAAGCGCACGGTTGATGACTGCCTTGATGCCTTACGAGGTCTGATATTCAAAGATCCTAACGACCCTAGCCAATGGCTGCTAGGCGCTAGCTATTTGTCAGGCAATTTACGTCAAAAAATCACCGATGCGGAAACAGCCGCGCACAACGATCCCAGTTTTAAAGATAATATCCAAGCACTTAGAGCCGCGCTGCCTGCACCATTAAGCGCCGCAGATATTACCGTTCAACTCCACTCAAGCTGGGTTCCTTGCCAGTATTTCACTGATTTTATTTGCTCTTTGGTCGGTGAGCGAAGCCGTGTAAAAGTAGTGTATGCTGCGGGTCGCTTCTATGTCGAGGGGTACGCAAGCTCTCACGTTGCCAATACTCAAACCTACGGCACCAAGCGCAAAAGCTGTTTAGAACTGCTTAATCTCATTATGAATAACAGTGAGGTAGTCGTTAAAGACCCACATCCAACCGAGGATAAATATATTGTTAATGAGGTGGAAACCACCAACGCGCTTGATGCCGCAAACACCATTAAAGAAGAATTCAATCAGTGGATTTTTAAAGATGAAACCCGCCGCGCCGATCTGGTGGCTATTTACAATGACACCTTTAATGTCTGGGCTAAACCTTGTTTTGATGGCGCTCACCTCACATTAAGACATTGCACCATGACCCCTTATGAACACCAAAAGACCCTTATTTGGCGCTCATTATTTAGCAATAACTTATTGATTGATGCTTGTGTTGGGGCGGGTAAAACGCTCACCCAAATAGCCTCCATAATGGAGCATCGACGCTTAAAAGGTTATCGCGCTATGGTCGTGATGCCAAACCATCTTGTTAGTCAATTTAGTGAAGCGGCGCTTTCTTTGTATCCTACCGCCAATGTGTTAACCCTAGATCCCTCCCTTATGTCTACCAAATATCGCGCCGAGACATTGGCAAGGATCAGTATTACCGACTTTGATATGTGCATCATTCCATTGTCCTCGTTTACCATGTTGCCAATGCCAACCGATACCGAGCGCGAGGTATTAGAACAAGAAATTGATACCATCTTAACGGGTATTCAACTGCTTGATGATGCGAACATTTCAGTTAAACGCTTAATGAAAAAGAAGGAAACACTTGAAGCCAAGTTACAAGAACTCACTGATCGTCATATCGAAAGCACAATTACTTGGGATGACTTAAATATTGATATGCTGCTCGTAGATGAAGCGCATTATATTAAAAACGTGCCGTTTGCGTGTGGGCTAAGCGGCGTATGCGGGATTGGTAACCCTAATGGCAGTAAACGAGCTTATAACGCGCTGATCAAGGTACGCAATATTCAAAACAAAGGCGGTAAAGTCATTTTTTCAACCGGAACCGTGCTCAGCAACAGTGTTAGCGAGGTGTATAATTACATCAAATACCTATGCCCGCAGGAACTTGAACGCTTAAACCTTGGCTATTTTGATGTGTTTAGCTCGTTATTTGCGATCCCTGAAAGCCAATATGAGGTCGCACCTTCGGGTAAAGGTTACAAAATCCGTACCCGCCTACGCCGCTTCTGCAATCTACCTGAGCTTTCCAACTTGTATTCTTCGTTTGCTGAGACCATTACCAAAGATGAGCTAGGTAACGCTTTGCCTCGCTTAACTGATGGTCGCCCCGCCATCCCGCCAATGAAAAACGGCCAAAAAACCATTGTTACACTGGATGCTTGCGAGGCGCAAACCGACATTTTTAACCAAATTGTTGAAGATGCTAAAGACTTAGGCCCCGGCAAAAACAACATGCTTGAGCTAATGACAAGAGGCCGTTTAGCTGCTGTTGACCCTCGTATTATCGATCCCTTTGCTAATACCACCAGCAACCGTTTGCATGCCGTAGTTTCTAATGTGGTTAGCAAATATCACGAGTTTAATAATGTGTTGGGAACACAGATCCTATTTTGCGACACCTCAGTACCCGCTAGAGCAAAAGCAGGAGCCAATAAAACCCTACTAAAATTGTTTGCTGATGCGGAAAATGGCAATCAAAAAGCGCAAGCTGAGTTGGATAAACTTGACCCAGCCCTTGTTGCCAGTATCGCTAAATCTTCTTTTTCATTCTATGACGAAGTAACAAGCTTGCTAGCTGAGCACATACCCGCTGAACAAATCGCTGTGATCCACGATTACAGCACCGACACCAAACGCCAAGAATTGTCACGAATGCTGAACGCGGGGAAAATTCGAGTGTTACTGGCTTCTACTGCCCTTGCGGGATCTGGCTTAAACGTAAATCAAAAACTCTGCGCCTTGCATCATTTAGATGTGCCCTATCGCCCGAGTGATTTTGAGCAACGAAGCGGGCGTATGGATCGCGTTGGTAATTTACTGTGGCAAGCCTCCCCTGATTTTTATATTGAGGAGTTCATTTACTGCACAAGAGGGACGCTTGATTCGTTCATGTACGGCCTATTGGAAACCAAAGCCACCATGATCAAGCAATTCCAAACGGGCGACTTAAATACCCGTGAAATTTCAGAGTGTGATAATGAAATGACGTTTGCTGAAATCAAAGCGGCCGTGAGTGATAACCCCCTCATTTTAGAGCATGTAAAAGGGGTTAGTCGGATCAAACAGCTTAAAATTTTAGAAAGACGCTACCAGCAGCGCGAGTTTGAATATCAAGACACTATCGCTTATTTAACTAAACTAAATAAGCGCCTGACTAAGCTTATCCCCCTTGTTAACGCTGACGCTGCCAACCACTCGGCAAACAAGCATTCTGAGGGTGACACCTTTTCGATTGAGATTGATAGCTCTCACTATGACTTCAAAGGTACTGTTTATAACCCTTTCTCTCGCTCAGCGCCGACCCCTAACGAGCAAGGCGCAGTTAACGCCCTAGCCGTGGCCGCAAAATCGTTTTCTCGTTTTGCGAAAATTGGGGATGATAAGATCATTGGCTCATACCATGGCTTTGATATTGCAATCATCATACCTAGCTCTGCGCAGCGTTGGCGCAACCTGAGTAGCCTTGATGTGATTGTTGAACTACGCGGTAAAGCAAGCTATGAGGTGAAACCTAACAAAATGAATTACAGATCCATTGTTAACGAGTTTGATCGTATTCTAAATAGCCTGACCTCCCTCGGCTTCACTTATGCTGCAACCATCGAAAGAAATAATTTAGACATTGAAAACGCCAAATCACAACTTGGCAAACCTTTTGCCCATAAAGACGAGCTGGCAACGCTCTCTCAACGAGTACACGACATTGAAATATTACTCGCAGAGCAAACCGCTCAGGCGGCATAACACCCTTACAATAAAGCCCCACATATGGGGCTTTTTTCATTGGATCACTCAAATAATGTCTCTGCGTGACATTGTGTTTCAAAAAAATCTTTACTATTGGCGGTAGCGGCTTTGTTTATTAAGGATAAAGTAGCTGTGTCGGTTGGGTTAGGAAGCAGTAAACAGTAAGCCCAATTTTTTATTAATAGTAAGAGGTGCTTATGTCTAGTCGTGGGGTGAATAAAGTTATTTTGGTCGGCAACTTAGGCCAAGATCCGGAAGTGCGCTATATGCCAAATGGCGGTGCTGTAGCTAATATAACCATCGCAACATCTGAATCATGGCGGGACAAGTCCACAGGGGAGCAAAGAGAGAAAACAGAGTGGCATAAGGTGTCGCTGTTTGGAAAAGTGGCTGAGGTAGCCGGTGAATACTTGCGAAAAGGCTCACAAGTTTACATCGAAGGTCAATTACAGACTCGAAAATGGCAAGATCAGCAAGGCCAAGACCGCTATACCACGGAAGTCGTTGTTCAAGGCTACAATGGTGTAATGCAGATGCTCGGTGGTCGAGGTCAAGGCCAAGGCCAGAATCAAGGTCAAGGCCAGAACCAAGGTCGTGCCCAAGGTCAAGGTCAGAATCAAAGCTGGGGTCAGCCACCGCAAGGCCAAAATCAAGGCTGGGGTAAACCACAACAACCAAATCAACCTCAACAACATCGGAACCAAGGTGGTCACTCTACGGGTCAACCCCGGTATGATGAACCGCCGATGGATTTCGATGATGACTAGCCTGTGCTGGCATCCCATTCTAAGTCAGTAAACGGCATTCGCTAATTGTGCCTGTCAAAGTAAATTAGTCAGAAACAGCCCCGAAATTTTGGGGCTTTCGCAGTAAGAGCGTTTGTTAATTAGGAGCTAATGTGGATACAGTTGATCATCGTCATTCAATGATTACATTTGCTGCCGCCGTTTATGGCTCATGTAGCAATGGGGCGGAGTTAATTCAAGAAATAGAGTCTCTCAACGATGTTGCAGATAAGGTGTCCGTCACTGCCCTCAGTTCGATTGAAATAGCAGAATGTTATCACTCTTGGACCGTGCAGGATTTGTTGAACAATCTCGATGCCGACTTAAATAACATGCAATTATTTAAAATGTCTTTGCAGGAGAATATCAAAACAGCACTAATTTGTTGGCAAACTCATGGTTACACACCCACTGACTTTACCGGGTTAGACATGGATTTGCTTGGTACTGTCGGACTTCGACTTTGCTCAATTTTTGTCACTCGGGATGGCAAACAATTGCACTACAATAATGGCCTGTGGCGGCACTATGACGCTGTATTTACCCCTTCAAAAGAAGGCCTTCCTTGTGATGAGTTTGGCGAAGCACTGGCTGGTAGCTTTAGCTTTTTCCGCAGGAGCGAAACTCAATGTCATTAAACACTTAGATTGCGATCATTTAGCTTTGAAATGTAACTTTGCTCTGTCGCAGCATTGTAATATTGAATAAGCCAAGCATGTTGCGGAGGGTTTATGCAGGATTGTGAAGTTAAGCTTTTTGACCTAAAGGACTTTTTCAGAACATTCGTGTTTGGTTTTTGTGACAGCAAAGTGCAAGTAACACAGAAACTGGACTACCTTTGCTACGAACCATCGCTTGATTGTGTGATTTTCTGCAATGATGTGCTGGAGTTATCCAGCCAAAGCAACTTGCTAACAGTATTAACACCTAATGGACTATTCACAACGAGTCGATTAGAAGCACTCAACAAAGTGCATGAGCGAGTCATAGTCAGTTTGCATGATTGTTTAAGTGACCACTGCAAAAACACAATTACCGTTTACGCTGGCCGTGCCGCCAAAAGCTCTCACCCATTAGCCAATAAACACTTAGTCGGGGCGGCAATGGGTAAACAAAAGTCAGCGGTAAGCGTTATTGAGATTAATTATTGGAACCACTTTTGAGGAAATTATGAAGCTTGTAACATTGCTTTTAGCTGCCTTAACTTTTACTTCAATGAGTGTGGCTTATGCCACTAAACCGATCCCTAAATATGATCGGGATGAATGGCTTCCGAGCTGGCCAGACTTAGATGGTGATTGCATCAATGAGCGTCACGAATTATTGATATCCACCTCACTCAAGCCTGTCAAAATGAGTAACAACGGATGTTATGTGCAATCGGGTTATTGGCTAGATCCCTACACAGGCAAATACCATACTCAAGCAAGAGATATGCAAATTGAGCACTTAGTGTCCCTCGTCGATGCCCATTATAGCGGCGGTTATAAATTTACCCTCGAACAGAAACGCAAGTTTGCCCTTGATCGTAGCAATCTGAGAGTGGTTTACGGTCAAATCAACCAAGACAAATCCGGTAAGCGACCATCAAAATGGATGCCCCCATTAGGGTCATTTCAATGTGAGTTTGCGACAACCTATAAGCAAGTTAAGGCAAAGTACGGTTTATCCATTTCCCAAAAAGATCAAAAAACACTGTCTAAAGCATGTAATTGAGGTACTTTATGAAACTTGAACTTCCGATTGCAAACACGGGCCAACCCATCGCCACACTCGCAAATGAAGTGTTGATCCACTTGATTAATAATCAACTGATTCCTAAGGGGTATGTGTTGGCTAAGTCGTACCCTCTGGAAAGAATACAAGCACTTGAAAATGGTACATCGGTCGTTATTCCGCTGGCTTACTTTAAAGATAATGCCGAGATTAGCGGGGAGGCCGTTCTTCTCATTGCCGATCATGAAGCACAAGTAAACATGACTTGCTCTGGCAAACATTTACTTCGCTGTTGTATTAAATTTGAGCAGCCATGCCTTTGCGCGTCATGATCTTAAGTTGATACCGATTGCTCCTTCCGTACAGGCTGGAGCAATCAAACCATCGTTTTAAGTTTGGCGATTTCAGCCTGAAATTATTAAGCCTTTTAATGAATTTTCAGTGTGTTAAAAGCAAATTTTGCTGGCGAATTTTGAACGCTAATCACCTAAATCAACGTTCACCGATCAACTTATCTTGCAGCCAGGGTGGATACTTGTGTTACACCACCAAGATGCCTACCCTTTAATCTTTGCACGAAATAGGTCTTTGACATTTGAAGCGAAATTTAACACCGGCAACCCTAGCTTAGCACCTTCAACCCCCGAAAAATGCGATTGATACTTGGCAATAGCCTCGTTCAATTCCATCGTCTTCTTGGCATAATCTTGAATATGACGGTGTGTAAACGGATAACCCTGCACATACAATCTTCGCTCTTTCCAATGCTTGTATTTAGCTCGATACATATTAGCACCGTAAACTTCATACTCCTTACGAAACTGTATTGCTGTTCGATAAGCGTGTAACTGCCACTCAGCATCAAAATCTTTATATCCAAGAGAAAACACGGTAATGATTTGCTTACCTTTAAGATCTCGTGTTACCACCTCATATCGCCGCTCGGTTTTATTTCGCCGCTTGTCGAAATTATGCACATAGCGCACACCTTCAAATTTCGTCGAATCATTACGCGTATCAGCGCTAATGTCGATCTCTGATCTATCCGTTTCAGTTAACAACTCCACCAGCTCATCACTCTCGATACTTTCTTGCAATGACAACCTGACTTGTTGCGGTTTACTGATAACAGGAGCGCCCCGGCGATACGAGTCTGCACGTTTTTTTACTGCCCGGAATTGCTCTACTTTTCTGATAGCCCGCTCTACGGCAGCATTTACACCACCATGGTCACCATAGACAAAGACTTCACCGAGGTTCTTGCCATCACGCATAAATCGCATTTGTACTGATGTATCGCTATTAAAGCTCAGTCCATGTTTATCTTCGCGCAAAATGTCCTTGAGTGATTCCTTCAAACCTTTGGGGAACCCATCTTCCATCTTAGGAGCAACAATATTCTTGTTGCCCATCTTGGTTAATTTTGCCCTTCTCTTTTTTTTGGGCTGCGTTGATTTTGGTGTCACAGTAAGACTCTAATTATTGCTTGCTCTGATCAAAGCTTAACACATCATGCAAAGTTATCGGAGATTTGAGTGCCTGTCATAAAGATGTTCTTTTGAATTTATTTGGTAGCGCCGATGCCATTTGCGGTCACACTAAGCGTCATACAGCAAAGTAACAGGCGCAAATTATCATGTCTGAGTTAAACCAAGAATTTATTTCATCCATGTTCTGTCTATCAGCTCACTTGCATACCCAAAATGAGTCTGTGCCAGATAACACAGTTCCTTTTATCGCTACCAAGTCGCAACCAAAGACTGAAACTAGCCAAAATCAGCTTCTTTTAACAGGCTATACGGTGGCGTTCACCGGCAAGATGTCTTTACCTAGAGTGGAAATGGAGGAACAAGCATGCGCTCATGGCGCGTGGATCGGTAAAACAGTGAACTCAACTACAGATATTTTGGTCACCGGCGAGCGTGTTGGCAAAGTCACAATCGACAAAGCGAGAAGTCTAGGGGTCTCCTTATTCACGGAAGATGAGTACCGTCATCAATTTAATGTGTTTTAATCCTTATGCCTCAGCCAAACGCTAAAGCCTTGCTCGCTCAATCTCAATATGGCAAGCGCTCGACTAAACGCCTTGTTGATGTCGGTGCAGGGTTTAATAAAACGCGAATGTCGAGCAAAGATTACCAAGCCTTGTTACTGCAAGGCTCTAAAAAGAAGGTGGAGCGCGCAGCCGCAAATAAAGTTCATTTCTTAGCCGACCCCCACACAAAGGAAATTGTCCGGCTTGAAAAAATGGACAAGCTCCCCACTCGGCTATTAGAACACTACCACCAATGCCTGTATTTTCAATGGTTGCTGTCGAAGTATGATGATGAATATCGTAGCACTTTTGCGGTGCCAAACGGTGGTTATCGAACCAAGACAGAGCGAGTGGCTTTTATCGCCGAAGGGGTTAAGTCAGGCATACCCGATGTACTCATGCTCACACCTCGCGGGAAATATCACGGCCTGATGCTGGAGTTTAAACGGCCTTTGACCAGTTTTAAGTATCACTCTCAAGCACTAACGGCTGTGAAGCCAGAGCAAGTGAATACCTGCCTTCACTTTCAGTCGTTAGGTTTTTGTGTCGCCGTGGTCTTTGGTATTGATGAAGCAAAGGCGGTGACGGAGCATTACTTAGTTAATAAGCCAATGCCTGAATTATTCTTTAAGTTGGAGAGAGTTAATGGGTAGCGCCTTTGTGTTTTAGCTTGATCATAGATACATCAAACAACGCAACGAGGTGAACATCATGGCATTAACAGCAATAACAAACGATTTTGAAGTACCTAAGAGCTTGGCTGAATTGCTGCTTGAGTCATCAGCTTGTAAAGCCGATTTCCCAGTGGCCATCACTCCCGCCTTTGACAATATGGGTCGCCCCAACTTTTTAGATGCTAATGGCCAACCTGTCGCTGGCGTCTTTGCCGATGTACCCAATGACGATTACCATGCAATTCCGGCTGTGAGTTCATCAAAGCTAAAAACCTTTGCCAAAACCCCTGCTCACTACAAACGCGCTTATTTAGATTCCATTTGCCGCGCTCGCACGAACGCCTATAAGCGCACTATGGATACGGGTAGTCACGGTCATACATTGATCCTTGAGCCAGAGCTGTTCTATGGCATGTACCAACGCGACCTTAACCCACTTGATTACCCAAACGCCATTTCAAAGGTTGATGAATTAAAAGCAGAACTAAAGTCTCGTGGCCTTAAAACGTCAGGGCTTCGCGCCGATTTAATCGCCCGTTTGCATGAGGCCGCACCAGAAGTAGCTATCTTTGATGTATTGCAAAAGAATCACCGTGACGAGTTCATTAAGTCTCAGTTCGACAATATTATTGAAACGGATGCCGAGCTATTGGAAACAGCCAAGCTCATTGGGGTTAGCACAGAAGGCAAACGTGATGAAATTGTCGAGGCTATTCTTGCCAAGGAGCCGAGCGTTAATATCTATGAAAAGTGTGTAGAAGCTCGCTGTATCGATCCGATTGTGTGGGATGATGCTCACCGCATTTTAGAATCGAAAAAGCGTAACCCGCTCATGGAGCTGGCGATTAAAGATGGCATGGCTGAGTTGACGGTGATCGCCAAATGCAAAATTACAGGCATGTGGCTTAAAGTGAAGTTTGATTGGCTGCGCTTCGATATGATTGCTGTGGATGTTAAAACGTCAGGCGTTACCGCTAGCCCAGATGGATTTGCTCGCCAAGCGGCTAACCTGCGCTACGATCTACAAGAGAGCTTTTACACCTATGTACCTAGCTTGCTGGGTATTGATATTAAAGCGTTTGCGTTTGCTGTTGTGGAATACGGTGAGGCCGATATTGCTGAAATGTATGAACTTGACCAACGAGCTAAGTACAAAGCAACCAAGGACTTGTACTACTTCTTAGAAGAAATGAAAGACTGCATCGACAATGATACTTGGTACGGTTATACCAATCCTGCCGATGGCTTACAATGCACAGTATTGTCATTGCCTGCCTATCATTACAAATGATCATTATCCACCGACTTACCCACTGTTTTTTGGGATAAGTCGGTTTACCCCAGTTTTTTCAGTACCTTGCATCAAGCCAGTTCAGTGTCATTGATGTACCACTGTGTTGATTCGACCTGTCCCCACCAAGCTCACTTGACTAAATGCCGATACCCTCTTTTGCCTTGAGTTTCATGTTGTGGCGGCATGACATTATCATGCTTCGGTAGCTTTACTGGCTTTTGCCCGTAACTGGCGGTTCTTCCATCAATGGTTCGTAACTCGGCCCCAGCAAATTTCCCAAAGTGCTCAGCTATCAAGGCAAGGTCGTCTACCAAACCATCAACACTTTTTGCTAGCTCGTAAAACTCACGTTTTCTGTTCATGCTTGCTCAACCATGATGACTTAATTGCATGTATTGTGGGTCAAACATAGCAGGGATAGTTACATTAGAAGCGCGATTTTTGCCTCGCTATTGTGACTGGCCTAATTTGAAATATGTCATTCTTACACAGTCCGTGTTCTATTTGAGTCAGACCTTATGAAATTTTTCCATATTTCCTTCCCGATTGATGACTTGTTGTTGCTTGACGATGAATCGATCCAAAGCTTAAACATGACTGATGCCCGCGGAAAGCCTGTAGAAGTTGACATGATCCGTAATGTAGCCCTACACGCTAAAAGTCTTGGGTTTACATTTCTCCCGCCTTGTCGTGAGTGTGACAGCACTGGCCGATGCCTTGGCCATCCGATCGCCCACACACCATTAAGCGAGCTTAAAAACCGAGTAGCGCCTCCCTCAATTGAAGCCAATATAGCGGTATCAATAAAACCACAAAGGAAAGCACTCAATGCAAAACACTATGAAGAAAATCAGCAACCCAAGCTTGGCGTTTCCTCCGTCCATGCTCAGCGAATCACAGCTCGTTGAACTGTGTGAGGAACTTGATAGCTACTACCGATCGGGCAATCCACAGGTTAGCAACACGGTATTTGATAGCTACTATGACCAGCTTAAAGCAGTCAATCCACATCACCCTTTTGTAAACCAGCCGCAAGCCGAGTTTGTTGCCATTGTTGGTGCTAAAGGCCGCATTAAGCATCCTGAACACAACCCTATGTTATCTACTGATAAAGCCAAATCATTCAACGAGGTTGAGAAGTGGCTAAAAAGCGGTCAGCAAGCTGCCAAGGCGATTGGTTTAGATAAATTAATCATTCGTCTTACACCCAAGCTAGATGGCTGTGCTTGTCGCTCAGAGCGCAATAATACCTTGCTCGTTACTCGTGGCGAAGATGGCTTTGGACGCGACATTTCTCATTTACACCAAGCAGGTCTTAGTGTCAAAGCGAATATGGATCGTCAACATGACAAAGGTGAAATTGTTATCGCCAGTCATTTGTTCCACAAGCACTTTGCAGACAAATTTGCAGATGAGCGTGCCTTTGTTGCAGGGATTGTTAACAGCGAATCGCTATCGCAAGAAGCCACAAAAGCCCTTCAAGGCGGCATGATTGAGTTGGTGGTGTATCAAGATATAGATGGTGCGATTGAAGTGGATGACACGATCTTTGTGCGCGAATATGACTCGCTGATTGCCAGCATCTACGAACATTGCATTTATCCGATGGATGGCGTGGTTGCTGAGTTTGTCGATCCTGTCCTGAAGGAGCGCTTAGGCTCATGCTCTCATCACCACCATTGGCAAGTCGCCATTAAACAAATGGGTGAAACAGCGGTAACACCTGTGACCAGTATTCGCTGGACGGTTGGCCGCACAGGTGTGGTTGTACCAACCGCATTCTATGACAGTGTTTACCTTTCTAACGCTAATCTCAATAAGGCCACACTGCATCACGCTCAGCATGTATTAGATCAACAAATCGGGATTGGCGCGCTCATTGAAATAACACGATCAGGCTCGATTATCCCAACATACCTTAGAACCGTAAAACCAGTAGAGCCTGTATTACCAACGAAATGCCCTTGCTGTGCTAGTGAATTAACGTGGGATAGCGTTAATTTGGTTTGCCCAAACAACCTGACTTGTTCCGCGCAAGCCTCACGCAAAATCCAGCATCATTTTAAGACTATCGGGGTGTTAGGTTTTGGTGATGTAACTTGTGATCTTCTCGCCAATCATGGCTTTGGCATTGCAGATATTTACACTGCAAATGCGGATGAACTCACCGAGGCTGGCATTAATGCGGGTGATGCTACCAACCTTGTTACTGAAATAAACCGCGCTATTACTGAGCCGCTAGAAGATACGCTGCTGCTTGCTTCGCTAGGTATTCACTGCTTGGGTAAGGGCAATAGCCGCAAATTACTCGCTCATTACAAAATCACTGATTTACTTTGCGAGATTGACCCCGTGGATATCGAGAAAATTTCAGGTTTTGGCGATACCAGTTCAATTCAAGTTAGTGCTGATCTGCAATCGCAAGGTGAACTGTTATCGACACTTCTGCAACAAGGTTTCCACTTAGTTGAGCAACCATTGAGTGATGCCATTGCTGAGCCTCTAACACTAGGTTCTTCAGCCCTATTAAGTGGTTTACGCGTTTGCTTCACTGGAACAATGCAACAAGCCAAGCGTAGTGATATGGAGGATCAGGCTCGCGCTCTTGGCGCTCAAGTCCAGTCAAATGTGAACTCTGTTACTGACCTGCTGGTGGTCGGAGACAAAGCAGGCTCAAAGCTAGCTAAGGCTCAAAAACTAGGCGTTCGCATATTGTGCGAGCAGGAATATAACCGCGAATTTTTAATTTAAGTCTAAGGGCTAGTCATCATGGCTAGCCCAACTTTGGAGGTTTATATGCGTAATATCATAGCGTTTCTACTTTTAGCTCTGTGCCCATTTACTTTGTCTGCCAATGACTTTTTTGGTGACTATCAGTACACGACTCCTGGTCGTGTAGCTGAGACAGCACAGGGTAACACGGTTGCGCTTGACCGACTATTAGTCGTGTTTCATCTTGATGCTTCAATTAGTCAAGAGCTGGTGTATCAACTAGCAAAATCAACGCAATCAAGCGTTCTAGGGCGCGTATCTCAAGCAAATGGTTATGTATTCTCCGTTAATGCAAATGACTTGGAAGAGCTGGTGCTTTACATGGAGCATTATAAACAATTTGCCGAGTACGTTAATGTGGTTGTTCCCGATGTCATTGTTAGTCAGTAGTTAAATTTTTTGAATTAATTTCGTCATAATTTAAGGTGATTTCTATGTTGAGTAATGATGGTTACAATATTACAGAACACGCGTATATGCGCTTCAAGCAACGATGCTCGAGCGTGGGCACAAAAAGCGTTGCATCACTGGTGTCATTGCTCGATGAGGCAAGTTCACAAAACGCTAAAAAGATCCCTTCAGTAAAAAAACGTTGTAAATCAGCCCGGGCCCAGGGTCTTCGCTTTAAAGCAACCAAAGGGCGATTTGTATTCCTTTTGTCCAACGAAAATACACTCATAACTTGCTATCAAGCCTGAAAGTTGGTGCTTATAGCCAAGCACAAGGTGATGCCAGAAAAATGCGCTAAGCTTGCTGGCGTCGCCGGTTATCCATAGTTCCAATAAGTCCCCATTGAAGTAATTCGGTTCAGGTTGTTAACCCCTTTTAACAGGACAACCAAAAGGATTAAACCAATCTTTAACTTTGAGAGCTTAAATCCCATCTAAGCATGCATGATAGTTAAGAATGGATCACTTGGTACATCCAAAATGGTCTCGTTATTGTCATTGCCACTTCTTCTCTGTTGATAAGATCACTCCTAGTTTAGGAATGAGGAGAATGGCATGATGAGTCGATCAAATCTTGCTCAAAATCAGACAGGGGAACATTTAAAGAACCTCATAGGTAAACGGTTTGGGAAATTGACAGTTCTTACGGAGGCTAAACCGACTCCGAGAAGCTTACGTTTTGGCACGTTGTTTACACTCACTCTAGATGCGAGGTGCGATTGCGGGAACGTCGTAAGTATTCCTTTAAATCGGCTCACATCACGTCGAAATTTGCATTGTTCCGATTGCACCCTCTCCAACAAAAGCTGGCTCTATCTGGTGCCAAAAAGGGAAGACACTGACTCACAAATAATGTCTTTGAATGTTTTAGCTAAAGGGCGGATTAGGTTAACATTTCTTGGCGGTAAAACCGCTAAATAGCGCCTAATTCAAAGTGTACTAAAATATAGTTCAAAGGTAGAAAAAAAGGTCAATATTTATGTCTTGGTTTGCTTCCATTATCACACCAGAGGAAATCCTTGAGGATATCCATCCTGATTGGCAGGGTTATGTCAATCGAGGTAAACCTTCACCGTGCAACGCAGTAGATACGATCGTTGCACAAGACAACTCTCTCGAAGATGACGAATATGAGTTGTTTCCTTCTGATGGCAATACAGAATTGAATTCTATGTTAAATGGTGACACATTTGATCAACTAATGCACATTAATGTGTTTAGTGACATTGATGACTAGTAACTACTCACGACCTTCATATCAGTTGACTATACGGCGAAATGGTTACCCTATGAGTTGGTCAAAAAATATAGATCTACGAAACAAATTGCGTCCCCAATAAATGTTTCGACTTCACTTGCAAACGAGCTTGCAAGTCTGCCGATACGAAAGTCAATGGCTCTAGTTATAATTAGGCTTTTACTTGGACCTGCAATAAACTTCAAAGTAGGATTTTGTTCATTTAATATATTTACCTCTCTATAGGTTAAACTTTTATTTATCGGAATATGAGCATTTAATAGAAGGTAATTCGACAAACACTCTTTACTCCAAGCCATTTCTACGTCTATAGACTTAATTCCGATACTCCATCCAGAAGAAAACTGCCAAGAATATACACCTCCATCCTCCCGGTGTATGGTATTTGAGTCATACCTTTCAATAATTGGTGAGATCGTGCCACAAACCTCTTCTGGTGAAAGTGACTCAATTATAATTAGTTCATTCATCTAAATCTAAACCTAGCTCTGTTGTATTTAAATCAATGTTATCAAAGGAAAAACCTACTTGCTCTAAATAATCTATAGTATTTAGGTTTGCTTGAGGTTCGTGTGTATTTTTTGCAGCAAGTAGACAATGACGCTCCTGAGCCTGTTCCACCAATTCGAAGCTTGGTGATTCAATGTACAATAAATCCTCCTGGTATCCTTTCGACAGTCCCCATCGCTGTATCATGTGTCTCCCAAGCTTTGGCCTGAGTAGCTCAATGACCGGATTGGTGATGGCCCTGGCATGAAAGTTACCTTTTTGTTTTTCTTGTGCAAAATAGCGAATGATGGGGATTGCTCCAACATAGTAACACAGGGCCTTTGCTTGAACTCTTTCAACAATTATATCTGGATTGTTCAAGGTAGCTTGGTTACCAAAGCAAACAGCGAGCTTTGCCATTTGCTGTGACAAGCGCCAGTAATATCTAAATTGCTCATTGAGATCGGGATGATTGTTTAATTGCGATTGATAAACAGAACGGATCCCGATGGACGTGACGATCTCTTTTAGCTTTTTCAGGCCAAGGCGTTTGACGGCATCTTCAATTGTTTCGCAAGGGACCCTTCCCGCACAGAACATGGCAGCGTTGGCCGTTTTCAGGGTTGCTAGGCCTATGGCCATATCAGAAGCAATTATTGCGGCAATATCTTTCATACTTTGTTGCGAGGCTAATGCATCATTAAATGATGTAATGGTTTCCGGAAAAGCGGGAATTATTAGCTCGCCGGTCGATAACTGTTTAATGATAGTGGCTGTTGCTCTTTTCGTTTCTTCATTTACAGCAGAAGTAATCGGCATTATTTATACCCTACGAATTTACATGTCAATAGTGGTTGGAATTTATCATTATTCAGGCACAGAGCTAAACCATTCTTAATCGATTACTCATTTTTTAGATCATTTTTTCACAGCCAAAATATAAAAGGGGGTACGGAAGCCTCATTTTTTCTATGGAGCTTCCGTATCACTTACTGACTTGCTTTTTCTTTTCGAAAGTAGGAGTAAAGCCCAATAGCAGACGAAAGCGCTACGATTAAGGCAATTTCACCGTAATCTGTTAGAGAGGTGTCACTTGAAATTGTGAGCCAACAAAGAAGACTTAGAGAAAGACAACCAAAAAAAGTCATCAAACTTCCTTTTAGTTTATTGCTATTAAAAGACATTGTATTTTTCATATTGTTCACCTTTATGGTATGCCAGCTATTTTAGCTGTTCTTTAAACATCTCAACTGCGTAGGCAGTCTTACCTTTTACTGTTTGTCGAACTTTAAATTTAACCAATTCGCCCTTAGACAACCGAGCTCGTTTCTCTACTGTGTTTATTTCCCGGTAATGCAACATAATGTCTGGCTGATTTAACAAGCCAAAATCAGACTGTGACAGTTCGCATATAAACCCATAGCCAGTATTATTGTTAAACCACTTAACTACGCCAAAATGCCACGTGCTCTCACGAGTTAGCTTTATTGTCATACACTTCCTCAAGCACCTGGAGCTTCCACTTGTCTCGCTCATCAATAATCGAGTCATCGTCGCCTACACCATTTGCACGGTACTCAGCTGCCATTTCTTTATAGGCAAGCTCTATCGCTTTTAATCGAGAGTGGCCCATATCCAAGAATTTCTTAACCCTGCTTCGATCACTGGGTTTAGTTGAGTAAACAAGCAACGATTCTTTTGGCAGGATAAGCCGGCACACCTCACTCGATTGCTCATGCCTTACCATCATTTCGGCATATTGTCCGGCCACGGTATTGAGTGAATGAAGCAAGGTAAACTCTGTTTCACTGCCATAGTAAGCTTTTTCTGTTCTCAGCTTTTCTATGGCTTCAGGTAATTGCCCTAACGTAATTTTCCATGGTGAGTTATCAACAACAGCACGTCCCGTAGGCGACTCGTAACAATCCATTAGGCTTTGAGTAATAACGATACCCGCTGCCCCCGTTTTCCTGAAACGGCGCCAGCCCGCCTCTAAGAATTTTGCAAAGAAGTTACTGTTTGCTTGGTTGCTTCCACCTTCATCAACTTTCAAAAATTCCCATGCTTCGTCGAGAATGAATAGTTTTCGCTTAAGCGTGCCAGCTGTCTGGAAAAATGAATTCTGTGCTTGTTGGATAATGGCCATCAACACCACTGTTTGCAGATGAGGCATACCCTTGAGCTCTTCTAGCTCACAACAGACGAGGTTGGCAGAGAAGTCTACCGCGGGAAAACGAGTTGAAAACAAGTCACCGTAGATCCCACCTTCACAAAATGGCTGTAACTGCTCACCGATATCTTTGACTCGCTTATCTTCATGCGCCAAACAACGTCTTGCGAACTCTGTTACATCGGCTTTGCTTCCGAGCTCAGCATGAAGATTGGTCATAATTGAGAGCATGACCGCGCTTTGATAGTCATCAATGTTCCCGCTTTCCGAGGCCATCATTTTTAGCATGTTCAACACCATGATGGACTGCATCATTTTGTCTACAGCGATTTCACTTGCTCCAGATACACCGGCATCCGTATCTAATTGGTTTTCGCTTATCTTCGCGGCTCTTATCGTTTCTTCAGTGGTCATAGGAGTGAAACTGGAAAAGGCCGAAAATGGATTGAGAGATAAACCGCAGCCCTGCCCAAAGGTAATATATTGGCTGGATTTATACTGCGCACATAAGTTTTCGTATGAACGCCCCACATCAATAACGATTGCCTGGCCACCATCTCGGAAATATTTCATCTTATCTTTAGGTAATCGCATGTTGTCCCAATGACGGTTTACCCCTGACCCCAAATAGCAATCGAGCAGTTTACCGACAAACACGGATTTACCTTTACCTGAGGTCGCAGAAACCACGCAGTTATATGATCCGTTGGTCTCAAATAAATCCATGGAAAACACCTGCCCTTCACGGGTAAATAACGTCATGACCGGATAAGCCGTATTTCCCTTCCAAGGACCCATATAAGGACATAAGAAAGATAAGGCGCGAGAAGTAAAAATTTCATAACGCTCTAAGGTTTCAACGGCTTTTGGATCGATACCCATAGGCATAGTATTTGCGAACAAAGGAGCTAGTAGATAATGATCTTCTACCAAATCTAAATGTTGGCCATTCGCAAAACTCTTTAACTGCTCTACGCTGTTAGTCACACTTTCTTTCGTTTGGCCGATCACCATGAACTGCAAGTATGAATTCGTTAATTTGGCCTTTTCCTCGTTAATTTCATGCTCTATAGCCCTGAAATCTTCAAATTGATACCTTAGTTTGCTGCTCCATTTTAACGTCGGTCCATGAGCTTGGTTGATGATGAACGACTTTTTTGCATTAAAATTACTGAGCATTTTTGATTGGTTTGGGAAATGTATATTTTGTGTGATGATGACATTATCCAATACCGCGTTTTCCCAACGACCCTCTTTCCAATCGGCAATAATGTCGTACATAAAACCAAACCCCATCAACTTGGGATAGCTTTCTACCGACAACATTTTTATGTATGCTTCATGGCGCCCATCAGGCCTATCTACCTGAATACCTTCAACTTCTAATGCAATTCGATTACCTTTTTCGAGCACTTGATTTGATAGTGGCGCGGATCCTGACGCTCGCACTTTATCTTTGCGCCAAAGTGCATCAGGACGACGCTGCAATAGAATTTGCATTCGATATAGCCAATCTTCATCATCCATTAGCATGGGTGATAGGTTCAGGTTCTTTAAATGTGCCGAGATACTTTTTCTGGTCTTAATAAAGGAAAGTTGTTCATCATCACTCGGGAATAACTTCGCTATCGGCATCTTAATGGATACCCAGACTTCATAGTTCTTCGCCTTCATACCCGATTCTGGATGAATGGCTTGGTCAACGCATGTCTTTAGATAACGATAATCCAGCTCATTCAGTAAATCCGCCTGTTCTTCATCATTTTGATTTGCCCTACCCCCACGGATACTACTAAAGCCATATAGAATAGACCGAATATCCGGAAGCGGGACAAGCTGTATTTGCATACAAAAGTCATCTGGGTATTCATCTTTAAACATCGCCGTTAGAGTGTTCTTGTGTTTTATCGTACACCCAGGTGATGGCTGACAAACCCAAGTCGAAGCGATATACCCGCCTTCACAAATAAAGATTTTGGGTTGTGGAATAAAGTCCACGACCGGCATTAGCGACCCAACCTTATCATAATCTAAGGTTCGATTTTGACGCTCTAAAAAGCCAGATAGCATAACCATTGACATTACCTTTTATTGTCTTACTTCTGAAACCTACACTTGAAGATCATTCGGGTGCAATTCTGTATCCCATGCCATTAGGTCTAACGCCCGGGTTACTCATCTTGCTCTTCGTTTCATCCTTCGCTTGCTTTCTTACTGAAAACGGGACGATGCGATTGACATTTTTGTTGACGGACTTACCAACAACCCAACGCTCGGGCTCAACTTCAACATACATGTAGCCTGGTAAGTGCAAGTCATTGTTTTTATCAGTCCAAGCTGCGACATAGATGCGCATGACTTTTGGTGGCTTTAAGATCCCGCGTGGATCGGGCGCTTCGATGCCTTTAAAATCATCAACCGCTTTGTAATTGGCAAACGTCGTGGGCACCGGTTTATTTCCCGCTTCGTCATTTTCTTTTTTGATCTTTTCTGCCAATAGTGCTTTTTCGCTGCCACTCTCACTATTGGCACCAGTCTTTCCCTCATCTGACGATTCAGTCATTTCAGCATGAAGGTTAGCTTTGTTGTCTGTTAACTGGTAAATTTCGCGTGGGCCTTTACACATCGAGCCGCTAGGCCCTCCTGGACAATAGGCTTCTTCGTCACCAATAGTTAGGAGGCCACTACAACCGCTTAGAAGCAGGGAGCCCGCCAGCATTGTTATCACTAATTTAAACATCATGTTTCCTCTTCTGAACTTGTTCGATGGTTAATAAACGGGACCTTTAATGCATCAGTAGGGCGACCTTGACAGTCTTGCTCATTGAATAAATCAAGTTGCCTTGCGTCCCAGTAGTCTGATTTGGAGGATTGACGAGACCTTATTTTTTTCATCACGCCCTCCGTCGTATTCAATCCGTTATTGGACAGCTAAAAACGCGTCCATGTCTTCTGGAACACCTAAATGCCTGAGCCCATCATTTCTGACCACGACAGGTACCTGTTGAAGCTGAAGAAGCATTGAGGCCACGATGTTTGCGTACAGTTCTTTTACGCCGCAATCTTCTTTTTGTTCGAGCTCTTGGTAATCGCTATCAGCCGCTTTTAAGAGTGCTTGCCGCTTATCTTTTGCGCACCATACTTGTTTTGCCACTTGTCGGGACTGAGGATCTTTGCGAGGCATTAGTACCACATCAAAGCTGTATTTAGCTTCTTGCTCCACCAGCTTTATCATCACTTGACTGTATTGCTCTGTTGGATCGAGAAAGATGTAGCCTTTCTTTTCGCCTTGGCCAATGTGTATTGTGGCTAAGTTGTCCTGTGTTTTTGATGTACCAACCAACGAACTTAGCGGGACTCTGTAGGTGCTTCGCGCCTGCTCAGGCGTTGTGATACCTTTCCTGTTCCATGTGTCGGTCAGCTGCCCTTTAATGATGAAACGCCCGTTTGACGTTGCAAAATAAACGCCTTCTTCAGTTTCAACTAAGTTCAAATCTTTAATTGGCAAAGCTTGAATAGCTAGAATATTCGAGCGAGGCTTTTCAAATGTATCAATACCCCCAGTTTGTTGCTCGCTACTTTGTACTGCGCCACCAGCATTATCGCTTTGGGCTTCGTTGGCATAACAGGGTAATAGCGTAAATGTCATTACCGTGGCGAGAATCAATTTTCGCGTAGACATGGCTTACCTCAACTGTGATTGTGATTGTGAATGTGAATATTCAGTTTAATTGCTAATTTCGGACTGAAGTTTCACTTCCAGCGCGATTTTCAGCTTTCTAATGCTATTTAATTGACACCTCTAGTAGGTTGTCCATTTCAGATCTGGTTCGAGGTATGTACCTCTCGCTCGCAGGGGTCACCTTTATATTTAACTCCAAGGCCTTCGCTTTTATTTCACTGATAGTGAACTGTTCCAGTTTGTAAGCGTCCGGCATGGCCAGAACCGATTCACGGTCAATCAATATTGTCCCCTGCTTGGCGGCAATCTTTTTAACTAGTTCAAGGTATTCAGCGATATCGACAGGCAAATACCCCTTACTCAAAAGGTCTGCCACCACTTCAGATTGGTTAAGCACTTTAATGCTTAAACCTGTGTCAATCTGGCTCAATCGGTTGTCGATGTAATGCTCAAGGTAATAGCGCGATGCCGCAAACATTGCTCCAAAAAAGATGATGAAGATAATTACTTTTTCCAGAAATGGGGTCGCTTTTTTGTTGGTATTCATGCTTCTTCTCCTAATCTGGTACTTTGATGGTGAAGCCTTTTTGGACAACAAAACTAACGCCCACGCCAGGAGGGATTTCAATTACCGGATACATTTCATCGGCTAACTTTGTGTAGTATTCTGCAAGCTTATCCATGGCATTCGAAGCACCTTGAAATGCGCCAGCGCCAAACGCATCACCAAAGTTAGGCATTTGAAAAGTCGACGTATCACTGGGATCTGTTTGAACCACATTAACAGCGCGCGGTGATGCCGCGTTTGCAAAGCCCGAAACAAAACCTGCAGCCATCGCACGAGCCATTATTGCGCCATTTTTGCTGACTAGATGGCCTTTGATTCCAGCTTTGCCGTCAAAATCCGACACTGCAAATGCGTTCAGTGATGTTTCCGTGGCTTTACCATCAATGATACAACTGAGATTGGTGGTTCTCATGTAAGCTCGGCCAGAGCTCATCTGCCCATAACCCGATACCATGACATGACAATCTTCAAAGTTTGCTCTGTAGTGGTTAGGTAACATGGTATCTAACTTTACTCTCATTAAAGCGGGCATTGGGTTCGCTTGGCCTTGGCTGTTCGTTGGCGCATCATATCCCGTAATGGCTACGGTCGTAATAATAGAGCCTGAAGGGATAAAGATGTCATTGTCGCCTTCTTCCGACGGTTTCGATGACTTGGATTTTGTCCCTTTCGTACTTTGAGTTTCTTCCCCAGACTCAACCACCTGGTTGCTCATTACTTGGGTAGTTGGCGCATATTCTTCAATGTCCCCACGACCGTTAATCACCCTGACTCGTTTTGAAGAAATCGTTCTCATCCGCTTGGTTTCAAGCTTAGGCAGTGTTGAATTGCCTGTATAAGCAGCGGGGCTCGCTTCACCATTCCCTTGATTCACCCTTGGATCATTACCCGCGACACGGCGAAACTTACCATCGGACGAACGCCCACCGACTTTTGCCCTGCCCTGTCCATCATGGCCGTCGTTAATCATCTGTTTGAGCGCTTTAACATGCTGACTCAAGGTCGCTATTTGTTGATCTTGCTTAGCTACCATTTCGTCAATCTCAGTTCTCAACTGCTCATTTTTTCGCCTTTCTGCTTCTACGGCCGCTTCTCGCTGCTGAATCTCTTTTGTCGCCTGCTCATACATTTGTTGTATGGATCCTTGATCGACCGATTCTACTGCATCGCGTTTAAATACTGATGTTTCGACCTCAGCTTTGACGCGTTTTTTTCTTACTACATCTTCAGGAAAAAATACGTCCATAAACATGAATGCCACACCGATAAAGGCCAACCCCATCACGGTATAACGCACTTTGGGCTTAGCCCAGCTCTCTTGTAAGGAGCGCATGATTGAATTCATCTTATCTCTCCCCTCTTACGCGTTTACGAAGTTGAGGACCTTGTTTGTGGAATTTGTCCCGTAAGATGTACATCTCTGTTTTTTCACCTGGCCTTAGCAGTGTTTTTTCGAGTACGCCCACGGCGATGACATCCGGCCCCAAGCATTGCTGCTCTTCAATGAGGTAATCTCGCTTACGTGTATTCACAATTTCCACAACGTCAATGAAGTAGTAGCTGCCGATGTAGCGCTCGACCACATCTTGTTTTACATGGGCCTGACATGGGCGCAAATGAGCTGCAGAAAGGTCACTTAATGTTGTTTCGGTATAACCTTCAGGGATAAAGGTCTGCGCTATCGGCGTTAATGCACTTCTTATTGTCTCAACATGGCTATTTGTGGTTTTAACATTTTCATTGAGCATGGCGACCTTTTCTTCAACTTCTAGTTTTTCCTGCTCTTTAATGTATTTAACCCCTTTTTGCCGCATGTTCTTGGGCACGATGTTGTCAATTTCAATCATTGCTGGAGGCACTGTAACCGGCACCAGTGTAATGTTAAATGCTGACTCTGGTACGCCAGCTTCAAACAATAACAGGTCAACAGGATTATCCGATTTTGGTGTGACATACACGAAACCGTCTTCAACAAACACCACCGCATCGGCTTCTTCTGTCGAAGTATTGACCATGACAACATTGAAGTTTGTTTGAATTCGGTTTTGCATGCCATAAGCACCGGGGGCCATGAGATTTGCTCCTGGTTTTACTTTGTCAAAGCGCTGCACTGCTTTATATTGGCTTTTGGCAATATCCTGCATCGACATTGAAGGCTCGGATTGGGTTGCAGCTTGATTGATACGAGGTCGACCATACTCGTCAACTTCTTCATACTCATATCTCACTTCTTTCCCTGCATTGCTATTTCCATCATTAAAAAGCTTGATAATGTCTTTACCTGCATCTTTTTGCAGGGCGACCTTATTCATGACAGACTTACTTTCTGTCCCTGCCTCACCCCCTTGCTCCGTTCCCGCATCATATTCTAAAGGAGGCATACTTAATGCCGTTGAATTTAATTCCGTAACAGGCATGGATAAATCGAGGTTATCTTGATTGGCAAACCCTGAAGCACTCAAACCAGAAGCGATTAGTATGGCCATTGTTGTTACTTTCATTTTGCTTCTCCCTCTGCACTGGCTACGACATCTTGCATCTCATCGTCGTAATACTGATCTTCACGGAGTTTTACAGACACATCATCGTCTTTCTTTCGTTTTCGATTTATCTTGGGTGCACCGCTGTATTGGTCGAGAAAGGTGACACGCGGACTACCCAAGCCATCCATTAAGACCTTAAACTCATAAGTCCAACGCTGCGGGGTGGGCGATTTGTTGTTCATTGTGGAAACAGAAAGCTCACCCCAAACCCAGACCACATCTTGCTTGGGATCGTAAGCCATATCCTGAGGAACAAATGTTTGCTCTGCGTTTCGGGCTTTAAGCATGGCAACAAACTTCTCTATTTCTTCTTTTTTCTGCCGCTTCAAACGAGGAGATAGATAGCTGTTTATTTCCGATACCACTAACTCAACGTTTTTTGGGCCCACGTTGCCGATCAGGATAGCAAGGTATAGCGACCAACCTTTTTTCCAATTGCTATTGGCTTTATTTCCAATGACCTCAATTTTTTCACCTTTGTATGTTGGTGATGTCATAATCGTTTTCGTATCTTTATTGAGAATGACAACTAGAGCGATGACTAATCCCAGTGCTAAGACTAAGACTGCCAGTGCGTTGATATTTGCCGCGGATACCGCATTGCTCCACGATTTTGCTGATTTTGAACGTGAATTTTGAAACATTCTATTACCCTCGCGCAAACCCATCATTGCGCAAAAATGTTGTTGAAATTAACGGAAATACTCTCTGGTTAAAGGATTTTTGATACTCGAAGTTTCCTTGCTTGGCAGTATTCCATGCCACCACAAAGCATGACGAAGATAACCTCGGCACTTATTTTTGGACAATTTCTTGGATAACACGATATATGCTATCGCAATCAGAATTGACCACCCTGCCTGCTCGAGAATATTTCCTGCACCAATAATGCAGAGAAAGATTCCGATTTGACGCACATCGAACCAAACCACTTGAAGCGGCGCATTCACTCGATATGGCATTTGGTATGTTGGCGATTTCGCTTTTTGCTCACTCATCTAACCACCTTACAAAAAAGGTTAAGAGTAAAAGCCGCCCTAACTCGGCTTTTACTCTGTCGCTGACTTAAAAAATGGTTGCCGTTAGGCCGAATGCTGCGATCACATCTTCCGCTTGACCCATGATGGCGCAAAATAGCAAAGAGCCAATGGCCATCATAAAGTTTGGTTTCAAGATACTGAAAAAGAACGCCGACATGAGTGAAATAACCGCGATCAGTTTTGCAGGAGAGCCAACCGCCCAGGTCTGGACCATATCCCATAAAGGATCAAAGCCAGTTGAGTCTTGACCAGCAATCGCATTACTGACTAAAAATATGGCCATGACAGCCATGGCGACAATTAACACTTTAAGGTTGGTTTTATCACTCTCATTTTGTGACATTTGGGGTGCCACTTGGTTTGCTGCTAATAGTTCCATTTGATGCTCCAATTTTGGTTTATTGAACAAGCAGAACAATACTAAGAGCTTTTCTGGCTAAAAAATTTCATTTCAAGCACCGATTTAGTGCTTCTAAGTGAAAGTTCATTATTCTGGGTGGTGCTTAACTTTCCCTGTGTCACAATAACTGAATAACGGCGGATAGGAGGTGGTGATGGAAACCTGTACCAATCAAATGTCGCTTAAAGGCACAAAAGGCTTTAATCTTGTTATTGAGCGCGGCGTTAGAGAGTTTAAGCTGTTTGTTTGTAAAGGTGGTCGAGTGGTGCCTCATTATCGCTGGATTGTTATCGGCTACAACGAAGCTAGCAATTGTGGTGGGCTCATCCCCGCACTACTAAAACGATTTCGATTCATACCACGTCATCAAATGGATGCCCACCGAGTTGACGCTATCGTTGAATCATTGAAGTGTTAGCTAAAACGCTATACAACCCGTCTCGCGTTTTCTCTGTGAGCCCAAGCGCTGCACTTTCTCAATTCCCTGTAATATTAACTATTTTTTCCGTTAACCGGGCTCCGGATGAATTCGCTCTGGTCGCAAAAAATATTGTCCGTTGTGCCTCTTGGAGCTTCGGCGCCTGTCATTATTCCAAAGCGCTAAGCTGCCAGCAAACGACCTAAATCAGCGCCCGTTTGAACACCGCTAATATTTTTGGAAACCATATAAACTCTCCACTAGTTGAGTAGCGCTTCCGCCACTTGGGGTTACTGTGACCACAGGCCACCCGATAGGAGAAATCTCATGATTCGCTACATCGAAAATAAGTTGACCAATCAAGATAAAATTGATCGCACTCATCACACTGAAACCATGCTGACGGCCAAGGCCAAGCTTGGGGCTCGCAACTTAAATGCTTTAACCAGTGCGGATCATACTATAAAAGCACGCCTAGCCGCTTTTAAAGGAGTTAAGGGCGGAAAAAGGCTGACGCAAAAACGTGCGCTTGAGCTTTATGACGAATACACCTCAGCTTTTTCAGCGCTGGTTTCACTAAAGAGAAAAGCTCGCTACAACGAGTACCCATTTGCATCCCCCAGTCGTTTTAGTCAACAAATGAGTAAACAGACTGCACAAATGCACCGAGATATTTCTCGCCGCTCGTCAAACCAAGCCATTGCGCGTGCAACTAATCGACGTATTGAATTAATAGAAAAGTATATTGATCGTGTAACGCCAGACACCAGTGGTTCTAAGTACATTGCTGTGACTCTAACAGACAGCCCCGCTGAGGTGGATTACAGCTCATATACTGACAAAGGTGAGCAATATTCAAGTCGATGCACCTATCGCAAAACAGATCTTAACATTAAAGTCACGCTTCCAAGCAATTGGTATTCCCGCGTCTATAAAAAAGGCCTTGGCGAAATTGATGGCTTGTTCACTCTCGATATTTCATCTGCCTTAGTTGGTGAGTACGGTGAAGGCGTTGATGTTCGAGCAGCGACATGGTTAGTTAGAAGCTTGGGCTCATCTTTTACTGTAAAACGAGGTTTTATCGCTCGAAGCGGAACTGCCTCTTATCACGGCAAAACATTATCGAGCGCTGTGCATGGCCTCGCCAAAAAACGGAATATGCAAGTATTCTTAAAAATGCCTAAAGGTAAAATTCTTGAGCAAGCAAGTAAGCTAGTCAAAGCGGTTCCCAACATCAAAGTTAAGCTAAGTGACTCAAGAGCCGTGGGTAACTGTTTTTGGGGGACGCAAGACTTCGTATATCGCCATGGCTTTAACGTCGACCTTACCGATCCGAAAGCGTTTATTACACTCGAACAGTTGCTCGAAGCTATTAAAAAAGAGCCTCGGCCAGAAGCCTTTGCTGTCGTCTACCGGATTTTAAAAAAACACAAAACCAACATTGATATTGCAGCTTAAGCAACTGGCGCTACACGCCTTTTTACTTTGTACTGGTCTTATTTTCATTTATAGTATCAATTAAATAAGCTCTGTCGCACAGACAGCTCTCCACACTAATCAACGCATAGGTGACACATGACAAACAATGATGTATTTAGGTCCGTCCTCCATTTGACCGGTGTGAGTCGCAATAAGGCGCTACTCATCGAAATTTTTGCCCTTGGCGGCATTACGGCTACTGACTCAAAGATCAAAGGTTGGCGCACCGCTCTTGATCATCATCGCGCCTCGCACATGCCTGATTTTGTCTTAGAAGGATTTTTTCAAGGTTTATTTAAGTATCGCGATGCTCAATTAGAAAAAGGGATTACGGTGTTTAACTTCGGCTTGCCCGATTCGATTTCGAGATCGAAGTAAAGGGGAAGAACTTAGTGAAGGTTTTAGCCCCTTACGAGCTCGAACGCCTTGCCCGTATAGTTCAACAAAATAACCCAAAAACTTCCTGCTGGTCATTGTTAGTGCTAGCGGAGCTAGTGAGCCGAACAACGCCAGATAGCCAATGGCATCGAGCTAGAGATTTGGTGCTGGCAGTTGATCCCGATTGGAGCAAAAAAGATTGTAGTCATATTATTGAATCCCTTGAGCAAATATCACTGATCGACAAGGACACGATTTCCTCTGGCAGCGCGCGCTTTGATCCCATCATTATACGCCTCAAGCCCAACGTAATGCTTAATGTTATTGACGCAGCCAGTTACGATGGTGTTATTTCATTAAAACTATTAGAAAACACAAAAACGTGCATGAGAGTGAACCGCCGACAATCACCATCAATACTGCTGGCGCTCATTGCTATTTTTGTACGTAAAATTTCTTACTCGGGCGAGTTTTATCAGTATATCGCTAGCGGCGGCAATAGTAGAAAGTCATTGCTCGACAAACTTTCCCAAGCGGGCATTATTTATCAAGTCAAAGTCAGTGACGCGAGTAAAACAGGCACGCTCATCTACCCGGTTGATGACATCATTTTAGGAGACAGTGAATGATTTACGAGCTAAGGCATTATCAACAGCAAGCCGTAAACAAGATCATGGATTCCATTGCTCATCATCCACATTCAAACCCGCTGTGTGTCGTACCCTGTGGGGCTGGGAAATCGCTGATCATTGCCACCTTGGTCAGCAAACTCATCGATAAGCAAATCTTGGTGTGCACCCCCCGCAAAAAGTTACTGCAGCAAAATGCAACTTACATAGCTGATCATGGTGTATGTAGCTCAGCATTTGGCGATGACACCGGCCATGAGCATAATGTGATCCTTGGAACCTATCAAACCCTAATTAACCGCGATATTAAAGCCCCGGACATTATCATCGTTGATGAATGCCATCTGGTGCCAGAGGATGATAGCGCCTATGCTGCTTTACTTGCTCAGTATCCAGATGCAATCGTAATCGGCTTAACCGCAACCCCCTTTAGAGGTCGCAAACAGATCTTTGAAGGCAGTAAGGCGCGCTGGCGAAAAGTCTACGAAATAGACATCCTCACCCTCATCGAGCAAGGCTATTTAGTTGGCGTGCACTCTGTACCAGGCTTTGGTGACGACAGTGAATATTCGACACTCAACGATGACGCAGATTTAGAAGCAAGGTCAGCCTCCGCGATTCACCAAGCTATACGAATTAATACGTCCGATCAGCGTAACGCGATTTTAGTGTTTGCCCGTGACATTTCCCATGCTGTCATGCTGACACAATTTCTCACTGATGCCGGGGAAGCTGCTTTTATTGTTCACTCGAAACAACCAGAGATAGAGCAAGAGCAAGCCTTCAGGTTATTTTCAAACCCGCATGGCCGACGCTGGCTAGTCAATGTGGGGATGTTGACCACGGGTGTCGACTTACCATTTGTCGATGCTATTGTCCTAATGAGACATATTTCGTCCATTGCGCTTTACATTCAAATCGTTGGCCGAGGCATGCGCGTTCATCCCAACAAGCGCGATTGCTTATTGTCGGACTTTGCGGATAACGTCAATCGCCATGGCTGTATAGATGATTTGGTTTTTGACCAAATTAAACTCTCTGGCGCAGGCAATGGCGCGAAACCTTGTCCAAATTGCCGAGCGTTTAATCCCTTGGTAGCGAAAACATGCAGCCGTTGCGGGGAAGCATTCAGTTTTAAATTGCATTTGAATGATTTAGCGAGTCATGCCCCAGTGTTATCGCGTGATATTCGCGTCTCTAAGGTCATATCGGTAAATGTTGCCAAAACGGATAACGTGTATTTACACTCGATAGCAACGGAAAGTGGCGATAATGTCACGCTGGTACAACGTAGCGTTAAAACCATAGGGACGGGTACCAAAATCAGTTACGAGCGAATTAAAGACGAGCACTTCAAGCTACTTCGATTAATTAGTTAGCCCTTGACGCAGTAGCGCCCTATCCCATTAGCTTTAACCTAGCTCCTGTCTACTAAACAGGAGCTACTTATTATGTCAGTACAACAAGAAATCCTAAACTCTATCGCTATCATGCAGCCTGTCGGCAATCAGTTGTTATTGCCAACGGATACCCAGCTGACGAATTATGCCCAAGTAAAAAAAGTGTTAATCAAAGCCGGTGGCACATACAAACGCGGTGGTTACTTTGAGTTTAAGACTTCTGCCTCAGATATTGTCACTTCCTTGTTAGGTGGTGAAAAGCTAGATGACAATAAAAGACTTTCAAATGTTCTTTACCCCAAAATCTCGCGCTCAAGCCATGGCAGAGAAAGCCAACCTTAAAGCTGGTGGACGAGTTTTAGAGCCTTCGGCTGGCCACGGAGCCTTGATTAATGCGGCTCTCGCTATCGCGCCAGATAGCGATATAGTGGCTGTCGAGCTCAATACTGGCAATGCGAAGGTGCTGAAAAGTAAAGAAGGAATTCAGCTTCATAATGCGGATTTTTTAACTCTGACGCCATCCGATTTAGGCTTATTCGATTCCATACTGATTAATCCTCCTTTCACAAAGAACCAAGATATTAAACACATTCTACACGCTGCTAAATTTATGGCGCCTAATTCAACCTTAGTAGCCATCGCCAGCACGTCATGGCTCACAGGAAGCCAAAAGATACAGGAAGGTTTTCGACTTTGGCTTGGGGTGGTAGGCGCAACCATCGAAGAATTACCTGTGGGCGAAATTTGGAGCCGATGGCCATGAATAACCCAATCGGTAGCGCCTTTTAGTATTGGTTTTATGATGCAGCTAACTCTCACTAAAAGGCTTAGCTACTATGGCATCAGAAAACACATACTGGAACAACAGCGGCAAATACCAAGCGGTTTACGATGAATGTTGCAAATATATTCCAGAGACGGGCAAGACTAATGACGTTGGGATAGAAGCGCTACGAGTAGCATCAAATGCCTATTACGATTTCTACAATAACGGTGGTGCAAATCGTTACTTACGATTAAAACCCATGCTTGAGACCTTAAAATTTAAACGTGGGAGCGCTGGATCAAGGGCTTTAACACGACTAAAAACCTTTAGCACTACTTCCGATGCCTGTTTGCCAAAGTCCCTTAAGCCGGTGTTTGAAGATATTCTTAACGCTGTGCTGGAAGCTTACTTTTACAATGTAAAACTGGACGCTGAAACTAAAAAATGTCCACCAGCCAAGTTGAACGCTGACTGGACACCGATTAGCTCACTGACTGACAGCATTCTTTTCAGTGTGTTAGCTTGATTGAGTTTCTGTGTCTTGTTTAATCGCTATGGCTTTAAGGAGATCAGTATGGCAGTTCATTTAGTACCAGACAGCAACAGCTTAGACATGATTGGTCCTTATTTGGCAGCTAAAGCCGTTTGCCCTTACTGCCAAAAGGAAAATGTGTTTTTGCGGCTAGAGGGGCCGACAAGCCCAGTAAAGCCAGTTTTGGTTTGCTCACACATTCGTGCTCATGTCATTGACGATGACGGTGTGAGCAATTTTGAGTTTGAAGACTAAACCAACGGAGACAAATGACTGTATTTCTCTCAGCCCCGTCTCTGTTAAGTAATGACAGTATGCGGGGTTTTCAGCAACGCTTTGTCCAACGAGGCCTGCAAGTCAGTGGTTATCGCAATCTCAACAAACAAGGTTATTTTTCTTTATTGTCTCGTGAGGGTGTAGATAAGGGCAGGGTGATATGCCATGCCCCTGCTTTTCATTTACGCAGCGGTAAACAACCAGCCATCAAAATATCCTCGGCATCACAGCAACGCGCCCAGCGCTAACAACAACGCAACGTGCATGCTTTTTGTAACGGTGAGCTGGTGGATGTGTTCGCAAGGCAGCTGGCCGAGCAGGAGTTGGTTGATTTAGGTTTTTTGGCACTTACCTATAATCCGTTTTTGCATCACTGTTTTACTTACGTTTTGTCTCAGCGTGACTTTGTAGAATCAGATAAACCCCACGACATCATTCTTTGCGGCTCATACGCGTGGGTCAAACCGCGATAGCGATTGCCAGTAGCGCCTATTGTTATTCGTTTCATTATTTACCTTGTCGAAACGAAATCCAACAAATGCGAGGCGTTAAAATGTCAAAATCTGAAATAGTTACGTTTGAAGAAGATATTAAGTTTGATGAAGGCTCTGAGATTGAGGATCTTACTGGCTCGCAAGAATACGATGCTTTTTTAAGAACCGGAGTGTTCCTTGACTCAATCAAAGCTGATCCGCTTTTTTATTGGTTCGTAACGGGATTAGAAATAGTGGCTATTAAAAACGAAAATGGCCAATTCAATGCTAATGACCCGCGCATCGTCGCCCACATGGACCAACGGGGTGAAACAGACAACAGCATGTTAATGCAGTATGACGCTATCTTGATTTGCCCTCAAACTCAGGTGTCAATCTACATGGAGAGTCCAAAAGGTAAGATCTACTCAAATTACCACTGCGTAGTTGAGAGCGAAGATTACACCAGCACAAACCTTATCGAGTGCGCCGCCCATCTATTTGACTGGTTAAAATCAATGAGTCGTTTTGAATTTAGCCCTCAACCACATCAATACACAGGCACCTCTAATACCCCAGCCAGCTTAAACGGGCTATCACTGATTAATCCCGTTAACTTTCCCGCATTGCATAATGAACATAGTGACAGCGTTTGTTTTCTCTTATGTCCAATCCGCAATCTCTATCTAAAAGTATTGAAAGCGGATGCAGATGTTATCCCAGCAGGACAAAGTAAATATGGTGTTTATGTGACGTCTGTTAATGCTAGCGATGACTCAACAACCTCTACGATCTTGTGTCGCACGAATGATGAACAAGAAATGCTAAACGTGCTTATTTACAACGTGTGCTATCCCATTGGCGATGCTCAGCGACCTTGTTAAGTAAGCGCTTGGTAGCGCCAAGCCTTACTCAACTCACAATCAATCTTAATGTAATCCACCAGCACACAAGGAAACACTATGAGCCGCTCTAGCACCTTCTCAGAAGCAGTGATATACGAAAATTCAGAGGCTGAATATATTGATGCCGTGGTCGCTGATCCGATGTTCTACTGGTTTATCACGGGGCTGCAACGCATTAACCTCGATAGCAGCGCTCCATTGACTCAGGAATCACCCGAGTTAGCAGAAATCATTAGCAGCAAAGCTCAACTGATTGATGAATTACTCGAAAACAGTCAGCGCTTGGCTGACTATGACGCTGTACTGTATTGCCCTCACACCTTTGCGTATTTGTTAATGAAGGATGGTGATGAGGAAGCACTGCCAACATATCACTGCGTCATCGAAAATCGTACCTTCCAGAGCCACTACCTTGTGCCGGTTGCCGCCTCAATGTTTGATTGGGTAACTAGCTCAGGTGGGTTTAAGCCAAGCTATCATCGTCAAAAGTTGATCGAAAATAAGCATTCGCAGCCGAAGGAAACTAACATTGATTGGTTTACCATACTCGATCACCGCAATTTCCCAATAGCTATTCAAGCCGACACGAATAGTGACAGTTATACATTCGTGCTGTGTCCAGCCAGAGCCATTAATTTGTATGTCCTAGATTTTCATTTGGTGGAGAATACGCCCCCTGTTAACCGTGCTTATACCGTAGTGCAATGCTGGGACAAAGATAGTCGCTATCCCCAAGAAATCTTGTTTGAAAGTGACTCGGAAGAAGATCTTTATGCCTATTTGGTGGATAGCGCCTTATACCCCAATGACAGCAAAAAACGTCCAGTTTAGTCTTTATCATCGGTAGCGCCTTTGCTCAGCTAACTTAATATAGCTACTACCAAATGTTGCCTGTCACCAGTTCAGTGGTGTCAGTTTAAATATCAATAATTAGGAGACATGATAATGAGATTACCTAAGCCAGTTATTCGCTTTGCTTCTTCATCAACCTCAATTCATGCCTTGGTTGCTAATTCCGGTTTTGGCAAAGAAGCATACCCTTGGACTAATCGTTTTATCGGTCGATTTCCATTACCTTCATGGCAACGGGAACTGGTTTGGTCGCAAGAACAAAAAATCTCTTTCATCGAGAGCGTCTTTATGGGGTATGACCTTGGTAGCGTGATGATTAATGACTATCTCGAAATGACCAATGGCACCATGAGTCCAATGAGTGACATTCTAATTGATGGCCAGCAACGCGTATCAGCTATCAATGATTTCATAACGGATCAGTTTCCTGTTAATGGTCTGTTCTGGAAGGATTTAACCAGAATTGAACGCCGTACCTTTCTTGAGCGTGAAATGGGTAAAAAGATGGTTTCATGTTTCGACGAAGATAAGCTCAAATTGGTATATAACCACCTAAACTTTTCCGGTGTAAGACATTCTCAAAGTGAGATGGCTTAACATTCACCTTTAAGTTGCCCATTAGCCTAAGTCATCGGTAGCGCCTTTTTTTGGCGGGCTTAGTATAGCTACATCCAAGGAGGCGCATTTATGGCAAATACTTACTTTGAAGGCACAGGTAAATACCAAAGCAAATTTAATGAACTTCGTGAGCACATTGCGAGAGTTGGCAAATCGAATCTATCTAGCCATCGGTTGACATTATTTAGCCGAGCCTCTGATACCTATTGCTTGTATCACAATGGCGGGGATTTTATCCGTATTCCCTCTGTTATCCGCCTGCTCGACAAGATTAAGTTTAAGGATAATATGGATGGCATAAAAGCCGTTATCCAACTAAAGAAATACTCCCAGCCTCATTACGAAACCCTACCTTTCGGCCTAGAGCCGCATTTTGAGGCGCTATTAGACGCGATGTTGGAAGAATGGTTTTTTGTGACGCACACTCCACTAAGTCCCAATAACGCTCAACCAGTTACAAAGCAAGTCGACACAATGATGTCGTGGCTACCCGTAAGCTCTCTTGCTCATTCAATTTTGTAACAGAGGTTGTCAATGTCTGATCATACTGGATGGCATCACCAAGGCTACATCAATGGGGCAGGGAGGTATCAAGCCTGCTTTGAGGCAAATGTAGCCAATCTGTCTTCGATGGCCGCACTAAAAGATGAAAGCATCGGCATGCTTCATTACGCCTTTAACGCCTACACGGATTATTTCTCTGCTGGTGGCATTAACAGGCCAACACGACTGCGGCGAATGCTAGAGTCGGTAGAATTGAAAAGAGGCAGCAATGGCTCTGCGGCGCTGCAACGCTTAAAAAATTACAACACCAAAACCAGAAAAGAGTTACCAATGGGACTTGAGGGTGTCTATGAGTGCATTATGGATGCCGTTTTAGAGCAATATTTTAATGCGGAGACCTTTGGTTTTGGCTCGGGTGATTGGAAACCGATATTCTCACTGCATGACAGTGTTCGTTGTTAAATTTAATTAACAGTAAGGGCGTTTTATGGAAGCTGGTTACGAAGATATTTACTCGAACGATTCATACATTGATTCGGAGATTGATGGTAATAGGGCGCTGGTTCACATGCTTTATGTGCCGCCTCACTTAAGAGGTCAAAAGCAAGGAACAACCGTATTCAAAGTCTTTCTATCTTCGCTGCCTGCTCACGTTGAGGTGGTGCGTTTAAAGGCCACTGCACTTGGCTCTGGCGATACCCTTCCTTTCTGGCTCGCTTTGGGCTTCACTCCTGCTTATGCTGGAGGCAACGAAGAAACACGCAATATCCTTCATTTGCCCGTAAATGGCCATTCATTGCCAGCCGTAGAAGAATTAGCCCTTGATGAAGAACGCCATTATATCTTTGATTGAACAATTCAATGATTAAGCGGTAGCGCCTATTTAATGAGGCGGTATTATTAACTCAATGGCTAAGGGGAGTCATTGGTCTTAAAGGGATGTTCACTCGTTGCTTAAAGCAATCGAATAAAATGGATTGGGGTAAAATGAGGAAAAAGCTAAGAAGCCCGTGCAATGCGGGTTTTTTGCTATTTGGAATTTGTATAATTGGGTTCTCGTTTAGTGTGCAGCTCTGACAAATTTGTGTGAACACATTTCAGGCTTTTGTTTCGGTATAGTCATTTTCAGTTAAACAACAACGGAGTTCCAACTATGTTATTTGCTTTTGTTAGTCGCCACACACCTACACCTGAGCAGTTTCAATTAGCCCAAGCCAAAGGCATCACCTTAGAGCATGTTGGCGATATGGATGCGTTTACGGTGACTTCTGGCGATGTTTACGCCAAGGGTGCGTATGAAGGGGTTGTTTGCGTACATCCTGCCGCAGCAATGCGCTTGTGCCATACCTTCTTGATTGGTGTTTTTGAAAATGAAAACAGAGCGCCCGAAGGAGAACGTCCCAGTTTCTCAGCTAAAGCTTTGCATGTTTACGATTCGATCAGCAATTAACGAGCAGTCTAATCAGCTTGATTTTTGCAAGTTTTATAAACTTTGCTATAGTGAAAATGTATAGAGATATTACTGCTGAATAAGTAGCTGACCATAGAACGACACGAACTGATGTTGAAATCTCTCAGACTACTGCCGAATAGGTAGTTTAATCAGACAAAAAGCCCGCACTTAAGCGGGCTTTTGTTATTTAGAAGCTTTGATAATTCCAAGCAGTCGATCAAAGTCTTGCTTGGACATAGCAGGTAGTTTCACAGCTTGATGGTTGGCAATGGCTGCGGCTATTGTTAAAATCTGGGCTACTGACATTTGTTGATCCTCTTCAATGTTGGTGTTGAAAGGGTAGGGGCCTGTGAGTTTGGCGACTGGAGGCACTTACCCTTTTGCTTTTCTTAGCTACTTTTTTGCCTGAAATTCTTGGCGATTTCAGTCTGAAATTATTTTCACATTTATAATAATTACAAACACTTAACCCATGAAATCGCTTGGCGAAAATTACGCGTTTTTCGCGATAATTTCGCTGATAGCTAACTCGATTTCTTGCAGTGTTTCTTTGTCTAAACGGTTAAATTCAAAGCTGGTGAAGCGTCCTTTCACTTTCTTACGAGCAAACTGATCTTTATTTTTGAATTGCGCAAGTTCAGTCACCTTAGTTTTTATTGCCTTGGGCTTATCCAACAACAATTTACTGTGCTTGCCATAAAGCTTAATTAACTCGTCTTTTGCCTCGTCATTGGTTAGCTCATCGCTGAAGCTGTCCTTATCAACCATGACATGAGTTATCAGGTCGTCCAAGGTCACCCCTTTGGCCTGTAGTGCTTCTTGGATAGAGAGCAATTGTTTGTACTCATTATGTGACAACAAAGAGTAGTCCGGGAACACGCTGAGCATTTCCGATGGCACGCTGGCCGCTTGCAGTGCACGGGTCACTTTAGCCGCAGACAAACCGCGCTCTTGCGCGATTTCCTTTTGATTAAGGCCACTGTCTTTTAATGACATTAACTCTAACCCGAGTTCACGCAGGTTATGCTCTTTGGCTGTTTGGATGTCACGGGCAAGCTGCTTAGCATCATCAGCAGAGATTTCTTCGTCAGCAACGAGGTAATCAAGCCCAACATGCTCAAGGATGGCTGCTTTTCTACGACGAGAGCCATCAAGGGTGTTGACTTTGCCATTGCTGGCCACAAAACCAATAGCCGGGAAGAATTGTTGTACTTTGATAGTACGGCGAATGTCGAGCAATGACTCTGGTGTTAAGCCTGCTTGGTCACGGCCATTGGTTGAGGTTTCAACAAACGTCGAATCTTCCAGTTTATCCGCTTCAATATGCTGCTTTTTGAATGTGACTTTACGGCCTGATTTCAGGGTAAAGGTCACACCTTGTTCTGCAGTAGGGTCGCTAAATGTGGTCTTACCCAAGGTACGGCCAATTGTTGCTCTTTTTGCGGTCATAATTAGTTAGCTCTTATAAATTCAATTCGATCAAATACTGCTTTCGCAAAATCTTCTGCCGCTGCCTTGGCCTTTTTCAATGCCTCCGCACTACCAACATAGGTCGCTGGATTGGCCGAGATCACGGTATCAAAGGACTCACCACAGCGCTCAAAACCATCTAGCCGCGGCAGTGACACGTCAAGCATATCGCCACCAAAGATTTCTTTTGCCAAAGAATGACAAAGCTTATGGTCAGCTTTATTGGCAAGTTTGCTCATAAATCCAATACAAGCCTGCACTTTTACCTCACTGCCATCTTGCTCCAGAATTTCAATTAGCTCTGGTAATCGAGTGAGGTACTTCAATGTTGAGTGAAAATCGACCTGTGCTGGTGGAATAGGGGTGAAAATAATATCGGACGCCGCAAACGCGTTGTTTAAGAAGGCGTCTAAGTGTGGGCCACTGTCAATAAAGATGAAGTCATAGTCTGACGCTATCTTGTCGATGACATTTTGCTTTAACACCATATGAATATTTTGACCGGGTAAGTGTTCAGCACATAGCTGCTCCCAGTTTGACGCTAAAAAGGCATCATCAATGGATGCAGGCATGATATCGACACCATCAATCGCTGACTTGACGATAAATTCTTCCAGTAGCTCTTCTCGCGTGACGTTCTGCAGCATGGCTTGGGCGCCAGTAGCTTCAACACTGCCATAGCTCTTGGTGTGATTCAAAAACATGGTACCAGATGCTTGCGGGTCTAAGTCTATGACCAAGATACGAAGATCTTCTTTAAGTAGGTTAGGGTGCGCTCGTAGTCCGTGCGCGGTGGTTACCGTGGCCACAGTTTTCGCAACACCGCCTTTCAAGTTACCCATAAAGATAACAAACGCCTCATTAAAGCGATCACGGTACTTAGGTACCTGACGGTGAGCATAAATATCTATGATGTTTTGCAAGCTTAAAGCGTACTTTTCTGCTGTGCCGGCCGCTTTCTTCTCAAATACATAGCCTTCTTGCTCCATTTCAGCAACGGTTTTATCAACCAGCGCTTTAGTGAGGTTAGGAAGCTTAGTTAATGCAGCTTTTGAGTAGGTTTGATGATAGCCGTTTTCATCCAACTCGTCTTTTTGGGCATTGATTTGTTCGGATAGCGAGCTCAGCATTGATGTTGAGCGTGCCGCTAGGCGATGAAATTGTTGCTTACTCACGTCCATCTGTTCACCTTAAAATATGCAGCATTTATTGCGTTATGTGGATAATGCTGCATTTTTCAGGATATGTAAATTTATTTTTTTATTTTTGTCTAAGAAGGACATTTTGCATTTACGCTGGTTTTTTATACAAAACCAGCTCATGAAGCGAGCAACGCAAGTTAGTCGATAAAAAAGGGAGCTTGACGCCCCCCTATTTAATAATGTTCACCGGTTAAACCAAGTTAATGATGTACTCTTTTAGAGTATCGGTATCATCTGCATCAATACATGCAAGGGCTCTTGCTCGCAACTGAAAACGCTGGATAAGTGTCGACAAGTCGATCTCCAACTTTTTACCTTGGTCCAGTTCAGTTAAAAGAGAATCTAACTGTTTTGGGGTTAAAGGCAGTTTCCGATCTAATAGAAATAGATTAAGCGCTTTAAAGGCCGGCTCGATACGCTTCGTAACGGCACTAATATCATTACCTGTCAGCTTGGCCACGTCCTCGATGGCGCCATCATACTCATTCTTCGACATGTAACGATGAAAGATGTATTTGGAATGACTCGCTTCTACGGTTAGGGTGTATTTACGTTTTCTAAGTACAAACGGCTTGGCTTCAAGCTGAAGCGCTTTTAGCATTGGCTGGTCCGGAGTTGTTTGAACGTAGTTGTCATCTTCTAATCTGGATGCAACCAAGGGTAAATTAGAGAATTTAACCGCCGATTTTGTACCTCTACCCAACGCTTCTAGTTTTGAAAGATCTATTTCACCATCGCTCAGCAATGTATGGCGGATTTTCTCAGGCTGTGAAAGTGCCAATATGTCTGCACTGTCCGCTTCGATTGTAACCTGAAAGATGGGTTTTTTACTGGTAAATTTGTCTCCGATCACCGTAAATTTACAACCGCCAACAGAGCCTGTGGCTTTTACAGAAACTAATTTCGATCTAACACTTTTACCAGCCCTTATTTCTATCGCAGTGTCAGCAAAAGCTTTCTTAAAGTCTTTCCACAACATTTTTACTGCTGGGCCCCGGTTTGGATCAGTGTAGTTGATTAATGACGCTAGCTTATCGAGGTCATACACAACCTTTGGCCTTTTGCTAAGAACTATCCGGGTTTGGACATAAAGCATAAACACGGTGAATGGCTGCTGTATTACTTCGACAGGGAATATGAATAGGGATTTTGTGGTAAACATCTGCCTTAGTACATTCGTATCCCATTTTATAAAGTAGCGATAGGGCAGGGGAGCCGCTATGTTAGCCTTCGTTTTTCTAACCCTGGCATCCGACTCTACGATCTGAAATAACCGCTTACCACGTTTGTTCTGGTGAACAAACTCGTCATCTTCCGCTGTCAGCTCGAGTGAAAACTTGTTGTTTTCAACTTGATGAAGCTTGTCATGCACATACTTACGGTTTGGCTCATTCTTACTAAGCCTTAACCATGTCATTAGGTCGTCGCGTGCAATAGGCGTGATGTTTTTAATCGAACTTTGACCATTCTTTGAATACAGATCGCCATGGGCAAGGTGGTATGTGATGGTTAAGTTGAGTAAAGCGTAGATAAAGCGAGTATCGGATACCTCTAAACAACTTAAATCTGATTCCAGTTTAGCTCTGGCCACTAAACGTTTACCGTCTTTGTCTATGGTCTGCAATTGTCTTTCCAGTGAACGTGTATTTTCACCATCAGCACCTAAGAAGTTTGAAAAAGAGAGTTGTCCAGAAGATCCGAGAAAGGCGTCAAGGATCTTACGTTCCTCAAAAGCATGAAAGTCATCGCTTTGCACATCAACGTTATGGCTATATCGCTTCGCTAACGCCATTTCCTGACGATATTGCTCACTTTGGTTAGATGATGTTTCTTGAATCACAACTGCCGTAACAGGTGCTTTAGAGAGCTTGTTAAACTGGTATGCAAACAAGTTACTTCGGTTAGAGTGGTGTTTGAAGCGCTCTATTTTGCTTAACACCCCTTTTTCAATGAAGGCCTGCAGTAATCGTGTGGTAGTCGGTAAGCTGAGCCCCAGCAATTTAGACATATCAGATTTTGATATGACCCTATCATCTACTTGCTTGGCATGATGAAGTAAGATCTCAAGGCGGCTTTTCTGTAAATCTGTCAACGAAGCCAGATCAAGATCGCTCATACTCTCGATGTTAAAATAGATAAGTGACCCTAAACGCCAATTTCGATCTGTTTCTACAAAACCATTTTCATCATGAATAAGCATTTATTGTTTCCTTTAACTAATATCTTATCTCTCTTAACTAAAGATCTTTTATCTTAGAGATAATTTAGTCCTTATTTTTCAGTCGCTTGATTAGAAAAAGGCGACACGATCATTCAAAGAGAGCAACGCGATCAATCAACTAACTAAACACGATCAATCGTATAAGCCTACACGATCAATCAAATAACTCAACACGATCATTCAAACAACCCAACGCGATCATTCGTCAATATAACAGCCTAATAACAGGTTATCCACAGAGCACCACTCGATCCTCCAACCACACCCTGTTATAAACATCAAAATAAACGCCTGCTCTAATCTTACCACATTACTCAACTAACTACTGAAACACTATTTTATTTATAGAATTAGTCGTTGATGGGTTATATCAATTATTACAGTGGCTTAAGTTCTTTTATGGGTGGTTTTTTATTGGAGTTAAACTCAGATTTTGTGATCTAGCCGCTAGATAATAGTGCAGCTATGAATGATTCAGAAAAAGGATGGGTTGTGCACTATGAGTTTCACTGGCATTGAGTATCAATGCAACCAACCATTGCTGAAGATTTGGATTCGCCGTCTGTTACCATGTGGTAATATTTTGGCTCTTGTATTATTTTCAACCAATTATTCAACGATCTTTCTCACAATTATGGGTGGTTTTTTTGTTGGATACTTCACATAAATCACCGTGTAATCATTGGACTGTTTTACATTGGTTTCGTAGCATTATCTCCATTTACCAACGCCATACACAGATGCCAAGATACAATTAGCGGTCGTTCTTAATTAGCGCATCTCAGTTAAAACTGAAGTTATGGTGCTTTTGCTTAGGCTATGGGTGGTTTCACACTCGGACACCACAGCACTCCAAATGGGTGGTTTTGCCTTGGACACCATTGCATTCCATCGCCCACCCATTGATTGTATTTGCTTCAAGCTAGCAAAAGGGTGGTTTCACTCTCGGACACCACGGCACTCCTAATGGGTGGTTTTGCCTTGGACACCATTGCAATCCATCGTTAACCCATTGATTTCATGTGTATCGACGTATTAAAAGGGTGGTTTCACACTTGGACACCACGGCACTCCTAATGGGTGGTTTTGCCTTGGACACCATTGCAACCCATCGTTAACCCATTGATTTCATGTGCATCAACGTATTAAAAGGGTGGTTTCACACTTGGACACCACAGCACACCTAATGGGCGGTTTTGCCTTGGACACCATTGCAACCCATCGTTAACCCATTGATTCTATGTGCATCAACCTATTAAAAGGGTGGTTTCAGACTTGGACACCACGGCACACCTAATGGGTGGTTTTGCCTTGGACACCATTGCAACCCATCGTTAACCCATTGATTTCATGTGCATCAATGTATTAAAAGGGTGGTTTCAGACTTGGACACCACGGCACTCCTAATGGGTGGTTTTTCCTTGGACACCATTGCAACCCATCGTTAACCCATTGATTCTATGTGCATCAACCTATTAAAAGGGTGGTTTCACACTTGGACACCACAGCACACCTAATGGGCGGTTTTGCCTTGGACACCATTGCAATCCATCGTTAACCCATTGATTCTATGTGCATCAACCAATTAAAAGGGTGGTTTCAGACTTGGACACCACGGCACTCCTAATGGGTGGTTTTTCCTTGGACACCATTGCAACCCATCGTTAACCCATTGATTCTATGTGCATCAACCAATTAAAAGGGTGGTTTCACACTTGGACACCACGACACACCTAATGGGTGGTTTTGCCTTGGACACTATGCAATCCACTGTTAATCCATTGTTTTTATGCACATCAATCTATTAAAGGGTGGCTTCACTCTCGGACGCTATTGCAACGCACTTGGAGGAGCACGCTTATCCCTATGTTCAACGTCATCTTCTAAATTTATTTGAGTCAACTTATCCTCCTGAAATAATGTGTGCTTATGAATAACCTAAGGGTGGTTTTAGTTTGGACAAACCACCACAGTCAAACCATCCTCAGTAACTCGGCTTTGGGCTGCTATTAGACGTTGCTACATCTTTCAATACCGCTTGCACCACGTGCTCTAAGCTCGCTTCAAACATTGAGCTCCAGCTAAACTTCTGTCTGTTGTATTCTCGAAATGTGTCTAGGTGGTAGTTGTGACGCAGTGCGTCATAGACTTGGAAGGTGGTCGCTATTTCGTCCACCAGCCCTTTCTCCATTGCTTCCGGCCCTGTCCATACCAATCCCTCAAAGATGCTCGGGTCGCTTGCAAGCTTGCCTCCTCGCGCTTGCTTAACGGCCGTGACGAACTGTTGGTATAGAGGCTCGATCATCTTATCTTCGATGAACTCTTTTGCTTCTGGGTTCATTGGCTGGTATGGATCTATTAGCGTTTTGAATTTACCTGCTGATAACGTGCGGCGTTCAACTTGAATAGTCTCGAGTAGATGATTAAACCCCCAAGTATCCATACGCACACCTATCGACCCAACAATGCTGGTGCCATGGGCAATGACCTTATCCGCAGCCGAGGCCATGTATATGCAAGCACTGGCGCAGGTGTCACCTATAGAGACAATGATTGGCTTTCTATATTGCTCGCAGTTTGTCTCACACTTACTTTCTTTTGTTTGTAAGTCTGAGACTTTCTTGAACAGGCTTTTGCCTATTTTTTGATTAAGCCAGGCTTCATCCTCCGGGTTAAGTGGGGCAGAGCGGCGGTAATCCATGATGGTTTCATAGAATGACTCTGATTGAACAGGACTCCCCCCCGGAGAGTCAGCAAGGATTAGAATGGCTTTGGTGTCCGAATTGTTGACAGCATTATACAACGCCTGTGACAACACCATTCCTGATCCTGTAGGTGAGCCCTCTTGAATTGGTCCTTGTATGCGAATGACGCCGATATGCCGAGCTGGTAACTCTGGCTTGAGAAAGTCACCAAGGCTAGTGGAAATAACTGTTACCAAGGCGATTAGCAACAAAGCTGTTTTAATAATGGCGCCAACACTAAATACCCGATAAAACTTTTTCAAACTGGTGTTGAGGTTGTTTTGGCTGGTGACCATTTGGTTAGCCAGTTCTTTTAGTTCGTTGTCTTGCTCTGACATAATGTTTTCCTTTCTTAAATGCCTTTTTGGTATTCGGCGATGACCTGCCTCAATAGAATGGCCATGAAGATAATTACGATTGGCGGAACGAGCTGAAATATGCTGGACATTTCTAACGGCACCACGAAGTAGCTAAAAATCGATAGGAACAAGAGCATTACTGATTTCAGGATAATGCGTGACTTTTTGGTGGTGATACCACCAAGACTATACTTTCTGATTTTTCGTTCGTAATAACCGTCAGCGAGTACCGCCAAAACGAATGGAATGGCAAGGTGCAACCAGTAAGTGAATACCGATAGGCGGTATATGGTTTGGTACACCGTGAACTTGATGTTGTTGACGATTTTTATCGTGAATTGTTGGAATTTGCTGAAATTATCGCTCTCATACATTTTGTTTTTTTCAGCGAGTGTGTAATCGAGATATTGCTCTGCTCCGCTTTGTCTCATTGTGAATTTGTACCAAATGTCAGAGCGTGACTTTACGTCCTTCCATGACTGATCGCCTAGAACCGGGTGGGCGTCACGCATTTCCGTTTGGACGCCGGCTCTAAAGTCTTCATTCGACCGTACGAAGACATTGAATATCACTGAGCCAAAGAACATGAGGCAGAGGACATAGATAAGGACGGGTCTCTTATCGTTGTCGTCTCTTATGCTCTGATCTTCAAGTAGCGCATCATCAAAGATGTTATCAGCCATGGTTATCTTCCTTCTGTGATGCTAACTGGCATGTCTGTCTGAGAGACTAGGAATGCCCACCAGCACAAATGCTGAAGGTGGCAGTATTAAGTGAGCTAAAACAAAACTGATTTGCTCATTTTCAAGCCATTTCTTATTGATTTCGCCAGTAACTTGAAATGTCTTCCAATCAGATTGCTCAACCCAGTCTCGCAAGTTTGATGTCAAACAATCCCACACTGTGAGAGAAGGGCGGCATCGCGGCTGAATGACTCGCTCAATTTCGACTTTAAAGCCCAAAATTAGAGGTAAATGCCGGATGATTTCTATTGCAAAGTTATCGTATGCCGTCTTAAGGTCTTTATGCTGATGTCGCTCCCATGCACTTAGTGCTGGCTCCAATATGTGCTCGGCCACGGTCTTGCCGTTGGAATCGACCAAGAAGACACTTAAGTAGGTGGCCAGACGATCAATAATGTCTGTGGCACTGGGCGAGTATAACTTTACGTTGTTTATCCGGTTTTTTGTTCTAGTTGATAACGCTGGTGTCAGCAATTTGATACCGGAGTTAGAGCCTTTAATTTTCTTCATGTAATCGTCTTTACTGTAAATCATGCTGCTTCCTCTGTAATGACACCTAAGCGGCCCTTAATTTTCCGTCCATCGCTTAGGCGGGCAATAAATTGTAATTTTGGTAAGTCACCCAGCAACTCTTGTGGAAATGTTGCCTCTCTGCTTTTTTCAATCCGCTCACCATACCCGCTAGAGTAATCTGTCACACCTGTAGCACTGCTGGATTGGCTTTGGGATGATATTGTGGTTGATTTAATATTGGTTTCTCCAAAATTTGATGAGACGGTTTCTTTTGTCGTCACGTCGTTGACGCGCATTGATATGTAGTTGTTGCATAGGCCTAAGATCCGCTCTGCTGTCGCTGGTGAAGATTTAGCAATAAGGTCAGCTACGGTTTGCGTCGCGATATACAGTAAGAAATTTGCGCCGCGAGCGGTCGCTAAAAGGTTGACCATCGGGTCATTGATAGATGAGTGTGCCTCATCGATAAATAGGCTGACGTTTCTCGCTTGGCCATGGCCATAGTTATAACGCTTGGCAGCTTCACTCACGATTGAGCCAAGGATAAGCTTGGAAATATTCCCTGCGGTAGTCATATCACCAACTGCATCAGAACTGATATAGAGCACTCCCCCTGTCTCAAGCAGGTTGCCAAAGTTAACTTTTAAATCATCATCATTGGCCGCTGGTGACAGCAAGCTTCGAAGTGGCTCTGCACATAGGTTTGAAAAGGTTGGCAATAGACCGGCCATCATTTTTGAGTAGTGAGCCTGATCGTGGACAACTTGCTGCACGATACCTGTGACAACCTCGTGTCGGTCTACTTCACCTGCATTGACCAACCCTTCGTAATAAGCGATAAGTCTTTCTTGACGGCTTCCTTTGAGGCTATTCAATTGGCCGCCTCGCGTGACTTCCCAATTACTCCCAATGGTTTCAGCAAAGTAATTCTCAAGCACCCGCTCGCATAACTTAAACTTGCCGTTCATCAGCCCATCGTAGATTTTTACCAGTGTTAAGGTCTCACCGACATAAGTCAGCGCCATCACTACTTGGTACACCGCTTGCCAACCGAAGTTGGAAAAGGCATCTTCATGCTCTGTGCTGGCAAAGATGTTTTTTATTCGGTCGGGCACTTCTGTCAGTCTTTGATAATTTTCAACTGGATTAATTCGCACCGAGGTTTGTGGCATAGAGACATCAAACTCAAAGAATTGATCCTCTCTTCCAAGCGCTTTCATTTCGGCTTTTAGTGACTTGCGCCAGCTTTGGTCTTTTTTGGGGTCAATGACAATCACGATATGACCCATGTGTATGGCGCCAAGTGAGAGCAGCTTTTGAAGTGTGGTTTTACCTGTACCTACGTTGCCAGTGATCATGGTATGACCATACCAGCATTCCTCATTCACCATGATACGCTTTTCTTCACCCATTCCCTGGATCCAAGTGCGCCCCCCCAATTTCCTCGCCTCTTTCTTCCAATACCACTGGTAAGGACGAAGCAACCATGGAAGCGATATTTCTTGCTGGTCCGCACTTAAGTCCAGGATTTGATAAGCCCGTTGAGCACAGATTGAGTCCCACTCAAAACCTTCTCCAAGGTAGATTTTTCCTTTGCCTGGCTCGATACGTGAATTCAGTGTATCTATGGCTTTATTCATTTTTCTCAGTTGTGCTGGTGAGACGATATTCATTTTGTTTTTGAACAATCTCAATTGCTTGCGCAACAGCGGCATCGCTTGTGCGTAACGTCGAATTGCATTTGCTCCAGCGCCGAACGCCAAACCTGTGCTCACACTTAGTTCGATTCCGCCAACGGCAAGCATGATTCCTGCGGCGATCAAATTCAGATTGCCTGCATCTAATTCATAGACGGGCCGATACAGGTTTTCGATATACCCCGGGTGAAGTCTTTCGGCTTTACTGCTCATTTATCGCCCCTTACCGCCTCAAAGCGGTCAATGTACTCATTAATGATGGCAACGTAGGCTTTGCCGTTTTTACTTATCGTTTCGCCAAGTGCTGGTGCCAGTGTTTTTAGGCAATCCTTTATCTTTCCTGCATCGGCGCAGACGGAATGGATGTAACCGACTTCGAGGTACAATTGATTTTCATCGAACAACATCTTGTCTGCGTTTTTCGCCAGGTGATGTAAAAGCTCATCGATGCTGCTTCCCACCTTCTGTGAGTTATATGGCATGCTAGGAGTTGATTGCTTGTTGTCTTGCTGTGACTCTGTTTTATTCATTGCTGGAGGCTCCGAATTTTTACTTGAAATGTATTGGGCGCCAGCCTTTGTGAGTCGTATTACATTGCATTTTGCTCCGTCATGAGCTGCGATTAATTCAGGACTTTTTCTCTCTAGCTCTTGATTGTCTTGTAATGACGCCATTACTGATGTTGGACTGCCAAGTGAAGGGATAAGTCGTAGCGCATTGATGGGTGAAAAATACAAGTGGCCGTTGCTTTCAATCAAAATTTCTGCGCTTCCATTTTGGTCTATGTAACTTTTTATGGTCGACAGCTCTTTACTCGGCTTGTATTCATCCTTAGATACAGAGGTGGATTCACTTTCTCCGTTATTTGTATGGACTTGGGGTGCTTGCTCATTTTCCACGGTATTTTGAAGGGGGGAGTTTTTGACTTCTGGAGCGGCAACCAGTTGTGAAAAGTCTGTCCCTTGTACTGGGTTAAATGGCTGTGTTTCATCCGCATCAACTTTTTTTGTTTTGCGCTTTTTTAGTGTTTGAGTTGCTGATGCTTTTGCCTCTTTGACTGGCTTGTTTGCATTCTTTGGTTTCACCGGTGATGTTATTGTTTGAGAATTGTTGCCCTTTGACTGTGTTAGTGGTGTCCCAGGCTGAGAATTGTTTGCCTGTGATTGTGCTGGTGGTGTCGAAGCTTGAGAGTTGTTAGCCTGTGACTGTGCTGGTGATGTCGAAGCTTGAGAGTTGTTAGCCTGTGACTGTGCTGGTGATGTCGAAGCTTGAGAGTTGTTAGCCTGTGACTGTGCTGGCAACTCTGCAATGCCACTCTCTTTTATTAGTACCATGTCGAAGTTACGATTGAGCTTTAGTATTCCTGTCATACTGTTTGGCATGGGGACCCCTTCAAACACATAATCCGCCCACACCACACGAACTAGGAACTCCCAAGTAACTGAGATATTTTTGTTTCGGATTTTTTTTGCATCCTCTTCGGTGTATATGCCAGGGAGGAAGAGGGTGGTTTTTGAGTCTTTATCTGGGTTCCTGATGATGTGATTTTCATAAAGCATGTTGTAAACTGTGTTTGTGTCGGCCGGTACAGCAACATTTTTCTTGCGAAGGTATTCAATTACTTCTTGGATTGCCTTGGGCCAAGCAAGGTAAACTTCTTTGTTTATGATCCACACATGGCCTTTTGGTTCGTTTATAATCCACTCTGATAACTTAGCTCTGAGTCCTTTCACGATTAACATAACCGTTGATGTGTTTTTCTCTCCGAGTTGACGATCCCAAGTTTTTTGGATATCTCTCGATGTTGAACGTGAGTCTGCTGTACGAACAGCCTTGGCAATACCTGAAGGACTGTGCTCTAAGCTTGCCAATACTCGTCCAACTTCCTCATAAACATCATCAGGCCCGTTCGTTAGATAGCGTTTTGCTTCATCAGTGAGAACTTTTGGTAGCATGTGGATCGCTAAGGATTCATGACCCTTGTGTAATCTCTCTGGTTTCCATTGAACTTTATATCGTTGCACATCGTGGAGCTGACACCATTCAATGAGCGACATCATATGTGGCCCCCAAATAAGGCCACTCTTCATGCAAATTACACGACAGTCTGATATTGGCTTCCCTGCGTCATGCAATAGTGCGGTAAGCCACGTTGCATAACGCCAACGTGGATATCGCAGCACTTCTATATCCGCGGTTGAATTTCGCTCGAAGTGTGAGTTGTTGAATGCTTTAAGCGCCTCCCATGACGTTTCTAATGAATGATAAAGCAACCCTCCATGCTCGCTGTGGTGCCAGTTCTCGCTGGCTGGAAGTAGGTGGATATATTCTATGTATTGACGAATAACGCCGAGATACAGGTTACCAAAATTAAACTCTAATGATTCACGATCATCGATTCCTGCTTCATGCTGGATTTTTTTTATCATTGGCTTAACTGCCATGATAATTTCATCGACTTTTTGTGCTGGAGTGCCATGTGTTGCTGGGGGGTACATCATGAGTTCTCGGGCAGTCAGCATTTCTCCATTATTGACCTCAATTAAGCCATAGTAACGAGCTATCCATGGCAAAAAGCCAATTTTGTGTAAATAAGCTGCGAACTTCTCCCCCCGCGTTTTCATGCTGCTTTATCCTCGCTTTCGTTTTCTTCTTTGGTACTCCCAGCGTCTTCGAGGTTTTTCTGCTCAGCTTCTTCTACGGCGCTAGCAACCGTGTCACTTTCTTGCTTAGGTTCTTTTTCCCCGTCGACGGTTTGTGCATTTTGTAGAGCTTTGTTTAGTTGAGCGCTTGTTACTTTTTCATCAAAAGATACTCGGTCTTCACGAACTGCCTTTACAAACTCTTGTGGTGAGTAGGAGCCGCCATTTCGCCCTGTAATATTTGTTGCAGCGGCAACTCGGCTAGAAATGCGGCTGAAAACATGCTCGATTTGAGTCCGGCAATGCTCTTTTTGTTCATCTGTCATTACGCCTTGATACCAAAGATCTTCAGCGAAAGAAGCTTGCTTGTCAGCAATGTGGAGTAAATTGGCCAGCTGAAGGTAAATAGGATGGTTTGCTTCAACGGTTAACCTGAATGACTCTGGTACAGTAATTTGGTACCCGCTGTCTGGAATTTGTCCAAACATGGCATTCTGAGCTTCAATTTCTTGCAAGCTGGTAGCTGCGTCGGAAATAACTTGATTAAACCACTCTTCGACTATTGGCTTAACAACCTTATCGCGAATGATCATGTGGTGTATAACCCCCAGTCTTCGAAAGGCTGCTTCTGGATTTGCCCGTATACCCAGCGTTGTACTTCGGTCGATAAATGCATATAGCATTTCGGACGTGAATGGCATTTCAATTCGCATTAGTTTGTGTCGTACAACACGTGGTTTTGTGTTGCGGCTTTGTCTTTTTTTAGAAGGCACCTGTTTATTGCTCATTATTGTTTTCCTCTGTTTGTGGGGAGGTTTTTTGGATGTATTTTCGTTGATAACGGTTAAATAACACCCTGCATTCATGATAAACCTTGAGCTCAGCTCTAAACCTGTTCAATGGCTCCAGGTACTCGTTTATGAGCTCAATTTCCCAGTCCTGGGCCTGACGTCGGAACTGACTTAATCGATAGCCATCCTTATAAGGCTTAACTCTTTTTGAATAGTGTTTATTTTTCTTACGAAAAAATGCTTCACCAAAATCTCGCCAGTCTATATCTTCGTGACCAGTGCTAGTCTTTCTCATTAAGGGTGCAAAGCGTCCTAATTGTTTTAGATCCCCTTTTGCCAGATGTATCGAGTTATGAGCTTTCCATGCCTCCCAATACATATCTACTTGTACTTTTGCTTGGCTTCTTACCTCGGATTCGACCGCATTAATGCTGCTCAGTAATGAACCCTCGGCGCTCGTTTTAATCATTTTTTACCTCTTTATCTGTGTAAAAAAAAAAGGTTTTTGACACACTTGTTGAGGCCATTCCTTTTAATTTTCTTTTACACTTAATCTTGTGTAAAAATTAATGACGCAAAATCAAGGTTCGACCTGATTTAAATCAACTTTTTTGTTTTACACATATCTGTGTAAAAACATTTTTATTCATCTATTGGAGTTTTAAATTCCAAAAAAAAATTTCTTTACACTTGTTCTTGTGTAAAGAAATAATTTTCAACTTACTGATTAGCTTTAATAGAAAATTAATTCACTTCATTTTTGCACAGACTTACGAACTGAAAATTCATTTCAAGCCGAAATTTTGCTGATCTAATGCGAAACGCACTCTTTGCTCTTCGTTAGAATGAGTCTGCTTGGACGGCTTATAGGGCGCACTGGCGACCTAGGGGGCGTTGACACGACCTACGAGACGTCACGTTTTAGCTGGAGATGGTTTATCTAACCCTCCTTTGGGAGGCTTGGCGCCTTGTTGGGCGGAGAGCTCGCCTTATAGAGCGCCTAGGGTTAGGTAAAGAAGTTTGAGAGTGCGCAAGCAATCAAAACTAACGCTATCTGTACTTATCATTTATATAATTTCGACTGGAGGGGTTATGACAGCATTAACTGTGAGGACTATTGATCTGGGGTTTGGTACATCTACTGTAGTAACTCAATCGGGTAAGGAGTTTAAATATCGTACATTTCCAAGTATTGCAGCTCCGTTAGAAAAGGGAAAGTCGGATATTACGGCAGGGGCCTTTTCTCGTAGTGATGTTGTTAAAGTTGATGTTGACGGTGTTTGCTATGCAGTTGGAGAGGATGTCTACAGTTTTGTTGACGGTGCAAATGAATCTCGAGTATTTAATAGTACATTTATTAAGTCAAAACAGTACAAAGCAGTTTTCCTAGCTTCGTTATCTATGATGGCTGACCTTCCTTTGGATGAGAATGGGAGCAAGGTTATCGATCTTTTGGCAATGGGGTTGCCTGTTAACAATATGCATTTAAGGGATGAATTGAACGATTTTGCTAAAAGTACACATGTGTTACCTGATGGATCTCAAGTTGTCATACGTGAGGCTTGGACAGTTGCGCAACCGCTTGGGGGGTTGCTGTATTATGGTGTCAACTCAAAAGAGGGGTTGTCGACTTTGCTTAATAAACGGATATTGACATGCGATCCAGGGATGGGAACTTTCGATTGGCTAACGAGCCATGGTCTAAATGTCTTTGAACGACGCTCGGGTTCCAATGAATACGGTCTTAACAAAATCCTTTCTGCGGTATCCGATGCAGCTAAACCTGTCTTTGGTTTGGATTTATTGTACGACACAATTGATAGAGCTATTTATCAAAAGCACAAAGTGCTGAGTATAGCTGGACGTAAGTATCCTTTCCCAAGGTGTGAAGGTAAATTCCAAGATGGTACACCGGCGCTCTTTGGCAACAAGCCGATTTCATTTGATTTCAGTGCAGACATTAAGCGTGTGACTGATTCTGCTTCTGATTCTTTGCGAAACAATGTTGGTGATGGTCAGGATATCGATCTGATCCTTGTCACAGGTGGGCCCGCTGAAGTTTATCTTAAGTCAATTTCAGAGTTGTACCCACTTCATGCAGTGGAGCTAGTGCCGAACAGTATAGTTGCAAATGCGCTAGGGATTCACCAAGCAGCAGTACAAAAAGCAGATAAGTTATTTGCGGCCTAGGTAAAACAACCATGAATTGAAATTAACAACCATAAGCTGATATGGGGGCTATGTTTTATCTACTTGTTGAACAAATACACGAAAGTATCAAGTTATGGTTGTTCTTAAATTTGTCAGGAGGGGGGGATGTCAGAACAGTTGCAAATGAAGCTCATAATCAAAAGAGAACTATATCCAGACATTCATGAGCTTCTTTCTAACTTCGCAAAGAATGTGAGGGCTTATGAGGTAAAAAAAATTCTTGAAAGTACGTTGTGTGGCCATGCTCAGGCTTTGAAAGAGCAAGGGGTTACAAAAACTCACACAGAACAGTGTCTCATTCGTACTGATTTATGCATTGCTGCGGCTGTAACCCCTACGCTATTCGAGCGTTTGTCCAAAACTAATCCTCAAGTAAGGGCTGAGTACGTTCGATTTTTGCTTAGGTTAGCTATTCTTGGTGGGGTAGAGGAAAGTACAAAAACCCCCCTTGTTGTAAGTGTTGTCGACGAACAAACTGAGTTAGATGCAGGCTGTTCAGGGCAAAGTAGCGCAAGCGTGGAAAAGCTTTGCGTTGACAAAATCGATGTTGATGCACTCGATTTCACCTGAATATTGGCATCAATCAGCAATATTGAGGCAGGTTATGTTACATCTATATACTATTGCATTTATGTTACAAAGAGAGATGGTTTTGGCATCAATCACCGTCTTATTAGAAGAGCTTCCGGTTTGTCAGTAGCTAGGTGTTTTGCTTGTAAGTTTGAGAATTTGTAGCCCGTTATTGACTCTATTAAAAATTCAAGTAGCTCGATAGCTTGTATTATGCGGAATTCATGTGACCTACTGCAAATTTTGACACAACAGAAGCTCCCAAATGTCTAAAATAGATTTTTCTAAGTGTGAAGAATCTCTCAATATTGCAAATTCGATTTTATTTGTTAAGTGTGGTTATAAATTCTGTTTTTTTGTCTTTGTGTGGTGTTTCAGTTTTTAAAATTCGGAGTTTGATACATTAACATCGCTTGTATCGGTTTTGGTTGTCAATTAAACACACAAAAATTGTCACAGAGAGACAAATTATTTTTTGTGTAGATGAAAAAGTAGGCATAAAATACACACAGTTATTAAGTTTGGGTTTGGAGGAGTAAAATGAAGACTTTCGATGATTCAATAAATTCTTTGAAACAGTTGCAGCTGAAGTTTTTAGTTGCTATGCAAGAAATCTCACAACATGACAGCGAGTTAGCGCAAAATCTTCTTTTTGCAAATAGTTCTGATATAAAACGATTTGCAGATTTACCACGGTCTGATCTGGTTGCAGCCCTTGGTGCGATGTCTCTGCCAATTTTATTTGTGGCTCATCCAGAAAGTCGGCCACGTAACGTAAGCCATATGCAAAAGTTTGTTGAAGATGTGTCTTGTTTTGATTCACTAAATATTGATTCAGTCTTACCCAGCCTTGGAACCGTTTCCAAGCATTAGGAGTTTGTCATGAATGCCATCGCTTTACATAACCACATAAGCTTGTTCTCAGATGATGAAGATTTGTACGGCAAAAAAGCCCATCCGGAAAACCCACGGGTTGCAGAGTTACTAGAATTTGTCCAGCGCGTTCAGCAATCATATTTTGTTCATTTGTACGAGTTAGCTAATGCAGACCCTGAAATGACTTCAGCTATTTTCAAGGTTCCTCTTAGTGAAGTAAATGATTTTGCAAAACTGGACCCCGTAGATATTCATAATTTTCTATCCGAAATTCCTGCTTCATTTTTGAGTATTCAACACCAACCATTTAGGTACCAGAGACCTAATTCCCCCCTGTCCAAGTTAGCCGATCTAATCGACAGAAATCAGCTTGTTTTGAGACGCTCTCATGACTGTGAGGAGCGTTGGTATTACTCTAGTTTAGTTTTGGCGGTGTAATGATGGCTATTAACTCTCGAATCCAACGTTTGACGGTGTATGAAGACTTACTGCGCCTCGGTGCAAGAAATAACATCATTAAACGCTTCTTCCCATCCCCCCATATTGCAAAGCTCATTGGTGAGGTAGAGCCTGAAACACCTCCTGTGAGAGGTGGGGTTAGAAGGTTTTTATCATCAGATGGCCTCTTGATCGCAAATTCTCTTTATAATCGGCTGGCATATTTAGAGCCTGATAATGCAGATGCAAGAAGACAAATAAAGCCTGAAACACTTCTGGCTCTAACAAAGTTCGCTCGATTATCACTGCCTCACCATGCCGGCACCTCCGAAGATATTGACTGTAATCGTGTTGCTGTCTTGTTTGACTTGATACGAGAAGGACGGTTTTGTAAAGCGACATGCAACGTTTGTGGTGAATCGTTCTTACGATCGGATGATTCAGTTGTGTGTACTTGCGTAAAATGCAAGTTTATTTCAGCAGGGAAAAGTAAGTCTAAGCCCGTTAACAACCCCGAACTGTAATCAACAAAGTGGAGATGTGAGCACGGCAAACTGTTTGCAGTGTTTTTTATTTGATATCTTATTGCCATCGTTTCGATGATGTCTTACTATTAGGATATTGAAAAGGTAATCCTATGACGTTTTTTGTGGCTTGCTAATTTCCATATTTGTCTTTTGCTCATCATTGACTCAGGAGATGTGCATATGTTGATTAAATCAGTTGTCTTTGTGGTTGCGTTACTTTGTTCCTTTGGTTCTTATGCAAAGCAAAGTGAAGCAGAACTGGTAGACTCGTTGGATCGCTATTTAGCAAGTATACAGTTCCATGTTTACGAGCAAAAAATTGGCGTTTCGAAAAATGGCGTTACAGAAGTTGTTTTCAACATAAAGTTTTCATCGTCAGTGTCGCCTAATGATTTAATTACTCCGTTGTTTGAAAGCTACATGAGTGGTGGAATGTATATCACCAAACCTCAAAAACAACGAGTAGAATCATTTAATTATAAGCAGCGTCAGGCATTAGCAAGAAAAGGCAAGCCAATGCCTCTTCATCAACCTAGCGCAGTAGAGTTGGCAATTCCTGTTTCTCTTTTAGACTTTGAAGAGCCAGTAAAAGCGTCGTTTGGTGTGTTTACTGATACTTGCTTAAATCAAAATATAGACTTAGCAAATGTCTGGTTTACTGATACAGCTTCAGCTGGATTCACGAAGGATGCATTTGATCTAACTTGTGTTTTTCTTTCCAGATACCCTGCCGCTGACGTGTCTCTATTTGGTTCTACTCAAACCGTTACCCTGGGTTACAACGAAAAAAATCAATATAAAGAGGTCGCTTTTTTGGTCCCAACATCAATGGTAAAAGGAACTGATTTGGTAAGTAGGCTTGAGGTAAATCCGTTTTATTATTCCCCTAATTAAAAAAATTCCTTCCTTTTTCAAGCCTACTTTATGGAGGCTTTTTTCATTTTTGTCGACATGATGCCCCCTTTAACTGGAGCTCCTGTAAAGCAGTCTTAAGTCGCCCCCCTCTGATGAGAAGATTAGATAATTCTGTCAAAGGCTGGCGTGGCTGTATGGATAGGAAATGTCATTAGAACCATAAAAATAAGCCTTGTAATGAAATTCCCTTAGGTGATCTTGAGTCACAATATAGCTTTGTATCTGGGGGGGAATTTCCGTGCTTAAGATATTAATGCTAGGGATCATGTTTTGTTCGATTACAGCCTTAGCTGGTAGTAATGACGATGATGATAATCTGGTGAGAGGGTGGCATTGGTATGAAGAAGTGGAAGAGGTTGAAGCGTTAGAGCCTACACCAACACCAATACCTATGCAGGGTAAAGAAGAAATCCAGAACTCAAAAGAAATTGAACTCAATGTCGCTTGGCTAAAAGAAAATTTGCCCAAACTCCGAGATAAGGCAATCGAAAGCCCTACAGATCAGAACCTTCGTAACTTTTACGGTGCTCAACGATTAATGATCGACATGGGGACTCGGTTTGCCAGTCGGTCTTCAGAGTTTTTTAAATTTAATCCGGAACTATCAGAGTCAGAAAGAAGGCCTACATCCAATTTTGCACTCTTTTCATACTCAGATGAAGTTGAACGAGGTCGAAAGTCAGTAATGGATAAAGTAGAAGGCAAAGCTGGCCTTTGGTTCTTCTTCTTATCCGATTGCCCCTATTGTGAAAAAATGGCGAGCGTGCTCCAGATCCTAGAGCGAAAATTCAATTTTGAAGTTCTCCCTGTATCGCTCGATGGTCGAGGTTTGGTATCTGGCGAGTACCCAGATTTTGTGTATGACCCCAACGGAAAGATGGCCACTAAATTGCAGATTACAGCTGCTCCTACAGTGTACCTGGTAACCAAAGATGGGATGGAGTTTTACAATGTGACTCAAAGGCTTGTTAGTGCACAAGAAATGGAAGAAAGGGTGTTGTTAGTCGCTCGGGAAGCGTCACTGATAACACATGAGCAATTCAATACAGCTAGCGAAATAAAGGACCACTTGACGGTTGATAGAAATGACGGCTTGCTCAGTATTGATGAAGAAAAACTGCTTAATGATCCTGCCGCGCTAAGCGAATTAATTGAAAGCCGTGTAGGGAACTCACCATCTACTGCCAACCCATTCACACTTTCTAAAGAGGAGTTGATTAATGAAAACTAGACATATGGCTCTCTCGTGTATTGTTTCATTGTGTCTTGGGCTTAGTACCTCTGCCCACTCAGAGAATGTGATGAAAGATATTTTTTATAACACGATGGTGAGCACCGAATCCCCCGGAGGCTATAAATCTGCAACTAGGCAGGGGTATAACCTCGGAGGATTTCAAGCTCGCTATAAATCTCGTCAGATTAGATTAGTCACATTTTCACCTCCTCGAATTAGGGCGTCATGTGGGGGGATTGATGCCTTTGCAGGGGCATTTTCAATGATCAGTGGTGAACAATTGGTTCAGTCTGCAAGAGCTCTTGCTCAAGGCGCCGCGACCTATGCCTTTGGGATCGCAATCGATGCGATGTGCCCATCTTGTGCAGCAGAGATGAAACACCTTAATAAGTGGCTCAATGAGCTAAATAAATTTGCATCTATGTCCTGCAAGGATGCTGCTGAGAAAATTGCTAGTACAGATTTTATGTCTGGCTTAAAGGCTGAAGGCGCTAAACGTGAAGCAACAATACTTCCTAATCTTCTCCCAACAGGTATGTTTGATGATTTTATGGCGGGTAAAAATGAAACTAATCCATCAAATGCTCAAGATATAAAAGACGCCGGTAAGGAAAAAGAAGCGTCATACAACATCATGTGGCACGCAATGCGCAGCGCCAATCAACAAGACTTTCAGATCGATGGGGTGGATAGCTTAACATTCATGGAAATCATGATGTCTTTGACCGGCACAGTTGTGACATGTTTTGACCAGGCTTTGTGTGGTGATTCCACGGTACTAAATGTCAATACTGATGATGGCAGTGTAAGCAAGGTTTACCCGGGCACATTGAAATTTAAGTCGTTTATTCTTGGGCCTGAAGCAGAGGGCTATGATAATGGCCGTGTCGAAATGCTTCAATGCTCGGATCCAGACACAACGGATAGGGAAAACAATTGTCTATTTGTGAAACGTGTTGACGTCGAATTTAAGGGTTTGAAACAACTGTTTTTAGAAATTATTTGGGGGCAAGACCCTTTTACCCCTTCTTCAACTTCGGTAATTGGATACATCCAAGGTAGAAATGTTGCCATGGACACAAATACATTAAATTTTGTAAGCCATTCGGGAAACGGCTTGGTTCATTCCCTTAGACAAACGTTATTTAATGGTGAGGCGACCACCAATACCTACAAATTGGCAGAAATGTATGCCGAGCTTACGGCTTATCAAATAGCTTCAAACTGGCTATCAATGGTTAATACCAAGATTATGCAGCTTGGTTTTTATAAACCGAAAACAGACAAGCAATTTGTTGAGCCGGCAGACTTAAAAAGTATCAAAGAGCGGGCGATGGCGTTAAATGCAGAAAAGCGTGGCTTTGAAACTGAAATGCAAAACCGAATGCAATTTCTAACAAACTGGTTAGATTCTCAACGCATTTTGCGGGACTCTGGCTCCGGCAACTAATTAAGGGAACGTAATTATGGCATCAACTGTTATTTACAGTATCGGAAACATGGAATTTACCATGGCAATGCTTAATGGCGTGGCCCGATTGTATGAAAATCAGTACACGCTTGGTATTTTTGCTGCTAGCGCGACAATCTTGGCCTTAATGGGTGGGTTTGTCATGAGGTTAGCAGAGCCAGAGTACCCCGCCATAAAAAACTGGCTTTTTGGCCTAATATTATATGTTGTGTTTGTAAATCCACTCTACACCGTTGATGTAACGGTTGAAAACGTCAGAACTGGAGAAGCTCGCAATGTTGACGGGTTGCCACTGTTACCATCATATATGGCTATGATCTCGACGAGCTTTCTATACTTGCTAATTGATAAATATGCGCAAGCATTCTCGGATGTCGATGGGTCTAATCCACTGGAAAATTTGAGTATGGACCCTTATCGGGCCTTATCCTCACTACGACACTACAGACCTTCTGCATCAGGAATGCTTGGTATAGTGGGTAAGAGTATGTCGACTTATGCAAGAAGCTGTCTAGCTCCTGATATTCAACAAGGCGGAACTGGTGCTGTTACTTTTGAGGGGATTGAAAGCGCTAATCCGTCGGCAGTCTGGGATAGAATGTTTACGAATAATGAGTTGTTGTTTGCTACCTTAAGCGTCCCTCCCGGCATGACATACGCAGTGCCAGCTGGTTCTTATATTGCCAGCTCTCCAGTTACTTCGACCCCTGAGTATGATCTGGTTGAAATGTCTTGTCCCGCGGCTCATTATGTCGTTGCTCAAATGCTCCGTTCCAATGAATTTAACGATGAGTTAGAGCTGGATATGAAAGCAAACGGACTTGACTCTGCTGCGTTGAATTCATTCATTAATATCAATGTGTCTGAGTACAGTGGTGCAGAAGATGCCTATACGCTAACCATCGCTGAATTCACAAAATATTTTACCGAGCAAGGGTTAGAGCAAACATCGGTTCAGTACCCTGCAATATATGCCCAGTGGCAAGCAAAACAATCTCGCTATTCTCAAATGACAAGTGATCGTGATCTGTTTTTAGAAATGGTGCCCGGGTTGCTTAGCGCATTAGAAGGCTTTGTTTTTTTTATCGTGCCCGTTATGTCTATCATGCTGCTGTTCGGCATGTATGGCTTGAAAGCGCTCATGAGCTACTTTATGTTGCTGGTATTTATTAACACATGGCCCTTGGTTAGCATGATGACTAACTCATATTTGTCGATGGCTATCACTGGACGGTTACATACCACTGGCACGATGAGCAACGCAGTTAATTATGGGAATATAAACTCAACGTATGAAACCATCGAAATGTATCTTTCAGTTGGTTCTGTCTTGTCTACCTTGGTTCCAATGTTAACTATGTTTCTGTTATATCGTAACGTGCACAGTATGCTTGGAATGGCTAATAAGATGGCTCCGAATACCAATGTGAATACTGAATTTGCCAACCCGAGAATGATGTCGCCCGCAACGGACGGTAAATTTAATCAAGGAGATATTTCTGCCACTTTCAACCATGGCGCTGGTGGTCTTCTTAATAACTCTCACTCTGGCCTCGCTGCCAGTTTGCCAGCGTTATCTATGTCGCAAGGTTTTAATGCTAGTGCTTCGCAAACACGAGCGAACAATCAAGAAAAATTGTCATCAATGCAAAGTCAATTGAGTAACACTATTAACTCAATAGTGTCATCTGAAGCTGCGGGTCAATCCAGTATGTCTTCTGGAAGTGAAACGGCTGGTGGAAGAACCCAAACCAGTAGCGCTGACTGGAAACAATTACAGGCATTTGCGAAAAGCTTAGGTGTTGAATCGGCACAACTAATTGGTTTAGCTGGAGAGTTAGGTGGTTCAGCTGGTGGCCAACTGGGGGGGAGATTAGGCGCTGCATTATCGAAAATTGGCGCACAATTTAATGCGTCTGGCAAAATCTCAATGACTGATATTGATAAAGAAGCTTTATCCCGACGTTTGGAGGGCTCTCTTAATACCTCTGAAGGTTCTAGTGCAGCACTTTCAATCATACAAAGGGCTGCTAGATCGGATTCGTTTACGCTCTCAGGTAAAAATACGGAGTCAGCCGCTGAGGCCCGCTCAATCGCTCAAACCTATTCTGAATCATTAAAGGAGAGTGAGGCATTCGCAAAAGCGGCATCAACAGCGGCTGGGGCTCTAAGCTCGATCACTTTGGATAACGGTCGACTTATTTCAGATAGGGATATGGAAAATGCAATTGTAAAGGCAGATGGTGGCCTTGGCTGGGCTTTTGATGGTGTATCAAAAGCAGATATGAGCAGGCTTACCTCAGGGTTACAGGAGAAAGGGTTTCTCAATAAAAATGAATCTCTTGAAGAGGGCTTAAATCGTCAAATAGCAAGCATAAAGAGAAACAACGACCTTGCTGGTTATCAAAATGGAGAGGAAGCAGCTCAAACATATCTCTTCTCTCAACTGTTCCAAGGTGTGTCGAGCAGTGCCGGAGAGAGTACCAGTCAAGTTCAAGCCGATTCTCGCGTAATGGCTACAATGTTTGGCAATATGAGCCAACGTATCGAAGGTATGAATTTACAGCTTGATACCGCGAGCCGTGCATTTCAGGCGATTGGTGGTAAGGATGGGATTGTTAACTCGAATATTGATCCCGATGGTACTGTTGGTTCAAAGGTCGAAGAGGGAGCAGCTTTTCACAATCAGAATGCAGGCATCATCAGTGCACGGGAAGGTCAGATTGGAGGTATGGCCGCTTCACGAATCCAAGCTGCTCAAGTCTTTGCTCAACAGGGGAATACAGAGGCTCATAACGCCTACTTAGAAGGCAAGGATACGGTTGCGAGTGCCTATGAATCTCAATCTAAACACTTGCAGCAATTCGATTCTGCTAATGGAGGAGAACGTGTTCAAGGGGTTTCTGACACTCAGCGCGTATTTATGAGTAGCCTGAAAGATAAGGTTGATGGTCTCGTTGAAGCTCCTCTTGGTTGGGCTGCAGATAAGCTTGTTAAAGATCAGATTATAAATGACATGAAAGAGCAAGGTGCCATTAGCGAAAGAACGGCCCAAGCGCTTCTGGGGGTGGGTGTTGACAAAGAAGGCGGAGAGCTGTTGTCGAATATGAGTAACCTGGCCATCACAACAAATCTCGCAACTAATGGTACTTATCACCGAAGCGCCGAAGCTCGTGAAGAGATGTTTAAATTGAATGAACAAATACAGAATGGTTCATTTGATGCGGTTGTTGAAGCTTACCGTAACAGTGGCTTAGCAAATACACCAACCGGCCAAGCTAGTTTGAAGGTTATTGAAGATGATTTAGCTCATTATAAGGACCAAATTCAGTCTTTTGTTTCGCAGCAAAATGCTGTTCAGGGTCAGGTCGCTCAAAACATTGAATCAATGGATTTATCCAATGGATTTACATCTAAATCAGGTGAATATTTATCCCCAGACGAACTGAAGAATAGGTTAACTGAGCTTGGGAATACCCCTGTAGAGGCGGAACGGTTTATCAAAGGAGTCGAACAGGCTGGCACGACTACGTATAGCGGTGCATGGGTTCCAAATTCGCGAATGACGGAAGGTGACAGAATGAATTTTGAGTTGATTTCGCAATATGGTGGAAAAATTACAGAGGGCATAAGTGATTCGTCAGGGTATATGGGGATATTGTCAAGCGCGTCTGTTGTTGCAAACACTCTTGAGGGGCGGGATATTCATGATACCCCTGCTTCGTCCCAGCCATCTCAAGCTGTGAATGCAGAGTCTAGTTTGGATAATACTCTAGCGGTGCCCCAGCCATCTCAAGCAGTGAATGCAGAGTCTAGTTTAGGTAATACTCCTTCGGCGTCCCAGCCATCTCAAGCTGTGAATACAGAGTCTAGTTTGGATAATACCCTAGCGGTGTCCCAGTCTCATGTTAAATCATCAGAATTTTCAGACTCCGTACTTGGGGAGCAACCAGTAGGAATTCGAACATCTTCAGAAACAGATGTATCGAGCGGTAAATTTGATCACTCGGAGGGCTTTGGCGTCGCTTCTATATTTAGTGATGGCCAAAGCTATCAAGCGACGAAGTTAGACGCTGCAAATGGCTCGGATGCAGTTAGGTTGAATAATTCTGGAGCTGGAGAGGCAAATAAATTAAACCGATCAGGTACAGATGAAGGCACAAAATACCAAAGCCTCTAGGTGTTTACCCCAAAAAATGTGACCAAGAACGCCAGCCATTATTCCGATAAAATTTATCGGGATTGGCTGGGATATAGTCTGGGCGCCTACCTTCAAGGTTTGCTTCTTTCCAATCTCTTAGCGTTATTATCTGCATCTCGTGTGCCCACGCTTTCGCTTCGTTGTACTCATAATAGCGATGTTGTTTTTTCGTAACGTTGCCGGTTAGGAAATAGTTCCAGCCTTTCCAATCGGGGTAAAATACCGCGGGCTTATATGGAATATTACTGGGCCGTTTACCTTGCCTGCAAAAGTTCAGCCAGTCCGTCGCTGTTGCTAAATCAAATTGCTTTACGATTTCCACAGCCTCATTTAGAGGTAGGTACTGACTCGGTTTATCACACAAAAATTCTTTCCAGCCTTCCCATTCATCTCGGTAGTATAAGTTGGGGTTGGAAGGGATGTGATTGGGCCTTCTGTTTTCCCTGCAGAATTGAACCCACTCTTCAAATGTGTGTATTTTATTGGACTTTACAAAATATTTGGCTGCGCGGTAACTAACAAACTCCTTTCTTACTTTACCGAACAAGTCGTTCCAATCTGACCACTGCTCAGTAGTATTTTTTTTGTTATAACACCGCGGAGGATCGGAAGGAAGGAAGCTGGGTGAGCTATCATCCTTAACCCATGCTCGGTACTTTGAAACTGAATTTATATTGTGTTCTTTGCAGTAATCGCGAAGCTGGGAGAGCGTTAGTTTTTTCGCTCTTTTACTTATAATTTGTTGTGTCATAAGCCAATGAGCCCGTTTTGGCTAAAAGATGTTAGCCTCAAAAGCAATCAACCTGAGGCTGTTTGTGTCAAATCTTGTACCGTTTCACACTATATTTTACATACATTATAATAGCTTAGTGTGCTGATTATGGCTTAAATTAATAGTAATTTTAGGGTTGTTCACAAAATTCAATAGCTTTTCTTGAGCCTCCTTCTCGCTTTTGTGAAGCAATGGCCAAAGGAACGTTGTCCCACCGACTTTAACATATGATTTGAAACAATTATTGTTTATTGGTTCAACAATGATCTGAACGAAAGCCTGTTTAGAACGGATTAATGCTTTTCGGATATTGGCTACGTTGTTTGTAAGGTAAGAGCACTCGGTTTCAATCATATAGACCTCTTTTGTTATTATTATTGTCGTTCGAATCATTTTACATGCGCAGTTACACCCAGTTTTCATTGGCAAAGCAATAATGCTTGTTCTAATGTGCTTTTGCTTGTTTTTTTTACTTTATTATCTCATTCGAGTCTAAGGGGATGATATGAGTAGAGATATAGACAACTTTTTACGCGACAAAGTTTACCCAAAAATTCATATTTATCAGCTTGTTGCGTTAAAACCCTTAATTCGAAGCCCTCATAAAAGTGAGTGTTCGATTGACTGTCCTTCCTGTGGTCAAACAATGCATCATCATAAAGGTCGCGGGGATGTTACGTGCATCAACTGCGGTAACTGGTCTCTATTTGATCTTCACTTGGCTTTGGGGTTTACCAGTGAGTTTGCATTGCGCTCACTGTGTGATGCAGTAAGTGAGCGATTACCCGCATGGTGCTTTACAGCGGATGCATTTTGGTCTCGCTTAAAAACGTTGAAAAACGTCTTAAATAGAGAAGCTGTGTATCTACAAACGCTTGTTAGTCAGGGGGCTATACCCGAAAAAATCCCCCATGTGAATATAGGAGGATGGTCACCAGGGCACAACAGTAGTGGTGAATATAAATCGATTTTAGAGCCTTCTTTTGTGGTTCCATTCTTTGGTAAGTTTGGATTAAATTTGGCTTATATTTCGCTTGATGAAGTGGCTAAGTTTGATGTTGGGAATTTGATTTCCACTAAATTTGTAAATCCTGAACCATGGCCAATATTGTTTCGAAGACATAAGAATAATACTAAATCTCAGTCTGAACCTTTGGTTACCAGCCACCTCCTTCTCGCGATTTACTTACTGTCTTTTGGAATGCCGTGTCTCTATATTCACCGAGCCTGCCATTACTCCGATCCCTGTTATGCGTTAAGTGGCGACCCGGTTATAAGGTTTGCCAATTTGCCTTGTGTGAATTTAATAAATTTTGGAAGCTTGAGATTGTTTGAAATAGCAGAGCGATTACTAGAGGCCTGGAAGGGCTCATCTATGCCTGTAGCTCAAGTTACCTTGGATGCTTCAACGGACAATATGACCGCACAGGATGTTGTTGAATTTGTCGTGCTGCGTGCTTTACAAGGTACTGTTGATACCGACGTTATATGTAATGAGTTGGCGGCGAAAGGAGTACAGCTTTGTATCCAGCAAAGGTAATGATCAAGAGCTTAGATTCTAACCGTTTATTCAGGTTACATATAGCCATTTTTGCTTATTTCGAGTGCGCAGAAATGAGTCTCAATCAGGTGACATTTAGCATCTTCACTAAACCAAATCATCTTGAGTTCTCTGCTGTATGTGAGCCCGGCTATAGACATTTACTAACTGTTGATTGCGCTGCATCGTCACGGTTTGATGTTTTTGGTCATGTCGATAGCGAGGGGAAAAAGGCGCAGTTTATGCTGTTGTTGTTGGATAAGCTGGGCGAGATTGATGAGTCGCTTTGTAACTTAATTGGTCGTGAAATGATGATATCGAGTTTAGCCTCCCTACTCACGTCTCATGAATACCTAATCGTTACAATTATTGGTTTATTAGAAGAAAAGGAGGTCACAGTATGATTTGTTTTTGTTGGCGATTACTCCGTGATTGTGTCTGGGCTCGCTACTTAGTGATTTTAGCTTCAATCGTTGATTTTGTACTTATTTTAGGGGTTATGAACTCTTACAGGTTATATGGTATGTCGTTTACTTTATCCCCCGCAGTTGTACTCGGTTTGATTATTGTGGTTTGTGCCAGCTACACCAAGGAGATCAGGATAGACGAAGGTATCCTGTCAGTTTGTCATTGTCTGTTTGGTTTTCGTGTTTACAAAGGGATGACTATCAACGTAGGAAGCACGGATGGTATACAGCTTTGTTTATCAGGTGCTTATCGTGACGAATACTGTATGTCATTTAACAACGTAATCATTGCGTTTTTTATTTTAAGGTCAGGCTTCTTGGTATCTAAAACAGGTGAGATTTTTGGTGCTAGCGGTCCAGATATTCACTAAACAATCCAAAATAAGGTTTGTGTTGAAATTGTGTCGCTGACTTTTCGAGTAATCTTTTAACTTTCTTTCATAGGAGTTTGTTTATGAAAAAGTCGTTTTTGGCCTGTGCATTGATTTCTTTACCTGCTCTATCGATGGACTTAGCCTCTGTATCAGCAAGTATATCAAAAAATTTAGCAACACTTGACCTATCTGTAGTTTCGGTATCTGAATCTGCTGTTAGCGGTATTTACGAAGTAAATACCGGGAGTTCTATTATCCATGTTTCAGAAGATGGGCAATATGTATTTTCTGGCGATCTCTTTCAATTTACTAACAGCGGTATTGAAAACTTATCAGCAACCAAGCGAGGTAAGTTAACATTGAACGAGGTTTATAATGAGAAACTGGACCCCATCAAATATCCAGCCCCTAATGAGCGATATGAGATTACAGTCTTTACGGATAGCAGTTGCAGTTATTGTCAAAAGCTGCATGCTGATATGCAGGGTTATAATGATTTAGGAATAACTATCCGGTACCTCGCTTTCCCCAGAGGGGGGCTGAACAGTCCTGCTTATTCAGACATGGTTTCAGTTTGGTGCTCCGATAACCGAAACGAAGCGATGGATCGTATTAAAGGTGGTGGGAGTATTGCCGCAATTGATTGCGATAATCAGATTAACTTACAGTACGAACTTGGTGTTAAATTAGGTGTACAAGGGACGCCTGCGGTTATAATGCCGAATGGCAAGTTAGTTCCTGGCTACGCCCCTCCTCAAAAAGTGTTATCAATGATAAAACAGAACCTCTGATTATGTTGCCCTTGGCATAGCCAGGGGCGTTACCGTCTGTTTGGGCAAATGCTAAATTCTTTCACTCATTACAATCCGCGTTATTGGCTTAGGTTTGATGACGGCAAGATCACGCTTTGTTAGGTTCAAGAATGTCGCTCTGTAAGAGCCCTTGGTTGAGAATGAATAGCTAATCATGCCACCCGAGCTAATATCAGATTCTGTCAAACTGTGCCTACTTTTATGGTTACCCAGTCTAATATCAATATAAAAACTTTTACTGTGGATGTATTCGCGAAAGTAGTTTGCTTCGGGGCGGGCAGCCCGGCCATAAAACACGATTTCGTTATTTTTTGGGCTAGGCAGCAAGCTTAGTTGCTCAAAAGCTGTTAGCTTAGGTACATCAAATTGATAACTTACATCAAATACGACTTTGTAAAAGCCGTTTAACATTTCTTCAACTTCAATTGGTGAATAGACCAACTTAACATGCTGGTTTAAGCCATGGATAAGATTCGTGTGGAATTTCGCGACATCAATGCGTAGGGCAGAATTAGTGTTATTGGCAAGATCTAATAGAGATCCGGCGGCAGCTTCCTTGCTAGATAACTGATAGATTTCACTAATTTTGCTGTTTAGCCTGAGGACGTTGGCAGCACCTTCTTTGTTGCAGCATTGAACGGTTTCATTTTCCAAAACCCGCCAGAGTTGTTCAATTTGCCGCCGGGCGAGGCTAAGCTGTTTTCTTGCATCGTTGTTGTTGTAAATGGCATCAAGTTGGGTTTTAAAGCTCTGCTCGTCTAATTGTACTTCACCCACTGCATCAATTTTAAACGCACTTCCAACAGGAGTGATATTTTCCTTAATGATTCTTGCTTTAGTGACACTGCTGCTAATTGTCATAATATCTTCGATTAGCTCACTATCCATTTCGTTGTAACGCAGACGGCTTTTACTCTCTATATACACTCCAAGTTTTTCAACAGCTAGCGAGCGAATCTTTAATAGGATGTTATTTCTAGCTTGCGTTAGGGACTCACTTTCACTGGCGTAGTAGTTAGTTTCAACGAGAACTGTTTTGTGTGGTTCCGCTTTGTGTGGTTCCGCGTTGGCCGCTAAGCTATGGACTGCAAAGAAGCTGATAATAGAGAATGTACATAATGATCTAAACATAAGCTCTCCTTTCTTTAATATTGTCTATCTTAACCGCTAAAAAAAGATGCGCTACCGATAAAAAGGTACAAATCACTTGGCTTGCCAAAAACGGGCCTTCTAATGCAAGTTTAATGTCCCATTCAGAGGTAGGCTATCGTTATTGATTGAGTTTTTTGGATTTACATATGATGCATGTAGTTAACGTTCTAAAGTGGATTGGAGGCATATTCTTTTTTCTGGCAACGTGGCTAGCTCCTACAGTTTTTGCTGTATTGATTGTTGACTTGTTCCGCTATCCCGACAGTTATTTCGGTGTGTCCACTATCGAGCTATTGGAGGCGATGGTAAGTTTGATTAATCCTTGCTTGATTCTTCTTCTGATTATTAGAGTTGCTTGTGCAACCAGCCCTGTACTATCTAAGTCATCATCTATGAAGTGGGTATGGAAGCATGATTAAGGTGCTTCAGGTTCTAGTCATATTGCTTTGTTCATTTAAAGTGAGTGCATGGCCAAGTTGGTCTCTAGTCTCGATCACTGAGTCCGCGGTAAAGTCTATGCCAAATAGTTTTGTTGTAGTTTTGAATGAAATTTCTACGACTGTACTGGTTAATACAACCAGCGTGCTCGCACCAAAAGGCGCGAGTGATTTTACTGTATTGGTAAATATGCTTGGTATTGAGCGAGGTCAAGAATATCGGCCTTTAACATTTCACATAGCCGATGAGTTGCAACACGTAGGCTCTGTATGCCGCCCATCATTCTTGCTTAGTACAAAAGAGCAAGCTTCAACTCGTTTGATTTCTGCAAGTAATTGTATCGAGATGGTTGAAACGGATCGCGAGCTTGTTATGGTTTTGGCCATGGCTTCGTTGGCAATGTCAGATTTACATGACCCGCTCATATTTGATGGTCATGAGCGTTTACCAAATGATACTTGGGGTAGGGTTGTGCGGAATAACCAAAGACTACACATAGCTTACAAGTTGGCGTTTAAGAAGCACAGTCCTCTAAATGTAAATGTGGAGTCGATTGTTCCAAGCGCAATAGCCATGGACTCACAAGCATTGCTTAGCATTATCGATGACGAATCATTTACTGGAAGTAAAGATTTGATGGAGCTGCAATATGAACAGTTTTACCAAGATCAGATTATTGCTGCATCGCGCAGGTTAAGTAGCTTAATGTCGGCTGCTTTATCTACATCTCCAACATTTCTAATGTTATCTGCAAATAATTGAGGTGCTTATGTCATATGTTCACAAGAGAACCGATTTATCTTCGATTCAGTACCGTGCCAGCTCATGCAAGTCTTCAGTTAAAAGCTTGACAGCGCTGCCTGTGTGCCTATTGCTATTTAGCACTGTTTTCTTGGTTCTTGGTCTTGCGTACAAGTTCGGGCCAGAACGATTACTTAGTTTCGATACTTCGCCGGTTGCATCGATGCACAAAATGGCTATAGCAGATCTTGTTGGGTCATGGTCTAACCATGAAGATAATTCTGACTGGTTCACGTTACAAAATAACGGCTCATTGACTTATATCGTTGAAGGAGCGCATCGCTCAGCTGTGATTGATTTTGATGGTTATGAGTTGACCATCTCAACGTCATCACGGATTAGACATTTTGTGGTTAGCCCTGATGGCTCGCTGCTTGAGAATGTTAAAGGTTATGGTTTGGTTAAATCTTACACCAAAAAATAATGTAAGGAGTGGTAATGAATATCTGGATAATAATTGGATCTATCCCTCTTGTTTTAATCGCCCTATATTTTCGGTCACAGGATAACAGCCGAAGCAAAAAACATCTCAGTCATGATAAGGAGGGGGCCCATAGTAGTTTCGAGTTAGTTGATGTGGATATCCCTAAAGAAGTTGTTGAGCAGCCACCAAAGCGTACTTTGTTGTTACTGGATATTGTCGCAAAGTTTCAAGGCGAGTTAGAACACGAATATGGCATTGCCTATGGATATAGCTTTGAGCAACTTGACAGTGTTAGTGGTAATGAGTGTGAGTTACTTAATTTATCCCTTTATTACTTAACACCTGAACAAGTTGGGGAGCAGGTAAGGCTTAGGGGGTGGCCTATAAGGAAAGTAGATATACAGGAACTGTCTGCAGAGTTGGTATTAGCCCGGCAATGGCTACACAACCGAAAATTGAAAATATCTGATTTAAGGGGTTTTGCTCTCAATGAACAAGTAGATAATGGATTAGCATCACGTAGCGCCTTTTGATAAATAATGTATTGTTTTCATCTTTATCAAAGGCAAAAATCTTGCCTGATATAGTGGGTGATATATGAGTGCTGAGTTAAATCCAGTATTATCGATGAATGAGAAATTTGGCGTTAAGTACCTTCGAGTTTGCTTTGTTAAAACGCATAACGATAGCAAGCGCGTTTCCGCGGAGATATCGGTTGATATAAAGCCAGGTAAAGAGCGCACGCAGCGAGTTCGGAAATCTTTTTCCGTGTCGCGCCTGGGATTATCTTCATCCGTCATTGCTGCTGTAGAGTTGATTGCTCAGGCTCTTTCACTAAACGTAGTGCAGCGTGAGCAAGTGTTGTGTTATGTCTCGAAGTCAGAATTTCTTGAGGAATTATGGAGCCGAATATATTCAACATTACCAAATGATTGTTATTTGCATAGCCATCAAGATTTGATTAGCGATGCGAAAGCTCGGTTCATAACATACAAAATAACTTCTCGAAAGTGCACTATTTTTTGGAACGGGATAAGGCGTAATAAGCGCGTAGTTGACAAATTTAATTTGGTAGACGCTTTTGCTGATGCGGTGGTCGAGGTGCTTCCCAGGCTATTAATTGACTACGATAAAGATGAGTTAGCTTTGTATATAAATTCAGTATATTTGGCTAATATGCACGCTTGTGCTAGAGCGATAGAGCTTGACCCGGATGAAGTATTACCTGGTATAAAGGAGTGGCAACTAATAGTAAACTCGAGAATTTTGAAAGAATCAGAATCACTGAGTTTGTATGTAGCCTAATGGTGTAGAGTTGCACTTTATTATTGCTTGGAATGCCAAAAATAGTTATGCCATTGAAACAACAAGACTGAATTATTTTGTATATATAATATGAGTAAATATTATCAATAAATTACGGAGTTTTGTTATGAATCTCTCAGTTAGTTTGTTGCTAGGGCTTATGTCGTCAATTGCTGTTGCCGGTTATCCATTGGATAACCATCGTTTCGAGCCAGAGTGTGCTAAGTGTGACCAGTTGGATAAGGAGCTAGTAATTATTAGGCATGCAAAATGCGGACTGGAGTTATCAACTAAATCTCAGGCTGATATTAAATTTTACGATCCAATTTACATATATTCTATTCAATTTTTAAAGAAAAATGGTGATGAAAACTACCACCATCTCATTGATAACCTCTATGGGACGGTTGTTTGTGAAAATAGTTTTCTCTGGTTAAAAGGTTTAAAGTCGTTAGAGAGTTAGCAAAAATGGAACTTTGTATATTAACAGTTTTTCAAGGTGCAATCATCGTGGTGTTTAGTGTTTGGAGCACTATTCAAATTGGGACTATAACCTTTTTAAATTCAATGTTGATCATAATTTCATTCGTCATGGGCCTGCTGGTAATGCTTTGGGGGGGGGTAGCTGGGCTTAACTTGTTTTGGTTGCTTTACTAATATGTGTATCAATTCTTGGCTTGTTCTGAAATGAGTTTGATAAGATAATTATCCAAAGTTAGTGACTCGTCATTTGCTTTGTTATATTGAGATACTTTTTTTGTCAATATGGCGTATGTTTCTGCACTGATTTCAATCGTCTTTTTCGTTAGCTTTACCCGTTTTCTGGCTATCTGCTTGCGAACTTCTCGCCATCCGTCTTCTTCCATGTATTTGTAGAGCAATCCATTAAAGTCATCCAAAGCTGCTTCCAGTGCGGGCTCGTCACGTTGCCGCTTTGATGAGTGCTTAATGAGTTTATCCCAAGCAGCTTTAAGCTCTGACTGGGGCTCAAATAGTAAATAGTCTGAGCGGTCTCGAAACTCAGGTTTGTAATAATAAACCCGGCCGTGGTTCTTTCGACGCACACCGACATTGATCAGCATATTGCTAATGATGCTGTAAGCGACATCAATTTCGTCAACATTGAGCATGGATAGCTTGCCATTGCCGTGCCAGTAATGCATTTACCTAGCTCTCCTTGCTTTGTTTAGCAAGGTCAGTAAGGCGCTCTTCCAAGGCTGAAATCTTATCGCGGGCACTATCATTGGCTGACTCCAATTGCTTGATCAGCTTTTCATTGCCGGCAATGGTTGTTTCAAAACGGGCAATGGTTTTATCTGCTTCCCGTACCTGCTCAGTCAGCTTGGCTTTAAGCTCGTCAACTTGCTTAGTTTCGCTGTTAAGCTGGGACATCAAAGATGCAGTATTACTCTTAGCGTTATCCAGATCTTTTCGCAGTGCAATTACTTCATTGCTGGCGTTCTGACTGGCTTGCTCCGCTTTGGCTAATGCTGCGCGCAAGCTGGTTTGTTGCTCATTGTAATTGTTGATGAGCTCTTGATTGCCCTTAAGCGTGGCCTCATATCGTGCAATTTCTTTGTTCAGCGAGGCTATAGTGTCGTTCGCAGCTTTGTTCTGTGACATTAAAGACTCAGATTGAAGCTTAACCTCGTTAACGTATTTTTCGTTTCCTTCAACTCGCAATTCTGCCTTAGCAACCTCGGTCCTAAGCTGCTCGTTTGTTTGAGATAGCGTTTGGTTGCTTGCTTTGCTTTCATTAAGTTGTTGGCGTAACTCGTTAACGGTAGCTTGGTTGGCTTCTCGCTCTTTTTCTAAATCTTGCTTGGCCTTGGCAGCCATCAGTTGCAGCTCTCGCTCAAGTTCGACGATGGTTTTCTCTTTTTGCTCTAGCACAGCTGATTGCTTGATGTGTTTATCTTCAAGTTTGCTCAGATCATCAAGGGCGGCATCGCGCTGCTCAATGGCACTATCCGCTTTATCTTTATATCGCTGCTCGGCTTCAACACTGAAGCGAGAAATTTCTTCCATGAATGATTTGGTGAATGTGGCCGAAAAACCGAGTTTGTCATAGAGGGACTTTTGAGTAGCTTCCAGCTCATCACGCCAGTTAGCAAAGTATTTATGAATGGTACTGGTGCTTTTGACTTCTGGGATCATATTGAGCACAAGTCGAACGCTTGGCTTCGTGCCCTGGCTATACAGATCGTTACAGATAGAGGTTACTTTATCTTGCAGCGTATCCGAATTCAGTTTGTCACTCATTGATGGCCTGCCTTGAAGGAAGATATTCACGTTATGACAAAATATACACCATCACCGAACATAGAACAAGAACGAACAGTGTTCGTTCTTTTGGGGTGTTAGCTTGCTAGAGAAGGTAGCTAAGCTGTTTAGGAACAATACAGTTTGCACGCCAATTACAAACTGAATACAAAACATAGTGTTAGGTTCTGTGGTTTTTGCAGGACGGGGGGGGAACTTAAGGCAATACCAAGCCCACAATTCTCGTTAGTGTACAAGCTTAATTGTACCGATTGCTGTAAGTGCCTGATCAACTTCTCTAGGTGTGTACTGACTATATTGTGCGAAAACACTAAGTATATTTCACTAAAATTTTATAATATTGTGATAAGTTGATTTAGATCAGGGTGGGTAGAGTGGGTCGCACTATAGTAGCGAACACTGTTGACATTAATGTTAAAAAATGGAGAAAATATGAAAGCATCATCAATTATTGCTGGCGTCATAGCTTTGACTGGACTGACAGCGGCGCAAGCAACGACAGTTGTGGAGTCAGGTCTTTCAAGCAACATTATTGAAAGATATACCCTGAAGCAACAAAAAGAAGTGTTTGAATTTTCAAGAACTAATGCTTCATTTGTAATGGATTATATTTCCAGCTGGAAAGATGCAACAGATGAAAGTAAAGAAAAGATGACTAAAGATTTTCTTGCGAGATTTACAGAAGCTGTGTCTACTGAATTTTCAAATAAAGATATCAATGTTCAGCTGCTCTTAAGTCAAACGATTGGCAATGCGCACAACTTATTATTAGAAAGAAATCAAGAGCAAGATTTCAGTAAAGAAATCACGGAAATTCATAACTATATTCAAAAAATCGTGTATGAGCACACAGGTAAGTTGGTGATTACCGAGTATGCTGCTACGGACACGATTTGGCCACAGCATGGTGCTCACTTCCCAAATAAAGTAAATCCAGATCCTGATTTATTTGATCAGTTCAAAAATTATTTTAGTAGCTTGTTCTCATAACTTTCATACATATGGAGTGGGGTCAATATATTGCCCCCAATTTTTATGCTGACCATCATTGTTAAGCTCACTAATGAATGTAACCTAAGTTGTTCCTATTGTTATAGAGATACTAATGATAAGGGAGCAATATCGATTGTAAACATAGTTCGACTAATTAAACAAATTGATGAGATAGGAAAAGATGAAGTAACAATGATTTGGCATGGTGGTGAGCCAACAATGCTTGGTGCTGACTATTTTAGTTCTGTTTTTTCTGCTCAAAATAAACTGAAAACTAAGTTTACCAATAAAATGCAAACGAACTTAGTTTCAATCCCAAATAGACTTTTAGATCTATTAATTCAAGAGGGGGTTGACTTAGGTATTAGCATTGATATCCCACTTATAAAGCATGACAAGAATAGGCTTTTATTGTCTGGTGAGGGCTCTGTAGGCCGGGTAGTTAAAAATCTAAATAAGATTAGAGAAAGGAATGTTCCATTATGCGTTGTAAGTGTTGTAAGTGATAAAGATATCGCTGCGGATGATGTGATAGATTTCATTGAGGGTTTTTGCCCTGATAGCATCAGTCTTAACGCAGATTTCAATGCTACAGAAATAGTAATAAATAGCAACCTAGTTTTTGATTTATATTCCTATAAGCTTTCTAGTGACTGCAGTACGTATATTAGAGAAGTTGATACACTTATCTCAATGTTTTCCCCGGTAGGACGAAAAGGGTTTTGTCATTATCAAAGCGATTTCTGTGGGAAAGATTATCTTTCAGTTGATGTAAATGGCAATATATATATTTGTTGTGACAAATTAATTGGGGATACAGATTTTTTGATTGGAAATATGTTTTCAGATGATTTGAAAACCATTCTAGATTCGGATAGATATAAGTCTACCTTGCAAAAGCTTCAGTCTCAGAGAGCCAAATGCACTGAGGGATGTTCAATATCAAAATCATGTAATGGTGGCTGCATATGCGATAATAAAAGTATAAAAAAAAATGAAATATGTAGTCAAAGGGTGGAGTCTGTAGAGCGTATCAGAAATGATTTTTTGGAGAGGTCTTAGTGGGTTTTTCAACTGGAAATACATTTTGCGTCATTATGAAGTCAACCTTTGATTGCAATCTTAACTGTAGTTATTGTTACCAAAAAGGTGTATCAAAAGGATCAAGTTATCCGAGAATGATGCCTTTACTCATAATTAAAAAAACTATCGAAAAGTTTCGTGATGCCGGCTATAAAAGGTTAGAGTTACAGTGGATTGGAGGAGAGACGACCCTTCCGGGGATTAAGTATTTTCGAGACATATTTGATCTATCGAGAATGTACTCTGATAACAGCTTTCAAGTCTTTAATCGGGTTCAATCTAATTGTACTTTACTCAATGAAAGTTGGTTTTCCGCTTTATCAGATTTTTCAGATGTATTTGACCTATCCATTAGTTACGATGTGTATTTAGATTACTTTGAAACTATTCAAGAAATGCCAGAGAAAAAGTCTCGTCTTATTTTTAATAAGATAGAGAATAACATTGATAGACTGGTGGAGGATGCTGTGGATTTTGGTGTTCTTGTTACAGTAGATCTTGAACGAAATATATCTCCAAGAGAAATGTTTGACAAACTAATTCAGAAAGGAATAAGGAAAATTGCATTCCAACTTAATTACTCACACGTATTTGACTTTGGCATTAGCAGTAAAGGTGATTTGTACATAGATTTCTTAAAGGAAATGTTTAAATTTCAGTATGAGCATAATTTAAGGAATGTAAAAGATAAAGTGTATATTCGAGAATCACTTTACCTCCAAAGATACATCCAAAGCAATGAATATTCAGCATCGTCATGCCACAATCACGCATCACTTTGTAATAGCTACATGTGGTCGATCGACACGAATGGTGATGTTTATGGAACATGTGACTCTTTTGTTAGAAACTTTGATGATAAAGTTGAAAGTATTATAATTGGGAATATTGCTGTAGAGTCTGTTGAAGGCATAATGTTTGGCGAAAAGCATCAAAGGTTGCAGGAAGTTTTTTTCAATCTGAGAAATGAAAGTAAGTGTCTTAAGTGTAGTTTTTATAAATTTTGTAATGGGGGTTGCCCTGTTTACAAGTCGGAAAACAATAGTTTGGAAACCTTTAATGATAAAAGTGGTTATTGCAATTATATGAGGAAGTATTTTTCCTTAATTGAAAATGAAGATGTTAATTTTTTTCATAGCGCAATATAGCTTAAGAGGCATCGAATGAAAACTTCAAGTTTGGACTTTGTGCCCCAGCAGTATACCGAAAAAGTTAGATGTGCATACGAGTTATTCTATGATGATTTTTCACTCTCCTTTGATGTGGTTGTTAGTAATGAACCATTTCCTAATGTTTTGTTTTGTGAGGGAAAGAATTGTCAGTATGTTGATAATGTAGTGACTATTGGCATTGATCATTTAGATGATGATATCGATAGCATTGCATACAAGCTAAAGCACGAGCATATTCATTGGCTAGTCAACTCACTATTGGGGTTCCGTCCTTTGGCTGCTTTTAATGAAGGTATCGCTGTTGCATTGGCTGATTGGACTTTTAGAGAAAAGAAATTGGGGTTCAATCAGCATAACCTATGCAGAGAGATAATGTCTCGTAGCAAGTTGATACCAATGGAAACTTTGCTTAACAATCGTTTATATCATGGTTTACGTCATGATGTACGTGTAGATTTACAATTTGGTTCTTTCTGTAAATTTTATATTGACAAAATTGGACTTGTTAAATGTTGTGAATTATTTCAAAATGTTTCGATTGATTTCCATAAGCCATCAGCACAAGTAATGATTTCGGAGTTTATTTTTCAGTGGAAGCAAATGTTAGCAACCTTGAATGAAGAACCATTAAGTGCCAAGTTCTTTGGTAGGTTAAACCTAAATCAAGTCATTAGATGTTCGAGTCACCATTGTTCCCGTTGTTCGTTTCCTATAAACATAGATGAACTTGAATGCGGAGTATGTGGAGCAATGAATACGCAAAGTAGTTTTGAATTGGATTTGAGCAAGTATTAGGCTTTATTACCACTAGCCTTGATTAGCTCTAAATGCACAATGAACAACCACCAAAGCGGACTTGGTAACACCTCTTCATTAAATCATCCGTGATGGCTTAACTGTCGCATTCTTGAGACCGATAGCCGGGTTTTAAAAGATCGTTAACCGCTAAGTTCTTTCGCGTGTTTGCCCTAGCAGCGATAACGCCCTGATCCGTAATGTGGTTTTATTGCTGTGTTCCTTCTGTCGGTTGGCTGTTGTAAGAATGTTAAAGGACAAGGTTTTGAATAAGCTTAAGATAATTTTACCTATTGTGGTGTTAGGGTTAGGTATTGCAGGTTATATGGGCCTCGCTTCTTTGCAGCAACCGCCGCAGCAAAAGCCGCCGGAAACCAAATTGGTGCAAGTCAGTGTGGTTGAAAACCAATTTCAGCCTATGACCCTAACGGTTGCCTCTTACGGTGTGGTTAAAGCCAAGTATGAAACCGATTTGGTGGCGCAGGTGGGCGGTGAGCTAACTTATCTTGCCCCTGAGTTTATTCGTGGTGGTTTGGTGCAGCAGGGCCAAGTGCTTGCCAAGATTGATCCCAGTGATTATGAGGTGGCGTTAATTCAAGCCAAAGCCAATGTGGCCGCCGCTAAAGCTGCGTTAGTACAAGAAGTGGCTTATGGTAAGGTGGCTAAGGAGCAATGGTCAGATATTAAAAGCAAATTACCAACCGAGTTGAGCCTGCGTAAACCGCAATTAGAGCAAGAAAAAGCCCGTCTAAAGTCAGCCGAGGCCAGTCTCAAACAAGCTCAGCGTAACCTTGACCGCACCGTGATCCGTGCTCCTTACGATGCATTAATTGCCAGTCGTCATATTGGCCCTGGTGGTTATGCTGCGCCTGGTGCGTTATTGGGCCGTATCTTAAGCACCGAGTTTGCTGAGGTGCGCTTACCGCTAGCACAACAAGAATTTAATTTCTTAGACAATCAAGGGATGGGCGCGCAAGTGCTGTTGACCTTAGGTCAGGATATTTTTCATGCCAAGGTGGTGCGCAACGAAGGCGTCATCGATGATTCCAGTCGCATGGCCTATTTGGTGGCAGAAATCCCCGACCCTTATGGTCGCAGCAAGGGGGGAGCTAGCTTGCCCTTTGGTAGCTATGTGACAGCCGAAATTGAAGGTATCAACGCGGGTATGGTGAGCGTGTTGCCGCGTCATTTGGTGACCGACGGCAAGGTGGCGGTATTAACGCCGGAGCGTACTTTGGCTTATCGTGAGGTGGAGGTGCTGCGCTTTAATGCCGGTGAAGCCGTGATCACCGCAGGTTTAGAGCAGGGCGATAAAGTGATTAACTCGGCACTCGATTATGCCTTACCGGGCATGGCGCTAGATTGGGTCGATGATCCTGAGCGCGGTGCAGAGCAGGTGGAGCCAAACCCAGAGTCTAACACTAAGCTCGCGGGCGATGCCGCCAGTGCAACGACGGTAGAGGGTTAAGCATGCTAGACACCAACAAAGGGGTCATTGCTTGGTTTACCCGTAACAGTGTCGCAGCCAATCTGTTAATGATCATGATTGTCGTCGGTGGTTTGCTCACAGCGGGCACGATACGTAAGCAGTTCTTTCCGCAAATCGAAGTGAATTGGATCAAGTTCACCGCTGCCTTACCCGGTGCCGCGCCACAAGAAGTGGAAGAAGGCATCATCACCAAATTTGAAGATGCCATCGAGCAAGTGCAGGGTTTAGAGCGCGTTATCGCCTATGCCAACTTGGGTTATGCCACCACTTATATCAAGGTCAATGACGACTATGATGCCAGCTTAGTGTTGGACGAAGTGAAGGCGGCGTTTGATAGCGTGTCTAACTTTCCAACGGAGATGGAAGGCCAGCAAATTGAGCGCATTAAGATGCGCCAAGATGTCATGTATATCAGTTTGTTTGGCGATCTTTCCCCGCGTGAGTTGAAGCACACAGGTAAGCTGATTTTTGATGAAATCCGCCAACTGCCGGGCGTGAGCATTACCGAGTTTTATGGTGGCTTGGAGGATGAAATCTCCATTGCCTTGAGTAAGGACAAACTCAGAGAATACGGCTTAAGTTTCAATCAAGTGGCCAATGCGGTGCGTAGTCATTCCGGCAATATGTCGGCGGGTGGCATTCGTGCGCAAAATGGTTACATTAATTTACGTGTTGCCAATCAAGCCTATAGCGCGGCTGATTTTGGCAATATTCCCTTGCTGACTCACCGTGATGGCTCAGTGCTGACTTTAGGTGATGTAGCTGACATCACCGATGGCCTAGCCCAAGGCCTACATTATTCGCGTTTTAACGGCCATAACTCGGTCACCTTTTACGTGGGCGCCGCCGAAGATCAAAGCCTGACCGTGGTGGCCGATACGGTTAAACGTTATATCGAAACCAAGCAAACTCAGTTACCTAAGGGCCTTGAGCTAGCGCCTTGGGTGGACATGACCTACTACCTTGAGGGCCGGTTAGAGCTCATGCTCGACAGCATGAAAAGTGGTGCTGTGCTGGTGTTCTTGATGTTGGCGTTATTCCTGCGGGTGCGCTTAGCATTTTGGGTGATGATGGGGTTACCGGTTTGTTTCTTGGGCACCTTATTCTTAATGCCCTTGAGCATGATAGACGTCACCATTAACGTGGTGAGCTTGTTTGCCTTTATCTTGGTATTGGGTGTGGTGGTAGATGATGCCATCGTGATGGGCGAAAGTGCCCACAGTGAAACCCAGCGTCATGGTCATCATATTGACGCCGTGATCAGCGGGGTAAAACGTGTGGCCATGCCCGCGACCTTTGGCGTGTTAACCACGATTGCGGCCTTCTTGCCTTTGGTGCTCGATGACGGCCCGACTGCCGCCTTTGGTCAAGCCATCGGCTATGTGGTGATCTTGTGTTTGCTGTTTTCCTTGGTGGAATCTAAGTTAATTTTGCCTGCCCATTTGGCCGCAATGAAACCGCCGAAGCAAGTGCGTCCCGGCTCGCGTAATCCCTTGGACTGGTTAAGGCTGTTGGTAAACTGGCTGCAAGCTAAGGTCAATCTGGGTCTAAATTGGCTGATAACCGATGTTTATCGCCCTTGTTTAACTCGTGCGGTCGGTTACCGCTATACCTTGATCATGCTGTTTATCAGCCTGATTTTAGTGTGTGCCGGTTTGTATCAAGGCGGCGTGGTGCGCTTTGTTGGCCAGCCGAAAATCCCCCATGATTTTCCAACTATCAGTTTGACCATGAACGCCGATGCCTCGGAGCAAGCCACCTTAGACATGGCGCTAAAAATCGAGCAAGCTTTGAAGCAGGTGGACCAAGACCTTGAAGCCGAGTTTGGCCAAGTGATGATCTCTGACATGCAGGTAGACTTACGTGGCCGCACACAAGCCGAGATTTTAGTGCGCTTGGTTGAGCCAGAGCTAAGACCCATGAACACCTTTGCCTTGGCTGAGCGCTGGCATCAAGCCATCCCGCCCTTGCCGGGGATGAAATCACTCACCATAGAAGACAACTTATTTGGTAATGAGCGCGATGATGGTGATATCAGCTTTCGTTTACAAGGCACAGATCAGCAACAAATGGATGCGGTGGTGGCCAAGCTAAAGCAGCATTTAAACAGCTTAGCTGGGGTTAACAATGTAAACGACAGTAGCCAAAGCCACAGTCAGGAAGTGCTGTTTACCCTTAAACCGCAAGCTCATAGCCTAGGCTTAAGCTTGGCGAATATTGCCATTCAGGTGAATCAAAGCTTTTATGGCTTAGAGCTGCAAAGAGTGATCCGCGGGGGGGATGAGGTACGTGTTATGTTGCGCTACCCTGAACAGCAGCGTAATAGCATCAGCCATGTTAACAAGGTCTTGATCCAAACCGCTCAAGGGGTGCAAGTGCCCTTGTCTGAGGTGGCGCAGGTTAGCTTTGTTGATGGCTTAAGCCAAATTCGTCGTGAGAATGGCCGCCAAACCGTCAGCGTGTGGGCGTCAATTGATGCCAGCCAAGCCGAACCGTTTAAACTGGCGCAAGATGTACGCGATAACTTCCTGCCACAATTATTGTTGCAATACCCTAGGGTGAGCACCGAAGTCGCGGGCAGCATAGCTCAGCAAATTGAGAATACCAATGAGCAGCTGCGTAACTTCGCCTTGTCTATGCTGTTGGTGTACGCTTTACTCGCTATCCCTTTAAAGTCTTACGCCCAGCCCTTGATGATAATGGCGGTGATCCCGTTTGGCATTATTGGCTCGGTGGCGGGCCATCAGCTTATGGGCATAGATTTAAGCTCGTTATCCTTGTTTGGCATTATTGCCGCGGCGGGGGTAGTGGTGAATGACTCGCTGGTGATGGTGGATGATATAAACAAGAATCGCCATGTGGATCGGACATCGACACAACCATTGGCGGCCATCGTCGTGGCCTCGGGCTGTCGTCGTTTTCGCGCGATTTTACTCACCTCGCTGACCACCTTTATCGGCTTAATGCCGATCATGATGGAAACCAGCATGCAGGCACAAATGGTGATCCCAATGGCGGTCAGTCTAGCCTACGGTGTACTCTTCTCAACCGTGGTGACCTTGTTCCTGATCCCTTGTTTGTATCTGTTTATTGATGACATCAAACAGGTTGCGAGGCGTATTCGTGGTATTAAGCCAGAGCAAAATCAAGAAGATGGGTTGTTAGAGCGTCACTGAATCTAATTCTGTAGATACACTGTTCAAGCTAAAGTTTTTTCTGAAATTGAATTTTTTCTAATTATGAGTTGGAGTATCCCCTAATGTCGGAGTCTTACTACTGGTGTCATCTTTAGCAGCGCTTTCAGTGCCACATGCGGTCAGACCCAAAGAAAGTGAGAGCGCAATAGACACTAGTTTTTTATTTTCATAGTTTATCATCCAAAAAGCCCGATTTCAGATAATAAGTGCGACATTCATGGAAAGGCGTAGAAGAATGAGTGCAAACTAACGCTTGCTGCAGTTGTCCGGGTCAGCAGCAAAGTAATAAGCTTTGGTCTGCTGGTAAGCCTGTTGGTAAGCCGCCTGCTCTGAGCTGGCCTGTTTGATGGCCTTTTCATTTACTGAGAGCAGAATAAACAGGCCGGAGAAGCGTTTGTCCTCTTTTACCTCATAGTCTGAGCTGCGGCGGTAAAAGGTTGGCTCAGTGATCACCCAGTGGCGACCTTTTTCGGTTTTAAAATCAAATCGCTCTTTCAGCATGCCTATGGTCTGGGTAGCGTATTGGTAATCGGATTTGCGAGGCGTTAAATAGTGCCAGCTGTAGGTATAGCGCTGGTCATTGATGAAGGGCACCTGTTCTTTCTTGTAAAAGGAGTCGTTTTTAACCGCCGTCGCGGCTATGTTTTCTTTGGCCGGCTGCTCATTCAGGTAACGATATTGGCGGGCTGCGGCTTCTCCGGCGGTTTTTCTCAGCGCCTGTTGAAACAGGCGGTCGTGTTGTAGATAGTCAGAAAAGCCCTCGCCGTTCTCCCATTTTCGAATACAGACAAAGTAGTTTTTATAAGGGAACTGGTCGAGACTAAATACCTGAGTGCTATTTATCGTCACCTTTTTATACGCATTCATGGTGGCGGGTATGGCCTTGTTCGCAAACAACAAGGTACTCAGGCTTAGCGCCAGCATCAGTGGTTTATTCATCAGAAACTCCCAGTGAAAAGGCATAAATTACCATAAAAAAAATATCAAACAGTGATAAGTTAGACAGTTTCGGGGGGCTATTCTAGGAAAGATAAAAAGCTAGGGTAGGAATGTGGGTAGGCTTAACATCATAGCTAGTTTACGCGTATGCCACTGCGGTGGAATGTAATAACAATCGTCATCACATCACTGACTGGCGGCCTTGAAGGTTTGTTTCTTATCTATTTATCTGAGGAAATTAGGTATTATACCAAGCAGGTTAGAAAGTGTGACAAAAGTCATCGACGTCAACAAAAATAGCGTCTAAGATTTTCAGATTGTCGCCTAGGCCTTATACGCAAGCTGAGATTAGTTATGAATAAAACGCTACTTGTTATCTTATTCCCTATCGCTCTCTCCTCTTGCGGAGGAAGTAAGGTTGAGATAGCTATTGACCCCTTTCAAATTCAATATCAAAGAGTTAGCAATTGGAAAGTGTTCTGTGATGTGCCCTATAAAATAACAAACTACACAGACAACAACCTTAAGTTTAAAGCTAACATCAAAACCGACAGCGGCGTTAGGTTAAATTCTAGACCGGAAACTTTCTCGATAAATCATAACTCTAATATGCAAGGTGTAATAACTAGCTCATTTAGGAGTTGGGATGATTGCAATCTGCTCTACGAAAGTGCAAAAGAGTCTAGTTCATTCTTGATTGAACTTTATAATGGGTGCCCGTTCGAAGGTATGTCTGATAAAGAGTGTGCTGAGTCTATATCCATTGTTCAGAGTGATGTAGGTATACCAGTAGCCGAAGCTAAAAAGCGAGAAGTTCGCCCAAATTAAAAACACTTTGAGTCTGTCCAGACTGGGCTGGATAAACATATTTATTTAGCTATCATCAATGGACGAATTATGAAGCCGATTACCACATTAAGCCTTGCCGTATTATTCGGTGCCAGTCTAGTGGCTTGCTCAGAGCAAACCACACCAGCCGAAAGTAAACGCCCCATGATCCCACGGGCTGATGTTGCTAATGTTTGAAGTTCCAAGGCAGAAGTAAATCGATATCTGACTCCGCTTTTGCCAGCTCTTTTATGCACTTGACCATATAGTCGTAGAGGATGAGACCGTTGGCTTTCGCGGTTTCAACGATGCTGTGCTCGCTTCAGCTCCGTTAGGGTTGGTCGAGAAGAGCCAGTTCTTTCTCCCAATGACCAGCGATTTTATTGCGCGTTCAGCGCGGTTGTTGTCTATCGATATATGGCCGTCATCGATATAGCGGATGACGGCCATTGGCCGAGCGTGTATTTTATCGCCTTACCCAGCGGGCTAGACTCTATCACTTGTTGAGTTGCCCAGTGCTACGCATTCTCACTGACAGAGGAACCGAATATTGCGGTAAAGTTGAACATCACGATTATCAGCTATATTTGGCAATTAACGATATCGATCATACAAAAACGAAGGCAATGTCACCACAGACCAATGGCATCTGTGAGCGCTTTCATAAGACGATATTGCAAGAGTTCTATCAGGTTACATTCCGTAAGAAACTGTATGGCTCACTCGAAGAGCTGCAAAAGGATCTGGACGAGTGGATGAATTATTACAATAATGAACGCACACATCAGGGCAAAGTATGTTGTGGCAGAACGCCACTAGAAACATTACTTGATGGTAAAAAGATTTGGGCAGAAAAGAATTTGGCTCAAATCTAAGCTGACAACGGCACCATTAAAAATGGGTAACTGTCAGATCAAGTCTGAGCTAGTACAGTTTAGCAGTGTTAGTTTTTATCCATTCGGTGCTCTAGTATAGCTCTTCAGCTTTATTCGATACCTCTTGAAGTTCACCACTTTCCAGGCGAATAACCCGGTCGGCAGAACGGATCGTTTCCGGTCGGTGAGCAATAATCACACGGGTGATATTTAGACTCTTCAAAACCTCATTCACTCGCTGTTCGGAATTAATATCTAAATGTGAAGTGGCTTCATCAAGGAACAATATTCTGGGCTGTTGGTACAGAGCTCTGGCGAGTAAAAGTCGCTGTTTTTGACCACCTGATAGTGCTGCTCCCATATCCCCTATCATAGAATTATATTGCATTGGCATTGCCTGAATATCTTTATGCAATGCAGCCATCTTGGCACAATGGATGACACGCTGGATATCAAGGCCGGGATCGAACTGGGCAATATTCTCAGCGATTGAGCCAGATAAAAGCTCATCATCTTGCATAACTGCGGCTATTTGCTGCCTGTACTGTCTCTGTCCCAGCTGATTGGCTGGCAGGCCATCCAGTAATACTTTTCCTTCTGAAGGCTGATAAAGTCCAAGCATTATTTTCATAAGGGAGGTTTTGCCTCCACCAGAGGGGCCTACAATTGCGACAGACTCTCCCGCACGGATTTTAAGGTCGATATTTTGAAACAGCCATGGCTCACCGGTGGCATAACGAAAACTCACCTGAGAAAGCGCCAGCTTTCCCTGAAGAGTATGTGATGACACCGCTTCCAGATGTTTCTCTTGCTCTGTCATTGCAATGTCAGCTAATCGCTCCAGGTGCAGACCCAGCATTTTAAACTCTATCAGCTTGTCGACTAATGAAGAGAAACGTTGAGTAAGCTGTCCCTTATATGACAGAAAGGCCATTAGCATTCCAACCGAAAATGTCTGTGTGGTGTCAGTTGCCATGATAAGCTGTGCGCCGAGATAGACCACTAAAATGTTTTCTACTCCAAACAACAGAGAATTAGCAATACGATAACCAATGTTTAGGCGTTCAATACGTACTCCCAGGTTCAGGGCCTCCATATAGTGATTTTGCCACAAAGCCTGACGCGACGTTTCTATCCCGAAAAGCTTGATCGTTTGAACGCCACGCACGCTTTCCATAAAGTTTGATTGCTCTTTTGCACCCGCAACTATCACTTCTTCTGATAAGGCCCTGAGTGGGCGATACCAGCAAAGACGGATCACCAAATATAGCCCCATTGCTATGCAAACCACCGAAGCAAGCGTTGGGCTGTATATGAAAATCATACATAATGTAGTGATGGCCATCATCCCATCTATGATAGCTTCAACCATTGCATTGGTTATCATCCGCTTTACGTGTTGTAATGACCCAAAGCGGGATACCACGTCGCCAATGTGCCGTTTAGCAAAATAATCCAGAGGCAGCCGGAGCATGTGATGAAATAAGTTAAATGCCAGTTGTTGATTAAGGCTGGCGCCCAAATGCACCACCACATAACCACGAAAAGCCGTTGTCGCCACATTGAAAAGAAGCAGCATAGAAAAGCCAAGTGCTAATACAGTCAACAGGCTTTGGTCATAACCTACTACGACTTCATCTAGCACCAGCTGCATGTAGTACGGCATAGCCAATGCAAAAATTTGTAAGATCATAGATAACAGAAGTAACTGAATTAATATTGGCTTAAGCCCGGTTACCCTTGACATAAACTGGGACAGTTTCATCTGCTTCCGTACATCTTTTTTCTCGAACCCTGGCGCAGGTGTAAGCTCAAGTGCAATACCAGTAAAGTGGTTGCTGGCTTCTTCCAGAGTGAGCACACGCCTTCCCATTGCCGGATCCTGAATAACAATTTTGCTGCGTGAAACAGACTCCAGAACGACAAAGTGATTCATGTCCCAATGCAAAATGCATGGCCGTTTTAATTGTTTTAATTGGTCTAGCTCAAGTTTCAATGCCCGGCCGGATAGCTTCAGAGCATCTGCAATCCCCATCAGCTGCTGCATATGCATGCCTTTTAAGGTTTGCGGGTGTTGCTGTCTTAAACTAATCAGATCACTCTTATAACCGTAGTGATCTGCCACCATCGCGAGACAAGCCAGGCCACACTCTGCGGCTTCGGATTGTAGAATCGTTTTCAACTGGGTAATCTTCCTAATACGATTGGTATTGCTCCAATGCTTTGTTTTTTGATGCTATTTCAGCACTTTCTGCCTGCCCAGCTAAACTAATATGCCACGTAAACTAAGCAGTGGCTCAAACAGCCATTCAACCAGCGAGCGCTTATCAATAAGAATTTCAGCTTCCAGTAACATCCCGGCCTGAAGAGGCATCACCTTTCCATAGGCCTGAATGCCTTGCTTGTTGAGTTTTGCTTTTACCCGGTATACTGGCTCTGTAAAACGTATTGGCAATGTGACTTCGTTGGGCAGTAAAATATTCTCTGATGTTTCAAATATGTTCGCATCAAGCATGCCAAACTTTTGATATGGAAAGGCTTCAAGTTTGATTTTTGTCTCTTGCCCTTCTTCAATAAAGCCAAATGCACGGGTTGGGATGAAAAGCTCAGCGTACAATTCAGCCCCTTCGGGTAACAGGCTTACCATATATTGCTGTGGTTTGAGTAGCTGCCCTTCCTTAACATCAAGTACTGTAACCCGCCCGGATTTTGACGCAGAAATGATCACCTCTTTCTGGCCAGTCAAAGCTGTTAGCCGTGCCCGAGCTTTGGATTCATTCAATTGTAATTTCTGAAGCTCGGTTTCCAGCTCAAGTGGTAATCGTTCAGTTGTAAGGTTGAGCTCTTGTCTCTCAAGCTCTAATCTTGTTTGATTCAAATGAAACTTCGAGATCTCTTGTTCCAGAGAGAGCAAAAGGTCCTGCTGGTTTTCAACCATCTGTTTATTTGCAAAGCCATCAGCATGCAAATTATCTAAACGATTTAATTGTTTTTTTGCTAGTTTAAGTCTTGATTGAGTTTGCTGAGCCTGTAATTGGTGAAGCTGGATTTGGGTGTTCAGGTTATTTATTCTTTTTTCGTATTCTTTTGCTCGCTTTTGATAAATAAGTAGTAGTTTATTTTGCTGTGCCTGAATGATAGCTAATTGCTGATGAATTTCATTTCTTTGCAAATTATTTAGATCATCTCCGGAAGCTGTGCGGTGACGGTACTCTAGCTTAAACATTGGCTGGCCTGCCTCTAGGTGCTGTCCTTCTTTTACAAACATCTGGGAAACATATGCGCTACCTGGAGCAAAGATTTTGATGATCCCCTGGTTGGGGATTAGGTATCCGTTGACTTTCTGTTTTTTATGATAGTTTGAGCTTGTAAGAAATGCTGTACTAGTAATTAGCATAACAACAAGCAAAAGAAAAAATACTTTGTAACTTAGAGGTTGAGCCAAATTGACGTCGCCCCAAAGTTTGTCATGCTGATTTTTACTGACTTCTTTTCTAAATAATGACACAGGGTATACTACCTGAAAAAAGGTGTGACTTTAACTGTTTGATAAAGGTTTTAAATTGCCTCTTGATTATATCTTCATTTGATGTTTATCATTGCAAGAGTCCTTATTCTGTATTTTTCGTATTAACTGCATACTCGCCATCTGATCTTACAAACCATATCCCATATCCTAGGCTCAAGGGGGTAAGGTTATCAGCAAATTTTACCTGCTATGTACCCAAATACAGAGCCTAACATTAATCCGGTGCCACCAGCATAATTATGATAGTGTGCCCCTCCTACTATTTCACCACACGCATACAGTCCTTTTATTGGAGTGTTATTTGAAGATAATACTTGAGCGTGTTCATTTATTTTTATTCCACCGTAGGTGAAGGTTAACCCTGTAACTACGGGACATATGAAAAAAGGAGGTTGAATGATTTTTATTGACCAGTTTGACTTAGGGATAAGTAACCCATTTGTAGTTAGTCCGTCTTTCTTCACAAACTCACTGGATTCAACTTCAATTGAGGCGTTAAACTCATCTATCTCCTTGGCTAAGGTATCTTCTCTAATACCAAAATGACTAGCTAATTTTGATAATTCATTAGAGCAAACCATCCCACTGTTCACAAAATACCCCTTAGGTAGTAAGGCGGCTGTTCTACTGTCAAATATTTGATAACAAATTCTATTTGGCTGCTTTAAAATTTCACCACCAAGTTTTGCATACAGGAAATTTGGATTATCTTCACCTTCATCAAAGAATCTTTTACCTACTTGGTTGACTGTTATTCCTAAATTAAAACAATACCTCGAGTTGAGTTGAACTTGTTCATGATCACCTGGTAATGAGTAAGGCGAAATATTAACTCCTTGGGGAGTTGAATGACAACCCTTTTTATCTCCGTAAAATATTGCCCCGGCTTTTATAGCAGCGTAAATCCCTTCGCCTGTGTTAAAGGGAACCCCTCGAACCGGAACATTTGACCACAAAAAACCAAGATTTTCTGCAACCTTTAATGAGTTAGCCTGAAAACCACCACACGCAAGCACTATTGATTTACATAAAATATTATTTTCAATAATGGTGTTGTTTGTTGAAAATGAAACTCCAGCAATGGTTGAGTTATCGAAAATGATATTGTTAAGCTTGCTTTCGTATAATATTTTCACTCCCAATGACTCAGCTACGGAGAAATTTTTTTCTTGTAAAGTTGCTCCTCCTCCTTTAATCCTTATAGGAACACTTCCCTCGAGAATATTCGGTTTAACTTCCCATCTATGGCCGAGAGAATATAACCACTTTATAACATTGTAGGAGTGTTCCGATAACGTTTTAGATAGCTCTTGGCATGCCATACCCTTCGAGGATTTCATAATATCATCGTAAAAATTACTTGGCGAGTATGGGTAATATTTCGACTTAATAAGCATTTCTGTTTGCTTTGGGCAATCAGTTAACTCACATAGTTCAAACAAGTTAGAATGAGTAAACCTGAAGTTCATTGTTAAGCTACTGTTACCACCCCTGTTTACTTTAGGGCTTTTTTCGAGAATTACAACAGATTTACCCTTTTGTGCAGCTGAAATTGCTGCGCATAAACCCGCGTTACCAGCACCAATAACAACTACATCACAACTAATAGTTTTTATCATTTTTGCTTTGACCACTCTAACCTTACAAACTCACCGACTTCTATAAAACCAAAGCTATTATATAGATTAATAGCTGTTTCATTTCTTGCATCAACGTGTAGGAAATTTGCTAATCTCCTATCACATAGCTCCTGTAATAAAATTGAAGAATGCCCACGTCTTCTATGATGAGGGCTAGTATAAACATAGCTGATACATCTATAATTAAAAATGCTACGCGTTGCTGCAGCCATGCTAATGGCTCTTCCCTTCTCCTCGTAAAATATAAAGTCATTCTCGTTTTTTTGTAGCACTTTGATTGCATCAATATCACTTATTTCTCTATTTAAAACATCATTGTAAAATGCTCTTACTAAGGAAATCTTAGAGCGATCTAAGTTGTTATCTTTTTTGTTATGATTTTTTATTTCAATATTTTTGTGAAAAATTTTTATGTTACTCTTTGAAATGTTGTTAATATTGTTCTTGGTTAGTTTTTCTGAAACAAAGTCTAATAAATCAACACGAAACTCTATAGCGGAAAAATTAACTGCGAAAATATTAATACATTTCTCTAGATCTTCTATAGAGCAATCTCTATGTATAATTATGTTTTTTTTGTGATGCCTAACTAACGATTCGCTCAGTGGCCATTCAAGTCGGCTAGCATCAGGGTTATAATAACGGTTGTTGAGTAATTTGTTCATTAGCAAAATGGATCTTCAATTGTAAATCTAGAAAACTTTCTCCTACAACTTAGCTTATCCTCAGCTTCTGCAATTCTCACTCTGCAAAGGTATAAACCTTCATTGTCAAATAGGTCATAGATAGAGATGTTTGGCTTGGAGGAGAATGTATTTTCTAAAATTGTATTTGCATTGAAATCAATGTGGCGATCGACATTGTTTTTTGTTCCTCTAATTTTCTTATCTAATTCAAGCAGTATTTTAGAGCTCTCAAAATCGAAAATTCTATTTAACTTCAATAATGATTCATTATTGTTCCCGTGATCAGCTCGTGGAATGTTTACGCAAAAATTACAATATAAATGCAAAGATTCAGCTTTAGATTTTTCCATTGCTTCATTAATGCTACTTCGCACAGATGAGCCAAAATATACTCTTTCATCACAAATAAAACAAGCAATTACAAAAGGTATGCTTTCATTTATGATATAATAGTTAATAACTTGGTTGTGTGCGATATATTCAGTATCAATTAGGTAGAGGCCTTTTTCATAGTACCAAGCTTCACACAGCAGGTGTCTTTCTATAACTTCAAAGAGTGCATTTACAATGGCACAATCTCTATCCTCGTGAATGGCCAAACCATTAGCAGAGGTTATCCTTTTTCCATCTTTATCAAATTGCCTAATTAAAATATTCGAAGCCGGAGTAAAACCTACACTTAACCCAGAGTAATAACATCGACCCTCAAAACCTTTTGATAACCTTTCAGGTGAAAAAAAACATTCATGCGATAGCATTCTCTCAAGGATTTCAAACGATGATATTTTAATGCATTTTTCTTCATCGTATCCCTCTGAATGACCATGAAAGGCTTCTGTTTTTTTATCAATCGTAATTGCAGCAGTGCTATCAACAATAATAAGATTACTTATTGATGGGTGATTATAAATAAACGAGACAATAGGGACTCCATAAAATATCAGTTCTACTCTCTTCATAGCATTGAACATTCGTTAAAGGAGTCTCGTATCTTCTTGCCATTCTCAGTGAAATTTGCTTTATCTGAAAGCACTTCATTAATCCCTATTTCTAGTTGTAGGCGGCATAACTGTAACCTGTCTCTAAACCTTTTATCATAACCATTTAAAGATGCGGTTTTAAAGAAACGTACCATTCGAGATAATACAAATGTTGCATGAAACACTCCTCGCAGTGGACGCATTTCGTTCCTGATTGGTGCTCTAAATATTTTCTCATCGTCACAGTTTAAGGTTAGTTTATCAAGATGAAATAATGCCTCAAGCTTGAGGTGAGACACTTCATGAATTATATGTTCAATCCAATAAGCTACTTGATCGTCTTCTTTTTCTGGAACTCTAAGCCAAATTGCACCGAATACTTTTGATGAAGTATCTCCCCGCAGGACCCTGCCTTGAAATATCTTTATGTCGGTTAGGTAAGCTTCAACCTCAGAATAAATACATGGTGTCTGCTCCTTTATCAAATTCAAGGCCACTTCAATATTTTTTTTGTGAAAGTCCAATTCGGAATTATTTAATATGGGTCTAACGATTGTCGATTCATTCCTAATGTTTTTTCGCTCATAGCTCCTCAGGTAATTTATGTAGTTCCACTCCCAATCTTCTGAACAAATACTTGATATTTCAATTTTCTCACTTATTATCTCGTTTCCTATTGCAATCTTAATTTTTGATAATGAATCAAGAATTCCTGTAATGTCACCAGACTTCATGGAGCATGACAATTCATAGAATGCAAAAATGAACTTCGGTGACAATTTTTTTTCGTTAACGATAGAATCGAGTATTTCATTTATATCCGATAATTCTAAACCCAGTTTGGTTTCACACATCGAAGTGTAGATCTTCCATAAGTCAACTTGAAATTCACGAAGCTTCCTTGCTGTTGATTTGTTTGCCTTAGGGTTTGGTATAGAAGTAAAAATTTCCATTATTGGCAAAGTCCTAAAAAATTAATAAAAGTAGTTTTTTACACATAAAGGATGTTTTCGAAACTGTTATAATTCCAAAATGGGAAGCGTGGGTATGAAAGGTATTACGCATGCGAAAATGGCTAAAGGTTCTTTTCTAATTTGAACAAAATTAAAGACACTAATTAAAGTTGAAAAGGCACCAACTTGGTAGTGCCTAAATTCAATTGCTAGTCTTCTTGCATATTTACAGCAGGGGCGGTAGCTAGTGAGTCTAAATTGACAAAATCAACAGCCACAACTGATGACAAATCAACTTTATTACCAAACTGTATCTGATAATCAGAAGTTGATGAAACGGTTTGTGAAGCAAAGCCTCCCGAAACTTTTTGGATTTCTTCTTTATTTATTTTTTTCATATTTCCATATACCTTGATACTATTTAATATTTCATTTTTAAAATAAACGCGTGACAAAATATTTTGTGTCAAAGTTTTATCACTTATTTACAAAAAAATAGTATCATTTGTTCTGGATCAATGCAATGGTAAATGCTTGAGTTATTTATCAAATGTGGGTCTTGCAATTGAGGAGCTGGTTGGTGCTGTGTTGGTCGAACGCAATCGGACACCTTTAGTTGAGATATTTGAAGTCTACTGCTGCAGAGCCTCTGCTCGTTAACTGTAATCGCTCAACACCGTAGCAATGCACGCAACACCTAAAAAGCAAATAACCACATAGCGCGCCACCTTGCTGATTGACAATGTGCTCTGTTCTAACTTTTAACAGCAGGATAGTTTATTTTAGTTAGCCTTTGCAGTTGTTTTCCCTGATGATAAATTAGTAGCTTGATAAGCACTTCTTGTCCACAGTGTATAGTTAGTGGCTTGCCCCTGATATTACTTGCCCTTCCCTCTCAGGTGTTATCTATCCACAGTGTATAGATTGTGATTTCTGTGAAATCTGTAATGTTAACCAGAATAACTACCCTACTATATTTCATATCTAATTTACCCCTGATAATGGTGTTTATCAGGGGTAAAGTTGTGCTATCTTAAAGACTTGGGTATAATGGCTTGTTTTTGGCAATCCGTGTGTGCCGGTCAGCCATCTCCGATCTGTTATCCAATTTTCCACCAGCACCTTTGAGGTCTTTGTGAACGATCACCAATTTGAAGTCATGCGACAGCTTGTGATGAATTGTTTGCTTCATTTGTATTTGGATGTGGCCAGCAGCCATGGTTATGTGCCGATGGCGAAACGAAATACGATCATCATTAAATTTTTAAAAACAAGGCTAGCCCAGTCAGCTTACCAACCGGTGAAGAAAAGCGGTCGAACTTTGTTGGCTCAGTGCCGGCGTGCTAACGCCAATGCAGAAAAAGAATTGCTGACCCTCTATCAAACTTATCACCCCAAGAGTGAGCTGAATGATTGTGATCGCCTCTATGCTTTACTGTCAAAGATGGACATTGAGTATGGGATCCAGTCGGACTTGGTTCAGGACTCTGAGGCGCCCAAGGTAGCCGATGTGTTATACCTATTGCCCGAGCATATCGAACATTGTTTTGACGACGCGAGTAACCAAATTGCCCCTATATCAGTGTTGCTCGAATCAAGAAAACATCGTGAAATCATGAGGTTAGTTGAAGGTGCTGGGGCGTTTAAAGTGGGTTTGGTGGAAGAAAATCAGCAGGCGAAGCAAGCCCATTATCAACTGCATCCCGCCACTGTCACGTTATGACATTGTAGGTGATGTGGAAATCTGACAGCAGAAATAGGGAATGTCGATTTAAGGCATGAGGTCGAAATATGACAAAATTGGTAGTGTCACAACAAGACAGCAACGGTGTCATTGATAGCCAGTTAATGACCCGGTTGGCCGAAGAAGGCAATGTCGAACGCCTACGGATCATGTCTGATGAGTTCATCAAACAAGGCGGCGATGTTGGTGATATACCTGAACTGGTGGCACTGTACCAGCGCAATTTTGATGCCTCGATCATCCATTCTGGCCTTGAGCCAAATTCGCTGCGTGCGTTTAAATCGGCGCTTGGTTTGTTTCAAGCATACTGCGATGAATTGGATGTACCATGGTTACCCGCGACCACAGGAACAGTGAAAAACTATTTACAATACCGTGGCCAACATGTGAAAAAGGCGACCCTTGGCCGTGATCGTTGGATGATTTCATTGGCGCATCAATGGGCGGGCGCACCCGATCCGACAGCCAGTATAGAAATACGCAAGTTACTAAAAAATATCGCTATTCAGCGCAGAGCAGAAGAAAATATTGACGCAGTGGGAGTGCGCAACAAGCAGGTTTTTGATGCAGACCAAGCCTCCCCTTTTCGTGAAATCTACCTCGATACCTTGCATGAACTCTGGCACGAAAGCACCCATATTTATACGCTGCGTAACCTAACTTTACTGACCGTGGCCTATGAAACGCTGCTCCGGGAAAGTGAGTTGGTGCGTATAAAAATCCCCCATATAACCAGTGAAGTTGAGAAAGATGAGGACGGCCAATTGGTTGAGCATTGGCGGGTTGTTATCTATGAAACTAAGAAGAAAAAAGGGGAAATGGACTTTGCCCCATTATCGACTCGCTGTATTAATTTGATTGAAGCCTACCTTCGTTTGTCAGGCAGAAGCTTGGATGATAACGGATTTTTGTTTGTCCGTCACAAGCGGCCGACATTAGAAATCCAAGCAAAATCAGTTGGCGTGGATGCCACTGGCGCCGAAGTGTTTGAACAACTTCCGCAGCGGCCCCACATCCATGCCGACTATGTTGATGAGATCTTTCAAAAGGGCTGGTTAGCCTTGTTCAATGATCCCAAAAAGGTCACTGATGAAAATGCGGATAAAGTCATTTACCGACAAAATCTACCCGTTGGCGCATTGGTGGGCAAAATTAGGCGGCCACCTGAGCCATGGTCAGGCCACAGTGCGCGTGTAGGCGCTTGCCAAGACTTACTGGCCGCTGGTGAGTTAGTGCCTGATGTGCAAATGGCCGGACGTTGGGCCGATGCCGGTATGATCACTTACTATGGCCGCGGCATTCTCCAGCAGAAGAATGCCATGGGTAGGCGCCGATCGCATAAAAAATGACTTTTCTATTGTGATTCAAATCCATACGTGTCGATATAAAAATTGATATATTGATTTTAATTAATGACACTTCAAGGCCATTCAATTATGAGCTCAATCAAAAAAGGTGAACTTGCAATGGTAATCTGCGATGTGATCAAATCGGATTGGTCCATGGATATGAAAAAGAACATATTGGAAAAGCAATTACTATGGGGCCGATACCGCCCACGAGTTTATACCAATGACGATCTACCACCTGATGCAATTTGGTTTTCTCGTAAGGCTGAGAAAACCTACAAACAAAATGTAAAAAATGGGGCTATAAATAAGAGAGATCGATACAAAGGATTAATTAGAGAGCATTTAGTACCTCGCACTGTTATTTTTAATGAGCTTCTTAAGATTAAACGCATTACCCCCAAAAAAGTTGATGATCTGCTCAGTGAGCTACTCATCATCGTAGTTGTAACAAAAGATGAAGATAGAAAATTAGATCAAACTGGATTGAGAAGCAAAATGCCTGAAGGTTGGTGCTATGGCGATGACCCATTTCAACGGCATAAAGCTGCAGGGATTGTAAAAGTGGATTGGATACCTGAAACATTGGCGGAGCGTTATAAGAGGCATGGAATAGAGTATTAAAACGTTTATCTTCGCCATGTATCTCTGTGTGGGTACTTTGGATATTCTGGATTTATAGGTGTATAAAATGGATGTAAAAAGTGAACTATTAAGCGTTTGGAATTTCTTCGTCTTGATGATTTGCGATTGCCTTAAGATAGTTATTGTATTCTTAGTCGCTTACTTTTTTACTGCATTTTTCTCGTTATTACCTATGCTTGACGTTAAGCCAATTATCGATATTCTCAGTAATTGGTCGCTTCTCTTTTTGTTTTGTATCCTTACTTTATCAGGTCTTATTCGAGTAACCCAGGCATTGCTCAGGGAGGTTTTCCCTAGAAAAGATTCTTTTCTAACTGGCCATATTGATATACAGGTTGCTTCTATGAATGCTTGTAAGAATCTTAAGGTTCAAGCATTGAGGGTAAATACAGCTTTATTTAGAGATGACTTTGTAAAGGCTATCCATGGCATTGAAAAGATAGATTTTTTATTTTTACGGCCCTTTGATCAACCAAGGACTGACTGGGAGATTGATCATAACAAAAAGCTAGAGTTAACAATGAGGAAGCTTGATGAGGATATTATTCCAGAAGCACAGAAAAAAAATCATACTATATCGGTTAGATTTATTGATGAGGTACCGACAAAGAATGTGTTTATTTATGATGATAAGGTTGCCCACATAAAACAATATAATAAAAAAAGCAACTCTTGCGAGAGCTCCCCAATATCTATCCACTCAATAGAAAGGGACTCTCGCTCCTTTGCAAAAGTTCTTCAACAATTTTATACAACCTCTGCCTCATCTATTGATAGTGCAGATTTTTATAAAAATGAATAGGTGTCGAGATGTGATTATGCGTTATGAACCTGCAAAGTAAAAAGACCGAACGATATAGCTTAATAGCTATAATGGTTCGGCCTTACCCACCCCTGACCCTAGTGTACCTTGAATCATTTCAGTTACTTGCCTCAGCGTTTTCACCTAGTCTATGACCGATTACAAGGTCGTCCGAATGATACCCATACACGACCCCTGCCTTATGTTGAGTTGGGGTGGTGCTCAAATTGAAAGGTACCCATGTCATGAGCTGGAACACAGCTCTGGCTTGAGGATTAAGCACCTCAATTTAGCTATTGGGGAAATCGAATATTAAAATGGCAACAATTCACTTTGCAAGCCTAATTTCATTATTTTTTGATAGAAGGCAAACTCCATGGTATTTGGTATATGCTTATTAAATAATTTGGATTTAGTCTTGGCAGATTCTGGATCCAGTATGTAATCAAAAATGTTGTTCCCATCAGCTAGACTACTCGTTAATGCAGTAAAATCCTTCACTAGGGTGTTGATGCTTGCACAGTCGGTCACCTGAATGCAATGCCAATTGGCTTCCTCAATATCACTCCATTCCAAATTTCTAGTTTCACCATTTATTGCACTAAATCGAGTGGGAGCGAATGTATTTTCTTGAAAATTTGTCTGATCCATTGTTGATAGTCGAAGGAAACCAGCTCGGCATTGCAGTAGTATCTTAAAGGTTCCTTGGTTTTCAAGAATGATTACGCGCACCACGCTAGCTGTCTTATATCTACCATGAAATGGAGTAATTAGCTTTAGCTTAATCTGATGTTTGAAAATAATATCGCCAGTAAACTTCATATATTTCTTCTGCTCAACTCCATGCTCATCGACAAGGGACTGTATGAATAGGTGCTCAAGTTGACGCTTAAGGTGCTGGCCATAGTTATTGATGAAGTATCGCATTTGACGCTCAGTGGCTAATGCGTGTCCATTGAGCCAACGAGAGGCTAATGAACTGGAAGACCCTTGTAAACCTGCTTTTTTTTCGATGTCTTTGTTTGTATAACCACCTTCCTGCTTGGCAATTTTTAGCAATTGCCTCGTATGCTTATACTTTTTAGTCGTTTCCTTCATGATTAACCATATGTAATTAAACAATAAACCGATGGGTAGTTAACCATCGGTATCTTATTAAGTCATCTACTAAGCCATCCTGGTCGTAAAGGTTGTGAACTATCGCCCAGTCATGGACTAGCAATTACTTTTTGCCGTTGTAACGTGGATTATTAGGGTTCAACTGGTTTGCTCGATTGTCTAACGCTTTCTGATATGCGTCGTTGTGACCAGAAGTACCTTTGTTTCTATTGGCTTGATTTGCTTTGTGGTTGTTTTGTGTGTTGCTCATAGTTTGCTCTCCTTCATTTAATGAATGAGGTAAGTTTATACAGGTTCGAAGATTGGCAACGATGATTGATAAGTGATTATTCAATGATTTTTAGTGATTCTGAGTGATTGGCGTCAAACATGATGATTAAATTGGAATTTTCTTGGATACGCTGGCTAATGTGTATATGATTTCTCTTTGATGTTTTCGCCGCCGATGTGGCACTTATTGAGCCAATGGAGCTTGTATGTCAGCAACCAGCAAGGCATTTGAGGAAGGGTTTAACTCTTGTTTAAACACTCCCTATCGAAATCCTTATCCAGAGGATTCGAACGAGTTTAACGACTACGAGCGAGGTCGCACGCAAAAACTTAAACGTTCTAGTGGCTATCTGTCTGAGCATGACTTTTTGCCTGATAATTTTTTTGTCGAACGCCGCCCTAAGCCGCAGGAGACTCCCAACCGATATGCTAAAGCAAAGTACAAATAACAGATTTCAGGTTACTACTACAATCATTTTATAACTATACTTCACTATGGGCGCGGGTCATTTTGACTTACCTTACCGCCCTTGTTCTGCATCGAATGTTGTTGGAATAGTTCGCTACTTCAACACTTCGAGTGGGCAGAAAGCCGTAACTTGAAATGCCGATTTGCAATGCTTTGAGGTTTAGGACGTAATCCGCCGAGTTGATACCATATAGTGCATGTTCTTTAACAACCATATTTTTATCTTGATAGTTAAGTTATTGTATTTATAGGTTCTTATCTATCACTTTAGAAATTTGGTTAAATTGGATATAGATAGCTAACCAACTGTGCTAGCTCATTATTCTGGTGAATTTACTCAGTGCACTATCGGGTGTGTGGCTAGTAAGAAGCATTTGCATGGAGCCGTTGTAACCTTGCAGTGCACTATCGGGTGTGTGGCTAGTAAGAACATGGTGATGAAGTCAACCGAAAACTCCCGGTGCACTATCGGGTGTGTGGCTAGTAAGGCAGTGTGCTTTTATTGCCTCCCGACGTCAATGTGCACTATCGGGTGTGTGGCTAGTAAGATCACCATCGCCAAAGATAGGATTATTATCGTGTGCACTATCGGGTGTGTGGCTAGGAAGTTACAGCAATTTTCTACACCAACACCACTTGCGTGCACTATCGGGTGTGTGGCTAGTAAGTATGATGGTGAGCGTGTCCGGCAAGCAAAACGGTGCACTATCGGGTGTGTGGCTAGTAAGTGTAGGCTCAACTTTGCTCATATCCCCCTCACGTGCACTATCGGGTGTGGGAGGTGTATATGCCGAGAACTAAAACGCCTAAAGGCATGGTCAGCGTATATAAGGCCTACCGATTTGAGCTGCATAATTTGTCTAAATCTAAGGTACGATCTCTTTACAAAACCTTCGTCCAATCAGACATGGCTTATTACAAAGCCTTAGCGCTTTGCGAAGAAGATGCTAACCACATATTAACGCTCGAGACTAAGAGTGAGAAAAATAAGCGTTTTGGTCAACTGCAAAAAAAACTACAAGCTATAGTGAAACCCCTACCTTTTGGTAGCGCATTAAAAGCATCGGTCATTGAAACGGTAAAGCAGCAAGTCAGTTCTTATGTTGAACTAAAACTTTCTGGTCAGAATGCCGGGTACCCATCAAAGGAAAGCCATGCCATTGATTATGAGTTTTGGCTGAATCAGCTTCTTTTATCTGTGGACCTTGAAAGGGAGAGTGAGGCACGAGACGCACTCTCAATGAAAAACTATTCGAAATACCGACCGCTATCGTTCGAGAAACACCGCATAGGTGATGGTTTCAAGATCTACCAAGATGATAAAGGCCGATTGTTTGCTTTTCTTAATTTGTGGAACAGCCATGATAAGCGTGCCAGCAAAATCCAAATGGACATGATAGATACTAAGAGTGGTGAGCGGTGCCAAGAAAGTACCTCCTTAGGTATGCTAGTTCCTCTTTCTTTTTCTGAAAAACAACGTGATGCCTTGTCTAAGGGTCAAGCGCAAACGGCTAAATTAGTTGCAACCGAAGATGGGCGGTTTTTCTTGATGGTCAGTGTGCTATTTCAAGTTAGAAAGCAGGAAGCAGCGTGTATCATGGGGGTAGATCGAGGTTTCGATGAGTTAGCTACATTTTCAGTTAGGGATAGCTCATCTGGTAAAGTGTTCGTAACAGGCTCTTTGTCCGGGCATAACCTTCGCCAGCACCAAAGAAAGTTAGAGGCAAAACAAAAGTTAGATCAAAAGTTAGGAAAGCGTTATATCTCAGGCTGGTCAAATTACTCTCTCAATTTGATGCACCACGTCGCTAATGAAATAGTGTCTATTGCTGATAAATATAAGTGCCAAGTTGTACTTGAGGACCTATCCAGCATTAAGAACAACCCTCACATGAAAAGGCCTAAAGGGGCTAGAAAAAGTAATTTTTCACGCATGTTGTCCCGCCAGCAATATGGTCGCCTAGAGTTCCTACTAGGCTATAAGCTTGCTTGCATGGGGCTACCTCCACCAAAGCTTGTTCGAGCGGCCTACACGAGCGTAACTTGCCCCAAATGCGGTCATGCTGATAAGAATAATAGGCCGCCACATAGAAGAGATACGTTTTGCTGTACAAATAGCCCTTGCCAGTATCAAGAGCATGCCGACATTGTTGGCGCTCATAATGTAGCTGGCAAGTTCATCTGGTATGAGAGTGTTAAGTCAAAGATGAAAAAAGGCCATCCTCTGCCAGAGCAGCATCAATACTCATATTGGCTAAGGCAAAACCTTGTGCTGGAGGCTGGTAAATAGTGGAGTGGCTCGTTTGGTTATCAAGTGTTTGAAACGCTTAACTGCATGAGTTTCGGTATAGGTTATAATTTTCATTGACATAACGCAGTCTAAACTTTATCTTTTATTGACGGTTTGCGCCACCAGTCAGTCCACAGACAAAGCGAAATGCAGCGCTGAATCAGAACTCCATCTGTTAATAATTGAGTATCACTCTTCTTGTGATATGTGGACGCACAAGAATATCAGGTGCTTAATTATATGTTTACTTTCCCTACCTTAAACCAAGCGAAAGCGCACTCAAAATACCTATCGCAAGTTATTGGCATCAAGCGTACCCATGCGCAAGAAATTGTGGCATTTATTCACAAACAAAATACTTGGGCTGAGCTAGTCATGCTGTGTAAAGACTTGGGCGGAACCCTGTTGAGTGATAATAGCCATTTTCCTACTCTATATTGCTCCCAAGAAACTATCGCAAGGTTTGATAGTGTTATTTCGAAGTACCGGAAAGCTATTGATGACATCATCGCAGTCAGTCCAAAAGTACATGACAGTTTGCTTACTCGAATTTCTAATAAGGATTACCACCGGATTTCAGGTTCAATTGTTGGGAGTTTGCTTGATGAGATCGAGGGTTATGAAAGCTATCGCTCTAGCACTGCAGAAAATGTATTGTTTTGCTTAAATTTTTGGGACGACTCTGTTTTTAAGGCTATTTACAACCGAAATACCAAATGTAACAACCCTACTCTAAGCCCCGAGTTTTTGCCCCAACATTTTTATGCCTATTACAACTTCAAAGGGAAGAGTGTTGATATTTCGTGTCGGGAGTGGGATTTGAACCTAGAAAGGCCTAGTAAACTTAAGCGATCCTCTAATGCCGTTGATGAGCGCTCATTTCAAGAGTCGATTTGTACTAGAAAATGGTTTAAGCCCTATATGATTGGGTACTTGAAAATGATTTGCCAGCATTTTCGAATGGCAGGGTTTAGCGGCAATATTCGGATCCACAAAATTCTTAACTATTCTGCAAATAACCATAAAACGGGCATCAGAGACGATTACTATCATGATGAAATTGCAGGTTTGTTTGATGCTCTTATCAAACTTGGAGGGCGGTACGTTCGTGAAAAAGGGGCCGGAGGGGAGCTACTCGATATCGATTGTTTGGAAATCTCATTTTTTGCTGATGGAACAAATCAGTGGATGATCGGGGAGAGCACTATATGAATGCTCTGAAAAAGTATGTACTTCAACGGTTTAATGCGATGTCTAAACCAGAGCGCATTTACATTATTTGCAAAATTACAGAAACTGATTTTTATAAAGATTATTGTCTGAAAAACCGAAACAGAGTAGTACATTTCTACCTGTATAATAACGCAATAAATGCTTATTTAGTGAGATACTTCGAAGGTGGTACTATCCATGGTAGGCGCAGTCCTTTTGATCAAACGCATGAAAATGATCGGTTAAGCCTTATTACATACCAATTACCTTCAACGGTTTTCATTCATTCAAAGGACTCCTCTTTTGAGCCTTTGTTTCATAAGGTTAAAACTACCGAGCTCGTTCGCCCCTTCAAAGTTAAACAGTATGAATCCGCGATGATCAAAGCATGGTTAAAAGCACAGCCCTTCCTAGCTTCTAGCTCTATGGATCCCCAAGGAAGCTATTCGCTCGCTAGGCTTAATTACTCCAATGTTTTCTCAAGTAAACAAGATGTCTATTTTATTTTGGATGAAGAAAATAGTATGGTGAAAATAGGCATTACCTCTGATTTAAAGAATAGGCTTAAGGCTATTAAAGCGCAGTATCGGACAGGGGACCTTGAGGTAGTATCTGTTGTGCATGCTGGTGGTGTTGAGGTTGAGCGTTTTCTTCATCACTATTTTTCTGATCTTCAAGTCAAGCAAGCAGGTAAGGGAAATGAGTGGTTTCATTACTGTGAAGTTCTATACGAATTTATTCGCTCGCTAAATGAATGTCCCATTAAAAGTGAGTTTATCGCGAAGCTAATGCAAAAGACTTCGGCTGCAGTTGCTTAGCATCGCTATTTCGTTAGCACCTAATCTTCGGTATATGTCGCCAATTGGTCGTGTACTGCGGCGACAAATATTCGCGCCGCATATCCCATTTCTGCTCGATGCCCTCGCCTGCTAGCAAGGCCGTGCCATTACCAAACCGATTATTGATAGCATCGAGGCATTGCATGAGCTTGGGGTTACTCCTGTCTTTGGCAAATATATCCAACTGGACATTGCACTCACTGCGAAGCTCCACCAGCCCAATGCCCGCTCGATAATAAGGTACACCTGGCTTAAAGAGCTGGTGGATATTCTCTCGCACTGCACCTGCTATCACTGAGGTGTCATTGGTTGGTACCTCGAACCGGTGCAAGATTTTAAATGACTGCGGCGTTTCATCGAATGATGACGAAGCGGCAAAACCAATTAATTGCTGCGCAACACTACCTTGATCGCGTAATTTCTTGGCTGCAATCGCACAGTGTTTCGCTAAGGCTTGGTATAAGCTTTCAATGTCGGTAATTCGCTCGCCAAACGAGCGTGTTGACCAGATCTGTTGTTTATCCGCTCTAACCGTATCCCATTCTTTAACAGGCTCCCCGTTGAGCTCGCGTACCGTCTGCTCAAGTAAAATATTGAAATTTGTTTTGGCGTGCTTTGGTGGCCATTTAGCTAAATCAATGGCTTTGTGAATATTAAATAGCTTGAGCCGTTTGGCTATGCGCCTACCAACTCCCCAAACATCTTCAACGTCCATCTGTGACAATATTGCTTCCCGCTGTTGTGATGACTCAATAAAGCAAACCCCATGGTAACCGCGGATCTTCTTAGCTGCGTGATTAGCAGCTTTGGCCAACGTGATGGTCTCACCGATGCCAACGCACACCGGTAGCCTTAACTCGGTCCAAATACGCCTTCGGATATCGGCGCCAAGCTGCAGTAGGTTTTTTTGCCCACTTAAATCCGCAAAGCTCTCATCGATGCTGTAAATATGGACGTTGGGTGAGTATTCTGAGATCAAACTGGCAAAGCGCATTGAGAGATCGCTATACAGCTCGTAGTTGGAGCTTCTTACAATTACCTTGTGCTTTTCACATAACTCTTTGATTTGGAAATAAGGAGCGAACCGAGGGATGTTTAATTCTTTAGCTTGCCGATTTAATGCTGCAACACAACCATCATTATTAGTTAATACTATCAATGGTTTCCCTCTGTTATGAGGCTCGAAAACGACCTCGGCAGAGGGATAGAAAGAATTGACATCGGTAAGTGCGATCAATGGTTGTTCTCAAATTTTAACTGTGTATTTATACAGTGTATTTTAGCGCATCTTTGGATTTTTCGGCAACGCCCTGTTGGGTAGCGTCAGCATGCTCACCTAGGCTCATTTTTTTTGGAATTGCTTTCTACTGATAATTGATGTCAAATACTTATCAATAACATTTTTATCAGGAGGTTATTTTGAGGCTTTTGACATTATTGGCTTGCTCTCTAGTTATTTTAGGCTGCGGGCAAGAGACGAAAGAAGAAATAAAGACAGTCGATTTCTATGTCGAACAGACAGAAGATCGGTTGCAAAAGATTGCTGAGTGCAAGAATAATCCAGGTGAGCTAATGGCTACACCAAATTGCATTAACGCCGTGGCTGCAGAAAAAAAAGTAAACAACCCAGTGGGCAGCTATAAGGAATTTAGCTCTGACGCGCTCGATAAAGTGCGAAAGCAATCTTCTTAAGCTTAATGACAAACAATGAAGCCTAGCGATGCCTGAGCGGCAGCGCTATCATGCGTAAACTTTGCTACGGAACAAGCTCAGAGCGTGAAGATAAGTTTCGTTTATACTTGTTAGCAGTGATACAAACAAGCAAGAAGCGAGGATTAATTGCACTCAAAATGTTTGAAGCGATAGTCACCTCTATGATGAAAAAGATGAATACCCAGGTGTTTTTGGGTTGATATCTGATTACCCAAGTTGAGACTGGTGAAAGGTTGCCGTATTATCATCCTATTATGGGGTCTAACTAAGGAGAGAAAGTGAGTAGCATTCCAAACGTTGAAGATTGGAAGTGGTTTCATTTTTTGTATGCGATAGGTGTTCCTATTTGTGTCGGCGCTTTCTTTCTTGAGCAGACCCCATTAATTGGCGAGTTATTCTGGATTCCCTTCGGGTTTGGCCTTGCAGCATTCGGTGGTTTTGGACAGGCTGCATCAAAACGAAGACCTTTCCGACGGAACGGAATGCGCGGCTATGAAGCTTACCTTCAATTTAACCCAATCAGTGTATCTATGCTTTGTGTATCGTTAATTGGGTTTTCTATTTCTGCATATGCGTTCACTGAGCATTTTAAAGTAGGTTAAACTTTGACTTAAGCGTGTTCGAATAGTTCAAGGGAGTCCCGTAGCCGTTAATTTACCGTGTAACGTGGCCTGTGGTAGCTTTGGTATTGAGTTGTCCACCTTTTAACAGGACGTTATCAAAATTCGAGACTGGAGAGTAATGTGCTGCCAAAAAAACAAAAAGGATTGAGCCGTTTATCTCTGTTTTACAGTAAGAGTCGGGTAAAAAATATACGAAATAAGTTTTATTCTAAAGCTCAGTGCTTTAGAGCCAACTTTTCGAACACCTCACTTGTGAATGTTAATTTTAAAGGGGCCACATTAACCAAATGTAGTTTTAAAAACGCAGAGTTTTCACATGTTGAATTTCTGGGCTCAAACTTGAAAAAGTCTAACTTCACTAATGCTAAGTTTAAGCACTGTGTGTTTTCAGCAGCATTGCTGAAAAAAAGCAACTTCAAAGGCTGTACATTTAAAAACTGTATTTTTGTGAATACAAATGTGAATGTGGCTAAAAATATGAATATTGGTGAGGGTAATCGCTTCTACTCACAACATCCATCACCTGTTTTATCAGGAAGTACAATGAAATTGTTTGACGAAATGAGATTTCATCCCAAAATTCACAATAGCCGCGTGTTGCATTTAAAGAGTGGTAAATTAAACTCATTAACACTATTTAGTCTGCTTGAGCGGCTCGGTGAAGATAAAGTCGCTTTAGGTCTCAAAAAACTGAATGGCTCCTTACCTTATCGAATTGTTACTGCTAATGGGTTATGCAACGCAATTGACAAGGCAAGTCGATAGAGTTAGCCTACATCTGTCCCGCCCCATTCAATCGAGAGATTGAAAAGTATAGGAGATTAGTGGGGACTCGATTCAATAACTGGCATTCGAGAGGGGGTAGCTATGGTAGGAAATCTTTGCACGATCTTTGGTTTTATTAGCTTAATCACAGTTAACTGTTTAGACCTTTTTATTATTAGTGAACACTCTCGATTGTTTGGGGCTAAGTAATCTTAAATACTTTCAACCCGCTTCACAGTACATCCTTCTAAGTTAAAATACCAATGCTGAAACCTTGCGCTAATAAACTGGGGCAAATGTGAGCAATTCATTTCAATAAACCATTACATGCCGATACTTTCAAGCCCCGTGATTTGGTTGTGGCGATTAACTGTGATGATATGAATACCAGTATGCTTCATTAATGGTCGCTCTCTCCACTGCCGGGCTAGGTCAAGAAACTTTGGCGATTCGGGAATTGCGACAGCCAAAATGTCTTCTCCATTGGCATGCTCGACCGTCATTAATTGTCCAATTGCTTCCCGGATTAGAGGATACTCTTTTGAGCCTGGTTTACTTACCATGGGGCCTTTTTTCGATTCAACTCGAAGCGTATAACCATTTATAAGGTTCGAGACTAGGTCACCCTCTCCTGGTGTCGAATGAATAATGATACCTTGGGAAAAGTCTTTATTAATGAACTTGCATTGCCATTTTTCATCTTGCTCCAGACCAATCCAACCTTCCGCATTCAAGAACTCGATAATTGGAAAGACAATATTTGAGCCAACCTTTACTTGTGCCCCATCAATAGCACATATCACGTCATCATTTGTATAAGAGCCTCTGATTAAGTACATCGCTAGCCTAAGTGTCACCTCTGCCTCTGGCATTCTATCTTTAGGTATCACGGAATCTCCTGAATATGTTCGACTATTGCTCCTACCCATTAGCTTTTGCGCAAGCTAGAGGGCTCTTGTTTCTACCGCCTCAAGCACGCTTTGGGGCGTTCTTCGTTTGTACTTGGGCCATCTGTTGTACCCATTGTCAGGTCACGATTTACTGGGTTTAGAAACGTCCAACACAAACACATCGATGAGTCCTTTTAGTTGTGCCGGTAGCGTTGCTTCAATACAGCTTTTTAACTGTTGAGCACTTTTTATCCCATGTTTTTGTTTCTGTTCAACTTTGACATTTTCACCAAACCAAATCACGAGGTATATGCCTTGATGCTCGGCATCTGGGTGGATGGAGTAACGTTCAAATAGTTGAGCAGATGCTGCTGAATATAGGTCTTTATGCCATTGCCCTTTGGCTTCAATAACAAGCAATCGCCTTTTGCCATCAATCACTTTCGATGCCGTTATATCGATTCTATTTTGATTTTTGGTCTGATGCTCTGACGTAATAATTATGCTTTTTGGGGTGAGTGCCAAGCTAAGACGTTCGGCGACGATCTCAACAGATGCAACTTCGCCTAAATTGATGTCATTACCGTTGGTATCTACTTTATAAAAGCGATTTGCTGCATTGAACTCTCCACCATTAATATCCTTTTGATAGTTCAATAGCTCTTGAAGCACTAGCTGGCGCAACCCTTCAACCGTGACCACAGCATTGTTGTCTAATAAATCTACGATTTGTTTAGGCGCTGGTGGCTCAAAATCTCTCAGCGCTTTTTTCCGAAACTGTTCGGCTTGTATGCTCTTCAACTCTCGATGAATGTCTGCAAATCGTGGATCTGCTAAAAGTCGACCAAGAACAGGGATTGCTTCATCTGGGTTATCTTTACCAATTGACCAGACGATTTCTTTAAGGAATCGATAGGCCTTCTCTTCGATAGGATCGTGTGTGCCATAACTGCTCGGAAGGTGTACTTTTGGCAAGGCATCGAGAATAGCTTCTACCTTGTTAGATGTAAGCATTGGCCATTGTGAATAATCACTGAATCTGCCGGAATACTCATTGAACAGCAATACGGAGTTTTTATCAGACTTTAACCAATTAAAATACGGCTCAGCCTCTTCTAGGTTCAGGAAGTAGAAAGCGCGAACAAACCAGAATTTTCGGCTTTGCTTGAGCTCATCATCCAATGCCCCCTGCTTTGAAGGCAATAACTCCGAACATCGACTACGAATGATTTGTTTTAGTTGTTCTTTAGTTCCGTAATCAACCGCCGTATTAAAAAGAGAGTTCAGAGCATTATGTCCGATAGTATTAAAACGCTCAAGCCAGTCAATGGATAGCTTGGCTCGTAAAGGACTGAATATCTCGTCGTCAATTAATATATCGACCTCTGGGTAGAGACATTGAGGCTGCGTTAATTGAGGCTCAAGGTATTCTCGTAGAAATTGCTCTGCAGAGCCGGTGTCAGGAAAGATTAAGCGATCTACTTCAGCTTTAAGAGCATCGCATTCGCTTGCTTCAACGGCATCAAAGTTCATCTGTAAGTTTGTTCTCAGTGCTTTTAACAATGAGGGTTTGACACCTTCTAAATTTCCGCAATCACGCAATATCTCAAGGCAAGCCGCAAAGAGGATAGTCTCGGCGTATAAACCTTTGGAAGCACATTGCAATTCAGCCAGTGTTTTCAGATTAGGAACGTGTGGTTCAACAAAGTCGAGGCAGTTTTTTAGTGCATTTCGAACAAGCTGCTCATCGCCAAATTCTGTTTCAATACGCTCTGGTTTGTAAAGAACGAGCTCGGCAAAGCGAACCAAGTAGCCCCAGTGCCGGCCACTTTCCACCAAAGCGCGGTTGTTTTGAACATAGTTTATGTTTTTCGTGTGTCGCAGCCTATCTTTTCGTTGCTTTCGCTTCATTCGTCGACGGTGTTTGGCGTTTCGCTTTAGGTTGTCCTTATGTTCCCACACCGGCGTTTGCCTGTTTTGTAAGGCCCAAGCCCGCATAAATTCAGGTTTTTGCAAGGCTTGAAGGCGCATTTTGCGACGCAAATAATCTGGCCCTAATTTGCCTTTTGCATGATGATAGTGGTGTCGGGGCAGAAAGTTTATCCACAATTCGAGGTTGTTGTTCTTAAACGCCAAATCAACAATATAATTAACATCATCAAGGTTTAGACGAAGGCCGGCATGTGAGTAATGACCACCAAACACGTGTACCTCAGCATGAAAAATACGGTCCCGATCCGCAAGTTGTCCGAAAACATGAGCGATGATTTCTTGGCGTAAGGTTTGGTTTTGTTGTAGAAATTTTACCGAGATGATGTCCTGGGTGTTTACTTGCCCCGGAAAATTGAGGTTTTCAATCCATTGCCAGATACGTAAGGCTTCAAAAGGTGGTTTAGCCAGCTCACAATAGCGATCTAGCATTGACCCCATGATTTTGCTGATCCCTGTTCTACAGTCACACTCATAGGCTTCTTTTCCGCAAGTACAGGCCAAGTCTTTACTCATTGAATCTAAAAGCCATTCGATGGTTTCTAGATTTAAACGATCTATTAATCGCTTAACAAAATAGCGCCCTCCGAGTGTCCCCTCAAAGCGTCTTCGATGGTTAGGGTAAAGGTTGAAGCAACTACGAAAGAATACTTCAAGCTCACTCGGACTAAATGTGTCTGGCCCAAGCTCTACGATTGCATCTGCTGCTACATGCAATGACGAATGAGTCGCTTCCGTTATCAACGCTTTCAAATCTGAACGGAAGTTGTAGTCATCAATATTCAATAGGCAGTTCTTTGCTAAGAATCGAACATGCTTTTTTTCGCCGGGTGCTAATAGTAACTCACGTAATTCTATTACTAACCACTTCTCGGCTTTGGAGCCTACTAAAAGTTCAAGTAGCAAGTTTTTCAAGTGCCCGTCACCGTCATCAGTGATAATTGGCTTTATTTCATCGATGGTTTCTTTGGTAAAAAATCCGACTACGCTAAACCTACGCCAGAAGTCTCCCCTTCGAAAGTATGGATCAGAGGCTTCAACTTGCTTTAATCGGGATATAAGAAGCCTTTTTGAAGATGGCGTGAGCTGGGAAGGGTCGCCGTTTGCAAGTACCGCGTATGGATCAAGCTCAATAGCGCGTTCTTGGATTGAATTATCGCCCAATGAGGCCATCCAACCAAGTAAACCGCGCAATTCATCTCGAACCGTGGAGTTTGGAGCGATAATCGGCAAACATTGAATCAAAGTTAAAGGGTCTGATGGACAGGAAATACGCTTAACGAGATAGCTTGCAGCACAATATTCAGCAACAATCTTATGAACGGGTCGATGCTGGTCGGCATGATCACCTGGCTTGAAAAGACGAGTTGCTAATATAGGTCTCGCCCCGACATTCTTAACGTTCAATAGTGAGCTAAGTAAGGGGTACATCCTGTCTTCGCTTGCTTCGCTTACTCCAACCCCTTCAGTACCAGACAATAATAGTTTTGCAAAGATTTCTGACGATAGGATAACTTTGTCTTCAATTGACAGAGGCGAAACAGTTTTGGTTGCTGGGTTAGCTTCTTTAGCTAAACGTGTCACGGCTTGAGTAAAAATTGAACGCTTGTCGGTAAAATGTCCATTGCTCTCAGTGTAGGCATCGGCAAACATCTTCAGAAACTGTGGATTTGGGAGAATAGGCTCCAATGCAAATCTGGCAACCTCGCTCCGAAATGCAGCAAAATCACCTTTCTGCAAGTGGTGCGTATAAATCTCCTGTTGCTCCGAATCATCAAACTCGCAGATTCTGACAAGTAATGGAGCATGGCCAAGAAATTGTTCAAAATTATTGGTGGCTGAGTGAGCCCATTCACTGGATCTGCTTGAAATAATGACTTTCGTCGGCTCGGCTTTGCAAACCTGAGCAAGTAGTTCATAAATACCTGCGCTATCAACCTTGGCGAGCTCATCAAAGGCATCAATGACTAAAGGAATCTCTGCTTGGTCAGGCCCCTTGTAGCGAAAGGCACTTGCTGTCACTTCTTTAACGCCAAGCTTTTTTGCCAAGCTCTTCAGGAGCTCTGTCTTTCCAGCCCCAGGTTCAGCCAAAATGACAATGTAGTTGGATGTTTCTAGTAACTCAGTCTCTGTGTACGTGTTATCACCAACAGAAAGTCTACGTTCGAGGTAAAAGGGCTGATTCATATAAACAAAATACGTTCTTGAAAGCTGCAGTTAAGCCTGTTGTAACAAAGGTATTGATTACAAAAGGCTTATATCTCTAATGTGGGTCTTATTGGAGCTATCATCAGTGATTACTGAAAATTGGTCAACGAGTTGAAGTGATCGTCTACTTGAAATTTGATACTAAATGCCTTGCTTGTCACAAATTTGACCGACCACCCGCAAAAAAAACAATATCCCGGGCACAAATAACAGTACCTGCTAACATAAACACTCTTATTAACAAAAAGGATATTAGATGAATATAGCCGTGACACCACAAACACTTAGCGAAGACCATGATATCCAGATTGATGTCGAGGGTGTTCTGAGCGTCTTACAGGAAGTTCCGGTACCCGGCTTTGCCGAAGTCCTTGCTCCGCTCAATGCCATTCTTGCCCTGACCGCACCCGATCCGTTTGATGAGGTGAATAGAAAGCTGGATGAGGCCAACCAGAAACTGGATAACATGTTTGGCGTCATTATCAGCGCACTGGATAAAAATGATATTCAGCAAGCCGTGATTAATGCCAAAGCTGAATTTAAGCTGTTAGCGACCGCCATCAACCAATCAGTTGAAGATAACCAGACTCTCCCCGCCAACCGCGCCAGAGATTATTTTGAGAATATCTTTAAGTGCTTCGAAAGTTGCTTGGAAAATTCCAGAAGCTATATCACCCAGTTCAATAAACACCACAAGGAAATATCTGAACCATTAAGCGAACGGATCGGCAAGTATATGTATGCGCTTGAGCAATGCCAGGAAGGTTATACCGTCTTAATTGAGGCCGCTCGCAACATTCAGTCATTCCACACCATTTATCCGGCTCTATGTGACGATGACAAGGACTGGCACACGCTTTATGCAGAGATAAACAAGAATGTCACGTCGTGCTCTGAAGCTTATAAGACCTTCATTGGGGATAATGCTAAACATTATCCCACCAATATCGCGCCTATTATGGCCAATACTCCAGTGACCATCCTACAATCCAATAAATCTGGTCGCTATCTCTACTGGGACACCAAAGATAAGAAAAAAGCTTACAGTGGTGATAGTCATTATGGGGATACCTACAGCGGCTCCTACTATCTGCTAGGGTGGAAAAAACTGGATAAAGCACCGACAACCGACAGTTACAAGTTTAAGTTTGTTAATTTGTCCAACCCCGACAACACTGATCGCCCTAAGTGGGGAATAATGATTGAAGATAATGGGAGTACGCCATGCTTTATGGGCGCAACAGCACTGCAGCTCTGCCTTAACCATGGCAATCATTATTATATCTCGACCAAACAGGGCGGGCCGGTGGATGACCGGGCCAGACAGTGGATTGTTGACATCAATAGTGATGGTACCCTGACCTTTGGTTTAAGTGATATCTCCTATATGAAGAAGGGCAATATGCGAGAGAACTGGGGCCACTTCACTATTGAAGACAAAGACTCCAATAACCGCTTTACTGTCAGCTGAACCTCTTCGTCATCGCACCCGCCAGCAGTAAGGCGGGCGCTACCCAAAACCAAATGTGATTGTAAAAAAGTGGCAACGCTATACGGTTTATTGTTGTTTGAGCTTACTTTTACTAGATTTTATTTATTTAAAATACAATGGTTTAGCAATTGCTTTTCAATATTTTGTTGTTGTGAAGCAATGACTCTGCATTGTATAGAAACATTTTCATTGTCGATTACTTGATAAAATAAGCGGAGACCGTTGGCTTTATGCTCTCTTATTGATTGGATGCCCAGAGCTAATAACGCTGTCGAAATAGGCGGTGCCAGCGGATCCTCTTTGACAAGGGCTTCAAAGCTGTTAATTGTTTTTTGCACGTTATCTATGGCTTGGATCTCACCTAGACACTCAGCTTGATAATCAATCAGTTGGTTCGCTAATTGGTGGAAAGTTGCTGTGTACTCAACTTGGGGTATTTGCTTCATCGTTATCACCTTTTAGCAACGCCTTTCTTTTGGCTAACTTGTCCTTGAAAGTTTCACTTGATAACACTCGATTATGTCTATCATCACTTTCGGAAAATGAAATTAACTTCAGTAGCGCGATGGCTTCTTCACGCTTCTTTCTTTCTTGATATGACTCGATGACGTAAGCTGGTTTGCCATTTTGTGTGATTGTCATTGGCTCATCAAGATCCAATGTTGCTGCATTCTTTTTTAGGTAACTAATTGTTTCTATTCGCATATCAAATCTCTTTTTCGTTATCAATGTTCGCAGGTTTTCGTTGGGGCTCTTTAATAGTATCAGTGTTAATTGGGTGGGTCAAATTTGGTCTATATGTGGTCTTTTTGTGCCCGCAATACTTGATATAAACACCTGACTTCATTTCAACCCCCAAAATAATCATCGCGCTGAAAATTTGGGGCGCGCTTCCAAGGTATGCTAATTGCTCAAATTGATTTTTCTGGACTATAGCTATGAAAAAGTACCTTAAAGCACCATCCATTTTTATCCGTCGGTCTGGCAAACTTGTTTATTATTCTTCGATTGCCTTTGGCGGGTTTCTCTTCTATCAACTTCTGAGTTCGGCGTTTACTGCTGCTGGGTTGTTTTTCGATCCTCTCACGCGCTTCTTGTTAACAATTGAAATTTTTGTTGTTTGGTTCGGTGGCATCTGCTGTGTTAAAGCGTACTGGGAAAAAAGAAAGGAAATGCTTAAAGAAATCGAAAAAAAGCAAAAGCTGGCCATTGTGAACAGCGCTTGGGTCGCCAACATTAACGGGACATGCCCGGAAAATGAAATCGTCAGTGCTCAACATGCCAGCGGCCAAATGAGCTGGAACAAAAGAGCCGATAGCCTTGATTGGTCATTGGCTGCAGATGATCCGATAGTTAATTGGTTACCAAAGAAAAAAGATTGCTTGAAGTGACTTAGTGCTCGCCATTTTTCAAGCGAGCACACCTTCAAATGCTTCACTGAAATCAAAAAACCAACTTGGATTGTATTGTTTCAAGGAAGTTAACTGGCTGACAAAGGTTGGCCAATCAGATCGATATTTGGGTCGTTCGAGGCTAGGGAATGCTTTGCATATTTGAGCTATCGAATAGTTTGTTTGACCGCACAACAGCCGGTACGAAGACATAGAGCGCGCTATATCTTGCTGCCAATAAGAGTTATTTTTCTGGTCTTCATCACCCTGCACTTCAACGAGATAGGCAAAAGTGGGGTAAAGTTCGTCGTGAAAGAAGAAAGGGATTGAATTCGGAGGGATACGCTTTTTAACATAGTCGCCGGTTAAGGCTTGTTGCGGTGTCAATCCACTAGCAATGCGATTGCGATAGGTGTGTATGTTAACACCAAATACCCTTGCGGCTTCATTTTGCGAAGGGTATTTCTGTCCGAATATGACAACAGGCGTCCTGTGGGGTCTGCCAGCTCTGAAAACGAGCTCAAGCGCTTCTTCAACGCTCCAGCCTAACTTATTAACACGCTCTTTGGCTATTCTAGGCTCCACACCAAAATGACGACATGCCGCTGAAAAGGTGCTAAATACGGTCTCTCCGACCCGCGTTAACTTGGCATTGTAGAGACTTTTGGGGTGTCCGGGTAGCTCTAATGCTTGCTCTATAGTCCAGCCCGCTTTTAATCTTTTTCTGACTTTGATTGGCGGGATTTTGTGAGCGATGGCGGCACTGCGTATGCTTCGATACTCAACCCCTTCGATATTAACGGGTTTCATTTCTTATCCTATTTTTTCCAAGCATTGATTAGGTATTACAGCAAATCCAATTCAGTAATTGTTGCAATACGGGGAGTGTTTTGGGCTTGTTAATGAAAATATTGGTGACTTTGCTTGGATATACTGCGCTTCACTCAAACATTGATTGTTCGAATTGTTAAAATCGCGGTAGGTGATTTCTTAAGTTCCGAGTTGGAGGGTGTTTTGGGATATTATTTGTCGATCGCTGGTGGCTCCACTGTGATGGTGCGAGTCCCCTCTTTTCCTCAAGAAAACTTTCACATTAGCCAGTTAGACGCGGCCGTGGCCAGAAGGGATGAGTTGTGTCGTCAAATTGGCAGAGACCCTTATCAGAATCCAAACAATAACAAACGTTTGGTAAAGGTAAACCACTCCGATAAAAAGCATAGTGATTTGCCTCCTGGCATCACACGCGTTATTAAAAAGGTGGTTTTAGGTACTGGTGAAGAACGCCAATACTGCACCATCAGTGTCACCGCCGCAGGTAAGATTAAACGGTACGCGACGTTAAGGAGAGGCGAAGATGCCGCTATTAAGCTTGCTGTTAAGTGGCGAGAAGCTGTGTTGTTGCAACATGGCTTGAAATCTTCATTTTAACTGAGCTACTCGACATTTTGGTCGCCTAACCTCTACCGCTACCCTAAGACCTTTCCCGCGTGGATTTCATTTCAAACCCCAAATTAGCCCTCACAGTGAAAATATTATGCGTTTGAGCTTGGTAAAATGGCTTAACTAGAGGTTGGATTTTCAGCTGAGTTATCCGAGCTCATAATCACATTTTGCCAATGACTTACGTGCGCAGAAGAATTGCCCAACAGCATACAGGACGCCCCATGAACGCTAAATCTACTTTGCTCCAGACCTTCTCAGAGGTTCATCGCTTAGAGACACCCCCTGCTTGCATTATGGTTAATCCATATTGGCCACCTTTCGGCTTGTCTCGCATTTCAAGGGGCATGCTTGGTCATCTCAACGGAATAATTCAGCCTATGAAGGCGGGATATATTAAGCCCTTGCCTCTCATGATTATTGATATTGGCCACTATAGACCAACTGCCTGCCCTGAAAGGCTCGGCAAGGTCAGAGAGAATATTGTCAGTTACCAAAACCTATCTATTTCTGGAACGATTATCTAACGGTTTATAGGTGTGCTGTGACAAATAGGCGGTAGCACCTCTCATTGAGTGCGATAGATTCAAAATCCCTATATCAAGTTCTCCTTGGTGAGACATAAATCAAGAGGTGTAAGTATGACTGCAAAGCAAGGGCATGATTGCGCATTAAATAGCAGTTCAGAAACGCTTATTGGAGCCTATTTAGGACTTGCGTTAGTTACAATTTTTCAAGTATTGGACTGGCTATTGTTGGTGTCGACGTCAGAACGCTTATTTCCTACTTCAACGGTATCCTTGCTTCAGTTGTTGAGCCTTGTGCCGTTTGTGTTAGTGCTACAACACGGTAAATGCAAGCGGCTCCATTGTGTATTTTGCATCGGGCTATTCAGTTTGCTCGCTTGGACAAATGCCGAGGTGAACACACTGCAATCCGGGAATTTTAGTTTGTTTCAGCCTTCTGTTTTGCTGCCACTCTCACTAGCGGCTTTCGTGAGCGTTGCTAGCATCTTTAATTGCTTCGTTTCACCTAAGAAGGCACTTGAATGATCGTATCAATAGCTGTTCAGTTGGAAAAAATTTTAGATTGGAATATCAAAAACAGAGGGGGACACGTTATGTCAACTTACACTGTTAATAAATTAACAACGGAGATTGTTGATTTTGGCGAGATAAATCAGCATTACGTCGTCAGCGAGATTGAAAAAGGCGGGAAAACCATAGGGTCTTATCAAAGTTTGCTTGAGTATGATCTATCGCTTCAACCCGAGCATTGTGTAAAAGATTTAGGCGATGAATGCTCACACTTAAATCTTGTCGAGGATATAGACGACATTGATTTTCTTGATGAAGTCGATTGTTGCCACAGGGGTTTTTATTGGCAAAATCACGTTAAAAAACAGGTAGGAGGTTGAAGCTGTTTTCAGGGGCTTTGCGTCCTTTATTTTAGATTGGAAAATCGCGTTGGAAAAACTAGTAGGAATATTGCATGTGGGAATTATTATTGTTATTAGCTTTAGGGACAATCTATTACTTTGCATTCATCAGGGATACATTTTCATTCAAATTCACACAAGAAATAGAAGATGAAATTTTATCTGATGAATATTTTTTAAATGGCAAAACTTTTCATCCAAAAGAGTGTCACTTGATTTATAAAGAAGAACTTCCGAGGGAAAGCATTGGAAGTCTTCGTTCAATTAGGCGTCTTTACATATTTAAAACTAAATCTGGAAATTACATCATTTTATCTGTTAATCAACTATTTGATATTTCAATTGAAGAAGATAACGAAAATCAAGTTAAGCAATTTGTTTTATCTAGAGACAGAGATCGTTATGTAGAAGTTTTTGGAGAGCCAGAACACATTTAGGGCTGTAAGGTAGAATTAACACCATATTGGAAAACACGTTGGAATATCGGTTAGGGGAAAGCATGTCTGGAGAACTAACGAATAGACAGCTTACTGCGCTTAGGAATAAGCATTTAAAGCTCTTAAGTGAAGTGAGTGAAACTGGTCAGGCAATCTTTGTTGAATTAGAAAAACGATATGGGAGCGCTGCTATTGTCGCTGATGCATATAAAGACTTGGAAATTGGCGGTGACTCTCGTTTTTTTGATGGTGAGATTAGCGCAGCCGAGTTAGATGCAATTATGAAGGGGCAATATGGAAAAGATAGCGCCTAGTGATCTAAAAATCACTTGCTGGCCAGAAATACCAAAGCCAAATGGCGGTATGCACACAGGCTACATGCCAAGCGGTGTAAAAGTCGAACACTTGCCAACAGGCATTGTTAAAACGTGTGATAAGCACCGATCTGGCCACAAGAACAAAGATGAGGCAATGAAAGCACTATTGCTGGATTTGCAAGCAATGAATTAGTGTTGGATTACACGTTGGAATATCGGAGGGGGAAAATGAGGAAGCATTACACTGTATTAGGTGCCGTACTTAAATCGATCTCGGATGCTGTTGACGAAGGTGGAGAGCCACCGTTCAGGATTGTTATGAGCAAAAAAAACAAAGAGATATTTGATCAGGAAGCTGAAGATTCTGCTTGCTACAGCGAAGTGGTTTTTGCTCTTTCATCAGCATCTATTTTTGTTGATGAAGATTGCTCGGACGATGAAGTTTATGCGACTTTACCAGTGCATTAATTAAGGTTGGCAAGCATGATTTTTGGCGCCAAAAATGGAGTTTAACCATGGAATTTTTCAGGATTAATGAATTAATGACTAAACACGGTTTTGTGTTGCGCTCTTGGGATGACCGCTACAGCAAAGGTATCTGGGTTTGCATAGCACGTAATGGCTCCCTTCTTGAAGAAGTGGAGGATGCAAGTGATGCGGGTGATCTAGATATGATTCCTGCTACAGATTTCATTCTTTCGCAGAATTGGCTACCAATTGTGGTAGGTAATGATCTGTGTGATGGGCTGAAAAAGCTTGAGAATCGCTTATCTGCATTGCCAGAATCAGAGTTGACGAGATTATCGCAATGGTCAAAAGCTGTTGATGAAGTGCTTGAGCATTTAAAGGTAGTTACCAACTCTTCTACGGGTTACGGAAGATGTGAGTTCAACCCTCTTTCAAATGATTTCCGTAAGGTTTGGGAATATGTAGATAAAGGGGCAAGTAATGAGAGGTTTAGAAAATGGTAACTAAAAAAGCAGTTTTTACGGGTGTTTTTTCCACAGTTTTAAGCGTTATTACGCTGTTTTTTCTATTAAAGAATGTCGGGGGCACAGGCAATGATGATCTTGACGCGATGCTTCTGTATTTCCCATTTGTTATTGGTGCAGCCATTGGTTTTTATGTGGGGAAGTTCTTATCAAAGGTGAGTGATGGAGCACATTGAGTCGAAAAATCATCCAGATTATCTAACAGCGGTTTGTAGGGGAATAATCGAACCTGGGATACTTCCTTTGACTAATGCACTGCAAAGCATAGGTTGTAACCCATTAGCAAGCTGTGAGGGTCATATAAAGCCAAAAAGTTGGTTTAGTTGGTTTATCCAACGCGAGCCTGTTAAACCGTATGTGCTTTTCTATGCAAGTGTTGATTTAGCCAAAGAAATTAATCGAGTGATTGAAAACTTCAGAACTTGGAAGTCCTTTTATAACTATCGGCTGACAGGCTATTTCCACCCAAAAAATGGCGCTTTAATTTGGGTGATAGAGCCATGTGACGTAAGGCTTAAAGCTGGCAATGCGAATAGAAAATTGATTAATGCTGACATTGCTAACTTGGCAAATGAATTGTTAAGAGCATTTAATAACTAGGTTATTTGATTTTGTTCGCAAGTCTATCCAATTCACTGATTTAATCAGCACAATTAGCCTAAAGATTATCCTTTTGCATTTCACCCCCCAAATTACGCCTTGAAGTGCAAAAATAGGTGAAAAAATCCCGTTATTCTATTGCTAAAGCGATTAAGGGGAGATGGGTATGTGTGAGCCTAACGAGTGTGCCACGGCCAAGGTATTAACCGATCAAGAATTGCTGACGTTGGCACTTGTGCAGTTACAATTTACTCCCAGCTTTGGTATCTCTGCTATCCAGCGTAATCTTCAGCTCAGTTATGGCAACGCGTTTCGCATTGCAGATCGGGGCCTAACTCTTGGCTTATTAACCCGCCCCTACGAATCATACCTTTTGTCATTAACTGACAAGGGGCGCAGGTTGGCACAACAACATTCAGGGTGAAAAATGAAAAATATTGCTAATAACCAAAACCTCTCTATCTCAGGTACATGGATCACTCAGGACCGAGTTAATGTAACGAGCTTAACCTCAAAGATAGCTACTTGGGATTTAAACCAGCTCCAAGGGCTGACGACTTATGAGTGCGTCAAGGATGATGCTGCGCGCAAGAAGGCCGCTCACGCCTTAAAGTTACGGAACAATATGCTGACAGGCGCGATAGCTGGGGGGCTTTTTGATGCATCCAGTGGCGAGGACTCTGTGCTAGACGGCGTGATTTATGGCGCGATGTTTGGTGCTATCAGTACCGGTAGTCCCGACGAAGGGGTTGGAAAAGTTGGTTTGGTGTTCTGGGATGGCAGTTACTTGGCTTTAGAAGTGAACTCGGCTGAGTTCACATTGCTGCAGACCATAGCTGAATCCAATAGTTTAAAAACTAGCCCCGCCCCCGCCCCCGCGTGCATTAAACGCAGTTTATCGCGAAAGGAAATGGAAGATATTTTGCGAGATCGAGCATTGAGTGACTTGTATTATTCAATTATTACGGCTGTGTTCCTGTTGGTTGGGGCAAATACCGTGCCTAGTTTATTCAATGATAGTATTGCGCTAGCAAAATTTGGTTTGTCGCCCGATACCCTGTCTACGTTAATGCTATTTCCTAGTGTCCTCACCGCCGCAGTCATGCTTGTGAAGGGGTTTTTAAAACAGTTGAATTTGGATAACTACTTTCGATCAGCGGCTGAGAAGGAAGCGTTTAAGCAAGCTGATCTTCTCACGAATTCTCACGGTAGCCAGCAACTAATTCGGTAGCTCCTTTTAGTAATTCAGGTAATTTCACTACCAGCCCCAAATTACCCCTTGGAATGCAATTTGGGGCTCTGAATGGCATATAAAATAAGCTTATTTGAAAGCAAGGAATTGTTCATGAGGAATTGGATTAGTGATTGTCATCCAGCTGTATTGATTGGCGCTATAGCGACACCGATTGCCTGTTTTTTGCTGTCCATACTGCTGTTTGCTGTGGACTTGCGGCCACAATTTTGGCTGGTGACCTTGATAGGGATAGCGATTAGCTATCTGGCCTCGTACCTACATTGGTCGATACGCGAGCGTTTTATTCGCGGCGGTCAGTAGTCTAATCATTCAATTGGAGATGTGATTATGTCAGGCCCTGACAAATTTTTTTGCATGGTGGCGGCGGTTTTTATTACCGTGTTTGTTTTGGCTTTGGGTTTACCTCAAATACGGTTAGATAAGTACGCAGAGTTAGCTCAAAGTGCTGAACGCTGTCCAACCACGTTTAGTGAAGGTAATTTTGAAAAAGTTAACCACTTTGAGTACTTCATCTACTCTTTCCAGTGTGATGACGAAGCGCAAGAGATTAAGCGTGCTGCTGAGTTACAAAAAATTGCTGAAATTAAGGATGAACTAGCCACCGTGCAACAGGCGCGTAAATAGGATGTGGCCATGAAACGAATTAAAGCGACGTATAACTTGGTTATTTGATTTTGTTCGCAAGTCTATCCAATTCACTGATTTAATCAGCACAATTAGCCTAAAGATTATCCTTTTGCATTTCACCCCCCAAATTAAGCCTTGAAGTGCAAAATTCAGTGAAAAAATCCCGTTATTCTATAGCTAATAAGGGGGAATACATGGGTGAGTCTAACAGCGAGTGTGCCACGGGCAAGGTGTTAACCGATCAAGAACTGCTGACGCTGGCACTTGTGCAGTTACAATTTACTCCCAGCTTTGGTATCTCTGCTATCCAGCGTAATCTTCAGCTCAGTTATGGCAACGCGTTTCGCATTGTAGATCGCGGTCTAACACTTGGCTTATTAACCCGCCCCTACGAATCATACCTTTTGTCATTAACTGATAAAGGACGCCGGTTGGCACAACAACATTCAGGGTGAGAAATGAAAATTATCTCGGAGCGTATTCTTGGCCGTTGTTAGCCTTTACTGAGCAATAAATCCCATTAATCTCACCACCAGCCCCAAATTACCCCTTGGAATGCAATTTGGGGCTCTGAATGGCATATAAAATAAGCTTATTTGAAAGCAAGGAATTGTTCATGAGGAATTGGATTAGTGATTGTCATCCAGCTGTATTGATTGGCGCTATAGCGACACCGATTGCCTGTTTTTTGCTGTCCATACTGCTGTTTGCTGTGGACTTGCGGCCACAATTTTGGCTGGTGACCTTGATAGGGATAGCGATTAGTTATCTGGCCGCATACCTATATTGGTCGATACGTGAGCGATACATTCGCGGCGGTCAGTAGTCTAATCATTCAATTGGAGATGGATTATGTATAACGTTGACAAAGCTGCATGCATGATAGCGGCTGTTTTTATTACCGTGTTGGTTTTGGCTTTTGGTTTGCCCAAAATAGGGTCAGATGACTACACAGAGTTAGCTCAAACTGCCGAACTCTGTCCAACCACGTTTTTTGAGACTAATTTTGAAAAAGTTAACCGCTTTGAACACCTCATCTATCTTTACTGGTGTGATGACGAAGAGCAAGAGAGGCAACTGGATGCTGCATTACAAAAAATTGCTGAAGTTAAGGCTGAGCTAGCCATCGCGCAACAGGCATCTAAACGCTGAGAAGGCAAAGTAGGCAATAATCAAAGCTGAGTTAAACTTTCCACTAGCTCAGTCATTCTATTTGAAAGGAGCGTCATCATGGATTGGTTACAATTTATACAAGATAATATCCTCGCTATTTCTGTGTTGATTGCATTAGGGCTGGGGCTGCAAAACATCCTCCAACGAAGAAAGTCAACTCAAGAGCTTGAGCGAGATTTGGCCGAGCCGGAGGCGAAACCAACCAAACTGAACTCGTTGAGTTGGCTCGAAATGGCTGCTTTTGCGTGCTGGGTCATTGGAGGCATTGCGTTATTTGCTTTTGATTCAAAAGTATCAATGCTGTTTTTCGGATTCTGTATCAGTTTTTATGCCTGTATCTTTTTGGAGAAGTTGTTAAGCCGCTAGTGGAAATAACGAAAAAATAAGACGTGGAGGTGCTTCGTGAAAGTACAAAACTATATGCTCACCGCAGATGTGGAAGTGATATGTCCCCATTGCGGGTCACTTGAATCAGGTTTTGTTGGAAATCCAGCTGGCGGCGAATTTGTGTGTGATAGCTGCGGCCAACCATATCAAGTACACAAAGAGGCTGATATCGAGTTCAAATAGCATCCCCACCATTCCACACCCGCCCGTGCTAAAGCACGGGTCTTGTATCACACCATGTAGTGTCTAAGAGAAAAAATATCACTAAATGTTGTGCTTATCTTGAAAATCGCAACCGTTATCCCCACCTAAGGAGTCACTATATCGGCAGCATATTACTGGTAATACCGAATTGTTATAACATGTTGACACTTGCAATGTTTGGCGTACACTTGTTATAACAAGTTGCAACAAGCGAGAGGGCGCTATGGAAACTTCAATTAGAAATATAGGCAACTCAAAAGGAGTCGTTATTCCTAAGAAGTTGCTTGATGAATTAAACGCTGATACTGGCGACAAAATGAATATGACCGTTGAGGATGGTAAGTTTGTTATGTGTCCCGTTAAATCAAAGCCACGCTATAAACTGGCTGATTTACTGGCGCAATGTGACGATTCCGCACCAATGCCAGAAGAATTAACCGAGTGGAATAATGCGCAATCAGTAGGAAAAGAGATTTAAATGGCTGTATATGAACGAGGTGATATTGTAAGAGCCTGTCTTAACCCTACCGCTGGCAACGAAATGCAAGGTGAAATGCGTCCTTGTCTGGTTATATCGCCAAAGGCATTTAACCGCTTAGGGCTAACACTGATTGCTCCAATCACACAAGGCGGTAACTACTCAAGATTTAAAGGTTTTTCAATCACCTTGATGGGAGCAGGAACCGAGACGCAAGGCGTGGTATTGGTTAACGGGATTCGCTCCATTGACTTAAACGCTCGTAAGGCGAAAAAGGTAGAAGCTGCACCGAGTGAAATTGTAGATGAAGCACTGGCTATGCTAAGTGCGATTCTGGACTAGATTTCGCTGCGAGAATGTCAGTGAAGTGTTTTATACAGGCGGCAACAACATTGCTGAGTTCCCTACAATTGACACCCTCTCCTTCGTAAACGAAGGGGATTCCTGTTAGGGGTTAACTTGTTGCCAACTTAAAACTGACTGATGGCCATATAACCACACACCATTTTCATTTGAGAGCCCGAGTTCTGAGCGATCATTGCTTCTAGTGTTCGTAAAAGCCCCATTCTTATCTTGCCTTATTATTAAACCCAGTAGCGGCCTATGCAGCTCATAGTACCTTGTATTGGTGATACAAATCATTTGATTGTAACTAATTTAAGGAGTTCGCATGCAATATACAGAAAGCGAAACTAGCATAGGGCATTGTTTGGTTGGCATCATTTGTTTAGCCGTGGGTATTGCTCTGCTTCCGAGTCATTGGCCCAGTGGCGCACTTCTGCTAGCGGTTGCCATCGCTTTGTTGGTCTAATGCCACACCCTGACACCTTCGCCGTTGTGCCGGTCATGGATTGACTGGATATAACTATCACGAAAGCGAAGCTTTTTGCTGTCATAGAGGAACATCGAGGTACACAGGCCCAGAATGCAATGGTAGTGATAAACGCCAAAGCCTTTTAACCGGATACCTACAGGCAGTTGTTGTGTTTCTGTGAAGGTATAGGCCTCTCGCTCCACCGTATTGAAATCATCGTCGCTCTCAATGACATATTTTTGGCTAAGCTGTTGATCGTTCTCATCCACCAGCCAAGCTAACTTTTGTGATTGCATTCCTTTGCTCCTAGCTCGTACCTAACTAATAGAATGATAGCCCAGGTTTACCATTGAAAAACCATTTGCCCTTAACAGGGAGAGCTTCTGGTGAAAATGTCCAATCAATAACCAAGTACCTCTCTTCTTCGTCGAAATACTTAAACTGGTAAAAATTACCTTGCAGGGCGTCGCAGTGAATACAACCGTTAGAAATGTAGGCACCTCCCTGTTTTTTGCTAAAACGCTCTTTTATCACTCCAATACCATGGCTTGAAAGTGTTTGCTTTGGTATGTGATTGGCGACCCACTGTGCTACCGCTTCATCTGTGAAATTTTGATGTGATATTGGCTGGCCATCGGTGTCATGTAACACAACGGAAGTCACAACATTTGTGAATTGCTTACACTTCCAGCATTTTTCTTCTATGTAGGATACATGAGCAAGCATTTGTTGGTTGGGCTTAGGGAGCCAAGCCAGCTTTCGAGTGAGCATTCCCCGGATGAACTCATCAACTGGGGTTTCGTATCGGGCGATTATGAACTGCCCATCTTTATGTTTAAAGCCGAAGTAAGGTAAACGCTCAGCTTCAATAAAGCTGCTATCGGAAATGCTTTTTCTACCAGAAAGTCGAAATAACCAAGCACACCTTACCCCCGAATTAGCGTATTTTTCGGTGCGTCTCAGGTACTCTCCGTTGGTTTGGTGAGACCATTGCACTTCAAAAGCGAGTTTGGAGGTACCTTTTTGGCAAAACACATCTGCGATCCATTGTTCACCGTCTTTGGTTTGGCCAGCGTGTTCAGTCGTAACCGACCAACCATACTCTTGTGCGATCTTTGCAATCAGGAATTTTAAATAAAGATGCTCTTTCGTTTCTTGGTTCTCAGTGCAGTCACCCTTTCTTAGATGTGCAAAGTATTGGGTACCTAGCTTACTGGTCTTTGGGACGGCTTTAGCCTGACAGCATGGCATTAAAAGCGATTGGTTCTTGTATGACGCTTTTAAGTTGATCCATTCTTCATGATCGAGGTTGAAGGATTGTATCGATTGCGTTTCTAAAATAGCCCTTAGAGGCATTGCTGGCTCCTTTATGTCAATAGGCTACAGCTCAAGGGATTATGATGACAATATATTATTTATATTCAATAGTTTATACTTTCGTTGCATTTTTTGCAGTAAATGAAACAAGCTTGAGAGCGAAAACTATCTTCATTACCGCATTTATGGCACCGTAAGCTTTTAAGTCTGCCTATTTTTCTTAACTTTTCGGCCATTTGATCATTGAGTCCTTTTTTTTGCTCCTTTTGCCTGTTCTTACGCTTTTCGAGTTTCTGTTTCACCTCTTCAACGCGTTTTTTCCTCAATTTTATTGCATGAAGCTCGGCGTTTTCTGCTTTAGCGGTTGTTTCTGCCTCAAGCTTTAAGGCATCACAGTCTCGATAGAACAACTTACCGGTTTCTTGATCAAAGGTTAGCTCCTCAATAGAGACAAGCTGATTGGAAAGGTGCTCATCAACAATCCAACGGCCTTCAACGTGGCGAACCGAGTAAGTGAAGTAATAACAGGTCAAAATTAACTTACTGAGCTCTCGGCTTGCGTTCTTGGCGTCGTCATCCAAGACAAAAGCATTGCACCGGTTGCCGTAGAAGATATCTAGTTCAGTGAAGCGACACTTATTAAACTCCAAGAAAACCCAAAGGATAAATTCACCGGCTTCTTTGTAGTAATTCTCCCGTTGTATGACAACATCGAGGTATGTTGTTGAAACTTGCAACTCGAAGGCGATTCGTCTTTGAGTGAACCGGTGCCTTGCGGTTACATCTGGTCTTCGGGGGTAGCGTGCAATCCCAGTAGTGGGATTCTCATCGCGGAAGGTTTTCTCAGTCACGACTGAATCAGGAATGAAAGAAGGATCATAGCCTAAAATCTCTGCGAGGAGTGCTTTGTTTTCACGGTGTGCTCTGCCTTCCTTCTGGCCATTATATTTTATGCGGTTAATTTCATCTATTGTTAGTCCAGAGCCGACTTTTTCAGGGCAGTCCTCTGAATCTTTGAAGTGACGAAAATAAAATGTTTGATTTGTATTCCCCACTAACCTTAAGCGTTGGTAGCAAACAGCACAAAGCAATATCTCTTCTCCAGCTTCAGGATTAAGTTTACGGCGTAATTCAAACAGATCCTTTTCCGATCGCAATAATACCTTCTCAGTAGGATAAGCTTTACTACTATCAGGGTGGTAAACCTTTTTTATCTGGTATGCCATTAGTCTTTCGCCTCGAATGTTTGTTGACCACTATTCCAATGAGTGGCCCGTTTAATGGGGGAGCAGTGACTGATGCTAAATTGTAGTTGGGTCAGCATGGTACGCTTACTTTTCGTTGCAAAACTTCCCTAACTTTTTGAGAGTCTTCTGTTCTCCAACGAGTAATTGTCTTGCCATGGGTAGATGTTTCAACTACGACCTCCAAGGAATAGTTTGACTTATATTTTCGTTTACTGATCAGTCGGTGGAGGTAACTGGCAAATTGTTCAGCCAGATCTGTTGAATCAAGATAGATCCTTTTCCCTCGTAATCGCCCGGAAGGTGAAACACTGAGTTTACATCGTTTTCTCCGCGAGAAACCCAGTCCTTTTAGGGCTGGGAGGGATAGCGGGTAGCTCGAAGAGCTACTTTTAAACCGCTTAGATTGACGCTCACAAGAATGAGCGTACAATTTTGAAGTATGAAAGAGAGAGCTTATAAATACCGCTTCTACCCAACACCTGAGCAAGCATCGCTGCTTGGCCAGACGTTTGGTTGTGTCCGTGTAGTTTATAACTCTATTCTCAAGTGGCGTACTGACGCCTACTACAAAGACGGAGAATCCATCAACTACAATTCCGCCAGCTCCAAGCTTACCGAGTTGAAAAAGCAACCTGAGTTCAGCTGGTTGAACGATGTTTCTTGCGTTCCTTTGCAGCAATCGCTGCGACATCAGCAAACCGCGTTTGCTAACTTCTTCAAAGGACGCGCTAAATATCCGACCTTTAAGAAGAAGCGCGGCCATCAAAGCGCTGAGTTCACCAAGTCTGGTTTTAATTACAAAGACAGTAAGGTTTACGTCGCCAAGAGTAAGGAGCCACTTAACATCAAGTGGAGCCGGGAGCTGCCTAGCGACCCGACTACCATCACTATCAGCAAAGATTGCGCTGGGCGCTGGTTCGTTTCCCTTCTTTGTCGTTTCGAGCCTAAACCGCTGCCCGTGGTAAATAAAACCGTTGGCATAGATTTGGGGTTGACTGATATCGCCATCACTTCCGATGGGTTTAAGTCCGGCAATCCTCGCCATACAGCGAAATACGCTACAAAATTGGCTAAGGCACAAAAGCGCCTCGCTAAAAAAAAGAAAGGCTCTGCCAACTTCCGTAAAGCTAAACTTCGCGTTGCCAAAATACAGGTAAAGATTGGCGACTGCAGGCGCGACTTTACCCATAAGCTCACCACCAAGCTGATAAACGAAAACCAAGTGATTAGCTGTGAATCGTTGAGCGTGAAGAATATGGTCAAGAATCCGAAGCTGGCTAAAGCAATCAGTGACGCTAACTGGGGCGAGTTCGTCCGTCAGTTGACCTATAAGGCTGACTGGTTCGGGCGAACGCTTGTCCAAATCGACAAGTGGTATCCGTCCAGTAAGCGGTGCCATTGCTGTGGTCACGTTGTTGATTCTCTACCTTTACATGTGAGGCATTGGGTTTGTCCATCTTGCGAAAGCAAGTTAGACCGCGATACCAATGCCGCGATAAACATTAAAGGGGCTGGGCAAGCCCTCTTAGCCTGTGGAGTTTAGGTAAGCCCCGAACAACCGCAGTGTTGTTTAGGCTCCGAACTGTGAAGCAGGAACCTGTTAACTTGGCAACAAGTTAACCCCCTAACGGGAATCCCTTCGTTTACGGAGGGGAGGATGTCAACATGTTCCCAGTGATCAGATCTCAAGTTGCTCGGCAATAACGCATTTTTCACACTGACAGTGATGGTTGCATATTCAACGGCGTTTCTATTCGGAAAGTCGCCTAAATTTCTTAACATCTGAATTGTGTTCCTCAGTCATCAACGCGTTTGTGTACGCTGGGTGGTCAACTTGTTGCCCATGTTAAAGTAGCATTGCCCCTATATCACCGGCTGTTCAAGCTCCCCAGAATGTTTAGCCCATGCATCATGTAATTCTTGGTCGAAGCTTTCGTCACTGCAGATTTGAATGGCATGTGGGTAGTTGTTTAGCCCGCAAAACTCAACCGTTAAGAACTTGCCATTCCACACGAGGCTCGCGTCATGCTCTGAAAGAGTCCAACTGCGATCTGGGGTAGCAAGCACACGAATTATTGCCCATTGCAGTGTTTTAAACTTGGGGGTTTTAGGGTGTGTCAGATGTTTATTGGCCAGTTCTACGGCTTCTGAGAAGGTAACATTTCCAAGTCTCAAAGGCTCTCTGTTAACTTTGACCTTTCTTGAGCCATAGCCTGCTTCACTATGCCATGCAGGATCTAGCCAAAATCCTCTATCATCAGGGTTGTTTGAGAGTGAAAGGGTTAAATCTAAGCTATTTGTTACCCGTGGTAACACTAACAGTCTATCGTCACAATCCCATCTGGCACCAAATTGGTTGAGTAATGCTTCCCAGGCTTCAAATTTGAACAATTCTCCGAGTTTATTCGCGTCTTGCAACGTTTCGACGTAGAACAAACTCGAAAAATTTCGATCTTCTCTTTCAAAACTCACGTGAGGTTCGGTCGTTTCGTCAACCAAGATCGAGCCCCAGCAAGGGCTATAGTTAAATTTAAATTGACGGCCTAGCTTCGACTTCACTGAAAAATTAAGATCATCAGTGTAACCTACCGATATAAGTTGATTTAGGTAATTGGGTGAAATCCCGCTCACATTAACATCGGGTACATGCTCTTTCAGGCAGAAGAAGTTCTCCAAAGAGTCGATGTCAGGGTAATTCTTCACAGGCAGCATTGCATGCCCGATTGTCCATACGGGTCCATCAATGCTATTCGCTGTGGTGAGTTTTACACCCCCTTTTAGGTTTACCGTGATTATTGCCCCTAACTCGACGCTGGTAACCCAATCGCCAGCTAGGAAAGCACTATGCATGTTGATGGCATTAGATAATTCAGATTCTGCACTGACATCATGTGTGGTGTTGAGTAGCGTTGCCCTGTGAGAGCTAGGTTGCAATATGTCCAAACGAGTCACATTTTTATTTACCGTGAGCTTATAGAAGTGCTCTCGGTAGCTTTTTGATTTGCCATGTTGGTGGTAACTGTCGATTAGACCTGGGGTAATAATTGAAAATTGAAGATTCCCACATTCGAACATCCCAATACCTTTAAATCGCTAAAATATCAGTTACCTATCTTAGTGCTTTTTAGGTCTCGGGATAGGTCTTTTTCCAATGATTGAGAGATACGTTGTTATTATTGAATTGCTAATACTTGGATATGATGTTCTTAAGCTACATGCAACCTACATTACAACTGGCGATAACAATCCATCAGCGCAAAATGGTGAAGGTGGTGCACAAAAAATCGGTATCGCTAAGCTGGACCAAAAGCTTATACTTAACAATTAAGCTAAACATTTCCGTTTGCTTAGATTAAAGAGTGCAGCAGACATGCGTTAGCATGACACTCCGTTACCTAGTTCAACTAGGTCAAGCCGATGCGCGGTAAAGACGTTCTGAATACCGAGTTAATCAATTGTTTAATTCGGCGGAAGCCCCTCATATATAGGGGCTTTTGTTATTTTTAGGGGCTGAAAACTATCATTTCCAGTTAGAACTGGCGACTGATGTGCTACTCACCATTGGCTTATCCCTTATCACGCAGTCAGGGTATTCACCTTAATTTTGACCACGCAATTTACATAACAGTTGAATCTAAATTGAGAATGCTAAAGATGTATAGTATCAATGGCTTCCTCCAGAATTTCGGTTCGTAAGAGTGGGAGCTTTCTTTTGCCTAAAATTCACCTATGTGCACGGCTGGGTAAATGCTAATGCCAGATCAAAGCCGTAGTACAAATCAATTTAAACCTGAAAATCACTCTGGAAATCTGCTGGCTTAGAACGAGGAAAGCCACCCGAAGGTGGCTTTCCCGTAACTCTTTTTCGCATGAGACCTCAGCGAACACTGAGGCGACTCCGCCTTTATGAAGCTGACTATAGTCGTGTTAAGATCTAAAGTCAACAATGTGAGCGTAAGGAAGAACAATTGAAGTACATATCAAAATATAGGTTATTCGTTAATTAACCCAGTGCTTGTCTGTAGGAATGCACTGGGCTGGGGCTGTGTTATTTGGCTTTTTGAACGGTGTCAAAGACCGCTTTACAAGCTGGCGCCGAATTGAGTTTAGAAGTGTAACTCTTACCTGCGATGTTTGACTTCATGACGGCCCAAGTGATCAAATTTACATCCGTGCTACTAAAACCGAGTTCAGATGCAGTTTGCATTAAATTAGAGCATAGATATTGGGCATCATTAGTTGTGCCGGTTAGCGCCGCTTTCACGGTATCTTGCTGCAAAATCACATCAGAGAGCTTACGGGTTTCGGCGTCAGATTTTAAAAGGACAAAGTTTAAAACATCGTAATGCTCAACATCTTTATAGGCTGATTTTATGGCTAAGTCCATGGTGCTGACACATCCCATTGCCGTAGTGGAAATAGAGGTAGTTGTACCTGTTGTAACAAGGCATTTTCTTGTTTCGGAAAAGATTGAAGGTTTGGGTGGTTCAAATCGAGCTTCCCATTGCCCGATATATACTAAATCTTCTTCGTTTTCTGGCGGTAACTTGTTGGACTTTGGGATCCGTACCGTGATAATGGCGCTTTGGTGTTGCTCTGCATAGCGGAGGTCGAAGCGAGTATAGTGGCTTTCACTTAACGTCCGGTCGGCCAAATTTGAGACGGCATTATCAATTTGTTGAGCCGTATTCTGCATAAAAGGCTCTGACAATGTAGTGATAAGACTGGAGGTAGGCGAAACGGCATTTGTGGCTTTAATGACGGCATCGATTCCAGTAACGGCAATAGCAGAAGTGATATCTGAGCTGGCCCTAAATGTGAGATTTAGTTCAGCAGTATTGTTAGTGCTGTTGGCCTTTACGAGAAACCACGGAGAGGCAAGTGAATCAACGTAGGTTCGCGACCAACTACTACCTTGTTTGCGGCTTTGCTGGTTATCAAATGAAATAATGTTTTTGGTAAACACCAGGTTTTGCCCGAGCGATAAGGAAGTTGACAGACTCATGTTAAAATCGTTGTCGGCAAGAAGAGAGCTAAGCAAAGAAGGTTTCTTATAGGGTAAGTAATTACCTTTGTCAGCGGATGGATCTATTTGCTTAATGACCAGCCGTGTGTAGGCATCACTAAAGTCACTTGTTTTGGATAATGTCGGCTCGATTTCAGTTTTGTGTACGTCAGTCATTAACGTGAAGTCATACTTTTCGGAGGCAGAGCTCCCAGCAGACTCAGTGTTATTAGTATTTCTATCCCCAACACTCGAGCAACCGGCGAGCACTGCGATTGACAATACACTGGGCAATAATTTGGTCATTGTTTCATCCTCAAATAGTCATCAAAATAAATATAGTCAAAGCACTTCTCAATACAAACTTATGCCGTCATGCCACTAAAGCATGTTACTCACCCAACGCGCTCCCCTCCACCAGCAGTAACCGACGCACCACCCTACTAAACCGCTTTTCCCCCCTTTTTTCCTCCCCTTCTCAACCCTGGGCGCTTGGACGCGATGCCCCAACGCCAGCTCCAAACAAGACAAAATAAACCCCAAAAGAGCCAGAAAAAGCCCTATTACAGATTGATATTGTCCCGCCGTGACCATGGCCATACCCGAAATAAGCCAGAAAAAAATGAAAAAAAGCAGAAATAGAAGCGGAAGTACAGTCAATCAAACTGAAATTAAGCGTTAAATCGTCAGTGAAATTGAAAGTAAGCAGGAAAAAGCCAGAAAAGTGAAACGGAAAATGAAGGGGAAAAGAGCGGTTTTGCAGGGGTAACGCGATCGCTTTGGGTTCGGCTCTTGTGGGGATGGGGGCGTGATGGTAGGGGTTGGGTATGTTATGGCATGATGGCATAGCTTTTCTGGCTAAAGTAGCTAATTAGAGTCGTGTTTGTGCTTGGCTGCGCGTTATCCATTGCGCGCTATTGTCATGCTTTCACCTTGGCGGTAAGGTCGCCTATGACATTAACTATTAGGATGAACCATTGAAAAGCATCATTAAAACATTAACCTTGGTCTTATTGAGTTTGTTTTCGCTCATCGTGCTGGGGCTTGGCGCACTGTACTACATCGGCGGTCAAGAGGAAGCTAACTCACACAGCTCTCGTATCAATAACAATAATTTCAATGGGGCTTACACCATTTCATACAGCAATACCAAATGCGGCCAACTCGGTTATGAATTTAAGCGACTGCACCACAAGCGCCAGGGCAGCGATACATCGAAGCTATTCAAAAGTAATTGCAAGCTTAACGCTAATGGCGAATTGTCTGGTTACATTTACTCCAAAAGTCACCCCAACTTACGGGTGTTCTGGTCAGAGCAAAATGGTCGGGTGGCTTACGATCAGTAGCGCCTTGTTAACTTCGCTGTATTATTGCGTCAAGCCACTTGGAGACTGCCTATTATGATTTTAAATGTTGCTCTGCAGAACTACGATGACGAGATGCTTGCTCAATTCTGCCAAACCTCAAGTGTGTCGCTTGAGTTCTTGAACGCCATCCTCTCAGAAATCATACGATGCAATGATGATGCAATTGATCTTTTGGATGATGACTCACTCGAAGAAGCCTGTTCAAAGGCCGGACTGTGCCTTTATGATTATACTGCTTTTTCTAATGACGTTGATGATTTTGTCGACGAACTACTCAATGATGATGAGCGCTATAAATCATTAGACTCGGCGAGTGGTCATGGGCTTTGGGATTCTGTTTTTGTCCTTAATCCATTCCCCATGATATTAGCCGATGATGGTATTTTTGTTGCCAAGACCGCTGATGTACGCGCCCTGGTTAATCAAAAACTTGAGCGTTTGCTACGCGCTCAACAGGCGAACCTTGATCATGATACGCTCGTGGCCGCTTGCTGTGAGAAAATTTCTTCCATCAATGAGGTGAGTTGTTTTGATGTGCCACGTCATCATGCACATCTTATCCCTGCGTTTCTTTGCTATTTTTCAGATCACCCTTATTCATTTAAGCCAAAGCCTGATTTTTTTGAGTTCGTGTATGAGACTGATAATGGCGCCCACTCCCTGTACGCAGCATTCGCAAAAGACGCAGGTGGATTTACTTTTTTTGGGTTAGAGCGGTGGTTAGCTGAAACAGGAATTGAGCGTGATGTATTTGACTCGGTATGTACCACAGAAGCGTGACTGGAAGTTGGAACGGGTGGTGTGCAATACAGAGCACCCGCCTTGATAGCTTGCGTCCTACTCAAAAGAGCCAAAGTTTCAACAAGTCAGCCGTTTGAGTAGGCTTATAGTCCCATTGTTCAATTGTCCTGTAAAGAGCGTTTGGTCACGTTAGCTGATTTATTTGGCCAACTTGATGCAACATGATGCAACATGATTAGTCATCGTCATCTAACTGGTATGCAGGCGTCATTTGCTCACTGTCATCATTAATGCCTTGGCTACTGCGGATGATCGACTTGATAGCCGGTACAGATTTTCTAGGGACAACAAATAGCTCTAGATCGAGTGCACGAGCAAGCGTGATCAAACTCGATACTCTTAAATCAACACTACCAGATTCAATTTTCGATATATGGCTTTGCGGGACGCCCGAAATTGCACTCAACTCTCTCTGGCTAAACCCCTTTTGTATCCGAGCTTCTCGAAGGCTTTCTATTATCTGCTCTATTACATAGCTCATAGATACACCTTATTGCATCAAGGAAGGGAAAATATACATAAAACTATATCAAACCACTTTGAACAACACAAAATTGATTAGGTATTGTATATCAATAGGCATATTTTGATATACAATTGCATATAACCACGAATATTTCTAATTCTTAGGGGGTGTCCAATGCTAGCTGATTTGTTTGACCAACTGGATGCACAGCTCCTTGAGTTGCAAGCACTGGTACTCGGCGCAGAATTAATTGAGGCTCGCACCTTCGCCCTACCCATTTATGATAAAGAGCAATCCAAAGTACCCGAAGCCGTTAGTGTTATTCCCAGCACAGGGGAAGATGCTCGCTCATTTGGTTGGCAGCGGATCAAGTCCTATGTGGGTGACCCCAATACCAATCTGAAAATCACCCGTAAAGCGGCAGGTTTTATCTGGCTTGATTGTCATCCTGAGACATTAGTGGATTTGTGCGATCAATTGAACAACACCAAGTTGGCCATCAAAGCATTTCTGGCCGCGCAGCGTAACCGTCATGTGCGTTTTGATATGGTGCATGAGCTTCGGCCTTGCGCCATCACCATGCAGGTATTTAGGCAGGTTCGGTATTGCGTTGATCCGCTTTCGAGTATTCATTTTTCGTGGGCAACCAAAACCTCTAATGTGCGCGCCAAGGTCGATAAGGCCATTAATATGTTGGAGCAGCAAATGGTGGAGACGCGACCTATTGAAGAAAATGCCCGTGTCAGAGTCTTGGCTCAAGAAATCGCAGCCGACCGAAGTCGCGATGTGGCTTTTCGACGCCGGTTAGCGCCCTCGCCTGTTATTCACTTGAGGTATGTGGAGAAACCAGCACATCTTTCTAGTAAAACCCAGCAAATCAACAATTCCACACCGATTTTGATTGCCGGCACACGCTCCAGCTTAAAATCTGTGGGGGATTTGGCTGACTTTATCTTAAGCGATGAACGTAGCGCGCGTTTTGTGAGTGAAAATGTCATCTTAAAATAGATAATTGATGTTTATTTTACACTGCTCGACATTTCGACCGCCACCGTTTAAAGTTCCCAACTTATTGATACATTGGATACTATAACCCTTTTGTGCCTCATTTAAATGATGGTTGGCCTCAATAATTGGAGCAAAATGATGAAAAAAGTTGTCATGTTATCAGCGTGTTTAACCCTCGCTGGATGTGGTACTGATCAGCCCTCGGAAGCGGAGATCGTAAAAGCTTTCACACCTTACACAGCGAAGAAAGCCTGTGCCTCTTCTGTTTTGTTCAATGAATTTCCTGTTAGAAAAAGCTTGGTGGATAATAACCAACAAATTCTCGATATCTTTGTTGATGCAGGCTTACTTGAAAAGTCTGGGAGTAGTTACACTCTGACGGCGCTTGGAAGGGAAACTTACGACTCCTCAAAAAAGGGATTTTGTTACACCGACAGCTTCAGAATAAGCTCGTTCAAAATTGAAAAAGAGCTGAATGACTTACCTCCTAAGTTAACAAAAGCTTGGTATGTATCTGTTGATATTGCTCCCGACCAGGTGAGCGACTGGGTTAAGAATGATGAGTTATTAAAAGCAGCCAGTCGCATGTCTGATACAGCCCCCGATGAAAATAAATCATTCACTGTTCGTGTAGGCAAAATTGTAGGTGAGAATGAGCTCAAGGTAATTGATACTCATTTTACGTTTCATCCGGGGCTAACTTACAACGTAGGCTGGTAACACATATACTGACCTTTAATGCTCTACAGTAGCGCCTTGCTGGTATCGCTTTAATTTCAGCTTTGTACCTAAACAATTGGAGCACCACATGGCCAGAAAATTATTCTCAGAAGATGTTGTTGATAGTGAAAGAGAGTACCTGAATTCTTTAGTCACTAACGTCGCGGCTAGAGATAAACGTCGTTCGAGCAGTAAGTTGCTCCAGCGAAAAGAGCAGGAAAAGCGCCTCTGGAGCCATCAAATGAAATTTGGTGAAGAATATCAAGAGTAGTTGGCATTGGGTATTTTGACACCAATTTGGATCATATGCACAAGCCCGATGTTCTCATTGTAAACTTCGGGCAAACCCTTTGATTTGAGGAGGGGTGAATGACTTGTACGCGAAAACTATTTGTTGATGCACTGAATCACCGCGCTCTTGAGCGTTCTCATTTCACTTGCGTCATCAGTCTCTATACTTTCTTTCCCAATGCGTATTTCATATTTTTTTTTGCCTCTCGCTATCGTTTGTTTACTATTTTCTGTAACTCTAAACCTGTCAATTAGATTTAAATTAATATAGTCAATTGATTTATCTTTATTATCTAGGTCTACTGCCTTATCTCTACTCACTTCTAATACGCACTTATCAATTGACAAAACTTCAGTCTGTCGAGCCGCAAAAGCTGCATTGCTAACTAGAATAAGAAAGGCTAAGCCAGTAGCGAATTTCATATATATCTTCTCCATAATTTATTGTTTGTTGCGGAGCTTTTTTGGCCAGTCAGTTGAAAGTGGTTTTATCTTCCGCACTTGGTTTTCGTTACACAATGGTAAGAATATATTTTGTTGATTTCTAATGCAATCACCGCCCTGAGGGCGATGGATAACGCATATTTACTACACAGCGCTTTCGATTAGAATGTCGCGTTTTATATCCAACGGTCTCAACGCACTTCGCTGTGAAGCGAGCCAGCCTGCTTTCCATTGACGACTGTATTGAGCTTGGTGCCAGTTATGATCACCCCACGGGCAATGCTCTAACTGCTCGCCTTGATGGAAGGCTGCTTGACCCAAGCGAAATGACTCATCGCAACGCTTGATAAACTGGCTAATATCTCGGTTTACCATATTACCCTCTCTAATTTATTCTCGGAATTTCGATGAGGTAATTTGCCTTCCCTTCTACCCCTTTAACATCGGGGTAGATCGGGAGATAAATGCGTCCATCAGTGCTATCCAGGTTGTAAATCACCTCTTTGGTTTCACCTGGCCTTACTCTTACGCCGTTGGCATACAAGCCAAATGGTGCGTCACCGCGAAGTGTGAAGAAGATTTGCTGTTCACCACTGGCCAAGTTGCCGTTGTCTGAACGAAGCTGGTTAGATGTGATCAGTGATAGTGGCTTACCGTTCTTGCTCAACACGAGCTCATCGGTAGCAAATACATCCACGCCGGTTAGCGTAAAAAGATTGTTCGGGATGTAGTCAATCGAGTGTGATTTAGTCGATGTATTGCCATAGCTATCGATCGCTTTAACCGTCAGTGTGTAACTTTGATTTTCTTCAAGGCTTGGGAAGATACGCGGGTATTCTAACTTGAAGTTGGTACCATCCAGTTTCACCCAGTCTAAGTAGATTGAATCCGAAATCGGCCCGCCTGAGATGTTCACCTCGGTAATGTCCGGCCCATGCAGGTCGCTGAGCTTGATGTTGATACTCTCAAGCCCCAGCACTGTTTGGCCATCGACAAGGGCTTTGTTTTCCGCAAATACCGCAATGGATGGCGGGGTGTTGTCGATAACGTGATTGCCAACGATTGTGGTGGTTTCATTGCCATAGTTATCACCAGCGACAACACTGATTTCATAATTGCCATCGGGTAATCCAGCTGCGCTAAATGTGGCATTGGCAGTACGGTAATCTTCGCTCACCAATTTTGTGCGTGGGAGAGAATGTCTATTTTGTCCATTTGCAGCATATGCTTCGTATTTTGTGATAACCCATTTAGAGCGTGCCCAGTTGTTAACTGCATCTTGGTTTATAACCTGCATACTGACCTCTGAGCCGTTAATTTCTGCTTTATTGATGATGGGATCATTAAAGTCCCAGTGAACTAATACATATCCGCCATGCACTGTTCCCAAACCGGTCTCAATGTCTTGGACATAATAAGCATAAGGGGTATATCCTTTCCCCGTCACACGCTCGATGTTCGTATTAACAACGCAAGACGTCTCTCCTGGCTCGATATAACAAGGTGTTGTTCCTGAAACCCACGCCTTTTGTCGGTATGTTTTTTGTTTGGCTAGAATCAAAACTTTGCTGACAGTAAAGGGCTCCCTTTCCCATAATGAAGCGTTTTTCCATGCTCCGTCATGATTTATTTCTGCTTTCAGTCCTGCTGGCTCCGGCGCGAGCGGTACGCCAGCATCCGGTGTAAAGTTAAGGCTGCCCACGGGCATCCAACGGCGCAGACCTGCCTTTGTGTAAAGTTCCCGATATGAATAGGCTTGTGGGTAATTGATGGTGAATTCAAGGTAAACATTATTTGTATCTTGATTATTATACTGCCCGCTGAGCCAACCATAATCGGTGCCGTTAAAGTCTGTGTGTTCACTTTTTTTCATTACATAACGCACGGTCACTGGCTGGGCATAGATTTTCATTCCCGATTGGTACGGCTCATAAACGCCAGTTTTTGCATTTTTGACTTGTATCTCCGCAGACGGGGTTACTCTGTCGATGGTGGACAGCCGGCTGATGGTTGCTTTGTTACCCGCAGCGTCATAAACATCAAATCCTATCGTGTATTTGGCCTGTGGGTTCGGCGCCACACTTGCACCTGCTGCCAGGCTTGCCACTGCATTTGCTCGCCCTTCATCGATATTGAGTGTTGCTCGTGTTGTACGCTTTACTCCATCCAAAACAGCAAAATAATCTGCGTGTGATAATCCCGAATCGCTGTCACTGAGCTGTGCTACGTTTATTTCTTGTGTTGCATTGGTATGAGCAAACACCTCGATAGAGCCGCCACGGTAACCCGCATGCACCCACGCTATTTCTGCACCGATAGTTGGCGCAACGGTATCAACTTTAATTGCTGTCGCTTCTGTTTTTACCAATTTATTAGCGGTATCAAGCACCTCTTGAACGATTTGATACTCACCATCGCTTAACTTGGGCACAGTAAATCGCTTACCATAGAACTCACGGCCATCGCTCGTTTGCATACGATCATTAATGCCTACTATTTCACTCAGCTGAGTATTAATCGCCGTTGCCCCCTTCATCACCGTTAACCTGATTTTTCTGTCAAGGCCTGCAGATAGAACTACTTCAATAGTGCTTTTGGGGTTGATATAAGCTACATTAGCTGGCTTGTTGACCACTTGGTTATTCGTATCCGTAAAGGAATATTCAAGCACTTCTGCTCGGACATTAACGCTCAGCATCGCCAATGTAGAAATCATAAGTATTTTTTTCATCTGCACTTACGCTCTTTGTTTTTTTGTATTTATATCTGATTTATCTTGGCCGCTATTTCATTGGCTGAGTCATTATTGGTCAGCCAATGATTCACTAGTTTATTCTCGGAATTTCGATGAGGTAATTTGCCTTCCCTTCTACCCCTTTAACATCGGGGTAGATCGGGAGATAAATGCGTCCATCAGTGCTATCCAGGTTGTAAATCACCTCTTTGGTTTCACCTGGCCTTACTCTTACGCCGTTGGCATACAAGCCAAATGGTGCGTCACCGCGAAGTGTGAAGAAGATTTGCTGTTCACCACTGGCCAAGTTGCCGTTGTCTGAACGAAGCTGGTTAGATGTGATCAGTGATAGTGGCTTACCGTTCTTGCTCAACACGAGCTCATCGGTAGCAAATACATCCACGCCGGTTAGCGTAAAAAGATTGTTCGGGATGTAGTCAATCGAGTGTGATTTAGTCGATGTATTGCCATAGCTATCGATCGCTTTAACCGTCAGTGTGTAACTTTGATTTTCTTCAAGGCTTGGGAAGATACGCGGGTATTCTAACTTGAAGTTGGTACCATCCAGTTTCACCCAGTCTAAGTAGATTGAATCCGAAATCGGCCCGCCTGAGATGTTCACCTCGGTAATGTCCGGCCCATGCA
>NZ_JAIMJB010000009.1 GCF_021295345.1 Motilimonas eburnea
CTGAAAATACAGTTAGTTCAACTTAAAATATGATTTTCTTGGAAAATGAAAGATTAGCTCATAAAAGATCCATGGTGAATAAATTACCAACAATTAGACCTTACAATTAATGTTAGATCTCGCCCTGGTGCCTAACTAAGAACGCATAAAGTAAGAAACGTAGATCAAGTTAGTTATGCCGAGAAGCTGAAATAGTGCCCCAGCATATCCATAGATAAGGGCAGTGATATGACGTTTGATATTAAATGCAATAATTATGTTGCTGATAACAAATGTTAAGACTAAAAAAAGTCCAAATCCTTGAGATAAATCGGTTTGAAGAAAGAAAAATGGTAAAAAAAATGACAGCGAGGTTAATACTGACAGAGCGCAAGTGCATATCACCCTTTTTTCCTTCGTTCGACCAAAAGTGCCATTGAGTAATACGCATAAATAAAATAACCCTAGGAAAGTGTATAGGGGGCTGAGAATTATAACTAATAGGTACCCCAAAAAATAATCCCATGCAAGGTCATAGAAAAGGGTCAAATAAAGAAAAGCGACACTAAATTGCAGCCAAATGGATAAGATAAGCCAAAACGGGTGCTCGATGTCATTAAAAAACCATTTGATCCCGTCTAAGATTTTTCGAATCACCCAAGAGGTGGGATAGCTAAATGGGGTGTGAAGATTCAAACCTATGCCATCGGGTATCTGCTTGTGGCAATCTTCATAGACTTTATTAGAGCCGCACCAGCAGCGGTATCCCTTCATTTTATTGTGCTCATTGTAGATAAGGTGAGAAGGGGCTTATTGGACATGAACAATGCAAAATAATCAAGTTTATATCAAATCGCGCGGCGTTGACGATGCCGATGTTATTGCCTTATCAAAGCAGTGCTTTGCTGAGCTTCGCCAGATATACCGGCCAACGCAGCAAGCCAAGCAGAATAAAGCGGCTAGCTCGAGGGAATGGACTTGTTTTGGTTATCATAAGGATGGCCAGTTAGTTGGGGTGATTGAAACTCTGTGTCTGGATGGTGAAATTCATATTCGTGGCTTAGGGGTGGCAAGGGAGGCTCGGCGACAGGGCGTGGCAAGAAGTTTAGTTGATTTCGTTACTAGCCATTATGTTAATGCTCACCTTGCTAGCTTATGGTGCGTTGAGCAAACCGGAAATACAGCCGTATTTCAAGCGCTTGGATTTAGGGCAGTGCAGTGGGTTGAGTCTGAGCTTTGTATCTTGGTAGAGGGTTCAAAAGCAACAGAAATACAGCTGACATTAGCACTTTGAAGCGCTTCTTCGCGGTTTAAAAACCGCTCCCACATAAAGCAGAGCTCCCACTGGAATGAAACATCGGTGGGAGGCGAGCTTGCTCGGCGAATTTTGGTGAGACAGTGTGTGATGGCAGGTTTAAAAACTGCTCCCACAGAAAACCGCTCCGACAAGCACCTAACGATTCTCAAGGCGATTGTAATCCAGTAACCCTGCAGCGATGGGATCATCAAGGTGCATTTGCTTCAGTACACGGTCGCTAAAGCGCCAAAAGTCTGGCTCGGAGCGCCTGATACCAAAGTTATCCAGCCATTGGCTGTAATCATCCGCTGATGAGATGGCCTGCAATTGTTCTACTAAAGCAGGAAGCTGCTCGTTATCAGCTTGGATAAACACATTGGGGTAATCACCAATCACGCCGCGCACCACGGTTAAGGTGTCTTCTTCGGGTAAGCGATTACTGGCATCGCGTAGCAAACTTGACATATTGCTGTAAGCCGAATTTTTCAACAAGGTATATAAACGGGTTTCATCACCTTGTTGCACCGCCAATAGGGTGACTTCAGCGAGTTGATTAACGGCGATGCTGGGGATGTGCTGCAAACGTGACAAGGCAGAGGTTTCGGCCACAGGCTCGCCAGCCATACCGAGTTGATACGTATTGGTTAATGACTCACCTAGGCGCTGGTGGAGTAAATCATAAAGCTCCAGTTTTGGGTCTTGGCTTTGATAGACGATGGCGCTTGGTGCTTTAAATTGGCTCTGTTCACTATTTAAGTAATTGCGAATATCGCGCCCTGCATTGCGATACCAAAAGTCACGCTCGTTTTTACGCGCTTCAGGTGGCAATAGTGCAAGGAAGTTAAATTCGCTTTCTAAACGTAGAAAGTCCATATAAAGACGGGTATTGAGTTGATGGCCGACATTGCCATAAATATCAAAACCGGCGACCAGTAAATAATGGATCCGCTCTAAGATCGGATAATCAATTAGCCATGCTGTTTTGGGGGGGTGGCCCACGAGCCCTTTTACCACGGAAGCATTGTCAAAATGGCGAAACACGGTTAAGGCGGCATTGGGATTGCTTTGTTCACCATCCCATACCAAATTGAGATTTAACTGGTAGCCGCCGGCAAACGCCTGATCTAACGCTCGTTGTTTGGCTTTGAGATACTGTTTTTGTGCCCGCGAGTAACTCACCCAGTTGGTTAAGATGCCGGCATTGCTGGCCGATTCAGCGGGGATGCGTAGATGCTCTTTTTGCTGGGCTAAAAAAGCACTTAGCCCTTCACTTTGTTCCCAATCCCCTTCAGAAAAGAACACCCAAAAATGATCGTTAATCACATTAAGGGCCATTTGACCACGGCATACCGGCCCTTTGATAAAGGCCATAATGGTGTTTTGCGCTGTCATGCGCATAAAGTGATATCGGGCGGCAACGGGCAGTTGTTCAAAGGCGATAAAGGGATTAGCCGCCACATCAGCAGCGTAACTTGGCAATTTGGTCACGCGATAATCGGTGCGGTAGAACAAATTATTCAGCTGCGTCATCCGCTCATTGGACAAAGCGTAGGGCATATGGGTTTTAGCCAAGATCGTCTCACGCTCTTGTTGCAGCCGGTAGTAAACCCGTTCGACTTGCGGGTCGTCATAGGGGCGCAAGGTGCTGATGCGTTTTATGGCTTGCCCCGGCGGGGTAGATGAGCGCACTAAGGTAAAGAACAAGGGCTGGGTATCTGTGTGGGTCAGATCTGCAAAATACAGGTGCGATAGATATAAATGCTCAAAGATATAACGCGCGACAAGCTGAGATTTTAAACTGTCGCGGTTTAGCCAGCGCTCCCACTGATCAATTTGCTGGATCACATCTTGGGGTAAATCAGGCAGTGGGGCCATTTTAGCACCGCCTTTTAACCAGTTGGTCAAGGTTTGCATTTCATTGGCGTTGATGGCCGGCAAGCCGTAGGGCATGCCAGCAAGGGGGTTATTGCGGGCAAAGGTATCGTATTGTTCAATGGCGCTGCATTCCTGTTTGCGATCCAGTGAAAAATCAAAGGCGTCGGCATGCTCACGGGTATCAATCAAAGGGTGCTGCTGTTTTAACGCCAGAGCTCGATATATCAAGCTAGCTTGTAGATTAACCGACTCGTCTTGACGGTGTTCATTTAGCACGGGGTAAAAGCCCATTTCTCGCCACTGCGCTGTCGTATTGGCGTCTTCATATAGTCGGGTAGGTTGGGCTGCCAATAATCGGGTGCCACTGAATACACGCTCTTTGGTCATGCCGCGATCGATGGCTTCGGGTGAGGTGAACTTAAGCTGACACGGCGCATCGTAACAGCCGTGGCAAACCACACAACGTTGATTAAGTAAGGGCTGAACTTGTTGATGAAAAATGTCGGCTTCCGGCACGGAATTGGCCACCAACCGTGATTGCACTGAGCTTGGCCCATATAAATTAGCGAAGTGGCTTTTGGCGAAACTAGAACAACCTGTTAGCAATAAAGCGAGCAGTATCGTAAAAAAGACACGTAAGGGCATGAAAAACCTCTAAAGGATAAATATGAGCGTACGACAATGGCCTTCAGGCAACGATTAAGGGCGTTGGTCCAGTAGCACAAGTATGAATTCAATTGCGGCAAAATAAAATTAAAGAATGCGGAAGGCAAACATGAATCAGCTTTGCTGGGACGTTTTTTGAACAACTCATTAGGTTAACACAGGAGTGGAACACGCTTGTTTTTTAAAAAAATGTGAACAAACGTATAAAAAGCTTCACATTCGAACGGCATAGTAGCCCAGTGATTGGCGCTATTGTGGTGAAAGTAACTACTATATGATTCCCTTAAGTGTGAGTCAGCTGCCAACTGCTTTTTATTACTACAAGGAAATTAAGTATGTCGTTCAATTTTAAACATGGGCTTGTGGCTAGCGCATTATTGTTAGCATTAACTGGGTGTAACAGCGATAACAATGCAACGGATTCATCGGATGGCGAAACGCCGGTAGTGGTGGCACCGAATACCTGTGAAGGGGTGCCTTGTACCAAATTTACCATTTTACATACTAACGACAACCACGGTCGCTTTTGGCACAACAGCAGTGGTGAATATGGTATGGCCGCTCGTAAAGCCTTGATTGACCGTTTACGCAGCGAAATTGAAGCTAACGGCAGTCAATCTTTATTGCTTTCAGGCGGTGATATCAACACGGGCGTGCCTGAATCAGATTTATTAGATGCCAAACCTGATTTTATCGGCATGAACGCGATTGGCTATGACGCCATGGCAGTAGGTAACCACGAATTTGACAACCCATTATCGGTTTTAGATATGCAGCGTGAATTGGCTGAGTTTCCTATGCTAGCAGCCAACATATACAAAGCAGATGGCACGCGCTATTTTGAACCCTACCAAGTTTTTGAAGTTAACGGCTTAAAAGTGGCTGTGATTGGTTTAACCACCAAAGACACGGCTAAAATAGGTAACCCCGAATTTATTAGTGAACTGACCTTTACCGATCCACAAACAGAAATTGCTAAAGTGATAGCCGAAATTAAAGAGGCCAACGCGGCGGATTTGATTTTTGCGGCAACGCACATGGGCCACTATGTCAACGGTCAATATGGCAGTAATGCGCCGGGTGATGTGTCATTGGCTCGTTCACTAGAGCCGGGCCTATTGAACGGTATTATTGGTGGTCACTCGCAAAATCCAGTGTGTATGGAGCCTGGCTCGGATGACTACGCCGATTTTAAACCTGGCGGAGCCTGTGCACCCGATGAGCAAAATGGCGCGTTTATCATGCAAGCTCACGAATGGGGTAAATACGTTGGCCGAGCGGATTTTGAAGTGATTGAAGGCGAGCTCAAGCTGGCGCGTTATGAGTTGATCCCCGTTAACTTAAAGAAAACCTTGACCGATGAAAGCGGTGAAGCACAACGTGACGAAAAAGGGGAAAAGATCAAAGTGTTTGTGGGTGATGAGATCACGCCAGATGCCGAGCTACAAGCAACCTTACAAGCCTATCAAAACGAAGGCCAAGAAAAGTTAAATGAAGTGATAGCAACGACCGACGCACTGCTTGATGGTGAGCGTGGTAATGTGCGCTTTATGCAGACCAACCTTGGCCGTTTGATCGCAACGGCGCAAGCGCAGCAAGTCAATGCTGATATTGGGGTAATGAACTCAGGCGGTGTGCGTGCATCCATTGAAGAGGGTAATATCTCTTATCGCGACGTATTAACCGTTCAACCATTTGGTAATACCATCACTCTAAGCACCATGACAGGTAAAGAAATCAGTGATTACTTAGGTGTGGTCGCCAGCATGCAGCGTGATTCGGGTGCTTATGCGCAAATTGTGGGCGTGAAGATGAGTGTTGACTGTGTGGCGAAAACCGTTGACATCAGCGAAATCAATGGCAAAACCTACAGTGCAACTGATACCTATACCTTCAGCGTACCTAGCTATAATGCGGCCGGTGGTGACGGTTATCCAACCTTAGACCCAGTGCAAAGTGGTTATGTGGATGCCGATGTGCTGTATTCCTACTTCAAGAATAAGGGCGCGATCGTAGCGTCTGATTATGCACCAACGGGTGATATTGTTTATTTAAACTCTAACAGCCCAATGGGATGTAGCGTGACGCAATAATCATGATGCTAATCTAATACCGATGGCCTAACTCTGCCATTCGTTAGCAACACTTAACATAATGGCAATCGCTGCGCGTGTTTATCCCAAGCAAGGTGATTGCCGTTTTCTGAGTCAAATTTTCACCCTTTTTAGTTCATCTTCAGCAATCGAGTTAAGCAACTTCTATAATTGAACCGTTCAGATCCCTTTCGGCATGATTGAGAGTGCTTATGTTAAAGTCATTATTTTTGTTTTTTACCTTGCTACTCACCAGCCCTTGTTGGGCCAATTCAAAGTTATACACCATTATGACGGAAGATTTCTTCCCCTTTGGTTATTACGATAACCAAGGCGAACTGGTTGGCGTGGCGGTCGAAATTGTCGAGCAAATTATGCCTGCATTAGGCATTGAACAGGAGATCCGCGTGTTGCCATGGGCAAGAGCCGTGCGCGATCTTGATTCACATGCTGATCATGTGTTGTTTGCCATGGCGCGAACGCCCGCCAGAGAAGATAAATACCAATGGGTAGGGCCGATTTTAACTGACCGTGTGGTGCTGTTTAAGCGCCGCAGTGATGAAACGGAATACACCAGCATAGCGCAGGCGAAAGCGGCGAGCTCGATTACGGTGACGCGTGATTATCCGGAACATCAATTTTTAACATCTCAGGGTTTTGACAACCTAAAAGTGGTGACATCGCCAGACATGATGATCAGTTTTTTAATGGCTCAACGCACCCCGTTGATTGTTGGCGGTGGTGCTGTGGTGGCCGACATGGCAAAACACGCAGGTTTTAACCCTTATCACATAGAAATGACCAATATCGAGCTGTTTAGTGTTGACCTTTACATTGCGATGTCAAAAGGCACGCCAGAGCGCGAAGTAAAACGTTGGCAGCAAGCTTTAGATGATTTTAAAGCCAAACCTGACTATCGCTCATTGTTAGTGAAATACTTTTTTATCGCTGAATAAGGCTTCACTGATCTTGGCCGTTAGGTTGCGTATTATATGGCACTGATGCACTATGATATCTTTTTATTATCAAAGGGTAAGCATTTATGGCAGCAACACTGATCTCACCAAGGTTAATACTCAGGCAGTGGCAACACAGTGATCTTGCGCCATTTGCTAACATGAGCGGTGATCCTGAGGTGATGCGCTATTTTCCCTGCTGCTTAGATCGTGAGCAAAGTGATGCCTTAGCTGAAAAAGCACGTGGTTTAATTGAGCAAAACGGCTGGGGTTTTTGGGCGGTTGAGCTAAAGCAAACGGGTGAGTTTATCGGCTTGGTGGGACTGCACCAGCAAACAGAGGGATTTCCTAATGCCCCTTTTATTGAGGTCGGCTGGCGTATTGCAAGGCCCCATTGGCGTAAAGGTTATGCCAGTGAAGCTGCTCGAGCGGCCATCGATTTTGCCTTTGAACACTTAGCTCAGCCAAAGATCTTTGCGTTTACTGCCTTAACCAATCATCCTTCGCAGCAGGTGATGCTTAACTTGGGCATGTCCAATACAGGGCAAGATTTTATGCATCCGAAAATGGCGCCCGATCATCCATTAGCACCCCATTGTCTGTACGTCATCGAAAAAGAGGCTTGGCTCGCCAAGGCAAACAGATCCTGTTAATCCATGGCATGCTTTGGTGGGTCATTATTGTTTTAACATGGCTTCCTGCGCTTTACTTTCTGGGGTGGTAAAGTCTTGGTGTAATGGTGGAAGTCCATGAAGCTTAAATATGGCATCCATTTCACCTGATTTTCGCATATTAAAAAAAGCGGCATTGATTTGTTCATAAAACTCAGCTGCCGGTGAGTTAATCGGAATCGAGCTATATCGCCCAGCGAGAAGCGTGATACGAAAATCCGCAAGCGTTGCCCCAGGAATGGCAAGCAGGCGTTCCTTAAATTCAATATTGTCAGAAAGTACGATAGCCAGATCGACCCGACCAATTTCAAGCATTTGAAGAAGCTGTTCATAGGAATTCACGGATAACTTAAGTAAGTTATTCGCATCATTGTAGAGGGGGGCATAAAAACTACCACGTCGTTGCCCAATCACATGGCCTTGTAAATCTGAGAAGTGTTGGACTTTAATTTGCTTTCCGGGCGCCACAACAAACAAGACTTCGCGCTTTCGATATCCCATCAAAATAGGGAGAAGAAATTTGGCGCGCTCTTCATTCATCGAATGGCGAGGCAAAAAGTCGACTAATCCGTGTTCTGCCATTTTCTGGGTACGCTTCCAAGGCACCACTGTCCATTTTACGGTATGGCCTGCGATAGCTAAGGCCTGAACAATGGCGTCGTGGACCGGGCCACTCACTGTCTGGCTCTCCACTATCATGGCGGGAGGACGGCTCCTAAAATGGCCATTAAGCTCATAGGCGGAAACTGACATTGCAATCGCATAGAACCCTAATATGATGATAAAATTTCGCAAGATTTATCTCCTTCGATGACAGTGCTTGTTAAGGAGAATGGCCCCAAGCATTCGAAGTTAGCAACACGTTATTCAATTCTAGTTTAAGATTGGCAAAGGATGGGGGTGAAATATCATTTGCCTTTGCAAGGCGTCAATTGCTAAAGGTGAGTGAGCAAGATAAAATTAAGCCTTTACCTTGTTGGTTGCCAGTGACAGCGCTATTACCTAAATACTTTATTCTTGGTTTGCCCAGAACCGCCACGACGAGCGTCTGTCTCGCTACCTTATCTTTAGGTTTTCGAACCGCTCATACTGCTTATGTCAACCGGGCATTTGAACACGCTAACGTGATCGCCGATACCCCCGTTTTTGCTGATTACGCCCAGTTAGATACACACTTCCCTGGGGCTAAGTTTATTTATTTAAACCGCGCACGCGAGACGTGGATACCCTCGATTAGGCAGTTATTACTGCGCATGTTTGACAATTTGACCAGTGAAAGTGGTGGTTTCAATCCTGTGATCAAACGCTGTTATCATGAAATATTTGCCCCCATTGAGCGTGAAACCATTATGTGCGACGAGCACTTATGGCACTGTTATCTAAGGCATCAACAACAAGTGCTTAACTATTTTAGTGAACGTCCAGAAGACCTGTTAATGATTGAAGTGGGTCAACCGGGTAGTTATCAAGCCCTTTACGACTTTATGAGACCCTGTCATGCCGCGGATCGAGCGGGTGATTTTGTTAGGGTTAATCAAGGTGGCAAGGTAACCGCTTGGAAGCAAATTAAGCACCCATTGAAAGTAGAATCGACCCATCAAGGTCGCGTAGAAACCTTGTTTTATCAAAAGGGGCGCTAGATCGGGCCCTCAATTAAAGGTATTCGTGCGCAAACAGACTAACAGAGTCAGGCAAGGTTGCCTTAGGTCCACCTAGCCAGTTAAAATCTCGCTTTTTTAAGCCACTGGCCTTTCTATGTTTGAACTAAAATACCACACCCCGTTTACTTGGACACAAGCCGTACTCGCTGACTTTGATGCTTTTTTGCAAGATCACGCCGCAGCAGAAAAAAAAGCCGCGGGCATGGCGATGGCCATGTTATCTCATTATCCAGATCGCAAAACCTTAGTGCGTGCCATGGCGGATTTAGCCATTGAAGAGATGATCCATTTCAAGCAAGTAGTTAAGTTGCTGCAAGGGCGTGATGTCAATTTGGCCAAAGATGAAAAAGACCCCTATATAAAAGCGGTTAGAGCCCTGTTTCGAAATGGCAGCGACGCTTTCTTCATGGACAGATTACTTGTTGCAGGGGTAATAGAAGCCCGCGGCCATGAGCGTTTTTCACTGGTGGCGCAGGCTTTGCCCGAAGGCAAAGAGAAAGATTTTTACGTGACGATTGCCAAGTCAGAAGAAAAACATAAGAACTTATTTATCGAGCTGGCTTATGAATATTTTGATAAAGTCGAAGTAGATGAGCGTCTGGAGCAAATATTAGTGGCTGAAGCCGAGATTTGTAGCCAATTGCCATTTCGTGCTGCCTTACACTAAGCCCCACGCCAGCGACAAGCAGGCACCCTAGGTGCCTAACCTAACTGCAGTGTGTTGACCTGACCAAATAGAGCGAAAGCCAACTGACACGCATTGGAGGTGGTAACATTTTCAATGCACTCCTGACTTCAATTTTCAGTGTTTTTCATAGACTCTTTCATTTTATGAAGTCCATTTACACCGAGTCTTACGCCAGAAAACGCACTTAAAACAAAGTTCAAGCCATTGTTAATGTCGGTTTAATCATTTAGAGTGGCTGAACTAACCCGTGGCTTTGAGTAAGTCGGTTTCAGTTACGCTAAGTAGGCTCTTTTATGCAAGATAAAATAAACAATGACCTGTCGGATAATGCTGCTTCAGCGATTGCTGATTTGAAAGCTGCATTTAACCCGGCTGATAAAGTCGGCTCGTCAGTTCAATCAACGGCTAACCCACATTCTTCATCACATCCTAGTGCACCTGTGCATAGGCCATCACAACACCACAATCGCAAGCGAGGTGATGAGCAAAGTAATCCCATTTATAGCCTGCTACTTGACCCCGATCTAACCTTGATTGAAAAGCAACATGCCATGGCAAAAATGTTGACGTTTAGCTCTGCTCAAGATGTGAGTCAAGGATACCTAGACGATTTCAAGCAGTTTAATCTGCTGTTACAACAAGAGCATAAACAAGTCGCACAAAAAATAACGGCGATAAGTGATATTGATATTTTCTCTGAGTTAAACAGTGTCTACGACGAAACCTTCACGGCGTTAACTTCCTTTGAAGCTAAGGTAAAGGAGCTAACCGATATTGTCGACGCGATCCATGTGCTACGAAACGAGGGTATAACCTATGATGTGCTCAGAGAAATAGCCAAAGACAAAGAAGCCGATTTCAACTTGGCTTCGAAGAGAACAGCCCAAGAGCAAGCCCATGAAAGTTTAAAGCATACGATCAAAGACAAAACGCGTGAAATTGCCTTGTTAGAGCAGGATCTCACTTTGTTTGGCTTTGGTGTGCTCTCTCGTGCCTCTCGAGAGAAAATAGCCTTACTCAAACTTGACCTAGTTGAGCATAACGAAGAATTAGCTTTATTAGTTGAACAAATGGCCCAGATCCCAACAGAAGCTGTTAAAGCGACACAGTTTGCTGACTATACAGAACAAAAAGCAAAATTAAGAGAATTATTAGAGTTATCCCCATTGCAACACAAAGCGCGCCAGAAAGCCGTTGTCAATGCAGCCCAAGATTTCATTCAAAAAAGTGAGTTGAGAATAAATCGCATAGCTCAGCATATGGAAACCTTAAGTGAGCAAATTGCGCAATTAAATAAAGCGAATTTGCAGATGTGTCAGTTTTACACCATAGTGAGTGAGGCGGCGAGGAACGCTGAGAAACAAAATAAAAGCCTATACCTCGGCCTGCAAGCAGCACCCTCGTTAGAAAGTGACGATGAGCGCAATGAGCGAGAACGCCGTATGCATCATTTAAAGCAACACATTAATCTACTTAGTGACTCAGTTCGATATGCCAACGAGGTTGTGGCCGAACTGACTCATCTAGGGGACAGCATTCAGTCGATGAAAGCCAACAGTGAAGCGCAAATGGCGCGTACACACCAATTGCATAACTCAAGTAAATTGGGTATCGCTGGTTTAGCTGGCCAGCTTACATCAGTTGTACAGGCTGTGTCGTTGGCCGCATTAGGGGAGGCTTCTGATCTCGCACGTATATCACTGGAGCAAATGCAGCAAGTGACTGTCGCAATAAGTGAACAAGCGGGCGTACGTCAGGCGTTACTAACACCAAAAGTAGATAAAGCCGAGCCTGACTTATCTTATGCGTTCGCGCTCAAGGAGCAAAATGAAAAAGTGGAGCTAGATGACGCGTTGCTTGGCTCGACAAAAGGCTTATTAGAGCGCACCGACTCATTGACGAAAGAATATTAAGCATATTTGGCCATTACCATTGCCTTGGCACATAACGTTAGCCCGTCAACATTTGAGGATATCAAGATGGATCAAGAAAAGGCTTATCTGATTATTGATACTTTAGCGAACGGTATCGACCCCGTCACAGGGGAATGTTTCCCTGAAAATTCGCCCTACAACCACCCCGATGTCATACGGGCGCTTTTTTACCTTCTTCGCAACCAACCGACACACAAAAAGCAAAAAAAATCCCTTGAAGAAAAGCAACAAGAGAATGTGGCAAAAGGGTTACCAAAAAATTATGGTTTACCTTGGTCAGACGAAGCCATCGAGTACGTTATCAGTCAATATAATGCTAATATCGCAATTGATTGCATTGCCCAAGAGGTAGCAAGAAAGCCAAGTTCAATCATTGGTTTATTAAAAAAGAAAGAGGTTATCACTGAAGAGCAAGCTTTTTCTATGGGATTGCGTTATCAGACGAAAGCGGGCCGTGGATGAAACAAGCCCCCACCATTTTCTTAGGTACTGACGTTACGAAACAATCAATATAACGTCGTAAATCAGGAAATCAAAAGCCATGCAACTGACACTCAACCACCTAACGATTAGGCCGTTTACCCTCAATGATGTCGATGACGTGGCAGAGTACATGACCGATGCCAAAGCGACGTATTTCCTCGCCGAAGGTTGCTTGAGTAAAGAGGCGGTGATCCGTTTTGTGACCGAAACAAAGCAAGCGTTTGCTATCTTACATCAAGGCAGCAAAAGGTGGTGGGTCATATCGAGTTTTCCCCTTGGTTTGGTGATCATACTTATGAGATTGGCTGGATCATCCATCCTGAATTTCAAGGTCAAGGTATCGCCTATGAAGCGGCTTCGGCGGCATTGGCTTATGGCTTTGAAACGCTAAACCTTCACCGAGTGGTGGCCACCGCTCAACCCGACAATCCTGCCTCTTATCGCCTGATGGAAAAATTGGGCATGATCAGAGAAGGGCACTTTCGACAATGTATTCCAAGGCCAAATGGCCAATGGTGGGACGAATACTTTTATTCAATGTTGGCCTCTGATTACCAACGGCATATTACTTGCGCCCCAAGTAAGGTGTAACAGGCATAATAGGCTCATTTATAGCGGGGCTAGCCAGTAGGTTTAACCAAGGCCATTGGTCAATCCCCGTTAAGTCCCAATTATCTTTAAACCTTGTAAGTAGTTAAAAAAGTAAAATTAACATCATTGTTAATATCCTAACTATCAGTTAGTATCGATCTATTGATATTTGTTTGATGTCAACATGCGAAGGTCGTTTATTTATCGCCCCATTAAAGGCGCGTTAATCAGTGCGATCTCTTTCTCATTTTTGATTTCAGCTTTGCTGACTAGGATACATAATGTCGTCTAATGCACGTAGTAAGAAAAAATCATCTAATTCAATCAATCAAGTCATAGAGCAGGCGGTTAAAACGTCAAAACGGCGTTCAACCAGTGCTTCAGCTCAAACCAAAGAGCAACACCAAAGCAGCGAAAAGTTTGCGAATATTCAAAGCAATACGTTTTACGGTATTGTGCTTGACCCAAGCTTGACGCCGGCCGATAAGAAAAATGCAGTCACCCAAGCATTAACGTTTACCAATAACAAAGACGATGCCAAAGAAAAGTTAGAAGAATTTAACCAGTTTAAAGAATTCTTGCAGCATGAACGTAAACGCATGGCGCAAGAGATCATCACGCTGACAGATACGGGGGCCTTCTCTGAATTGAAAAATGTTTATGATGAAATAAACAATGCCCTTATTTCGTTTGAAACCAAAATTACTCCGTTAACCGACATTGTTGATGCGGTTTATACCTTACGTATGAACGGTGTGACCTTTGATGTATTTAGAGAAATCGCAGAAGACAAAGAAGCAGAAGCCGAACTGGCGTTACTTCGCGCGCAGCAACAGCAAGATTTAGAAGCCTTAACCAAAATCTTAAAAGAAAAGAAAAATCAAATAGCCATACTTGGGCAAGATAAATCTTGGTTTGGCTTTGGTGATGTTACCCGCGCCTCAAGAGAAAAAATTGCGGTACTTGAGCTAGAAATAGAAGGCCATAAGGATGAATTATCAAAACTGACCCAGGCCATAGCCGAAACGCCGGAGCGCCCGCAGAGCCAGTCGAACCTCGTTGAATATGCCGAGCAAAAGGCAAAATTACGTGAGCTATTGGATATCTCCTCAACCGAGCATAAAGACAGACAAAAAGAGTTAGTGACCGCGGCGCAAGACTTTATAAAAACCACTGAGGTGAGAGTGGGTAAAGTGTCTGAGCATTTTGACATGATGAATGATCAAATTGACAACCTAAATGAAGCCAACTTTAGCATGCGCGAGATTTACGCCATCATTAATGATGCGACGAAGGAAGCCGATAAAGAAAACGAAACATTACGTGACACCTTGCAACCCGATGATCCTAATGAAGGCGACATTGAGCGAATGACGCGTGAACGCCACAAACGCGATCTGGAAAACCACATTAAAGCCTTGGGCAGCTCAGCGGTGGACACCACCACGGTACTGGCTGAGTTGACTAGCTCAGGTCATCGCATCAAATCCATGCAAGATGCAAACGATCAACAGATTTCTCGTACCCGCCAGCTACACAGCTCAGGCGTTGCGGGCGTGGCTGATCAACTTAGCACTGTGCTGCAAGCCGTATCCTCAGCGGCATTGGGCGAATCATCAGAAATGGCCCGCATGTCCCTAGAGCGCATGCAACAAACCACCACAGCCTTAGGCCAAAAAGAGGTGATCCGCGTTGCACTGGGTACTCAAGAGCAAAACAGCGAACTAAGCAAAGCCCTAGAGGATTTAGAGCAATACGGCCAAGTGATTGAAACCGCAACCAGTATTACTCGAGATGGTTTATTGGAAACAAAAGATTTATTAAGTCGACTAGAAAATACCGCAAAAGATGTTCAAGCCAGCGTACAAGAGTCCATTTCTGTTGCAGCTGATGTGACGTCTGGAAAATACGAAGATGAGCAAAAAACGAAGCAACCTCAAAAGCAAGCCGAGGCCAGTCCGTTTGGTTTTTAATATCCAACGCTAAATCCATAGCCCCAACTGGGGCTATTTTTATGTCTATTTTTCCAGAGATGACTGAACAGGTAACCTATGTCACAAGATAATTTTCTGATCCGTGGTCGCGATAAATTAGCGCAATATCCAGACTTTCAACTCGTTGGCCGAGACAAAGAGCTAAAGCAACTCGCTGGCGTGTTAATGCGCAAACAAGCCAATAGCGTGTTACTCGTCGGCACTGGTGGGGTAGGCTGCTCGGCCCTTTGCTTGGGTCTACAAGCCAGTAAAAACGACCCACATGCTTCTTTTGATATCATAAACAAACGCATCTTTTGGTTAGATACCGATGGCTTGTTTGCCTCAGGTGATCCAAACGCAATGAATGAGCAATATCAAAAATTGCTGCGCACCTTAAGCCGCTCAAGAGAATCGATTTTGATCATCGAAGATGCGAGAGATTTCATTGAAGCCGCGCGCAATAACGGTTGTACTAACTTTATTAATGCCTTAGTGCGTGAAATTCGCATGAACAAGTTTCAGGTGATTTTTGAAACGCGCGATGAAGATCTCGAAGTGGTGCTAAAGTGCCATTCTGACATGCGTGAATATTACACCATGCTGGATATCAAAGAGCCGCCACATGGCTCCTTAACCGAGATCATTAGCGTGACTAGTAAACGGTTAGAGCAGCATCATAAAATTAGCATTAGCCAAGAAGCCATTGATACAGCAATTGACTTAACGAATAAATACCGCGTTCGTGAAATGAGTTTAAGCCGAGCCCAACCCGAGCGCAGTTTAAACCTATTGGATCGCGCATTAACGTCTTATCGCCAGCGGGCTCATGCCGAGCCAGCTAAACTAACGCAATTAAATTATCAGTTGAGCTTAATCGAGCTGGCGATTGCCGGCGATGAAAACAGTGATTTTTTGCATATACCGGCTGAGCAGCTTTTGAGCAAGAAAGCAGAGCTGGCGCAAGCTATCACGCAGCAGCAAGCGCAATGGCATGATATCCAGCAACAAATGCGCAAATGCTATAAAAATCAGCGTGACGGCGAAGAAGGGTTAATTGAGCTAGAAGATTCGCTGAATAAGCAACAAGCATTAGAGCAACAAAAAGACACGGCCAAACCCGAGCCTGAAACCGTTGAGCAATTTCGTGGTTTTTCGGCTTCCCTCGCGGCGGGATTTGAATCGGAGGCCATCAGCAAGATCCGCACAGAAATTGCGCAAATGGAGGCATACGTTAAAGAAAATCGGCTTAAATTTGATCAGCTGACCAGCCAAGTGAATGCCGAACTTTGTTTGGATGTGGAGAGTGTGCTGGCCGAATTCAGTGCCATTTCGGGGATTGCAACCGACAAACTTAATCAAGATGAGCGCAGTAAATTACTGAAAATACAATCGGTACTCAGCGCTAGGGTGTTTGGACAAGATCATGCGGTGGCGCAATTGGCCGATGCGGTGCGCGTGGCGCGCGTTGGCTTAAAAGATCCTGAAAAGCCGCAAGCTTCATTTATGTTTTTAGGGCCATCGGGTACAGGTAAAACGGAATTAGCTAAAGCCTTGGCCGCGGCCTTGTTTGATGATGAGCGAGCCCTGCTGCGCTTTGACATGTCTGAGTACATGGAAAAACATGGCGTTGCCAAATTGATCGGTGCGCCTCCGGGGTACGAAGGCTATGAAGCGGGTGGGATCTTGACTAATTCCATGCGAGCGAACCCTAGGGTTATTGTATTATTTGACGAGATTGAAAAAGCGCACCCGGATGTATTTAACGTCTTGCTACAAGTACTGGATGACGGTCGACTCACCGATAACCGCGGGTTAACGGTGTCATTCAGTGATGCCATCATTTTGATGACAACCAACATAGGGCAGCCCCATTTCCTTGACCAAAATCTGAGCTTTGATCAAGCGGTCGCGGAAACCATGAAAGAGCTAGATCAGGTGTATCGCCCCGAGTTTTTAAACCGCTTTAACGGCCGAGAAAACATCGTCTGCTTTAATCGCTTGGATTTAGCTGTGGTTGAAAAGATAGCCCGTCGTGAAATTGATAAGCTCAACCATCAAATTAAAGCCAGTGGCAAAAAAATCATTATTAATGTCAGTGATCAGACCTTGGCCGATATTTGTAAAGATATTTATGTCCCAGCCATTGGCGCGCGCGGCCTGCCTGGTTACATCACCACACGGATCAAACCTGCGGTGGCTAACACCTTACTGCAGACCCCACATGCTCAAGGTGAAATGGTGATTAATTATGATCCATCGGCAAAACAATTAGCGATTTCAGCGCCGCTTAGCCAAGCAACAGTGCAGCCGGCATAGCCAAGAGGGAGCCCTAAACCATGATGGAGCACAATAATGAGCCAAGGGTAAATCGTTCAGAACTATCCCAATCTGAGCTGTTAAAACAGGCCCAGCACGCCTTAGCTGAGCATGCTGTTGCCGATAAATCGGCGTCGGCAAAACAATCCATTTTGGTTAAAACCCTGACCCTTATGGTCAGGGTGATCAGTAAGGTTTGGTATGTGATAACGCGAACCGTTGCCTGGCTTAATTACCTGCTTAGTAGCCGAAATCCTGTGCTTTATGGCATCAAAATCGGGGCAATTTGGTTAGCTTATGTTCCGGATAGTCAATATCCGGGTGAGCTGACCTTTTGTGCCCGTCGTTTGGGGAAAAACAGTGCGTGGATTGGCGCACTAGGTTTGGCTGTGTATATCGCTATCACAGCGGCTTACTTTTATGGCACCCAGTTTGAGGAGCTGGTTTACACCACAGGCAAGCAAGAGATAGTCGCAGGGGAGCAGTATCAATTTACAGGTTGTACCTCGCTACCTTGCAGTACACAAGCCGACAATGGTAAATACTATAAAGTAGAGTCGAGCCATTTTTTGCCTGCCCTGTATTATCCTGAAGAAGATGTTTACGCTAATATCCCGCAACAAGACGGTGCCTGCTTAGTAAAGGGTTACGGCTTTTATTTCAGAAGCTTACGCTCACTTTACAAGTACTTTCAATGGTATCAAAAAGCCTTTGATGTCTCGTGTCGCCCTTATACCGAAGCGGAAAAGCAATTGGCGATTGGCTCGGGCGAAATACAAAAGGTGAAAGCCTGACTTATTCTCCCAGCGAATGCTTATACGAGTTAAAGGGGGGTTACCCAGACAATCATAACAGGCTTGGTAAAAGGATATTTTACACAAGCCTGATCTTATAAATTGATATGCTGGTCCCTTTGGTACTTAGCAGAAACCGCTATATCCATTATTTTATAGGCGATTCAAACCCTTTAGGTTTAAGCGCCACTAAAGAGCAATTAATGGACTGTAAAATGTTTTCTGCCGTATTACCTATTACTAAGCCAAAGATTCCAGTACGGGCAAGGGTGCCCATCACGAGCACATCGATGTGCTGTTTCGCGACGGCATCCGGTATCATGTCATCGGGTCGGCCATGTAAATAATGGACCTCAAAGTCATCGCTGATGTCGGATTTTTCAATGATTTCTTCTAACTGATTTTGATGGCGTTGTTGCACCCTTTGCTCTTCGGCAGCGAGTTGCTCGGTATCGATATCTAGCCGCGCGTGATCGGCTAAATAACTTTGAGATAAGTATTCCCAGCAAGTGAATATTTGCAGTGGGTGCTCAGTGGTATCGGCAATCGACTTTGCAATTTCAAGTAAGCGAAGGGCAAGATAATATTGTTTGTCGTCGGTCACGTTTGGGTCGAGTGCCACAGCCACTTTCTGTTGCTTTTTGGGCCGAGAAGTGGGGCGGTGTAACCAGATAGGGCAAGGACATTTTCTCAGTAATGTCATGTCGATGGCTTTAAAACCCAGTTTTGACTTGCCCACTGGCTCGGCCTCTTTGATAAGCAAATCATGGTGATGCTCAATGACGGATTTTATAATGCCAACGGCGGGCTGTTCGTGATGGAGAATAGACAATGGAAAAGGTGGTTGCGTCGGCGAAACGCCTAAGCGGCTTCGAAGCTCTTCGATATGAATGTGTATGGCACCTAGCAGTGATTCTTGGTAGCGCGTTTGGTAATGTTTCAGATCTTGCGGAAATGGCGGACACGCAATAAGACCATTTACAGTAACTTGATTACTGACCGCTAGTTCAAAAGCTTGATCTAAAGCTTGGGTATAGCCGGGCATACCCTGAGTGGCAAATAAGATATTGGCAAAGTTCTTCATGTTTACCTCGGCATCACGAAAATGGGCATGTTGATACCTTAAATGTAGTTCCCAGATTGAACATTTACGAATTCAGCGTCGACTCACTTAGCCCTTATGCATTGGTCAACATACCGGGCTAAATGTTTGTTGATTGGCCTGACTTATTCATGACTTTGTTAGATAAAGGGTGTAGGCTGAACTTTCTATGTTAAATAAGGAGTTATCATGAGCGATCAAGGTTACGTCCCGCCTAAGGTATGGGTTAATAACAGTGAAGGCGGCAACAAATGGGCCAATATCAACAGCCCTGAATCGGGTGCGAGATTTGAACGTGATCTGCCCGTGGGTGAGCATCCTTTGCAGCTATATTCACTGGGTACCCCCAATGGCCAAAAAGTCACCATTTTACTAGAGGAGCTGTTAGCCTTAGGGATCAAAGAAGCCGAGTACGATGCCTTTCTTATCAATATCGGCGATTCGGATCAGTTCTCCTCTGGCTTTGTTGGCGTTAATCCCAACTCAAAAATTCCAGCCTTAGTTGATAGATCGGGCGAACAAGCCGTTAATGTATTTGAATCGGCCTCTATTTTAGTCCACTTAGCAGAGCGTTTTGGGCATTTTTTACCTGCGAGCGGCCCCGAGCGCACCCAAACATTTAACTGGCTATTTTGGGCGCAAGGCTCGGCGCCATTTTTAGGCGGCGGCTTTGGTCATTTCTATGCCTATGCCGATGAGAAACAAGAATACCCGATCAATCGCTTTGCCATGGAAGCAAAACGCCAATTGGATGTGTTAGACAAACAACTGGCCAAGCATACCTATGTGGCCGGAGAAGAATACAGCATCGCCGATATGGCCATTTGGCCTTGGTATGGCAACTTGGCGCTGGGTAAGCTGTACGATGCAGCGGAGTTTTTACAAGTGGACAGTTATCAAAACGTGCAGCGCTGGGCTAAGCAAATAGCTGCTCGCCCTGCGGTGCAACGTGGTCGCATAGTCAATCGCACCTTTGGTGAGGTTTGGGAGCAGCTAGCCGAGCGCCATCATAGTGAAGATATCGACAAGGTGTTGGCGCTAGCGCCTTAGCTTACCTTGTGGGTACTTTTTGTGGGAGCACCAGTCATGGTGCGATTTGCTCTTAGCATTTATCGCTGCATGACTGCAGCTCCCACAAGTTCAAAACCGTACTCAAGCCCCTGTGAGAGGCGAACTCGCACAATGATAATAATCACATAAGTAAAAAGGATTAACTTGATGTTTAAACTATTATTCACTGCGATACTTGGTTGCTTTATTGCCTTCAGTGTCGGGTCTTGGGGATGGTCAAAATACAAGACTGCAACATTAGCTGTGGAAGATTTAACCTTATTGGGAACAGTGCTCACTGACGTATCAAAAGATTGGCAGTTATCTTCTTTACAAGGGCATCTAACCAATACAGGTGCGGAGCTGAATAAGGACGCTCACCAAACGATGCTTAAGCAAGCAGCTTATCTCGGTGAATTTAACCAATGTACCCTAAATCAACTCGCGTCGGGCGATGACATCACACTAGATGAAGGCATGATTGGCGGCCAATGCCAATTTGAACATGGTGAAGCTTATGTGTTGGCCCAAGTTGATCGCCATGTTGTTCCTACGCGCCTTACATTATTAATGATCCAGCCGAAGTTGAACTAAATCAGGGTGACGGAAGGAATAGATCGCCGCCTTAGTTTTTTGCGGGAGCACCAGTGATGGTGCGATTTAGCTTACTTTTAATCGCTGTATGACTGCAGCTCCCACAGGTCTGATGTTCCTATATCCCAAAACTAGCTACAAACCCACTTGGTATTGCTGATTGGTCGATGCGGGCACCAATTGCGCGATTTGTTCGCTGGCGTTCGTTTGGCCACTGAGCATCGCCTCAAAATGTTTAATCAAGCTGACTTTATCGGGTGAGGGCTTATCGCCGGCGCCGATATTGGTTAAATCAATCATAAAGCCATCAAACAGCGCTTTGAGATCGTCAATGATATCGGTGTTTAAGAACTGATCTTGATTGTAAATACTGGGGTAGCCGCCTTTTTGTTTATCAATGGCAAAAGAATCGCCTTTTAGGTTTTTGATGCTGGTGGATTTATCACAGCTCAGCATGCAACCATTGTCGATGCGCGGTTTTTCACAGCCAACGCTTTGCTGAAAGAAACACTGGCGGCTCGCCATCAGCAAAATCGGGTGATACACGCTATAAAACAGTTTGAAGTTATCTGGCCTTGCGATATGGCGAATTTGTTTCTTACTTATTTCATTAGAAATAAATGCGCCGCGACAATCAAAACCTTGCTGCAGTGCCAACAAGGCGTAAGAGTTGGTGGTATTGAGCAAGGGGCCGGCAATCCAGTTAATGCCCAAACGGTGAGCGTGATAAGCGATGCCGGTGTTATTGGTGACAATCCAGTCGGGTTTCACTTGCTCTAAAATATTGAGCGCAACATCAAAGTCTTTGCCTATCAACACAGGTGGAAACCAAGGGATCAAACGCGGGTGTTCCAGCAGCAAATCCACGTATTTAGTACAGCCACGTTTATAAGCATCTGGCAGTTTGAAATAGATATCAGCATCGGTGATGTTGGCTAAGGCGGCGTCCCTAGGATCGCATATTAACAGCGAAAGCTCTGTTTGCTCAGGCCGTGCTTTAGCGTATCGCTCAAGCTTAGGCAAGGTGACTTCATTAACCGGCGAGGCGCCTTCATTTAAGTAGGTAAGCAATGCATTTTTTAGCTCGGTGACTTCACGGTAGGGGATGCTTAACCCCGCAGGCACTTGGCTGGTATCCAGCTCGACCAACTCATAATGGGCGTTGGCAATATTTTTAAAGCGGGCGTTAAGCGCTTGCGCATCGACACTGAGTTTCTCACTGGGCAGCATAGGGCTAGCTGAATAAAACGTCTGCGTTTGCAGCTCTATCTCGCCGCCGCTGATAAAGCCCTTGGGGTGCGCTGTGGTGGCGGTTAAGGTTAACGGCTGGCCTTGCTCGGCAACAAAGTGTAGCGTCAGCTTGGCTTTTTCTATGGTTAAATGGGCGACTTTTTCGTCTACCGTGGCATTAATTTGTTGCTTGTCGGCGTGAAGCTGCTTTTTCGCATCAAAAATTTGCACCACGGAAATTTCCTCACCGTGCGCGGCTTTTAACTTGTCGACAGCGTGTGATTTAGCGTGATCGCGCGGGTTATCAATAAACATGTTTTGATTGAGATCGCCGCGTAAAAAAGCGTTGGTAAAATCACGGTTAAAGACCTTATATAATCGCTCTCCGTCTTGGGTTAGCTCGCCGGTTTCGACATAGCCATCAATCTGTTTACGAAAGCTGTCGATCACCGTATGCACATAGCTGGCCCCTTTAATGCGCCCCTCGACCTTGAATGAGTAAACGCCCGCTTTGATAAGGGCGGGCAAATCAAAAAACGCCGAGTTATCTTTAATGTTCAAAGGGAAGTTATTGCCGGCTTCGGTGGTTTCATATTCTTCGCGACACGCTTGGCTACAGCGGCCACGGTTGCCAGAGTTACCCGCGCTGGCCGAGGTGGAGTAACATAAGCCGGAAAACGCGATACAGAGCGAGCCATGGACAAACACTTCCAATAAGGTGTCGTGCGCTTTGCCCACCTCAGCCAGTGCGGTGATTTCCCGAAGGTTTAGCTCGCGGGATAAATTCACACGGCTAGCGCCAAGCTGTCTAAGAAAAGGAATTTGCCCAGCATTATGGGTGGTCAACTGAGTGGAGGCGTGAATATCCAAGGAAGGGAAGTAGCGACGCAGCACATACAACAAACCAAGATCTTGCACTATCACGCCATCTAGGGTGGTGTTCACTAAGCGATTGAGCAATTTAACCAAGCTCTTAAACTCGTGCTCTAAAATCACTATGTTCAAGGTTAAAAAGATCTGACAGTCATATTGGTGCGCCAAGCGAATAGCGCCAACGAGTTCATCGAAAGAAATATTGGCCGCACGGTTTCGCGCATTAAAGCTATCTAAACCACAATAAACGGCGTCAGCGCCTGCAATAATCGCGGCTTTTATGGCATCAATATCACCACCGGGGGCTAATAATTCAATCTTTGGCTTCATCACGTCACAGGCTCTTTTTGCAAAAGGGCGAATCTTACCTGTATCTGGCGCTAAAGCATATCGTTGAAGGGCATTTATCCTTGTTATCGTGTTGTGAAGGCTTAATCAATGGGCATGGAAAATTTGGAGTGTTGAACTTTTGGGGTTGGTTTTGCGGTGGTTTGGGCAAGCGCGAGTTAACTCATGTCCCATAATGTGATTAGCTACTCTTTGGTTGATTAATAACAATTTCATATAAAAATTTGGGGCTAAAGTATTGTTTACTCGTGAAAAAAATAATGTGATTATTGTTGATAACTTTTTACCCCGTTTGGGGGGGCAGGGAGTCCTTAGAGCTCAAGGAATATCATGGCCCATGATCTTGTTCCACATCCTCGTTATGAGAATCCAGAGCCTGGGTGTGAGGTGACAGTTGAGGGTGATATCACAAAGCAGCATGCTACAGATGTCGTGTATGCTTATTATGATATCTATACCGATCAACTTTTAACCTGCAGGAAATGCGAACGCAAATTCTATTTTTTTGCTAAAGAGCAAAAGTATTGGTATGAGGAGCTTGGCTTCTGGGTAGATGCTAGATGCGTTCATTGCTTTGAATGCCGGCTAACTATGCATAAAGTGAAGCGTCTTCAAAAAGAGTATGAGCGACTACAAAAGTTAAAAGCTCCTACGCAAAGCGAAGTAAAAAGGTTTAGGGTTGTGGCGAAAACACTTATAAAGATTGGCTGTATGAAAGACAAACGCAAGATCGATAAACTGGGTTAACAAGGCCATCAGTTTGACCGTTTTATGCTGTGCTGCCAATGGCAAATTATGCCGGAGTTAAAAGGCATCTATGGAATTGAACTCAACTATCAAAACCGCCCTTTGATATGTTCTCTTGAACAGTGTGACTGGTCACTTGGTATAGGGGTTCTTGCTAGGTTCTATGAAGATAATCAAGCAGCCGGAGCTTTAAAGTTTCTGTGTGACAGCTCGCACGAAAGGTATGAAGAGATATCTCTTCTTTCAATAGATCGTATTTTTGATCATATAAAATCTTCGTTGGAGAATGAAATGTTGCACTCCTCTATTGGTAAGCTGGTTCACTGGCAAAGTGAAATGTCTAAACAAGGCTTTAAAGGCGTTTCGCCATTATATGTTCAGCTCACAGATGCCATCTAACAATGCTAAGCAAGATCGCCAAAAAAATATTGCTGGTCCACCTCTTAGTCGGGCGCTGCAGTTAATTCTTAGATATATATTTGGAGTATCCCCATGAAAACAAAAATCCTCCTGTTTCTGGTTGTATTTCTTCCACTACTCGGTTGTGACAGGTTAAGTAAGGAGCAAGCTGTATATTTATTGAAAGGGCAAGAGCCGCTTTCATATATGGGCGGTTTATTTAGCCTAACATACCACGAGAATACTGGTGCAATGTTGAGCTTAGGTGCCACTATGCCAGATGAGCTAAGGTTTTTAATTTATACCGTTTTGGTTGGAATAGCACTTCTGGCAGGCTTAGCTTATGTATTTTATAAACCTTTGGACAAATATAGCCTTTTGATCGGTATGCTATTTCTTTCTGGTGGTTTTGGTAATTTATATGACAGGGCTTTTAATGACGGACGTGTGGTTGACTTTATGCTTATAGAATTTGGCCCACTAAAAACGGGTGTGTTTAATGTTGCTGATATTGCAATAATGCTGGGATTCTTCGGTTTTATTTTCCTGTCAACCAGATGGGGGAAAGCACTTCAAAGTAAAGGAAATGGTTAACTTTTTAACTTAGGTCTATGTTGCTAAAAGACAAAATTAGGAGTCTAACGACTTGCGCCTTATCTCTTTTTGGATAACCAATTGGCTATGATTAGCTCCTATGAGCCTAGGCCTTTTTAAGGCGAACGGGCGAAATACAAGGGAGCATAATGTCATAAGCACCATATTAATCAGAGCCAATAGGCCTAAATATGATAAATAAAAACAAAGCTTTACCTGTGCTTTATTCGTTGCGAAACTGCCCCTATGCGATGCGATCTAGAATGGCGATTTATCAAGCCAAGTTGCCTGTGTTGTTGCGCGATATTGTGCTTAAAGATAAACCAGAGGAAATGTTGGCCGCCTCGCCCAAGGGCACGGTGCCGGTATTGGTTACGGGCACTGAGATGGTGATAGAAGAAAGCCTTGAGGTGATGTTATGGGCGTTAAGTGAGCAAGATCCAGCGGATTTATTAATGAGCCGTGATGCCAATATGCTGGATGAAATGCGCGCCTTGATTTACCAATTTGACAGTGAATTTAAGCCGGATCTTGAGCAGTACCGCGCGGCTAAACGCTATCACGAACCAACCTTAGACGCATGCCGCCGCGCTTGCGAAAGCTACATCGCGCAATTAGAGCAGTGTTTAGCTCAGCATGCTTATTTAATGGCCGAACGTGAAAGTCTTGCCGACCTTGCCATCTTGCCCTTTATTCGCCAATTTGCACGGGTAGAGCGCCAATGGTATTTGCAAGCCCCATATCCTAATGTTCGTCGGTGGTTAAACCGCTATTTGCAAAGCAAGATGTTCAGTAAGGTAATGGCCAAGCATCCTCTTTGGCTGGTGGAGAGGCAAGATGTGTTGTTGGTGGGTGATTGTTAGGTAACCTGAGCTTTGGATAAGGCATGAACAGCCACAAACAAGGCTCAGTGGGAGGCGAGCTCGCTCGGCGAATAACAAAAACTTCAAAATCCCTTTCCCGGAGCGAGCTCCGGTCCCACGGTAGTCTCACCGTGATACAAACAGATAAAAAAACCGCCCGCGGCGGTTTTTTCAATTAACAGGTTTTTATCTCAAACGATTAAAAACGCACTGCTTTTTTGCCGTGGCGTGATTTAAGCTGATTCACCACTTCTTCTAGCGCTACGCCTTCGTTTTGCAGTAATACCGTTAGGTGGTATAGCAAATCGGCGCTTTCACAAATCAGCTCTTCGCGATCTTTGGCCATGGCGGCGAGGGCGACCTCAACGCCTTCTTCACCTACTTTTTGGCTGATGCGCTTAGTACCTTTGGCAAAGAGGGCTGCGGTGTAGCTTTCGCTTGGATCAGCGGCTTTGCGCTCGGCTAAAAACTGCTCTAGGTGAGCAATAAAGGTCATGGCCGGTTGCTGCTCGTTTTCAAAACAACTGACATTGCCTAAATGGCACGTTGGGCCAATCGGGTTTGCCGTGATCAGCAGGGTATCGTTGTCGCAATCTGGGGTGATTTCAACCACTTTTAAAAAGTGGCCAGAGGTTTCACCTTTACACCATAGACGCGATTTAGTGCGGCTGAAAAAGGTCACATTGCCCGATTCGATAGTGGCGCTTAACGCTTCTTGGTTAACATAACCTAGCATCAAAACCTGTGCAGACACCGCGTCTTGCACTATCACCGGCATCAGGCCGTCTACTTTATCCCAATCGAGGGCATTTAATTTTTCTTCGTTTATCATAATCTTATATCAACCCCTTGGGCGATTAAGTAAGCTTTAAGCTCACCAATATTAATGATGGCTTTATGGAATACACTGGCGGCAAGGGCACCGTCAACATCGGCTTTGTTAAATACGTCGGCAAAGTGCACCATTTCACCGGCGCCGCCCGAAGCGATTAATGGCACCTGACAGATTTCGCGCACTCTTGATAACTGCTCTAAGTCATAACCACAGCGCACGCCGTCTTGGTTCATCACGTTAAGCACGATTTCACCCGCGCCGCGTGATTGCACTTCTTTTACCCAGTCAAAGGTGTTCCAGCGGGTGGTCACGGTGCGTGATTCATCACCGGTGAACTGCTTCACCTGATAGGTTTTGGTTTCGTCGCAGTAGTAAGAGTCGATGCCCACCACAATACATTGCACGCCAAATTTATCGGCCAAGCGATTGATAAGGGATGGGTCTGCAAGGGCAGGTGAGTTGATTGATACCTTATCTGCACCAAATTCCAATACGCGTTTGGCGTCGTCTTCGGTTTTAATGCCGCCGGCAACACAAAAGGGAATGTCGATCACTTCCGCCACGCGGCTAACCCAAGATTTATCCACGACGCGAGCGTCTGAGCTGGCGGTAATATCATAAAACACCAGCTCATCGGCGCCTTCTTCGGCGTAGCGTTTAGCTAGGGGCACGATATCGCCAACAATTTCGTGGTTACGAAACTTAACGCCTTTAACCACCTTGCCGTCTTTAACGTCCAAACACGGAATAATACGTCTTGCTAGCATGTTAGGCTCCTACGTTCTCGTTCCAACAAGCAATGGCTTGCTCAACGTTGAATTTGCCTTCGAGCAGCGCGCGGCCAACAATCACGCCATCGGCGCCAGAGCGCGCTACGGCGGCGATGTCATCTAAACCGCCAATGCCGCCAGACGCTTGCCACAAGATTTGTGGAAATTGCTGCTTAAGCTCGGCGTAAAGCTCTACGTTTGAGCCCGCGAGCGTGCCGTCACGCGAAATATCGGTACAAAGCACATGCTTTAAGCCAGCAGGTGAGTAGATATCAATTAAGCTTTCAATGGTTTGGCCACTGGCTTCTTGCCAGCCAGCGATGGCGACTATCTTGTTGCCGTCGGCATCGATGTTGATGTCCAGTGCTAATACAATGTGCTCAGCGCCGTATTTTTTCATCCACTCAACCACCACTTCCGGTTGCTTAACCGCGGTTGAGCCGATCACGACGCGCTCTGCACCCGCTTCAAGTAGGTCAATTACGTCTTGCTCGCTGCGCACACCGCCGCCAATTTGGATCTTGGCTGGCGTGTTTTTGATAAGTGATGCAATCACATCCAGCTGACGTTTGGTAACGTCTTTGGCGCCGTCAAGATCAACCAAGTGTAACCAGTCGGCACCTTGGCGGTTGTAATCATTAAATTGGCTTTGTGGATCGTCGCCATAAATGGTTTTTTGGGCGTAATCACCTTGGTATAAACGGACGATGTTACCATCGATTAAATCAAGTGCTGGGATGATCATTTATAGCTCCAAAAAGTTTTTAATCAGTTGTGCGCCGGCTTTACCACTGCGCTCTGGGTGAAATTGCACGCCATAGAAATTGTCTTTACCTACGGCCGCGGTAAACGGCTGGCCGTATTCGCAGCTGGCGATGGTGTCATCGTTCACCGCAAGGGCGTAAGAGTGCACAAAGTAGAAATAGCTGCCCGCAGGAATGTCTTTAAACAGCGGATGGCCGTCAACCGGCGTAATTTGGTTCCAGCCCATGTGCGGCAGGCGTAAGTTGCCCACTTGCATTTTATCTACGCTGCCTGACACCACGCCTAAGGTGGCCAGCTCGCCCTCTTGGGAATATTCCGCCATGAGCTGCATGCCTAAACAAATGCCTAATACAGGCTGTTTAAGGTTGCGCACTTGCTCAACCAGATCGCGCTCAACAAAGTTGTTCATGGCTTCTTTAGCGGTGCCTACGCCGGGTAAAAACAGCTTATCGGCGGCTTGTAGCACGGCTGGGTCTTTTGACACGGTGACGCTGTAACCTAAGCGTTCGATGGCAAAGCGCACCGATGACAGGTTGGCGCAGCCGGTATCAATAATAACGACGTTTTGCTCAGACATTACAGCACCCCTTTACTCGAAGGCAGCTCGTTGCCTTCTTTTTTAACGCATTGGCGCAGCGTGCGACCGAAAGCTTTAAACAGGCCTTCTACCATGTGGTGGGTGTTATCACCTTCCACTTTAAGATTCAACGTGGCGCCTAAGGTTTGGCTTAATGAATAGAAGAAATGCTCCACCATTTCAGTCGCCATGGCGCCTACCATGTCGCGTGGGAATTGCGCTTTAAAGGTCAAATACGGGCGACCTGACAAGTCCATCGAGCAGCTGGCTTCGGACTCATCCATTGGCAGTACAAAACCAAAACGACCAATGCCGCGTTTGTCACCGATGGCTTCGCGGAGGGCGGTGCCAAGGGCGAGGGCGGTGTCTTCTACGCTGTGGTGATCGTCAATGTGTAAATCACCTTTTACCTTCATTTTTAGCTGAATGCCGCCGTGAGTGGCGATTTGGTCAAGCATGTGGTTGAAAAAGTCGATACCTGTGCTGATCTCATTGCCGCCACTTTGATCTAAATCCACCGCCACTTCAATGGCGGTTTCTTTGGTCACGCGCGTCACGCTGCCGGTGCGGTTGCCTTTGTTTAATAACTTGGCGGAAATGGCATCCCAACCTAAGGTTTCTTTATTGTATAAAATGCCTTCTAGGCCCATGTTTTCAGCTAATTGCACGTCGGTGATGCGATCGCCAATCACGTAAGAGTCACTGAAGTCGATACGGCCAGAAGCTAAGTATTCTTTTACCATGCCAAGGTGTGGCTTGCGACAGCTGCAATTTTCGTGAGGGAAGTGTGGGCAAAGCAGCACAGATTCAAATTTAACGCCTTGGCTAGCAAAGATTTCCATCATGGCATTTTGTGGAATATCAAAATCTTGTTGCGGGTAGCTGTCGGTGCCTAGGCCATCTTGGTTACTGACGATCACTAACACGTAGCCTGCATCTTGCAGCTTTAATAAGTTAGGGATCACCATGGGCTCAAGTTTCAGTTTTTCCAGCGAATCGACTTGTTTGTCGGTGACTGGCTCATCAATCAAGGTGCCGTCACGGTCGATAAAAAGGAATTTTTGTTTGCTCATTTACTACTTCTCCCTCTGCTTTGCAGAGCAAAAAGGCCGCACTAAGGCGGCCATCAAATTATAATGATTCAAGCGCTTTCAATGTCGCTCTCATTTCCGCTTGGCTACCTATCGATAGACGGATGCAATTTTCTAAGCGTGGCTTGTTGGAAAAATCGCGGGCGATAATGCCGGCTTGCGTCAAGGTACTAAAGGCCAGTTTAGCGTCAACAAAGCGCACCAAGATAAAGTTTCCTGTGGCGGGGAACAGCTCGCTTACGCAGTTGAAATCCGCTAATTTGGCTAACGCCGCGCGGCGCAGGTCGTTTAAGGTGGTGACCCTTTGCTCCATGGTATTTAAGCCACCGGTAGACAATGCTTGGCAAGCAATTTGCGCTACTGGGCCTGGCACTGGATAAGGCGGGATCACTTTTTTCAACATGTCAATTACGGTGCTTTGCGCGAGGGTAAAGCCACAGCGTATTGATGCTAACGCAAACGCTTTTGATAAGGTGCGGGTGATCACAAGGTTATCGTGGCTATCAATCAGCTCAACGTGTGATTGGTCAATACAAAACTCGATATAAGCTTCGTCTACCACAATCAGAGCGCGATCTTTTGCTACTTCAAGCAATTGCTTAAGGCCTTTCGCGTCAAGCATGTTGCCTGTTGGGTTGTTTGGGGCACATAAAAAGACCACTTTAACCCCATCCAGGTTGGCCGCCACGGCATCAAAATCCACGTCAAAGTTATCTTTTAACGCCACGGTTTTGATATCAACGCCACACGTATTCGCACTCACGCTATACATGCCATACGTTGGCGGACAGATTAAAATGCGGTCTTTACCCGGCTCACAAAAGGTGCGGATTAAAAGCTCGATACTTTCATCTGCGCCACGAGTCGCCAGTACTTGCTCTTCATTTAGGCCCGCATAAGAGGCATAAGCATTGATGAGCTCAGGTGGCTGAAACTCAGGGTAACGGTTCATGCGATCGCAGTTTAATTGGTACTCGCTGCAATCAGGTGCTTCGTTGGCGTTGATCCATACTTCACCTTTACCACCAATGCGACGTGCACTTTCATAAGGCACAAGATCTTGAACCGTTTGTCTCGCTAGTTGTTCGATACTCATGCCTTTGCTTCCTGTTCCATTTGGCTTAACTGATCGATACGTATGGTCACGGCGCGTTTATGGGCGGTTAAGCCTTCTGCATCGGCTAAACGGGTTACCGTGGGTGCTAGGTTGCGAAGCCCTTCTTGGCTTAGCTCTTGTACTGTGTAGCGTTTAACAAAATCAGCCATGCCTAAGCTTGAGTACGTTTTGGTATAACCGTAAGTAGGTAATACGTGGTTAGTACCACTGGCGTAATCGCCTACCGACTCCGGCGTCCAAGCGCCTAAGAAAATAGAGCCAGCATTTTGCAATTTACCCACCAAGCTGCGCGCGTCACGGGTTTGCACAATCAAGTGCTCAGGGGCATAGGTGTTTGAGATCTCAATGGCTTGCTCTAGGCTGTCGGCAATGATGATCATGCTGTGGCCCAATGCTTGCGCGGCAATGTCTTTACGGGACAGCTGCTCAAGTTGCTCTAACACGGCTTGCGCAGTTTTTTCCGCCACAATCGGGCAGGTGGTCACGAGCACAGATTGTGAATCGTGGCCGTGCTCCGCTTGAGACAGTAAGTCAGAAGCAATGAAACCAGCATCTGCGCTGTCATCAGCAATCACTAATACTTCTGATGGGCCTGCTGGCATATCAATGGCGGCGCCAGCAAAGTCCATGCTCACTTGACGTTTAGCTTCGGTGACAAACGCGTTACCTGGGCCAAATATCTTATTCACTTTATTGATGGTTTCGGTGCCATAAGCCATGGCTGCTACGGCTTGTGCGCCGCCTACAGTGTAAATTTCGTCCACGCCACATAGCTTAGCAGCATAAAGGATTTCATCGGCCAAAGGCGGTGGTGAACACAAGACTAAGCGTTGACAGCCAGCTAACTGTGCAGGTGCGCCTACCATTAATACGGTAGACGGCAGCGGTGCACTGCCTCCAGGGATATACAGGCCAACTGCTTCAATCGCTTGGGTATGCATTTCACATACCACGCCCGGCATGGTTTCAACACGTACCACGTCTTGAACTTGCGCCTGATGGAAACGACGAATTTGTGCATAAGCCACATCAATGGCTTCTTTTATATCACTGCCTAAACGCTGCTCAGCGGCATCCACTTGCGCAGCAGAAACACGAATTTGATTTGAATCCACTTTATCGAATTTCTTGGTGTATTCGAACAGGGCTTCATCACCTCGGCTGCGAATGTTGGCGATAATGTCGGTCACAATCGCAGTAATATCAGCCGAAGAATTAATAGCGGGGCGTGAAAGCAACTGAGTTTGTTGCTTTTCACTTAACGTTTGCCAGTTGACCGTTAGCATGATTACTCCAACATTTTCTCGATAGGTAATACAAGAATTGAGCTAGCACCTAGTTCTTTTAGCTCTTCCATGGTTTCCCAGAACAGGTTTTCAGTGCTAACAACATGTACGGCCACCGTGTCATCGGTACCGGCTAATGGCAGAACTGTTGGCTTTTCTGAGCCAGGCATTAAATCGATTACTTTGTCTAATTGCGTCTTAGGTGCATGTAGCATGATGTATTTGCTTTCGCGCGCTTGTTGCACACCTTGTACGCGGGTCAGGATTTTGTCGACTAGGGCTTGTTTTTCTTGGTCTAACTTACCAGCAGACTTGATTAGCACCGCTTTTGAGCGATAGATAACTTCGGTTTCTTTTAGGCCGTTGGCTTCTAGCGTGGCACCGGTAGAAACAAGATCACAAATGGCATCGGCAAGACCCGCGCGCGGCGCGACTTCTACTGAGCCATTGAGCATACAAGAGCTAAATGGCACGCCCGCTTTATCCATAAATGATTTTAAGATGCCTGGGTAAGAGGTAGCGATGCGTAAGTCGCGTAGGGATTCTGGGCCTTGGTAATCAAAATCTTCAGGTACAGCCAGAGACAAACGACAACCACCAAAGTCAAGGCGTTTTAGCAGTTCAAATTGAGCAGGCTCTTCGGTTTGGCTACGTAGTAAGCTTTCTTCTTCTAATACGTTTTCACCAATAATACCTAGGTCAACCACGCCATCCATTACTAGGCCAGGAATATCGTCATCGCGAACACGCAGTAGATCGATTGGCATATTTTCACAATGAGCAATAAGGCGTTGCTCGCGCATGTTAATTTTTAGGCCACAGGCTTTCAGCATTTGCTGAGAGTCTTTGCTTAAACGGCCCGACTTTTGTATTGCAATGCGTAATCTATTTTTATCTAACATAATGTTCACTCTTTCCTTTACCCGCTAAAACGAAAAAACCCTCTGAAGTTTTACCTTCCGAGGGTTTGAAATCTTGTATAAACCGCTGCTGGAAGTCTCATCAATTAGTCTTCCAGAACCACTCCTCCGGAAGTTACTTCGGATGATGATGGTGGTGCATTAAAGCTTTAACAGTCAGTTTACAGTTCATTTAAATTCTTATATTGAAAAACAAAACACGCACACATTACCAACGCAGGCTCAAATTGCAAATGGTTTTTTTATAAATAGTCGAACATTCGACAATTGAACTAAAATTACAGTTGATCATGCCGATACAATAACAAGTAGGGGGTGATTTATGTCAGGTCAAAGTTTAGTAAATGATGTAGTGGCTAAGCCACTACCGCGAGTAGTTGATAAAGACAGCACTATAGATCTGCACAAAGCTCAGCCATCGGGCAAATTGTCTGAAGAAGACAAGAAGCATGTAAAGACTCAACCAAAGATAACTAAGCATCCAGAGCCAGAGGAAAAAACTAAGGCGAAAGACCACGACGGAGAAATCGACCTTTACATTTAGTGTCGCTAATAGTGTCGCTAATAAACCGTGATGGAAGAGGGAATAGGTTGCTACTTGTTTGGGCATAAATGAATTTTCTGACATAATGCATTTATTTTTTGCATTTCCTATGTCCTTAGCGCAGTTCTTTTCCCAATCTGGCCCGATTGCAGATGCCATAACGGGTTATCAACCCCGTCAACCGCAAATCGATATGGCCGAAGCCGTGGCTAATGCAATCAGCGCTAAGCAAGCCCTGATGGTTGAAGCTGAAACGGGCACAGGTAAAACCTTTGCCTACCTCGCACCAGCATTACTCAGTGGTGAGCGGGCCATCATTTCAACGGGCAGTAAAAACCTACAAGAACAGCTTTATTTGCGTGATTTACCCTTGCTGTTAAAAGCCACTGGCTTTACTGGAGTGATCGCCTTGCTTAAAGGGCGCAGTAACTATTTGTGTCTTGAGCGGCTCAATCGTTTTATGTTGCAAAGTCACCAGCAAGATGCACACCTATTAGCAGACTTAGTGAAGGTTAAAAGTTGGTCGAGTAGCAGTGAACACGGTGATATAGGGGAGCTATCCGAGCTGGCCGAAGATGCTGCCATCATACCTATGGTGACCAGCACCAATGATAATTGCTTAGGCCGAGATTGCCCTTGTTATGAAGACTGTTATCTGGTTAAAGCGCGTCAACGGGCAATGGATGCAGATTTAGTGGTGGTTAATCATCATCTGTTTTTTGCCGATTTAGCGGTTAAAGAAACTGGCTTTGGCGAATTAATGCCTGATGCTGGCTTGTATGTCTTTGATGAAGCGCATTTATTGCCTGATATTGCCAGCCAATACTTTGGTGAGTCAATTTCCAGCCGTCAATTTTTCGACTTATGTAAAGACATGGATTACGTCTATCGCGCTGAGCTTAAAGACATGGCGCAGTTGGGCAAGGCGTGTGACCGTTGGCGAAGTAGCATCCAAGAGTTAAGGTTAGCTTTTAACCTTGAACAAGGCAGTGGCAGTTGGCGTGATAAACTGCGTGAAGAGCCTATCAAGCAAGCCATTACCCGTTTTATGGATGCCCTTGATTTAGTATATGAGGTGGCAAAACTCGCCTTAAACCGCAGTGAAGTGTTAGATCACTGTTTCGAAAAGCTCATTGCCTACAAAACCCTGTTTGAAAAAATGCTGGCCGTGGATGCGCCCGGCTACAGTTATTGGTTTGATTGTAATCGACTTAATTTTAGTCTGCATATTACTCCGCTAAGTGTGGCGAGTCGATTTGTGCAAGAAATGGCAAAAAGAGAAGCGGCGTGGGTGTTTACCAGCGCAACCTTAGCAGTGGCGCAGTCATTCGACCATTTTTCAACTTTACTGGGCTTAAGCGAAGCAAAAAGTTTATTACTTAAAAGTCCATTTGATTACGCCTCGCAAAGTATATTGGCCGTGCCACGATATTTACCTGAGCCAGGTAATAAGCAATTGGCTGCAACCTTAGCCACCAAGTTAGCGCCGCTGATTGAAGCCAATAAAGGCGGCTGTTTTTTCCTGTGTACCAGTCACTATATGATGAATGAATTGGCGCATCATTTTCGTGAGCGCTTAAGCCTACCCATACTGGTCCAAGGTGAAGCCAGTAAGCAGGCCTTGTTGAACGAGTTCGTTGCCAGTGGCCGAGCCCTATTAGTGGCAACGGGGGCGTTTTGGGAAGGCATTGATGTGCGTGGCCAAGCCTTGTCCTTGGTGATCATCGATAAGATCCCTTTTGCCTCACCAGACGACCCGCTATTAAAAGCGCGTATGGAAGATGCCGAGTTAAAAGGCTTAGATCCCTTTAGCCAAGTGCAATTACCGCAAGCGGTGATCACCTTAAAACAAGGGGTCGGGCGGTTAATCCGCGATGTGGATGATAAAGGCGCCGTGGTGATCTGCGACCCAAGATTAGTGACCCGAAACTATGGTAATATTTTTTTGAATAGTTTACCTTGCATGCCCCGCACGCGGGATCTCAATAAAGTCAGCGAATTTCTGCAACATTTGGAATAACTATGACCCTAGCTAATAGCACTGCTCATACCACAGCGAAGTCCATTTCACTCCTCGCTATGGATACATCAACGGAAGGTTGTTCGGTCGCCTTGTTACAACAGCAAGCACCTGCCTCAACAGTGACAGCGGATTTTATCCTCAGTCCACGAGAGCATACCCAGCGAATTTTACCTATGGTCGACACCATTTTGGCTCAAGGTAAGGCAAGCCTGGGGGAGATGAACGCTTTAGTTTATGGCCGCGGTCCTGGCAGTTTTACTGGGGTGCGTATTGGCATCGGTATTGCCCAAGGGTTAGCGTTTGGTGCAGATATCCCCATGATAGGTATTTCAACGCTTCAAGCCATGGCGCAGCAAGCCCATGCTCAATCGGGGGCCACGCGTGTACTGGCGGCAATTGATGCGCGTATGGGGGAAGTATATTGGGGCGAATATCAATGTGGCGAAAATGGCATCATGATGTTAGCAGGTGAAGAGCAAGTCGCCTCGCCAAGTGCCGTCATTGAACAATACCGAGGGCAAACATTTGATTTTGCAGCGGTGGGCACCGGCTGGCAAGCATACCCTGAATTGGCTACGGCGTTTGCGGTGACTGATGAGGTGACAGTGCGCTTTCCGAGTGCCGAATTTATGTTGCCCGCAGCCTTGGAACATTTCTTGAATGGTGAAACCGTGGCGGCCGAGCAAGCAACGCCTGTTTACTTACGCGATAAGGTAACATGGAAAAAACTGCCGGGTCGTGAGTAGCCATTTAGTCCTAGAATTTGAACTAGGGCATTAAACAGCGACTAGTGCTTTTAGCTGCAACTGGCTATAATTTTCTCTAATTGTGTTATTTCAGATAAGCTGAGATTGTTTGGCGAATGATTAATCAAGTTACTCATAACATAGACACCATTAGCTCGGGCTATCAACGCCCCAAAGCTAAGAGCAATGTTGTCTCTGCGCCTGCGCAAACCGAGCAAGCCATCGCGACGCGTCAAACTCAGCTATCTCATCGTGATATGGAAACCGTTAAATTGGCTTATGACAAGCCAGATGGCCGCAACAACAAAGCCCTTGCGTCTTATCAAGATATCGAAAAAGCGCAAATGCGGGAACAAATCTCACAAACCTTTGGCATTGATCTTTACGCTTAATGCCTGATTCTTTGCCCGTTTTCGGCAGCACTCCTGTTTCATTTCGTTTAAGTCATGGTCTGGTTAGGGGCCTGTCCTTGGGTGAGCCTGATAGCCCCATTGTTTTATGTTTGCATGGTTGGCTCGATAATACGGGCAGTTTTATGCCCTTGCTAAAAAGCTTTAGCGAGTTTGGCTTAAGCCAACACTATCACTTTATCGCCATCGACTTTCCCGGTCACGGCCAATCTGAACATCGCGCTGGCATGTATCATTTTGCCGATTGGGTAGACGATGTGTATCAAATACTGACGCAACTTGGCCCGCGTCCTGTTATCTTACTCGGCCATTCCCTTGGTGCGCTGGTGGCCAGTTGTGTGGCGGCTGCATTTGCCGAAAAAGTGGCGGCGCTAATCATGATCGAAGGGGCGGGGCCTCTTACTCAAAGTAGCAGCACGACGACCTCGCATTTGCGCCAAGCTATCTTGTCACGTCATAAACCTGTGGTGCAAAAGCCCCGGTCATTTGCGCAATTACAACAAGCCAAAGCAAAGGCGCTAGGACTTAGCTTTGAAGATGTTGCAGCCATTGTGAGTCGCGGCACCAAGCCATGGCAGCAAGGTATGATCTGGTCCCACGACGCTAAGCTAACTTGGTTGTCGCCGGTGCGCTTTGCCGAGCAGCAAGCACAGCAGATTATTAAAGACATTCAATGCCCCACGTTAGTGCTATTAGGTAAGCAAGGTTATGACCAAATTAAACAGCAATTAACCCAGCGTTCCTCCTTGTTTCATCGACTCACTCAGCTGACTTTAACAGGCAACCATCACCTGCATTTACAAAATAACCCGCAAGTTGCAGCGGCAATAAAAGAATTTTTGGTTACACTTTAAATTGTTAGCCACAAGTGATTGGTAAAGTTGACGAACCTTCTTATACTTCAGCCATTCTTAAAACAGCGACTTGCGAAAAAGGACGCCGATATGGAAAAAATTTGGCTAAAGCGTTACCCAAATGATGTAGCGCCGGAAATAGACGTAGACCAATACGACTCAGTGGTCGATTTGTTAGAAGAGAGTGTAAACAAATACCCAGATCAAGCCGCCTACATCAACATGGGGCAGGCCATGACCTATCGCCGCCTTGAAGAGCTATCGAGAAATTTTGCGGCATATTTGCAAGAAGAGCTCAAGCTCAGCAAGGGTGATCGCGTGGCCATCATGATGCCAAACTTATTGCAATATCCTATCGCCATGTTTGGTGTATTGCGTGCAGGCATGGCGGTGGTGAACGTCAATCCCCTTTATACCCCGCGTGAGTTAAAGCATCAGTTGACCGATTCTGGCGCCAAAGCCATAGTGATAGTGTCAAATTTTGCCCATACCTTAGAAAAAGTGGTTCACGACACCCCAGTTGAGCATGTGATCTTGACTCGACTTGGCGATCAGCTAAACCCGATCAAGGGCACCTTAGTGAACTTTGTGGTCAAATACGTGAAAAAAATGGTGCCAAAATACCATTTACCCAATGCCAATTCTTTTCGCCACGCGCTAAAAAAAGGGCAATACCTGCAATACGTTAAGCCTAAGATCAAAGCCGATGATTTGGCCTTTTTGCAATACACTGGTGGTACAACAGGCTTGTCTAAAGGCGCTATGTTAACCAATCGCAATATCATAGCAAACCTACTGCAAGCCCTTGGCGCGTATGGCCCAGTGCTAAAAGAAGGTAAAGAAATCATAGTGACCGCGCTGCCCCTTTATCATATTTTTGCGTTAACGGTGAACTGTTTATTATTTATGCGCTTGGGTGCGACTAACTTACTCATCACCAATCCGCGTGATATTCCAGGCTTTGTTAAAGAGCTTGCCTCTGTGCCTTATACCGCGTTAACCGGGGTCAATACCTTGTTTAACGCGCTGGCCAACAATGACGATTTTAAACAGCTTGATTTTAGTTCGCTGCGCTTAACCATAGGCGGCGGCATGGCGGTGCAACAAGCGGTTGCTGAACAATGGCAGAGCATTACGGGTTGTCGGTTATTAGAAGGCTATGGCTTAACCGAATGTGCCCCCTTGGTGACGGTCAATCCCTACGATTTAGACGGCTATAACCACAGTATCGGTTTACCTATGCCGTCGACCGAGGTGCGCTTTGTTGATGACAATGGCGAGCCTGTTGCATCAGGCGAAGTGGGCGAGATGCAAGTGCGCGGACCGCAAGTGATGGCCGGCTATTGGGGCAAGGAAACCACCCCTGAGATAAATGAACAAGGCTGGCTAAGTACGGGCGATATTGCGCGCATGGATGACCAAGGCTTCATCTACATTGTGGATCGCAAAAAAGACATGATTCTGGTTTCTGGGTTTAACGTTTACCCTAATGAAGTCGAAGACGTGGTTGCCCGCCATCCAAAAGTATTGGAAGTCGCCGCCATTGGTGTGCCCAATAAAGAATGCGGCGAAGCGGTCAAAGTGTTTGTGGTGAAAAAAGAGGCATCCCTTCAGGAAGACGAATTAATTCTATTTTGTCGCAAAGAGTTGACTGCCTATAAGGTACCAAAACTGATAGAATTTAGGGACGAACTTCCTAAAACCAATGTCGGTAAGATTTTAAGACGGGTATTAAGGGAAGAAGAATTAGCTAAACTGGCGCCAGCTGACCATCCAGCATAAGTAACGAGATATCAACTTGTGCAACTTAGGATCGTGGCCGCGTCAGCGGTCATGAGAGTGCCAATTTGAATTTCACATTTATTAATAGCCAGCCTGAGTTACAGCAATTATGTGCTGGCTTATCCAACGAATTACTCGCCCTAGACACAGAGTTTGTGAGAACTCGCACCTTTTACGCCAACCTTGGCTTGTTACAGCTGGCTCATCAGGGAAAGTACTATTTAATTGATCCGCTAGCCGTGGGCGACCTGAGCCCGTTTTGGCAACAATTATCCAGTAAAACAAGCCTTTGGCATTCATTTGGTGAAGATCTTGAGATCGTTCTCAATCACAAAGGCGATTTGACCGGTGAATACCTAGATACCCAAGTCGCTTGTGCCTTTCTTAATATGGGGCACTCTTTAGGCTATGCTGCCATGGTAGAGCAGTTAACCGGCGTGGTACTTGATAAAGGCGAAGCCAGAACCGATTGGTTAGCCAGACCGCTACAGCCAGCCCAGCTTGATTACGCCATTAAAGACGTGGTGTATTTGCAGCAATGCTATGAGCAACTTGCTCAGAAGTTGGAGCAAAAAGGCATGACCGCTTTTTTTAAACAAGAATGTCAGAATCTAGTTGAAAAGAGACTGCAAAAGGTGGAGCCGGATGCCTTGTATCTAGACATAAAAAATGCCGCTAAGCTCAATCGGCGTAGCCTGGCTATTTTAAAACCCCTTGCCAGCTGGCGATTCCAAACGGCGCAAAATCGTAACTATGCCCTTAATTTTGTGGTGAAAGAGGCTCACTTGTGGGAAATTGCCAAACATGCCCCGAAAAGTAAAGCCGAATTAGCTAACATTGGCGTGACAGATCAAGAAATACGTATTCATGGCAACACCATTCTGAAACTAGTTAAACAAGGTTTAGCCGTTTCTTCTGCCGAGTGTCCAGAAAAGATCAAGCCCATCAATGAGTATTCTGGTTACAAAAAAGAATTTAAACGACTTAAAGAAGGGGTGGCCAGCGCCGCGCAGCAATATGATTTGCCTGTTGAACTCATTGCTTCAAAGAAAACCATACATCAATACTTAGCTTGGTTATGGCAATTAAGTGACCAAGATAAAGCTAATGTGAGTAAGCCCGCTTTACTATCAGGTTGGCGTTTTGAATTAATGGCCAAGCATCTTGGCCAATAATAAAGAGAAGTCGTGAATTCAGGACTTCTCTTTATTTACGATTGAACAAAAGCCACTTAAACAGTGGCTTTTATTGACTACTTCTCTTCAGGCAACATCACGTTCAGCTCAAGCACCGACAAATTGCCATTTTTTTGCTCCAACTGCACCGAAACTTGATCCGGTGAAATCTCAACGTACTTACGGATCACTTCAAGTATGTCATTGCGTAACTGTGGTAAATAGTCTGGGGTTGATCGTTGGCCACGCTCATGGGCAACAATGATCTGTAGTCGCTCTTTAGCAAGTTGTGCTGTGTTGTTCTTATTTGATCTAAAGTAATCAAGTAAAGACATGTTATCCTCCAAATATGCGACTCAGTAGCCCTTTCTTTTCTTCTTGAATGAAACGAAAATCACGGTTTTCGCCAAGTAAACGATCAACCGCGTCTTGATAGGCCATGCCGGCATCACTTTCTTTATCAAGGATAACGGGTTCACCCGAGTTAGAGGCTTTTAATACCGCTTGTGATTCTGGGATCACCCCAAGCAGTTTAACAGCCAAAATGTCATTGATGTCATCAACACTGAGCATATCGCCCGAGTTAACGCGTTTAGGTGAGTAGCGGGTGATCAACAGGTGTTCAACGATGGGCTCTAGCCCTTGCTCTGCACGGCGTGATTTACTCGACAGCATACCTATGATGCGGTCAGAGTCACGTACCGATGACACTTCAGGATTAGAAGTAATAATGGCTTCGTCAGCAAAGTACAAGGCCATCATGGCTCCTTTTTCAATACCTGCAGGCGAATCACAAACAATATAGTCAAAGCGCTCTGCTAAATCATTTAACACTTTTTCAACGCCTTCTTTTGTGAGGGCGTCTTTATCCCGGGTTTGCGAAGCCGGAAGTATGTATAAATCTTCTACACGTTTATCTTTAATCAAAGCTTGATTTAAGTTAGCTTCATCATTGATGACGTTAACGAAATCATAAACAACGCGGCGCTCACAGCCCATAATTAAGTCTAAGTTTCTCAGACCAATATCAAAATCCACAATCACGGTTTTTTTACCTGCTAGGGCTAAACCGGTACCGATGGCCGCACTGGTGGTGGTTTTGCCCACACCGCCTTTACCTGATGTGACGACAATAATTCTTGCCATTCGCGATGTTCCTTTCTTTTAATCTAGTCTTGAAATAATAAGTTGATCATTTTCTAAAGAAACCGTTGCAGCTTGTTGCCAGCATGTTTCTTGTAGTGTTTCACTTAATTTATAGTTGCCGTTGATAGAAATAAGTTCTGCTTCTAAGTTACGGCAAAAAATGCGTGCACTGCTATCACCCTTTGCGCCAGCAATGGCTCTGCCGCGTAGATGGCCATAAACATGAATACTACCATCTGCAATCACTTCTGCTCCAGCACTGACCGAGCCAATGATGACTAAGTTTTTATCTTTTGCATATATTTGCTGGCCAGATCTAAGTTGGCCGTGGTGAAATTGAGTGGCCGGTGTTTGCTGATGCTGCACTTTTATCTGGGTTTTTACTTTTGTTTCAATATGAGTCGTTTCCGCTGCTGGGACAACCGGATTCGCGTTGGCCGAAGGCGCGGGCACATCAATGGGAGTGAGGGGGCCAGATTTTAACACTGCTAAGCCGGCTTGGCGTGCGGCTTGTTTGATCTCTTCATTTTGGCTACCTGTAATGCCCACCAACACAAACTGCTGACTTTTGAGCACTTCTGCTAAACCTAGGAAGTCGATTTCTTGCTCACATTGGCTGACATTAATCACAATCGGTGCACCACTGAAAAAGGCGGGTGCTTGTTGAACTTTATCGAATAATGCTTGTTGTACAGATGAGAGGTCATTATTAATAAGCGACAACACAAAAAGGGTAAAATTGGAGCCTTTTAATTCAATGTTATTTTCGGCCATACCGTGGCGAGTTCCTATAAATAAAAAATCGTACAATTCTATTATTTGCCTAATGTTCGTCATGTTATAGTCTGTGCTTACGTTAGGCAAGGAATCACCGAGAAGCATCTTATGTTGTGTGCGATATATAAAAGTTTAAAGAAAGACGAAACCTATTTGTATTTGGCGAAGAAAGACGATTTCTCTCGTGTGCCTGAAGCCTTGATGACGATGTTTGGTAAGCCTCAATTGGCTTTAGTCATTAATCTAGCTCAGAAAAAGCAACTGGTTCGAGCTGATATCGATAAAGTAAAAAAAGCCTTAGATGAAGATGGATTTTTTCTTCAATTACCTCCTCCTCCGATTAACTATTTAGAGCAACATAAAGCTCAGCAGAAAAAGGATATTGACTAAACTATGCGCGCGATGATGTTAACTAGCTTGTTCTGGTCTGCGGCCATTTTTGCACAATCTCCGGCTAAACCCGACTACAATACTTACCTTCAGGGCATCAAAAGCCAGGCCGTGGAGCAAGGTATCAGTCAAGCCACCGTCGATAAGGCCCTTTCTCAAGCAACCTTTATTGAGAGAGCCGTTAAACTCGACAAGTCTCAACCTGAATTTAAACTCACCTTAGATACCTATTTACCCAAAGCCGTGCCTAAGTGGAAAATTAAACAAGCACGCGATTTATACAAAAAGCATTTACCTGAGCTAACCGAAATCGGTGAAATGTATGGCGTGCAGCCGCGTTTTATCGTGGCGCTATGGGGCATAGAAACGAACTTTGGCGGTTATACAGGTAACTTTGACGTGGTGTCGGCACTGGCTACATTAGCGTATGATGGCCGCCGCGAAGCCTTTTTCAAAGAGCAATTGTTTGCTGCTCTGCAAATTCTTGATGAAGGCCATATCAGTTTAGATAAAATGAAAGGCTCTTGGGCGGGCGCCATGGGGCAATGTCAGTTTATGCCAACGTCATTTTTAACTTTTGCTGTTGATCATGATGGCGATGGTCGTAAAGATATTTGGCAAACTAAAGTGGATGTATTTGCTTCGGCTGCCAACTACCTAAAACAATCGGGCTGGAATGATGACTTAACTTGGGGTCGCCAAGTGCAAGTCCCAGCAAATCTTGATTTATCGATTACGGGCTTAAAGCAACCGCAAAAAACACTGGCGCAGTGGCAAGCCATGGGCGTGCGTAAAACCGATGGTTCGGATTTGCCTACCCGTGATATTTCAGCTTGGTTAGTGTTACCGGATGATAAAGACGGTCGCGCCTATTTGGCCTATGACAATTACGCCACCTTAATGAAATGGAATCGCTCGAACTACTTCGTCGCTGCTGTAGGCACACTAGCCGATAGCATTGCCTACCCGCCGATTAAGTAGTGTATAATCAGCTTCAGTGAGTGACAAGGTGTGCTTAGCACACCTTTTTTTTGAGTGATGTGATGACCAAAAGAATCAATATAAAACAGATAACGAGCCCATTTTGGCAAGAGAAAACCCTAGCCAAGATGACCGCGCAAGAGTGGGAGCTACTTTGTGACGGCTGCGGCAAATGCTGTTTAAGTAAACTGATTGATGATGACACCGACGAGCTGCATTACACCAATGTTGCCTGTAAGTTGTTGAATACCAAAAGCTGCCAATGTAAAAAATACGACAAGCGTTTTAAACATGTGCCCGATTGCATCAAGGTATCTCTTGATAACATTGACCAATTTCAATATTTACCGGGAAGCTGCGCCTATCGCCGTTTAGCCGAAGGCAAACCATTGCCCGAATGGCACCCCTTACTCACCGGCAGCACCAGTGCCATGCACGCAGGCGGCCACTCAGTACGCGGCAAGGTGATCACGGAATTTGACGAAATAGACCTACAAGATCATATCGCCACTTGGCCGACGCAGTGATCTGAAATCGAGTGGGAGCCGCAGTTATGCGGCGATAGCATTAAGACCAAATCGCACCATGGCTGGTGCTCCCACGAGCGAACATAGCTTCAACTCATTGAAATAACATTATTTATCGAGGTTTAAAAACTACTTATAAGGGTTTGCTTCTGGGTCGGGGTGAGGTATATATGGCGCATTTGAGCCATGTTAGCCATAGCCTCAATATTGCAGGATCTTATCTCTCGCCGTTGCCCCCTCCATGAATTGACTATTTCATGATGATTTGTTTTTATTTGTATCATTGAAACAAAGCAAGGTAAAACGATGAAGGTGATGACATTACTATTGGCTGTGCTGTTGGCCCAGCCAGTATTGGCCAATGAGTACCGTGACTATAAGCAACAGACTAGGGTGTTACTCAAAGAAAAAAAGCTTGAACAAGCAGCAGAGCTGGGTTGGCAAGCTAATAAAGTTGCAAAATCACAGTTTAAAAAGGCGGGATCAGGCTGGGACCCCTTTAAATTGGGCGATGTCGAAGATTCCTATCTGATGCTAAATCGTATTTATTTTAGCCAAAAAGACTTTATACAGTTAGAACAAGTCTATGCTGATGCGGTTGAATTTTATGCTCAGCTTGAAAACCAAGCCAAAGATCAAGATCAGTACGTGTTTTACATGTCCTACACCAATCATCTTGCCAGCTTAGCAAGCGTCAGCGTCAAAAATGATTCCGGTGAGTTAAATCGAATCAACACGTTAGTGAAAAAAGCTTATTTGGAAGAAAAGAAATACTATGAATTATACCCTGATAACGCGCGAGAAAGTCTAACCAGAACTATGCTGAGGTTCGTTGAAGTGTATATGGATCTTGGGCATCGCAACCAAGCACTAAAATACCTTTCGTTAGCGGGAGAGCACCTTAAGCGCATGGGGGAGCAGTATTTTTGGAAAGACCTCTATATTGCAACCGGAAAACATTTCTTTGAACTCAATGAGTACGAGAAGGTGATTGATTACTATGGGAGCTTGGTTGAGCAAGGCACAGCAAGAAAGCAGTGGCGCGCGAATAGTGAACTGGCTGAAATCATGCTCATTACAGGTCAATCACATTATGAGTTAGGTCGACCAAATAAAGATAAATCGCATTTTGCGCAGGCTAAAAAGCACTTTGATGTGGTACTGCGGATAGAAGAAAAGATGAAAAAAAGTCAGTCACCTGAGCCATGGGGATTAGAAGCGCGAGAAGGCTTAAAAAGACTCGAGCTGTAAAGCTCGATTGATGTCATTAAATGGCTCGGTCACGATAGTCTTGTGGCGCCTTGCTCACTGTTTTCGCAAAACATTCAAGCCAGTGGGGATCTTGCTCAAACAGTGATATTTCAGTTGCACTCAGTAATATGTCCATGTGAGCATCAACATAGCTTTTTGGCGAGTAGTATACGCGAAGTGTGTATTGCTCAAAGGCGTCGCGATATAGGGTATACACCCATGGTACCTCTTTGACTATCCTGAGGTGAGTGTGATTGCTGGGGACAAACTTGGTCTGGGTGTTAGGCGTGTTAGCTTGTGGCGAGGCCAAGCTTAAATCCAACAAACTAAAGCGCATTTCAGCGGGTAAAGCCGCTGGATAAATGGCCTTGTTGTAACCGAAAGGGCTTAAGGTGAGTATGTAGCGCCCTGGTTCCCAAACGCAGAGTTTACAAAGCACTAATACCTCTAACAGATGGTGATACAGCGATGCGTTTTGCTGGCATATCGGCAGTTGAGTTAAGCGCATTATCTCGTTTATCAACTGTAATATGGACTCACTTGTTGAGAGCTGAGTGGGGGAAGCCTCATCAAGGGCATTGATGATTTCAAAGCGCTCATCGCCGCAAAAGTCTTCAAACACAGCGGTGTTTTCTGGGTGATAACAGCAATATAAAGGCGTTGAGCGGGTTGTGGAATTAGACTCCGTATGGGATCCTGATGCCGTTAGAATGATGGTTGCCATCTAAAGCCTTCTCTTAGTTCACTGCCGTTGAGTTAGTGCTGAGATAATATCACTAAGCGCCATGCTAGGTTGGGTGGGTTGACTAGCTTGTGAGTCAGTTTGCAATGTCTCTGGTGACAAAGCATGTAATCAAGGATAAGAGATAAAAGGAAACGGGCTTATGCAAAATACAGATTCAGTCATAGAGCAGGAATTAGCTGTGATAAAGGCCAGTTTAGTCGAGCTGCAAATGATCCATGAACTGCTTAAAACAGAGTGGCAGCCTGGCGCGCCGTATGAGCTTAGCTATATTGATTATCCGCTGGCTTGTATCAAGCGTTATATCGAGCTAGTGGATCATTGCGCATCAGAGCAGATAGCCGCTGAGCAAGGTATTGCTGCCATCTGTGAGGTTATCGAAAGTTTTTCTCGTAATGCCGAGCGCCCGTTTTTTCAAACCCGACACGCACAGCGTATCGATGCTCTCTTTGGCGAGCTATTCGCTGCTAAGGCGAAGTTAAGGTAACCACCCGTTATCTTATCTTGCTAAGGGTAAAACCGTTCGGCCATTCAAACAGCCAGCTTAGTGTCCAGCAGATGCGCCGTGGACACTAAGCTGCTGTATCTACGTTGTAATTAAATCGCCAGTGGCGATTTTAGTACCAACTCAACGCGGCGATTTTTTTGCATATTGCCGTCGCTGTCATTGGCCGCTTTAGGCGCAACGGGACCAACACCAACGGGGTGTAAACGCGACGCGTCAATTTGGTAGTTTTGACTGAGCACTTTAGCGACTTCGGCAGCGCGCTTTTGGGCCAAGGTTTGGTTGTAGTCAAATGCACCTTTATTATCCGTATGACCCACCACATATAGGGTAATGTTTGGCTGCTGCTTAAGAAATTCAGCGATCTCGTTTAACTGTGCCGTAGAGCTTTCTTTAATGGTGTGTTTGTTAAAATCAAATTCAATGCCATATAAAGACACACTGCCTTTTGTGGCTATCTCTTTTGTTAAGCCGTCACTGTCAATATTCAGGTCGGCTTTGCTAACGGACTTTTCCTCAATGATGTCGGCTACAAAGTCTACTTCATATTTACCACTGGTTTGATAACTATACATAGAGGTATAAATCTTACCTTGGGGGGTCTGCTTCTCTGCAGTGAAGAAGTAATAGTGACTCTTTGTACTCATGTTGTAAAAGTCAGCTTTGTGATTTTTGGCAAACACTGTATCTTGCAAATTATCACGGACCAGCATTTTACCGCAGGTGGCGGCGGCGCATTCAAAAATGATCTGAAAGTCATTTTCAACCAAGGCATCCATGTAGTTTTTATGGACGGCGTAGGGGCCAACACGCTTATCAATTTTGTAGTTTAAAGTGGTGACTTTTCCCTCCACCCTTTTGGTCGGGATAGTCTTGTTATAAGGGCCGACAATTAGCGGATAAGACTCAAAGTCATTACGGCTTGACCAAGTTAGAAAACTGCCTGGAAATCGGGTCAGCATAGGATGGTCAGCGGTATTTGGTGCATCTTTTTTTCTGGGGGTTAGCTGTGAAAAGTCGAGAGGTGCAATGGTAAAACTGTTATCCACCTTAACCCCGGCATTAGGCATGGGGGTGCTCGAGACCTGCTCATAGGCAAGCATTAACTCGTCACTTCTTGTTTGCTTGGCAAAAATAATCACGGCATCCGTTTGCTCGCCTGAGGTTTTGAGCGCAGTGAGGTAACCAAATTGATTTTTATTGGTATTGGTATAGCCCACTTTATAGAGGCCATCTTGACGAAAGGTGTCTTCAATCATCGCGCGATACACTTTTGAACTACAATCTTGCGTACAGGCAAGGCTTACCTGATAGCCTGCCACGGTCAGCTTGCTTTTAACTTCACTTAGCCAATGGCTGAAATGTAAGCCGTGTTTGGCATCGATTTCTAGCACATAAGAGGCGTAAGCACCGTGAAGGGTTTGCGTATTACTGCCAGAGTCGTCGGAATGAACCTCAACCGGCACATAGGCATATCGAGTGGTGGCAAGAGATTCACCTTGCTCGTGTTTAGGAATAATAAATTGATCATTATTAGCCAAGGCTAGGCCATTCAGACTAAAAAGAAATAAAGCCGGAAGCAGATAGCGCATACCAAATCCTTATCGATGCATACTTGGCTGGCTAGGGTATCGGGTTGAACGCTGTTTGTCGAGTGAGAAGCGTTATCAATCCAGTATTTCACATATTAAAAGTTGATTTATTGGGGAGTAAATTTTCAGGAAGGGTTGTATATAGGTAAAAAGCATTAAGCTTTTGAAATGAATGTCTAATCGCGGTTTAAAAACCGCTTCTGCTTGGCCCACACAGTGATCTGAAATCGAGTGGGAGCCGCAGTTATGCGGCGATAGCATTAAGACAAAATCGCACCATGACTGGTGCTCCCACGAGAACTTTATATTAATCGCAACATTTTCGGCGGCTGAATTGGCCCAACAAAACCACTAAAAAGATCACGCTATAAATAGCAAAACAAACCACTAACCATTGTGGCATGCTGTAGCCAAAAAATTGCCAAACAATATCGGCGCAATCGCCGGTTGGGTTAAATAGCCAAGGAACCCATTGATGCAGGGGCATCCACTCGGGGAAATTAGGGATAAAATCACAGGTGTAAAAGGGTGAGGGGTTCATTTGATATTCAACATGCTCTAGGGCAAGTTGTAAACCCCAATAAGCACTGACGCCCCAAAGCACAAATGCGGCCCAGCGGGTAACAAAAAAGTCGGGCTTAATCGCACCCAGCAAACCCGTCGCGATGATCCCAAGCATGGCAATGCGTTCATAAATACACATCACACAAGGCTCAAGTTTCATCACGTGTTGGAAATAAAGTGCGGTAAGCTCCAAACAAAAAGCGGAGAAGGCTAAAAGTAACCAAGGCCAACGCTTAGTAGCTAACTCGTTGAGGTACTGCATAAATCTTCGTTCCTTGAAATGTAAAAAACCCAGTAAGTATACTGGGTTTTAGGCGTGTAAAACTATGATCTTTACACCCGCTATACAAAACTCTGTGACTAACGGCGCGATAATGCGCCGTGGTCCACTATTTAGTGAGCCGCGCCAGAATTAATGGCTTCATCAACCGTGTGATGATGGATTAATTCGTTTAGGTATAACCATTCGGTTGAGCCTTCTAAGAAGAACATAATACCAATCATACCTACAATCGCCAGTACGATGGTGTAAGGTAGCGCCATCCAAACCATACGGCCGTATGACAAACGCACTAAAGGTGCGATAGCCGAGGTGAGTAGGAATAGGAAGGCTGCTTGACCGTTTGGTGTGGCCACAGACGGTAAGTTAGTCCCTGTATTGATAGCGACTGCAAGCAAGTCAAATTGATCACGGGTGATTTGACCGTTAATCAAGGCAGCTTTTACTTCGTTAATGTAAATGGTTCCAACAAATACGTTGTCGCTGAGCATAGACAATATGCCATTAGCCACATAGAACAGGGCTAACTGGGACTGACCGTCTTGCATTAATACTGCTTGGATTACCGGCTTGAATAGCTCTTGGTCGATGATCACAGCAACGATAGTGAAAAACACAGCTAAAAGTGCAGTAAACGGCAGGGCTTCTTCAAATGCTTTACCGAGTGCGTGCTCTTCAATAATACCGGTAAATGACGTTGCTAACACGATAACAGATAGACCGATAAGGCCAACCGGCGCAAGGTGTAAAGCGAGACCAATAATTAGCCAGATACCGATAATGCCTTGCACAACCAGTTTAGCGACATCACGCTGGCTCATTTTTGCATCAGCTTGCTTGTCGTAATCGACCATGATTTGGCGAACCGCTGAAGGCAGCTTAGAGCCGTAACCGAACCAACCAAGTTTCTCAACTAGGTAACAGGTTATAAGACCACAGATAAACACAGGCAGGGTAACCGGTGCCATGCGTAGGGCAAATTCAATGAAATCCCAGCTAGCTTGGTCGGCAATGATCAAGTTTTGTGGCTCACCGACTTGAGTACAAACACCACCTAGTGCAGAGCCCACGCCTGCGTGCATTAATAAGCTACGCAGGAAGGCACGAAATTTCTCTAAATCTTCACGTCGTTGATCTTGTAAATTGTTGTCACAGGTGTGGTCATGATCAAGGGCGCTGTTATCTTTGCCCGATGCCACCTTGTGGTAAATGCTGTAAAAGCCAACCGCAACACTGATGACCACGGCGATAACGGTTAACGCATCGAGAAAGGCAGATAAGAAGGCTGCTGCAAAACAGAAAGATAAAGAAAGTAATGCTTTAGATTCAACTTTAATCAACAGTTTAGTGAAAATATAAAGCAATAAGCTCTTCATGAAATAAATACCGGCTACCATAAAGATAAGCAGCAGGATAACCTCAAAGTTGGCGGCTAACTCATGCTCAACTTGTTTCGGGGACGTCATACCGATGACAACGGCTTCGATAGCTAATAAACCGCCTGGCTGAAGGGGATAACACTTTAAAGCCATTGCAAGGGTAAAGATGAACTGACCAACCAGTAGCCAACCAGCTACAAATGGGTCAATTGCAAAGATAATTGGGTTGACTACAAGAAAAGTAATGATGGCCCATTTGTACCACTTCGGCGCGTTACCAAGAAAATTTCGGCAACCAGCAATCAGTAAGTCTGACATTGTTTTAATAACTTCCTTTGTCCAATATAATAATATCGGCTAGCTTATGGGGTATTACATTCATTCCTGGCGGAAATAATTGATTTTTGCCATGCCGATTGGTTAGCACTGTGTGCTTGATTTGGGGGGCACAAAGTATGCCTTAAGAAATCGGGCGTATTGTAGCCAGATTGACGCAATTATGATGCAGCCAAGGTGTAAAAAAAGTGTGATGTAAATCACGAACCGCATCATACACCCAAGTGTTCATTTTTTCTTTACAATTTTGCAAAACAATCATGCTTTTTGATGAGATATGTCAATAAGCAAGATAAATATTTATGAGTGGTAATATGGTTTTTAAAGCGCAAAGTCCAGCGGGTGTAGCCGAAGAATATTTAATTGACTCGATCTGGAATGCTCGTTTTCCGCCGGGATCAATATTACCCGCCGAGCGTGAACTGTCTGAAATGATTGGCGTAACGCGCACCACATTGCGTGAAGTACTTCAGCGGTTAGCGCGTGATGGCTGGTTAACCATACGCCATGGCAAACCCACTCAAGTTAATGATATTTGGCAAACTTCAGGCTTGAACATTTTAGAGACCCTTGCTCGCCTTGAGGGAGATAAAGTGCCATTACTCATCGACCAGCTGCTATCGGCGCGCACTAACATCAGCGCCATTTTTATCCGCGGTGCCATTAAACGTAATCCTGAGCGAGTGCTTGAGGTTGTCGCACAATTACCCGATGCCGACGCTGACAGCCAAACCTTTGTCGACTTTGATTACCGCTTTTATCATCAACTGGCGATGGCCTCAGAAAACATGATTTATGTGTTGGTGCTAAACGGCTTTCGTAACCTCTATCAAAAGCTGGGAATATTGTACTTTGCTCAGCCAAAGGCAAAACAGCTTGCTCGCGAGTTCTATCTCGCGCTGGCCGAATGTTGTCAATCGCGTCGCAATGACCAAGTGGTCGATGTGGTTCGCCGTTATGGGATGCAAAGTGGATTAATTTGGGAAAGCGTTAAATCGGATATCCCGCAACATATCGCGCAATGATCTCTAAAGGGACAGCGCCTGTCCCTTTGCCTTCAATCCTATATCTGCAGCGCATCCTTGTTTTCAGGGATGTCAGGTACTCTGGCTAATACATGGCTTTTATTGTCTTCCTGCACTTGCTCTAAGCTGACATTAAAGCCCCATAACCGATGTAAATGTTTTAAGACTTCTTGAGTCGAATCGCCAAGTGGAATATTTTGATGCGGCACGTATCGCAATTTAAGTGACCGATCACCTTTTAAATCAACACTGTAGACTTGGATGTTAGGCTCGATATTGCTCAAGTTGTATTGTGAGGCTAACTGCTCTCGGATTTTTTGATAACCCTGTTCGTTATGGATAGCATCAACCTGAATGTAGGATTTGGTGTCGTCATCAACTACGGCAAACAGTTTAAAATCGCGGATCACTTTCGGTGACAGGTACTGACCAATAAAGCTTTCATCTTTAAAGTTCTGCATAGCAAAGTGCACGGTTTCTAACCAATCGCTGCCGGCCATGTCGGGAAACCAGGCTTTGTCTTCCTCCGTTGGGTGTTCACAAATACGACGAATGTCAGTGAACATGGCAAAGCCTAGCGCATAAGGGTTGATCCCCGAATAATAGGGCGCATTGTAAGGAGGTTGCAGGGTGACATTGGTGTGGTTATGCAGTATTTCGAGCATAAACTTATCACTGAGCTTACCTTCGTCATACAAATGCTGCATCAAGGTATAATGCCAAAACGTCGCCCATCCTTCGTTCATCACTTGGGTCTGTTTTTGTGGATAAAAATATTGGCTGATTTTTCTTACAATGCGCACAATTTCGCGTTGCCAAGGCTGTAATAAAGGTGCGTGCTTTTCAATAAAATAGAGGATGTTTTCTTGTGGCTCTTGGGGGAAACGTTGGCTTTCTTCATCCACTTGTTTACTTCTGACCGGAATAGTGCGCCACAGCGCATTGACTTGGCTTTGCATGTATTGAGCACGTTCTTCCTGACGGCGCTTTTCTTCACTTAATGACAGCTTTTGCGGGCGTTTGTATCTGTCTACCCCGTAATTCATTAAGGCATGGCAAGAATCAATGATTTCTTCCACTTCATCAATGCCGTATTTTTCTTCACAGTCTTCAATGTATTGCTTGGCAAATAACAAGTAATCAATGATAGAGCCGGCATCGGTCCAAGTTTTAAATAAATAATTGTTTTTGAAGAATGAATTGTGGCCATAACAGGCATGCGCGATGACCAAGGCTTGCATTGGTAGGGTATTCTCTTCCATTAAATAGGCAATACAAGGGCCGGAGTTAATTACAATTTCATACGCCAGCCCCATTTGACCACGTTTATAGGTTTGTTCTGTTTCAATAAACTTCTTGCCATAAGACCAGTGCCGATAGCCAATGGGCATGCCCACGCTAGAGTAGGCATCCATCATTTGCTCGGCTGTGATCACTTCGATTTGATTGGGGTATGTGTCTAAGCGATAGAGCTGGGCAACCCGTTTAATTTCCTGATCATAGCGCTCAAGTAATTCAAAAGACCAATCTGGGCCATGGGGTAATTGTTCGGCTTTATCCATAACGCCTCCTAAAAAAACAGGTCGAAACTACGCGGCCTGCTTTTTAAATAATTCACGAAATACGGGGTAAATGTCTTTCACACTGCGAATGTGTTGCATGGCAAATTGAGGATAGGCATCAACCAGTTTTTCATATTCTCGCCATAAGGATTGATGTGGGCGATTGGTGATCTCTATGTAGGCGTAATAACGCAGTTTAGGCAACAATTCTTGTGCCAATATTTTACTGCACATGGGGGAGTCGTCCGCCCAATTGTCGCCGTCAGAGGCTTGGGCGGCATAGATATTCCACTGGTTTTCAGGATATCTGTCTTTCACAATTTCATTCATTAGTTTCAGTGCGCTAGACACTATGGTGCCGCCGGTTTCTTGTGAATAGAAAAACTCCTGCTCATCCACTTCTTTGGCCTGAGTATGGTGGCGAATAAACACCACATCAATCTGTTTGTAACTGCGGGTGAGAAATAAATAGAGCAAGACATAAAAGCGTTTTGCCATCTCTTTGGTGGCTTGATCCATGGAGCCTGACACATCCATCAGGCAAAACATCACCGCCTGACTACTGGGCACTGCGCGTTGGGCAAAATTGTTGTATTTCAGATCAAAGGTATCAATAAAGGGTAAATTCTTAAGGCGCTTTTCGAGCTCAGCAATTTGATCCTTTAGGGCACAGATCGCCGGCTCATGTTTGCGCTTATTCTTGGCTTTGCTGGCGCTCGCTTCAAGCTCGGCCAGCTCGGCCTTGAGTTCATTCAATTTGCGTTTTTTACCCGCGCCAAGGGCCGTGCGTCGCAGCAGTGAATTTTGCAATGAACGTACTATGTTGATATTGGCGGGAACCCCATCGGAGGTAAAACCGGCGCGGTAGGTCTTGTATTCAATGAGCTTGTCTAATTGTTTTTGTTCCAAGTTGGGTAGGGCTAAATCCTCAAAGATGAGATCTAAGTATTCATCTTTAGAAATTTGAAACACAAAGTCATCATTGCCTTCACCTTGATTGCTGGCTTCACCCTCACCACTGCCACCGCCGCCTTCTTGCGGGGGTGGACGCTTAATTTTATCGCCATCAATAAAATTATCGTTACCTGTGTGAACACGACCGCGAACCCCCCCATTGCCTTGATGAAAAAATGGCTCAGTCATGTCTTTTTGTGGAATGCTGACACTTTCACCTGAGGTAACATCTTGAATACTACGTTCGGTGACGGCATCGGCGACGGCTCGCTTGATCTGTTTTTTGTAGCGACGCATAAAACGTTGGCGGTTAACCGTACTCTTATTCTTCGAGTTTAAACGCCGATCGATAAAATGTGACATAGCGCTCTCCCTAACGCGTTGCAGTTACGACGCTTTACGCACGCGTAAGTACCATTCCGCCAGTAACCTGACTTGCTTACGGGTATAACCTTTCTCCATCATACGGGCGACAAAATCGTCGTGTTTTTTCTGATCATCGGCAGAGGTTTTGCCGTTAAACGAGATCACTGGTAGCAAGTCTTCGGTATTAGAGAACATTTTCTTCTCGATAACGGTACGCAGTTTCTCATAGCTGGCCCAGTTAGGGTTTTTACCTTGATTGCCCGCGCGAGCACGGAGCACAAAGTTGACGATTTCATTACGAAAATCTTTCGGGTTACTGATGCCAGCCGGCTTCTCGATTTTTTCTAGTTCGTTATTAAGGGCAGCGCGATCAAACAGTTGGCCTGTTTCTGGGTCTCTGAATTCTTGGTCTTGGATCCAAAAGTCTGCATAGGTGACATAACGGTCAAAGATGTTTTGACCGTATTCTGAATAGGATTCAAGGTAGGCCGTTTGGATCTCTTTACCGATGAAATCGACGTATTTAGGGATCAGATAGCCTTTGAGGAACTCAAGGTAGCGCTCAGCTACTTCAGAGGCAAATTGCTCACGCTCTATTTGTTGCTCAAGCACATAAAACAGGTGCACCGGGTTGGCAGCGATCTCGGTATCGTCAAAATTAAATACGCGAGACAAAATTTTAAACGCAAAGCGGGTAGATAGCCCCGTCATGCCCTCATCAACGCCGGCATAATCACGGTATTCTTGGTACGATTTGGCTTTGGGATCGGTGTCTTTAAGGCTTTCACCGTCATAGACCCGCATTTTAGAGTAGATACTCGAGTTTTCTGGCTCTTTAAGGCGAGAAAGGATGGAGAATTGGGCCAAGGTTTCGAGGGTGCCAGGGGCACATTTTTCTCCGGCCAGTTCACTGTTTTTAAGTAGCTTGTCGTAAATTTTGACTTCTTCGCTCACCCGTAAACAATACGGCACTTTAACAATGTAAACCCGATCGAGAAACGCTTCATTATTTTTGTTGTTTCTAAAGGTCATCCATTCAGACTCATTAGAGTGAGCCAAAATGATGCCTTCAAATGGCAGCGCAGACAGGCCTTCGGTGCCGTTATAATTGCCTTCTTGGGTGGCGGTTAATAAAGGATGAAGCACCTTAATGGGCGCTTTAAACATTTCAACAAATTCCATCAAGCCTTGGTTTGCTCTACACAGTGCGCCCGAGTAAGCATAAGCATCGGCGTCGTCTTGTGCATAATGCTCCAATTGGCGAATATCGACCTTACCAACAAGGGATGATATATCTTGATTATTTTCATCGCCAGGCTCGGTTTTGGCGATTCCGACTTGATTCAAAATAGAAGGGTAGACCTTCACCACCTTGAATTGACTAATGTCTCCGCCGAATTCTTTTAAGCGTTTAGCCGCCCAAGGTGACATGATGTTGTGCAAATAACGTTTTGGGATCTTGTATTCGCTTTCTAAAATATGGCCATCTTCGTTCGGGTCAAATAAGCAAAGTGGGCTGTCGTTAACGGGCGAGCCTTTAAGCTTATAGATAGGCACTTTCTGCATTAATTGTTTTAGCTTTTCTGCTAAAGAGGATTTACCACCGCCTACGGGGCCAAGCAAATACAGAATTTGTTTACGCTCTTCAAGCCCTTGAGATGCATGTTTAAGGTAAGACACGATCTGCTCGATGGCATCTTCCATGCCAAAGAAATCTTTAAATGCCGGATAGCGATGAATTAAGCGGTTAGAAAATATCCGGCTTAGCACCGGGTCTTTGGCGGTGTCGATGGTTTCCGGCTCGCCAATGGCGATAAGTAAACGCTCAGCGGCTGAGGCATAAACACTGCGATCTTCACGACATAACTCGAGATATTCACTGATGCTGAATTCTTCTTCTCGCGCTTCTTCGTAACGTGATTTGTAATGTTGAAAAATGCTCATAACCTTCACTCCCTCAGTTATGTCAACTTTGATACTCGACTTATCAAAGTCCCTCTCGGTACCTAGGTCTAAAATGCGACTAGCGGATAAAATGCCTTGCGAGACTGAGTGATCTCTCGTGTGCGACAAAAACAAAGATCACCAAGCCAACGCTCTGTCTATAAGACTAGCTCTAAGTTTGAAAATTGCCTTATTAACGAAGTGTTTTTAAAGCAATTTTTTCTCTATAGCTGAAAAATAGCTAAGGTCAAGCGGGGTGACTAAGGTATGTGCATGGCATAGCCGTTATTGGCGTGGCGGCAACTCGGTACCACAGTGATTGCAAAAGCGCGCATCCATATCATGGCCGCTGCGCTCACAGTGCACACAATGAATCAAGTTTCGCTCACGCTGGATTTCTTGGGCTAATTCCGCAGTGATAATGCCGGTAGGGACCGCTAATATGGCATAACCTACCAGCATGGTAATTGATGCGATGGCTTGGCCAAGGGGAGTTGTAGGGCTGATATCACCATAGCCCACCGTCGTGATGGTGACGATGGCCCAATAAATACTGTTTGGGATACTGGTAAAGCCATTTTTTGGGCCTTCAATCAGGTACATCAAGCAACCAAAAATAACAATCAAGATGGCAACGGAAAATAAAAACACAAAAATTTTGCGCTTAGAGGCGAGTAATGATCGAAACAAGGTGTTGGCTTCTTGTAAATACCGAAACAACTTTAACACCCGAAAAATGCGCAGCACCCTAAGGATCCGGATGATCATTAAATAGTTGGCACCCGGGAACAGCAAAGAGATAAAGGCGGGTAAAATGGAGAGTAAATCAATCACGCCGTAAAAGCTGAAAGCATAAACGCGGGGTTTAGGTGACACATACAAGCGCAATAAATACTCTGCGGTGAACAAGATGGTGAAACCCCATTCAGCCATATAAAAGTAGTCGTGATATTGGTTGGATAACGAGGTAACAGAGTCCAGTAACACCACGAGCACGCTGGCGAAAATCATAATGATGAGAAAGATATCGAAGTTTTGAGCTGCACGATTGTGGGTACCAAAGATAATTTCGAAAATTTGCTGCTTATTCATTGTTTTCCTGAGCGGGGTTGATTTTGCTACGCTTGTATCAGGTCTGCAGGCGCGTCATCCGATGGGACTCACGGTGATAGCAGACAAAATGAACAAGTTTGATAAATATTTTGCCTCGAGGCAAGTATTTACTGAATCTTGGATGATGATATGACTAAGCATCTGTAATATATGATTTTTACTTTCTTGCTGAAAAAGTTTTTAGCTTCTTTATGTCAAACTTTGTGAGGTTAACCGGCATCCGTAAAAGCAAAAATTATGAGTTTCATCATAAACGACCACTTAGTGCCTTGTAACTTAAGGGCAGTTAGAGTCACACTAGTACTATATACCCAATCAAGCTGTATTTTTGCTGAAATCATGCATATCTAAGTTGATTGGGTATAAAGCTTGCTATCCACGTCAATAAATGGAGTAAATTGAGTGAAAATCATCTTGATGCTAGCGGCATTGTTTACCTCTTTGGTCTCGCTTCAACTTTGGGCTACCCCTAGTAAAAGCGAACAATTGATCATTGTATTGCCAGCTGACGTAAAAAAGGACTATGAAATCTATATTGATGGCCGCGACCCGTTGACCATGACCACCTATGAAGGTGTTGGTGCAAGGCGTGATGTGGTGGAAGTGGTATTAGTACAACAAGCATTGCATTTTGGCGGTATCGATACGCCGATCCGATTTATTACCGCCGATTCTCATGCTCGAATCATCAAGCAAGTGTTGGCTGGACGTGCGGTGTTAGCAGGTAACTCCATCTGGTTGGATCTACTCACCAGCAGTGAAGAGCTCTTGTATGTATCAACGCCAATTATTGAAAATGGTCAGTTTGAAGCGGGCTTGTATACCATTGAAAGTAATAAAGAAGCGCTCAAAGCGAAAAGCATGGATGAAATTCGCAGTTTGATCGCGGTGTCGAGTAAGGCTTGGATAATCGACTGGCAAACCCTAAATGCCATGAAGATGCGTAAATTGATCAACACCGTAAAATGGTCTTCGATGGTCAAAATGGTTAACATTGGTCGAGCGGACTTTTTACTCGCCCCGTTTCAACCTACGCCAGATTTATCTTTTGAACCAGAAGGGGTACGCCTGATCCCCATTCCAAACCTAAAGATTGGTTTGCAGGGCTCGCGTCACTTTGCCATCTCTAAACGCCACCCACAGGGTAAATCCGTTGCTCAGGCATTAGACAAAGGCATCGCTATCATGAAAGAGAAAGGGCTAGTTGAACAAGCTTACGAAGATTCGGGCTTCTTTAATACTAAGGTCAAAGACTGGCAAAAGTTACTGTAAATCTTTCCTTGCTAAGTTAAAAAAAAGCCAGCGCAGTGCTGGCTTTTTCGCTTTTTCATCCATTCAATCCCGCTTTAGCCCCTCAAAAGCTAACGAAATGTAACAGAGTTGTTCTGCTTGACCTGTTTATTTCGCGATCTAGCTAACACAAAATTGCATCGCAAACCAATAAATGGCTGAAAATTAACGCTTTCTACTAAAGTCTAAGTTTCTTATCTCAATTTTAGATTTAATGTTAACAGTGCAACAACCTATTAACATTTAAGGAGAGCGCAATGGCTTTCGAAAATCAAGACATGGCAAAACGCTATTGGAGCGAAAACCTCAAGATCATGGGCGTCCTGCTAGCTATCTGGTTCGCAGTCTCTTATGGCTTCGGTATTTTATTGGTTGAGCCTCTTAACCAAATTTCTCTAGGTGGCTTTAAGCTCGGCTTTTGGTTTGCCCAGCAGGGAGCAATTTATACCTTTGTGGTTCTTATTTTTGTCTACGTAGTCAAAATGAACCAACTCGACAAAAAATACAACGTAGAAGAGTAGGAGTTAAGAAATGGATATTCAAACTTGGACCTTTATCCTCGTCGGCCTTACCTTCGCTTTGTATATCGGTATTGCTGTGTGGGCCCGTGCGGCCTCAACGGGTGAGTTCTATGTGGCTGGTGGTGGTGTACACCCAGTAGCCAATGGTATGGCAACGGCAGCCGACTGGATGTCAGCGGCTTCGTTTATCTCAATGGCAGGTATCATTTCGTTTATTGGTTACGATGGCGGGGTGTATCTAATGGGGTGGACCGGTGGTTATGTACTGCTTGCCCTTTGTTTAGCCCCTTACTTACGTAAATTTGGCAAATTCACGGTGCCAGATTTCATAGGTGACCGTTACTATTCACAAACTGCACGTATGGTAGCTGTTTTCTGTGCAATCTTTGTGTCGTTCACTTACGTGGCAGGCCAAATGCGCGGTGTGGGCGTGGTATTTTCACGTTTCCTCGAAGTTGATATCAACATGGGTATCATCATAGGCATGTGTATCGTGTTTTTCTACGCTGTAATGGGCGGCATGAAAGGCATTACCTATACTCAAGTAGCGCAATACTGTGTGTTAATTTTTGCCTTTATGGTACCGGCTATTTTCACTTCAATCATGATGACAGGAAACCCTGTTCCACAACTTGGTTTTGGTGGCACCGTTGCTGACGGTTCGGGAATGTATCTACTCGACAAGCTTGACGGTTTATCCGCTGAGCTCGGGTTTAATCAATACACCGATGGCTCCAAATCCATGGTAGACGTGTTCTTTATTACTGCTGCACTCATGGTGGGAACAGCAGGCTTACCTCACGTTATCATTCGTTTCTTCACGGTACCTAAAGTGAAAGATGCGCGTATCTCTGCAGGTTGGGCACTTATCTTTATCGCCATCCTATACACCACAGCACCAGCGGTTGCAGCATTTGCTCGCGTAAACATGATTGATTCGATTAACGGCCCTGAGCTTAAAGGTGTGCCTGCGGAGCAAGCACCAAGCTGGGTAACAAACTGGGAGAAAACGGGCCTAGTTAAATGGGAAGATAAAAACGGTGATGGTCGTATGTTCTACTCAGGCGATGCGCGCAATGAGATGGACATTAACCGCGATATCATTGTATTGGCTTCACCTGAATTAGCGAACTTACCAAACTGGGTGGTGGCATTACTGGCTGCAGGTGGTTTAGCGGCGGCGCTATCAACCGCAGCAGGTCTGCTACTGGTGATTTCAACCTCGGTCGCCCATGATTTACTGAAAAAAGGTCTCAAACCCGACATGACCGAGAAGCAAGAGCTACTGGCAGCGCGTTTAAGTGCCGTTGGTGCGGTGATTGCAGCCGGCTACATGGGCATTAACCCACCGGGCTTTGTGGCTCAGGTGGTGGCATTCGCCTTTGGCCTGGCGGCGTCATCTTTCTTCCCAGCGATTATCTTGGGTATCTTCTATAAGAAGATGAACAAAGAAGGGGCGATTGCCGGTATGATTGCAGGTATTGTTTTCACTACCGCTTACATTGTGTTCTTCAAGTTTATCAACCCAGAAATGAACACGCCTGAGAACTGGTGGTTTGGTATTTCACCGGAAGGTATCGGTACCTTAGGTATGATCTTGAACTTCGTGGTTGCCATTGCGGTTAACAAGGTTACGGCCGAAACCCCACAAGAAGTACAAGAAATGGTTGAAAGCATCCGTTATCCAAAAGGAGCGGGCGCGGCTATCGACCACTAACAGAGAGATAATTCTGATACAGTCAAAACCCAGCGAAAGCTGGGTTTTTTTGTATGCCGCCTATTTAGCTATGTGATCATCACTCTGGTAGGTTAAGTCTTTCTTGCTCGCTGTCAAATTGACGTTTTACACGTCCTACATCGTGTTTTAGAACGTACTAAATCAGGTTTTGCGTCTCTTTTTACTTCGCTAAGCAGCAAAATTAATTTGAATTAAATACTTAACGGAGTAAAAAATGAAAATAAGAAATTTGCTAATGTTGGCGTTAGCGTTCCACTTAATGATAAATAATGCGCATGCTAACTCGGTTGGCTTTACCCAGTTTAGTTTTTTAACCGATGCAACGCGCAAGGCTAAGGCGTCGGTTTGGTTTCCGACTTTAGATAATGCCCCCAAAATATGGATTGGTGAAAATCTGGCTTTTGTGGGCACCGAAGTGGTTGAAAATGCATCTCTAGATGTGGAGCAATCTCCACTCGTTTTGTTATCTCATGGCTATGGTGGTAATTGGCGTAACTTGAACTGGCTTGCTACTGCGCTAGCCCAGCAAGGCATGATAGTCGCGGCCGTGGATCATCCTGGGACAACCAGCCTTGATAGATCGCCCTTATCCGCATCAAAATGGTGGCTTCGCGCCGCAGATATTTCGGCCTTACTTGATCTACTGCTCGCCGACGAAAAATGGAGAATAGCTATAAATCCAAAGGATATTTCTGTAATAGGTCACTCATTAGGTGGCTGGACGGCAATGTTATTGGTCGGCGCGAAGTTTGATCGAGATACATTTCAAGTCCAATGCAAGCACTACGCCAATCCTCGCACCTGTGGCTTAGCAACAGAGCTCGGCTTAGATAAGCGCCAACCCAATGAGCCTGCTGATGTTGTATTGCTGGATAAACGAATCAAAAAAGCCATTACTTTGGATTTAGGGTTAGCAAGAAGCCTATCGATTCAAAGCCTTAATCAAGTTACCACGCCTACCTTAATTCTAGCAGCAGGGGTGGATATCGGCGATCTACCACAAGCCTTTGAGTCTGGGTACTTAGCTGAGCATATTGCGCTAGCGCAACGCCGCTACAAGGTTTATGAGCAAGCGGCCCATTTTAGCTTTATACAACTGTGTAAGCCCCAAGCTGGTCAGATTTTGGAACAAGAGCAAGTAGGTGATGGCATCATCTGTGTTGATGCTAAAGGTGCACACCGAGAACAGCTACATACTCGATTTTTTAAGGACATAACCGACTTCCTTAAACAGACGCTTTAGCTGACTGTTGCCGGTAAGCACTAGGAGTGGTAGAAGTGATCCGGCTAAACTCGCGGTTAAAATTAGATTTAGTGTAAAAGCCGGACTGGAGAAAATATCGGTAATACTCAGTTTTGTGCTACTGAGTAAATGCTGCGCATGCTTAATTCGATACTCGTTGATCACTTTGGATACATTGCGTTGATAGACTTGGTTCACTGCCATTGAAAGTTGTCGGCTGGGCAGTGAAAGTTTTCGAGCTAATCGTTCTAAGGTTAAATCTGGATCCAGATAGCTCTGATTATGGGCTAATAAATGGCATAATTGCTCAATTATCTCATTGGCTTGCTCTATTTCTAAATTGTTCGAGCCAACGCCAGTCTCTTCTAATGATATAGGCTCATTGATTGTGGTCAAGGAGCCTACCATGACGACAGCGATGGCGAGTAGGGGGAGCAGGATCAAATAACTGATGGATAAAATAGATGTCGTGTTGATGCCGTTAAAAAAGGCAAAATCCAGCGATAAGGCGGCATCTATGAGAGCAGAAAACAGCAACATACCGCCCGCGATATACCTTAGATGTTTAACACTGGCGACATCAATAAGACGCACCCGCTGTGGCTCTAGCCGAGCCGAAACGATGAGCTTGATACCATAAAAGACCAAGAGGCTTACTAGCATTACATCAATCGGGGCTGCCCACCAAGGGTAGATGAGGGAACAAAATAAAATGATGCAGGGAGCTGCTGCGTGTTTAAGGGAAAATGCGTTAGCATTTTGGGTTAATTCAAAGCAATACCAAGCGATCACCGGCAAGGTCGCCGCGAGCACGGGTTGAATAAATCGAATCAGCTGAATATCGAAGCTCCAGCGAAGTCCCACCACAAATGTGGTCGCACTGCACAAGAACAAAAAGCTGACAATGCGTTTTACACCGGCTCCTTGTTTAACCCAGACCAGGCAGGCAAGGAGGAGAAAAAGCAGAGCAGCGATAAAAGGAAGCGGAACACTTAACATCGAGTTAGTGATTCCCATACAAGCTTTGATATAAACCGGGCTGATTAACTAAGGCGGCATGTTGGCCGGTTTGACTTATCTTGCCGTCTTCAAATACAAAAATGCGGTCGGCTTGTTTTACCGACGATAACCGGTGAGCCACAATAATAGTGGTGCGGTCCTTTAAAAAATCCGTCAAGGCTAAGTGCAAATTAGCTTCGGTTTGGGTGTCTAAGGCAGACGTCGCTTCATCCATGATTACCAGTTTAGGATCTGATAACACCATTCGGGCAATGGCGATGCGCTGTTTTTGTCCGCCAGATAATTTAACCCCGCGCTGACCCACTTGTGTGTCTAATTGCTCATCTAATGCGCGCACAAAGTCGTCCAATTGGGCAATTTTTAGGGCCTGCCAGATACGATCGTCTGTGACTTCTTCACCTAGAGTGAGGTTGTTACGTATATTGTCGTTAAATAAGCATGGGCTTTGTAACACGGTGGCTGTGTGGCTGCGGATAAGCTCAAAACCACATTGATTCACATTAACGCCATTAAATAAGATTTCCCCGTGGTTGAGCGGATATAAACCGAGTAATAATTGAACCAAGGTAGACTTACCGCCACCGCTGGCTCCAACAAAGGCGACTTTTTCACCGGGTTGAATATCCAGGGAAATACCGCGAATCACCTCTACTTCTTCGTTATATGAAAAGTGTAAGTCACGTAGGCTTAAGGCGAGCTCTGACGTTTGGGTGAAAGGCGATTGCTGAGCGGGCAGGTCGGGCTCAACGGATAAGGCGAGTACCGAATTTAAGCGCTTTAATGATGCCGATGCAGCAAAATAGGAGTATTGCATATTCAGTAGCTCTTGCACCGGTCCCATCATAAACCACAGATACCCGAACACAGCAAATATCTCGCCCACGGTTAAATCAGTGAATAGCACCATGATCATGGCAACGGCGCGAAATACCTCAAACCCAATCAAGAAGATCAAAAAGCTGGCTCGACCAGCGGCTTCGCTGCGCCACGAGTAATCGATGGCGCTGTTACGCAGCCCTTTAGCGCGATCAATGATGCGATTAATGTAATGGCGCTCTTTGTTAGCCGCGCGGATTTCATATATGCCATCTAAGGTTTCAACGACCGCTTGTTGAAACAACTCAAAGGCACTATTTTCGTTGCGTTTAAGGTGCTTGACCTTACTACCCAGCTTGGTCGAGAAAAAAATCACCACTGGGTTTAGCAGCAGAATAAACAAGCCTAATTGCCAGTTAAGCCAAAGCAAGATCGCGGCCGTACCTAACACCGCAAGCAAGCTTACCAAAAAACGGCTCAAGGTATCGCCAATAAACTTATCTAGGGTTTCAACATCGGTCACAAAATGCGAGCTTAAGCTGCCCGAGCCCAGGTTTTCGTATTCACGAATAGCGATAAGACGCATTTGTTTAACCAGTACCTGGCGGATTAAAAAAGTGATGTGTTTGGCAATAATGGTAAATTGACGAGACTGTAATACCGTTAGGGCCACGCTCAAGGTACGCAAAAAAACGGTAAATAACAGCACACAAACAATATAGCCAACAGGGCCTTGCCATTGCGCTGGTAAGATTTGATCCATTACCTCAATAGCCGTGCCTGGTGTGTTTAGCAGCACTTCATCAACCATCAAGGGCATTAACAGTGGCACCGGAACCGACGCCAAGGTGGCGAGAATAGCGACCACATTGGCAATGATAATTTCTTTTTTATAGGCTTTGGCGGCGTTAAAAATACTCTGCCATGAAAATTGCGAAGAAGCGTTTAAAACCATGGATAACTACTAGTTAACAAAAGCGCGTATTTTAGCGCTTGACCCATAGGGTGCAACCGGAAACTTCAAAGGACTTGAACTGGCTTGATATTTGAGGCGTATTAACCAATAAATGAGCTGATACAAACCGTCATTAGTGCCGTCTACGCTAATACCGCTGAACAGGCTTTTTCAGGTGGGGGGGCAATAAAGGGGAATGGGTGTCTTAAAGATGCCAAAAGTTGCCTAAAATTGAGGCAACCAGAACAAAATCAGTCATACAAGTCTAATTATTGTTCGATTTACGCAGCGGGATCGGGTAGGGTTAGCGAACTTTCGCGCAAGCATGGTCGAATGAGAATAATTTTGTTAGCATTCGGTTAAACTGGCTAGGCAGAAGAATAGCCAACAGCTAATATCCAAACGTAGTGAGATTTAGGTTTTACATGGAAAACTCTGAAAAATTGACAAACAACAAGCAAATTATCGCTTACCTAGTAGAAATGTTCCCTCTTTGTTTTATCGCCGAAGGTGAAGCAAAGCCCCTTAAAATTGGTATTTTCCAAGACTTAGCAGAACGTTTAGGCGATGATGAAAAAGTCAGTAAAACCCAATTACGCTCAGCACTACGTCAATACACCTCAAGCTGGCGTTACCTACATGGCATCAAACCCGGCGCTAAACGTGTAGACCTAGACGGTGTTGAAGGTGAAGAGCTACAAGCTGAACACATTGAACATGCGCAAAAAGCGTTAAAAGAAAGCAAGGCTAAAGTATTTGCTGAGCGTAAAGCTGCCGCTAAAGATAAGCCAGCTAAAGGCCCTAAAGCCGCTGCTAACAAAGCAAAACCGGCCCGCACCAGCAAGCCAAAAGCAAAAGCTGAAAAGCCAGCAGAAAAAGTAAACTACGTTCCTGCAGAGATTGATCAACTAAAAGTGGCTCAAGAAGTCAAAGTGATAGTCGGAAAAGCACCAGTGCCTGCTACTATTGTAGATATCAACAAAGATGAGGTGCAGGTTCAATTAATGTCGGGTATGACATTGAAAGTAAAAGCACAACACCTGATTCTTTAATTCAAGGATGCCTTTATGAAGAAAGTTTTTCGTTTAACGCTTCTTACCACTAGCTTATGTGTGGCAAGCTTAGGTTTTGCCGTTCAACCCGCCATTAAGGTTGAAGACCTACCTAAACTGGAACAAGAGCCACAACACGCCACCGTAAGTAAGCGGGTAACTCAGCTGTTTAGTCGCAACCACTACAAGCCGATGTTACTTGACGATGCACTTTCTTCAGAAGTGTTTGATCTATACGTTAAGCAGTTAGATTATAACCGCAATATCTTTATCGAATCGGATATCACTCAGTTTGAAAAATACCGATTACAGCTCGATGAAGATCTCAGCAAAGGCCGTCTTGCGCCCTTATATGACATGTTTGCCCTTAATCTTCAGCGCCGTTACGAGCGTTTTCAGTATGCACTGACCTTGCTCGACGAAGAAATCACGTTTGATACACCGGACGAATATACCTTTGATCGCAGTGAAGCGCCGTGGGCAAAAAATACCGCAGAGCTGAATGAAATCTGGCGTCAAAAAGTAAAATATGATGCGCTGAACCTTAAGTTAGCAGGCAAAAAGTGGCCAGAAATTAAAAAAGTGCTCACCAAACGATACGATTATGCCATTAAGCGCTTAACGCAATCGCAAAGTGAAGACGTGTTTCAAACCATCATGAACGCCTATGCGCGTACCATTGAGCCTCACACGAGCTATTTATCCCCCCGTAATGCCGACCGTTTTAACATGGAAATGAACCTATCCCTAGAGGGCATAGGTGCCGTGTTACAAGGTGAAGACGATTACACGGTTGTGCGCAGTTTAGTGCCGGGCGGCCCAGCGGATAAAACCAAAAACCTTGCCGCTGACGACAAAATTGTCGGTGTAGCACAAGGCGATGAAAAAATGGTGGATGTCATCGGTTGGCGTTTAGACGATGTGGTTGATCTGATCAAAGGCCCCAAAGGCACCACCGTTCGTTTAGAAGTACTGCCCGCTAAAGCAGGCAGCGATGCGGGCACTAAAATTGTTCACATAGTGCGTGAGAAAGTTCACTTAGAAGATCGCGCCGCCAAATCTGAAGTCATTGAGATTGATGGTAACAAAATTGGCGTAATCGATATACCGAGTTTTTACGTCAATCTAAGCCAAGATGTTGATAAAGAAATCACCAAGTTAAAACAAGACAAGGTCAAGGGCATCATTATCGACCTACGTGGCAATGGTGGTGGAGCATTGACGGAAGCAAGCCTACTTACGGGTTTGTTTATCAAGTCTGGCCCTGTGGTTCAGGTGCGTAATAATCGCAATCGCATCGAAGTCAATGGCGACGAAGATGGAAAAATTAGCTACGACGGCCCTTTGACGGTACTTGTTGACCGCTACAGCGCCTCTGCCTCTGAAATCTTTGCGGCAGCACTGCAAGATTATGGCCGCGCCTTGATCTTAGGTGAAAACACCTTTGGTAAAGGCACGGTACAGCAGCATCGCAAGTTGTCTCGCATTTACGACTTCTATGAAAAACCCATGGGTAACGTGCAGTACACCATCGCTAAGTTTTACCGTATCGACGGCGGCAGCACTCAAAATAAAGGGGTAGTGCCTGATATCTTGTTCCCGACGCCCATCGAAGCCAGTGAAACGGGCGAAAGCGTGGAAGAAAATGCACTGCCTTGGGATCAAATCAAGCCAGCCAATTATAACCGCTTAGGTGATTTTAGCTCGTTAGTGGCCAAGTTGGATGAGGCGCACAAACAAAGAATGCAGGCATCGCCAGAATTTGCTTACATCTATCAAGACATAGAAACATACAAAAAAGAAAAAGATCGTAAAACCATTAGTTTGGTCGAATCTGAGCGCATTCGTCTACGCGAAGAGAAAGAAGCATTAGAGCTAAAGCGCACCAACGAACGCTTACAACGTTTAGGTAAAAATCCGATAACCAAGCTCGATGAGTTACCTGACGACTTTGAAGAGCCAGATGTTTACCTCGAAGAGGCGGCAGCCGTGACCTTAGATCTCGCTAAGTCATAGCCTCAAGTCATAACCTCATCAATGCCATCATACTAAGCCCAGTTTTCACTGGGCTTTTCTTTGCCTCACGCTTCCCAACCGCTATCGCTCTGTTATGACAAGCTAAGTTCAATAGGGCGATGGATACGCCTCACTGCCACCAAAAAGAGACAAGGTGTTATGGGTTAAATCAGCAAAAACACAGTGATAGCTACTGCAATATTTAATTCATGCATGATTTCTAAGTGTTGTTAACTGAATTAACAATATTTCACAAATAAGCAATGTAAAATATATCTCATTTTTAAACATTTCGAGCTGTGAGCATAATTGCATGAAAGTGCGAGGCAATCAGTCAAAAATCAACCAATGCAATATATTGTAAAGAAATTCGAATTCAGTGATAAACACTGCTTTTTCGATTAAGTAGTGAATTAAATAAAGATAAAGTTCGGCTTAGTAGAGCCATAATTGTAGCTGGTAAGAATAAATAGTCATATTGGATGACTATTTAGTCGCATTTATCGGCTGTGGCCAGCATAATTACCTAAAAATATGCATTATTATGATCTCTATCTGTTGTCAGACGTTTGTTTTTTATGATTATATTGCGCTGGCAAACACAACTATACCCATACTCAGACGATATAACCCTGCAACGTTAAGCCGACATCGACAAGGACTTTAGTCGAAGACGAGCAAGAGGTATGCATGGAGTTAATTGCTGAGTATGGAACAAAAACAAAACAATAAGAGTTATTAATAATGAGTACAAACACAAGTGTCACAGGAAGGTGGTCCAGCCGCTTTGCCTATATATTGGCAGCAACAGGGGCAGCGGTTGGCTTAGGAAACATTTGGAAGTTCCCTTACATCATGGGTGAAAACGGCGGCGGTGCATTCGTTATCGTTTATCTGTTATGTATTTTGTTTATCGGTATCCCAGTCATGATGGCGGAAACCTTCATCGGTAAACGCGGGCGTTCAACGCCAGCCAATGCCGCGGCGAAGGTGTCCCAAGAATCAGGCCATAGCACCCATTGGTCTTTACTGGGCACGTCTGGCGTATTAGCAGGCTTTTTGATCCTAAGTTTCTACGTGGTGATCGCAGGCTGGGCATTGGCTTATGTATTCTATGCGGGTACGGGCGAATTCTCGACCATGGCTGCGGCGGCGGTTGAAGGCACGACAGGGCATGCTGATGCGGTCGGCGCACTCTTCGGCGGATTGTTATCTGACCCGTTCAAATTGATCCTATGTACCACAGTCATGGTAGTTGCCACGGTCTTAGTACTAGGTAAAGGCTTAAACAAAGGGTTAGAAGCGGCAGTGACGTCGTTAATGCCAGCACTGTTTATTTTACTGGCTATTATCATGGTTTACTCAGCCATCGAAGGTCACTTTGGTGAAGCGGCTGCATTTATGTTTGCTCCCGATTTCAGCAAACTCACTGTGCACAGCGTATTAGAAGCACTGGGCCATGCGTTTTTCACTTTAAGCTTATCATCTGGCATCATGATGATTTACGGTGCTTACCTACCTGAAGGCGTGTCAATTGCACGCACCTCTATCTGGATTGCGATCTGTGACACTGTGGTTGCATTAATGGCAGGCCTTGCTATTTACCCCATCGTTTTTGCAAACGGCATGGAGCCAAGTGCAGGTCCAGGTCTGTTATTCCAAACCCTGCCAATCGCCTTTGGTAAGATGCCGATGGGTGACTTATTCGGTACCGTGTTCTTCGTGATGATCGTTTTTGCTGCCTTTACCTCAGCCATTGCCTTACTTGAATCCGCTACGGCGTACTTGGTAGAGCGTAAAGGATTGAACCGTTGGCCGGCGGCTATCGTTTCTGGCGTGGGCATTTGGCTATTAAGCCTGGGTTCTATTTACTCATTTACCGGTGCAGAATGGACTAAAATGTCATTCTTTGGCCACGGTGAGAACTTCTTTGACGTATTAGACTACATTACCTCTAAGCTCATGTTGCCATTGGCAGGTCTGTTCACGGCTATATTTGTGGGCTGGCGAGTCAAGCGTCACATTGTTGAACAAGAGATTCAATTGAACGGCGGTGCGTTTACAGCATTCTTCTTCTGCTTAAAATACGTTGCTCCTGTGGCGATCACCATCGTTTTCGCTCAGTTAGTTGGCATAATTAACCTCTAACAAAACGCGATCTGTATAACACTAATAGGGCCATTTGTTGGCCCTTTTTTATTTGCTAGTAATTATCATTGACCCATGTCTAAATATTTGTCAGCCTTATCGAACTTTTCAATTGATAGGCATGATTATGGAACAGCAACCACAGGCTAAGCATCTAAAAGATTATCAATCTCCCGAATACACCATCACCCACATTGATCTTGATTTTCAGCTGCAAGACCAGGCCACCATAGTCACGGCGACATCCCATTTTGTACGTCAAGCCGACACCGATCAGGTCTTTCTCAACGGTGAGCACCTTAAACTATTGAATGTAGCCATCAACGGTGAAGCCTTTAGCAATTATGAGCAAACCGATACAGGGTTAACTCTCAAGCAAGTTCCGGCTGAATTTGATTTAACCATCACCACCCAAATCGACCCACAAGCCAACCTGTCGGGTGAAGGCTTATATAAGTCAGGTGACGCGCTTTGTACCCAGTGTGAAGCAGAAGGGTTTAGGCGTATTACCTATTACCTAGACCGCCCAGACGTACTGGCTAAATTCACCACTAAAATTACCGCTGATAAAAGCCAATATCCGTTTTTACTTTCAAATGGTAACAAGATTGCCGAAGGTGAGCTTGACGGCAATCAGCACTTTGTTCAGTGGCAAGACCCGTTTCCTAAGCCGTGTTATTTGTTTGCTCTCGTCGCGGGTGATTTTGATCTATTACAAGATCACTACCAAACCGTGTCTGGCCGCAATGTGACGCTAGAAATCTTCGTTGATAAAGGCAACTTAGATCGCGCTGAATACGCCATGGGCGCATTGAAACGTTCAATGGAATGGGACGAGCAGCGCTTTGGCCTTGAGTATGATCTCGACATCTACATGATAGTGGCGGTTGACTTCTTCAACATGGGCGCGATGGAAAACAAAGGCCTAAACGTGTTTAACTCTAAATACGTCCTTGCCAACAGCCAAACTGCCACCGATGCCGATTACGACGGTGTAGAAGCGGTGATCGGTCATGAATATTTCCACAACTGGACGGGTAACCGCATTACTTGTCGTGATTGGTTCCAATTAAGCTTGAAAGAAGGCTTAACCGTATTCCGTGACCAAGAATTTAGCAGTGACTTAGGCAGCCGCGTGGTTAACCGCATTAACAATGTGAAAATCATCCGCAACCATCAGTTTGCCGAAGACGCTGGTCCGATGTCTCATCCAATCCGCCCTGAAAGCGTGATTGAAATGAACAACTTCTACACCGTGACCGTGTATAACAAGGGTTCAGAAGTCATTCGCATGATCCATACGCTGCTGGGTGAAGAAAAATTCCAAGCGGGTATGAAGCTATACGTTGAGCGCTTTGACGGTCAAGCCGTGACTTGTGAAGACTTTGTAAAGGCGATGGAAGATGCTTCTGGCGTTGACTTAGGGCAATTCCGTCTTTGGTACAGCCAATCGGGAACGCCGATTGTTGATGTGACCGACGAATACGACGGCGCGGCGCAAGTTTACCGCTTGCACCTGAAGCAGCGCACTGAGCCTACGGCAGATCAAGACGCTAAACAGCCGCAACATATTCCAGTGGATCTTGAGCTGGTTTCACAAACAGGTGAAAACCTCTTGATTGATGGCCAAGTCAGTCAAGTACTTAACTTTACTCAAGCCGAGCAAACCTTTGAGTTTAACGGTATCAGCAGCCAGCCCGTGCCAGCGCTATTTAGAGATTTCTCGGCGCCGGTTAAATACAGCTATGACTACAGCGATGAACAACTCGCACTGTTACTTAAAACCGCCAGCAATGCCTTTGCGCGCTGGGATGCATCGCAAAACCTGTTCAACAAATACCTAGTCAGTAATGTAGCGCGCGTCCAACAAGGTGAAGCTGTTGAGGTCCCAACCTTTGTGGTGGATGCGTATCGTAGCTTGTTATTGGCCGAGCAGCCTGATCTGGCATTAATTGCCGAGGTACTGGCGTTCCCATCACAAAGCTCACTATGGCAACTATTTGATAAGGTGGACGTTGACGCCATCGCTGATGCCCGTAACGGCATGATCAATTTATTGGCCAATGCGCTGAGCGACGAGCTGTTATGCTTGTATCTAGCTAACCGTAGCCAAGCTGACTATGAGCTAAGCCAAACCGCAGTGGAAAAACGTAAATTAGCGGGCATTTGTTTAGCCTTATATGCCAAAGTGTCACCTGAGCATGCCAGCGAGTTAACGCAACAGCATTACCAGCAAAGCGACAACATGACGGATACCTTCAGCGCCCTAAACGCCGCCAATATTGGCCAGCTGGCTTGTCGTGATGTCCTGATGGCCGACTTTGATGGCAAATGGCGCCACGATGGCTTGGTGATGGACAAGTGGTTTGCCCTAGCGGCAACCAGCCCAGCTAAAGACTGTTTAAATCAAGTGAAGCAATTGCTTGATCACCCAAGCTTTAGCATTAAAAACCCTAACCGTACACGCTCCCTCATTGGCGCTTTTGTGTCAGCGAATACCTCGCTGTTCCATGCTAAAGATGGCTCAGGTTATGCCTTCTTAGGGGATATGCTGCTCAAGCTGAACAAGATCAACCCACAAGTGGCGTCGCGCTTGATCACGCCATTGATCCAATTTAAACAGCTAGATCAAGGCCGCCAAGACTTGATGGTTGCACAACTTAACCGTTTATTGGCCGAGCCAGAATTAGCTAAGGATCTCTACGAGAAAGTGACTCGTGGTTTAGAGCAACTAAAATAAACAACATGTGCGCGCGGGCAATGGGCTCGCGCGCCTTAACAGGCTGCGCCATGCAAACCTATTATTTTTCCATGTTTATCAGTTATCAAGACTTTGAGTTACTGTATCGCGGTGCGGTGCGTAACGTGCAAGTCACCGACGATAATGGCAAAACCATCCGTTTGCCCGCCGTCAAATTCATTCCTTGGCTCAGCCGAATTGGCATTCGCGGCCGCTTTAAACTCACCTTAGGCGACGATAACAAGTTTATTTCCCTAGAAAAAATCTCCTGACATCAAATACCACTGCTTTTTTTCGCTTTTACGCTTAATCTCACTATATTTGTTCTCTCATTACGATAAGTTTGGCTATTCTATGGTAATAAGTTCCTGACTCTATTTGTATCTCGAGGTTTATTATGGCGAAATCTGACTCCCCCAGCTCGGTCATACTGCAAAATGTGTTAGCCCTCATCAAAACAAAATTGAACAACGACAAAGTAGCGTTAGCACAAGAGTTTGTGCTGTATTTGTATCAGCAAATTTCTGAGCAGGATCTTGCCCAGCGTAACGACAGCGACATGTATGGGGCAGGGATCGGACTATGGAACTCCCTTAATCAAAGAAATAGCCATGAGCCTTACATCAAGGTGTATAACCCCTCACTGGATAAGCATGGCTGGCAATCTACCCACAGTGTCATTGAAATCATTGTTGATGATATGCCCTTCTTGGTGGATTCGGTGCAAATGACACTACAACGCCTGAACATAGGCTCCCACTTAGTATTACATCAGCCCATGGGGCTAGGGCGAGACAAGCAAGGCAAAGTCAGCCAAATCAGCATCAAAACCGACGATCTGGTGACAGGTAAATTAAGCAACGAAACGGTATTTTTAATTGAAATCGACCGACAAGCCGACGAGGCCAATTTAAAACAATTACAAGATGAGCTCAGCAAAGTCTTAAAAGACGTTGATCTCGTGGTCAGCGACTGGCGGCCATTAAAAGCAAAACTAGAGTCGGTTATCAAGCAAATTGAACAGTCAAAATACCGAGGTGAAGAGGCGCATAAAGAGCAAGTTGTTGCCTTTTTAACTTGGCTGGCTAACCATAATTTAACCTTAATGGGATACCGTGAGTATCAGATTGAGCCGGTCGCGGGGGATCACAAGATAAATCCCGTGATGGACACCAGCCTTGGGTTAATGCGAAAAGGGCAAGGGCAAGAATTAAGCTTATTATCACAGCTGCCCAAAGAAGCCCAAGCAGAAGCCGCCAGCCAAGAGCTGTTGATCTTAACCAAAACCAATGTAAAAAGCAGTGTTCATCGACCCGCCTACATCGACCATATCGGCATTAAACAATTTAACAAACAAGGTCGAGTGATTGGCGAACATCGTTTTATCGGCCTTTACGCCTCATCCTTATATAACAGTAGCGCAACCCAGATCCCCATGGTGCGACAAAAAGTTGAGCGGATCATGGACGGCTCGGGTTTATTAAAAGGCTCCCATGCTTATAAAGCCTTGGTGAATGTACTTGAAACCTTCCCCCGTGATGAACTATTACAAGCCAAAGAAGCCGAGCTATTGCAAATTGGCACTGGGGTGCTGCAAATGCAAGAGCGCGACATGACCCGTTTGTTTGTGCGCAAAGATGCATTTGGCCGCTACATCTCTTGTATCGTGTTTGTGACCAAAGAGCGCTTTAACACCGCATTGCGGGTCAAAACCCAACAAATATTGGCGCGTTATTTCAAAACACAGCACCAAGTGGAATTTAACACTTACTTTACCGAAGGGGTGTTGGCCCGCACCCATTATTTAGTCAGGGTGGATGATATTGAGATGACAGTGGACGTCAAAGAAATCGAGAATAACCTGATAGAGGCGGCGCGCTCGTGGGACGATAAAGTGCAGGCAGCCTTGTTTACCCACTTTGGCGAAGCCAAAGGCAATGCGCTGGCCAAGCGCTACGTTACTGGCTTTCCGCGTGCATACAAAGCCGATATGCTCGCCGGTAGCGCCCTGGCTGATATTCAAGCACTAGAAGCATTAAACGACTGCCATACCTTAGGCATGCAATTCTATCGGGCGCAAGAAGAGCAATCTGACTCGCAAAATGTCAAACTCAAACTGTTCCATAAAAACCAGCCCATTCATTTATCCGATGTATTACCCATGCTAGAAAACATGGGATTGCGGGTGATTGGTGAGACTCCCTATGCGGTAAAAATAAGCGATGGGTCGGTAGGGTGGATCTTAGATTTTTCCATGACCTATACCGGCAGTGTGAATTTTAAAATCGAGCAGCGTCAACACGACTTTCAACAAGCGTTTGCCAACGTTTGGTCCGGCGAATTAGAAGACGACGGTTTTAACCGCTTGGTGCTTGGCGCCGAGTTAACGGGTCACGAAACCGTCATTTTGCGTGCCTATGCCAAATACATGCGCCAAACCGGCACCACCTTTAGCCAAAGCTATATTGAAGCGGCCCTCAACCGGTATCCGAATTTAGCCCGATTGTTGGTAGAAATATTTGATGCCAGATTTAACCCACACAAAGATAAAGGGCGTCAGCAAAGTAAGCTCAAAGACGCCATTTTGGCGCAGTTAGACGAGGTCGCTAATTTAGATGATGACAGGATCATCCGCCATTTCTTAGAGATGATCTTAGCCACCATCCGGACCAATTATTATCAGGTAAATAGTCAGGGGGTAGCCAAGTCCTATCTATCCCTTAAAATCAAACCAAACAAAATCAGCGATATGCCAAGGCCACGCCCGGCATTCGAAATCTTTGTTTATGCGCCTGACGTAGAAGGGGTGCACTTGCGCGGCGGTAAAGTGGCGCGCGGCGGCTTACGCTGGTCTGATCGCCGAGAAGATTTTCGTACCGAGGTGCTTGGCTTAGTTAAAGCACAACAGGTAAAAAATACCGTGATCGTGCCAGTGGGCGCTAAAGGTGGTTTTGTTTGTAAAAAGCAGCCTGAAGGGGACCGCGCAGCGATTTTTGCTGAAGGGCAACGTTGTTATCGTATCTTTATTCGTGCCTTGCTCGACATTACCGACAACATAGTTAATGGTGAGATAGTGCCTCCTTTGAATGTGGTGCGCCACGATGAAGACGACCCCTACCTTGTGGTGGCCGCCGACAAAGGCACCGCCACCTTCTCGGATATCGCCAATGAGATCAGCGCCGAATATAATTTTTGGTTAGGCGACGCCTTTGCTTCTGGCGGTAGCCAAGGCTACGACCACAAAAAAATGGGCATTACCGCCAAAGGTGCGTGGGAGTCGGTTAAACGCCACTTCAAAGAAATGGGGATAGATTGTCAAACCACCGATTTTACTTGTGTTGGTATCGGTGACATGGCGGGGGATGTGTTTGGTAATGGCATGCTGTTATCGAAACATATTCGCTTACAAGCCGCTTTTAACCACATGCACATTTTTATTGATCCCTCCCCCGATGCCGCCAGTACTTGGCAAGAGCGCAAGCGCTTGTTTGATTTACCCGGATCAAGTTGGGCCGACTACAACAGTGAATTGATTTCAAAAGGCGGTGGCATCTTTTTGCGCAGTGCCAAATCCATTACCCTAACCCCAGAAATCAAAGCCATGATTGGCTCTAAACGTAAAACCATGGCGCCCAATGAGTTGATCCGAGAGCTGCTGCAAATGCAGGTTGACCTATTATGGAACGGCGGGATCGGCACCTATATCAAGTCGAAACAAGAAACCGATGCTCAGGTTGGGGATCGCGCCAATGATGCGGTGCGTGTGAACGGCCATGAGGTGAACGCTAAAATAGTGGGAGAGGGCGGTAATTTGGGCTGTACCCAGCTTGGCCGGATTGAATTTGCGGCGAGCGGTGGGCGCATCGACACCGACTTTATTGATAACGTCGGCGGCGTGGATTGCTCTGACAATGAAGTGAACATTAAGATCTTACTTAATGGCTTGGTTAACGATGGTGAATTGACCATCAAACAGCGTAATAAACTGTTAGTGGATATGACCAGTAATGTCAGTGACATAGTGCTCACCAATGCGTATCGTCAGGCGCAATCCATTTCGGTTACGCAAAACTTGGGGGCCGAAAGCTTAAAAGAGCAAATCCGCTTTATCCATGGGTTAGAGAAAGAAAAGCGCCTTGATCGCGCGCTGGAATACCTGCCCAGTGACGACGAACTATCGGAGCGTTTAGCCCAAAATCAAGGGTTAACACGGCCGGAGCTTTGTGTGTTATTGGCCTATGGCAAAATGGTGCTTAAACAAACCCTTAACTGTCCCGAGATCACCGACGATGGCTATTTAGCGCAAAGTCTGGTTAACTCGTTCCCTCGTGTATTGCAGCAAAAATACGCCGCGCAAATGGCTAAGCACCCCCTACGTGGCGAGATCATTGCTACCCAAATTGCGAACCAGATCGTCAATGATATGGGGCTGAATTTTGTAGCACGCTTGAGCGATGAAACCGGTGCAACGGATGGCGAAATTGCCAAATGCTATGTGATGGCGCGTGAAGTGTTTGATCTTGATAGCATCTGGCGACAAGTTGAAGCCCTAGATAATCAGGTGTCGGCGCAAACGCAATTAGCCATTATGAGTCAAACCCGACGCACCATTCGCCGTGCCACACGCTGGTTTTTACGCTTGCGGAATCGTAGCTGGACCATTAGCGAAAATATTGAGTTCTACAAGCCTGCTTACCAGCAGCTGCACGAAAACTTACTTAATATTTTAGTGCCAGAAGAAGTGAAGGTGATCGAGCAGCAAAGCCAAGCCTTGGTTGAACAAGGCCTGCCCGAGGCACTGGCAAGCACCATTTGTCAACAAGACTTGCTATTCTCGGCGCTGGACTTGGCTCAGATATCAGAGCAGCAACAGCGCACCATCATGATTTGCGCCGAAATTTACTTTAACTTGGGTTCCAAATTGGAGCTGCATTGGTTCCTAGATCAAATCAACGGCCTCGCGGTGGATAACCACTGGCAGGCATTGGCCCGCGCATCATTTCGAGAAGAACTTGATTGGCAACAAAGATCACTGGCATCTGGCGTATTATCTGCCTGTCATGAAACAGATTTCTGCGGTAATATACTCGACACTTGGTTGCAACGCCACGAAGGGCTGTTGGCACGCTGGCATCATATGCTGGCAGACTTTAAAACCAGCTCGACTCATGAATTTGCCAAGTTCTCCGTTGCGTTGCGAGAATTAAACCTACTAAACCTAAACTGCCTTGCCAATACCGAACAAGAATAGTGAAAGGTAACGGCAGGTCGCCAAGCAGCTTATACATAAAGGGGCGAATAGCCCCTTTATTGTGCTTGGTCTAAACGAATGCCCCGTGGCGTTGAAAGTGCCTATACTTAAACGCCGCGAATGTTTAATAAGAAAATTGAGGTCAACATGTTATACCGTCTTGCTAGAGAAGCGTTTTTTAAATTGGATGCGGAAAAAGCGCATGATCTTGCGATTAATAACTTCAAAAGAACGCAAAACACACCATTAGAAATGGTTTATCGTCAAAACCTAAGAAAGCGTCCGGTTGAAGTCATGGGTATTACCTTTGACAACCCAGTCGGTCTAGCCGCGGGTTTAGATAAAAACGGTGAATGTATTGATGCCTTTGCCGCCATGGGCTTTGGTTTTGTTGAGGTGGGCACGGTCACTCCAAGAGCACAAGACGGTAATCCAAAGCCGAGATTATTTAGAATTATTGAAGCCGAAGGCATTATCAACCGCATGGGGTTTAATAACCGCGGTGTTGATTATTTAATTGAAAATGTAAAAGCAACCAAATACCAAGGTGTGATTGGGATTAATATTGGTAAAAACTTTGATACCCCAGTTGAAAAAGGTAAAGATGATTACCTTATTTGTATGGATAAAGTGTACCAACATGCGTCTTATATTGCGGTTAATATTTCATCACCTAACACGCCGGGATTAAGAACACTGCAATACGGTGAAGCGTTAGATGATCTATTAAAAGATCTAAAAGATCGCCAAGCTGAATTAGCACAAAAGCATAATAAATATGTTCCGCTTACGGTTAAAATTGCGCCTGATTTAACGGTAGAAGAAATTGTCCAAATTTCAGATTCGTTTGTGCGCCATAACATAGATGGGGTGATCGCAACTAACACCACCTTAGCTCGTGATATGGTGAAAGGCATGCCACACGCAGGTGAAGCCGGAGGTTTGAGCGGTCGCCCAGTGCAAACCAAGAGCACCGAGGTTATCCGCATGCTGAATAAAGAAATAAATGGCGCGATGCCAATTATTGGTGTGGGCGGCATCGATTCAGTTGTATCGGCTAAAGAAAAAATGCAAGCGGGGGCAAAATTAATTCAGGTCTATTCTGGATTTATTTACCATGGCCCAGGCTTAATTAAGAACATTGTCGAAAATTACTAATTCTTTTTGCGGATTTTAAACTCAACACTTGATTTATTATGACATTTATTTTATAGCTATAGGCGTTTAATAAATTTGAGTGGATTATGATTTTAAAACCTGACGACAATTGGCTTTGGAAAATTGATAATAAAAGCTCCCAACTGACTTTAGAGTTGGGAGACGATTTGGTTTTCCAGCCTTATCTCAACCGCAAAAAAATGGTGCCGTTTTATCAAACCGAGCAACCCTTTAGTGTTGATGATGCGGCGATTTACTACCAATTGTTAGATCAGCTGAGTCCTCAGGATCTGGCCAGTGCGGTAAAAGTATATTGGATCTTAAACGCCATCACCGCCATTCGTTTTCACAAACCCATGATGCCACAAAGCTGGTTTTTTAAAACCCAGCCTCAGTTCTATCAAGCCTCCCAGGGAGAGCTGATAAGCTTAACTTGTAATGCAGGCCACAGCGCTCGCTATTTGGTATTAGAATCCAACTCGCAAATAACCCTGTGTATGCTGGTAGAGCCGCAGCACATTTTCAGTCAGCACAAAACACTGCAACAATTTGACGTGATCAAAGTGATGAACGACAGGGTGGCTTGTTTACACGCTAGCGATGCCGACCTTGAAGATCGTGCCAGCGCCTAATACTTTGTTTGAAGCATGCTGAATTCCACTTCGCCTAAATCGCTATTTGTAGCCATAATAGAAGCAATGGCAACTCAAATTAGATCAAACATCCCGAATGCTGATAGAAAAAACACTGGCTGAGCTGGAAATAGGTCACTACATAGTGGACATATTACAACAGCAAAGAAATATTCAACTTAGTCACCCTTGTTATGTCGAGTCGGCGCAAACCATCGCGGTTTTGCATAATAAGGGGATACAAAGCGTGATGATCGACACCAGCCGCACCCGCAGTGTTGATCAAAGCGATGAATCAACCCCTAACAATAGCGCACCACAGCAAATTGAAGCTGGCTTTATTAAACGAATGGGCAAGGCCAGTCGTATTTTTAAAGAGTCGAAGCAATTACAGAAAAAGATCTTTGAAGATGCGCAAAGTGGTCGTGAATTAGACTTGGCGCCCGTTATTGAAGCCACCAACGCGGTGATAGACGAAATATTTAATAACTCAGACGCCTTAGCCAGTGTTATTAATATTCGCAAAAAAGATCTGTATTTATTAGAGCATTCGGTTGCGGTCTCGGTATTGATCTCTATTTTTGCCAAATATTTAAAACTAGAGCGTGACGTGATCCATCAACTGGCTATTGGCGCATTTTTGCACGATGTGGGTAAGATCATGGTGCCCGATGCCATTTTAAACAAACCGGGTAAATTGACGGATAATGAATTCACCATCATGAAAACCCATGTTAATCACTCTATCCATGTGATTGAAAACACGCCAAGCATCACTAAATTAAGCTTAGAGGTCGCCGCACTGCATCATGAGAAGCTCGATGGCACAGGCTATCCCTATCGGGTCAAGGGTGAAAAAATTTCTCAATATGGCCGCATGATCGCCATTTGTGACATCTTCGATGCCTTAACCGCGAATCGCGTCTACAAAGACGGGTACGCCCATATTAAGGCGTTTAATATTTTGCGTCACATGGCCAATGACGGCCACCTTGATAGCCAATTAGTGGATCAGTTTATAAAGTGCATGGGGGTGTACCCTGTGGGCACCTTAGTCGAGTTGCACTCCAATCAGCTTGCCATTGTAGAAAGCAGTAACCCAGCCGATCCCATCAACCCAAAAGTACGCCCCTTTTATAGTGTTGAACAGCACATGTATCGTCCAAGCACGGCGGTTGATCTAAGCGATGGCGAAGACTACATCATTAAAGGCGTGCGCCCCGATGATTTTGAGCTGGACATGGAGCAAGTGATCGAATACCTCATCAAACAAGGTTAACCCGTTCCCGAGCTAGCTCGCCTCCCACAGAGGAGGGCTATATTTACCCGTGGGAGCGGTTTTTAAACCGCGAATAAACTAGCCCAGTGCGGCCTCGGTATAATCACAAAATGGGTAATGAGAGCAGCCCATAAACGCACCGTATTTGCCTTGTTTACTTTGTAAGGTGCCACTTTTACAACGGGGGCAAGTTTCAACATGGGTTAGCTGCTGATCCAGGCCAACCTCAAATTCATCCAGCTCAACATCATACTCCCCCTCTAATAACTCAAGCACAAACGGGCTAGGGCGCTGCATATTGGTAACAAGGTACACCCGTTGCTTAGCCCGGGTTAGGGCAACATAAAACAAGCGACGCTCTTCGCTATGGCGAAAGCGCTCTGCTGGCGGCAACAAGGCATCCAATAAAAACGGTGTGGCTTTTTGGGCCGGAAAACCATGGCCACCTTGCTCTAAACCTAACACCACCACAAAATCAGCTTCTTTGCCTTTACTGGCATGCACGCTCATCGCACTAATCGATAAGCCAGGGTAAGCTTGATTTAACCGGCTAAGCTGCTCGTGCGATGGCAGTAAATGATGATACCGGGCCAGCAGTAATACCTTATTTTGGCTCGGTTGCGTGGCAATGCGTGGCTCTATTTGGGCTAATACCGAGTTAAGGGCATGTGGCGTGCTGGTACGTAAAATCGATACGGCAGGGGCATCAACCTGTTGGTGGGTGTTAAGGGACTTACTCAGCTGGGCCGGGTTTTGGCACACAAATTGGCTACTCACATCGGCAATGCTGTTATTAAAGCGAAACGTTTTATCAAGGGCCAACACCGCAGACTCGCCTTTGCCCGCGCCGAAATAGGTATCAAAATCCGTGGTTAAATTGACATCCGAGCCCGCAAAGCGATAAATGGCTTGCCAATCATCGCCGACACAAAATAGCGTATTATCTGGGTGTCGATCCCGCAAGGCGCGTATTAATCGCGCTCTAGGCTCGGAAATATCCTGAAACTCATCCACTAAAATATGCCGCCAGGGTGATTGAAAACGCCCATCCATCACATAATTAATGGCGCGACCTATCATGTCATCAAAATCAATTTCATTGCGGCTGGCTAAATAACCTTGATAAGCCATCAGTAAGGGTTGCAGTAAATTCACCGCGGCGCGCATTTGCTCAGCATTCACCAAGGCCCCCAAGCGAACATTTAGGGATTGCTGATCAAGCCAGCAGGCTTTATAAGCCCCCACCATTTGGCACAGTAGCGCGCCGAGCTCGCCAATCATGCCTTTTGCCTGACAATGTTCAAAAATTTGCGCGTCAGAGAGCGGGCGCATCAGCACACCAAGGGAGGTTAACTGCGCCGCCAAATTATCAAAAAAGGTGTCTTTTTCCAGATCGCACACATAATGCTCAATCAGCTTAAAGGTTTGCTGGCTGATCTGCTGCTTACGCGCCATGTAGGCCTGTTCATCTAAATAGCGGGGCACTTGGTTATGCTTGTCGAGCAACCAAGTGATCAAGGTGATCTGATATTCCGGTAAAAAAATCCGTGCCGGCTCGGCTAATACATGCTCGCCGTTGCTGCTAGGAGGCAGATACTCATACACTATCCCTTGCCTAAACAGCCAATTAGCAATACATAAATCGCTATGATGTAGCATCATTTCGCCATTTAAACTGGCCACCCCGTGTTGATGCATGTAATTGAGGTAATCGCCGCCATCATCAAAATCAAAGGGGGTAAGACAAGGCGCACCATGCTGCAGCAAAAACGCCAACACTTGCTGCTGGTAGTCTGCCTGCGTCATTAATTGTTCAAACTGGTGCATGAGCCAAGCCAGCTTAGCGTCATTGTCTTCAACAAACGGGGTTAAATTAGGCGCTTGGCCTTCCACCTCGGTGATGATATGCAAACCCAGCGCATGAAACGTGGTGCTTTTAATGGTTTCATCGGGCAAACAAAAAGCCAAACGTTGGTCCATTTCTTGCGCCGCTTGGCGACCAAATGCCAACAACAATATTTGCTGCGCACGGGCCTGACCACTGGCTAATAAAAATCCCGCGCGGCCAACCATGGTGCTGGTTTTGCCTGTACCGGCACCGGCCAACACCAAGTTGCTGCGCTCATTGATCACACAGGCCTTTTGCTGCAGGGGCGTTAACGGGTTAGATTCAACGGTATTAAAATAATGACGGTGCAAAATCATTTGTTGATCTATGTACTTTTGCTGATGCTGTTCTATCTCAGCTTCAGACCAACGCGCGATGACTTGTAATAAGGTAAGGGCACTGGCAACGGACTTTCCCTGCTGTGCGAGTAGTGTTGCACTGCTGTGAAGGGGGTGGGCATGGCCCGATGGGGCGGCCGTTTCGTCGTTAACCATAAGTAACGGCGCTAATACCCCTTGTGCTCGCTGGATCAAGGCTAACATGGTGCTTTTGCGTACATAACCTTGCTTTAATGCGCTGTGGCATTCCTGTGCAGCGGCCAACACTTGCGCAGAATGAAATCGTGCCCAATGTTGCATTGCTTGGGGCAACAAGCGCTGCAGAGGGCGTTTGGCCAGCCAAGGCACGTAATGGATTTCGTTATCTAGTGGAACGCACAAGGTATCAAACAAGGTGCCTTGCTCCACACTTAAGGGGGCAACAATATCTTGCCAGCGATACAGCTGCTTTTGAACGGTCAAGCCTTCGGGGCAGAACACCAGCTTAGTTAGCTTACTGCCGAAAAATCCACCAAACCAATGGCTATCAAAATGAACAGTAGAGGGTGAAGTTGGCAAGTCGTTCAAAAGTCATATCCAAGTAAGGTAATACATGCAAGTAGCCCAATTCTGGCTACGCCTCCGAAAACTGATGTTCTATGTTACTGATATGGCCTAGTGAAGTCTCGAATATTTTTATTTAGTCTGGCTTTTTTTGTTTCGAATCAGCGCTATTCCACCAGTCAATGCACAGCTTAATAGGGGATTTCCGCTATATGGGTTCACGGCAATGAGATCTATCATTTAAAACGTGATCTTAATCATGTTTTTCAGAGTGAGGAGCGGTGATGAGTTGGGTTGATGTACTAGCAAGCTATTTATTTGTCTTAAAGTATCTCGTTTATGGATTAGCGATTATTTTAGTTATCAGTGGACTTGATGACTTATTTATTGATTTGGCTTATTGGTTTCGCCGTCTTTACCGCGCTCTGTTTGTTTACAGTAAACACCCTCGTCACGAATACCGAGATCTCCATCTAGCCGATGAAAAGCCGTTTGCCATCATGGTGCCAGCCTGGCAAGAGCATGGTGTGGTGGGACCGATGGCTGAATTAGCCGCTAAAACGTTAGATTATGAAAACTATCATATTTTTGTGGGAACTTACCCCAACGATGAAAAAACACAAGCCGATGTCGATGCGGTTTGCGCGCGTTTTCCCAATGTACATAAAGTCGTTTGTGCCAAGCCCGGGCCAACCAGTAAGGCCGATTGTTTAAACAACATCATAGGTGCCATCACCTTATTTGAACAGCAAGCTAAATTCGAATTTAGTGGCTTTATCTTACATGACGCAGAAGATGTTATCAGCGCGATGGAATTAAGACTGTTTAACCACCTAGTGGACAGGAAAGACTTGATCCAGTTGCCTGTTTACCCATTTGCACGAAAACTAACGGATTTTACCAGTGGCCATTATCTGGATGAGTTTGCCGAGCTACATGGCAAAGATGTTCCTGTGCGTGAAGCGTTAGTGGGGCAAGTGCCCAGCGCGGGCGTGGGTACCTGTTTTAGCCGCCGTGCAATCAACATCTTATTAGAGGAAGGCCAAGGTATTGCCTTTGATGTGCAAAGTTTGACTGAAGATTACGACATCGGGATCCGGCTGCGACAGCATGGACTGGAGGAGATCTTTGTTCGCTATCCCGTGGTTACCAGCGAACACCAAAATAAACATAAGTTATGGACCGGCAAAAGCCTAACCCAGAGTAGCGTTGTGTGCATACGCGAATACTTCCCTGACACATTTCATACCGCGGTTAGACAAAAATCACGTTGGATCATTGGCATCGTGTTCCAAGGGTTCAAAAACCATGCGTGGAGCAGCGACTGGCGACTTAATTACTTTTTATGGCGTGATCGCAAGGGCGGCATTACCAATTTAGTGGGATTTCTCGCCGTGTTGATATTTTCACAGCTAGGCCTGTTGTGGCTGGTGCAGCATCTGGTTAACGACAGTTACAACTTTTTATCTATCTATGGTGATGAAAAATGGTTAGCAGTGTTACTCACCATCAATGCGGGCTTACTGATCAATCGCATGTTGCAGCGGTTTATCTTTGTCACCAGCTATTACGGTTGGGTACAAGGCTTGGTTTCACTGCCGCGTATGGTGTGGGGCAATATTATTAACTTTTTTGCCAATGTCCGCGCTCTGCGTCAAGTATTAGCCATGGGGGATGCAAGACGGGTTGCATGGGACAAAACCTCTCATGATTTTCCTCATATAGGAGAGCAAACCTCACGTCAAAGGTTGGGTGAAATATTAGTTCAACAACACGTATTAACCGCGTCACAGATAGAGCTAGCATTGCAAAATAAACCGGCGAGTCAAAAATTAGGCCGTTATTTATTTAGCCAATCACAAATAACCCCAATGCAGTTAGCTACCGCCCTAGCGGCGCAGGCACATGTTCCGGTTGAACGATTTGATTTATTTGCTATTGCCCCGAGCTGCTGGCAAATACTCAACAAGCAACTGGCTTATCGATATCAAGTGGTTGTTATCGAAAATGAAAAAGATGAACTGCTGCTGGCCAGTGAAAGCTATTTATCGCCGGTGACCTTAGCGGCCATATCCAGAAAGCTAGGTAAAAAAACTCGCTATGTGATTGCCCTGCCAGGCACAGTCACGCAAGCGCTAGAATATGGTTATAGCATGAATGCTACCGAGCAAGAGCAGCTAAAACAACAATATGCGCTACGCAGTCGCGATTTATTGGATGAGGAAATCGCGCAGCAGTATTCCGTGATTGAAATTGTCGCGGAGCAGCAACACCTGAGCAATAGCATTGTTAACCAATTGCTGATTGGCTTTGAAAAAACGGATATTTCATTGGCACAATACTTTGTCGATAAAGAAGTCATTGATTGGACCACATTAGGTCAACTGAACATGACATTTAGTGAAACAAACGCGCTTAGCTATAACCATCCAACGCTTGAGGCAACACGTTATGCGCACAGTTAATCTCCTTTTTGCCTTGCTGATATCGGGCAGCGTTTTGGCCAAAACCGATTTTCCAGCCGGAGATGGGCTGTCTGAATTTACCCAATTTCGACTCTATCCTTTTGTGGATAAAGCATACCAATACATGCACAAAGGCCAATATGGTGAAGCGGTAAAGGAATGGCAACACGCCTTAGCTATATCACCAAACAATTTGGTGATTGAAAAAGAATTGTTTAAATCCTACTTGGCATTAGGCCAAGATGCGTCGGCAATTCAATTGTTAGCGGATTTCGACAAACGAACCATCACCACTCAAGCCCAGCTTTTGCTGTTGAGTGATATTTACATATTGGGATTACAAGCCAAGCTCTCGCCATTACAAGACAAAACCAATGACTTGCTAAATCACCCTTTGTGGCAGCCTCAAACAGCGGCCAGCGAGGCAAAACTTAACCAATTGTTATTGACTAGCGTTAACTTAAGCAAACAGGGCGCCCATTACGAACGCGCCATGAGCCAACTACAACGCCGTCTGAAAATAGATAAAGAGCCGTTTAATCTGCATCGAGAATACGGCTATTTACTGCTGAAAGTCGGCCGTAATGAGGCGTTAGAAGCGCTACTAGCGAGCCAACCATTTGGCCAAAGCAAGGCGGCATTTGCCCTTGCTGGTGAGTTAATTCAGGTTTATATCAACTCAGGTAATACCGCGGGCGCATTAAAATGGTTAGCCATGCGTGATAGCAGTCCAGTTGGCCAATTAACGCAACAAGAGCGCCAGCAGTGGCTAACCTTATTGCTGGAAGCGGGGCAAAAAGAACAGGCAAAGCGCTTGTTAGAACAATTACCGGCTGATTTTCACAACCAAACCCTACTCGCTCAATTAAATTCGGAAACAGGGGATATCCCACATACCCGAGATGCGATCTTTAAGGCATTGGCGCAAATTGAAAATGCCAAGCAAGAGCAAGAACTGCTTGATCTTGCAGCAGTACAAATCGCAAAACATCATGTTGGTTTAACTGATTTCGTTAATTATCCGGTTCGGTTCAAACAAAACACCAAGCAATGGCGAACCTTAGCACTTAACTTGGCGCAAGAAATGCGTCATTGGCCAAGCATCATTACCTTGCTAGAAGGCAAACAATCAACAGGCTCCTTGACGCAATCGGAGCAAGGTTTGCTTATGAGTGCTTATCAGCACCAAGGGATGGCTAAAAAAGCGCTTAACCTGATGCAGGCGCTATACAATAAAGACGCTAACTACCTTGATCAGTATAGTTATTTTCTGATGCAACAAGGCAACGTGCCATTAGCCCGGCGAGAACTGATCAAGCATTATCCGTATACATCATGGCCAGTAAAAAACCAGCAAGATTTAAAGGCAAGACTGCTGCTTACACTTAAGGCTCTGTCGCAAACAGAGCAGAGCCAAAAGGCGCTTATGCAATTACAAAAGCAAGCCATTAGCGATGCGGATAAACGGGTTATTGCACAGCAGTGGTTGGCCATAGGGCAATGTGAACAAGCGTGGCAGCTATCCCAACAATTAACGAAACCGCTAGCGCAATCAGACCTGATTAACTTGGCGTATTGTTTCCAAGCTAAGGATGCAGACAAAGCATACCAAGTGTTTAAATTAAGTGAGCAACAGGGTTACAACACTCAAGTACAACTTGCGCTGGCTTACCATGAAGCAAAGCAAGGCCAGCATGAATTGGCTTATCGTCGTTGGTTACAACTCAGTAAGCAACCGGATTTAGCGACCAAACACTTGTTGGCCATGGCGAGTACAGCAATGGCCTTATCCCATTGGTCACAAGCCCAGCAGTGGTTGACTCAATATCAGCAAAAAAATGGCGAACAAAATGCCGAATATTGGCAACAAAGCGCCCAATTAGCCAAGGCCTTACAGCAAGATGAGCAAGCCTTAAACAGCTTACAGCAAGTTTATCTGCTGCAACCCAGCGCCGACGTGCTGAGCCAAATAGCGCAATTACAACCGCCAGAGCAAGCCGCTGCAAGTTTAGATAAGGCCCTGCTACTGGAGCCAAACAACAGCCACCTGCAAGCACAGCGGGGTTATCTGGCCCAGCAATTAAAACAAGAGGATGCCAGTAAATACTTCGAGCAGGCCCTATTAGGCATGCCTGCGCATTATCCGTGGTATGAAGAATTGGCTTACCTCTATGTCAATCAAAATGAACCCGAACTGGCTCGCGAGCGATTAGCGGTCGCCGTTGAACATAAAGACGAATACATCACCACAGCAACAATAGATGGGATTTCAGCGCAGCAGCACAAATTCAATTTGACGCGGTTTAATGAACAATTAAATCGCGATTACAGTGTAAGGCTAGACTATTGGCAAGGTGAAAATAGTATCCCCGTTGACTTAGGGCTTGGTGCTGTGGACCTAACCGAACCGTTCGCCCATTATTGGAGCGCCGAAATCGAAGCCAAACCTCATCTCTTACACCTAGGACATCCGCGATTGAGTGCTTATGCGCGCCTCATCGGGCAACAGCAAACCGAGCAAAGATTTGACTCGTTAAGTGGCGTTACCCTCACAGGAATTGGCTTGAAATATCAACCAATGAAAACCCAATCATGGTACTTATACTTTGAACCCCAGTATAACTTTGAACAGCAACAGGCTGATCTGTTACTGCGCACCACGGCATCTATGTTAAATCAGGGTAAATATTCGGGTGATTGGCATGTTGATGGCAAGGGTTGGACCGAGCAGGAGTTGTATTTTGATGCTTCATACAGTGTAGAGCGCGATGAATATAGCTTGCTTTCAAAATACAAAATAGGGCAGCATATTAAATTAAAACAAAGTGTTAGTTATGCTGCATCTGTTATGCCTTATACTGGCGTGATAGCATCAACCAGTACCTATGGAAATGATGCGCGGGCATTCGCCGGTGTTTCCCTTAACCTCTGGCGAGAGGGCAGTGAACGTTATGCGTATCGTCAAAAACACAGTTTCGCCATTGAGTTTCATCATTCAGTCGATACCTATTTAGCCGATGATAATGGCATCACATTTAAGGTGAATTTAGCATGGTAAAAAACACACTGAGACATTGCTTGCTACTGGTTAGCTTAGGTTTGCTGGCCTGCGCGGCACACGCGCGCTCACCGCAACTTCCTTGGCAGCCGTTGCCGGATAATGCATGGGTAGTTTATCAGCCACAAACCAGAGACATGGCATTATCAGAAATAAAATGGCACCACATCTTTAAACAGTTACAGCAGCAAGGTGCAAAAGGGATCGTTTTTCAATGGAGCGCCTTTGGCACCGCGCATTTTAATCAAGGGTTACCAGAGACGCCCAACCTCAGTGGGGTTAACCTTGAGCGTTTATTTGAATTGGCAGCGCAGCGCGGCTTAAAAGTGAAAATTGGCCTATACAGTGATCCGGCTTTCTTTAAGCAGATCAAGCAGTCACCCGAAACATTGGATGACTATTTAGCACAGTTACAACGCCATTCACTGCAACAAGCCATGCGCTGGCAATCAGTTTGGCAACACTCAGCCTTTGCTGGTTGGTATATCCCAGAAGAAATTGACGATTATCATTGGCAAAGCCCACTGCAGCAGGAAATACTAATTAAGCATTTGCAGGAGTTTATAGGGAAATTAAAACAGTTGACGCCAGAGCAAGATACCTATCTGTCTGTGTACATAGGGGGCCATCAAGAGCCAACGAAAACCTCGGCCTTCTTTAAACGAATTGCTGAACAAACCGAGGTTAATCTGTGGTTGCAAGACGGCATGGGCACCCAAGCCTTGTCGCAAGTACAGCGCCAGAGCTACTTTAACGCCTTACTGTCTTGTAAAAAGCCGAGCAATACCGGATTGATTTACGAGGTATTTCGCCAGCAATCTGGCCCTGATGAAACCTTTACCGCGACTTATGTCGAGCCACAACAATGGCAACAGCAACTAAAGCAAGAGCAAATCTACTGCCCAACGCAGAACATCGTCTTCTCGCTGCGCTATTTGCCCTTGGCCAAAGGTTACCTACAACTCTAAAAGAAACTAAGCGTGGGGTGGTAAATCGAACACAATCGCTTCTACCGCCTCATCACAACTTGCAAACACAAGCTGTTCAATGCGCTGCACCGCGCCACCGTCGCCGGGCTTAAGTTCAATATCATTTAACTTGAGCTTGCCCTTAATTAACTGCACATAAGCGATACGCTGTTTGCCCAAAATCATTTCGGCTGTTTCATTGGGTTGCAGTAATAAATGCAGTAGGCGCGCATCCTGCTTAATCTTCAAGGTGCCATCTCGGCCATCGGGGGTGATCACCTCATGCAAACCATTACGCATGCCAAACGCCTTTTGCTGATATCCCGGCTTACCGCCAAATTGGTTCGGCTCAATCCAAATTTGTAATAAGGTAAGCTCTTGATCTTGGCGCGCGTTAAACTCGCTGTGGCGAATACCACTGCCCGCCGACATCAACTGAAATTCACCCGCTGGCAATTCAGTGACATTACCGACACTGTCTTTATGGGCAATCACGCCCGAGGTGACATAGGTAATGATCTCCATATCGCGATGACCATGGGTATCAAAGCCCGCCCCCGGCGCAATGATGTCATCATTAATCACCCTCAGCGCCGACACCCCCATAAAACGCGGATCATAATAATTAGCAAAGGAAAAAGAATAATGGGTATTAAGCCAACCATAATGGCCACGGCCGCGCTCTTCGGCTTTTCTCACGGTGATCATAAACAACTCCATCGCCCCAAAGGGCATGCAAATAAAGTGATGGGCCTAATATAGCGAGTAATTAAACGAATGAATAACGCCAAATATCTAATGTATTGTTCTAAAAAATAGAATCATCATCCCGCTCCAACTCCCCTGTTGGCGCCACTGCTTGTGGGAGGCGAGCTCGCTCGGCGAAAAACATCCTTAGAGTTGATTAGGCCCGGCTTTAGGGTGGCATTATTCAGGCTTAGTTCTTTAAATAAATGGTGATTAGAACTAGCTAGAGTCATGTCTCGTTATAGACTGATTCGCATAGAACATAGATGTAAGATAATGCAAAATAACGACTTTCAGTGCACAGATAAGCCACGCCATGAAGACGACTAACCAATATTACAATGACAATGCACAGAGCTTTTTCACTACAACTGTGAATGTAGATGTTCAGAAACTTTACGACCGTTTTCTTCCTCGAGTCGATAATCACGGAAAAATATTGGATGCAGGGTGTGGTTCCGGAAGAGATAGTAAAAACTTTATTAGTTTGGGCTACAAAGTCGTGGCATTTGATGCCAGTGAATCTCTTGTTGCAATGGCATCAGAATACATTGGACAACAGGTCATCCAAGCAACATTTAGTACTTTTAAATCAGCACCAGCCGACTTCGATGCTATTTGGGCATGCGCCTCACTACTTCACGTTGCTAAAAGAGACCTTAAGAAAACATTTTTGCATCTTAGTGACCATCTCAAAACAAATGGCATTTTCTATTGCTCATTTAAATACGGTAATACTGAGCAAGTGCGTAATGGTCGCTTCTTTGTTGATATGAATGAACAAAATCTTAAAGATACTCTCTTATCTACTCAACTTGAAATTGAAGAAACTTGGATAAGCTCGGATGCAAGGCCTGGACGAGAAGCCGAGCAATGGTTAAATGCCATCTTGGTCAAAAAAGATTAAGGAAAAGACACGGATGCCAACACAATCGCTGACCATTCGAGATAACTTGCTGACCACGGGTGGTGACGACCCTCTGTTACCGCAACTGGTTCATGCCATCAATCATGCAACCGAAATAGAGATAGCAGTTTCTTTTATTCAGCCGTCAGGGCTTGATCTATTATTGCCAAGTATTCATGAGGCCATTGAACGAAAAGCAAATCACAATCAGCCACTCAAGCTCAGAATATTAACGTCTGACTATCTTCATATTACTCACCCTATCGCGCTGCGCTCTTTGGTCGAGCTAGAAGGTGATGAGGTGATTGTGAAAATTTTTGAAGCAAACAATCACAGTTTTCATCTCAAGTCATACATTTTTGTGCGCACTGATGAGACTCATTCTTTCTTCAATGGAACCGCTTTTGTTGGCTCGAACAACATCAGTAAATCTGCCCTTACTGACGCCCATGAATGGAGCCTTCGATTAGATTACCGCCAGTCTGATGAGCCTTCGCAAGCGAAACAGTTCAACCATATTCGTGAACAGTTTAACAAGCTATTTCATCATCCATTGGCAATAGCACTGACTGATGAGTGGATTGAAGACTATATCAAAAGAAGAACACCACCCAAGCTCTCAGCGGTGGGAGACGCTTCGCTGTTAGATGATGATGATTACACGCCAAATTCAGCACAAATAGAAGCACTACAAGCGCTTGATGACACACGCGATAAAGGTAACGTGCGTGGATTGGTTGTGATGGGGACGGGCATGGGGAAAACTTGGCTGTCCGCTTTTGATGCCAAGCAAATTCAAGCTAAACGTGTCCTATTTGTTGCCCACAGAGAAGAAATATTAAATCAAGCATTGAATACGTTTGCCAAGCTATGGCCAGAAAAATCAGCAGGGCTTTATCATGGTAAGCGAAAAGAAAAACAAAAAAAGATGTTGTTTGCATCAGTACAGAGCTTGGGAAAAGAAGAGCATCTCAAGCACTTCGCTGCCGACTACTTTGACTACATCGTTGTGGATGAGTTTCACCATGCAAGCGCAAAAACATACCTCAATATTCTTAATCACTTTGAGCCAAAGTTTCTACTCGGGCTAACGGCGACGCCTGAGCGTACCGACCAAGCCAACATTCTCTCACTTTGCCACGATAACTTGGTATTCGAGCGCAACCTAGTACATGGTATTGATGGTGGCATTTTGGTGCCATTTCACTATTACGGTATTTGGGATGATTCAGTTGATTATCAAGCGATCCCTTGGCGCAATGGCAAGTTTGACCCTGCGGCGCTAGATGCTCAATTTGCTACCAAACAAAGAGCAAAGCATATTTTTAAGCATTGGGAAGCGAAGCAACAATCTCGTACGCTTGCTTTCTGCATTTCCCAAAAGCACGCTGATTTTATGGCAGTGCAATTTAACATGGCATATGCCGAACAAGGTTATAAAGCGCTGTCTGTTCACAGCCATTCATCCGTTCGGCGTAATGAAGCATTAACTATGCTCGACAAAGGTGAAATACAAGTTCTGTTCTCGGTAGATTTATTTAACGAGGGGACGGACTTACCATCGATCGATACTGTGCTCATGTTGCGTCCAACAGAATCAAATATTATCTTTATTCAGCAGTTGGGCCGAGGGCTGCGTCGACACATCAACAAGACACACTTAGTTGTTTTAGACTTCATCGGTAATCACCGTTCATTCTTGAATAAGCAGGAAGTGCTTGGCATAACTACATCAAGTGATCTATCAAAATACGATGGCATTAAAGCTACAAATCCCAAGTTAGGCAATGGGTGTTTCGTCAATCTCGAGCCACAAATCGTCGATTTTTGGCAAGCGCTTGTTAAACAATTACGACACACTGCTAAGGAAGAGTTTGAAAATCTGACTAATCATCTTGGGCACAGACCAAGAGCGGTGGAGTTTTATCGTGCAGGTTATGATTTCAATAAGGTCAACAAACAACATGGCAGTTGGCTAGAGCTAGTCGCCACAATGAGTAATGATGGAAACTTGCAACGAATTGTCGAAGACCACAAATCGTTTTTATTAAATGCGGTTCAGAAAATGAGCATGACCAAATGTTTCAAAGCCATTCTGCTTGAAGCCTACCTCGAACTTGATGGTTTCAATGTTCCGCCGACGATGGAAATGCTTTCAGCTAAGAGTTGGCAGGTTTTATCGAGATACCCTCGGTTAAAAGAGTCGGATCTCCCGCCAAAAATTCGACAATTAGACGCTAACTCACCAGCTTGGTTAAAGTACTGGCTAATTAATCCAATTAACGCTTTGGTTGGTGGAAATACAAAGCAAAAAAATGCTTGGTTTAATGATGCGGCTGGAAAATTGACGGCTAACTTCACTGTTTCCTCTTCGCTTTTACCAGACTTTAATCACTTTGTTAAAGAGTTGGTTGATTTACAGCTAGCAAAATATGCAGATAGAGAGCAAAAACAAGCCGAACCTGTGACAACGGTAAAGGCTGCTAACGATGGCATCATGCTGCCTTATTATCCAAACTTAAAAATCGCCTGCGGTCATTTTAAGACTGGTACAAGTGATGATGTAGAAATGATGCCTGTAGAAATAAGTAACCTAAGTCAAGATAAACACTTTTTAGCAAGAGCTTCTGGTCATTCAATGAACGGTGGAAAGTCACCAATATTTGACGGTGACTTGCTATTACTTGAATTTGTGACACCGACATCCGCGGGATCAATCACAGGAAAAACGATAGCGTTAGAAATACAAGATGACGTTGGTGACAGTCAGTACCTGCTTCGTGTTGTGCAAAAAGATAATCAGGGTCACTACTACCTAAAAGCTAACAATCCTGATTATGAGTTGATGCCAGCAAATGAATCGATGAGAACTTTTGCGAGATTGGTGAAAGTTTTACGCGAGTAAAAAACTAAAAGACAATAATATCAATCACTAAAGAATTGCGTGCCTTTTTGAGCATTAGATCACTGCGATCTTGCCTCCAAACGGATCTTTTGCGCGATGAAGACTCAAGATGTCAGGCCAACCGATTATGCTTTTTTCTCAAGTTTTGAATATGTAGCTTATCTGTCGCTTCATTGGGTGGCATACGATAAAAACTAAGGCGTCCTAAGCAAAACTGCACTCGATTAAGGCTGATCGTCATTTCCTGACGAGAGCTAAGATATTTGGATATTTCATCCGCATAAATAACTCCGGCAGGCATGGGCGTTTTAAATTTGGCATCGCCAGAGAAGACAACGAGTGAATGTATATCTTGAGCAGGTAAAAAATCAAAAAGTGCAGATATAGCTTTGATATGTGCATAATTTTGTCTTATTGGATTCTGAAAGCGAGTTTTTCTTCGATACAAAACCTGCGTCCACCTTGCTGACAGTGGGTCGCCAAATATCCAGCCACTATAATCTTTAGTTTCGATGACATAAATGCCGTATTGTGAAATCAATAGGTGGTCAATTTGCGTTGTTGAGCCATCATTGCAGGGTAAGGTTATGTTGTTAAGAAGTATTTCTTTTTGTGGATCGAGCTGCGCTTGGATTAATTCAGCGACCTTCCTTTCTCCTGCATTGGTTCGATAAAGTCGACTGCGTTTACCGAGTATGTAAGCGCAAATAATGGCAAGTAAAGTGATGATGACGGACATATATTAAACCCCTTTAGATGAGCGACTACGAACTTGCCACTTCACTAGTCTTAGCCTGTTCATACACGAGCATACTCGTTTCGCACTCTCCGCAGTTAAGGGTATAGCTAGCACGTTTTTTTGTTATTTTTGGTCTTTTATTGCCACACGTTGGGCAAGGAATGCGCATACTGGTGTTGGTTTCACAACTTGCACAGATAACGTAATAGCCGTGTTTACCATAGGCTGCAGTGAGCTGTGTATGGCCGCTACATTTTTTGCATTTGATTAAGGGGCTTTGGCTAGGGGATTGGGTGGAGGTAACATCATTCTCGTTTACTGTGGTATGAAATGACGAGGCCAAATCGTTCTTGCTCTGCACCGCCTTTTCAGTCTCACATTGTGCAGGCGATACTGATTCAGATTTTTCTGATCTAGCAAGGTCTACATTGTAGTTTTCAGGCGTTTGATCGGATAAAGCTAACAGGGAATTGCTGGCGAGCTTGTCTGTATCACCTTCGGTCTTTTCTTCAACTTGGCTGTTGCCTTGATGCTGCTCGAGTAGGAACGTTTCAATGGATTGTATTTCATCTTCATTGAATGCGGGCCGCGTCGTGAATGCTTTTCGCAATATGCTAGGTATATCCATCATCTCGATAACTTTGTCGGCAATAAACTCACTTTTGACGACCATTTTACTGATATCGCTTGGCATATCGTCGCGTTCAATGATGGCATTACTTGAAATGGCGCATAGGTTATCCCAGCTACGCTTGCCAAAGTTTTGTGGCACTTTGCCCATTATTATTTTTGGCAGGATTTCTTCTCTGTGTTTAAACAGCATCGCGCGAAGCAATTGTTGCTGTAATTCAACTTGTTTGATTGGGGAGCGCATGCCACTCCAGTTGCCTTGATAACTGCGCTGCCATTCACCAAGTTGATTTACTTTGACATGGCCTGTGATGCTTTTCGATTCGATTAATATAAAACCGTAGGAGTAGAGGATTAAATGGTCAATTTGAGCCGTTTCACCGTCATGGACAAATTTTAAGTCATTAAATACTCGAATATCTGGCTTGTCGGCAAACGCACGTTTAAGAAAAAATGCGACGTCTTGCTCTTGGCGGATGCCCGCTTGAAGCTTGGAATTAGCGGCAGATTTATTGTCGATATCTTTACAAATCAAAACGCACCTCAGTAGTGGGTTAAATAATTTGATTTTATTATGACATTTATGTTTTTTGAAAGGATTGAATCGATAGATGTGAGTTGAGGCTCCTTTTAAGGGAGCCATTACTGTTCTGTAGTACATAAATTATTAATGCATCTGTATGGGGCTGTGAAGTGTATGTTCGCTGAGCGAGCTCACCTCCCACCGTATTCTTATGGGGGGGTTGTACTTAGCGGATCAGGCGGTAGATTTTGCCGTTGTCGGTGGCAAATAGGATGTCGCCGGCTGGGGTGATTTCAAGATCGCGGATGCGCTCGTTGAGGTTTTCAAGTAGGCGTTGTTCGTCGATGGCTTGGTTTTGCTCGTTTAAGGTGATGACGTTGAGGTGCATGAGCTTTAATGCGCCGGCGATGAGTTTGCCATTGAGCTCGGGGAATTTGTCACCGCGATAAAGCACTAGGCTGCCGGGGGCGATGGAGGGCACATAAACTTTAACCGGCGATTCGATGCCGGGTTTTTCTTTGGCTTCGCCCACATCAAAAGGGCCCCAGTATTCTTGGCCGTGTGAGGTGATGGGCCAGCCGTAGTTGGCGCCGGCTTGGATCAAGTTGATTTCGTCGCCGCCGCGGGGGCCGTGCTCGATGGACCAAAGCTGTTTGGTTTGGCTGTCGTACCAGATGCCTTGCGGGTTGCGATGGCCATAGCTGTAGATTTCATCGCGTACCTTGGGGTTATTGATAAAGGGATTGGTTTTGGGAATGCTGCCGTCGGGATTGAGGCGCAATATGCTGCCCGCGTGGGTTTGGGTGTTTTGGCCGTTTTCACGCTCGCCGCGATCGCCTAGGGTGAAATACACACTGCTTTGGTCAAAGGTGATGCGCGAGCCAAAGTGGCGGGTGGTGTTTGAGCGTGAGTCGGTGACAAGCAAATCTTGCCATTGGCTAAATTTACCGTCTTGATAGCGAGCCATGGCCAGTGTGGTGGCACTTTGGCCTTGTTGGTTTTTGCTGTAGGTAAAGTAATACGTGCCCTTAGTAAAAGGCGATTTGGCGATGTCGAGTAAGCCGCCTTGGCCTTTGGCAACCACGTTTATTTCGGCCAGTGGCGTTTGTTTACCTGTGGTGAGATCGAGGCGTTTAATGATGCCTTCACGCTCGGTAACCAGTAAGGTTTGCTCATCAACATAGGCGATTGCCCAAGGTAGGGTGAAACCACTGGCGATTTTTTCCGCTTGCCATGCAAAAGCAGAAGGGATGACAAAGCCAGTGAAGATAAGGGTGGTGAGTTTAAGGTGTGATCCTTTTGCCTTGGGTTGGTTGAAAAGGTGAGCAAACATGTTGGCTCCTTTTGTTTGGTTGTGGTTTTTAACATAACAGATATTGGTGAAGTTTGGATTCTTTGTGTTTGTTTCACTGCAGAACAAAATCGCTGCATGACTGCAGCTCCCACAGGTCTGCAGCTCCCACAGGTCTGCAGTTCCCACAAGAATGCAGCTCTCATTAAGGTTAGGTAATGGTGACGCCGTGAGCGATGATGGGCAGTTGGTCTAGTTGCCAGTTGTTTTGTGCCATTAAATCCAGCAGGCATTGGGTGCGATAGCGGCTGGTGCGCAGTAGTGGGCGTTTGTGGTTGGCTAGCCAATGATGGCGGGTTTGGGTGTATTGCGTGATCCAAAGTTGTTCGCTGCCTTGATGCTTGGGGGTGGTGGCGGCAAAACGCTTGCGTAAAAACGCCATGATATGGCCCGAATGTATGTAGGAATCGTAGATCACCAACCAACTTAGGCCGTGCACAAAGCCTTCTCGTTGGGCCCAATTGAAGGCGGGTTGCCAATAGTGCTGTTCAAATAGGGTGTCTTGGCATTGCGCCATGATGGGGTCGGTTTGGCCTGCTTGGATCAGCCAATGTTTAAAGGCATGGTCTTGATGAAGTGGGCGTTGGGTTAACTGGCTTAAATAGGGGGCAAGTTGCTGGCTGTATTGGCCGCGGCGTTGGCAATAAAGGGTGATGAGGGTTTTTAAGTGGCCTTGCTCGGTGACTTGGCTGCGGCCGTAGCTAATTTGGCGGCTGCCGTGGCGGCCGTCTGCTTGCACGGTTAAGGCGTGGTATTGGCCATCACGGCTGCCTGTTTCAAAGGCGTTAACAATTTGCCAAATGCGTCGTTTTAACTCGGGTGTGATGGGCCTGGGTTGGCTAATTGTGTGGCTTGTGGTGTCGGAGTTTGGCTTGGCCTGTTCTGCTAGGGTGAGTTGAGGTTGTAGGCCTCGGGCATAATGTAAGCTCATGCTGTCACCTCGCCAACGGCGGCAGTGATCAGGTGTTGGTGTTGAGGGTCGGCTTGCACTCTTCCTGTTACTAGGGTGTTAAGGAGGTGCGCAAATACCGCGCCACTGGTTTGTTGCTCTAGGTTGATAAAGTAACTGTGGCCTTTGGGGTGGTCATATTGGGTGTTGATGTCGTCACAATCTATGCTAAATACGTTGTTGGCCACGGCGTCTCGGTGTTCGGGCCCGCTGTGGCCGAGGCGGCGTGAGGCAATGCCGTTCACTAGGTTTGAAACCTTGCTGGCACGCAGGGCTAAATCGTCACTGGCGTAATAAACACTGACGTTTCTGGCGGCTTGGCTGAGTAAGCGGCCCGGTTGATCAACCTCTAGGGTTTGATTGTTAAGATCCGCCGCCATTAAAAAGAGATGACGAAACAGTAAGGGGACGCCGCTGGGTAAATAATCATGCTGCCATTTAAACAGGGTTTCTCGCAATACGCGGTTACCCATGGAATGGGCCAGTACGTTGAGGCGCTTTAAACAGGGGGCTTGATGCTGCTGATTTTGTTGTTGCCATGCCAGCAGTTTTTGCAATGCGCGTGCAAAGGCGATGCCGCTGGCGTCGGCGGATTTTTGGTCGTCCCAGTAGTCCTTAACTATGCCCAGATCGTTATCGCACGGCCAAACAATGGGGATCACTTGCACTAGGTTTGGCTGGTGTTGATCAAAGTAGCTTTGTAGCTGGGCCACGCGCGGAAAGATATCAGGCTCGGGTTGATTGCTAAAACCATGGACATAAAACAGCAGTTGCTGATAGGCGCTATGTTTAAGCTGCTCCATAAAGGCGACGGAGCCGAGCTCTTGGTATTGATCTGGTTTGTCTCGTTGACAATAAAAAACTTCACAACTGGGCGCGTTACAGCGGGGATCAAATTGAAATGCGCGCGGAAACACAGGGCGGTGCTGGCGCTCGGATGAGCAGACGGGCTGAATATTAGTAATAAAAAGCATAATTAGGCCTCGATTAAATCATTAACCATAGGCAAGAATACAGGCTGCTGATGTTGTTTTTATCAATAGCGTGTGAGTGGCCGCTAAAATCCCCAATAAAACTAGGGGTAAATCGCAGTTTTACATTTACGGGCTTGGGTCGTTACGCATTAGCGCGCTATGTTGTTATGACAGCTGACAAGGTGTTGACTGTATTTTTATTTACAACTTTGTTTAAGGATGAACAATGAAACTGATCTTTCCATTAGGCTTGGTGGCGCTGCTGGGTGCTGGCCAAGTGAATGCGACATGTATGCTGATCCCCGAGGGGCCCATTGGACAGGCCGCTTACTTGACTGCCGAAGTGGCTAAACCCAATGTAGCCGCTCCCGAGTGGCAACCCGAGCAAATCTACCAAAAAGGCGATGTAGTGCGTTTTGCTGAAGAGCTTTACCAAGCTCGCTGGTGGACACAATTTGAATCGCCAGGGCCAGCATGGGCAAGTTGGGAGCGGATCAAGCATGATAACGAAGCTTGGCAGCAAGAGCAGGTTTACGAGCAAGGCGACAAGGTGTTGTTTGAAGGACAGTTATATCAAGCCCAATATTGGAATCAGGGCAATTCACCCGCGGTGAGTGGCGCTTGGGCGTTAGATCCTCAAGGTGAAAAAATGCTTGCCAGTGAGTTTTGGTTGTCGGGTTATAGTTGTGCTCGTCCACCGTCTGATTTTGGTGGCAATTACTGGGAAGAAAGTGGCCAGCGTTCGTTATGGCTTAAAGAGCAGATCACCGATGAAGTTTTATACGATTACGTGATCATTGAGCATGATGAAGACGTGAGTTTGGTGCCGTTTGAGGCGAATGTGGAAGGGGTGGCGTGTAGCGGTCAACAAGCGTGTAATGCATTGCTAGACGGTCAACCTAAGGCGGTGGTTTACCTGACGGGTTACAGTTATACCTATCATCGTAGCCATGGCACGTTAGAGCCGACATTGGAGCCGACACGTCCACCCCATGTGGTCGACCAAGCACAGGCTGTTGCAGACGAGAGCGCACCCGCCACAAGAAGTAATGACCAAGTGCTGGTGAAGTACTGTAATCAGGATCACGTTTGTCGCACCATTGATTTCTAGTTGTATTCACTGGGTATTCAAATTAGCGTTTTCTCAATTCGAGAAAGCGCTATTTTTTTGGCCTTTTTCTCAGTTTTATGAATTGTTGTTATCTTGATTTTTACTTTACCTATAATGGATATGCCTGTTTGTAGGCATTGATTTAGCTGACATGGTGTTGGCTGTAAATTTTAAGGATGAATGTATGAAAACCGCTTTATCTTTGGGCGCGGTTGCCCTGATTTTAGCCGGGTCGGCTAATGCAACCTGTGGCCCGATTATGGTGTCACCTGCACCCACTAATCCAAACATCGTTGTGGATCGCCCTTATGTTGATGTGTTTGCGCCTGCTTGGGAAGCTGACAGGGTTTATCAGAAAGGCGAAATTGTTCTTCATACCGATGGTGTGTATCAAGCGCGTTGGTGGACACAAAATGAAGAGCCAGGGCCGACTTGGGCAAGTTGGGAGAAACTAAAACGTGACTATGACCAGTGGAGCTATGACGACGTATATTATCAAGACGATCTGGTTTTATACCAAGGTAAAGCGTATCAAGCGCAATACTGGACTCAAGGTCATATCCCAGCCAATGGCACGCCATGGTTAGAAACCGAGGCCAGTAAACAATTGCGAGCGGCCAATTTTATTCAAGAAAGTTATGACTGTGGCGCGCCGCCGCAAATCAATCCCGATGGCAGTTATTACTACACTCGTCATTATGTGCGCAGTATTAGTTTAGCCACGGAAGTGACCGACGAGGTGATCTTTGATACGGTGCGTTTCTCAAACAATTTCACTGGACGCGTAGAGATGATCACCGCCGTGATTGATGGCCAAACCTGTCATGGTCAAGCCGCTTGTAATGCGTTGCTTAACGGTGAAGAAAAACAAGTGAGCTACTATTCTTTGGCCACTAAATCTTGGTCTAAAACCTATGGCAGTGTGATGCCGACACCGACACCTCAGCCAACGTATGAACCTACGCCAAGTTATGTGCCAAGGATCGAAACAGGTGAGCTTGGTGAGCGTACAGTTGAGCCGCCTACCTATGAGCCAACGCCGCCACCAGAAATGATTTTAGTGTGTAACAATCAAGATATGTGTCGTGAGGTGAAAATCAACTAGGTTGCTTAACCCTGTGGGAGGCGAGCTTGCTCGGCGAAAGTGCACTTGCTGTTAGGTGCTTCCCTGAGCGAGCTCAGGTCCCACAGGTGATCTTTTCAACGAATGTTATATATCGCTGGCGCTCTCATTTCTGTGGGAGGCGAGCTTGGTCGGCGAAAGTGCACTTGCTGTTAGGTGCTTCCCTGAGCGAGCTCAGGTCCCACAGGTGATCTTTTCAACGAATGTTATATATCGCTGGCGCGCTCATTTCTGTGGGAGGCGAGCTGGCTCGGCGAAATTGCGCTTGCTGTTAGGTACTTCCCTGAGCGAGTTCAGGTCCCACAGGTGATCTTTTTAAATGGATGCAATATATCCCTTGCGCGCTCATCCTAGAACAAACCCAGCGGGTAAAGGCGTTAAAATTTGTACTCCTCGTGTATATCTGCTAAATATCATTCCCATCGATAATACTGAAATATAATAGGTTTTTCATGAAGGTGCTGGTAGTTGAAGACGAACAGGCCATAGCTGATAACATCGTTTATTCCCTTAAACTTGAGGGCTTTGCGGTGCAGCACTGCATGCTAGGCAATGACGCCTTATCCTTGTTAAAGCAGCAACCTTTTGACCTGATGATTTTAGATGTTGGCTTACCTGATATTAATGGTTTTGAAGTGTGCAAATTGGTGCGCCAATTTAGCGAGCTGCCTATCATTTTTTTAACCGCGCGCGATCACGAAATTGATCGCGTTGTTGGCCTAGAGATTGGTGGCGATGATTACGTGACTAAGCCTTTTAGTCCGCGCGAGCTGGTGGCAAGAGTGAAAGTAATTTTAAAGCGCGTTAGGCCAACACAGCCCGCGTCAGGCGAGGTCAATCAAGCTGCCATTCTGCTATGCGATGATGTCAAAAAACAGTGGCTTTATTACGGCCAGCCCCTTGATTTAACGCGTTATGAATATGGCTTATTGGCCACTTTATTTAGTCAGCCGGAGCGGGTATTTAGCCGCGATCAATTAATGGCTGAGGTTTGGCCCGATGCGTGTGGCAGTTTTGATCGCGCCGTTGATACCCATATTAAAGGGTTAAGAGCCAAGCTGAAAAAAGTCGCTGAACATGATCTTATTAAGACCCATCGTGGATTAGGTTATAGCCTAGTACTGCCTTGCTCGTAAGCGGAACGTTAATCATGAAGTTGCCCAAAATTAGTTTTCGCTTACGTTTGTTTTTGTTTTTCTTCTTGCTAATTGGTGTTGGCTTGTCGCTGCAATTAAACGTGCTGCTCAGCGAGTTAAAGCCCGGATTACGCCAAGCTACCGAAGAAAGCATGGTGGATGCGGCCAATTTACTGGCAGAAATAGCCACGCCTGAATTTGTGCGTGGTGAGCTAATAAACGGCGAATTTGATCGTGCTTTTAACGCATTTAAGCAACGTGAGCTCAATGCGAAAATTTGGACCAAAGCTAAAACCGAAAGCTTGCTTCGGGTCTACATTACCGATAGTCAGGGCGTGGTGGTCTATCACAGTGAAGGGCGAGATATTGGCAAAAGTTATTACCGCTGGAACGATGTCCATCGCACCTTACATGGTCAATACGGTGCGCGCAGCACCGAAGCGGTGAAAGGGGATCCGTTAACTTCTGAGATGTATGTGGCGGCGCCTATTATGGTGGGCGAACAAGTAATAGGCGTGCTGACCTTAGTCAAACCTAATCTCTCATTACAGCCTTTTTTAGAGGTCTCGCGGGATAAAGTAGAGCGCTTTGGCATGGTGTTAATCTTACTGGCGGTGATATTGGGCTTAGCCGTCAGTTATTGGTTAACGGGCTCCATCAGAAAGTTACGCGACTATGCCGTGTCGGTAAGCCAAGGCACAGAAGCGGCCTCTGTACCGCAGTTTTCCGACATTGAACTTGAGCACTTAGCACAAGCCATGGCGCACATGCGGGTGCAGTTAGAAGGTAAAAATTACGTTGAGCAATATATTCACAGTTTAACCCATGAAATGAAAAGCCCTGTTGCTGCCATCAAAGGGGCGGCCGAGTTGTTAGAGCAGGGATTACCTGTGGCTGATCAGGCGCATTTTATCGCCAATATTAAAAATGAAAGTGTGCGTATCGAAACCTTGATTAACCAGCTATTGGCTTTAGCTGCGCTGGAAAACCAGCAGGGGCTACAAAACATTGTACAAGTGGACTTACGCCAACTAGCGCAAGTTGTGGTTGAGCGCTTAGATCTCGCCCTCAAGGAAAAGCAACTCACAGTGAACATTGAAGGCGTTGGGAGCGTTCAAGGGGATGGCTTTCTGCTAGGTCAAGGGATTGAAAACCTAGTGACCAATGCCATTGATTTTAGCCCGATTGGGACTGAGATAGGCATGATTCTCAACGCTGATAAAGAGCGCGTTATCATTGACGTGACCGACCAAGGCCCGGGCTTACCTGATTACGCACTGCCACGAGTGTTTGAACGTTTTTATTCTTTACCGCGTCCTGATACGGGGAAAAAGAGCTCGGGCTTGGGCTTAAGCTTTGTTCAGCAAATCTGTTATTTACATCAAGCGCAATGCCGTTTGCAAAATGGTGAACAAGGCGCCATCGCGCAGCTGATCTTGCCGTTAACTCAGCCCAAAAAATCATGATAGGGTTGCGCATTTACACATAAAACACATCAAAGCCACATCGTTTACACAAATCCCTTGGTTACGCTTTTGCTAAATCAAAAGGGAGAGCCAATATGAAATCGATGTTAGGAAAAAAAATAGTTTTCTTAGTCATTAGCGGGTTACTTGCCGCTTTTGCACTAACTGTTATCGAAGACCTGATTCAAGAGCGTTTGTACTATCAAGATGAAGCCAAGCGCAGTGTCGCCCATGCATGGAGTGGTCAGCAGCAGGTCTTTGGGCCTATCTTGGTAGTGCCGCACCATTACCGAGAAGTGAAATCAGTTTGGGACAGTAAACTTGAAAAATACACAGATCGCACGGTCGAACACCGCAGTGTGTTGTACATCATCCCAGATCAGCTTAAATTAAATTCACAGATGATCACCCAACAACGTGCGCGAGGGATCTTCTCGTTTCCTGTCTTTACCAGTGAAATGACCTTAGCAGGCGAGTTTGATTTAACCGAGTACAACCGCCTCAAAAACATGCCCAATGTGTTTAAGATTGAAACGCCGTATTTGGCCGTGACCTTATCCGATATGCGCGGCATTAATAATAAGCCGGTGTTGAACTGGCAAGCAGGTCAGCACAGTTTTGCTGCTGGCAGCAATTTAAACTTTAGTCCACAAGGCATCCACGCACCGATAAAGAGCTTAATGGGAACCCGTGCTGAGTTTGCTTTTGAGCTTAACCTGCGTGGCATGGACACCCTGTGGTTTACGCCCATTGCCAAAGACACTAAGGTCGATTTAGCCGCGACTTGGCCGCACCCTAATTTTGTTGGCCAGTTTTTACCCGCAGAGCGTGAAATCAATCAAGAGCAGTTTCAAGCTAAATGGCAAGTGTCGGAATTTAGCAGCAATATTACGCAGCATGTAGCGCAGTGCCAAACAGGGGATTGTTCAAGCTTAATGAACAACCGGTTTGGCGTGAGCTTAAACACGCCGGTGGATATATATCGTCAATCGATTCGCAGTGCGAAATACGGTTTGCTGTTTGTGGGCTTAACATTTATTAGCTTCTTTATGTTTGAAGTACTTAAGCGTTTGCAAATTCACCCTGTGCAATACACCTTAGTGGCGCTAGCATTATCAGTGTTTTATTTACTGTTAATTGCATTGTCTGAGCACCTTGGCTTTTTAATGGCCTATGGCTTAGCCACCAGCGCTTGTGTGTTATTGCTGACCTTCTATGTGGCCTCTATACTTGGCAACATCAAATGGGGGCTAGGATTTGGCGGCTTTATTTCCTTGTTGTACGTGCTTTTATATGTGATTTTAAGCTCGGAAGACCATGCGTTATTACTGGGCGCAGGCCTCGTATTTAGCGCTCTTGTGTTAGTGATGGCTGCCACGCGTAATTTAGATTGGTATCAAGTGAGCCATTGGGCCAGTGAAAAAGCCAAAGCGCAGCTATACCGCAACAAAGACGAAAGTGAATGGGATGAAGCCTTGTTAGACGAGCCCGAAGCCCCAACAAATACGGCAAATAACTAGCCTTTGTTCGCGATTTGAAATCGCCCTACAGTGGAATAAAGGCGAATTCCACTAATGTAAGATATCACGTTGGAGTAAATGGTCGGGGGTATGTTTACCCGGTGCAAGTTGCCACTTTTGGTAAATGGCATCAAAACCTTGATTGGCATACATGTTGAGAATGGCTTGATTAAAGCGCCGCACTAATTGTGGATCGACATGGGCTTTTGCAAATCCAACGTGATAGTCAACTTGACTACTGGTGCCTATGTATTCAACACCCTCGATATTAAATGTGGTGATCAGGTATTGGCCCACGTGTCGGTTGACGAAATAAAGGTCGTAGCGATCCCTTATTAGCTTTTCTAAGCCTTGTTCATTCGCATTGGGCATCACTTCAATTTCAATGGGGTATAGGCCGTGTACGTGCATCGATGTTTGCAGTTTTTCTAAGGCCACTTGGGTGTTAGAAGGCCCAAATACGCCCACTTTGAGGCCCGTTAAATCGGCTATATTGCGAAAGGTTTTGTTATTGCTTGTTTTACTATAAAAGCCATATTCCGTTTGTAGCAGGGGGACCGAAAACCACAAGGTTTCAGCTCGGGTTGCATTCCAACCTAACGGGATATTGCCATGGACAATCCCGGCGGCCATGTAGTTTTTTGCGCGTCGATTAGGGAAGTACTGAAACTCACAGCTTAATTTGGCTTGTTTACATACTTCGCTAACTAATTCGACCATGATGCCTTGAGCCTGTCCGCCATGTTGAAAGCTAAAAGGGGGAAAATTATGGTAGGAGACGCTGAGATTGGCACTGTTTACGTGCCAAGAGAGCAACCAAAGAAAAAGGAATATACGTGCCATAACCACACCTCACTGAGTTTCACTTCAGTATAGCTGGGTTAATCATGAGTGAGGGTACCCTGCCAAATCAACTTGGCTGACTTGGCAGGTCGGGCTCAGATCTGGTAGCGATTAATTTCTTGTTGCAACTGTTCAGCCAGTTCAGCCAATTGCAAACTCGCCGCGCTGCCTTGCTCTGCGCCGGTCGCGGTTTGATTTGAAATATCGCTGATGGTGGTGATGTTGCGATTGATTTCCTCGGTTACGGAGCTTTGTTCTTCCGCTGCAGTGGCAATTTGGGTATTCATGGCACTGATTTGATCCACATTGTGGCTAATTTCGGCCAAGGCTTCACCGGCTTTTTTCGCTTCGCTGGCTGTGGACACAGCGTGCTCGGCGCCGGTGACTAAACGCTGGCTTGATTCGCGGCTGCCTTGTTGTAAACGAGATATGGTGTCTTGTATTTCCTTAGTGGAACTTTGGGTGCGACTGGCGAGGGTTCGCACTTCATCGGCGACCACAGCAAAGCCGCGGCCTTGTTCACCAGCGCGGGCCGCTTCGATGGCTGCATTTAGCGCTAATAAATTGGTTTGTTCGGAAATGCCTTGGATCACGTCAACAACACTGCCAATTTCTTCGGCGTGCTTGGCTAAGGTTTGCATGGCGTCAACGGATTGCTGCATTTCACGGCTCAGGTTTTCTATCATTTCGATGCTGGTATTGACGATGCCCAAGCCATGATTGGCAGATTGATCGGCTTGTTCTGACGCACTGGCGGCGGATTGAGCACTTTGAGCCACATCGTGTACGGTGGCGGTAAATTGATGGATCGCGGTGGCAATCAGCTGAGTTTGCATTTGCTGATCCAATACATTTTGCTTGGTTTGTAGCGACACGGCGGAGTTTTCTTCGGCCGATTGAGCCAGTAAGTTAGTTGATTGATTAACCGTGGTCACCAAGCGGTGAAAGCTATTGACTATGCTATTGACGTAGTCTGCTATGTGGGCGAATTCATCATTACCTTCTAAGGTCAAACGCTGAGTGAGATCGCCCTTGGCAATATCATTGACGGTACTTTCAAGTTGATTTGATGCTGATTGGAGCCGTTTGATGATTATGTAGGAAATACTGGCGATCAAGGCGGCACTGATGAGTACGGTCACTAAAACCAAGCGTAGAAACTGTTCGCTATTTTGCTTAGCGACTTGATGGTTGGCGCGAGCCTCATCGACTTGGATCTGCAAAAAGTTTTGCGCATGCTCGCTCACTTGGCTAAACAAGGGGTTGATTTGGTTAAGTAAAATGAGGTTAGCTTGATTAAAGTCACCTTGCTGCATTGCCTTAACCGCAGGCGTGAACCCTTTATCTGAAATCAGATCCAGTTTGGCTGCTAACTCGTGAATTTGCGATTGCTCTTGTGCGTTAAGGGATGAGGCCAGGATTTCGTTGTCGATAATATGGTGTAACGCTTTTAAATCACTGTTAATTTTGTCGATGTGTAACCCAGTGGCATGATTATGTAATTGGGCATAGTCCGAGTTGGGCGCATGTTGAAACGCCAGTAACAGTTGGCTGCGTGCGTCCCCCAATAAATGCAGAATTTTTCCCGACCGAATCGTATGCTGCATGCCTTGGCTGTAAAGCTCTTCAAAGCCTTGCGTGGCTAGCTGTAAGCCACTGACCCCTTGATAGGCAATAAATATCAGTGCGACTAAGGTGACGGTGATACTGGCTTTTAATTTAAAACTAATGGTTTGGATTTTGGCTTTGAGTGGACTCATTGAGACCTTAGTGACATGGGGCTGGCTTGGGTGTTCACTGGCAATGATCATAGGGGATCTCCATGGGATTTATTGATTAATTTTAGGTGGGCTGGGGCCGCGCTACGGTTGGGTTTACTTTTATTTGCTGCTAGCTTGATATAAATCAAGTGCAGAGGTTTACATTACAAATAAACCACTCAAACCGATAAAGATAAAATCAATATAACCCTTTTATCGTGTGGTTATGTTCTCTATGCTTATTACTTGCTCATTGCTCGTCCGTAAGATGAATTAAGGTGGAAATATGGCCAGTTGCGTCAAGGTGTTGCTGTTTTGTTTGTTAACTTGCATTAGTTTTATCACCCAAGCGGTGAAACTCGATTATGTGGGCGCATATAGCCATCTGGGTAAGCCGGCTATTATTGTTGAATTTGACGCTAATGGTCAGGTCGAACCCGACCAACTTGCCCTTTATCGGGTTGGTGATACGTCGCCAATAGCTGTGACGTGGTTTTATAACAGTACTCACAGCGCCCTGATCACCACAGATGTTCAGGTCGGCCAGCGCTATGAAGTGAAAACCGTGAGTGGCGATCAGGCGTTTAGTCAGCAGGTGGATATTGCTGAGCTTCAGCCCAGTGTTAAATTATTGGGTAATGGGCCTTTTGTACTTGCCTCGGGCAGCCGTACCTTACCTGTTGCAACGGTGAACTTAGACAAGGTGACCGTTGAGATCTTAGCCGTTAAGCAAAGCGCCGATTTACTGAGTCAGTTTTATTATCCCGAGCAAGTTTCCACCTGGCGAATGGAGCAGCTGGGCAAATACCTCACGCCCGTGACCACCTTGCAGTTTGACTTAAACTCAGGTGAGCCTAACCAAACGCAACAAGCGAATTTACGCATTCCAGATGAAATCAAGCCCGGCTGGTATGTAATGGCAATCAAAGGGGCGGGGCAATTTTCCAGTGAACACGTTACCTTAGCTCAGCTACTTCTGACCGACATAGGTTTACAGGCCAAGGTATATGTGAATCATTTAAGCCTAGATGCGATGGATCTGACTACCCAGAAGGGGCTTTCTCGGGGCGACGTGATCTTATTGCGCAAAGGCGGTAAGCAACAAAAATTAGGCCCGTTAACAGACGGCAGTGCGCAGTTTGATGTGTCGGTGCAAGGCGGCGATGTGCTGCTGGTTGAGTCTAATCGGGGCATAGGCTACTTGCCTTTGCGTGAAGTGCCATTGGATCTGTCTGATTTTGAGGTCACCGGGCGCGATTATCGTGCGGTTGAGGTATTTAGTTACTCCAACCGAGATTTGTTTAAGCCGGGTGAAACCGTGCCGCTGAATATGCTGCTGCGAGATGCTGACGGCGAGGCCATTGCTCAGCAGCAGCTTTACTTAGAGCTGGTCAAACCCGATGGCAAAGTGGTGACCAGTACCTTAGTTAATGAACAAGCGGTCGGCTTTTTTAGCCATGACTTTATGATCCCTTCGAGTGCACCTTTAGGGCGCTGGTCTGTGGTGATAAAATCCAACAAGGCCGCACATTATTCCCTTGGCCAGTTTTCGTTCTTAGTCAGTGAGTTTGTGCCTGAGCGGATGGATCTTAAGGTCGATTTAGGCCAAGGCAGTACAACCACCCCCTTGTTTATTGCTCAGCAAAGTCTGCCCGTCACCACCCATGGCCATTATCTATTTGGTGCACCCGCGGCGGGTAATGAGTTAAAACTGGATGTTCGCTATCAAAGCGTCAATTACCTCACAGGCCCTTACCAAGATTTCTTTGTGGGTGAGGCATTTCGCGTTGACCCTTATCAGGGTGCACCGGAGCTGCCTAAGGTGAAACTTGATAACGAGGGTAAAGCACAATTTGATTTACCTGTGTTGCCTTCAACGCAATTAAAGTCGCCGGTGAAGGCCCTTATCAATCTTGAGCTATTAGAAACAGGTGGGGCGTCAATATCACGTAAACGCCAAGCCTTATTATGGCAAGACAAGCCGCTACCCGGAGTGGCAAGTAGCGCCAGCACGGTTTCGGCTTACAGTGAGGTGGAGTTTACCTTGGCGAATATCAGCGCTGATGGTCAAGGGTTACTGGCGGGTGAGCTCACTTATAAACTTGAGCGCAATCGGGGTGGCTATTATTGGACCTACAGCGAAAGCTATGGTTGGGACTTGCTGCGTGATAACGAGTGGCGGCCGGTGACCATGGATAAACTAAGCTTAGTCGAAGGGGCGAGTAGTCAGGTTGGTTTTAAGGTGGAATGGGGCGATTATCGGCTTCGTGTGGTGAACGCAAAAGGCGTGACCACCTTATATCCCTTTTATGCGGGCTGGCGTGATGGCGCCGAGCAGTTACCTGCTAAACCCGACCATTTATCCCTGATCTTAGATAAGCCTGCTTATCAAAACGGCGATGAAATCAAGGTGAAGGTAAGCAGTGAAGTGGATGGCGAATTGGTGTTAGCCCTTGAAGCGGGCAAGGTGGTTAGCCAGCAAAGGCTGATCATCTCAGGTGGTGAAGGCCAAGCTAAGGTGAAGATCCCAGCCGAGCTTAAACGTCATGATATTTACCTGACGGCCACGCAAGTGATCACCGAACAAGCCATGCCAAGAAGGCTGTTTAGTATTATGCCGGTTAAGCTTGAACGCCAGCATCGCCGCGCCCAAGTAACAATAAACGCCCCCGACAAGTTACAGCCCTTAAGCCAAGCGGTGTTTAATGTTTCGGCCCCCGAATTAGCCGGCAAAGCGGGTTGGGTGACCTTGTCGTTAATGGACTTAGGCATCACCCAATTATCTCGTTATCAAGTGCCACAAATTCATGATTGGTTTTTTGCTCAGCGCCGCTATGGCGGTGACGTGATTGACTTGTATTCGCGCCAATACCTGCAGCGTCCCGACTCCTTTGCCGTTCATCGCTATGGCGGGGACATGGCGGCGAATGCGCATCTGGGCGATCTAGTCGAGGCTAAAACCATTACCATTATGAGTGAACTTGTGACGTTGGATGAGCAAGGAAATGGCCAGATCACGGTATCGTTACCTGACTACAACGGCGCCGCTCAGGTGGTGGCCACGGTATTTGGCCAACGCTTATTTGGCCAAGCGCAACAAGACGTTATCATCAAAGCGCCGGTGGTTGCAGAGCTAACGGTGCCACACTTTATTGCACCGGGGGATCGCACCCAAGTTTTGATGGAAGTGTTTAACCAATCGGGTGAGCCACTCTCCATTAACGCCGAGTTGTTGGCAAGTGAAGGGGTAAGTTTAATCGGTGAAACCCAGTTAGCTGTTGAGCTAGCCGATGGTGAGCGCCGCCATTTACCGGTTCAAGTCCAAGTAGAACAAGGCCACGGCTTTGCACAATTTAAGTTAAACCTAGCGAGTCAGGTTTATAATCAAACGCGCAGTTGGCAGGTACCGGTGCGCGCACCCGAGCCCATCTTAACCCATCAGTTAAGTAAAACCTTAGGGCCCGGCGAGTCATTATGGTTAAGCGAAAAGCGGGCTTGGCCTGGGATGTTGCCCTTGGCCGAGCAAGCAGGGTGGTTGAGTTTTGGCCATGGGCCGGCGTTAAACATCGGTCAGTACGCGCAAAATCTATTTGCCTACCCTTATGGCTGCGCCGAACAAACCACGAGTCGCGCCATGCCATGGCTACTTGACGACGCCAGCTTAACGCCGTTTAAAACGCCCTTATTAGAAAAACGGTCACAGCAGCAAATTTTGGCCCAAGCGGTGCATCGTTTATCTGGCATGCAAAAAGCCGATGGCAGTTTTGCCATGTGGAGTAAACACGGCGACAGCCAAGCTTGGCTGAGTGCGTATGTAACGGACTTTTTGTATCAGGCTAATGAGGCAGATAGCGCGGTGGTGCCACAAGATGTGTTGGCCAAAAGCGGTTCGCATTTGCGCCGTTTATTAAACAGCACGGGGCCCGCTGCGTTTTACAGTGCTTGGCTACTGGCGCGTAATGGCCAAATCGCGGTATCGGATTTGTGGCGTTTAGAGCAGCAGCCCATTAACTCCCCGTTAGATGCAGGACACTTAGGCGCAGCCTTTTTACTGGCAGGGGATGAAGCCAAGGGGCAGCAATACTTGCTTGCGGCTAATACCACAAACCGAACTGAACGCGATTGGCGTCAATTTGATTATGGCTCCCTAGTGCGCGACCGCGCGCAAGTGGTCGCGATCATGGGGCAAATCGCGGATCGTATTACCCTAAATTCAGCCCTGCTTAAATTACGTAATCAATTGGCAGAAAAGGTGATCGAGCAAGCCCATCGTCAGCGTTATCTCAGCACCCAAGAAAAGCAGGCTTTAATCGCCGCGGGCATTAGCTTGAAACAAGGTGATACTCGTCCTGTTTCGCTGCAATTAGATGGTAAACCTGTCACCGCCAAGGGGCAGGGCGGCTCTGCCATTTGGCCTGAGTTAGTGATCGAAAACAGCGGCACCGAGGCGGTGTATCTGATGGCGTCGGCCCGCGGTAGCGCAGACCCAACCCAACCATTAGAGTCAACCATCAAGGCCAAGCAACTTGACCGAGCGGTATATACCAGTGACGGTCAAGGACTGGCAGTGGATGAGCAAGGCGAAGCTAAGGTGAAGGTGGGTGATAAGCTGATTGTTGTGCTCAAGATCAACTTGGATGAATACCTGACCAGTGGTTTGTGGGTAGAGCACATTCCAACGGGGTTTGTGCTTGAAGATCCGCAGTTTACTAACAGTGATGCGTTGATAAGCTCCATTTTAGCTGAGCATGATAATGCCAAAGCCATTAACCTTGAATATCGCCAAGACCGCTTTGTGCTGGCGTTACCTAAGCTTAATGCAGGTCAAACCCTGACCTTTGCCTACGTACTACGCGCCCAAAGTACTGGTCAAGGACGCATGCCCGCCAGCTTTGTCGAAGACATGTATCAGCCGGCGCGGTTTATATATCAGCCTAGTGCCCTTAAATCTGTGTTAATTGAGTAGGAGGCTTGATTGCAAAGGGCGGTTAGCAAAAGGGGGATCAAGGTTAAACTGGCTTGGCTAGGGGGAATATCTTTGGCTACCGGTGCGGCCTTGATGGCCTTATTTGCCCTTTGTCATTGGTTAATGCCCTTTGATTTTGCCGCTAAGGGGCAAGTGTCGACCACTGTGTATACTGAGCAGGGGCAAATATTGCGTCAGTTTACCAATCAAGCCGGTGTGTATCGTATTGCCACCCAAGTTGATCAGGTCAGTCCGTTTTATACTCAAGCCTTGTTGGCGTATGAAGATAGGTACTTCTATCAGCATGTCGGTGTGAACCCTGTGTCATTAGTACGGGCTTTGTTTCAGCACGCTTATTATGGGCGGGTTATTTCAGGTGGCTCGACCATCACCATGCAGGTGGCGCGGATGTTTTACCCTCATCAACGTACTTACTTGGGTAAAATCAGCCAGATATTTCGCGCGCTGCAGCTGGAATGGATGCTAGATAAAGGGCAAATCTTAAATTTATATCTCACCCACACCCCGATGGGGGGCAATATTGAAGGTGTGCAAGCTGCCAGCTTGCGATATTTTGGTAAGATGGCAAAAGATTTAAGCCACACCGAATCCGCGCTGCTGGTGGTGATCCCGCAGCGACCCAGTTTGCATCGGCCAGATAGGCACCCGCAGTTAGCCCTTAACGCGCGCAACAAGGTGTTAGACCGATTGTTGAATTTTGGCGTGATCACCCCTTATCAGCATGATGTGATGGCCAATGAAGCCTTGTCCGCTAAGCGGCGTCCCTTGCCCCAGCTTACCCCATTGCTTGCCCGTGAGTTACAGAAAAAGCAGATAGATAGCTCGATAAATCAGGGGCGCATTACCACCACCATAAATCAGACTTTACAGGCTGATGTTAATGCGGTTGTCGAGCAGCGGTTAAGCCGTTTATCGCCTTTGCTTTCTATTGGTATTTTGGTGATGGAAAATGCGTCAGGCCACGTGCTGGCTTATAAAGGCTCTGCCGATTTTAATGATGCTCAGCGCGCAGGGCATGTGGATATGACCAAAGCGGTGCGCTCACCCGGCTCTACCTTAAAACCCTTCATTTATGGCATGGCGCTGGATTTAGGCTTAGTGCATTCGGCGAGTTTGTTAACCGATACGCCGCGCGCGTTTGGTGACTATCGACCCGCTAACTTTAGCCAAGGTTTTATCGGTGCCATGCGCTTAGATCAAGCGCTGCAAACATCTAAAAACGTACCTGCAGTGCAAGTGATGGCGGCCATTACGCCCGCGTATTTTGCGGATAAACTTAAGCAGCAGGGAATTTCCTTGCGAGTTGCTGAGCCTAATTTAGCCATTGCCCTGGGTGGTAATGGTTCAACATTGCGTGAGTTAGTGACCTTGTATTCCGCTTTGGCACGACAAGGCAAAGTGGCTCCACCTGTGTTCACCATGGCAAACGAACAAGGCTTGACTGATGACAACACTCATCGGGCTGCGCCAATATTATCGCCTGCAGCCGCTTGGATCATTGCCGATACCTTGGCCAAGATCCCGCCGCCAGATCGCGCTAAACCTGCATGGGGTAGAAAAATTAGCTGGAAAACCGGCACCAGCTATGGTTATCGTGATGCTTGGGCCGTGGGGGTAAGCCATGATTACACCGTGGGCATTTGGATTGGTCGCCCCGATGGCGCGCCCTTTGTTGGCCAAACCGGCGCCAATCAAGCCGGCCCCCTGTTATTTGATACCTTTGATTTACTGCCCGCCGATAAAGGGCGTTTAACTAAGCCAAGTGACGTGGTGGCCAAAGACATTTGCTGGCCCTCGGGTTTAAGTCGCAATTTGGTGGCCGAAAAAGATTGTCTCACCCGTCAACGCGCCTGGACCATTAAGGGATTAACCCCCGTGACCTTAGCCGAGCCGGGGCGTAAGCGCAGCCTACACCAATGGCCACTCAGTGTGGAAACTTTAACCAAACCCATGCACGCGTCAAGCCAAAAGCGGGTGAAAATTAGTTTTCCAACCAATAACTTGACCATCTTTAGCTACCCAAAGCAAAAGCTAAAATTGGTGAGTAATCAAGCTCAGGCGAATTGGTATGTTAACGATCAATTTATAACTGGACAGCAATTGGAGTTAGCGCCGTTAAAATCAGGTAAGCACCGCATCACGGCGTGTGTAGAATTAGCCTGTGATGCGGTCGATATTTTGGTTTACTAGCGCAAATAGTACGCTGGATGGATAGGAAATATGGCTGTAATAGCTAAGGATATGTATGGAAAATAACAAGATCTTTCTAACAATAAACAGAATAAACTCATTACTTTTTTTGGTTTTATTGATCGCTTCATTAATCGGGGCTGTTTTCGTATTTCAGGAGATCACGACAAGCACCAGAAAAAATGCTGTAGAAATCACGACCCCAGATAAAGAAACAAAAGAAGTTATTGAACTTTCAGATGTTGAAACGATACGAGATAAAGGAATCCAATATATTCGTGTTTATTCCAAGCGTGATGGTGTATTAATGTCTGGGGGATACTCCAAAACATTGATAAATCTTCTTTTCTTAAGTAAAAAAGGGGAAGAGCCTAAGTGGCTACTTCCCGATAATGATTCAAATATTCTTGTGCATCGTGTTCTCAAAACTTATGACGAGCAAACAAATAAATCGACTTCCGATTACATATATTTGGAAATAAATTCGCAGTCAGAAGGAAGCCGTGCCTGTATCAGCTCCATCGATGGGGAATCTCTGCATTGTCTTGATAAGGATTTAAACAAAATCATCCAGTATGAGTATTTTTCTGATGAAGGCACGATTGGTTTGTTGGTGCAAGTATCAAATGAGATCCGTTATAAAGTGTTTGATCTTGAATCAAAAAAACTGGAATCGGATAAGTTTGTAATTAAGCTTTAACAAGGTACTCGGTAGGAGCGATTTTTAAATCGCGAAAGGTATAAACCATAACACCTTGATTCGCTGTATAAATACAGCTCCTACCTGCACTCAAAATCGCTGTTAAATACAGAAATACCCAAAAGCGTTATTTTTGCCATGGCTTGGCAAAATCATATTGGCCAATCACATTAAGGCCAGTTAAATGCCGACGCAGCATATCAAGGGCAATGGTGGCGGCAATTTTTCGGGTTATGGTGCGACTTTTAGCGGGTAACAGCAACATTTGGCTAAAGACTTGTGTGGGGGTGGCTAAAGCAAAGGCGACCGTGCCAACGGGCTTGTCGGGTGTCCCCCCTGTTGGCCCAGCAATGCCGGTAACAGAAAGGGCGTAGTCACTTTGAGCACTTTGTCTTGCGCCTTGTGCCATTTCGACGGCGGTTGCTTCGCTGACCGCACCATACTGAGTTAATGTTGTTTCATGCACGCCCACTAAATCTTGTTTGGCTTGGTTGGAATAAGTCACCATGGCGCGATCTAAATAGGCCGAGCTACCTGAAATGGCAACTAAGCTTGCTGCTATCATGCCGCCGGTGCAAGATTCCGCAAGGGCGAGGGTGGCACCGTGCTTTAGCATCAATGTTTGGATATAGCTTGCCAAGCAGTCCCCTTGCTGGTGGTTAAATAAGGCATATTCACCTAAGGCTTGTTCAATGGCGCTGGCTGAATCTGCGATAGTTTGGCTGTTGGCACCAATTAACTTAACTTCGATCTCGGGGGCCGCAGTGCGATAGCCAAGGTGAATATCGGGTGCGATGGGCACGTCCTTAATCAGCTGATGAATACCAGATTCACCTAAACCAAAAGTGGTGATTTTGTGCTGGCTTAGGGGGTTATCCAGCTGGTATTGGGCCGCAATCTCTGGCCAGATCAGCTCACTAAACATGTGTTTGAATTCGTGTGGTACGCCAGGGGTGAAATAAAAGGTTGCCTGATTTATCTGAACACTAAAACCACAAGCCGTGCCTTTGGGGTTATCAATGACTTGTGCGCCTTGGGGTAATAGGGCTTGCTTGCGATTGGCGGGGGCCATGGTGCGCCCTTGTTGATGAAACTTGTTCTCCATGGTTTTAAGCCAAGATTCATTGAGCTCAAGTGGCACACCTTGTGCCTTGGCCGCGGCTTCACTGGATAAATCATCACTGGTGGGGCCAAGACCGCCATTGACCAGCACGATGTCACTGCGCTGCGCGGCTTCTTGAAATAACGGTACGAGTGCGTCCAGTTGGTCGGCAACCGTATGTAAGCGCTGGGGTTGCACACCTTGGCTAAATAATTGCTGGCAAAGCCAATTGGCATTGGTATCAAGTATTTGCCCGGTTATTATTTCGTCGCCCGTACTGATTATTTCGATTTTCATGGTAGTCCTTATCGCACCTTGCTGGCTGTTTTGCTTAGGCAGATTGATAAATTTCAGGTTTAAGATCAAGTATTAATACAGAAATATAAAATTGATTGCTAAAATTAAGCTGAATTCGCTTTTAAATAGGTTAAGGACAATGATGAGAGTATTTGCTGCAGTATTAACCTGTGCCATGTTCAGTGGCAGTGCAATCGCTGCGAACCCTTGGGAAAAATTCGATGAGCCCACCAGTGGCCCGGCCAGCTCGATTGGCAGCTATGCTAATGGTTGTTTAGTGGGTGGTGAGGCCTTGCCATTAGAAGGGGACGGCTATCAGGTGATACGCACATCCCGTGAACGGTATTATGCGCACCCTTTGATGATCGATTATTTAGTTGAACTGGCTAAAGAAAACAAACGTTTGGGTAATGGTGACTTATTGATTGGTGACATGTCGATGCCGCGAGGCGGGCGCTTTACTTCAGGTCATTCGAGCCATCAAACGGGCCTGGACGCAGATATTTGGTTGCGCATTGGTGATAAACAATACAGTCGAAAAGCCAGAGAGAACCTCAGCCCTTATAATGTGGTGGATATGCAAAACTACAAGATAAAGGCGCAAAAATGGACCAATGAGCATGCACAAATGGTGCAACTGGCCGCAACAGATAAACGCGTGGCGCGCATCTTTGTCCATCCTGTGATCAAAGAAACCTTGTGTAAAGCAGACTGGCCAGAAGGTCGCGATTGGCTGCGTAAGGTGCGACCTTGGTTTGGTCACAACTATCATATGCATGTCAGACTGCATTGTCCCAAGGGGGATGAATCCTGTACCCCGCAAGCCGCCCCGCCTGCAGGTGATGGGTGTGGTAAGGAGTTGTACTCATGGTGGCCAAAACCGAAATCCGAGCAAGAAAAGAAAAAAGAGCAAGAGCAGTTGTTGCTGGCTAAAAGCACCACTAAAAAGCCTGCTAAGCCGGTCTATAAAGATCAGCTAAAACTTAAACCCCTGCGTTGCCAAGATCTAGTAACAGGTACATTGCAGTAAGTTTGAGCGGTTAGGGTTAATTGTGACGGAGTTGCAGTTAACCCTATGCTCGTCTAGAAATAAAACATCAAGTAAACCGCAGCCGCTGTTAATAACCCCACACTGATAAAAAATTGCGTTTGTAATTTGACCATGACACTCTTCCTTGTGACTCAGTTAACCAATCATAAGAACAAACTCGCTGTTGAAAAATTAATCTAGATCATACCCTCGGGTTGTTTTTTGAACTTAATGAAAATTTTGGGGGACAGATCGTTTCACGCAATAACATATTCCTTGCCGATGTTGTTATTGAATCGCCAAGGGAACCCTTCTTCGACCCATATCAAGGGCGGACGGCATCAAGTTACGTTAAAATCTTCAATAGCGCATTTTGAGTCAGAACTTAACTTATTGTAAATAATAGGCTTACTGCATTCATTTTGATGCTTAATGATTCCCTTAGACTTGACTGACTCGTGATCAAACAGTCTTGTGATTAAATTTAGGAATGAACATGTTCAATCGCTCATCATGCTTTTATCTGGCTAGTGCTTTATTGGTGGCTATTTTGTTTGTCAGTTTAGATAGCATCGCATTGCAAACTCAAGTGCCCGAGTATTACAAAAACGCCATCAATTTGATGTTAAGTAGTCCGATGGGGGTCCCCATTATTGTGGTAATGGCATTCGCTATGGCTGGGATCGTTTTTATGCTGTTCAATGCCCAGTATATGCGCCATATCGTGTTGATTTACGTGATTGGCTTGGCGTTATTTTATGGTTTTGTCAGTTTGGTTGACCATCTCGCTAGCGCGCCAGTTGAGCCCCAAGAAGTGACCTCGAACGAAGCGGTGGTTGAGCAACAACGGCCCAGAAGGCCAGTAGAAGATGAAGCGGTGCGTGGCTGGTTGAAGCAAACGCTGATTCAAGAAGCGGAAAAAGAAGATACGCGTTTAACCCTTAGCTCGGGGGTTATCTTAGTCCTTATGGCTGTCATCATCTTGTTGATCCTAGCGCCTAGATGGCAGCAAAGGCGTCAGGCTAGCGACAGCTTAGCTGAGACACCACCACCATTAGCCAACCTCGCCAAACAGCAAGCCAAGCAAATGCAGGCCAGCTCAAGTAGCGCCAAAGCACAAATCATTAATTGTTATCAGCAGTTACTGAGTTTATTAGCGCAAGAATACAAGTTAGTACGCCATCCGGCGCAAACTGCACAGGAATTTTATGTGCAGCTTAAACAGGCGCAGTTACCGGCTGAGCCTTTGTATCAACTGACGTTAATATTTGAAAAGGCCTGCTATAGCCAAGTTGATTTTGTGAGTGAGGAAGTGGCTAAGGCGATCACCTATTTAGACGAAATATCACAGGCCAAATCTTGATGAAAGCAACCTTTAATACCGTCAGAAAATTAATCCTATTTGTGTTAGTGAGTGCGCTGATTTGTATGGTGCTGGTTACATTCAAACCAGCATGGTTGGTGGATGGGTTAACTTGGTTACTGTCCATCCCACGGGTGTTTATTTGGGCAGGGTTAATTCTATTGCTCTTCTTTATTGCCCTGCAACGAATTAAGCGGGCTGATCTTAGGATGCCGGTGCTGTTGGTGAATCATCAAGTTGAGCAAGAAAAGGATGTACACCTATTACAGCAGTTAAGTGAACTATTTGTCGCAGGGAATGAGCAGCGTTTACATGGTCATGTTAAGCATTTATACCTCAAACAGTATTGCCAGCAGCATCAGCTCAATAGCCGAGATGGGTTAAAGCAACTAATGACAGATCAAAGCATTAGCCTTGAATTAAAGCAGGCCATGTCGTTTAAGGTAACCCCTAATTGGCGACAAACCTTAAGTTTTGGCCACTGGCCAATTTCAGGGCGGGCCTATTTACCCCATGCCATGGCCATTTTGGCTGCCTTAAAGCAAAGTGCAGATTTAACCTAAGGAGTAGTTTATGAATTCAACCCCATTGAACGCAGCCCAGATCCCGTCAATATGCGCCGCGGTGTTAGCCGAAGTGGAACAAGCCATCATAGGTAAGCGACCTGTGTTAGAGCAAGTGTTAGCGGCATTGCTGGCCCAAGGCCATGTATTACTGGAAGACAACCCTGGCGTGGCGAAAACACAAATTGCGAAAAGCTTTGCTCGGGTACTTGGCCTTGATTTTAAGCGCATTCAATTTACCCCAGATTTATTGCCTGGCGATATCCTGGGCGGGTTTATATTTGATCGTCAGTCAAATCAGTTTCAGTTGAAAAAAGGCCCTCTATTTACCTCGGTGTTGTTGGCAGATGAAATCAACCGTGCATCCCCGAAGGCACAATCGGCATTACTTGAAGCGATGGAAGAAAAGCAAGTCACCTTAGACGGGGAAACCTTACCCTTGCCGCAACCGTTTTTTGTGATGGCAACGCAAAACCCCATTGAATACGAATCCACGTTTCCCTTACCTGAAGCTCAGCTCGATCGGTTTTTGCTTAAATTATCGGTGGGCTATCCAACAGAGCAGCAAGAGATTGCCATTTTGCAGGCAAGACAATCACGTCAATCAGCGCAGCCGCAATTAAAGGTGATCACGGATCAAGCCCAGTTAGTGGCGATGCAACAAGCCATTGAACAAGTGACGGTGAGTGAGGCGCTGCAATCATATATCGTACAAATAGTGCGTGCGACCCGTAGCATGAATAATGTGGTGGTCGGGGCGAGCCCACGAGCCAGCCTAGCCTTATTAGCCATCAGCCGGGCTTGGGCTGCGATGCAAGGACGAGATTACGTGTTGCCCGACGATATTAAAGCCGTTGCCGTGCCTTGTTTGGCACACAGGTTGAGTCTATCGCCTGAGTTGTGGGGGCAAGATCAAGCGGGCGAGAAAATCATCGCACAAATATTAACGACCATAGCGGTGCCGATGGAGTCAGGTCATGGCGCAGACTAAATCACTGCAGCTGACTTTCATTATGTTTTTGCTTCTTGGTTTGTTACTTACAAATGCAACCTTAGTGGCAATGAGTTTGTTCCCCCTCAGCTTTTTGCTTGTGGCAACGATGACTCAGCCTGCTTTGAAGCTTAAGCTGCGACGTGAGGTGACGAAAAATAACCATTACATTGTGTTGGATTATCACATTAGCAGTGAGCATGGCAACATCAGTCATCTTTACCTAAAGGAAAAGATGCCCGCCAGTTTAAAGGCGAAGGCGGCAGATGTTGAGTTGGTTGCACCATTAAAGCAGGGCGAGCCCTTGGTTTATCGCCATGAAATCCCTCTCAGTCGTGGCCAGTTTGACTTTAATCAGATAGAAGTGTCAGCTGCGGATTATATTGGCCAAGTTTACCAACGTGAAAATGTGTTACAACCTGCTAGCATTGCTCAAGTTCCCGCTGCGCAAGGGATGGGAAACATCCCGCTCAATTCACGTAAAACCTTTGGTTTTAATGGCGTGGTTGCGGCGGGTAAAGCGGGCACAGGCGAGGCTTTCTTTGGCTTAGGCCAATATCAAGATCATATGCCCAGCAAGGCCATTAACTGGCGAGCCAGCGCAAAGCATGAAAGTTTGCTTCTGGCTAATGAATTTGAACAAGACAGCAATATGAATGTTGGCTTGATTTTAGATGCGCGCCAGTTAGGTGCTATGGGGTCAAATGCGAGCAGCTCAGTCTTGGCTAGTGGGTTAGATTTGACCTTAACCTTAGGCTTAAGTATGGCAAAAAGCCTATTGCGCAGCGGGCATCGACTGGGGTTGCTGACGTTGGGACAGCAACTAGACTACGTATATCCTCAGTGTGGGCGCAGACAATTGCGTAAAATTGAGCAAGCCTTAACTAAGGTTGAACCTTCTAAAGCTGGCGGGCTTAACTTGTGGGCATTAGAGAATAAACCGGGGCTGTTTTTTCCCAACAAGGCCAATCTCGTGATGATTAGTCAGTTGCAGCACGGCGATTTACATTTACTGCAAGGATTGAAACGGGCTGGCTATTACTTGACGGTGATAGTGCCCGATCCTTCTGGGCTCGTCGCAGGTGAGCATCAACAGCAGGTTAAGGACTTGTATCATCTGCACCGAGAGAGCTTGCTACAAGAGTTTAAGCAGCTATTTAAGCAACATGGGATCACCCTGATCACTTGGCCCATGGAGCAAGAGTTAAGTCAGTTCTATCATCAGGCCTTAGTGCCGGCATTGCGCTTACAAAGGAGAAGAGGATGATCTTGGCTTTGATCTTACAATTATTACCTGTACTTGGCCTAGTGGGGCTGTATTACCCCAACGGTATCATGGCCATGGTTATCTTGGTGCTGTTTCCGTTTTACCACATGGATAAAAATGTCTCGGCGGTGATCTTTTATGCCACGGCGTTAGCGCTGGGGGTGATTGCGATGACCAGTGACGATTTTTACCCTGTGATGAGCTTATTTGCTATTGCTATGGTTGGCTGGCAGCTTAATCAGCAGCGTATTTCACAAGATACCATGGCGTCAATGGTCACTAAAGCCAAGCGTCTATCAATGTTAAGCCTAGCCACGCTTGTCTTTATCATCGGTCTCTACCATATCAAGTTTTCATTACCCATTGGATGGGCGATGGTTTTGCTTGTGCTGACGTTAGGTTTGTTTATGGCTGGATTATCAATCACGACGAAGCGAGCACGGATACGCTCTGAAGAAGGTAAAAGGATAAATTAATAGGGTCTATATAGATTCCACCGGCGTTTTGTTTTCTGCTGTGAGCTATCTATCTGTTTTTTATGGTTTGTTGATGCAGTATTGACTAAGCAGCGAAATGTTCCAAAGAAAGTCAAGTATGGTCACAAACTAGGGGTGGATATGAATCATTTTGGGCGAAATGCTCTGCTGGGTGTTGTTAGTTTGGTGTTGTTGGGGTGTGGCGGCGGCAGTGGCGGCTCGGCAGAGCAACCAACGGGCCCAACTGTTATCAGTTGTGATGTCGACCTGCCAAATTATCAGCCTCAGCCTGGCCAACCTGAAATTCGATTGCTGGGGGACAAAGTGACGGTGCTGAATGTGGGTGACCAGTATGTTGAGCCTGGGGTGATTGCGATGGACCCCGAAGATGGCGATATTTCAGGGCAAGTGCTGATGTTAGGCAGCGATAAAATTGATATGAGCCGCGTGGGAGACTATTTCTTACGCTATCAAGTGAAAGACAGTGACGGCACCCCATCCTTAGCTGAATACAGGATAGTTCGCGTGGTAGATGGAGAGCAAGTTAGTCGCTACAGTCCGAGGCTCTTTAGTGAAATGGATGCGATTTGGGAATTTTACGAGCAGCTACCCGTGGATTTTGGTCAAGACCCGAATAAGCAATATCCACTGCTGATTAGCAATCATGGCTGGATGCATTCAAAGACCTTTGATGCAGGGAATAACTTACAGGCAATGAACGAGACCAATGTAGTGAAAATGTTCAAGTCGCTGCAATGGGACAATACCTTGCCCTTCATCGTGCTGGCGCCCCAGCGTTGCCAAAGTGAACTCGGTGATCATGTGACCGCGCGACTCAATAGTTTTGTAGAATGGGCCATGCGAAACTATCCCGTTGATGCATCGAGGGTCTATATGACAGGGCTAAGTAATGGCGGTTTTATGACTTGGGATTACGCACAAAAATACGGTGATAAACTGGCCGGTGCAGCGCCCATAGTGATGGGGTATTGGCACGATATCTGTCCGGTAAAACAAGTTCCTATTTGGGCGTTTACAGCGGAAAATGATACCAGCATCCCTGCGTCACACGTGATCAATGCCGTTGAGACCTTGCGCCAATGTCCAGATCTTGGTGTTGAACCTAAGTTAACCGTGTTTAGTCGCGGTGGCCATTTAATTGACGACGAAATCTACAGCCTTGAATTTCTTGGTGAGGGCTTGCCTGAGTATGATGTGTACGATCAGAGTATTTTCGATTGGTTTTTATCTCACCAGCGCAGTGAGCACTGAGCGCAAGCTAAGCCTAAGCTTTACATTCGGCGATGAAAGGGGTAAATACGCCTGTTTAAACCGAGTTGCCACTCAAGGAAGGGATAATGAACGTGAGTCGATCTATGAAGAACACAGACTATCAAATAGTGTGTGTTACCTTAAACCCGGCCCTTGATTTAACGGGGCTCCTGCCAAATTTGTGTGTCGGTGAGCTAAATCGGGTTAACACCGCCAGTATGCATGCGGCGGGTAAGGGGATTAATGTCGCTAAGCTGTTATCTCAACTTGGGGCGAAGGTGGCCGTGAGTGGCTTTTTAGGCTCGATGAATGAGGCTGACTTTACCGCGCTGTTTTCCCGTTTTGACCTTGCCGATCATTTTGTGCGTGTGTCGGGGGCAACGAGGATCAATGTTAAATTAGCCCTAGCGCAACAAGAAAATGCTGTCACCGAGGTGAATTTCCCCAGCTTTAGTGTTGATGAGGCCGCGTTTGCACATTTACGGGAAACCTTGCTGGGGCTGGCAAAGTGCAAGCCCTTGTTTATCATAGCCGGAAGCTTACCTACTGGGGTTAGCGCGCAGCGCTGCAGCGAACTGATTCGTGATATACAAGCATTAGGCGCGCGAGTGGTGTTTGATAGCAGTAAGGCCGCCCTAAAAGCCGGCGTACACGCTGCCCCTTTTCTGGTTAAACCCAATCAGCAGGAGCTCAGTGAACTGACTGGACAACCCATATCTGAGCTTGAGCAGGTGCTCGACGCTGCTACCACCCTTTATCAACAAGGTTGTGCCAATGTGGTTGTTTCCCTTGGCGCACAGGGAGCTGTTTGGCTAAATGCGCAAGGGGCTTTATTGGCTATCCCGCCTAAGATGAAGGTAATGAGCACTGTGGGAGCGGGCGACAGTCTAGTGGCAGGCTTGTGTTGGGGTGAGCTTAATCAGTGGTCAAAACAAGCCAGCCTTCTTTTTGCTACTGCGCTTTCAGCACTTGCGGTAAGCCAAGTGAATGTTGGGCTGGAGCTGCGCAAAGATGCGCAGGCATTGCAGGAGTTAAGTCATCAAGTGGTACTACAAAGCCTGTAAAATAACGCGTCAGATCAAAGCCGAGTGAGGTAACAACCTGCCTGTGTTGTTACTGTGATCTGTCAACTTGAGCTCAATGACGTCTGCTTTGTATGATGGGCGCCATTTATTTTAACAAGTTGAGTATGATGGCCATTCAAATTACCTATTTTCCCATGTGGCAACGCCAATTGAATTGGCATAAACCGGCCCATAGCAAGTTGGCTAATGTCCCCAGTTATATTAGCCATATTATTTTATCCTTTGTATCACCTCAGCTTAGCTTTGATGGTGATCTGGATGCCAAGGTGAGCGATGTCTTTTTTGAAGGGGAAAGCCAACAACTGCAAGACGATAGCGGCTCTGGCAGCGGTGGTGCGACGTTAAAGCAACTCAAGGCATGTTTGGCGTTAACCCATGGCCAACAAGTACTGGTCTCTGTTGGCGGCGAGATTGGGGGGGAATTTGATGATAGTGAATTTGATAATATTGCCTTGTTGGTGGCTGAACTAGGCTTAGATGGTATCGATATTGATTACGAGCCAGCCGGATTAATGACGGCAACCCCAGCGCAAATCAAGCGCTATCAAGAGATCATTATCGGGTTTCGTCTTGCTTTGGATAAGCAAACGCAGCGCACGAGTAAATCCTATTTATTGAGCTGTGCTCCGACCGCTGTTGGCCTGCTCGGTGGTGAAGACGCCTACTCGAAGATGGGCATCACTGAACCCGCGTTGACGCGCTTTGATGCCAGTCAGCTCGGTCAAGTGGCTGAGCTTTGCAGCGATATAATCAGCCAGCTTACGGGCCTTATCGATGGGCCAGAGCGTGAACAAGAGTGTGCCATCGGTGAATTGGGCCAAACATCAACCTATCGACAGCCGGGCCTATGCCATGTTGGCACCGTGGCCAGTGCCTATGATTTTCCATCAACGGGTAAAATGGTCGACGTATTGTTGAGTGAAAACCCTGATAAGGCGAGTCAAGACCGTTATCCCTGTATCGGTAACATGTTGGATTTAGTGATTTATCAAGCTTACAACATGGGCACCGCTAATGTATTGGCGCGGATCCTTTGTTATGAAGCACACCGCTGTGTGTCTGACTATTTAGCGGGCTTGAGTGATGAAGCAACGGGTTTTGCTATTGGCCATGGTTGCCATGTCGGCAAAGAGGCTTGGCCACAATTTGCCTACACGCCCAAGCGGTTAGCTTACCTTTACGGCTATATTGCTCAATTTGGCCGCCCTCAAGACGGTGCCAGCTTTTGGAGTTATTCGAGCCCTTGTAGTGATGACTCAAATTATGTGCCTGATTATTCCGAGCCCAAGGAAAAGTGGTTTAGTCAAACCAGTGATGTGTTTTTGCACACCGCCAAGGTGCTTGGCTTGGTTGGCAGTCAAGACGTGGAACAGCACAGAGGAGAGCAACACGCTGAGCTGACTTAGCTGCGCATCAAAAAGGAGGCATGGATAGCCTCCTTTATCTTGTTTTCGCCTGAGGATTAAAGGACGACTTTCACATGATCTGAAACAGATTTGGCCATTGCGACGGCGATTTCTGTATCTTGACCACGACACAGGGCAACCCCTAAACGACGCGAACCTGCGATTTCTGGCTTACCGAATAAACGTATTTGCGAGCCAGGGATCCGCGCTAGGGCTTCACCGACTTGATCGTACTGAATATTGTTGGAATAACCTTCACCCAAGATAACACTGGACGCCGATGGGCCAAATTGTCTGATTTTACAGATAGGCAGGCCAAGAATGGCGCGAACATGCAGCGCAAATTCAGATAGGTCCTGCGAAATCAACGTAACCATGCCAGTGTCGTGTGGGCGAGGTGACACTTCGCTAAAGTAAACGTCATCACCTTTGATGAAGAGCTCAACACCAAATAAGCCGTAACCACCTAAATTCTCAACCACTTTTGCTGCCATGGCATGGGCTTTCTCGAGTACGTCGTCTTCCATTTTTTGTGGTTGCCATGATTCACGGTAGTCGCCATCTTCTTGGCGGTGGCCTATTGGTGCACAAAAATGAATGCCGTCCACGGCGCGAATGGTCAGAAGTGTGATCTCATATTCAAACTTAACAAAGCCTTCGACAATGACCTTACCTTTACCGGCGCGACCGCCTTCTTGGGCGTAGGTCCAAGCCATGTCAATGTCAAATTTTTCACGGATCACGCTTTGGCCTTTGCCTGAGCTGCTCATCACAGGCTTGACTACACAAGGTAGGCCGATTTCAGCAACGGCGCGATCGAAGTCTTCTTTATTGTCGACAAATTGGTAAGGAGAGGTGGGAATACCAAGCTCTTCTGCAGCAAGGCGACGGATTCCTTCACGATCCATGGTTAAGGCCGTCGCGCGGGCAGTAGGGACTACGTTATAGCCTTGCTCTTCAAGCTCAAGCAGTTTGGATGTCGCAATGGCTTCAATTTCAGGGATAATGTAATCGGGTTTTTCTTGTTGGATGATTTGCTCTATGCTGTCGCCATCAAGCATGTCTACCGTATAAGAACGATGAGCAACTTGCATGGCTGGTGCGTTTTCATAGCGGTCAAGGGCAATGACTTCGACGCCAAAGCGTTGTAGTTCAATGGCCACTTCTTTACCTAACTCTCCCGAGCCAAGCAGTAATGCGCGAGTGGCATTGGTACAGTTTGCGGTTCCTATCATATTGAATATCCCTTAATGTTAAATTTTTAATAGCTTACTTAAAGTAAGTTTAATTTAGTTTGATAACGGTCAGTTCTAGTTGATTAAGCTGCGTAAGCAGTGTTTTGTATTGGTTTGTCATGTCTATTTTTTGGCCTACCCGATGGGCGAGTACGGCTGTTTTGACGTCACCGAGGCCATATCCGGCAAAACGCAGTTGCGATAAAGCCGACTGTAGTGCGGGTAAACTCGGATTGTAGGCTGCATTTTCACTATAGCGGCCAATAAACCATTGTTCATCATGGGTTTGCAGCCCCAAGCTGTGGTAATAGCCCGTATAGGGCGCATAACTTAGATTGGCCTCGGCTATGATTGCCTGATATTGTGCTGGTGAACCAATTGGTTCACCGACTGGCTCGCCATTTGGTTCGTCAACGGCCACAAAGCACTGGGTTGGCTGCTGAAATAATGCCTGTTGGTTACCTAAATCCTGTGGTCCAAAACTATCGGGTAAAAGCTCGGCAAAGGGGCGATCGGGTTGCGATAATACTTGTACCGTGAGCGCTTCTTGTCCGGCGACTTCACGAATAAACTGACGACAATGGCCACAAGGGCTGGCGTTAACAAATAATTGCTTAATGCCGGTTTCTTGCGCAAGCCATGCGTTATTGATGGCCGCTTGTTCGGCATGGACACTTTGTCCTAAAGCCTGCCCAGCAAACTCTAAATTAGCGCCTATATAACCTGCACCACTGTTGCCAACCACTAATGCGCCGACGTTAAAATCCGATACTGGCGTGACCGCAAAACAAGCCGCAAAAGGCAATAAACTGGGCAGTTGTGCTGGCAGAAGTTGTGCCATGATCGACGCTGGAATTTGGCCACTAAAGGGGTGCTGGGCAAATGCTTGATGCATCTGAGCTTGGATTGGCTCAGCCAAGTGTTTGACGGCTTGGTTAAATACGTCGTTGTTCATCATCACTCCCATTCAACAAGTTATGTCAAAAATAGCATATAAAGTGAAAAAATGATCGGCGCTATCAAAGCCATTAACAATGCAGACAATATTAATGCTAAGGATGAATAAGCCCCGTGGCGTTCGCTTTGTTCAATGGCTCGCGCTGTCCCTAATGCATGGGCAGCACAGCCCATGGCTAAACCTTGGGCTTGGGGGTCTGTTACTCCGACTAAGCGCAGCCAAGGTAAACCAAATGCAGCACCCAGGATCCCGACCAGGATCACCACCGCAGCGGTAAGCGCGGGGATCCCGCCAATACTGTCAGTAATGCTCATGGCCACTGGGGTGGTGACCGATTGCGGGGCGAGTGACGCCATCAAGGCTGCATCGCCCCCCATGGCCCAAGCAAGGGGAATAACGATCAATAAAGACAGGGTTACGCCAACACTGCAGGCCAATAAAATAGGCCCTAATTGTTTTCGGATCTGTGATGCTTGTAAATACAAAGGTACTGCTAATGCCACCACGGCAGGCTCAAGTAGCCAGGTTAAGGGATAGGCGCCTTCGGCATAAGGCTCATAGGGGAGTTCAAAGACGAGATGCAGCCCAATCAGGCTTAGCATCGATAACAACACAGGATTCAAACAGGGCCATGCCAGTCTGCTGTAGAGTTTCTTAAAGCCAAAGTACACCAATATCGTCAGGGGCAGAGCAAGCCAAAACATTTTAGTTTACCTTTAACAGCCGTTGAAACAGATGACCCACAAGCGTCATCACCGAGAATGTGCCAATGACAATACAGGCTAACAAGCTGGCCCAGTGGGTTTGAACCATGTCGAGATAATTAATCAGCCCTACGCCAATGGGAATAAACAGCAGCGCCATATAAGTCAGCATGGGATCGGCCACTGGTTTTACCCACTCAACTTTTATGATGCCAATATTGAAGCTGACAAACAGCGCGACTAGGCCCAATATACTGGCTGGGAAATCAAACGGAAGGGCTGCAGCAACGGCTTTGCCACCGAGTAGGTAAAGCCAAATGATGAGTGCAGCACGCAGCAATAGCAACATAAAGGTAGAAACGCAGGTAATCAATGGATCAGTTGGCCATTGTAATTGATAATAAAGGCGTTTTCGAGTAGTTAGACCTGATACTTCATCTTGCTTGCTGAGCTAAATTGGCAATCGTCTAATACTTCATCTCGATGCCTAGGCTAAATTGGCTTGTGCCATGGCCAGGAATGTGCCCCGTACTGTATAGGGTGCGTAGTTTGACATTTTCTTCAAGAGCAAAATTGAGACCGAATCCAACCGCAATATCGTCTTTATCTTGATTGATCAAGCTGTTGTTTTGGTGAAATTCATGTAGGGTGAGCGTATCTACCATTTGACTATAGGCGATGCTGTTTTCGTCATACAGTTGGCCAAAGACTTCGAGGTTAACGGTCTTATCTTTGGATGAAACCAGAGGCAGTGCTAAGGTGTCATAATAACTGCTGTGGCTAAACGTTGAGTGCGCTAAGTCGGTATCAAATGTTGTTTGTTGGTAAATTTTGGCGAACGTACTTTTCAGTTTAGTGTAGGTTTCACGCGGTAGGTTAGTCAGATAAGTGCTGGTCGTCACGAAAGGATTGTCGACATCTGTTTCATTAGTTTTCGCATTAACCCCATTGGCGGTGAACAGTGTTGTTAGTAGCACTGATAGGACACTTGTTCGCAAACTTGCACGCATCCATAAAGGGCGAAACTTAAATGATGAACTGACTTTACACATGGTCGACTCCTTATACCATTTCCTCAGTATACAAATTAAGTCGTCTAAGAAAATCGACTTAAGGCGATAATTTGAGCAGGATCGGCTATTCCCAGGATTTATGATTAAAACTTGAGAACAATGAGTTTTTTTCGCTCGATCACCCTATTTGCATCTTTGTTAAAGGTATCTGTTATGTTGTTAGGTATATTTTCGATTGCGGGTAAGCTCCCCCGCTTGTTTAACCGTATTGATGGTCGGCATATTCAAGCGCTCCCTGTTCAAGCGCACGCTACAAAAGAGCGCATACAAGGTCTGTGCCAGTCCGTGTTTTTGGCGCTTTGTGTGGCGCTATTATCAGGGTGTCAGCAAGAGGTGACGCAAGCTGTAGCCTCGACAGAGACCAAGGCCAACTTTGATCTAGCTGACATAGATAACCAAGGTTTGGCGAACGGGGTGACGTTGGATTTTGAATTTTGCCTCGCAAATCAAGAAGCATTAATTAATGAGGTTAAGGCTCTTTATCCGCAGCTTCAGGTGATGAAGGCCAGTCGAGGGAGGATAGGTTGTGAAGTTGATTCAAACGGCCAAGGATCACAAGTGTTGGTCATCGGCAACACCGGCGTTGATAATTATCGGGCCCATTTTAATGAACTTTTACTCCATCCCAGTATTGTGCGCATCGAACGCACCTACTGGGAATAGCCCTTTATAGCCTATGTGGCTTAGCTGGTATAAGTGCTGCTAACGCTCGGCGACAAACTGGTGCAGCGCTTTTAGGATCTTACACTTAGTTTCATTGTTTTGATGCTCCATGTAGAGGGCTTCAAGCTCAGTAATAAACCGGCTGCCATGCTCGTCAAAATAGGCTTTGCAATGATGTTGCCAGCGAACTAACTCCCCTTCGTCTAATGTTTGCGGGAAGTTTCTAGCCCGATAACGAAATAACATCTCTGGCAGGCGTTGATCCTCGAAATTTAAGTCCATGGCGCCAAGGCGACTGGGCTCTGTTTCACGAATAATGGTGAATAAGGATTTGTCATTCGGGCTAAAAAAACCACCGCTGTAAAGTTGAGTCTCAGGATCATCTTGTGGTTCAAATTGGCGCTCTAGACGATAAACATCAACCAATTTTTGTTTTAATTCTGGGTGCTCCAGTAATAGGTTGAGGGATTGCCGACATTGTTGGCGGTTAATGCCAAGTTCATCGGCGCGTTGCTCTGTTAAGGTTTTAGCGGTGGCCACCACCGGACATTTGTTGGTATGAATCAGCTTGAGTGGCGGGCGAAGAATGCCCTCAGGTAATTCTGTCTGCTTGGTGTAGAGGTAGTCAGCAATTTGCGCGGCGCTCAAACTTAATAGTTGGCTAAGATCTTGGGTCAAATCCAATGCAATCACGGCGTTTTTGTTGGTTGGATGCCAATCAACAACGGCAATATATGACGCACATCCTTGTAGGGCTGGGAACATACCAGAGACATGCACTAGCGGGACTTGCTTGACAATGGCCTGATTGATGATGTCGGCAACTTGTTTTTTATCGCGCAGTTTAAACAAGTAATCATAAAGTTTAGGTTGTGCCTGTTTGATAAGCTTGGCCATGGCAATGGTTGCGCGTACATCAGAAACCGCATCATGGGCATGGGCGTGGCTGATGTCGTTGGCTTGGGTCAGCAGCTCAAGGCGAAAAGAGGGCACGCCAGTGTCTTCATCAATGACCCAATTAATGCCATCGGGGCGAAGGGCGTAGCAGGCTCTTACCATATCTAAAATGTCCCAACGTGAATTACCATTCTTCCACTCACGTTCGTAGGGATCGTAAAAATTGCGGTATAAACAAAACCGCGTTACCTCATCATCAAATCTCAAGTTGTTGTAACCCACTACGCAAGTGTTGGGCTGCATCATTTGAGTATGGATTTGTTTAATGAAAGTGGCTTCATTGACCCCTTTTGCCATGGCGCGCTGCGGCGTGATCCCGGTGATCAGACAGGCGACGGGGCTAGGTAAATAATCACTGGGGGGTTGACAAAATATTTCGATGGGATCGGCAATCTCATTGAGGTCTAAATCGGTGCGGATCGCTGCAAATTGAGAAGGCCGATCCGTTGCCGGACTTAAGCCAAATGATTCATAGTCATGCCAAAGCAGTGAAGGGGTGGGTTGTAACATGCCAGTCCATCAAAAATTTAAGGTTTAACGGCCATGATACCTGATGATTTGCGCCAGTCATAACCTGACTCAATATTTGTGATGAAAAATACCCACTGAGGCTTCCACTATGTGGAATTGCAGCTACCCTTAAATGAGAAGCAGTAGAAGGGAGCGCCCTTATGGAAGAAATAACGATTGCAAGATACGTCAATAAACGCCCTGTTACTTTTCATCGTGACGAAACCGTTGCCCACGCAGTGGAGAAGCTATTACGAGCGAAGCAAATAGGCGGGCCAGTCCTTGATGAGCATAAAAAAGTCATCGGCTGGATTTCAGAACAAGATTGTTTGCAAAAAATGATCGAGTCAAGTTATCACTGCGAAAGTGCCGCTCTAGTCGAAGACATGATGCGAACGGACGTCTTATCCCTCACCATTAATGCCAGCGTATTAGATGTAGGCCAGCAAATGTTAGGCGCCAAGCCTAAAGCCTATCCAGTGGTTGAAGATGAGCGCCTCGTTGGTGTCATTTCACGTAGTGATATATTAAAGGCCATCGATATGCATTTGTCGTCTTGCTATGTAAAAACCGCTTGACCCACATTGGACATCATAGCAACTCATTCTAGCTAAGGGCCGTGTTGGCCCTTTTTATTTATCAACATGCTGATATCTGATAGCATCGGCGCCCTACATTGTAAGAGGGTTAGGTTTTGTCAGACGCAGTTATCGCACTTAAGCAACGCATTCCACTTTGTCTTAAAAAGGATCAGTTTCGTTTCCAACGCCGAATAGAGGGGGCTGTTAAGAAATCGGCTGCCAGTGGCGCTGCAAAAATACTTGATAAAATTACTCAAGATGTAGAAAAGTCCATCGCCATTCGCCAATGGCGGGCGAACCATTTACCTAAGGTCAATTATCCCGAAAGCCTACCTGTTACCCAAAAGCGTGAAGACATTGCCAATGCCATTCGCGATAACCAAGTGGTGATCATTGCCGGTGAAACGGGCTCTGGTAAAACCACGCAAATTCCTAAGATATGTTTAGAGTTAGGTCGCGGCGTTGATGGCTTAATTGGTCATACCCAGCCAAGGCGATTAGCGGCCCGCAGCGTGGCCTCGCGGATTGCCGAAGAGTTAGACAGTGAGCTGGGCCAAACCGTGGGCTATCGGGTGCGTTTTACCGACCAGCTTAGTGATGAGTCTTACATCAAGTTAATGACCGACGGTATCTTACTGGCAGAAATCCAGTCGGACCGCTTTTTAAATCAGTATGACACCATCATTATCGATGAAGCCCACGAACGCAGTCTTAATATCGATTTTATCTTGGGGTATTTAAAGCGCTTATTGCCAAAACGTCGCGATTTAAAGGTGATCATTACCTCGGCCACCATTGACCCCGAGCGCTTTGCTCAGCACTTTAACGATGCGCCGATTATTGAAGTATCGGGCCGAACCTTCCCGGTAGAAATCCGTTATCGACCGCTAGAGGAAAGTGGCAGTAGCGATCAAATCGACGGCATTATCAGCGCGGTTGAAGAGCTTGGCCGAGAAAGTAACGGCGATATCTTAGTCTTCTTAAACGGTGAACGTGAAATTCGCGACACCGCCGATGCATTGCAAAAGCGCGATTTTCGCCATACCGAAATTTTGCCATTATTTGCGCGATTAAGCGCCGCAGAGCAAAACCGAATTTTTGCGCCGCACCGTGGCAGGCGAATTATTTTGTCGACCAACGTGGCGGAAACCTCATTAACGGTGCCGGGTATTAAGTACGTGATAGACCCGGGCACGGCGCGTATCAGCCGATACAGTTATCGCACTAAGGTGCAACGTTTGCCAATTGAAGCCATTTCGCAAGCCAGTGCTAATCAACGTAGCGGTCGTTGTGGTCGTGTCAGCGAAGGTATTTGTATTCGCTTATACGGTGAGGACGATTATAACGGGCGCAGCGAATTTACCGACCCTGAAATTCTGCGCACCAACTTAGCGTCGGTTATCTTACAAATGCTGGCCCTGGGCTTTGGCGAAATTCAAAAATTCCCATTTTTACAAGCGCCCGATGCTCGCAATATTAATGACGGCATGAAGTTACTGGAAGAGCTCGGCGCGGTAGATTTAACCGTGCGCGATCCCCGAAAGCGCTTAACTAAGATCGGTGTACAACTGGCCAAATTACCCGTTGACCCAAGATTAGCAAGGATGATTTTAGCGGCGCAGGATTTTAGCTGTGTTAATGAAGTGATGGTGATCTCGGCGGCGCTGAGCATTCAAGATCCGCGTGAGCGCCCCCTTGATAAACAGCAGGCATCCGATGAAATGCATCGCCGCTTTCAGGACAAAGATTCCGACTTCTTAACCTTCTTAAATCTTTGGCAATACATTAAAGAGCAGCAAAAAGCGCTCTCGGGCAGCCAGTTTTCTAAGATGTGTAAAAAAGAATACTTAGCCTACATGCGCGTGCGTGAATGGCAGGATATCTACACACAGATCAGACAAGTGATCAAAGAGCTTAGTATCAGCATCAATTCAACGCCAGCCGATTATGATGCTATTCATTGCTCCTTAGTCTCTGGCATGCTGTCTCACGTAGGCTTTAAGGACAAAGATCAAGAATACATGGGGGCGCGTAACAGTAAGTTTTACCTGTTCCCCGGCTCAGGTTTATATAAAAAGCAGCCGAAATGGTTGATGGTGGCAGAATTAGTTGAAACCTCTAAACTGTTTGGCCGCATTGGTGCGCGTATTAAGCCCGAGTGGTTAGAGCTATTGGCTCAACATTTAATTAAGCGCAGTTATAGCGAGCCTCATTGGTCGAAAAAAAGCAATGCGGTGATGGCGTTGGAAAAGCAAAGCTTGTATGGCATTCCTGTGGTGGTGAATCGCAAGGTGCTCTATTCCGATATCGATCCTAAGGTCTGTCGAGAACTGTTTATTCGCAGCGCCTTGGTGGAAGGGGAGTTTGACACCAAGTTTGCGTTCTTTAAACAAAACCAAGCCTTGCGCCAAGATATCGAAGAGCTTGAGCACAAATCCCGCCGCCGCGATATTTTGGTTGATGACCAAGTTTTGTTTGATTTTTACGATCAAAAGCTGCCCTCCGACATCGTCTCAGGCACGCATTTTAATACTTGGTGGCGTAAGCAAAGTAAACGTTTGCCTGAGTATTTAAATTTCGAGCGTGAGCAGATGATGGCGCACGACGCCGAGCATGTGACTGGCAATGCATACCCCGACCATTGGCATCAAGGCAGCTTTAAGCTCAAGCTGGATTATCACTTTGAGCCGGGGGCACCTGATGACGGTATTACGGTTAATGTGCCGCTGGCCATCATCAACCAACTCGAAGACAAGGGCTTTGATTGGTTGATCCCCGCACTGCGTGAAGAATTAGTGGTGAGCTTAATTAAATCCTTGCCCAAGGCATTGCGTCGTAACTTTGTGCCTGCGCCTAATTATGCCAGTGCCGCGCTGGCTAATATGTCGCCTGAAGATGGCAATTTACTTGATAGCTTAGCTAAGCAATTATTGCGCATGACGGGCGTGCGGGTTGAGCATGACCAATGGGACTTGCAAACCTTGCCGGAGCATTTACGCATCAAATTTAAGGTGCTCAATAAAAATGGCAAGGTGCTAGCCCAAGGTAAAGCGCTGAGTGAGTTACAACAGCAGTTACAAGGTGAGGTGCAACAGGCACTTTCTACGGTAGCCGATAAAGGCATAGAAAAAACCGATATTGTAGAGTGGGATTTTGGCGAGCTACAACAAGAATTTGTTAAAGATCACGGCGGCTATGAGGTAAAAGCGTTTCCTGCGCTGGTGGACAAGCGTGCTAGCGTGGCGATTGAGTTATTTGACAGCCCAGCGCGTGCTGAGCAAGCTAATCGTGTAGGCATGCGCCGACTCATGTTGTTGAATGTGCCTTCACCGATTAAGTATTTGCAAAAATCCTTGCCCAATAAAGCCAAACTGGCGATGTATTTTACTCCGTTTGGTCAGGTTAAAGATTTGATTGACGATTGTATCGCCGCTGCGGTCGATGTGCTGTTGAGCCAACATGCTATGCCGACAAACCAGCATGGGTTTGAGCAAGCGAGGGACCATGTACGCGCCAACTTAGATGAACAAACACTGGCGATAGCCACGATTGTTGAGCGCATCTTAACCTGTGCCAACGGGGTTAACAAAAAGTTAAAAGGCAAAGTGGGGCTGGATATGATCATGGCCCATGGTGATATCAAATCGCAATTACAAGGCTTGGTCTACAAAGGCTTTGTTTCAGATATAGGTTATAGCAAGTTACCCGATGTTGAACGCTATTTAAAAGCGTTAGCGCGTCGCTTGGAAAAACTGCCCGTTGATCCTATTCGTGACCGTCAACACACCCTTGAAATGGAAACCTTACTCAGTGAATACCAGGCCATCATTAAGAAATTACCCAAGGGCCAAGGGCAGCCTGAGCAAGTGGTTGAACTCCGGTGGTTACTTGAAGAGCTCAGGGTTTCCTTATTTGCGCAACAATTGGGAACCGCGGTGCCTGTGTCGGTAAAAAGGGTGAAAAATTTAATTAATGAGGTGAACGCCAGTTTACGCTAGGAAAAATTGTGCGGCTGGCTTGCTGCATTAGACTTTAGTCTATAGCTAGTAAGTTACTGATATGTAAATTTTATTTTTATTGGTGTGAATATTAATTCACATTTAGTGAGCGTATATGTAAAATACACTGGTTTTTTTACGGCTAAACGCTAACTTTGAGTGGCTTTTAGACGGCTAAAACGGTAGGATAGCTGCGAAAAAAGCCCACCAGATGAGCTTTTTTCAAAATAATAACAACATATAAGAAAGTGATGTAAATCCCATCCTTATTAAACTGCAGCACTGGGTTCAACATAATCGAGTGGCTGTGGAGATTGATTTGCTTCAGGGAAAGCGTTTTTCTGCTGATTAGCAAATTTAGGAATTCGCACCGAAATCCGGACAATCAGTCCGATAGCTGTAAGTAGGTGTATAAATTTCAAATAATAAAAGCTTGGGCAAATTAACGCCTCGGTCGGCTTTTGCCTGTTTAATTGGAAGGACGTGTCTATGACAAATAGAGAACAGAGCGCACAGGGTCTATATGTGCCAGAAATGGAACATGATGCATGTGGTATCGGATTTGTAGCTCATCTTAAAAACCGTAAATCTCATGAGATTGTAACTCAAGCCCTAGACATGTTAGCTCGCATGGAGCACAGGGGTGGACAAGGTTGTGATCCTTGTAGTGGTGACGGCGCAGGTATCTTACTGCAAAAGCCGCATGAATTTTTAGTTGAGCAAGCGCTAAAAGAAGGCATTACACTGCCTGCGTTTGATCAATATGGTGTGGGTGTTATCTTGTTCCCACAAGATGAAAACCAACGTGCACAGTGTCGTGAAATTCTTGAGCGCAACGTTGAGCGCTTAGGTTTAAAAGTGATTGGCTACCGCAAATTGCCAACCGACAACTCAATGTTGGGTGCCGATCCGCTTAGCACAGAGCCCCATTTCGAACATGTTTTCGTTACGGGTGGCGCGGATTGCGATCCTGCCGTACTAGAGCGTAAACTTTACGTATTACGTAACTACACTGTTCGTATTTGTCTAGAATCTGTTTCTGGTATTGAAGACAACTTCTATATCAACTCGTTCTCTTATAAGACAACTGTATACAAAGGCCAGCTAACCACAGAGCAAGTACCTCAGTACTTCCTAGACCTGCAAAACCCAAGCATGGTGACGGCGTTAGCATTAGTACACTCACGCTTCTCAACCAACACCTTCCCAAGATGGCGTCTAGCACAACCGTTCCGTTACATCGCTCACAACGGTGAGATCAACACGGTACGCGGTAACATCAACTGGATGAAGGCGCGTGAAGCTATCCTTGAGTCTGACCTATTCACTCAAGCTGAAATCGATATGTTACTGCCTATTTGTCAAGACGGTATGTCTGACTCGGCTAACTTCGATATGGCCCTAGAGCTGATTGTTCTATCTGGTCGTTCACTGCCACACGCATTAATGATGATGATCCCTGAAGCGTGGCAAGAAAACAAAAACATGGATCCTGCGCGTCGTGCGTTCTATCAGTACCACGCTAACATCATGGAACCATGGGATGGCCCAGCGTCTGTTTGTTTCACCGACGGTGTGCAAGTAGGTGCAACCCTTGACCGTAACGGTCTACGTCCATCACGTTACACAGTAACGAAAGACGACTTCCTAGTGATGGCGTCTGAATCAGGTGTAGTTGAAATTGCACCAGAAAACGTAGAATACCGTGGCCGTCTACAGCCAGGTCGTATCTTTGTTGCGGACCTAGAACAAGGCCGTATTATTTCTGACGACGAAGTAAAAGATGGTATCGCAAACGCGAAACCATACGAGCAATGGATCAAAGATAACCTGATCACATTAGACTCATTGCCTGCAACATCAAATAGCTACGAGCAGCCAGCGGCTAACGTACTGCTTAATAAACAGCAAGCGTTTGGTGTGACATCAGAAGAATTGAATGAAATCATTGTTGCTATGGCTGGTACCGCAGGTGAGCCACTAGGTGCAATGGGTGCTGACTGGCCGTTAGCGGTACTGTCGCACCAGTCACAGCATTTATCACACTACTTTAAGCAGCTGTTTGCTCAAGTAACCAACCCGCCAATCGATCCGATTCGTGAGCGCATGGTTATGTCACTTAAGACTTACTTAGGTAAAGACCAAAACCTATTGGCTGAAACACCTGAGCACTGTCATAAGATTGAACTTGAGTCACCGGTTATTTCTAACGCGCAGCTAGAAAAAATCCGTAGTGTTGACCACAAGCATTTACAAGCGAAAACCCTAGACATCCTATTCACCGCCAACGGTGAGCCAGGCATGCTAGAAAAAGCGATCAACAAGGTATGTCGCTACGCCCAAGATGCGGTTGAAGAAGGTTACTCTGTGATCATCTTATCTGACCGTAACGCCAACTCAGATCATGCGGCTATTCCAGCTATGTTGATCACAGGTGCGGTACACCATCACCTGATCCGTAACGGCCTACGTGCTAAAGCGGATATCGTGGTAGAAACCGGTGATGCACGTGAAACGCACCACTTTGCAACCCTAATCGGTTACGGTGCAAACGCGATCAACCCATACCTAGTACTAGAAACGGTTGTTGAGCTACAAAAGCGTAACAAGCTAGATGCGAGCGTATCAGCTGACAAATTGTTTGAGAACTTCCGCAAAGCGGTCGATAAAGGTCTATTGAAGATCTTCTCTAAGATGGGTATCTCTACGGTTCAGTCATACCACGGCGCGCAAATTTTTGAAGCCCTAGGTGTGAGTAAAGCCGTTGTTGATAAGTACTTCACTGGCACTGTAACGCGTATCGAAGGTCTCTCTATCGACGATATCGCGAGCGAAACGCTAGTGCGTCATCGTTTTGCTTACCCATTACGTGAAATCCCAGTAAAAACCCTTGATGTAGGCGGTGTTTACCAGTGGAAACAACGTGGTGAGAAGCACTTATTTAGCCCAGAAACCATTTCGCTACTGCAACAGTCTACCCGTAACCGCGATTACGGCATGTTCCAACAATATGCTGATGCAGTGAACGCACAAGGTGACAACGCCGTTACCTTACGTAGCCAATTTGTGTTTGACCAAGACCAAATCACGCCAATTTCAATCGATGAAGTTGAGTCGGCTGAGTCAATCTTGACGCGCTTTGCAACAGGTGCGATGTCATTTGGTTCTATTTCATACGAAGCGCACTCTACGCTAGCTATCGCGATGAACCGCATTGGCGCGAAATCTAACTCAGGTGAGGGTGGTGAAGACCCTACGCGTTTTGAGCCTAAAGCCAACGGCGACTGGGAACGCTCTGCAATCAAACAGGTTGCTTCGGGTCGTTTCGGTGTAACTTCGTACTACTTGACTAACTGTGATGAAATCCAGATCAAGATGGCACAAGGTGCGAAACCAGGTGAAGGTGGTCAGTTACCCGGTCACAAGGTTGACGACTGGATCGGTGCAACACGTCACTCAACACCAGGTGTGGGTCTAATTTCACCACCACCACACCACGATATTTACTCAATCGAAGATTTAGCCCAGCTAATTTACGATTTGAAAAACGCCAACCGTAAAGGCCGCGTTAACGTTAAGCTAGTATCAGAAGCGGGCGTAGGTACGATCGCATCGGGTGTTGCTAAAGCGAAAGCGGACGTCGTCCTGATTGCAGGCTACGACGGTGGTACAGGTGCATCGCCAATTTCGTCGATTCGCCACACAGGTTTACCGTGGGAACTCGGTCTAGCTGAAACGCACCAAACGCTACTGAAGAACGGCCTACGTAACCGTATCGTTGTTCAAGCTGACGGTCAGATGAAGACGCCACGCGACTTAGCCATTGCTACCTTATTAGGTGCAGAGGAATGGGGTGTTGCCACGGCTGCGCTGGTTGTTGAAGGCTGTATCATGATGCGTAAGTGTCACTTGAACACCTGTCCTGTGGGTATCGCAACCCAAAACAAAACCCTACGTGACCGTTTTGACGGCCGTGTAGAAGACGTAGTGACTTTCTTCCAATACATGGTTCAAGGTCTACGTGAAATCATGGCTGAACTTGGTTTCCGCTCCATCAATGAGATGGTGGGTCAATCACATATCCTTAAGGTACGTGAAGACATCAAGCACTGGAAATACAAGAACCTAGACCTAAGCGTGATCTTGCACAAAGCACTGCCGCGTGACGAAGACGGTATGTTCAAGCAACGTGACCAAGACCACGGCCTAGACGCAGTACTTGACCGTAAGCTGATTGAAGCTGCGCAACCTGCATTACTTGAAGGCAAAGCCGTTAACGCTGAGTTTGACATCATCAATACCGACCGTTCGGCGGGTACCATGTTGTCGAATGAAATTTCGAAAGTGTACAAAGACAAAGGCCTACCACAGCCAATGCACGTTAAATTCAAAGGTAGCGCAGGCCAAAGTTTGGGTGCCTTCCTAGCGAAAGGCGTGACATTTGAAGTAGAAGGTGACGCGAACGATTACTGGGGTAAAGGCTTATCTGGCGGTACGCTAGTGCTATACCCAGATGCGAAATCGAGCATTGTTGCTGAAGACAACATCGTGGTTGGTAACGTATGTTTCTACGGTGCAACGTCGGGTGAATCTTTCATTCGCGGTATGGCTGGTGAGCGTTTCTGTGTACGTAACTCAGGTGCCAAAGTGGTTGTTGAAGGTATCGGTGACCACGGTTGTGAATACATGACAGGTGGTGTTGCGATTATCCTCGGCAGCACAGGTCGTAACTTTGCTGCAGGTATGAGTGGCGGTGTGGCTTACGTTTATGACGTAAACGGCGACTTTAAGTCTAAGCTAAACGATGAGCTAGTTGACTTAGATCCACTTGAGCCAGAAGACGTAGCACTACTCAAAGACATGATCACTAAGCAGCACAAGCTAACCGGCTCACAAGTGGCTGAGCGCTTCTTGAACGACTTTGAAACAAGTCTGAAGAAGATGGTTAAAGTCATGCCAAGAGATTACAAAGCCGTACTACTAAGAAGAAAAGCGGAAGCAGAGCAGAAAGAAGCGGAGGCCGTATAATGGGTAAGCCAACTGGATTTCTAGAACATGGTCGTGAACTACCAGGCAAGGTATCAGTTCAAGAGCGTATTAAAAATAACGATGAGTTTGTCAAGGATGCTGAATTCGGCGCGAAAATCCAAACACAGGCTTCACGTTGTATGGACTGTGGTGTGCCTTTCTGTCACAACGGCTGTCCAATCGGAAACATTATTCCGGAATTTAACGACGCGGTTTACCGCGATAGTTGGGAAGAAGCTTGGGAAATCCTAAGCTCTACCAACAACTTCCCTGAGTTTACGGGTCGTGTTTGTCCGGCTCCATGTGAAAGTTCATGTGTATTGGGTATCAACCAAGACCCCATCACTATCTGTAACATTGAGAAAAACATCGTAGAAACGGCGTACGCAAAAGGTTACGCCAAGCCGAAGATCCCAACGGCGCGCACGGGTAAAACCGTGGCAATCGTGGGCTCAGGCCCTGCAGGTTTAGCGGCTGCTGAGCAGTTAAACAGCGCTGGCCACACCGTAACGGTATTTGAACGTGACGAAAAAGTGGGCGGTCTACTGCGCTTTGGTATCCCTGATTTCAAACTAAGCATGAAAGTCATTGATCGTAAGATTGACCTAATGGCACAAGCTGGCGTGAAATTTGAGGTTAACGTCCATATCGGTGTGAACGTTGATGCTAAGCAACTGCGTAAAGACTTTGACGTTGTACTCCTAACCGGTGGTTCAACCGTACCTCGCGATCTACCTATTCCAGGTCGTGAACTAAAAGGCGTTCACTTTGCGATGGAATTCCTAGCGCAAAACAACCGCCGTGCCAACAACATGGATCTGAAGACCGAAGAAATTCACGCTAAAGATGATCACGTTGTGGTTATCGGTGGTGGTGACACCGGCTCTGACTGTGTAGGTACGTCTAACCGTCATGGTGCTGCTAGCATCACGCAAGTTGAGATCATGCCAATTCCACCAGAGAAGCGTACCGAGAACATGCCTTGGCCTTCTTACCCTATGATCCTAAAAACATCGACTTCTCACGAAGAAGGTGTGGATCGTAAATGGTCTATCCTAACGAAAGAGTTTATCGGTGATGAAAACGGTAACGTAAAAGAGTTAGTGATTGCCGACATCGAATGGGAAGAAGCGAAACCGGGTCAACGCCCAGGCTTTAAAGAAATTGAAGGTTCAGTACGTTCAATTCCTTGTACTAAAGCTTTCTTGGCAATGGGTTTCTTACACCCAGAGCCGACTGGCGTCCTAGCTCAGTTAGAAATCGAACTAGATGATCGCGGAAACGTAGCGACTAACGGTTTCCAAACTAACCAAGCAGGCGTGTTCGCTGCGGGTGATATGCGCACAGGTCAATCTTTAGTGGTACGTTGTATCAACGAAGGTCGTGAATCTGCCCGTGCGATTGACGCATACCTAATGGGTAACACCAACTTAGAGTGTATCAATAACTCATTGATGCTCTCTGCTTAATAACGATATAAGTAACACCATTTCCAATTTTGCCAGTCCGAAGGGACTGGCTTTTTTGGTTTTTGGCAGACCGAATTTTAGTGATTTAATGACACCAATACCGATGACAAAAGACGATGGCAAAGCTAGGTTTACGGCTTAAGGCCATTGCAAAACAAGTCACCTTTAGTGGCCAACCTATTTGGGATTGTTGTTGCGATCACGGTTACTTAGGGCAATATCTGCTTGAGCAAGATGCTTGTATTCAAACTGGCTCAGTCGTTAACTTTGTTGATTGTATCGCGGATATTATCGCTCAGCTTAACACTCGACTAAGCCAGATCACTGCGTTACAAGGTCGCTGGCAAAGTCACTGCATCGATGTGGCTAAGTTGCCGTTAGCCGAGCAAACTAGTTTATCTCATACCATCATTATCGCTGGTGTAGGTGGCGAACTCACCGCGAAGATGGTCACCGCGCTGAACCAGCAATTTGCCAAGCACAAGTTAGAATTTATCCTTTGTCCAGTGCATCATGAATATGAAATGCGCACGGCTTTAGCGCAGCAAGGGTTAAGATTGTTCGACGAGCAATTAGTGAAAGAAAACGGCCGCTTTTATGAAATCCTTCGCGTTGGCTGCTATGGCCAAGATGAGATCACCCCAACTGGCAAAAAGCTTTGGCATAGGGTCGGTCCAATTGAGTCGCAGTACCTAGCTACAAAAATAAAACATTATCAACGTTTAGGCTTGGGTGGGCAGGATACAGCAGGTATCATTAGCGCTTACGCAGTGTATTTAGATTAACATATCCAAGCAGAGTAGGAGCGGTTTTTAAACCGCGAAATAGACCTAAGCTTTTAAAAGTTAATGAAAAGTTGGAATATCATGAGTTATATACCCCTAAGTGAGCACAAAAAAGCGTGGATCTTTAACCGCCAAGATCTACCCATTACCGATGAGGATAAGGCACAAATCAAACTCCTCGCACCTACTCGTGCCGCCAACTTTTGGAACATGAGTATCAGCAAACAAGTTGACCATCCCGATTTTTTTAAAAAAGGCGACTGGCCTTTTGCGATTCAAACTTGGCAAGAGCAGGGCGATTGGGAAACGGTGTGGGACAGTGAAGAAACGGCATTGCCTGAATTGATAACCGATCACCTAAATTGGCAAGATAACACTACCGTCTTCTATTGCAGTGATCGTTACAGCATTATCGAAACCTCATGGGGGGTCTTTAAACGCTGTTGGAAAAACTTTTTGTTTTTAGATGATGGCTCGATACTCTTAGGTAAAAAGCGCGAACAAGTGGTGCAGTTTATGTCTAACGGCACCTTTAGGCTGGGTGTGAAACCGGGATCTTAAGTAACACCGAAAGTAATCGCTGCATGACTGCAGCGCCTACAAAACAGCAGCTTCCACAGAGTTCAGCCTAGTGGAATGGTATTTCTCCCCTGCAGGAGGTAAGCAGGGCGACTAGCCAAACTTACCTCTCCCCAATATGGCAATAACTCAACTACTCAGGTTTCATATAAAGATCCATTTCTTCACTGATTATTTTGCGCATCTCAATCAGTTTTACCGCAGTGGCATGTTGACGTTTATCGTCTTCGGTCACGGGCACCCAAGTCGGCACTGGACTAGGTTTGCCAGCCTCATCCACCGCCACCATGATGACAATGCAATAAGTGGTGATTTTGCGGTTGAGGTCTTTAGGGTCACAGGCCGTGACTTCAATGGCAATGTGCATGGACGAAGAGCCGGTATAAACCACCTTGGCATCCACCTCGACCAAATTACCCACTAAAATAGGTGAAACAAAGCGAATACCACCGGCATACGCGGTGATACAATACTTACCACTCCAGCCTGCCGCGCAGGCGTAAGCCGCTAAATCTATCCACTTCATTACCGCACCGCCGTGCACCTTTCCACCAAAGTTTACGTCTTGCGGCTCGGCTAGAAATCGTAATGTCACTTCTCTTTGTTGTTGACCCATGTACTGCCCTTACTGCTTTTGTTGAATATTTAACATGTTATTAGGATGAGGAGCTTTCGAAATCATTGTTTCATGTTGAAATAGCTCAAGCCAAGCCTTTCCTGTAAAATGGCGCGGCATATTTTTGATGTTATCTCAGTATAGTAGAAGGATTGTTATGAAAACCTTGTCCTCATTGTTACTTGCCTTAGTGTTAGCCTTGCCTCCATTGAGTGCCAGCTTTGCTTCGCAAATTGATTTAGAAGCGACCATGAAGAAAATGAAATTTGAGGTTAGCCAAGCGTATAAAGCGCAGGATATGGCTACTTTTAGTAACCATATTGATTCTTTTTCGCAATTGGTGTCCGACGCTAAACGTTATTCTTTTCCTGCTGAACGCAAAGAGGTGTCTTTGGAAGGCTTGAACAAGGTGGAACAAGCCGTTGACCTGATCCAACAAGATATTGCTGCCGGTGAGTTAGACAAGGCCAAGCAGCATTTAAAAACCATTGATGATTTACGTAAGGAATACCACAAAAAAAATAAGCCCAGTGTTTGGCAAAAGTTTTTTGGTTAATCCCCACTTATTTTTTGCTGCGTGGCTTGTATTGGGTCGCGCAGTAGCCTCGACTGACCGCCGGGTCACGCAGCTTAGCGTGTTTGGTTTTCCTTCCCGATACCCGTTTGCGCCACATTTTAAAACTACTGGGTTTAAGCTGCTGGCGCATTAGGGTAATAGTCCCTGTCTCGTTTAACCCGTAACAGCGGGCAATGGCTTCGAAAGGGGTACGGTCTTCCCAAGCCATTTCGATGATGCGTGAAATATCTTCTGGTCTCATTTGTTGGTCTCACATTGGTTGATGTGAGCCATTACGAACCGCCCTTACAAATGGATTGTTTGATTTTTCTCACAAACAATCAGTATCTTGTTTGGCTAATTTAGTCGCACATGAGTCATTGATTAATTACGGTCCTGACAGCGGCACAAAAAACCAAGAAAATGGACAGGCCGACAAATCGGGGTAAAAAAGTACGTTATTTAGCCATTAATGGTGAACCTTTTTTGATTAGAGTATTTTCCTTATGGTGAGTCGTGCTATACTCCGGCCGCATTTATTTAATATAAATTAACAGAGTGAACAAATGGCAGATCTATCAAAGTACAGAAACATTGGTATTTTCGCGCACGTTGATGCGGGTAAGACCACTACTACAGAACGTATCCTAAAGCTAACTGGTAAAATCCATAAAACTGGTGAAGTACACGACGGTGAGTCTACAACTGACTTCATGGAGCAGGAAGCTGAGCGTGGTATTACTATCCAGTCTGCTGCGGTAACTTGTGAGTGGAATGGCCACCGTTTAAACGTTATCGATACTCCTGGACACGTTGACTTCACCGTTGAAGTATACCGTTCTCTAAAAGTACTTGATGGTGGTATCGGTGTATTCTGTGGTAGCGGTGGTGTTGAACCACAATCAGAAACTAACTGGCGCTACGCGAACGAATCTGAAGTATCTCGTATTATCTTCGTAAACAAACTAGACCGTATGGGTGCTGACTTCTACCGTGTTGTTAAGCAAACTCAAGACGTACTAGCGGCTAACCCACTAGTGATGGTTCTTCCTATCGGTATCGAAGATGATTTCGTGGGTGTAGTAGACCTACTATCTCGCAAAGCATACGTGTGGGATGACTCAGGCCTACCTGAGAACTACGAAGTTCAAGACGTGCCAGCTGATATGGTTGATAAGGTAGAAGAATACCGCGAGCAACTGGTTGAAACGGCTGTTGAACAAGACGACGACCTAATGGAAGCTTACATGGAAGGCGAAGAGCCAACTATTGAGCAAATCAAAGCTTGTATCCGTAAAGGTACTCGCGATCTAGCGTTCTTCCCAACTTACTGTGGTTCAGCGTTTAAGAACAAAGGTGTTCAACTTGTACTTGACGCGGTTGTAGATTACCTACCATCGCCAACGGAAGTTGACCCACAAGAGCTAACCGATCCTGAAACAGGTGAGCCTACTGGTGAAGTGGCTACTGTTGATCCTGACCAGCCGCTAAAAGCGCTTGCGTTTAAGATCATGGATGACCGTTTCGGTGCCCTTACCTTTATCCGTATTTACTCAGGCCGCATGAAGAAGGGTGACACTATCCTTAACTCTGCGACTGGTAAAACTGAACGTATCGGCCGTATGTGTGAGATGCAAGCGGACGACCGTAACGAAATTACTGAAGCACAAGCTGGTGACATCATCGCGGTTGTGGGCATGAAGAACGTTCAAACTGGTCACACTCTATGTGATCCTAAGCACGAATGTACGCTTGAGCCAATGATCTTCCCTGATCCAGTAATCTCGATTGCTGTTGCACCAAAAGACAAAGGTTCTACTGAGAAAATGGGTATCGCGATCGGTAAAATGGTTGCAGAAGATCCATCTTTCCAAGTTGAAACTGACGAAGATTCAGGTGAAACCATCCTTAAAGGTATGGGTGAGCTTCACTTAGACATCAAAGTAGACATCTTGAAGCGTACTTACGGCGTTGAGCTAAACGTAGGTCAACCACAAGTTGCTTACCGTGAAACGATCACGAAAGCGGTTGAAGATAGCTACACGCACAAGAAGCAATCTGGTGGTTCTGGTCAGTTCGGTAAAATTGATTACCGCATCAAGCCAGGTGAGCCAGGCTCAGGCTTCCAGTTCAAATCTACTGTTGTAGGTGGTAACGTTCCTAAAGAATTCTGGCCTGCAGTTGAGAAAGGCTTTGAAGCTATGATGGAAGAGGGTGTGCTAGCTGGCTTCCCTGTACTAGACGTTGAAATTGAACTGTACGATGGTGCTTTCCACGCAGTTGACTCATCTGCTATCGCATTTGAAATCGCAGCGAAAGGCGCATTCCGTCAGTCTATCCCGAAAGCGGGTGCACAACTTCTTGAGCCTATCATGAAAGTTGACGTGTTCACGCCAGAAGACCACGTTGGTGACGTAATCGGTGACTTAAACCGTCGTCGCGGTATGATCAAAGACCAAGAAGCGGGCGTAACTGGCGTTCGTATCAAGGCTGACGTACCACTATCTGAGATGTTTGGTTACATCGGTCACCTACGTACGATGACTTCAGGTCGTGGTCAGTTCTCTATGGAATTTGCTCACTACCTACCATGTCCACAAAACGTGGCTGAAACGGTAATCGCTGAAGTTAAAGAAAGAAACGCTAAGAAATAAGCGTTTTTAACTTAGCTTTACGTAACCCCAGTTGCTTTGCGGCTGGGGTTATTTTTTGGGTTTAAAAAATGTCTGCTGTATTAAAGTACGTTCAGGGCTACCCTCTGAATATTCAACAATCCGTTGCCGAATTGGTGGCTTCAAAGAAGCTAGGGCAATACTTGCGTAATAAGTATCCCGAGCCCCATCAAATGACCAGTGAAAAATCCCTCTATGATTATGTGATGGGTTTGAAGAAGCGTTACCTTAAACAAAGTGCGCCCATTAGCAAAGTGGTTTATGACAATAAGTTACACTTAGTTAAGCATGCTTTAGGAACTCATACCTATGTTTCTCGAGTGCAAGGTAATAAGCTAAAGGCGAAGCAAGAAATTCGCATTGCTGGGCTATTTAAACAAGCGCCTGAGGCCATGCTGAACATGATCGTGGTGCACGAGCTGGCGCATCTAAAAGAAAAAGAGCACAACAAGGCATTTTACCAGCTGTGCCAATACATGCAGGGCGATTATCACCAGTTAGAGTTAGATACGCGTTTGTTTTTGACCCAGCTTGAGTTGGCTGGCCCTTTGTATAAATAACTTAAGCGGGAACTGCCGTTTTGTGGGAGCTGCAGTTTTGTGGGAGCTGCAGTTTTGTGGGAGCTGCAGTAATGCAGCGATAAATGCTAAGACTAAATCGCACCATGACCGGTGCTCCCACAGATGCTAAGACTAAATCGCACCATGACCGGTGCTCCCACAGATGCTAAGACTAAATCGCACCATGACTGGTGCTCCCACAGATGCTAAGACCAAATCGCACCATGGCTGGTGCTCCCACTCGATGTCACCGTAAAAAATTACACTTAATAACAACGATCTTTGATCATGGCTAGCATGTCATCTGTTAGCACTGATTTAGAGATATAGCTTTGGCCACCATTTTGTGCGAACAAAATAATGCCTTTCTCTGTCTCGGTATGGCGCTTTATATCTTGCCAAGGCAGCATTGTTTGAGTGTAAGGGTTTTTACTACTAAAGCCTTGCTCATCCATGCTGATCACCACTTCACTATTGGCGCTTCTGCTCCACATCTGTCTGGTTAGCCACCAAGCGCGGCGATAAATATAGCTGATCACTTCTAATATACCCAGCCCAAGAAGTACGCTACCGGCCACTGTGTGTTGCTCGGTAAAAATAAGCAGAAACAACCCTGCAATAAATAAAATAGCAATAAAGGCGTAGCGCGGTTTAGCGTGTTTACTATAGGGCTGTGATTCGTCGAAGCACTCTTCAAGATATTGTTTTGAAATTGTAAAGCTTGTGGTTAATGGTGTTGATTGTGGCATAAATAAGCGTCCCCTATGATCTATTGGCAGTATATCATAGGGCCAAAATGTCAAACACAAGCCAAGCTCGGCTTGATGTATATTTTAGTCGCAGGCAAGGTAAAGGGGTCGAACTCGCCTGCCTGCGGGATAAATGAGCAACAATAGTTTATACGTGCCCAGGCGGGGTGGTTTCGATAAACAAGGGATCGGTTTTGGCTAAGCTTAATAGTTGGCGAAGCGCGGGGTAGTCATCCAGTGAAATTCGGTTTCTAAAGATGCCCCAATCAAGATAGCAGGCTAGCCTTAACTCCCCCTCATTAAGAGGCAGCGAATCGGTTAAATGCTGGCTGTTTAAGTAGGCCAAGCCACTCTCTACTCGCCCTTGTTGCCTAGTAAGATATTGACTATTTGCGGCGAGGATATTGTCTTGCAGCTCTAAAAAGAAAATATTCACGGTGGCATCAAGTACCGTGTTCACCATGCAAAATAGCTCGAAATCCATAATATCCGCGCAAAAAGCTTGGCCTGCCTTTTCTCGTAAATAACGAATGATCACCACAGAGTCGGTTAGGGTCAGGTCACCATCAACTAAAAAGGGAACTTTTTTAGTGGGAGATTGCTCGGCGCTGGCAGCCGCGTCAGTTTCTACAAACTCACAAGTTAAACCTGTTTGGGCGATGACCATGCGACAGTGGCGAACAAAGGGTGAGGTGTAGCTACCGTATAATTTCATATCGACTCCCATAAAATGACTTTATTTTATTAATTGAGAGTTAACAATAGCAATTAAAATAGCCACTTATAAAGGTTTTAAGTGGCAAAATTTGCTTTAGAGCCGGCTTAAGGGATTAATGGGATAAGATCTGATCTAAGAACAGCTTAAGCCTGTCTGATTCAGGCTGTTCAAAGAAGGTATGGGGATCGTTTTCTTCTATGATTTGCCCCGCGTCCATAAAAATAACTCTGTCGGCGACTTTTTTCGCAAAGCCCATTTCATGGGTTACGCAAATCATGGTGATCCCGCCTTTAGCCAGCTCAACCATCACATCGAGCACCTCTGATACCATTTCTGGGTCAAGGGCAGAGGTCGGCTCGTCGAATAGCATGATTTCTGGATTAAAGCATAAGCAGCGGGCGATGGCTACGCGCTGCTGCTGGCCCCCAGAGAGTTGGTTTGGATATTTATTGGCTTGGTTCGCTATCTTAACGCGCTCTAAATAGTACATGGCGGTTTCGATAGCTTCTTTTCTGGGTTTCTTGTGCACCCAAGTGGGCGCGATCACTAAGTTTTCCAATACCGACAAATGTGGGAATAAGTTAAAGTGCTGAAATACCATGCCGACCTGAGAACGGATATGGCGAACAATTTTGACGTCCTCAATCAGTTCGGTATCGCCAATAAATATCTGCCCCTTTTGAAACTGCTCTAGGTGGTTAAGGCAACGTATTGTGGTGGATTTGCCAGAGCCTGAAGGACCACAAATCACCACCTTTTCGCCTTTTTTTACGTTGAGATTAACATCTTTTAATACATGGAAATCACCATACCATTTATTGACGTTTTCCATTCTGATCATGAATTCAGTAGTCGACATGGCATTACCTATTTGAGTTCTGTATTGAAACGTCTTTCGACGGATTTTGAGTATTGCGACATAGAGAAGCAAAATACCCAGTAAATAAAGGTGACAAAAACATAGCCTTCTACTTCATAGCCAAGCCAGTTGGTATCACTGTTGGTTAGGGTCACCATGGCCAAAATATCAAATAAACCGATGATAAGAACTAAGGTCGTGTCTTTAAACAGTGAGATAAACGAGCCCACTAGGTTAGGGATAGAAATTTTTAATGCTTGGGGCAATATAATTAAAATCATCCCTTGCCAATAACTTAACCCCAGAGACTCACTGGCTTCATACTGCCCTTTGGGGATGGCCTGTAACCCGCCGCGCACAACCTCTGCAATATAGGCGGCTTGGAATAAGGTGATCCCAATGAGGGCGCGAAGCAATTTGTCAAAATCTAAGCCGTCACGGAAAAATAACGGCAACACCACGGAAGCCATAAACAAGATAGTGATGAGTGGCACCCCGCGCACAAACTCGATAAAGGTGATGCACAAGGTCTTAACCACGGGCATGTTATCGGCTTGGCGACCCAGCGCTAGCATGATCCCGATGGGAAAGGACGCGATAATGCCGACTGCAGCAACGATGACGGTTAACATTAAGCCTCCCCATTTATCTGTTTCAACCACTTCTAGGCCAAAGCCGCCGTAGATGAAGATAATAGAAACAAAAGGGTAGAGCAGAATAATGGCAATTTTGAGTTTGATACTTTTCAGCAGCTTAACACTGGCGATAAAGGCCACCGTCAGTGCGGCGACGAACAAGGGACGCCAATGTAAATGTTCGGGGTAAAAGCCATAAATAAATTGGTCAAACTTTTCGATAATGAAGATCCAGCGCGCGCCATCTTTGGTCACTTCATCTTGGCTTCCCGACCAAGTGGCACTAAAAAATAACCAGTCCAGCAAAGGAGGTACCGTGAGGTAAAGCAGGTAAATACAGAGTAAAGAGAGTATGGCGTTTTTTACGTCCTTAAAGAGATTAACTCTCAACCAATGAAACACGCCATGGTGATTAACGGGAGCGGGTTGAGCAGGTTTTACGTCATAAATTGCCATGATTAACGCCCCTTAATTTGCATCTTGGCATTGAGCCAATTGAGTAGTAGCGAAATAACAATACTAAAGGCCAAGTAAACTGCCATGGTCATTAATATAATTTCAATCGCTTGCCCGACCTGATTTAACGTGGTGCCGGAAAACAAGGTGACGATTTCGGGGTAACCAATTGCCGTGGCGAGGGATGAGTTTTTAACCAAGTTTAAGTATTGATTGATAACCGGTGGAATGATCACACGCAGCGCTTGAGGCAAGATGATTTTTCGTAGAATGACATGATCTTTTAAGCCTAATGAATGGGCGGCTTCTTTTTGACCTTTGGGCACCGATTCAATGCCCGCACGAACAGCTTCAGCAATGTAGGTAGCGGTATAAATACTCAATGCAAAGGCTAATGCCAGTAGTTCTGGAATAATGACCCAGCCACCACGAAAGTTAAATCCTTTGAGCTCAGGTACTTCACTGGAAATCGGTTGGCCAGCGATAAAAAACACCAGAATAGGGGAGAGAATAATAATGGCGCCGCCAACACTAAAGATAGGAAATTCTTCACCGGTATCGTCATGGCGTTTTATGGCCCAGCGAGCAAGGAAGAAAACACCGACACAAGCTAAAATAAATGCCGCGAGAATATAACCGCTGTTATCTTCAAAAATGGGTTTGGGCATTAAAAAGCCACGGTTATTAAGAAAGAACTCATCAAAGTAGCTATAGCTCTGGCGAGGGCTAGGTAGGGCGGCCAGAACCACGTTATACCAAAATAAAATTTGCAGTAAGATAGGGATGTTGCGAAACACCTCGATGTAAATCATCGATAACTTAGCAATTAAAAAGTTACCTGATAATCGGCCAATACCGATTAATAAGCCTAAGATAGTGGTGAAAAAAATAGCGATGGCTGATACTAATAAGGTATTGAGGATCCCGATCAGAAATACCCTCGCGTAGGTGGAGCTGCCATCGTCATATTCTACTAAGGTTTGACTTATCCCAAAGCCGGCAATTTGGTCGAGAAAAGTGAACCCCGTTTCAATGCCTCGGGCTTCAATATTGTCAAACATGTTATTGGTAAAATAAGCGGCGACGAAGAACACGCAGGCAAGGGCAAGTACTTGAAAAACAATGGCTCTTACCTTGGGGTTGTTAAGAAAACTGATGCCGCCGACGGGCTCTGCAGGTTTACTCATAGTGTTTTCTCATAGTGCTTATCCGCTTAATAAGGCGGCCCTACAAGCAGGGGGAGGTCCCCCGTCATGTTACTCGGCCATGAATCCATGGCACGGTGCCGCCTTTTGTGTTGCTATCTGATTGGCATGGGGTACATTAGGCCGCCATTGTTCCAAAGGTTGTTTAAACCTCGGTCAATGTTAAGGGGCGAGCCTTTACCCACGTTACGGTCAAACATTTCGCCATAATTGCCGACTTGTTTGATCATGTTGTAAGCCCACTTCTCATCTAGCCCTAGGCTTTTACCGGTATCGCCTGAGGTGCCAAGTAAACGTTTAACGCTGGGGTTATCTGACTTCATCATGGCATCAACATTGGCTTGCGTTACGCCAAGCTCTTCGGCCTCGAGCGTGGCAAACAAGGCCCAACGAACAATATTAAACCAGCCATCATCACCTTGACGTACCACAGGGCCTAATGGCTCTTTAGAGATGATCTCAGGCAATACCATGACCGAGTCAGGCTTATCCATTTTTAGTCTTAAACCGTATAACTGGGAAGCATCTGAAGTGACGGCATCACAGCGACCTTTTTTAAAGCCATCTATGGTTTGCCCTGAGGTATCGTAGGTGACGGCCTTGTACTCCATGTTTTGAGACTTAAAATAGTCAGTGAGGTTGAGCTCTGTAGTCGTACCGGCTTGAATACAAAAGGTCGCGCCATCAAGCTCCTTGGCAGAAGATACCCCTAACGATTTATTAATCAGAAAGCCCTGACCATCATAATAATTGACCCCTGCAAAATTAAGGCCCAAGGAAATATCACGGCTAGATGTCCAGGTAGAAGAGCGGACAAGCACATCTATTTCACCACTTTGCAGTGCGGTAAAACGCTCCTTTGCCGTTAAAGGAACATACTTAACTTTGTTGGCATCACCTAACACGGCGCTGGCGATAGCCTTACAAAAATCAACATCTATGCCTTCCCAAACGCCTTTTGAGTTGGTGGCAGAAAAACCCGGAATACCCGTTGAAACCCCACAGTTTAATTCACCTTTTTTCTTCACTGTTTCCAGTGTATCTGCTGATGCGGTTAATGGAATGAGTACAACAGCAGCGGCAAGGGATAAAGCAATTTTGGTTCTGTTCATCATTTATTCCTTTTGGATGGTTGGTAAGGCCATCAACACATTTTGCGTCAACACGGTTCAATCTGTTGATGTAACAAACGAATAACATTCTATATCTATAAACATTAGTCGCTGTTGTAGCTTTTGCCTCGTTTGATGTTGTTTTTTATTGTTTTAAGGATGCGCCTCGACCGAGTGTTGTGCAAAAAAGAGAGAAGCACGGGCGCTGGGAGCAAAGCACATGATGAGGTCATGCCAAGGGTGAGAAGGTTCAAGTATGTTGCAAAACGGCCCTTGATGTGAGGCGCCAAGGATATATTGATATTTATAAAAGTTATTGATTTACATTTGATTATCTCCGAATACAATAGCTCGCATAAATGTCATAAAAATAGCAAATTGCTGCAAACACATTGGGTTAGCTGACGGATCTCTTCTCTTTAGGCAGGGAAGTCTCGGCAACAAGCTAATCCTTCTATCCCACCATGATGGGTAATAGCAGTTTAATTGTTACAAGGAAAGTAGCCAGATGTTAAAACAAGCTTACAGCATCGTGTTGGCATCCATGTGGATGTTAGCAGCGACCTTAGTGCCCACCATCAGTGAAGCTAAAAACGTGTCATTAACCATAGTGTCCGAATTTCGCCAGTCTTGGCAGCGCAACTTCAATCCTTTTAATTCGGCGCACCGATTGCCCACCACCATGCAATTTATCTATGAGCCCTTGATTGTCTTCAACGAATTGCAAGGGGGCAAGCCTGTGTATCGGTTGGCCACGGCACACAGCTTTTCGTCGGACTTAAAAACCCTGACGTTTCACTTACGCCGAGGGGTTAAATGGTCTGATGGAACGCCATTTACCGCTGACGATGTTGTTTATTCACTGCGTTTAGCCGCCAGAGGTGGGGCCCTTGATGTGCGTGGCTTGGCCGATGATATCGACGCCATTAAAAAAGAAAATGCTTACACCGTTAGTATTAGACTTAATAAGGTTGATACAGGTATCGCTACCCGCATTGTGCGTGCGCCCATTGTGCCCAAGCATATCTTTTCAATGGAATCGGATATTGCTAGCTTTACTAACCCCAACCCCGTAGGCACAGGGCCTTTTACCGAAGTGCCGATGTTTTCGTGGCAGGTGTATGTGCAATGTCGTAACCCCCATTACTACCAAAATTCTCGATTAAAGATAGATTGTTTACAAAGCCCAATCATTACTAACAACGACGAGCTACTCGCCGCCGCGATAAAAGGTCGTTTAGATTGGACTTCCTCTTTTATCCCAAACATCGAAGAGGTATTACTGAGTAAAAACCCCAGCACCAAACACTGGTTTCCCGCGGCTGGCTCGGCCTCATTTGTGATGAACTTTAATTCCCCCGATCCAAACAACCAAAAAGCATTCAATAATTTAAGCTTTCGCCGCGCTTTTTCCATGGCGATGGATCGCAAACGCATGGTGGAAGAAGCTGGCTCAGGTTACTGGTTAGAAAATAACTACCCCAGTGGCTTAGGGGACCAATTTAAGGCGTGGTCTGATCCAAAAGTGAGAAAAAAATATGGCAAATTCAATACCTACAATAAAGCTCATGCTGCTAAATTGCTGCGTGATGTGGGCTTTAAAGACGTGGATAGCGATGGGTGGCTAGATAACCCAGATGGCAGTCAGTTTAGTTTTGAAATTTTAGTGCCTAATGGTTGGTCGGATCATGTCAAAACGGTTGAAATTGCCATAGAAAGTCTGCACGAGCTAGGTATTAATGCCACCATGGCTACCCCTGAATTTGGTGAATTAGTCGACAGAGTAAAAGCAGGGCAATATGATGCGCAATTCACTAACTACTTTGCTGGAGCAACACCGCATCGATATTACCACTCTGGATTTCATTCATCGCAAATGAACAAAGACCGATTTGCTGGCCATCATTACGTTGATCCTATGTTGGATAAGTTAATTGACAGTTTTAACCGCACCAATGATGAAGCGCAGCGCCTAGACATTATGCATCGTATCGAGGAGCGTATTGCCAGTCAGCAAATTACCGTGCCGGTGATCAGTTCCAACTTTAATTATCAATATGATGATGTGAGTTTTACCGGTTGGTTTAATGAGGAAAACCCAGGTGGCATTCCGGTGATCCACCCAGATATTCCAGAGCGCTTGCTGCATGTGCTGTCCCTTGCGCCTGTGGATACAGATAAAACAGCCATGAATTAATCCTGCCTGTAGTAAGTTTATCAAGGCCTTGGTACCAAGTATCAAGGCCTTTTTTGTATCTTATTTTATTATTTCATGTTCAGTAAAAAAGTGCTGTCGATTATATTGGAGTACCTTAGTCACGGGGGCTAGGCTTTGCTCTCTGATCAGATTCGCTTGATCTAATAAGGCTTGGCCAGCCTCGGCCGACTCACTAAAGCTGATATGAGGATCGGGCACGGCCGATAACAATAATCTCGTATAAGGGTGCTGGGGATCGTCTATCACACTGCTGGTGTCGCCCCATTCAACAATTTGTCCTTGATACATGATGGCTATTTCCTCGGCAAAATAGCGCGCGGTAGCAATATCATGGGTGATGTATAAAAAGGTAATACCTTGCTCTTGTTTCATTTTATTGAGTAACTTAAGGATATCTAAGCGAATAGAGACATCCAGCATACTGGTGGGCTCGTCGGCGAGGATGATTTCAGCGCCGATGGCCATGGTTCTGGCAATCGACACGCGCTGCCTTTGGCCACCTGAAAGTTGATGCGGGTATTTAGAGGGCGTGGATTCTGGATCTAATTCGACCATTCTCAGCAACTCAAGCACCTTGGCCTTGGCTTGTGCTTCGTTACTCACATGACCATGGGTAAACAGCGGCCTCGCTAAGTGATGATAAATGGTGTGGGCCGGGTTGAGTGAGCCGTAAGGGTCTTGAAAAATCATTTGAATATTACGGCGGTATTGGGCCAATTCTTTATGGCTATTAAAGGCATTAATGTCTTGGCCGCGATAGCTCACATCGCCACTGGTGTGATGATGCATGCGGGTGAGCAAGCGCGCTACGGTGCTTTTGCCTGAGCCACTTTCGCCTACTAACGCCAGCGCCTTGCCTTTTTTCAGATCAAAGCTGACGTTTCTTAAGGCATGAACTTGGCGTTTATGTAAGCCCTTGCCCGTGTTGAAGGTTTTGACCATATTACGAACACGAATTAGGGTGTTCTCGGTTTCAGATGGCATCATACACTTGCCTCCATAACAACGTTTGATTGTTTAATTGCTTGTTGCTGTTTGAGTTGATGATCAAAAGCAGCGGGAATGGATTGCCATAATTTTTTGGTGTAGGCGTGTTGTGGGTTGTGGAGTATGTCTTTGGCAAGGCCGACTTCCACCAATTCTCCTTTTAACATGACGCCAATGCGATCACAAAGTTGCGTCATTAAGCTCAAATCATGGGTGATAAAGAGCACCGAGAAGCCAAATTCTTTACGCAGCGCGTGAATTTGCAACAATATTTCTCGTTGAACCACCACATCTAAAGCCGTTGTAGGCTCATCCATAATGAGTAAGTCAGGATTTAACGCCAGACCGATGGCAATCACGATGCGTTGGCGCATACCACCAGAAAATTGGTGAGGATAGTCTTTTAAGCGATCGGGGCTAATGCCCACCAACTCCAATAAATGACCTGCACGTTTGGCACTTTCCTGCGGGCTATAACCCTTATGGCGATAAAACATATCGCGAAATTGCTCTTCAATGGTGAGCACAGGGTTTAGGCTGTTCATGGCACTTTGAAATACCATACTGACCTTGGACCAACGTGTTGCGGCTAGGGTACGTTTATCCATGGTCAAGGTGTCTTGGCCATTTAATAAAATTTGACCGCCAGAGATAAACGCAGGTGGCCTAAGTAACTGGCTGATAGCAAAGGCAATGGTACTCTTGCCACAGCCACTTTCGCCAGCAAGACCAAAAATTTCACCTTTGCCTATATTAAAGCTAACTTGATTAACGGCGCGAAATTCACTGTCATCAAGTAGGTAATCAACACAAAGATCTTTGATTTCAAGAGTGTTTTTTATGCTATTGGTGCCATCTAAATGAGGTTGATTAGCCATGATATGCGACCTCTTTCGAATTTGAAGAAGATTGAACAACGGATGAAGCTGCTTGCTTCGCTCGCAGTTGCTTGATGCGTTTATTAAAGCGTTTAATGCCGCTAAAGGTGCGAAGGCGTGGGTTAGCAATTTCATCAATACCAAAGTTAAGTAGGGCTAAGCCCATGCCGAGGATCGCAATCGCGAGACAAGGTACTAATACTTCCCACCAAGCGCCGACCGTCATAGCCGAGGCATTTTGGGCGTTAAACAACATGGTTCCCCAGCTAACAGCGAGCGGATCGCCTAAGCCAAGAAATTCTAAGGTGGCTTCGGTGATAATGGTGTAGATGATAGAACCAAGGAAGTTTAACCCGATGATAGAGCTAAGATTGGGCAATATTTCTACAAAGATAATGCGCCAAGGTGGCTCACACGCAAGCTCACTGGCATGGATAAACTCTTTGTTTCTTAAGGTTAATGTTTGTGAACGGGTTACCCGCGCTCCCCATGCCCAGCTAGTTAGGCCGATGATAATGGCGATGGTGAGTGGACTGGCCTCGCCAATAAAGGCAGCTAACACCAGTAACAAGGGGAGTTGAGGTATCACTAAGGCAATGTTAGTAATTAAACTCACAAACTCGTCGTATTTACCGCCAAAGTAACCCGCGGATACGCCAAGGGCTGTGCCGATCACGACTATGATTAAGCCCGCCCCAAAGCCCACCGCCAAGGAGGTAGCTGTGCCATGGACAAATAAATGGTAAACATCGCGTCCCATACGGGTGGTGCCAAACACGTTCTCTACACTCGGCTCTTGATGGGGCCGCGCTACCCGATCATTGGGATCATGTGAGGTGATAAAAGGTGCCGATAAGGCAATCAGTAAATAGGTGGTAACGATAAACAAACCAAAACTGACTTTTTTGTTACGGCGCAGTAATTTAAAAAAATTAGCCATAATTCTTCCCTTAAATTTAATAAGTCGTTCAATGTGAATCAATTCACTTAACTGGATTTAGTCATGACTTAGTCTCGACGCAGACGAGGGTCGAGGTAGACATAGGCGATATCGGCAACAAAGTTGGCCGACAACATAGCTAAGGTCATGATCAAGAGTTGACCTTGAATAACCGGATAATCACGCGAAACAATGGCTTCAAATAAGGTGTTACCTAGGCCTGGGTAGTTAAATACCACCTCAGTAATCAGCGAGCCACCCAGTACCACACCCACCGTCATGGCAAACGCCGTAATCGAAGGCAGTAGGGCATTTCGGGCACCATAATTAAACATGACGCGGCTTTCACTTAAGCCTTTGGCGCGCCCCATCACGATGTAATCTTCACCCAATAGGTTGATTAAATTGTTGCGTATGGTGAGCAAGTAGCCACCGATTTGGACTATGACCAAAGAGACGATGGGTAAAATAGCGTGAGTGAGTACGCTTTTGATGTATTCCAAGCTAAACGCCGGATCAAGCTCGATATTATAAGCATAAGAGAAGGGCAGCCAGTTGAGCGCCACGCCAAATACAAACATAAACAGCAAGGCAAGTACCACGGCAGGGATGGACTGTAACACTAAAGACAGCGGCGACAAGATGGTATCTAGCCAGCCACCTCGATACCATGCTGCCACTATGCCGGAAATCGAGCCGATGAAGAAACTGATCAAGGTCGAGGTCCCGACTAAGAACAGGGTCCAAATCATCGATCGGCCAAGCGCTTCATTCACCGTTTGCGGGAAGTATTTAACCGAGCTGCCTAAATCCCAAGTGACCACACTTTTTAAATAGGCAAAATATTGTTGATATAAGGGGCCATCGACAAAGCCAAAGGTGGCTTTTAAGGCAGCCAAACTTTCAACGGGGAGTGGATTACCTTGCGACGAAAACATCACTGTAATGGGATCGCCAGGCATCAAACGAGGTAAGAAAAAATTAAATGTCGCCGCAAAGAAAAATGCGATGAGATAAAACCCAAGACGACGTAATACAAAATCCATAACAGACTCCTTATGGAAGCAAAATGGGGACCTTAGGTCAGATGCGTAGAGGGCCAACTTGACCGAGTTTCAAGTTGGCCATGGCTTAAGCCTGTGATTAATGACTTAAGCTATTGCCTAGGTTACGACTTTGGTTTGAGGCTAAGTAAGTGCAACAGGCGCTCAGGGTTGCCTGGGTGAGGCTGCGGCTTAGCGATAGGGTTGTCGGCATTAAAGAAGCCTTCAAAGCGCTGGGTGTTGTACTGATACCAACTTGGGTTGTTAAACACAGGGATAAACGGCATGTTTTCTGCCACTATCATCTGGATCTGCCCCATGGTCTGCTGCTGTTTTGCTTTGTTTGTGGTGGAGTAAAATTGATCAAGCAGCTTATCTAGCTCAGGATCCGTAAAGCGGGTTGAGCTCATGCGTGTTTTATCGAGTTGCGAACTATGAAATGCCGTGTTGTACATCAAGTGCGGCGTAACACCGGCAAAATAGGCATTGATAGCGGCATCATATGAGCCATCGATTAATGCCGATGTCCATGCGGTGGCTTCAGGCGTTGAAACCTTGGCATTGATGCCCATTTCTTGCAGGCCATCGACGGCAATTTGCACTGTATTTACCCAGTCGGTCCAGCCGTTCGGTACTAAGATAGAAAACGCAATCGCTGAGCCATCTGGGTTGTCTACGTAACCATCGCCATCTTTATCTTGGTAGCCTGCTTGTTGTAATAACGCTTTGGCTGCCTTGATGTCGTAACGTGAGTATTGGCCAAATTTCTTGTCCACTTCATCATTGTTCCAAGAGTGATAACCGGCTCCTAGGCCCGAAGGGTATTCGTTAAGAGTCGGGTAGCCGTAACCTGCTATGTTAACCATGCTGTTACGATCCATCGCCATGGACACAGCGCGGCGGAAGTGCACGTCATTGAATGCTTTGCGGTTGCCAGGTTTAGTACTGGCAAGGTTTAAATTAAAGGCCACCATGGAATCGGCGGGGAACCAGTACTTAAAGTTTTGTGCATCTTTGGCCACATAGGTTTTGTCGATGTCAGGTAAAAACGAACCAAACCAATCAAGTTCACCTTTTTGTGCTGCGGCTAATACTTGGTCATTATTGGCTAATTGTGGCAAGCGCACACAGTCCACTTTTAGGGTGCTGTCATCCCAGTAATGGGGGTTACGACATTGAACATAAACGCGCGTGGTAAAGCGCTCAATTTCCGTTAATGGCCCGGTTCCAACTGGGTTTTCATTGGTGAAGGTCACGGGATCTTTTACATCACGCCAAATGTGCTCGGCCACCACAGGGACGCGCACAATTTCGATGGGGGCACCACTGTCTGGTACAGGGAAAGTGAACTTCACTTGGTGGGAGTTGAGCACTTCAACGCCACTGATGCGTTGCCAAATAGCGCGGGTGTCAAGGGCTGGATTGGCTTTGACTAAATCGAAACTAAATTTAACGTCGTCGGCATTAAATTCTTCCCCATCTGACCATTTAACCCCTTTGCGTAGGGTAAAAACCGCTGCGGTGGCATCGCTGTTAAACTCAATGTTCTCGGCTAAGCGGTAATGAACCTTGCCGCCTTGCATGGGATTATAAATGGCTAAAGGCTCATAGATATATTCGTTGGTGGTTGGTAAAAACGTGGTTTGATTATAGGGGTTAAAGTTTCTTACCCAAGATGTTCGTTGTACCGGCGCTATATTTAAAATGGCTTTATCGCTATCGGCGCCGGCGGCGGTTACCGGAAGGATAACACTGCTTGATAGTATCGCTGCTAAGGTACTTCTCACGATCAAATTTTTCATCTTGTTGCATCCTTGAAATAAGTCATTAATAAATTTAATGGCAACTTTGAATCAACTGTCAGCTTGCCATTGTGGCGTAAGTGAGTCGAGAGCCAGATGCGTTATTTGCCTGTTCTAATCAGCACGTCAGCTGTGTTCTTGATGACTTAAGCCAACCAAAATGCCCTGTCATTAAAAATCGGTGCTTGAGCATTTCGATGCAACAATTGAATCACTCGGGTTGTGTTACAACAATGTAAAAACTCGTAAATGTCTCAGAAAAAACGTAAAAACAAAACATTAAGGCACTGAAAAGTAACGGTATATTTTAGATTGATAGGAGTTGGTGTTTCGCGATATCGCTCACAACAGTGGCGTTTTTTTAGTACGATTATCTTGAAAAAAGTGACACACGGCGAGGTTGGCGTTTAGGATTGAGGGCGCTTTGCTTCAAAAATGAGTCATTCATTTGCAAGCGTGTATGTCAGTGGCGATACAAGCGTGTCAGTGAAACTAGGCAGCTTTTCATGCATAAAGGGAACGGTATTTACCGATCTTTGATAAACAAATGGTCAACATGTTATCAGGTAGTGGTATGGGCATCGCAGTAGGAATCATCGAGTTTTGTTGCAAAAAATAAAAAACATCAGTTTTCGGGCCAAGCTGGGCTTGGCGTTTTTACTTTTATCGATCACCCCAATGGCGGTGATCGCGATTGTATTCCATGCTTCTTTTGTTAGTAATAACAATAAGCAAGTGGCCGATACCCTCTATTCCATCGCGTTAAGTAAAGAAAATACGTTAGAACAGCATTTGCTAGGGCTGCGCCAACAAGCTCTGCACTTTAGTAACACGGACTTTGTGCGCTATGCCATGAGTAGATTTTATGGATTTTCTTATGCGTTTAATTTAATTGCCGATGAGCCCAAGCAAGCTGCTGATTTGTTGTTATCGACTTATCTACAAGCCGGCGATTTTAAAAACTTACCCTCTAAACTTGGCATGACGGTAGGTAGCTACGCTCATGTTCATGATCGATTCCACGATGGGTTTATCGACTATCTAACCGTTTCCGACTTTAACGACATTATCTTGATAAATTTATCGGGCCAAGTGGTGTATAGCACTAAGAAGGATGGGTATTTTACCGAAAACCTGCGCTCAGGAGAGTTGCAGAGCTCTCCATTGGGTCAAGCCTTTGTCGCGCTTGAACGGGAATTAGGTAATACCATCATTGCTGAAACGGCAAAGCCGATGCTATTTCACGATTATAGCTTTGATAACATAAAACAAGCTGTGGTCAGTTACTTTATTATGCCGATTAACAATCACGGTCGATACACGGGTTATATTGCCTACGCGTTGCCCACTACGCCACTGACCAAGATCATGGCCAGTCGACAAGGTCTTGGGTTGACTGGTGAAACCTACGTTATCAATAAACAAGGCTACCCTATATCCGCTTTACAAACGCAAGAGTCGCAATACCAGATATTGAATTTGCACCAACAGCAAAAACCATTGTGGTTAGATGCCCTACATCATTCCAATCGTCATAACTCAGGCACCTTATTAACACAAAATTATCAAGGAATCGCTACCTTAGCCGCTTATGTCAACCTTGATTTGATGGGGCATAAATGGGTTATCGTGGCCGAACAAGCTAACAGTGAAATCCAAGCGACCAGTATTCGTTTTCGTAACTTGATTATTTTAATCGGGGTTATTTCTGTCGCCATTATTATCGCTATCGTCTATTTATTATCCCGCTCCTTAACCAGACCATTAGAGTCGCTAATGTTGGCAACGGAAGCGGTGACATTGGGCGAATGGGACAGACATTTGCTCGGGCGGGGGCGCCGTGATGAAATAGGGCGTTTGGCGGCACAATTTGATGTTATGCAAGATGCCATTACCGACCAAATGAAAGTGATCAACGATACCAATCAGCAACTTGAAGAGAAGGTCGCGGTGATCAACGAGCAAAACATCGCCTTGCGCCAAGCCGATAAAATTAAAGATGAGTTTTTAACCAATACGTCACACGAGCTGCGCACGCCATTAACTGGGGTGATTGGGATCACCGAATCGGTGTTAAATGGGGTGGCTGGCCCCTGTAGTGACGAACAAGCCAAGCAGCTTAATCTCGCCCTCAATGGGGCAAAGCGGTTGGCCCATTTAGTGGATGATTTATTAGACTTTCACAAGGTTAAAAACAACCGTTTACGGGTTGATATGAGCTGCGTGAGCGCTAATGTCACCGTAAGTGGTGTGTTGGCGTTATCCAAGCATTTAATTGGCAATAAACCCGTCGAATTGAATGCAGACTTACCAACCGATGAAATATTTGTTAACGCTGATCCCATTCGTTTTGAGCAGGTGTTGTTTAACTTAGTTAACAATGCAATCAAATACACCGACAGTGGCCAGATCACGGTTTCGGTAGTGGCTCAGGGTGAGCAGGTCATGATCGCCGTCAAAGATACCGGCATGGGCATAGCGCCCGTCAATCAAGCCCGTATTTTCGACCCTTTTAAGCAATTAGATGGCAGTGAAACCCGCCGCCAAGGCGGCAGTGGTTTAGGCTTAGCCATTTCACAGCAGTTAATTAGCTTAATGAAGGGAAACTTAAGTGTTGAAAGTGAAGAAGGCAAGGGCAGCTGTTTTCGATTTAATTTAGGCCGGTGTCAGCCTTTGGCCCCCATGTTACCTCAGGGTGTCAATGCAGCTTATCAATTGGCTTTGAGTGACGGCCAACAAATGGGTGAATCGAATCAAGCATCTGAGCCATTTAACTTTACCAAAGATGATGAGCTCACCCAAGTGGGCCGACGAATCTTGGTGGTTGATGATGAGCAAATGAATTTACAGGTATTAAAAAACCACCTTAGTTTGGCTGGCTACCAAATTAAACTAATGACCAATGGCGATGACGCGCTGGCATTTTTACAGCAGCAACAAGTGGATTTGTTGATTTTAGATGTCATGATGCCAAAAATCAGCGGCTTTACTGTGGCACAAGAGGTACGCAAAACCTTCGACAACGCGACCTTGCCTATCTTAATGCTAACCGCAAAAACGCGCGTAAAAGATATCATGACAGGGTTTCATGTCGGGGCTAATGACTATTTAATGAAGCCTTTTGTTAAAGATGAGCTACTGGCGCGAGTGCATAATTTACTGGAGCTTAAACAAGCGGCTCAGTTTAGTCAGGAAAATAAACTATTGAAACAAGAGGTGGCCAGACGCATAGAAGCCGAAAACGCATTGCAGGCAAGCCAAGTAAGGATGACCCAGTTACTGGAAAATGTGGAAGATGCCATTGTGATTATCAACCCTTTTAACCAAGTGGTGTTTTTTAACCAAGGTGCGCAGCGATTATTGGGGTATTCCCAAGCACAAATGATCGGCGTTGACGTTAACCAGATCATGGCACAATGTGAGCTTGAGCGTATCTCACGTGGATTAACCCAACAGACTCGTTTTGAGCTGCAACTCGATTTTGTGTCCGCCAATGGTGACAAAATTCGCTCCCAAGCTTTTGTTTCACAGGTTAATCAAGGCAAGGGGAGTGCGATGGGAGATATCAGCATCGTGTTGCACCAAACCCAAGGCGATGTGATGGGCACACAGAGCAACCTTGGCCCTAGCTTGTGTTTGTCGGAATTAGAATACCGTCAAGTTTTGGTCGATATCATGACCAAAGCCTTGGCATTATGGCAAGACGCGACCGGGAAGAGTAAAATCGATCTAGCGCAGCAGAGTAAAATTTGGAAGGTTTATCTTGATCGCTCGTCGGCGCAAACTCGCACTTTAGATCGATATTTTTTGCTGCAAACCTTGCCTAAGATCCCCCGTTGGCGTGATGTACTTAGAACGGCTGCCTTTGTTAAGCAGCAATGTGCGAAACAAGCGGAGGCAGAGCGCATTACTGAATTAGAGGAATTAACCTTGAAAGTAAAAAATTACTTTGCCCAAAAATAGTCCATGGCTGTCTGAGTGTGATTTGGGTAAACTGCACCCCTAATCGACTCGCAATAAGGTAATGAGCGCGTGAGTGAAGAATTTGAAGTTGAAGCCATTGGTATTGAGGTAAACACTCAGCCAATCGAGTTATATAAAGTGTTAAAGATAGCCGATGCCGTCAGCGGCGGTGGTGAAGCCAAAATGGCCATTAGCGAAGGCTATGTGGCGGTTAATGGAGAAGTTGAAACGCGTAAACGTTGTAAGGTTTACGATGGTGATGTGATCCAGTTCAACGGTGAGTTTTATCTGGTGTTGTGCGATGTACCCGTTGCAGAGGTAGTCGTTACCCCTCAGCCTAAGCAACCCACAAAGCGCACAACGAAACAGTCTACAGACAAGGCCAATAAAGCCAGTCGACATAATAACCCTCATCCAAAAACAAAAAACAAGGCGAAAGCCCAGTCAAAGCCAGCCACATCTCATCAGATAGACAAACAAACCGGCAGACGTGAAATTAAATTTTGATGCTTACTTAGGAACTTTTAGAAAGTGACGTATAAACGCGTTGGTTTCTGGGTCGGCCAAGCTGGCTTTATCAATTAAGCGAATAGGCACTTCGGTGGTGGGCGCAATTTGCTCACCTTTGAGTAGCATATTGGCTTGTTGCATCACTTGGTAGCCCATGGCGTAAGGGTCTTGAACCACAAGTTGAGTGATCACATCGTCATGGAGTAAGCGATATATCCCGTCATTAATATCAAAGCCTGCCAACAAAGTATTGCCGCGCTTAAGTTTTTTGATTGCTAAAGCCGCCCCCTCGGTGGTGGCTTCATTGACCGCTAAAACCATATTGATCCGGGGATCCGCAACCAAGGCGGCATAGGTGGCATGTAGTGCGCTGCCCTTGGTTGAGCCTGCTTCAATTAACGTGAGTGAAGTGATCCCATAGTGTTTGAGTTGGTCTTGAAAGCCAACCAGCCGCTCTTCGGTAGAGGCATGCCCTGCGTCATTTTGCACAATCAAAGCATGAACATCACCGCGAAATTGCGTGGCTATCGATTCAACTAAACGTTTGCCCGCTTGGTAGTTGTTACTGGCAATAAACCCCATCGGGTTGGCACCAATGGCTTGTGAATCAAATACTAAAACCCGTTTGCCTCGGCGTTGGTATTGCATAATAAAAGGGGTTATTAAGTGGGCGTCTATGGCAGCAACGGCCAAGACTTCAACGTTAGAATTCAGGTAATTACGTATGATGGCAATTTGGGAATTGAGATCGTTATCATTGTAAGGGCCCCGCCATATGACCGGTTGATTAAGCTCATTGCTAGCTTTTTTTACTCCTGATTCAACAACTTGCCAAAAAGTGAGGCTCATTCCTTTAGGCACAATTAGTATTTTCGGCTGATCCATCGACGCCGCAAACGCAGAAGCAGAAAATAATAAATAAAAACCAAATAATCTAAATAAAATTCTAACCATAGACCCATCAGTTGGTATTGAAGGTGTAATTAATCACGCTTATTTTAGTATAACTAACTATTTATCATATGGGGCTGATATCTGCTACTAATCATCCGCGATTGAACACTGCGTTAGTTTTATGGCTTATCAGGTAAAAGTGATCCTTAACCTTGTATTAAGCTGATTGATTTAGCGGTAAACTGATGGCGTTTGATTTAAGATTTGGAATAACTATGCTCCGTATTATTTTCATCAGTGTCTGTATCTTGGCCTTATTCAGTTGCTCTACGCCACCCATAGAGCCCCCCATAGAGCCCCCTGCCCCCACCTTTGGTAAACAGCCTTCAGAACAAACCTTTACTCAGGTTTTGACTCCTGTGCCTCAAGTTCAAAGTGATAAACCAAGGGATTACAGTTTGTTTACCTTGCAAGCCGCGCAGGTTAAAAGTCGTTCCCCCAATTTAGTAAAACAACATAATGGGCTTTATCAGCGGGTGGAGCAGTGGTCTGAACAAAATGGCGACCCTGCAGATTTAAGTCAATATGGCATCAGTGCCATGCAAATGGGCGGGGCAGACGGTCAAGGTAACGTCTTATTCACGGGTTACTTTTCGCCGGTTATGAAGATAAAACACCAAGCTGATGCATTGTATAAATATCCCCTCTATGGGATGCCAAAGTGTTCAGGTAAATGCCCTAGTCGTGCTGAAATTTATGCCGGCGCGCTTGATCATCAAGGCCTCGAGATAGGTTACAGTAAGTCATTGCTTGATAACTTTATGCTAGAAGTACAAGGCAGTGGTTTTGTTTACTTTGAAGACGGTGGCGACAAGCAATATTTTGCCTATGCTGGCAAAAATGGCCATGCTTACACCAGTATCGGCAAGGTATTGATTGAACAAGGCGAGGTACCTCGTGAGAAAATGTCGCTGGAAGCCATTAAACAATGGGCACAGCAGCAAGACGAAGCCAAGCTACAAGCCTTATTGGAACAAAACGCCTCGTTTGTATTCTTTAAAGCCAATGAACAACTTGATGTGATTGGTTCGGCAGGGATCCCCTTGATTGGTGGCGCGGCGGTGGCTGGCGACCGTAAACACTTGCCAATGGGCAGTGTGATTTTAGCTGAAGTGCCACAACTAGATGCCAATGGCGATTGGACCGGACATCATGTCTTGAAACTACTTATGGTGTTAGATACAGGTGGGGCAGTAAAAGGAAGCCATTTGGATTTGTATCATGGCCTAGGCATACAAGCGGGACGTAATGCTGGCTACTACAAACACTTTGGTCGGGTGTGGCTGCTAAGCTATACCCCGTAACAACCGCTTTCTAAGTTACTCGCGCAACAAGTGTTAAGTTTGCTGCGCGAAGTTGATTATAGTTGTTCGGCTTGAGACAGGGCCTTAGTCGTGGCAACCAGTTTGGCCGATTGGCGATAGTTATAAGCTAGGCGAATGCTAAGCAAGATCGCCGCTGAGGTTAAGCCAGCAATAAACCCAATCCAATAACCTTGTGCGCCTAATGTGGGTAACGAGATGGGCCCTAAGGTTAAGCCGCTTGCTAAGCTGTAACCCAAAGGTAAACCTATCAGCCAAAATGATACTAAGGTGATATAAAATATCACTTGGGTGTCTTTGTAGCCGCGTAATATACCGGCAATGATAACTTGTATCGTGTCTGAGAACTGATAGACACATGCTAACACCAACAAGCTAATGGCCAGCTCAATGACGGCCACTTCGTCGGTATAGAAACCGGCAATTTGTTGGCGAAATACGTAACTGAATGTGGCGGTGACCACCGCGATGGCCAGGCCAAACAGGATAGCGGTATTGGCCGCGGTTTTCGCTTGCTCGGGCTTGCGTTCACCCAAACTATGGCCGACACGAATACTGGCTGCGATACCAATGCTTAACGGGATCATAAACACCATCGACGAGTAGTTAATCGCGATTTGGTGGCTAGAAACAACTAATGAGCCCATAGGTGCGAGTAACAGAGCCACCACGGTAAATAAAGTGACTTCAAAAAATGTTGCCGCAGCCACAGGAAAGCCAAGCTTAAATAATCGCTTCATTTGTTTCACATTGGGCTTAATCAAGCGGCGAAACGGATGCAAGGGTTTAAATTCAGCGTCTAATAACACATAAGCCAGCATGGCCAGACCCATGGCAAGATATACCAAGGCCGTGGCCACACCGCAACCAATGCCGCCCAACGCCGGCATGCCAAATTTACCAAATATAAATATGTAGTTAGCAGGAATGTTAACAGCCAAGCCAACGAAACCGATTATCATTGACGGTACGGTGCGAGACAGGCCATCACACAAACTGCGCAGGACTAAATACAGGGCAAAGGGCGGGATCCCCCAAATGACCGCATGTAAATAACCTTTGGTAAGGCGGGCTAATTCAGGCTCAACATCCATCCAGAACAGCACCCAAGGGGAATAGTACAAGGCGAGCATAAGCAGGGCACTGAGTATCAGCGCCAGCCACAAGGCTTGCATTAACGAGAACGGGATTTGCTTGCGCTTTTTACCCCCATTTAGATGGGAAACAATGGGCGTGACCGCCATGATCAAACCTTGAAGCAGCAAAATAGCTGGGATCCAAAAGCTTGACGCGACCGCCACGGCCGCCATATCGGTGGCACTGACTTTACCCGCCATAACAGTGTCGATAAAGCCCATGGTTGTCATTGCGATTTGTGCAATTAAAATAGGCCAACTGAGTTTAATTAAATGAGATAATTCCTGCTTGTACGAGCTCAAGGTGTCTCCAACTACTAAGGGGTATTCATGTTTACTGGAATTGTGATGGCGAAAGCACCCATTACCGAGATCCAAACTAAACCGGGTCTCAATACGCTGGTGGTATCATTACCAGCGCGATTGAGCCAAGGCATTGCAATCGGTGCAAGTATCGCGTTAAACGGAACCTGTTTAACTGTGGTAAAGCAGCAAGATAATAATGTGTATTTCGATGTAATGGAAGAAACATTAAGGCTAACCAACCTAGCGCAGTTAAAAGTAGGGGACTGGGTGAATGTCGAGCGCGCGGCAACCTTTGGCGCCGAAATCGGCGGCCACTTATTATCGGGCCATATTCATACTCAGGTCACCTTGGTTGAGCGAAAGCAAAGCGCCAACAACACAGCCCTACGCTTTGAGTTTGACAGCCAGTGGCGCAAGTACATCTTGTCTAAGGGCTATATTGCCATTGACGGTATTAGCTTAACCTTAGGTGAAGTGACTGAGCAGGACTTTTGGGTGCATTTGATCCCAGAAACCTTGCGTGTCACCACCTTAAGCGACAAAGCCATTGGCGATAAACTCAACATCGAGATTGATAGTCAAACCCAAGCCGTAGTGGACACAGTAGAGCGGGTTTTGGCGCAGCGCCAAGCTTAAAAAAAGGCGTTGCTGTTTGATGAGCAACGCCGTTTTAACATGAAACTTAGCCAGTCGGCCTATGCTTTTTGTTCAGAGAGCTTTTCAATGGTTAAGATCAGGCCAAGACCCGTTAACATTAATACCACACACAACCAAGTTTGTGGGTCTTGCCCTGTCAGTACGGCAAAATCATTTGGCAGAATATTGCTGGTAGTGAGTGGTTTTTCAATGCCTTTAGAGCTTAAGTAAGTACTGGTTACTTGCTTCCATGGCCACAGCACATTCAAAGAGCCAATTAAAAAACCCGCCAGTAGGGCAAAGGTCGCTTCATGAAAACGCGCTAATAGCCAAGACAAAAAGCGTGAAAATGACATAAGGCCAATCACACAGCCAATCATAAATAAGCCCAATAAGATAAAGTCGCGATCATTGACCGCCGTTAACACGTGACCATACATGCCCATTAACAGCAAAATAAAACTGCCGGAGATCCCAGGTAAGATCATGGCGCAAATAGCGATGGCGCCGGAGACCAAGAAAAACCAAGGGGCAGGGTCGACTGAGCTTGGACTAATGCTCGTGATAACAAAAGCGATCACTGTGCCTGCGAGCAAACTGGTTATATTGACTGCCCCCCAATGATCAATTTGCTTAGCGATATGGATAACCGACGCGATAATCAAACCAAAGAAAAATGACCAAACCAGCAAAGGGTGATTGGCCAGTAGATAAGTGATGATCTTGGCAAGAGAGGCAATGCTGATCAGCAAGCCTGAAAACAATACCGCCAAGAAGGTGCCGTCGATGTGTTGCCAGCAGGCTTTAATACCCTGTTTGGTTAATACTTGTAGTGCGGTTAAGTTAACGCTTTTAATGGCATTTAATAAACGCTCATAAATCCCCGTCACAAAAGCGATGGTACCGCCTGACACTCCGGGCACCACATCAGCAGCGCCCATCCCAGCGCCTTTTAAAAAGAGTAAAAACCAATCACGGCTTGAATACTTGTTCGACATAAGTTGGAGCACTCCTTGTTTGCACGCTGTCCAAATAATATACAATCAAACCAACTGCATAGCGCCTAAACAAGGCCGCAAGACAATTGAAAATGGCGCTAGTTTACACGTTTTATGCAGCATAAACCTCAGTAAATGTGAGCGCCTTGGAAAAAAATGCGCAGTTAGCCTAGTCCAGATCATTTCAGCGGTTGTCATTGCCCGTAAAATAACAAACAATGTCGAAAAAATTGAATCATCTGGAGTAATCATGAACACGCATTCCGTTGTCGCCGATGTCGGTGGAACCAATATCCGTCTTGCCACGGTTGATAAGCAAACCGGTGAGCTTGGCCAAATCAAAAAGTACCTATGTGCTGACTTTGCTACCATCGCCGATGTGGTTAAGTTGTACTTTGCCGAGCTAGATGGCCTAGTAAAAGAGCTGTGTATTGCCATTGCGTGTCCGGTTGATGATGACTTGATTGAGATGACCAACCACACTTGGTCATTTTCCCAATCCGTGTTAAAAGCCGCGCTGAGTTTAGATAAGCTTTATGTGATCAACGATTACACCGCCATTTCACTTGCCGTGCCATTTTTAGCTGATGATGAAAAAGTACAAATCGGTGGCGGCACGGTTAAAGATAAAAAAGCCATTGGCATCTGTGGTCCAGGTACCGGATTAGGCGTGGGTCATTTGATCAACATTAACGATAAATGGATAAGCCTAGACGGCGAGGGCGGCCATACCTCTTTTGCCCCTGTTGCTGAAGATGCCCGTCAAGTTTTGGCGGTATTAGCCGAAGAAATGGGCCATGTTAGCGCCGAGCGTTTGTTATCGGGCCAAGGCCTAGAAAACATCTACCGCGCCCTGTGTAAACTCGAAGGCCAAGACCCAGCATTAGCCACTGCGGCCGATGTAAGCCGCGCCGGCCTTGCCAACGATTGCCCGATAGCCGCGCGTACCTTAGTGGTATTTTGCCAAGGCTTAGGCACCTTTGCCGGTAACCTAGCATTAAACCTGGCCTGTGAAGGCGGCGTGTATATCGCCGGCGGTATCGTACCGCGCTTTATCGATTATTTTAAAACCTCTGAATTTAGAGCTTGTTTTGAATACAAGGGCCGCTTTAGCGAATACAACGCCGGCATCGCCACCTTTGTGGTACTGCACCCCGATCCTGGCCTATTTGGCGCAGGGGTGTACCTACGCCAAGAGCTGAAATTGATTTAGATTAACCACTTGCTGGGTTTTTAAGCAAACAGTAGTTAAATGCACTTTAACAGTTGACGGATGAAAACGATTTCCTTATCCTTGCCGCCACTGTTTGAGGCAGCCTATCGCGCCAAGTAGTAAAGCGATAACAAGCTAACACCCAGCAGCACAATCTAATTAGGTGAGGTGTCCGAGTGGCCGAAGGAGCACGCCTGGAAAGTGTGTATACGGAAACGTATCGAGGGTTCGAATCCCTCCCTCACCGCCACATTCAAGTTTAAAGACGTCTCAGGACGTCTTTTTTCTTATCTTAAGTTTATCAAAATCAATCAGTTACTATCTTGTAGCGTTCCATAATGTTCCACAAAAGCGTTTGTTTTTCGTAATACTTAAAGTAATACCCAGGTTTGCTATCTGATGCTAGTATTACTTTAGAGCACTAATTCAGGTATTACTTTGTTGTCAATTTCTCCATCATCATGAGCTATAACTTCATTTTATTTAGATAGTTATCAGCCATAAGTAATACCTTGATTTTTCGGCTATCCAGCTTTGAGCAGGTATTACTTGAGGGATCAAAATGGCGAACAATCTAACAGCAAGGCAAGTCCAAACAGCAAAACCCAAAGATAAGCTCTATCGACTATCTGATGGTGGTAACCTCTACTTCTGTGTGCGTCCTAGCAACTCTCGATCTTGGCAGTTTCGCTACAAACGTCCAGGTCAGGATAAAATCACCTATCTCTCTTTTGGTACCTATCCCGACATGTCTCTCGCTGAAGCTCGAGAGAAAGCTCTCGAAGCACGGAAGTTGCTAGCGGATGGTATCGATCCTCAATTAGCGAAAGCAGAGCAGAAAGCCAAAGCGATCACCGAGCAAAATGCGACATTCAAGTTTGTTGCCGAACAATGGAAGGTGACAAAAGAAGGTCAGATCAAAGAGAAGACGTTGAATGGGAACTGGCGTAAGCTCGAACTCTACGCTTTTCCAAAGCTTGGTACCATTCCAGTAAGTAAGATCACGGCGCCAATCGCCATCGCTGCTTTACGGACAACTGAATCAAAGGGCTTGCTTGAAACGGTGAAACGTACTGCGCAGTTAATGAATGAGATCATGAACTACGCGGTAAATAGCGGCGTGATACATGCCAATCCATTGTCTGGCATTCGCGATGTGTTTAAGAAACACAAAGTCGTTCACATGAAAGCACTACAACCGCATGAAATGCATGAGCTTATTCGCACGGTTGCTACAGCCAATATACAGCACGTCACGCGTTTTTTAATTGAGTGGCAGCTTCACACTATGGTTCGACCTAATGAGGCGTCTGGTGCTCGCTGGGAAGAGATTGATATAGAAAATCAGCTGTGGATCATCCCGAAAGAGCGCATGAAGATGAACCGGGAACATGTAGTTCCTCTAACGGCCCAGACTTTGGCAATCCTTGAAGCGATTAAACCGATTAGTGGCCATCGCGAGTTTGTTTTTCCATCGAGCCGTAATCCTAAGGTACCCACTGATTCCGAGACAGCCAACAAAGCGCTTGGCCGAATGGGCTTTAAGGATAGAACGACGGCTCACGGCATGAGGGCACTTGCCAGTACCACACTCAATGAAAAAGGTTTTGATGCCGATGTGATTGAAGCGGCGTTGGCTCACACCGATAAGAACCAAATACGCAAAGCCTACAACAGAACCGACTATCTCGACTCCCGACGCCAGCTCATGTCCTGGTGGAGTGAGCATATCGAGAAATCAAGCTATGGAAGTTACAGTGTTACCGGAGGCAGTTACCTGCAGCAGGTTAACTAGTAGCTTTCTGTATGAGCGGTGGTTCGGTTTTAGTTGATGGCCAGCAGACATCGATACCAAATCTTTTCAGACATATGTCATCAGGGTGAAATCTACTTATTGATGAGGTGTCACAATGCCAAACAAACCAATTCGTTTAATCCGCCTAAAAGAAGTACTCGCGATGACTGGGTTATCCAGATCTGGTGTGTATCGCTCGATACAGGGCGAGATCTAACATTATTAGTAAGGTCTAATTGCTGATAATTTATGCACTATGGGCGTTTTATGAGCTTATTTTTCCTTTTCCTAGAAAATCATATATTAAATTGAACTAACTGTATTTTCA